>CAWGQG010000002.1:0-571667 GCA_963824785.1 uncultured Solirubrobacterales bacterium
GCCTTCGGTCGCAAAGGGTTCTGGCCGAGTCGCTCAGGCGTCGCCTATGACCCCGACCACGCCATCACCACTCGCACCGGTGTCTGGCGGCGCGTCGGTGACCGCGTCCTCAAGGCGCCCGGCACCGCCCTGGTCGTCACGGTCGCGATCTTCGCTGCGTGCGCAGTGGGGGTCAGCGACTACAAGGTCGATTACTCGAGCACGAGCTTCTTCAAGGAGTCGGTCGAGTCGGTCGAGGGCTTCGAGCTGATCGAGGACAGCTTCACCGCGGGACTCACGGGGCCGACGACCGTCCTGGTGGTCTCGGAGGAGGGCCAGGTGACGGACGCCGAGGTCAACGCGGCGATCGGCGATCTCGAGACCGCTAAGGGCGTGGAGACCGCGACTCCGACTGAGCTGAGATCCAAGGATGGCAGCACGGCCTCCATCCTGGTCGTGCTGGACCGCGATCCGTACACGAAGGCGTCCCTGAGCCTCGTTCCCGGCATCCGCGACAGCGTCAGCGACCTCGGACCCGGGGTCACCGCGCTGGTGGGCGGCGGCGCCGCGCTCCAGTACGACTTCGACGAGGCGGTCGAGAGCGACCTGAAGTTGATCGTGCCGCTGGCCCTACTCGTGATCGCCATCATCCTCGCGGTGCTGCTGCGGTCGCTGGTGGCCCCGCTGGTGCTGATCGCCAGCGTGATCCTCTCGTTCCTGGCCACCCTCGGGATCTCGGTCGTGATCATCCGCCACGTTGTCGGCGACGCCGGCCTGGACGCGTCCATCCCCACCTTCGCCTTCATCTTCCTGGTGGCGCTGGGGATCGACTACACGATCTTCCTGATGGCACGCGTCCGCGAGGAGGCCAGAACCCATGGGACGCGGGAGGGGATGCTTCGTGCCCTGGCGGCCACGGGGCCGGTCATCACGAGCGCGGGAATCATCCTCGCCGGCACCTTCTCGGTGCTGATGACCCTTCCTATCACGTTCACCTTCGATCTCGGCCTGATGGTCGCGCTGGGCATTCTGCTCGACACGTTCATCGTCCGAACGATCATGGTTCCGGCCGCGGTGGAGCTGCTGGGCGACAAGATCTGGTGGCCGTCGACGGCCGAGGGTGGGGGAGCGCTGCGCGAGGAGACCGAGGTCTAGGCGGAACCTCATTTGGCGGCCAGGTCCGAGGGGCGGCGTCCACGATCGGGAGCAGATCCCGCGACTTGCGGACCTCGCGGCCTGCACGGCAATGCGGTCGATCATGGCAAAGGTGTAGATGGCCAGCTGGGCCGGATCAGCATCGGACGGGAGGTCTCCTTCGGTCTGCGCGCGCCTATAGCGCTCCTCGACTTCGCTCAGCGTTTCCTCCCGGCGTGAGACGAGGTCGATCTCGTATCGCTTCGGTCCTTTCTCCGCCGAGCAGGGCGCTATTCACCATCAGGCACCCGCGGGGTCCCGGGGCGGGTGCAGTTATCCAGCGCCCCATAGGAGCGTCTCGAAGCCGTCACGGGCCGACGCCTTTTCAAGGGCTGCGGCCGGATAGTTCGCGCACCGGGCGCTACGATCGAGCGCCGCCATGAAGAGCGCCTCCTTGTCGCCGAAGGCGGCGTACAGGCTAGGCCGGTTAATTCCGATGGCCTCGGTCAGGTCCGCGACGGACGTCGCGTCATAGCCCTTGTCCCAGAAGAGGTCCATGGCCCTGTCGAGGGCCTGGTCTTTGTCGAATGTCCGCGGGCGTGCCACTGCTTCTTCTCCTTTCTTTACCAAGCGGTACAGAACTATGTTATAGTGACCGCTCGGTACAGCATACCCCCGCTACAGGAAGGAAAACCAATGGGCGACTCCACCGAAAATCCGACGGTCGTCCTCGTCCACGGTGCCTGGGCTGACGCCACCGGCTTCGACGGCGTCATCCGCACCCTCGAGGACCAGAGCTACCGCGCTCATCGATGTAGCGCTGCGCGAGAGCTCAAATCGACGCGCAGTATCGCTGAAGACGTCGAGCCGATCTACGTCGTCGGCACTCTAGGCTGGAGCGGTCATCACGAATGCCCACCGAAACGAGCAGGTCAAGGCGCTGGATCGCAACGGGTGGGCTCTCGACAGAGAGAGGCATCCAGGCGCTTCTGGAGACCAAGGCCGCGGACAGCCTCGTTGGGCCAGCGATCAGGCCGGTGCCGTTCACGGACCCCGATGGGTCCGAGGGCGCGGATCTCTATCTCGACCAGGATGCCGTCGCGGAGGCCTTCGCCGTTGACGCCGCAGCACCGCCCGCGTCATGGCCGCCACCCAGCGTCCGTTCAGCGCGCGGCGCTGGAGCTCTCCGGACTCGGCCTGAAGTCGATCCCGTCGTGGAACTGGTCGGTACCGAGGACAACGCGATCCCTGCGGAGGCCCACCGCTACATGGCCGAGCGCAGCGGGGTCGACGATCGAGGAGGTGCCGGCGTCGCAGGCCTCGATGGTGTCTCAGCCGGGCGTCGTGGTGAAGCTGGTCGTCGCCGCGGTGGGCGCGCCCTCGGCGCTGCCGCGTAGACGCGCGCGAAACGCCGACAACTCGAAGCCCTGGCGAGTCCGCGGCCCGGCATACTCAGCGCTAGGCGACGTCCTTGAGCGCCTCGACCTCGCGCTCGCCCGCCAGGCGCTCCAGCGCCCGGCTCTCCAGCTCCTTGACCTCGCCGAGCTTCATGTCGAGCCTGCGCCCGGTCTCGCGCAGCGGCGTGGCCTCGTCGCCGTTGATTCCGTAGCGGAGCTTGATCACCTCGCGCTCGCGGTCGGGAAGCCGGTCGACGGCTTCGTGCAGGACGTTCTGCTCGAGGCTCATCGCGAGCTCCTCGGCGGGGCCCTCACGCTCGTCGGCGATGAACTCGCCGAGTGAGCCGCCGTCCTCCTCGCCGACCGGGCGGTCGAGGCTGGTCACGACCCTGCTCAGCTCCCGCACCTCGTCCACCTGCTCGGGGGTCAGCTCCGCCTCCTGCGCGATCTCCTCGGTGGTGGGGTCGCGCCCCAGCTTGGTGGCCAGCTCGCGCTCGGTCCGCATCACCTTGCGCTCGCGCTGGGCGACCTGGTTCGGGATGCGGATGGTCCGCTCCTTGTTCTCGAGCGCCCGCTGGATCGCCTGGCGGATCCAGAAGGTCGCGTAGGTGGAGAACTTGAAGCCCTTGCGGTAGTCGAACTTCTCCGTCGCGCGGATCAGGCCGAGGATCCCCTCCTGGATCAGGTCCAGCAGGTTCAGGTCCTGGCGCATGTAGCGGCGCGCGTTGGAGACGACCAGCCGGAGGTTCGAGTTGATCAGCCGCTCCTTGGCCTTCAGGTCGCCGCGCTCGATCGCCTGGGCGAGCTCGATCTCCTCCTCCTTGGTGAGGAGCGGGTGCCGGCGGACCTCGTTGAAGAACAGCTGCAGCGCGTCCGTGGTCTGCTCGGCGAGCTCGCCGTTGCGGTAGCCCTCCTGCTGCTTCTCCTGGCCGCAGTCATCGCGCAGCGGCAGGTCGGCCGCCTCGAAGCGCTCGTGGACGGCACGGGCCTGGTCGTCGTCGAGTTCGAACTCCTGGATGACCGCGTCGACGTCGCCGACCTCGACGCACTCCTTGGCCCGACCCGCCTCGATCAGCTCGTCGATGCGGCGGTCGACCTCGTCACTCAGCTTTACGGCTGTCGCCTCCATGTCCTCAGGCATGTGCCCAGGCTACGGAAGTGGCAAACCGGGGGGCTCAGCGAGAGCTTCTCGCCAGGACTGAGGGATGTAGCTGAGGACCCGGTGGGTCTGACCAGGGTCACTGCCCGCGCCACTCGGGCTTGCGCTTCTGGGCGAACGCGTCGATCCCCTCGCGGAAGTCCTTCGAGCGGAAGCAGGACTCGCGCAGCTCGATCAGCTCCCGTTCCTGGTCCTCGGTGAGGGTGGGATTGGCGTTCAGGGTGTCGATCGCGAGCTTGTTTCCCCTCATGGAGAGGGGTGCGTTGCCCGCGACCTCCGCCGCGAGCTCCAGCGCCGTCGCCTCGACGGCGTCGTCGTCGACCACCTCATGCACCAAGCCGATTTCTTCGGCGCGCTCGGCCTCGAGGTTGCGGCCGGTCAGGAACAGCTCCTTGGTCCTGGGGACGCCGATCGTGTCGATGAAGCGCCGCAGCCCCGTGTGGCCGTAGATCAGACCGAGCTTGGCCGGCGGCATGCCGAGCTTGGCGCTGCGCGCGCAGATCCGCAGGTCGGCCGTCAGCGCCAGCTCGAGCCCGCCCCCGAGGGCGTGGCCGTTGACGGCGGCGATCACCGGCCAGGGGTGCCCCGCCACCGCCTCCAGCGCCTGGTGGAACGGATGGGCGACGAGCGCCTCGGCGTCCCGCTCGAAGCTCTCGGGCGGGATGCCGGCGATGTCGTAGCCGGCGGAGAACGCCTTGCCCTCGCCGGTCAGGATCACGCAGCGGACCTCGATCCCGCGGTCGAGCTTGGGCATCGTCTCGGCGATCGCGCCGAGCACGTCGTGGTCGAGGGCGTTGCGGGCCTCGGGCCGGGTGATCGTCAGCCGCGCGACGGCCTCGGCCGGCTCGTCGAGCCTGACCTTCCCGCCGGCCAGCTCCTCAGCCACTGGGCGCCTACTCGAGGACGACGAGGACGTCGCCCTCGGAGACCGACTGGCCTTCCTCGCACTTGATCTCGGCGACCTTGCCGTCGTCCTCGGCCTCGACGGGCATCTCCATCTTCATCGACTCCAGGATGGCGACGGTGTCGCCCTCGGAGACCTGGTCGCCGACCTTGACCTCGATCTTCCAGACGGTCCCGGTGATGTGCGCTTCAACGTCCGCCACGGGCCGGGACAATAAACGCCCTTGGCCCCGGAACCGGTCACTCCTGGACCCAGCATGCCTCCGAAGCGCGCGGTGATCGCGGCTGCGCACAACGAGGCCGACCGGATCGGCTCGACCCTCGACGCGCTCAAGGGGGCGCTCCCCGAGGCGCGGCTCTACGTCGCCGACGACGCCTCGAGCGACGGGACTCCCGAGATCGCCATGCAGCACGGGGCCTGGGTGATCCGCCGCCAGCGCTCGCACGGCAAGGGCGGCAACGTCACGGCGGCGGCCGAGGCCGCGCTCGACGACGTCGATCCCGACGCCACGATCCTGCTCTGCGACTCGGATCTCGGGGCCTCCGCCGCCGAGCTGGTGGCCCTGGTCGAGGCCGTGGAGCGAGGGGACTGCGACCTGGCCGTCGGCGCCTTCGCCCGCCGCGAGGGCGGGGGCTTCGGGATCGCGGTCGGCTACGCCCGGCGAAAGATCGAGGAGCTGTCCGGATTCCAGGCCCAGGCACCCATCTCGGGCCAGCGGGCGATGAGGGCGGACGTCCTGCGGGACCTGCTGCCGTTCGCGGCGGGGTTCGGGATGGAGACGGGGATGACGATCGACGCGGTGCGGGCCGGTCACCGGGTCAAGGAGATCGAGCTCCCGCTCGAGCACCGCGCCACTCGCCGGACCGTCGGCGGCTTCCTCCACCGCGGTCGCCAGTGGCTCGACTTCAGGAAGGCCGTTCGAGCCCGCCGCCGTCCCGCCGGTCCGGGCTGAGCGCCGCCCCTGGGTAAGGTCTCCGGCGCCAGGCGGGCCTTTATCGGCCCGGGACAAGAACAAGGAGGTTCAGATGCGCAGTCGACTGAGACATCCTTCGCCGGCGATGCTCGTTGCGATCGTTGCGCTCGTCGCGGCGGTCAGCGGATCGGCGGTCGCCACGGTCGCCACGACGTCGGTCCTGAACAAGAAGGAGAAAAAGCAGGTCAAGAGCCTCTCCGACCAGAGAGTCAAGGCTCTGGCCTACACCAAGCAGCAGGCCGATGGCCGTTTCCTGCGCGGCTCGCAGGTGACGACGTCGGAGACCAAGGCGACGGCGCTGGTGACCCCCTTCAACGTGGGGAGCTTCACCGACGTGCTGTCGCACTCCGTGACCACGCCGAGCGCCGGAACACTGCTGGTCTTCGCCAACCTCACCGTCGAGGACGGCAACACCGGCAACAGCGCGGTGGAGAGCCGCCTGCTGGTGAACGGCAACCAGGTGGGGGTCGAGCAGGAGGGCTACGTCGAGAACAGCGCCGACTTCTACAGCGACGCGCTGGCGCCGGTCGGCAGCGTTCAGGTTGCCGCCGGAACGCATTCGGTGAAGCTCCAGGCATACAACGCGGGATCCGCGATCGCGGTCGAGGATCGCTCGATCACGACTCTGTTCATTCCGTCCTGACGCTGCGCGCGGACGCCGGCCGGGCCGCGGTCCGGCCGGCGTCACCGCGGCGTTACCGCGGTTAGCCTGCCCGGCGTGATCCTCGCGATCGACCAGGGCACCACGGGCTCGACCTGCATCGTCTTCGGCGAGGACGGCCAGGAGCGCGGCCGCGCCTACAGCGAGTTCGAGCAGCACTTCCCCAAGCCGGGCTGGGTCGAGCACGACGCCGCCGAGATCTGGGACGTCACCCGCCGGGTCGGCCAGGAGGCGCTGGACGCCGCCGGCGTCAAGGGCGCGCGACCTGAAGGGGATCGGGATCACCAACCAGCGCGAGACCGTCGTCGCCTGGGACCCGAAGAGCGGCGAGCCGGTGCACCGCGCCCTGGTCTGGCAGGACCGCCGCACGGCCGCGCGCTGCGACGAGCTGCGGGAGGCGGGGCACGAGAAGCTCGTCCGGGCTCGCACGGGGCTGGTCCTGGACCCCTACTTCTCGGGGACCAAGATCGAGTGGCTGCTCCGCAACGGCGACCTGCCCGAGGGAACCGTCTTCGGGACGATCGACTCGTGGCTGGCCTTCAAGCTGACGGGCCGGCATCTGACCGACTACACGAACGCGTCTCGGACCCTGCTCTTCAACATCCGGGAGCTTCGGTGGGACGACGAGCTCTGCGGCCTCCTCGGGGTCGACCCCGACACGCTGCCCGAGCCGGTGCCGTCCTCCCAGGAGTACGGCACGACCTCCGAGTTCGGCGGCGAGGTTCCGGTCGCGGGGATCGCCGGCGACCAGCAGGCGGCGCTGTTCGGCCAGGCCTGCCACTCGCCCGGCGAGGCGAAGAACACCTACGGCACCGGCAGCTTCGTCCTGCTCCACACGGGAACGGAAGCGCCGGAGCCGGGTGAGGGGCTGCTGACGACCATCGCCGCCAGCACCGGGACCGACGCCAACTACGCGCTGGAGGCCGCCGTGTTCGTCACCGGCGCGGCCGTCCAGTGGCTCCGCGACGGGCTCGGGATCATCAAGGAGGCGGCCGAGACGGAGGAGCTCGCGGCGTCGCTGGAGTCCAACGACGACGTCTACTTCGTCCCCGCCCTGACCGGCCTCGGCTCGCCTCACTGGGATCCCTACGCGCGGGGGACGATCGTCGGGCTCACGCGGGGCAACGGCCGCGCCCACCTGGCCCGGGCCGCGCTCGAGGCGATCGCCTTCCAGACCGCCGACGCCGTCCGGGCGCAGCAGGCCGCCTCACACGAGCGCATCCCGTCCCTGAAGGCCGACGGGGGCGCGGTGGCGAACCGCTGGCTGATGCAGTTCCAGGCCGACGTCCTGGGGGTCCCCGTGATCGTCCCGAGGATCTCCGAGACGACCGCCCTCGGCGCCGCCTACCTCGCCGGCATCGGGACGGGACTCTGGGACCAGGCGCAGGTGGAGGAGATGTGGGAGGTCCAGGACACCTACGAGCCCAGCATGGGCGACTCGGAGCGCCAGGAGCTGCTCGGCCGCTGGCGCGAGGCGGTGGAGCGGGCGCGGGGCTGGGCACGGGACTGAGTGCGTCATTCGTGCGTGAACCGCGGCGTAACCCGTTTCGTAAGACTGGGTAGGAATCAGTAGTCGCGCCCGTCTGTCAAACGACGCTGCCTGGAGAGAGAGTGCCGAAAGTCAAAGAAGGGGATCTGAAGCCGCAGGTCTACAAGGACCCGCGTCCCGCCGAGTACTTCACGCACTTCCACACGCGCTCGCGCAAGGGCATCGGCTGGACCTACACCCTCGTCCGCATCCTCCTCAGCCTGCCGACGATCCTGATCTACCGGGCGCGCGCCATCGGCGCCGAGAACGTGCCGGTCGAGGGGCCGGCGATCGTCACGCCGAACCACTTCAGCCAGATGGACCACTTCTTCGCCGCGGTCTACCTCCGCCGGAAGGTCCAGTTCATGGCCAAGTCCCAGCTCTTCGGCAACCCGATCCTGAACCACATCTTCAAGTACGGCGGCGTCTTCCCCGTGCGGCGCGGATACAACGACGTCGAGGCCTTCAAGACCGCCCACGCGGTCCTGGACCGCGGCGGCGTCGTCCTCATGTACGCCGAGGGCGGCCGCTCGCGGACCGGAGAGCTCGGGGAGCCGAAGCGCGGCGTCGGCAAGCTGGCGCTGGAGACCGGCGTTCCGGTCGTCCCCTGCGCGATCCACGGCTCCGCCGCCGTCCGCGGCTGGAAGCGCCTGATCTTCCCGAAGGTGACGATCCAGTTCGGCGAGCCGGTCTCGTTCCCGGCGGTCGCCGAGCCGAGCCGCGACCAGCAGCAGGAGGCCGCCAATCGGGTCTTCGACAAGGTCCGCGGCCTCTACGTGGGCATCGAGGAGAAGGGCCGCCGCGGCGTGCTTCGCGGGCTGCGCGAGGGCCTGCCGGCCGGCTCGCCGGATCCCGCCGGGGAATCCCGCTAACTCACTCTGCGTACTTCTCGTCGAGCTGTTCGAAGAAGGCCTGGTCGTGGCCGGGGGACACGACCGCGTACGGGTACTGCTGCCGGTAGGCCTGCATCTCCTTCAGCGAACGGCGCCAGTTGTGGCGGTCGCTGACGTAGTAGGGCTCCGGCCCGCCGGTCAGCTGACGCCAGGTGTAGGCGACGTCCGCGGCCACCACGAAGTCACGCCGCGGCAGACGCAGGATCACCGAGGTATGGCCCGGTGAATGGCCGGGGGTGTAGACGAGCCGCACCGATCCATCCCCGAACAGGTCGAAGGTGCGGCCGAACGGCCCGTACGACTCGATGAAGTTGTCGTCGAAGTCGACGGTGCAGTAGTCGAAGGCGTGGTCGTAGTGGGCGGCGCGGTAGCCCTCGATCAGCTTCGGCTTCTGCGCGTGCTCCCACTCCGTCTTGCTGAGGACGAAGGTCGCGTCGGAGAAGTTCGAGATCCCCGACGCGTGGTCGTTGTGAAGGTGGGTGAGGAGGACGACATGGATGTCGCTGGGGCCGATGCCCTTGGCCCGCAATGTGGAGATCAGGTCCTTGCCCTGCTCGACCGAGAAGTAGCGGGCGAAGATGCGGCCCATGTTGTCCTTCGGGTCGTTGGCGATCGACGGGTGCAGGCCGGTGTCGATCAGGATGTGCCCCGCGGCGGGGTGCCTGACCAGATAGACCGGAACCGGGACGTCCATGTCCTGGGGGCCAAGCCGCGCCCGGATCCGGTTTGCGATCCCGCCGTCGTGCTCGAAGAACTGGGTGTTGAAGATGGCCCGTCCGGTTTCGATCGGCTCGACCGTGACCGAGGTGCCCGCGATCCCGCCGGGGAGCGGGCCCTCCAGGGGGATCGCCTCTGCGCGGATGCTCATTGACGGAGCCTCACGCGCTGAGACTAGCCATATGCTCAGGCGCTCAATGGCGGAGGCTCCCTCACGCATCTTCGCGCCCGGCCTGCTCGACGGCAAGGTCTGCGCCGTCTCCGGCGCGGGCACCGGGCTCGGCCGCGCGATGGCGCTGGAGCTGACTGCGCTCGGAGCCACGGTGATCGGCTGCGGCCGGCGCAGCGAGCCGTTGGAGGAGATGGTCACCGAGGTCAAGGACCGCGGCGGGAAGGCTGAGTTCGACGCTCTCGACATCCGCGACGAGGAGGCGGTGGACCGGTTCTTCGACGGGATCCTCGAGCGCCACGGCCAGCTCGACGTCCTCGTCAACAACGCGGGCGGCCAGTTCCTGAGCCCAGCCGAGGGCATCACGCCGAAGGGATTCCGCACCGTCACCGAGCTGAACGTTCAGGGCACCTGGCAGATGACCCACGCCGCCGCCACCAAGGCCTTCATCCCCCAGAAGGAGGGCAAGGTCATCAGCATCACCGTCAGTCCCCATCAGGGCTTCCCCGGGATGGTCCACACCGGTGCGGCGCGCGCCGCGGTCGAGAACATGATGCGGACGCTTTCCGTCGAGTGGGCGCGGTTCGGGATCAGGGCCGTCGCGATCGCGGTCGGCCAGTTCGACACCGAGACGCTCCGGACCAAGTACCCGAAGGCGGTCGTCGACAACGTCGCCCAGACCGTCCCGCTCGGCCGGCTCGGCACCGAGGAGGAGATGGCTTGGTTGACCGCCTTCCTCGCGTCGCCCGCCGGGGACTTCTTCAGCGGCTGCGTGCTGACGATCGACGGCGCCCGGGACAACTGGTTCGGCACCTGGCCGCCCGGCTGGCGCGCGGACGAGGGCGGCGAGCCGCTCGCCGAGGAGCGGCGCGAGAAGGACTAGGGCAGCTCGCCCGCGCGGATCTTCGCCGCCAGGTGGTCCGACTCCTCGCGGATGGCGCGGCCGTCCTCGAGCTCCAGCACCGGCAGCACGTCCTGGCCGCTCAGCTCCATCAGCTCTTTGCGGCGGCCACGCCCGACGCTCGGGTGCTTGACCAGCTCGTAGTCGATCCCCTTCTCCTCGAGCGCGGTTCGGACCTTGTGGCAGCCGTGGAACCCGGCCTTCACCCAGGTCATCCCGCAGACGTGGAGCCTGACGGCCATCGTCGTTAGGTCGTCATCCCGGTGAACTGGCCGCCGGTGACGTTGATGACCTGGCCGTGGATGTAGTTCGACAGGTCCGAGCAGAGGAACAGGACAGGCCCCGCGGCCTCCTCCGGCTGCGCCGGGCGCCCGAGCGGGATCATCATCGAGGCCATCGCGCGCATCTGCTCGGGGATGCCGAGCTCGACCTCCTCGCCGGAGTCGCCCGCCGCCGTCATCTTCTCGCCCTTCTCCTTCGCCTGGGTCAGGCGCGTCTCGACGAACCCGAACGCGACCGCGTTGCAGTTGATCTTGAACTGGCCCCACTCCTTGGCGACCGTCTTGGTCAGGCCCGTGACGCCGGCCTTGGCCGAGGAGTAGTTGGCCTGTCCGGCGTTGCCCATCGTCCCGGAGACGGAGCTGACGTTGACGATCTTGCGGAAGACCTCCTTGCCCTCGCCGGCCTCCTTCTTCGCCGCATCCCGCCAGCTCGGTGCGAGCGCCCGGATCACCCGGAACGGGACGATCGTGTGGATGTCGAGCATCGCCTGAAACTGCTCGTCGGTCATCTTGTGGACGACCCCGTCCCAGGTGTAGCCGGCGTTGTTGACGACGGCGTCGACCGAGCCGAAGGCGTCGATCGCGGCCTTGACCAGCTCGTCCGCGGCGCCCTCCTTGGTCAGGTCGCCGGCGTAGACGGCCGTCTCGCCGTCGATCTCGCCTGCGGCCTGCTCGGCGGCGTCGGCGTCGAGGTCGTTGATCAGCACCTTCGCGCCCTCGCTGGCGAACAGCTCCGCGGTCGCCCGGCCGATCCCTCGCGCCGAGCCGGTGATGATCGCGCTCTTTCCGTCAAGCAGTCCCAAGTCGTTCTCCTTTTAGAAGTCCTGGTGAGGCGGGGATTCTTACCCAAACCGCCTCGTGGCGACCCCGCCGCTCTTCAGAAGACCAGGTCCGGGAGGAAGTCGATGCCCAGCCGATCTGGGTTTCGAGGTCACCGAGGTCCTCGCCGTACTCCTCCTCGAACTCGTCGCGCAGCTCGTCGTCGAAAAGCGCCAGCAGCAGCTCCTCGCGGCTGGACCCGAACTCGCAGGCGGCGCGGTCCAGCGCCTGCGAGCGACTGGTCCTGGAGGAACCCGCCGATCCCGCCCGTGTCGGGCAGATCGCGGTCGGCGTGACATGGATCCTGGATCTTCACGCGCTCGCGCTCGGACTGGCTGTAGGCGGCCGCGTAGCCGGCTGTGGCGCCAAGGGCGAGGATCGCGCTGCCCATCACGGCCCCGCGGCGGATCCAGGCGCCGGGCGCCAGCGCACCCCAGATCAGGACCAGCGCGGCGGCGAGCGCGAAGGCGGCGGTGACGATGAACGCGATCCGGAAGGCCGAGCGCACGGCGCCGGTGACGATGTCGTCGAGCTGCCCCTCGAGGCTGTCGAGCTCCTCGCGCTCGTCGCCGTCGACGCTCTTCGCGCGCGTCGGCGAACGAGCGCTCGAGCTGGCCGCGCGGGTCCTGCCTGTCGATCTCGTGCGAATAGCTCGGGGGCGACCTCGATCTTCGTCTGCGGGCGGAGCTCGGCGTCGAGCAGCGCGGCGGTCCCCTCCTCGCGCGCCTGCTTGACGGTGTCGTCGAGCTGGGCCGAGACGATCGGCGCCAGCACGGCGAGCGCCAGGGCGATCCCCGCGTGGCGGATCGCCAGCACCCGCGCCACGTCGCGGCGGCTCACCTCCGGCAGGAGCTCCCCGGCGAGCGCCGGCAGCGCAAGGCCCATCCCCGCTCCGGCAAGCACCTGCGGCACGACGGTCCACCACGCCGACGCGGCCGGCAGCAGCGCGAGGCAGCCGATCCCGCCGGCGACCAGCAGGCAGCCGGTGACCGCCCGGGTCTCGGAGTCGCCCGGGATGCGGGACGCGGCGACCGCGGAGACCGGGAGCACGCTGACCGCGAGCGCCGCTGCCAGGGGGTCGATGCTCCAGCCGGCGACGAGCAGCAGGACCACCAGGAAGATGACCGCCGTCAGTGCAGCGGACAGCAACGCGAGAGCGATCGCCGGCCGCAGGGACAGCCGAGAGGCAGGATCGGCCGCGGCGGCGTCGTCCGCCCCCGCCGGATCCAGCGCCTCGCGCAGCGCCACCGCGAATGCCGGGATCGTCAGCGGGACCTGCGCCAGGAAGATCGCCCGCCAGTCGAACGCCTCGGTCAGCGCGCCGCCGAGCGCCGGGCCGACCGCCGCGCCGAAGATCGAGGCCGCGAACCAGACGCGGCGGCCCGGGCCCGGCGTTCCCGCCGTCCAGCAGCCCGAAGGCTCCGATCAGCACACCGGCGCCGCCGATCGCCTGGACCCCGCGGAAGACGAGGATCGCCTCGATCGAGTCCATCAGCCCGCAGGCGAGCGACGCGAGCCCGAAGACCGCGATCCCGGCCGTGGCGAGGCGGGCGGAGCCGATGCGGCGGGCGAGCGCGGCGGCAAGCGGGAGCGCGACGGCGAGAACGGCGGTGTAAACGCCGAGGACGAGCGCGACGCCCTCGACCGTCGAGTCCAGCTCGACCAGGATCGAGGGAAGCCCGAGCGTGACGATCGAGGCGTCCGCCAGCGCCAGGCCGGCGGCGACCCCGATTGCGACGCGTCCGAACCGCGATGTGGCCGAGGCGCTGGGGGGCATCTGCGCCCCCCAGCGTCTCACGAGCTACGGCTTCTCGACGTCCTTGCCGCCGCCGCCCTTGGCGCGGTCCTTCTTCCCGGGCCCACCGAGGAGCTTGTCCTTGCCGGGACCACCGCACATCCGGTCGTTGCCCTTCTTGCCCTTGACCTTGTCGTTGCCGCCGCCGGCCCAGAACACGTCGGGCTTCTTGGTGCCGATGAGAATGTCCCGCGCGTCGGTGCCGGCGATGGTCACCGGCTTGCCGAGGCACTTGACCGGCGTTGCCCAGTTGGCGACAGCGGCCTGCTCGCTCTTCGTCATGGCTGCGAACAGCGTCGAGGGGGGAGCGCTCTGGTAGCTGCGCGCCGTGTTGGCGACCTGAGCATCCTCCGCCACCTCGTCGTCGTCGACGACCTGCTGCACCTCGAAGGAAACCAGCACGAGCGTCTGACCGGGCTGGACCGTGACGTTGTCCCAGCGCCAAAACAGGTTGTCCTCCGGGTCCGCGTCAATCCCGGAGAGCCCCGCGGCGTCGATCCGCTGCGGCCCGCCCGGCCCGTCGATCACATGCGCCAAGACCGGATCGTCATTCGTCGCACCTATTCCGGCGTGATCGCTGGTGACGGCCCAGAAATCGGCGGGGGTCAACGTGAGATCGCCGTTCGAGCTGGCGCGCACCGCCGTGTTGTCGTCGGATCCCAGGTCCCCCCAGTCCGCGTCGCTCTTGGTGTCACCGATCTGGACGGCGGTGGTGATGGGCGCGCCGGTGCGGTTGGACAGCAGCTGCACCAGCCTTCCCCCAGGCAGTCCCGCGGTGGGAACGTAGAGCTTGCGCTGCACGACCAGCCCGCCGAGCGTCTGTGCCGGGAAGACGAGCTCGCGGTTGCCGTCCTCGCGCGCGCAGGAGTCGTCGTTGGCGTTGAAGTACGAGTTGGCGAGACTCGCGTCCCCGCCCGGGCCCACGAACAGAGCACCCCAGCCGTCCCAGGAGTCGTCCGTGAGGCGCGGCGCCGGCGCGACCGTCTCACCCTGGTTCAGAGTTGCGAAGTCAAGCTCGGCGTCGTCGGCCGGGGCGGCCTTCTCCTCCAGGCTGACGTCGAACACGGCACCCGAACCATCGACGAGTGCCGGCACGTTTCCGGGGTCCATAGCCCCGGTATCGATGCTGCATTCGGCCGCGGATGCGGCTGCCGGCAACGTGAGAGCGAGCGCCGACGTCGCACCGAGAATCGTCTGGAACCGCCGCAGTCTTAGAGCCACCCTTGCCTCCCGAGTTCGCTTTCACCCCGCCGACGAAACGAACCTAACACGGCTCGGGTCAAAGTCCAAGCTGTTTGCCGAGGATCTCCTTCATCACCTCGTCGGTGCCGCCGCCGATCGGGCCGAGGCGGGCGTCGCGGTAGGCGCGCTCGACCCCGTACTCGCGCATGTAGCCGTAGCCGCCGTGGATCTGGATCGCCTCGTCGCAGATCTCGACCAGGGAACGCTGGGTGAGGAGCTTCGCCTGGGTGACCTCGCGCAGGGCATCCTCGCCCGCGACGAACTTCCGGAGGGAGGCATAGGTGAGGGCCTTCGAGGCCTCGATCTTCACCGACATCTCGGCGAACTTGTGGCGGATCGCCTGGAATTTGCCGATCGGCCGCCCGAAGGCCTGGCGCTCCTTCGCGTACTCGAGCGTGGTCTCGAACACGCGCTGCATGCCGCCGACGGCGCCGAGCGACATCGACAGCCGCTCCCACTGGAAGTTGGCCATGATCAGGTAGAAGCCGCCGTTCTCCTCTCCCAGCAGGTTCTCCGCCGGCACCTCGACGTCGGTGAACGAGAGCTCGCCGGTGTCGGAGGAGTGCCAGCCCATCTTCTCCAGCTTGCTGACGACCTCGTAGCCGGGCATGTCCTTCTCCAGCACGAGGAACGAGATGCCGTGGTGGCCGCCCGCCTCGGTCGTCTTCACCGCGCAGACCAGGAAGTCGGCGCGGACGCCGTTGGTGATGAAGGTCTTGGAGCCGTTGACGATGTAGCGGCCGTTGTCGCGGCGCGCCATGGTGCGGATCCCCGCGACGTCGGAGCCGGCGCCGGGCTCGGTGATCCCGAGCGCCCCGATCAGCTCCCCCCTGATGCCGGGAACGAGCCAGCGCTGCTTCTGCTCGTCGGTCCCGAACTTCCAGATCGGCGGCGTCGCGATCTCGGCGTGGGCGTTGATCCCCGCAGAGACGCCTCCGCTCGCGCCCGAGCGCGAGAGCTCCTCGATCCAGACCGCCTCGTGGACGTAGTCGCCGCCCTGGCCGCCGTACTCCTCCTCGTACTTCAGGCCGAGGAACCCGAGCTCGCCGCAGCGCTTGAACAGCTCGCGCGGGAACTCGCGCGCGTCCTCCCACTCGTCGACGTGCGGAGCGATCTCCTTGCCGGCGAAGCGGCCAACCGACTCCCTCAGCTCCTCGTGCTCCTCGGTGAACGGGGGCAGGAGGGAACGCTCGCCGGTGTCCTTGATCACGGTCACGTGGGTGCTCCGTGGCGGCACCGTACCGGCATGCGGAGGCGATTAGGATGGTGAGAGTGAGCACGGAAGCGCACGACGAGATGGGCCCGATCGACTACGTGGTGATCGAGTGGGCCGGCAAGGAGCCCAGCGGCGAGGCGGCGCCCCTGCTGGTCGACCTCGTGGACCGAGGGATCATCCGCGTGCTCGACCTCGTCTTCGTCAGGAAGGACGAGGACGGCAAGGTCGCTCGCCTCGACTTCGCCGAGGCCGTCGAGAAGGCGCCGGAGCTCGAGGTGCTGGACGGGGCTTCGTCCGGGCTCCTCGCGGATGACGACATCGACGACGTGGGCGAGGTCCTGGAACCGGGCGCCACGGCGGCACTGCTGGTTTACGAGAACAGCTGGGCCGGTCCCTTCGCAGCGGGCGTGCGGCGTGGGGGCGGGCAGCTGGTGGCCAACGGGCGAATCCCTGTCCAGGCCATGCTTGCCGCGCTCGACGCGGTCGAGAAAGCTTAGGAGAGGAGAAGCGATGCCTAACGGAATGCTGCTCAGAGGCGTGGCCCGAACTGCGGTGAGGGCCGGGACGGCCACGGCCGTCAGCAACCGCGTCTCCCGGCGCCAGGCGAGACGCTGGTCCGAGCAGGGTGAGCCCATCGGGACCTACGTGTCGGAGCCTCAGCAGCCCCCGCAGCAGGCGGGCGGCGGCGATGACCACATCCAGAAGCTCAAGGAGCTGGGTGAGCTGAAGGCATCGGGCGTGCTGACCGAGGAGGAGTTCGCCGCCGAGAAGGCGAAGCTGCTCGGCTGATCAGCCGGAGCCGCCGTCCGGCGGCTTCCAGTCCTCGAGCATCGTGTAGCCGCGGGCCTTGTGGTCGAAGCCGACCAGGTCGCCCTGCGGGTTCTTCTTGCCGCCGTGGTGGTAGGCGCGCACCTCCGCGATCTTGCCGTCCCGCATCTGGAACCACTCCGTGCCGCGGTCGAGGCGCTTCTCGCCCGACTTCGGGTCGCGCCAGGTCATCGTCCACTCGATCACGGCCTCGTCGCCCGACTCGATCCCGTGTTCGAAGTACCACTGGCCGTCGATCGTCCCGACGCCCAGCTCCGCGTTCTGACCGATCCGCTCGGCCCCCTCGTGTGGCCCGAGGCGCGTGTAGTAGTGGACAGCGTCCTCGGTGAAGTGCTCGGCGACCCTGTCGGCATCGCCCGAGTTGAGCGCGTCGTAGTAGGAGCGGATGTGGTCGAGGTGGCTCATTCGAGGCCTGCGGCTTCCTGCCTTATATCCGCTGCGTGTCGATCTCGGGGGCTTCCGTTCGTCGTTAGGGTGAAGCGGCGAACTGCGCCGCCGGATAAGGAGGGCTGCATGAAATACCTATTGACGTTCTACGGGGAAGAGGGGGAGATGGAGAACGCGAGCCCCGAGCAGCTCAAGGAGGGGGTGGAGCACTGGAATGCCTTCGAGCGCGAGGCGGTCGACGCGGGCGTGCTGATCGCCTGCGAGCCGCTCGAGCCCGGCTCGAAGTCGACCACGATTCGTCTCAGCGAGGACGGGGAGCCGACCACGACCGACGGGCCGTTCACCGAGTCGAAGGAGCAGCTCGGCGGCTTCTGCCTGCTTGACGTGGCGGATCGCGACGAGGCCCTCGAGTGGGCGAACAAGGTCCCGCTGCGGCCCGGCGCCGCGATGGAGGTCCGGCCCGTGCGGGACCTCTCGGGAATCGGCCACGAGAGCGCGACCGTGTCCCCGGCGAACGCGAAGGAGAGGGTCTGATGAGGTACATGCTGGTGATCGCCGGCGAGGAGGGCGGGATGGACGACGCCACGCCGGAGGAGATGAAGGCCGTGATGGCCGCCTGGGACAAGTTCACCCAGGAGACCGTGGACAGCGGGGCGTTCATAGCCGGCGAGGGGCTGCAGCCGAGCGCCACCGCCACGACCGTGCAGTTCCCCGGCGACGGCGGCGAGCCGACCGTCACCGACGGGCCCTTCACCGAGTCGAAGGAGCAGCTCGGCGGCTTCTACCTGCTCGAGTGCAAGGACCTCGACGAAGCCCTCGACTGGGCCAAGCGGATCCCGTCCCGGGGCGGGTTCGTCGAGGTTCGGCCGGTGATGGACTACGAGGCCTCGGGGATGCCTTCGCCCGCAGAGCGCCAGGCGGCGCGCTCCTGACGGAGGCTTCGGACCAGGTCGTCGACCGCCTGTTCCGGCACGAGTCGGGACGGGCGGTCGCGAGCCTCATCCGGGTGCTGGGCGACTTCGACGCAGCCGAGGAGGCCGTCCAGGAGGCATTCGTCGTGGCGCTGGAGCGCTGGCCGACCGACGGTATGCCCGACAACCCCGGCGCTTGGATCACCCGCGTGGCGCGGAACAAGGCGATCGACCGCCTGCGGCGCGAGCAGACGCTCCGCGTCAAGAAGGAGGTGCTCGAGGGGCTCGAGCGGCTCGCGCCGGCCGAGGAGGAGATCGAGGTCGCCGAGCGGCCGGACGTGCCCGACGACCGGCTCCGCCTGATCTTCACCTGCTGCCACCCGGCGCTGCGCCCTCAGGCTCGCGTGGCTCTCACCCTGCGCACCCTCGGCGGCCTCACCACCGCGGAGATCGCGAGCGCCTTCCTCAGCTCGGAGGCGACGATGGCGCAGCGGCTGGTGCGGGCCAAGGCGAAGATCCGCGACGCGAAGATCCCCTACGAGGTCCCGGCGGCCGAGCAGCTGCCGGAGCGACTGAGCGCCGTGCTCGCCACCCTGTACCTGATCTTCAACGAGGGGTACTTCGCCTCCGGGTCCGAGTCGCTGATCCGAACCGAGTTGGCCGACGAGGCGATCCGCCTCGCCCGGGTGCTGGTCGAGACCCTTCCGGGAGACCCCGAGGCGAGGGGCCTGCTGGCGCTGATGCTGCTCCAGAACTCCCGGCGGGACGCCCGGCTGGACGAGAGCGGCGAGATGGTCCTGCTGGAGGACCAGGACCGCTCGCGCTGGGACCGCGCCCAGATCGAGGAGGGACTGGCGCTCGTCGACACGCTCTCGGGCGTGGTCGGTCCGTACTCGATCCAGGCCAGGATCGCCGCGGAGCACGCGCGGGGCGACCGGGCCGAGGACACGGACTGGCGCCGGATCGGGCTCCTCTACGGGCAGCTGACGCGAATCCAGCCCTCGCCCGTGATCGAGCTCAACCGCGCGATCGCTGTCGCGATGGACCAGGGGCCGGAGGAGGGACTCGAGCTGATCGACGCGATCGAGGGCCTCGACCGCTACGCGCCGTTCCACGTCAGCCGCGCCGACCTCCTCGCCCGCATCGGGCGCGACGCGCGAGGCCGTCGAGGCCTACCGCCGCGGGCTCGAGCTCAGCACCAATCCGGTCCAGAAGCTGTTCCTCGAGGGCCGGATCGAAGAGCTCTCCCGATAAACGTCGAAAGGGCGATCCGTGGCTCGTCGTTAGGGTGAAGCGGCGAACGGCGCCGCTCGAACAAAGGAGGTTTCCCGATGAGCAGGTTCCTGATTGCCATGAGCGACGACGAGTCGTTGATGGACGACGTCGACCCGAAGGTCATGGAGCAGATCGTCGCCGACATGAACGCCTACAACGACGAGCTCGAGAAGGCCGGCGTCTTCGTCCAGGGTGAGGGCCTCGGGCCCAGCGGCCTTTCGAAGACGCTGCGCTATGGCGAGGAGGGCAGGCCGGTCGTCACGGACGGCCCGTTCACGGAGTCCAAGGAGCAGATCGCCGGCTTCTGGATCTTCGAGTGCAAGGACATCGACGAGGCGGTCGGGTGGGCCGAGAAGGCGCCGATCAAGAGCGGCGCGATCGAGGTCCGGCCGATCCCCGATACGGTCGAGGAGAACGTCGAGCTCTACAAGCAGCAGGCCAAGTAGGCCTGCTGCTTCTCCGCCCTAGAGCCCGTAGCTGCGGCCGAGCACCTCGAGCATGATCTCGTCGGTCCCGGCGCCGATCCGGTTGAGGCGGGAGTCGCGATAGGCGCGCTCGACCTCGTACTCCTTCATGTAGCCGTAGCCGCCGTGGATCTGGATCGCGTCGTCGCAGACCTCCTCGATGATCCGTGACGCGTAGAGCTTCGCCTGGGTGATCTCGCGGACCGGGTACTCGCCGTTGTTGAACCGCCAGGCGGTCGCGTAGGTCATCTGCTTCGCGGCCTCGATCTTCACCGACATCTCCGCGAACTTGTGGCGGATCGCCTGGAACTTGCCGATCGGGCGGCCGAAGGCCTGGCGCTCCTTCGCGTACTCGAGGGTGCGCTCGAAGACGCGCTCGGCGCCCGAGACGCAGCCGATCGCCGCGACCAGGCGCTCTCCCTGGAGCTCCCAGGAGATGTGGTAGAAGCCCTTGCCCTCCTGGCCCAGCAGGTTCTCGGCCGGGACCCGAACGTCCTGGAAGCTGAGCTCGCCGGTGTCCGAGGCGTGCATCCCCATCTTCTCCAGCTTCCGGGAGACGCTGAAGCCCTCGACCTCGTTGCCGTCCTTGTCGCGGATGTCGACGATGAACAGCGTGATCCCGTCGTGCCCCGCGTCGGGGTCGGTCTTCGCCACGAGGACGATGTAGTTCGCCCGCAGCCCGTTGGTGATGAAGGTCTTCGACCCGTTGATCACCCACTCGTCGCCGTCGCGCTTGGCGGTGGTGCGGATCCCGGCGACGTCGGAGCCGGCGCCCGGCTCGGTGATGCCGAGGGAGCTGATCAGCTCGCCCTTGATCGACGGCTCGAGGTAGCGCTTCTTCTGGTCCTCGGTGCCGAGCAGGTGGATCGGTGGAGTCGCCATGTCGGTGTGGACCGCGAAGCCCATGTTCAGCCCGCCGCAGCCCGAGTAGCTCATCGCGTCCGCGCGGACCAGCGAGTAGTAGTAGTCGCCGCCCTGGCCGCCGTACTCCTCCGGGTAGCAGAGGCCGACGAAGCCCAGGTCCGCCGCGCGCTTCAGGATCTCGTCAGGCCAGAGGTTCTCCTCCCACTCGAACCGGTGCGGGGTGCACTCCTTCAGCACCCAGGCCTTCATCGACTCGCGCAGCTGCTCGTGCTCGTCGGTGAAGATGAAGTGGTCGCGCTTGGCGCCGAAGTCGGGCTTGAGGACGGACTCGGTGGCAGTGGCCACGGCTAACTCCTTGCTCGCGGGATCGGGGGCGCGGCGGGCGAACCCACCGAGTGGATAGTAGAACTTCCTACTTCCCACTGCAAGCGTGCGTGTGCACGCACGGCAGGGTTGTCGCCCCATGAGGGAGAATTCTCCAAGGGTGAACAACGCGACGCAACCGTCCGGTACGGAGGGCCTGCCCTCCGGCCCGGGAGCGCCCGGTGTCGTTCAGACACTTGCCTGGTTCTTTCGCCCCATCCCGTTCATCGAACGCTGCCGAGCGCGGTACGGCCCCGTCTTCACCCTCGGGCTCGGGCCGGGGCGCAACACGGTGGTCGTGGCCGACCCCAACCTTGCCCGACAGGTCGTCCGCGGTGATCCGGCCGTCTATCGAGCCGGCGACGCGAACGGCCTGCTGAGGCCGGTCGTCGGCCACGACTCACTTCTGGTCCTCGATGGGGAGAAGCACATGCGCCACCGCCGGCTCCTGCTTCCGGCATTCGGGGGAGCACACGGCGTCGAGTTCGCCCAGGTGGTCGAGGAGCTGGCGTCGGAGCGCGTGGGGAGCTGGAGAGAGGGGGAGCGGCTCGAGCTTCTGGAGGAGATGGAGGCGATCTCGTTCGAGGCGATCATGCAGGTGGCGCTTGGGGAGGAGGATCCCGACCGCCTCGATCGCTTTCGACAGCTGATCCCGGAAATGATGCGGCGGTGCGCGTCTCCCTTCACGATCCTCCCGTACTTCCGCCGCGAGCTCGGTGGAATCACGCCCTACGCGCGGCTGCGCCGGGTGCTTGACGAGCTGGACGTCCTCTTCTTCGCCGCGATCAGGGAGCGCCAGGCGTCTCCGGATCCGGTCGCCCGCGACGTTCTCTCCCTGCTCGCTTGGGCCACCGACGACGAAGCGGAGCCGTTGCCCGAACGCGAGATTCGGGACGAGCTCCTGACCATGATCATGGCCGGCTACGAGACCACGACGACCGCGCTCGCTTGGTTGTTCGAGCGGCTCCTGCGTTCCCCCCGCGTCTTGAACGAGCTGATGGACCGGCTGGACGACGATGCCTATGTCGATGCCGTCATCAAGGAATCGCTTCGTCTGAGACCGGTGGTCCCGGTCGTTGCGCGGAAGCTGGCCGAGGATGTCGTCTTGGGCGGACACCGCATTCCCGCTCGAACGGTTCTGATGGTCTCCGTCTACCTCCTGCACCGTGATCCGCTCGTGTATGAGGACCCCGACGAGTTCCGACCGGAACGCTTCCTCGCCGGCGGCCAGGAGGGCGCCATCTGGGTCCCGTTCGGGGGCGGAGTCAGGCGGTGCCTGGGCGCGAGCTTCGCGCAGCTCGAGCTCAAGGTCGTCCTGCGGACGATCCTGAGAAACGTGAGTTTGGCGCCCGACGGCGAGCGCCCAGAGGACGTCGCTCGGCGCCGATTCACGTTCGCGCCGGCGCGCGGTGCAAGAGCCGTTGTGGCTGGGCGAGCGCTCGCCGCCTAGCCAGGCGCTCCCCAAGCATAGGCCTCGTGCACCTCATCCTCCGGCTGGGGGAGGTCAGGCCGAAAACGGCCCAAACGCAGGGGATTTGTGACCTCGAACGTTCGTCCAGCCTAAAGCGTGAACCGCTCACAAACCGATCAAATCCGTAATGGGTGCACCAGCTACTCAGCACGGGCGATCCCGAGTCGCAGGAGCCTGTCCCTCAAGGGACCGACGAGGCCGCCGCGAGGCCGGAGACCAACGCGTCTCGGCGCCGCAGCGGTCATGACGATCCGCTGCGGCAGGATCTGATCTCGGGTCGGAGCGCCGCGGGACCCCTGGCCCACGTCCAGGGCATGTTGGCGGTGGGCGCCGCCCTCAACGGGGCGCTCGCCACTCTGCTTCCGCACCCCGCCTACTACAACGTCGTCGGACTTCTGAGCGTGCAGGTGGCGGCGCTGGTTTACGGACTCGTGGTCCTGCTGGGGCGGGACAGGATCTCGCTGATCTGGCTGCGGATCGGAAACCTCTGCGCGGCCGTCATGACGACGTGCGCCGTCTACTTCAGCGGGGACCCGACGAGCGGCTACGCGATCTTCTACCTCTGGATCGGTTTCTACGTCTTCTACTACCCGGTCTCGAAGTTCGAAGCGGCGATGAACCTCGCCTTTGCAGCCGCTTGCTACGGGGTCGCGATCATGATCACACCCACCCCGCCGCCTGACCCCAACGCCTCCATCAGCTTCTTCTCCGTCGTGGCGGGCACCCTGGCCACCGCCGGCATCCTGCTCACCTACCTCAGGCAGCGGGTCGAGCGACTCATGTCCCGCTTGCTCGAGGCGTCCCGCACCGATCCGCTCACGGAGCTGCCGAATCGCGTGGGTCTGCAACAGGCACTGGAGCGCGAGTTCGAGCGAGCCCGTCCGGAAGGACGGAACCTGAGCCTGCTGGTCCTCGACCTGGACCGGTTCAAGTCGATCAACGAGCGCTTCGGCATCGGGACCGGGGACAAGGTCATCAAGGAGATCGCCGACGTCCTCAACAAGGAGGCAAGGCTGATCGACACCTTCGCCCGCTCGGGCGGAGAGGAGTTCGCCCTGCTGATGCCCGAGACCGATCAGCACGAGGCGTTCCTCATCGCCGAGCAGCTCCTCAGCAAGATCCGGTGCGCGGAGCTCCCCACCGGGCAGGTGACCGCGTCCGCGGGCATCGCCAGCTTCCCCGCGCATGGCGCGGACCCGGCGGCCCTGATCTCCTACTCAGACAAGGCTCTGTACGCGGCGAAGGCGCTCGGCCGCGACCGCGTGGTCATCTACAGCCCCGAGGTGACCAGCACCGTGGGTGCGGTCGCCGGGCGGCGCAACGTGGAGGATCAGGCTCAGCTCGCGACCGTGCTCAGCCTGGCCGAGGCGCTCGACCAGCGAGACTCGGGAACCGCGCGGCACAGCCAGACCGTGGGCCTCCTGTGCGAGATGATGGGCCAGGAGCTCGGACTGGACGACGACAGGGTGCAGCGCGTTCGCCTCGCGGGGATCCTGCACGACATTGGCAAGATCGGCGTGTCCGACGCCATTCTCTGCAAGCCCGGACCGCTTACCGACGAGGAGTGGGCCCAGATGCGCCGGCATCCCGAGCTGGGCGCCCGAATCCTTTCCAGCAGCGAGTTGGACGACGTCCGCTCGTGGATCCTGGCCCATCATGAGCGTCCCGACGGCAAGGGATATCCGCACGGGCTGACGGCCGATGAGATTCCGCTCGAGGCCGCGATCCTCGGGGTCGGGGACGCCTACGAGGCTATGACGGCCGACCGTGTGTATCGCCGCGCGATCGGGCCGACGGCCGCCCGGGCGGAGCTGCGGAAATGGTCCGGCAAGCAGTTCGACGAGCGCGTCGTGGATGCTTTCTTGAGGGCTTTGGACAAGGCGCCGGAGGAGGTCACGCTCGGAGGCCAGCAAACCGTTGCAGGCGCCCGGGAGCCCACCAAGCTTTAGCGCCACAGAGGCGCATCAAGGACGGAAGCAGCAGGGCCCGCACCAGCGTCGCGTCGATTAGGACCGCGAGCGAGGTTCCGATCGCGACCTGCTTGATGAAGATCATCTCCGAGAAGACGAACGACCCCATCGCGACCGCGAACAGCACCGCCGCCGCCGTGATGCTTCGCCCGGTCCGTTCCAGACCCACCGCGATGGCCGTGTCATCGCCCGCGCCCTGACGTCGGGCTTCGGCTATTCGGCTCAACAGGAACACGCCGTAGTCGGTCGACAACCCGAAGATGACGGCGAAGAGGAGGATCGGGACGGAGATGTCCAACGCGCCGACCCCCGAATAGACGAGCAGGGACTCGAAGCGGGCGTCCTGGAAGATGAGCACGAGCACCCCAAGGGCGACGCTGATCGTGAGCGCGTTGCAGATCAGCGTGAGCAGCGGGATCACGAGCGACCCGGTCATCAGCACGAGCGCGATCACGGTCGACACCAGGATGATCGCCAGAGCCACGGGCAGATGGTCCCGGAGGCTCTCGCGTTGGTCCACCAGTTCCGCCCCCGCGCCAGTCACCTTCGCCTCAGGCCCGAGCTCCAGATCTCTCACCGATTTCGCGATCTCGGTCGCCTCGTCGGAATAGGGGTCAACGCTCAGCCTGATCTCGACCACGTGGGTGCCCGAGCCGACCGGGATCGGGTCGCTCACCTCGGTCACTCCCGCCAGCCGGCGGATGTCCTTGCGCAGCTCCGCGGCGTCGGCCATCGGGGCGGGGCCGACTATGAACAGCGACGCCGCCGGGTTGTCGCCGTAGCGCTCGCGGATCGTCTCGTCCACGACCCTGGCACTGTCGTCCTTCGGCAGCACTCGGGAATCCGCACGTGTCAGCTCAGCCCGGAGAAAAGGAAGGCCGGCGAGGATCATCACGGTCGCGATCAGGACGGTGATCACTGCAGGGTGCGCCAGCACCAGGCGCGCAACCCGTTGCCAGTTCTGCGAACGCTCGTCCCACTTACGCCTCGATAGCGACAGGGCGTTCACCCGCTCACCCAGGAGGGCGAGCATGGCGGGCAGGACCGTGAGGACGACCCCGGCCGAGATCATCGCGACGAGCGCGCAGCCGATGCCCGTGGAGTAGAGGAAGGGCTGTGGGAACACGGCGAGGGATGCGACCGCCGCGGCCACCGTCACCGCGCTGAAGCAGACCATCCGACCCACCGGGGCGACGGTGCCACGCAGCGCTTCGCCCGGCAGCCGGGACTTGGCCAGCTCCTCCCGGTAGCGGGACACCATGAAGAGGCTGTAGTCGATCGCGAGACCGAAGCCGAGGGTCGTGACGACGTTGAGGGCGAAGATGTCAACCGTCATCACCTCGGACAGCGCGCGCAGCGCCGCAAGCGTCGCCGCGATCGAGATGCCCCCGACGAGGAGGGGAAGCATCGCTGCGACGAGGCTGCGGAAGACGAGCAGCGAGATGAGGAGCAGGAAGGGCGCCGCGTACAACTCGATCTCGCGAAGGTCCTCCTCGGTCGTCTCGTTCAGCTGCACGGAGGCGACGGCCACTCCGCCGATCTGAACCGCCTCCTCGTCGGCGAATTCGTCGGTGACCCGCTCGCCGACGTCCGTGAGGTCATCGACGGAGGCGGAGACATATCCCTCGACTAGGGCCAGGCCGCCGTCGTCCGAGATCAGCGTGGGATCGTCGGCCGGCTGGCTCACCCGCGCAACTCCGTCGATCCCCGCGAGAGTCTCCGCCGCCGTGTCCACCTGGGCCCGTCCGAGAATGCTGCCGACCGGCGCGTCCGGGTCCACGAGGAGCAGGACCGCTGGGACTGCCTGCTCCCCGGTCGCGTCCTCGATCTCCTCGTATGCCTGGTCGCTCTCCGACTCCGGATCGGTGAAGCCGAACGGCTTCGCCTCGTCGAACACGCCGGAGCCGTATCCGGCCGCGGCGACCGTGAGGACCAAGGCGATCAGGAGCACCACGCGCCGGTGCGCGAAGGCGTAGTGCCCCAGGGCATTCACCTGCTCTCCCCCTTCACCTGATCAGCCTATGAGGCGCCTCGGAGTGGATGTCAAGTCGGAACCGGCGGTCAGCTCGAGCGCTCGGCCGGCGCCTCGGTGGCCGGCTCGTTCGCTGCCTCGGCCAGGAGTTCATCCATCGGATGGGCCGGGCTCTCGGAACCCGTGCGCTCGCCGTCGTATCGCACCCTGACGCCCCGGCTGGGAACGACTATGGCCCCGTTGGCCCGGGTGGTTTCGACCGTCCGGCTAAGAGGGGTGAGCCGCATGCGAGAAAGGATCGTCTGGAGAACGATCCTCATCTCGAGCAGCGCGAACGGCGCACCCAGGCAGCGGCGGACTCCGCCCCCGAATGGGATCCACATGTAGGCCGGGGGCTTCCCCTCGAGGAAGCGCTCCGGGACGAACTCGTTGGGCCGGTCATACACGTCGGGGTCGCGCTGGATCAAGCTCATCGGCGTCCAGACGCGCACATTCGGCGGGAGCCGCCACGGACCCAGTTCGACGGTCCCGGCCGTCACCCGGCCCGCCGCGATCACCGGTGGCCGTAGGCGCAGGGATTCCTTGATGACCGCGTCCGTGTAAGCCGAAGCCCCGACCTCGGCCTCGGACACGATTCGGGCCACGCTGCCGGGCCGGTGAAGCACGAGATCGAAGGTCCAGGCGAGCGAGGTCGCCGTCGTCTCGCTTCCGGCGACGATCAGCGTCACCAGGTCGTCCCGGATCTCCTCGTCGGAGAGCCGGCCGCCGTCCTCCGCCTCGGCTTCGATCAGCATCGTCAGCACGTCGTCCTCCGCGGTGCCGTCGGCCACCGCCCGGCGATGCCTCGCGATCTCGTCGTACAGAAGCTCGTCGAGCGCACGCCGGCGCCGGAGGAAGTGGAACCACGGAGAGACCGGGCCGACGTCTCGCCGCACCCAGTCCCCGACGGCGCAGAGGGACATCATCGCCATCAGGCCTTCGGACGCCTTGGTCAGGGCTTCGGTTCGCTCCCGGTCCCGGACCCCCATCAGCACCTCGAACAGGAAGTCCATGGTCAGCTTGAACATCTCGGGCAGCAGCTCCACGCTCTCGCCCGGGCGCCACGAGTCGACCACTCGCTCCGTCGCCCCGACGAACCCGGCGTCGAAGTGCTCGATCAGCCGCCCGTGGAAGCGCGGAAGCAGCAGCTTGCGTCGGGCGAGATGGGGTTCGCCGTCGAGTCCCGTGACCGACTTGGTTCCGAAGATCGGTTTCACGAGGTTCCCCGCCGGGCTCAACGGCATCTCGTCGTCGCGCGCGAAGACCTCCTTGACCAATTCGGGATCGGTCACCCAGACGGTCCGCCCGAAGCCGAGGATGTCGATCGTGACCGCGCCCTCCTCCGAGTACCGCTCCTGGCAGCGCTCCAGGAATCCGAACGGGTCCCGCGTGTACCGCATGGTCTGGAGCAGGACCGGCGCCCGCGGGCCGGGGGGAAGGGCGACCGGGGCGTCCCTGGTTGGCCGACGGGTTCGTGCAGGGGCGCTGGTGGACGTGCCGGAGCGCTCCATCGACCGTGCCTCCATCAGGGACAGCGTAGTCCCGATGCCCGACCATATGTCCAAATTCGCGTTCACGGCTAAAGCCCGGTGCAGGCGGGCTGGCGGGGAGTAAGACGTAACACTTCCCATGCCGCCCAAGTCACTAGGCTTCGCCGGTGGCCGAGAAGGAGCTCCTCTACGAGGTCGAGGACGGCGTCGCCACCCTGACGCTCAACCGGCCCGATCAGCGAAACGCGCTCAACGGGCCGCTGCTGACCCAGCTCGTCGAGGGGGTGAAGACCGCGCGGGACGACGAGGCCGTCCGGGCGGTCGTACTGACGGGGGCGGGGGACAAGGTCTTCTGCGCCGGCGCCGACCTGGGCGGGTTCGCGGCCGAGGCGCCGCTGGTCGACAAGCACTTCGCCTCCGACCTCTTCATCGAGTTCTTCCGGCTGATGCCGCGGCTCGGCAAGCCCTCGCTCTGCGCCGCCAACGGCCACGTGCTCGCCGGGGGGATGGGCCTCGCACTCTCCTGCGACCTGGTGATCGCGAAGGAGGGCGCCCGCTTCGGCACTCCCGAGATCAACGTCGGCGCATTCCCCTACATGATCATGTCGATCATCTACCGCAACGTCCCGCGGAAGAAGGTCAACGAGATGATCCTGCTCGGCGAGCAGATGTCGGCGGAGGACGCGGTGACCCACGGGCTCGCGAACAAGGTGGTCCCCGCGGATGAGTTCGACGAGGCGGTCAGGGACTGGGCCGGGAAGCTCGCCTCCAAGAGCCCGGTGCTGATGCGCCTCGGCCACGACGCCATGTACCGCCAGCAGGACATGGCGATCGACGACGCGCTCGAGTTCCTGCGCTCCCAACTCTCACTCACCTTCACGACCGAGGACATCCAGGAGGGCGTCAAGGCGTTCTTCGAGAAGCGCGATCCCGAATGGAAGGGGCGCTAGATGGCCGATAAGACGAAAAGGGTTGCCAAGCCAAAGGCGCCCAAACCCGCCGCCCCCGGACGCGAAGCGGAGGAGGCGGCGGCGGATGCCCCCGAGGCGCCCGACAAGGTGGAGGGCGGAGACGAGACCGGCATGAAGCCGCTCGTGGACGACCTCCACGCCCGGCGCGAGGCGGCGAAGCTCGGAGGCGGCGAGGAGAAGATCGCCAAGCAGCACGAGCGCGGCAAGCTGACCGCCCGCGAGCGCCTCGACCTGCTCTGCGACCCGGGGACCTTCGTCGAGATGGGGATCCACGCCGGCCCGCACTTCGCCCAGCGCGCGATGGACGGCGTCGAGGCTCCCGCCGACGGTGTGGTCACCGGCTGGGGCGACATCGAGGGCAAGACCTGTGCGATCGCCGCCTACGACTTCACCGTGATGGCCGGCTCGATGGGGATGACCGGCGAGCTCAAGGTCGGCCGCCTCCGCGAAATGGCCCTACAGAAGCGGATGCCGATGGTCTGGCTGCTCGACTCGGCCGGTGCCCGGATCCAGGAGGCGGCGGGCTCGCTCTTCGCCGGCTCGGGTCACCTCTTCCGCGAGGAGGTCCAGATGTCCGGGGTGGTGCCGATGGTCGCCGGCATGCTCGGCCCCTGCGCCGCCGGGACCGCCTACATCCCGGGCCTGGCCGATTTCGTCCCGATGGTCGTCGGCCAGGGTGCGATGGCGCTCGCCGGACCCCACCTGACCAAGGCCGTCACCGGCGAGGACATCTCGATGGAGGAGCTCGGCGGTGCCAAGGTCCACTGCCGCAAGTCGGGAGTCGGCGACCTCGAGGTGAAGGATGACGAGGAGTGCATCGATGTGATCAAGCGCTACCTCTCCTACTTCCCCGCCAACTGCGAGGAGCGCCCGCCGATCCGCGAGACGAAGGATCCCGATGACCGCATGTCGGAGAAGCTGCTCGACATCGTTCCGGAGTCGGCGCGGCACCCGTACGACATGTACGAGCTGATCGGTGAAATCGTCGACGACGGCGAGATCCTCGATATCAAGCCCAAGTTCGCGAAGACGATCATCACCTGCCTCGCCCGCTTCGGCGGGCAGCCGTGCGGCATCGTCGCCAGCCAGCCGAAGCAGCTCGGCGGCATCCTCGAGAACGACTCCGCCGACAAGGCGGCGCGCTTCGTCAACCTCTGCGACGCCTTCGGCATTCCTCTGCTCTTCCTCCAGGACGTGCCCGGGTTCATGGTCGGCTCGAAGGTCGAGCACGCCGGGATCATTCGCCACGGGGCGAAGATGCTCTACGCCGTCTCCCGGGCGACTGTCCCGAAGATCACCGTCGTCGTCCGCAAGGCCTACGGCGCCGGCTACTACGTGATGAACGGCAAGGCCTATGAGCCGGACCTGATCGTCGCCTGGCCCACGGCCGAGATCTCGGTGATGGGCCCCGAGGGCGCGGTCAACATCATCGGCCGCTCGGCGATCGAGGCCTCCGACGATCCCGAGAAGACTCGCGCAGAGATGGTCGCGAAGGTGAAGGAGACGATCGACCCCTACCTCGCCGCCAAGAACGACCTGATCGACGACGTCATCGACCCGCGCGAGACGCGCCCCACGATCATCCGCGGGCTGCGGATGGCGAAGGACAAGCGGGTCGAGAGGCCCTGGAAGAAGCACGGCGTGATGCCCGTATGAGCCGCTTCGAGGACCCGGTCATCATCAGCTGCTCGATCTCCGGCGCGATCGCCAACCGCGATCAGTGCCCGGCGATCCCCTACACGCCGGAGGAGTACGCGGCCGAGGCGCGCCGCGCGGTCGACGAGGGCGCGTCCCAGATTCACATCCACGCCCGGACCCCCGACGGGACGCCGAGCTACGAGATCGAGGACTTCCGCGCGATCACCGAGGCGATCAAGGCGGAGGTCGACGACGTGATCATCAATTACTCGACCGGCGCCATCGGGGTGCCGGTGGAGAAGCGGCTCGAGTACCTGCGCGCGCTGAAGCCCGACGTCGCCGCGCTGAACATGAGTTCGATGAACTACGCGAAGTACTCCCGCCGGCGCAAGGACTTCGTCTTCAAGGCGGTGTTCGAGAACAGCTTCGACCTGATCGCGCAGTTCATGGGGGAGATGATCGAGCTCGGGATCCAGCCCGAGCACGAGTGCTTCGACGCCGGCCACGTCGCCAACCTCGACCCTTTCCTCGACATGGGCACGCTGAAGCCGCCGCTGCAGATCTCGCTCGTGATGGGGGTGACCGGCGGCATCCGCCCGGTCCCGAAGAACGTCGGCTTCATGTCCGAGCAGATCCCCGATGGGCCCGAGGGGCCGAACAACTGGCAGGTGATCGGCGTCTCGCGCGACCAGTGGAAGCTGCTCGCCGCCTCGCTCAACCTCGGCGGCAACGTCCGCGCCGGGCTCGAGGACAACCTGTATCTGCCGAACGGCGAGATGGCGAAGTCGAACGGCGAGCTGATCGCCAAGGCTCGCGAGATGGCCGAGGACATCGGCCGCCGCGCGGCGACGGTGGACGAGGCGCGCGACCTGCTCGGCCTGAAGAAGCGGGTGGAGGCCTGACGTGGCCGGCGGCCCGCTGTCGGACGTCAAGATCCTCGACCTGACCCGGCTCCTGCCCGGCGGCTTCTGCACCCTGCTGCTCGCCGACCTCGGCGCGGACGTGATCAAGGTCGAGGACACCGGCGCCGGCGACTACGTGCGCTGGGCGCCTCCGTACTACGGCGAGGAGAAACACACGCCGCTCGGCACCCGGTCGGCGCTCTACCTCTCGCTCAACCGCAACAAGCGCTCGGTCCGGCTCGACCTGAAGCAGCCGGGCGGGACCCAGGCGCTGCTGAAGCTGGCCGAGGATGCCGACGTGCTGGTCGAGAGCTTCCGCCCCGGCGTCCTGGACCGCCTCGGCGTCGGATACGACCAGCTGCACGGCGCAAACCCGGCGCTGGTGATCTGCCCGATCACGGGCTACGGCCAGGACGGGCCGAACCGCGACCGCGCGGGGCACGACCAGAACTACCTCGGCCTCAACGGGCTGCTCGGCCTGACCGGCGAGAAGGGCGGACCGCCGATCCAGGCGGCGGGCCAGATCGCCGACCTCGGCGGCGGTGGCCTGATGGCGGCGATGGGAATCCTCGCCGCGCTGAACCACGCCCGCCAGACGGGGGAGGGGCAGGTCGTGGACGTCTCGATGACCGACGGTTCCCTCTCCTGGCTGGGGATGGTCGCCGGCCGCTACTTCTGCGACGGCAAGGTCCCGCAGCGCGGCGAGCTGGAGCTGGCGGGCGGAATCGTCTGTTACCGCCCATACGAGGCGAAGGACGGCTGGGTCAGCTGCGGCGCGCTCGAGCAGAAGTTCTGGGCGGCGTGGTGCCGCGGCGTGGACCGCGAGGACCTGATCGAGCACCAGTTCGACCCCCCCGGCTCCGACGCTCACGGCGAGGCGGTCGAGATCTTCAAGCAGCGCACCCGCGACGAGTGGGTCGCCTTCAACGACGAGCATGACTGCTGCATCGAGCCGATCCTGGATCTCGACGAGGCGCTGGCGTCCGAGCAGGTCGCGGCCCGCGAGATGGTCGTCGAGTGGGACCAGCCTGAGCTCGGTCCCGTCAAGCAGCTCGGGGTCCCGGTGAAGCTGTCGAAGACGCCCGGCGGCGTCCACCGCCCGGCACCGGCCCTGGGCGAGCACACGGCCGAGGTGCTCGGCGCCGCCGGCTACTCCGACGAGGAGATCGAGGGGCTGTTCGAGTCGGGCGCGGCCAAGGGAACCGACGCCGGCGAGCGCCAGGAGGCGTTCCGAGCTTGAACCCCAAGACCGAGGAGATGCTCCGGATGGGCGAGCTCGCCGAGGCCTCCGGCGTGTCGGCGGCGACGATCAAGCACTACCTGCGGGAGGGCCTGCTGCCGGAGCCGGTCAAGACCAGCCGCAACATGGCGTACTACCCGGCCGAGTTCGTCGAGCGGATCAGGCTGATCAAGCAGCTCCAGGAGGAGCGCTTCATGCCGCTGCGGGTGATCAAGGACCTGCTCGAGGAGGACCCGGAGCGGGCCAGGGCGCTGATCGAGCTGGGGGACAGCCTGCTGGCGCGGGTGCGGGCCGGCGAGCAGGAGCGGATCAGCGCCGCCGAGGTCCGTGGCCGCTACGACGTGCCGGAGGAGGTGCTGGACCGGCTGGCGGAGCTGGAGGTGCTGACCCCGGACGAGGGCGGATACTCGCCCAGCGACGTCCGGATCGTCGAGGCGATCAGCCGGTTCCGGGCGGGCGGATACGACGAGCGGATCGGCTTCACCGTCTACGACACCCTTCGCTACAAGAAGGCGATGGGCGAGCTGGTGGCCGAGGAGGTCGACATCCTGATGGAGCGCCTGGCCGGCGAGGTCGAGACCGACCGCGCGATCGAGCTGATCGAGTCCGGCTCGGAGCCGCTCAACCAGCTGATCGGCGCCCTCCACACCAAGGCGCTGGTCGCCGAGCTCGAGGGCCGCCGCAACGAGAAGGACGGCAACGGAGGCAAGCGCAAGTAGTGGCGGGCTGGGGGCTCGCGCTGATGGTCACCTATCTGTTGTTCGCGTTCGGCGTCCGCGTCGCCGTCGCGCTGCGGACGACCGGGTCCACCGGGATCTCCAACCTCGGCGGGGCTCCGGCGATCGAGATCTTCGGCGGTGTCTTCTTCGTCGGGTCCCTGATCATGGGCGGAGCAAACCCGGCGCTGGTCCTCGCGGACGTGCTGGAGCCGATCGACGATCTCGACACCACCGGCTTCCACGTTGCCGGCTTCATCCTCGCCGCGGTCGGCATCGTCGGTACGTTCGCGGCCCAGATGGCGATGGGCGCCTCCTGGCGGATCGGGGTCGATCCCGAGGAGACCACGGACCTCGTCACCGGCGGCGTCTTCGCGTACGTACGGAACCCGATCTACACGTTCATGATCATCGCCTGGATCGGGTTCGCCCTGCTGGTCCCCACGTGGCTCTCGCTCGCCGCCGTCCCGGCCGGGATCATCGGCCTCGAGATCCAGGTGCGCCTGGTCGAGGAGCCGCACCTGATCCGCACCCACGGCGAGCCCTACCGCGCGTGGGCGAGCCGGGTCGGTCGCTTCGTGCCGGGACTCGGGAAGCTCTAGGAGCTAGGCGCGGCGCTCGCCAGCTTCTTGGCGCCCTTGCTGCGCTGCTTCGCCTTCTTCTTGCGCGTCTTCGCGGCCTTCATCGCGGCGTCGCGGCGGTTCTCATCGGTCGCCATCCGCCCCTCGATCGCGCTGACCGCGCCCGAGAGCTCGGCGATCGCCTTCCGCGCCGCCTTCGGGGCCTCGTCGCCCTTTCGGCCGGCAAGGGAGGACGTGACCTTTCGGGCGACCCCCTTGCGCACACCGCGCCTGCGCAGCTCGTCGTAGAAGTCCTTGTCCTTGGCCATGTCTCCTCCGGTCGTCGAAAACGTTGCCTGGTTAGGCCCTATCCAGAGCCTGCGTCGCTCAAACGGGCAGTAGCCCCATGTCCTGCAGCGTCTTGCGGACCCCCTCGTCGATCGGCGTGGGCGTGAAGCCAAGCTCGCGCTGGGCCTTGGAGGAATCGGCGTCCGCCTGCCAGAGCAGGTAGTGGAGCTGGCCGCGGGGCAGCATCGGCGGCCGGCGGATCACGCGTGAGATCAGCTCGCCGGCGCCCGCGAACGCCTTGGCGACCGGAACGGGCATCGAGGGCGGGACGCGGCCGCGGCCCGCGAGGCGCACCACCAGCTCGGCGAGCTCGCGGATCGGCATGTAGCCGTCGGAGAGGATGTAGCGCTCGCCGTCCTTGCCCTTCTCGGCCGCGAGCAGGTGGCCCTGGACGACGCCGTCGACGTAGATGAGCGAGCCGCCGCCGGGCGGCAGGGCCGGCACCTTCTTCTTGACGAGGGGCTCGAACAGGCCGCGCTCGTAGCCGTCGCTGGGAGAGGGGCCCGGCCCGTAGACGCCGGTCGGGTTGAGCAGCACCACCTCCATCCCGTCGCGCTCGGCGAGGACCAGCTCCTCCGCCCGCTGCTTGGAGCGCTCGTACGCGGTGCCCTTCGGGTAGTCGGCGAGCTGGGACTCGTCGAAGCGCGCGCCCTGCTCGGCGTGGAAGACGTCGTTGGTCGAGGTGTGGACGAAGCGGCGGACTCCGGCCTCCTTCGCGGCGCGCGCCAGGTCCCGGCTGCCGACCGCGTTCACCCGGTCGAAGATGCCGTCGTCGGGGAACCACTGCTCGGGGAGCCCCATCGCGTTGAAGACGAGCTCGCGGCCCTCGACCGCGGCGGGCAGGGACCCGGGGTCGGTCACGTCCCCCTTGACGACCTCGACGCCGCTCGGGAGCACCTCCGCGGCGCGGCCGGGGTCCCTGACCAGGACGCGCACGTCCTCGCCGCGCTCGAGCAGGGCCGCGGCGAGCGCGTTGCCGATCTTGCCCGTGGCGCCGGTGACGAGGACACGCATGCGCGCCGATCCTATGCCCAGGCAGCGCGGTGACAGGCGGAGCCCGTCTCCCCGCTGGAATCGTCGGTAGATTGACTGGTCAGTCAACCGGGGAGAGGCATGCGCGCTGCAGTCGTACAGCTCAATTCGACCGACGACTACGAGAACAACCTCGCGGTCGCCGAGCGCCTGGTGCGGGCCGCCGCCGCCGAGGGCGCGGAGCTGATCGTGCTGCCCGAGAAGTGGACCGTGCTCGGGCCGCCGGAGGTGCTGAGCGCAGTACGCCGAGCCGCTCGACGGCAACGCCATCAGCGGCTGCCAGCAGCTGTGCCGCGAGCTCAACATCCACCTGGTCGCCGGCAGCTTCCCCGAGCGCGTGCCGGGCCGCGAGAAGATCTCCAACACGTCGGTCATGATCGGCCCCGACGGGGGCATCCGCGCGGATCTACCGCAAGCTGCACCTGTTCGACGTCGACGTCGAGGACACCTCGTACCGCGAGTCGCAGGCGGAGGAGCCCGGCGACGAGATCGTCCTCGGCTCAAGGCGATGGAGTCCCGGTCGGCCTGACCATCTGTTACGACCTGCGCTTCCCCGAGCTCTTCCGGATCCTCGCCCTCCAGGGCGCGCGGATCATCGCCGTGCCCTCGGCCTTCACCGAGCGGACCGGCCGCGACCACTGGGAGCCGCTGCTCCGCGCGAGGGCGATCGAGAACCAGGTCTTCATCGTCGCCGCCGCCCAGATCGGCGACGCGCCGCCCAACTACAAGAGCTACGGGCACTCGGTGATCATCGATCCCTGGGGCGTGGTCATGACCCAGGCGCCCGACACGGAGTGGTACGCGACCGCGGACCTCGACTTCCCGATCCAGGACCAGATGCGCCGCAGCCTGCCGTCCCTCGCGCACCGGCGCCCCGACGCCTACCGCTGGCCCGACTCGAGCCCGCCGCCCGGCGACTTCCGGGCGCCCGCAACGGCGGCCGAGCCGCCGAGCCCGATGGGACCGCCCTGATGGCACGCGCCCAGGCCGTCGACAAGCGACGCGCGATCCTCGACGCCGCGGTCCGGGTCTTCGCCCGCGAGGGATTCCACAGCGCGCGCGTCTCCGACGTCGCCGACGAGGCCGGCGTCGCCTACGGCCTCGTCTACCACTACTTCGATTCGAAGGACGAGATGCTGAACGAGCTCTTCAGCGAGCGCTGGTCGCTGCTGGTGGAGGCGAGCCGGGAGGCGGACCGCGACCTCGACTCGCCGCGGGAGAAGCTCGGCGCCGTCGCCGGCTTCATCATCGACTCCTACCAGCCACGACCCCGAGCTGATGAAGGTGATCATCGTCGAGGTCACCCGCGCGGCCAACTCGTTCGGCCGCACCCACCTGCCCGAGATCCGCGAGGCCTACGAGGTGGTCGAGAAGATCGTCACCGACGCCCAGGCCGAGGGCAGCTTCCGCGAGGACGTCAGCCCGGACTTCGCCGCGATGCTCTTCTACGGCGCGATCGAGCAGCTGCTCTCCGGCTGGATCTTCGAGATCGTGCCCGGCTCGCCCGACGACTACGAGCGGGCCAAGACCCTGGTCGTGGAGACGATCTGCGGCGGGCTCGAGCCGCGCGGCGCCAACACTCCCGGCGCCTGAAGGCGCACGGGAAAGTGCAGGCGGCAGCGCTGAGCGATGTTCGAGGGCCTGGCACGGACGCGGCGCCAGGACCGGGTGCTCCACGGCGCGGCCAAGGTCGCGAACCTCATCGTCGGCCTGATCGCGTTCCCGCTCTGGCTGCTCGGGCAGCGCTTCGGCGGCGCCCTGCGGGACGTGCTCAGGCGCTTCGAGCGGCGCGAGCGACGGCAGCTGCCGGTTCCCGAGGAGCGTCCGCGGTCGATGGAGGCGCTGATGGACGATCTGCGCCAGCTCAAGCACCACCTGCGGCCGAACCCGATCGCCGAGGTGCGGCGCGGCCTCTCCGACATCACCCCCTTCGTCGTCTCCCAGACGCGCGAGGGGGCCGTGCTCGGCTACCGGTACCCGGCCCAGTTCGAGGACCACATCTTCGAGGGCGCCGACGGGGAGCGGATCGCGGCGACGATCGCCCTGCAGCCGACTCCCCGGCCGGCGCTGATCGTGGTCCACGGGCTCTTCACCTCGAGCCGCTTCGACTACGTGCGCCAGATCGCCGTGCGCGCGTTCTACGAGTGGGGCTACAGCGTCGCGGCGATCGACCTGCGCAGCTTCGGGATGACCGAGCTCACCACCCACGCCGCCTCGACCGGAGGCTGGAAGGAGGGGGAGGACATCGCGGCACTCGGCCGCTACCTGAAGAGCCTCGGCGTGACCAGCGTCGGCGCGCTCGGGATCTCGCTCGGAGCGGGCTCCGTCCTGAACGCCTGCAACCTCGAGGGGGTCGAGAACGATCTCGACGGCGGCATCCTCGCGGTCTCGCCGCCCGCGGATCCGCTGAAGGCGTGGCAACGGCTGTCCGAGCCGGTCCCGTTCGGACACCCGCGCTACCCGCTGTACAAGGGCTTCCGGGCGATGCTCGATCTCGCGCGTGCGATCCGGGCGCTGGCCGCCCGAGGCCGAGAAGGCCGAGAACATGGTCCAGGTCCTGAACCTGATCGCCGAGCCCTACTACGAGCTGCCGGCCGCTGAGATCTGGAAGAACGCGACGGCGGTGGACAAGATCGGCGACGCCAAGGTCCCGGTCCTCGTCCTCCACCCCGAGGACGACGTGATCGTCAAGGTCGAGCACGCGCACATGCTCGAAGAAGCCGCGCAGGACAACGACCTGGTGCGCGTCTGGATTCTGCCCGCGGGCGCGCACGGGATCCTCGAGGCGATCGACTCCGTCTTCACCTACGGCGTCTACCGCGGCTTCTTCGATCGCTGGGCCGCTTACGCCGAGCGCCCCGTGCCGTCGCCCTCCGCGCCGGAGGTGGTTTACTCCGCTCCGGACAGCGGGTAGCTCGGAAAGGAAGAAACGTGGATTCGCACATGATTCGGCGACTGATCTGGGCAGGGATGCTGGCGGCGACGGGAGCCCTCGCCACCGTGGCTGCCCATCGTCTTTCCGAGGTGCATCTACCGCCACGTCTTCAACGAGGAGCCGCCCGAGTGACCGAGGGCAACGGAAAAAGCCGGTCGAGCGACCAGGGCGAGGTCCCGACCCCGCCGACGCCTTCGCAGGCGGACGTGGAGAGCATCGGCGAGCTGGTCTTCCAGATCTCCGACCGCGCCTCCGTCCTGGTCCGCGAGGAGATCGAGCTCGCCAAGACCGAGGTCAGCGAGAAGGTCAACCGCCTGCTGACCGGGTCGGTCGTCGGGCTGGTCGCCGGAGTCTTCGTGCTGCTCGCCCTGGCGATGATCATGCACGGCGTCGCCTGGGCGCTCAACGACCTCTTCTTCGACGACGACGTCTGGGCCGGGTTCCTGGTCGAGGCCGGGTTCTTCCTGATCCTGGCCGGGATCGGCGGACTGATCGCCTACCGCTCGTTCAAGAAGGGAGCGCCCCCGACCCCGGACATGGCGATCGAGGAGGCGAAGGAGATCAAGGCGGCATTCGACGGAAACGAGAACGGCGCCGCGAAGACGGCGGAGCCGGCAAAGGAGGAAGCTAAGTGAGCTCAACCATGACCGGTACGCGTTCCTCCGAGGAGATCCGCCGCGACATCGTCCGCCAGCGCGAGGAGCTCTCGCGCTCGGTCGACCAGCTTCGCCACCGCTGGGACGAGGTCACCGACGTCAAGCGTCAGGTCCGCAAGCACAGCAGCACGCTCCTGGTCGGGGCCGCCGTCGCCGGCGCCCTGATCGGCGGCGCGATCCTGCTCGGCCGCCGCCGGCGCTAGCCCTCGTCGGGCACGAGCGTCGCGAGCAGCGCGTCCACGCGCCGCTCGATCTCGTCGCGGATCCCGCGCACCGTTTCGGCGTCCTTGCCGGCCGGGTCCTCCAGCTCCCAGTCCTCGTAGTGCTTGCCGGGATAGAACGGGCACTCGTCGCCGCAGCCCATCGTGATCACCACGTCCGACTCCCGGACCGCGCTGTCGGCCAGCGGCTTCGGCATCTCCTTCGAGATGTCCAGGCCGATCTCCGACATCGCCTCCACGACCACCGGGTTGAGCGCGTCGGCCGGCTCGCTGCCGGCGGAGCGCACCCGCACGCGGCCCTGTGCCTTCGAGTCCAGGAGCGCGGCCGCCATCTGGCTGCGGCCGGCGTTGTGGACGCAGACGAACAGGACCTCCGGCGTGCGGTCGGACATACGCACATTCTCGGCCCTGACGACGCCTCCGGGTGAATGCGGCGTGAACGCCTAGCCGGATTGGTCCGGGAGCATCGACGACGGCACGCCGCCGACCCCGAGCAGCCCGGGCCCGACGTGGGCGCCGATCACCGGCCCGATCTCGCTGACCACCGCGGGACCCCGCCCGAACACTTCCCCCAGGACCTCGACGAGCCGCTGCGCCTCATCGGGCGCCTGGACGTGCTGGACGACCCAGCCGTCGGCCCCCTTGTCCTGCAGACGGTGTGCGTACTCCGCCAGCCGCTCGATCGCCCGGGCCCGGGTCCGCACCCGCTCGATCGGGGTGATCTCGTCCTCGAAGGCCAGGATCGGCTTGATCTTGAGCGCCGTCCCGACCCACGCGCGAGCAGCGCCGATCCGGCCTCCCCGACGCAGGTACTCGAGCGTGTCCACGGCGAACCACATGCCGAGCGCCGCGCGCGCCGCCTGCACGGCGTCTCCCGCCTCCTCGGCTGAAGCGCCGTCCTCGGCCGCTCTGGCCGCCGCGAGGACCTGCAGGGCCATCCCGCCGGCGCCCGACCGCGAGTCGACCACCTGGATGCGCTCGCCGCCCTTCCCCTCCGCCACCAGGCGCTCACGCGCCTGCATCGCGGACTCCACCGTCCCTGAGATCGCACCCGAGAGGTGGACCGAGACCACCTCTCGTCCCTCGTCAAGCAGCGGCTGCCAAACCTCGATGAAGTCGCCGACGGACGGTTGCGACGTGGTGACCGTCTCCGACGAGCCTCTGAGGCGCTCGTAGAACTCGTCGAGGTCCGTGATCTCGGACTCGCGCTGCTGGTCGCCCTCGAGACTCACGTAGAGGCTGACCAGCCCGTCGACGTGCCGGTCGACCAGCTCCTTCGGCAGGTAGGAGGTCGTATCGGCGACGACTGCGGTCGAGGGGGGCACGCGCGGCGGTTGTATCACGCGAGGCCTTTGCCATCCTGCGGGCCATGGGGAAGACCCTGGTCACCGGTGGTTCGGGGTTCATCGGTTCGCACCTCGTTCGGCAGCTCGCCGAGCGCGGCGACGAGCTGCGCCTGCTGCTGCGGGAGGGCAGCGACGCCAGCCACCTGGAGGACCTCGACTGGGAGCGCGCGAAGGGGGACGTCACCAAGCGCAAGTCGATTCGCAAGGCGCTGAAGGGGGTCGAGCGGGTCTTCCACGTCGCCGGCAGCACCTCCATGCGCAGGCAGCACAGGCAGCGCGTCTTCGAGGTCAACGTCGAGGGGACCCGCAAGGTGATGGAGGAGGCCCTCCGCGCCGGCGTCGTCCGCGTGGTGCACACCTCCAGCGCGGGGGCGGTGGGACCCGCGAAGCCCGGCGGGACCGCCGACGAGTCCCAGCCGTTCACCGCCGGCGGCCTCGGGATCGCCTACGTCAACGCCAAGCACGACGCCGAGGCGGCGGCGATGCGCGTCGCGGCGAAGGGCCTGCCCGTGGTCATCGTCAACCCGTCCTTCGTCTTCGGCCCCGACGATCCCACCGGGACGTCGAACGGCCTCGTCCGCCGGCTGATCCTGCGGCGCATCCCGGCCTACAGCGACGGGGCGCTCAGCATCGTCGACGTGCGTGATGTCGCCCGCGGGCACATCCTGGCCGATGAGCGCGGGCACGAGGGGGAGCGCTACCTGCTCAGCGGCCGCAATTTCACCCTCCAGCGCCTGTTCGCCGACCTGGCTCGGATCGCCGGGGTCCCGCCGCCCCCGCTGAAGGTCCCCGGCTGGGCGCTGCTCGCATGGATCGAGGCGCTCGAGTGGGCCGGGCTGCCCGCCCCGGCGTCCTCCGACGAGGTCCGCTCGGGAATGCAGTGGTGGACCTATCGCCACGACAAGGCGGCCGAGGAACTCGGCTTCGAGTCGCGCCCCCACGAGGAGACCCTCGAGGACACGGTCGCCTGGCAGCTCGAACAGCTCGGCAGGCGCGCGCAGGGCCACCGCCTCACCGATGCCGCGATGAGGCTGGGTGGCGCCGCCTTCCGCATCCCGTCGCGCATACTTCCCTAAGGGACCTAGTGGACGCAACCGCGGGACAGCAACAGGGCGACTCGAGCCAGGCCACGCGCCGGGTCCTCTACCGCTGCCGCACCCCGACCAACTTCCTCTGCCCCTGCGGAGCCGTCGCCCGTCGCCTGAAGAAGCGCGACCTCGAACACAGGACCGAGCGCGTCTCCTTCCGCCGGAAGGGGCGCAGGCCGGAGATCGTCGAGCTCACGGGGCAGGAGCGCGTGCCTGTCCTGGTCGACGACGCTGAGGTCGTGCACGATTCGCGGCGCATCCTGGAGTACGTCGAATGGCGCTATACAATGAATAGCGATGACTGAGACTTCAGATCCCATCACCCTCAGCGACAAGGCCGCGACGAAGGTCAAGGAGCTGCTGGGCGCGCAGGAGAACGGCACCGAGCAGGCGCTGCGCGTCGCCGTGCGCGGCGGCGGCTGCTCCGGCTTCCAGTACGCGCTCGCCTTCGACGCACCGAAGGCCGACGACCACCGCTTCGAGGCCGAGGGGGTCACCATCGTGGTCGACAAGACCTCGATGCAGTTCGTCTTCGGGTCCGAGGTGGACTGGGTTGACGGCCTCCAGGGCGCCGGCTTCTCGGTCAACAACCCGAACGTCGTCGCCGCCTGCGGCTGTGGCTCCTCCTTCCAGGTGAAGGAAGAAGACGCCGCCGAGCAGGCCGCGGTCTAGCCCTCCTCAGGGAGACAGCACGGCCACGGCCCTGACCGTGTAGTCGCCGGTCCCCTCCGGTGTCGTCGCGGTGGCCTCGACGTAATGGGTCTGGGTCGGGCCGCCGTAGCTGGCGTCGTGCTCGATGAACTCCGCGACGCCGGGCCCGTGGTCGTCGACCGTGCCCCACCAGTTGCCGTTTCCGTCGTACAGCTCGAGCTTCGCGTTGAAGGCTCCGGGGTCAACGGTGATTCGGATCAGATACCCGGACTCGACGTCCACTCGATAGAAGTCGGAATCGGCGGGACAGAGAAAGCGGTTGGCGGTCGGATCCGTGAGCGAGAGGAAGCTCGCGGTCGAGGTCGTGTCGTTCGGCTCGGCGGCGTCGTCCGCGCAGGTGACGGGCGGCGGGGTCGTCGGCACGGACCCGGTGGGGACGGTCGCAGGCGCCGGCGGCCTGGCCCGCCGCTTCTTCTTTTTCTTCTTCTTCTTGGCCTTCGCCGGCTGCGCGTTAGGTGAGGTGTTCGCCTGGCCGGCGGCAGCGGGGAGCGAGGCGATCAGCAGGGCGGCGGCGATGAGGGTGGCTAGGACTCTGAGGTTCACGGCTGACTCTCCTTGTCTTACGTGACCGGATGAACCTAGCCACAGCCGGCCGCCGTGACGATGACGTTCGTCACGCGGGCGGAAAGCGGATCAGCGCGTGGCGCCTAGGAGTTCTCGATCTGCATCGGCGGAGACTGCTGCGGGTCCTGCTGCAGCTCCTGCTTCGCCGACGGAGTCGGATCGGCGGGCTGCTCCGCTCCGAGCAGCTCGGCCAGCTCGCCTGACTCGGCCATCTCCTCGATGATGTCGCAGCCGCCCACCAGCTCGCCCTTGACGTAGAGCTGCGGGAAGGTCTGCCAGTCCGAGAGCTCGGTGGTCACGGCGCGGAGCGGCTGGAGCGCCGGGAGCACGTCGAGAGCCGCGTACTCCACGCCCATCGACTCGAGCACGCCGACGACCCGCATCGAGAAGCCGCACTGCGGCGCCTCCGGGGTGCCCTTCATGAAGAGGAGCACCTCGTGGTCGCGGAGCAGCTCCTGGACCTTGTCCTTGAGGTCGACTTCCATCGCGTCGAAGTCTAGGCGGTCGTCACCCGGGACCGAGGTCTTGACCGACAGCGCGTGGATCGAGCCGTCCTCGAAGCGCGCCTTGACCGCCTTCTTCACCAGCCGGTGCTGGTCGATCCGCGAAAGCCCCTCGAACTGAGGAGCAGTGACCGTCGCGTGGAGGTGGTCCTGGGTTCCGGTCTGGTCCACCACCTCGACCTCGGCGCCGGGCAGGGCCGCCTCGATCAGCAGGCGGACTTCCGCGACCGCGATCGCCATCAGACCGCGGTCTTCGCCGCGTCGATCATCTCCTCGACGCTGCAGAACTTGACACGCGGGCGGCCCTGAGGCTCGCCCTTCGCCACCTCGGCGGCGTCGATCGCGCTCCCAGCCCTCGAAGCTCACGAAGTCGGGCTTGCGCTCGCTCAGCAGCGTCTCGATCGCGCCGCGGTCGGCGGCGAGCTCGGCGTCGGGGATCGCCCCGGCCTCGAGGTCTGCGAGGACGCTGTCCACCGTGTCCTGCGAGTCCTTCTTGTTGGTCCCGATCACGCCGGAGGGGCCACGCTTGATCCAGCCGGTGGCATAGAGGCCCGGGACCTGCTCCCCGGACTCCTCGGTGACGCGGCCGTGGTCGTTCGGGATCAGGCCGCGCTTCTCGTCGAACGGCGCGCCCTCGACCGGAATCCCCTTGTACCCGATGGAGCGCAGCACCAGGCCGCAGTCGATCGTCTCTCGGTCGCCGGTGTCCTTGGCCCGGATCGACCCGTCCTCCTCGACCAGCTCGTTCTTGCCGATCACGATCCGCTCGACCTTGCCGTCGCCCTCGATCTCGACCGGGGAGGCGAGGAAGCGGAGCACGATCCGCTGCTGCTTGCCCTCCGGTTCGCGCTGGGAGAAGTCGGTGAAGATCTCGACGTTGCGGCGGTTGGTGGGGTCGCAGTCCTCCGAGTCGACCCAGGCGCGGCTGACCTCGTCCAGCTCCATGTCAGCCGGATCGACGATCACGTCGGCCTGCGTCATCTCGCCGAGCTCGCGCACCTCGGGGTTCGTGAAGGCCGCCTGGGCGGGGCCGCGGCGGCCGAGCACCAGGATCTCCTTGACTCCGCTCTCGGCCAGGGCCTCGATCGCATGGTCGGCCGTGTCGGTGCTCTCCAGCTCGTCGCGCGGCAACGCCAGCATGCGGGCGACGTCGGCGGCGACGTTGCCGTTTCCGATCACGACCACGCGCTCGCAGGAGAGGTCGTACTCGCGATCGGCGAAATCCGGGTGGGCGTTGTACCAGTTGACGAATTCGGTGGCCGAATGCGAGCCGGGCAGGTCCTCGCCGGGGATCCCCAGCTGGCGGTCGACGCTGGTGCCGTAGGCGAACATCACGGCGTGGTAGTGGCGCCGCAGCTCCTTGACGCTGATGTCGGCGCCGACGTCGACATTGCCGAAGAACCTGAACTCAGGCCGGGCGGCGGTCTTCTCGTAGACGCGGATCACCGACTTGATCTTGGGGTGGTCCGGCGCGACGCCCGCGCGCACGAGCCCGTAGGGGGTGGGCAGACGGTCGAACATGTCGACCTCCACGTGCACGTCCTCTTTCTTCATGAGGTGCTCAGCCGCGTAGAAGCCGGCCGGCCCGGAGCCGACGATGGCGACGCGCAGGGGGGTTTCCTCTGTTCCGATCTGACTCATGCGAGCGGAGAAGGGTAGGACATCGGGAATACGATCCCGCCTATGCCCAGCCTGTTCACGCACACCCACAGGAGCGGGCGGATCTTGAGCGCGATGCAGCTGCCGCTCTTCCAGGTGTGGCCTCCTCGCGACTACGGGATCCTGACGACCACCGGCCACAGGACCGGCAAGAGGCGGTCGCGGTGCGCGCGGATCGCACGGCGGGGCGACAGGGCCTACGTCGTCGCGATCAAGGGGGCGGACACCACCCACTGGGCGAAGAACATGCTCGCCAACCCCGAGGTGAAGCTGCGGGTACGGGGCGGCAGGTTCAGCGGCCGGGCGAGGAGGGAGCTCACTCCCGAGGAGCGCGAGGAGGGGAGGGAGGCCTACTCCGAGAACGTGGGCTGGTTCGAGCGCGGTGAGTGGCGGGTCTGGCGCGACGGGCCGTTCTCGCCTGAGAAGAGCCGGGAGCTCCACGCCGAGTGGTTCGACACGGGAACCCCCTTCGTAATCGAACTCGACTAGGAGGCGCTGGGCGCCTCGCTCCGCTCGGGGTAGGAGTCGTGGAAGTTCCACCAGCCGTAGCGCGGGCCCTGCGGGCGACCCTCCGGCGAGTCCTCCCACTCCTCCTGCCGGCCGAGCGGGGTCAGGTCGAGCAGGCTCCAGACCGGCCCGATCGCCTCCAGCGCGCGGTGTGAGGTGAAGTAGGTGCGGTAGATCGCGTCGTCGTCGCGAATAAAGACGCTGATCCCGAAGTCCTCGCCGTCCTGGTGCCTGTCGGGCTTTGGCTCTGGCGGCGAGGTGCCGAAGTCGACGCCGAAGTCCGTGCCCTCCCACGAGTACCAGGGGATGTCCCAACCCATCCGCTGCTTGAACGCCTCGAGCTTGCTGAGCGGGGCGCGCGAGACGGCCGCGAACGAGGCGTCGCGTGCGTTCAGGTGTTCCAGCGGCGCGAGCTGGTCGATCACCATCGAGCAGCCGCTGCAGCCCTCGTCCTCGCTCGGCCCGAACATGAAGTGGTAGAGCACGAGCTGGCTGCGCCCCTCGAACAGGTCGAGCAGGCTCACCTTTCCGTCAGGGCCGTCGAACTCGTAGTCCTTCTCGATCTTCACCATCGGCAGGCGCCGGCGCTCGGCGGCAAGGGCGTCGGACTCCTTCATGTGGGCCTTCTCCTTGGCCAGCAGCTCCTCGCGGGCTGCGTCCCACTCCTCCTGCGATACGGCCTCGGGCAGATTCATGGCTCTCCCTTCGTTGGATCCACCCCTAAGACTGCCGGATGACGCGAAACTGATCGGTCAGGCGGGCGCGACGGCGGTGGCGGCGGTGCCGTCGAGGGCGTCGAGAGCCCGGCCGAGCGACATCGACACGCAGGTGAAGATCGGGGTGTCGCGCAGGGTGTAGGAGCTGGACTCGGTCGTGCGCAGCTCCTGCACGAGATCGAGGAACTCGCCCGGCTCATCCCCCTCGAACGAGACGACGAACTCCTGGTCGTCGAGGCCGAACGAGTACGTCGTGTTGATCGAGATCTCCGGATAGCGGCGGCCGACCTCGATGTGGTTCTTCATGATCCGCTGGCGCTCTTCGTCCGGAAGCAGATACCACTCGCGCTTCTTCTCGAACGGGTAGACGAACAGGTACCTGCGCTCGGAGACCGCGATCTGGGGCCGCACGGACTCCTCCGAGTACGGCGAGGGCTTGGTCATCGACAGGTACGAGTGGGGGATCGTCGACCAGCGCGCCAGGCCGCTCTGCCCGAGCACGACGTGGAAGGTATGCAGGTCGTCGAGGTTGCGCGACTGGCTCAGGATCAGCAGGTCGGTGTCCCCGCGGGTGCCGATCGTCGAATACGCTCGGAGCGATCGGTCCTCGGCGAAGTCCTCGCAGGCGGCCAGGAACTCGGCCTTGTCGCGGGCGCGCTCGGAGTCGCTGCGACGGCGCCAGGCCGGGTCCAACTTGAAGAACGTGAACTTGACGAAGGTGCGATCGGCCACCAGCAAGAGGTTAATCGCCGCCGTCACCGGGGCGGCCGTGATCGCGGCCGCGTGGGCGCTGCCATCCGGCGCCGCCGCAAAGGGCGGCACCCTCGGGGGTGACGACCCGGGCATCGGCGTTCTCGTCGTCGTGCTGCCAATCGGGACCGAGCCGGCCGACCTGGCCGAGGCGGGCCTGTCGCCGGGCGCCCTCAGCCCCGGCATCGGGACCGTCACGCCCGACCAGACGTTCCTGGACATCAGCCAGGGGAACCGGATGAACAAGGCCCTCTACGACCACGACCTGCCGGAGCTTGTCCCGGCGGGCACCGAGGTCAGCGGCTGGGATCAGGTGGTCGAGCGGGCCGAGGACGCGCCGGCCGACCTCGTTCCCGGGCTGCTCGCCTCGACGCTGCATGACGCGGGTCTGGTCGTCGTGGCCGAGCAGGGGCTGCTGAGCCCCTCCCTGATCGCCGCTGACCGGGAGGGGCGGATCGCCCGGATCGACCGCCGGAACGCGGTCCGCGGGGTCCTCAACGGTCTCGTCGTCGTGGGCGGCACGGTCGAGGGACTGCCGGACCTGATCGGCCGGCTGCGTCCGAACACGGAGGACCTCCTGATCGCGATCGAGAGCCCGCCGACGGAGCGCCGCACCCAGCTCGCGATCGGGGTCACCGGTGCCGGTTTCGACGGAAACCTCACCTCGGACACGACGCGGGCGGACGGGTACGTGCTCAGCACCGACATCGCCCCGACGATCCTGGACCGGCTCGGCATCCCCATACCCGACGAGATGATCGGCGAGCCGATCCGAAGCGAGGGCGAGGTTGACGCCGGCGCGGTCCAGGACCTGGTCGACCGGATGACGATCGTCGCGCCGCGCCGAGATCGGGTCATCGGGAACAACCTGGTGCTGTGGACGCTGCTCGCCGGACTGGTCGTGCTGCTCAGCCGCGGCCGCCTGGCTCGCCCGGCCGTGGCGATCCTGGGGCTGACGGCCGTCTGCATGCCGACCGTGCTGCTCCTTGCCCCGATCCTCGACCCGTCCGCCACCACCGAGCGGGCCGTGGTCGCGCTGGGATCGCCGCTGCTCGCCGGGCTGCTGTTCGCGGTGTTCAGGGGCTGGACCGCGCTGGCGGTTGCGTGCGGGCTGCTGGTCGGGGCGTACGCCGTGGACATCCTCGTCGGCTCTCCGCTCACGTTTCGCTCCCTGCTCGGGCCGAATCCCGGACTCGGGGTCCGCTTCTACGGCATCGGCAACGAGATCGAGGCGGTGCTGGCGGTCGCGATCCCGGTCGGCGTCGGCGCCGCGCTCCAGGCGGTCGCCTGGAGGAGGGGGGAGCCCCCCGATCGCCGGGTCGCGATCGCCGCCTTCGCCGGTACCGCGGTCGTGCTCGCGGCACTGTTCGCCTGGGGCCGCTTCGGGGCCGATGTCGGCGCCGCGATCGTCTTCCCGGCGGGAGCGGCCGCGGCCATCCTCGCCCTGCCGGGCGCTCTCGGGCGGCGCCGTCTGGTCGTGGCGGTCGTGGCGGCGCCCGTGCTCGGCCTCGCGCTTCTCGGGCTCCTCGACCTGATCTTCGGGGGCGATTCCCACCTGAGCCGCTCGGTGCTGGAGGCGGGAGGGTCGGACGAGCTGGCGGACGTGGCCGAGCGTCGCCTGCGCCAGTCGGCGCGCAGCTTCAGCGTGGCGATCGAGCTCAACCTGTTCCGGGTCGCGGTCGTCGCGGCAATCGCGGGGCTCGTCTTCAGCCGGCGAATCCTGGGGTGGCTGGCCGATGTCCCGTTCGCGCGCGCGGGGTTCCTGGGGGCCGCCTTCTCGGTTGCGCTGGGCGTGATCGCGAACGACTCCGGCGCCGCCATCTTCGCCATCGGCACGCTCGGCCTGATGGCGTGCGTGGCCGTCGCCTGGGGCAATCTGCGGAGAAATACGGGTTCTGCCGGGGTCTGATCCCGCTACGCTGCGCCGATGCGCATCGCCTTGGTAACGCCCTATTCCTGGTCCTACCAGGGGGGCGTGAACAGGCACGTCGAGGCGCTGGCGGAGCAGTTCCTGGCAGATGGCGATCACGTTCGCGTGCTCGCGCCCTGGGACCCGCCGGACGCCGCCAGCCGTCGCCTCCACCGCTCCGAGCCGGAGGTGCGCGACCTGCCCGATTACCTGGTTCCGCTCGGCCGGACGGTCGGCTTCGGGGCCAACGGAGCCGTCTCCAACCTGTCGGTCTTCCCCGAGGGCCCGGTGAAGCTGCGGCGCGAGCTGCGGTCCGGGCGCTACGACGTCGTCCACGTGCACGAGCCGCCCGCGCCCCTGATCGCGTGGGACGCAGCCACCTTCCGCGGAGCACCCGTCGTCGGGACCTTCCACGCCTACTCGACGAAGCCGATGCCGAATCACATGGCGACGCTGCTCGGCGCCCGCCGGGTCTTCAACCAGCTCTCGGCCCGGATCGCCGTCTCAGAGGCCGCCGCCTGGACCGGCCGGCGCTGGTACGGGGGCGAGTACCGGATCGTTCCGAACGGCGTCGACATCGAGTCCGCGACCCCCGGCCCGCATTCCCAGGACGATCACCTGCGCCTGCTGTTCGTCGGCCGGGCGGAGGAGCGCAAGGGCCTCTCCGTCCTGCTGACCGCGTTCGAGGCCCTGATCGAGCACGTCCCGTCGCGGCTGACCGTCGTGGGCGCCGATGCCGAGGAGATCTCCCGCCGCATCTCGAACCCCGAGGTCGCCGCTCACGTGGACACCCTCGGCAAGGTCTCCGACGGCGTGCTCTGGCGGCAGCTCGGCGAGGCTGACGTCCTCGTCGCCCCCTCCCTGTCCGGAGAGAGTTTCGGCATGGTGCTGATCGAGGCGATGGCCTCCGGCACTCCGCCGGTCGCCTCGAACATCGCCGGCTACAGCGACGTCGTCACCGACGGCGTCGACGGGGTGCTGGTGCCGCCCGCCGATCCCCAGGCCCTGGCCGAGGAGCTCCAGCGCCTCTGGCATGAGCCGGAGCGTCGCGCGGCGATGGGCGAGGCCGGGCGCACCAGCGCCAAGCGCTACGCCTGGCCCCACGTCGCCGACGAGGTCAAGGGCGTCTACGAGGCCGCGATGGAGCCCGCGCCGGAGCCCGCCGGGCAGCTGGAGTCGGCCGCCCGCCGCAGCGGCTTGGTCCGTTTCGACGGAGGCCCCCGCCGGCCCGCCCGCCGCCTGCCCTCCCTCGATCCCGTGCCCGAGACGGGCAGGGGACGGCGCCTCGCCCGCCGGCTCGGCCTCGGCGTCGCCGCCATGTTCGGGCTCGGCCTGACCGCGCTCGCCGCCCGCCGCATCGGCGTCGACGAGGTCGCCCAGAGCGCCATCAACTCCGACCTGACCTGGGTGCTGATCGCAACCGGGCTGATGATCGCCGCGATGTTCGCGCGCGCCGTGTCCTGGGTGGCGATCGCCCGCGCGGCGCTGCCGGGCCGTCAGGTCCGTCGCCGCGACGTCACCTCCGCGACGATGATCGGAGTGCTGATGTCGGCCACGCTGCCGGCGAGGCTCGGCGAGCCCGCCAGGGCGATGGTGCTCGCGCGCCGCGTCGGCCGCATGCGGGAGACGTTCGCGGTCCTGATCGGGACCCTGGTCTCGCAGACGGCGATGAACATCCTCGCCCTCGTCCTGCTCGGCGGGATCATCGTCTCCACCACCGACCTCTTCCAGACCAGTACCCAGAAGCTGTTCCTGGTCTCCACCGCGCCGCTGCTGCTGCTGATCGCCGTCCTGATCGCACCCACCCTGGTCCGGGTGAATGGGCGCGGCCGCGCCGGGCGGGCGATCGAGGCGATCCGCAAGGCACTGAACCAGGCCCGGACCGGACTCACCGTCTTCCGCGACCCCAAGCGCGCGACCTACGCCACCGCGGCCCAGCTGTTCGCATGGTTCCTGCAGCTGCTCGCCTGCTGGGCGCTGTTCGCCGCCCTCGGGCTCGACCACCAGGTCAGCATCGGTGCTGCCGCCGCAGTGCTGTTCGCGGTCAACGTGACCGCGGTCGTGCCGGCGACCCCATCCAACATCGGGATCTTCCAGCTCGCCGTGATCAGCGTGCTCAACAAGGGCTTCGACGTGCCGGCGGCGGACGCACTCGCCTACGGCGTGATCCTGCAGGCGGTCGAGATCGCGACCGCCGTCGTGCTCGGCCTCCCCGCTCTGGTGCGCGAGGGCGTGACCTGGTCGGACATGCGGCTCCGCGCGCTGTCGGCAGCGCCGGTGCGCCTCTCCGAGCGCCCGCGGGCGCGCGAGCGCGGCGAGGGCCGCGTCCCGATCAACTAGCTCGTCCGGTCTCCTAGCCGAAGCCCGAGCCCGGCAGCGGATCCAGCCGGCCGGCGAAGAACGCGAACCAGACGACGTAGGCGACCATCGCGATGATCGCCGCGATCACGAACAGCCGGTCGATCGGGTCGGCGTCCTGCTCCGCCCTGTCGGCCTCGTGCACGCTGCGGTTCCACGCCGCGCGTCTGACGCGCGGCTGATCGTCGGCGCCGAGCCAACTTCGGGCGGCCGACGTGATCAGCAGCAGCAGCCAGCAGGTGACGAGGATGCCGGTGCCCACGAAGACCACCATGGGCGCGCTCACCGGGCCGTCGTGAAGCCTCGAGGCGATGAAGATCCACAGGGCCGGGACCGCGAACCCGACCACCAGGGCACCGCCCAGCGTGAGCGTGGCGGAGCCCGTTCCCACCAGCGTTCTTCGGATTGCACTCAGCACGGCGTCATACCCCTCTTTGGACGCTTGCCCGGCTTTATGGCCGAATACACCGCGCAGGAGTACCGTGTGGAGGTCAGGGAGTGGTCACTGAGTCTCGATCAATTGCGTGGTGGTCCCTCGGCTCGGTCGCGCTGATCGTGCTGAGCGTGATGGCGCTTGCTCCGAGCGCGCCCGGCGGCGTCGTTGCTTCCTTCACGGTCAACAGCACCGGCGACGAGTTCGACGCGGGGAGCGTTCGCAACGGTGTCTGCGACACAGACACGATGACGGCCGGCGACCAATGCACCCTCCGCGCCGCGATCCAGGAGGCCAGCGACACAACCGCCAACCCGGGCGCGGACCTCATCGCCTTCGATCCCTCGGTCTTCACCGGCAATGTCGCAACGTCCACGATCGTCGCCACCAATGGCGTCGAGCCGGCCATCAACGAGGCCGCCACGATCGATGGCGGTGATTGCGACGCCACAGCCGCCTTCAAGCCGTGCGTGGGATTCCAGGGGGGCAGCGGGCAGCTGGGCCTCATCGCTACGGGGGACGACGTCGAGATCCGGGGTCTGGCGATCACCAACGCTGCCACCGGACTCACCATCACTGCAGCGGCTGACGACGCCACGGTCGCCGGCAACTGGTTCGGGCTGAGGCTCGACCAGACGGCTCAGGGGAACGGCCGTGGGGTTGAGCTCGTCGGCGGTCCCACCCCCGCCGGTGACCAGGACATCGTGGGCGGGGAAACGGCCGCTGACCGCAACGTGTTCGCCCACAGCACCGCCGACGGCGTGCGGATCACGGGCGGGGACGACAACGTGATCAAGGGGAACTACTTCGGCACGAAACCCGATGGCACGACCGCCGCGCCGAACGGCACGTTGGTGGGAACCGACAACATCGAGGTCAGCAGCGTCGGCGGTACGGCGAACCCGGCGAGCGGCAACACGATCGGCGGGACGCTGAGCGCCGGCCAGCTCGCCACTCCCGAATGCGATGGGCCCTGCAACGTGATTGCCAACTCCAGTGACGGCATCGACCTCGAAACGGAGGGAGGCGCCGAGGGCTCGCCGGTGAGCACGACCACCATCAAGGGCAACTTCATCGGTCTCGACAGGACGGGTCAGACCGCGGCGGCCAACACCGGCCAGGGGATCCGCGCCTCGACCTCGAACGCCGCGAACAGCCCGCTGACCGTCGGCGGGCCCGTACCAGGCGACCGTAACGTGATCTCGGGAAACGCCCAGGACGGGGTGCGGGCAGCCGGTGGCGTGACGGTGCGCAACAACTACTTCGGATCGAACTCCGATGGCGACGCGGCGATCCCCAACCTGTTTGCGGACGCCAGGGTCGGCACGAACGACAACCCTGCCACGAGCACGCTGCAGGACAACAGGTTCGCGGGTAATGGATTGTCAGGGGGCAGGGTGTTCCTGGCGGGAGGGATCGAGGTGATCGGCAACACCTTCGGGATCGGCACGGGCGGCGAGGTGCTCGCACCGGCCAGCACGGTGCTCACGGTCACCGAGAACTTCGTTGAGATCGGCGGTCCTGACCCAGCCGACGCGAACACGATCGGCAATGTCGCGAACGGGGATCCCGCGGTGCTCATCGCCGGCGGCAACCAGAACCAGGTGCGTGGCAACCTGATCGGCGTTACGGATGACGGTACGGCCGTGCCTAACACCGGGCCCGGAATCCGTGTCACGAACTCAGCCACGAACACCGCGCTCAACAACAAGATCGGAGGTGACCTGCAGGCAGAGGAGAACGTCATCTCCAACAGCACCGGCGATGCGATCGAGATCGTGGACGAGGACACGCCAACGGACGTGGCCAACATCGGCAATCAGGTGCTCCGCAATCGCGGTTCGAACAACGGCTCGACGGCGAACGACCTCTTCATCGACCTTCGAACTGACTCTGCCGGAGACGGGCCGGGGAATCCCCCCACCGGACCGAATGCGGGAATCCAGGCGCCCTCGCTCAATGAGCCCACGGCGAATCAGATCGATGGCGCCGGTGCCGTTGTCGACGCCAGGGTCCGTGTCTTCAAGACGGTGGACGAGAGCGTGGACAGTGTCCTGGGGTTCGTCAACGACGTGATTGATGCGGACGGGGGGACCTGGACCGTCCTGTTCGCTTCCCCGCTCCCCAGCGGACAGTGCCTCAGCGCGACTCAGACGGACGCCGCCGGCAACACATCCGAGCTTCCCGCGGCCCTCTCCATCGGCCCCGACCCCTGCGACGTCATCCCTCCCACCCTGACGATCAACAGCCCGGCGGCAGGTGCGACGACGGCGACGCAGCCGACCTTCACCTTCTCCTCCGCGGATGCCACTGACGTCTACGAATGCCGGTTCGACGCGGCCGCGTTCGGGCCATGCTCCGACTCGACAGGGGCGGCGGGATCGCACACGCCGGGCGCCCCCCTCTCAGAGGGGGCCCACACGTTCGAGGTGCGCGGCACCGACGCGGTGGGCAACGTCGGCGCCGTTGCCAGCCGGGCGTTCACCGTGGATGCGACGCCGCCCATCGTCACGATCAACAGCCCCGCTCCCGGTGCGATGACGGGGTTGCAGCCGACGTTCACCTTCTCGTCGGCCGACGCCGGGGATGTCTACGAATGCCGGTTCGACACGGCTGCGTTCGGGCCGTGCACCGACTCGACGGGCGCGACCGGGTCGCACACACCGGGTGCTCCCCTCTCCGCAGGCGCCCATACGTTCGAGGTGCGCGCCACGGATGCTGTCGGCAACACCGGCGCAGTGGCAAGCCGGTCCTTCACCGCGGCGTCCCCGCCCACGGTGAACCCGCCCGCCACGAATCCGCCGGCGGCGACGGGCCTGCGCGCCGCAGCGCTGAAGAAGTGCAAGAAGAAGAAGCGGAAGGCCCGCAGGAAGTGCCGGAAGCGGGCCAAGCGGCTTCCGCTCTAGCCTGCCCCGACCTCCTCGGCCGCCTTCGTCCCCTCGTCCTCGACGGAGCCGTCGCGCGGGTCGTCCTCGGGCGGCAGCTCGCCGCCGCGCTCGGTGCCGGCGATCAGCTCGTCGGGGGCCTTCTCCTCGGGGATGAAGCCCGACTTCATGCCGAAGTAGACCGCCTGCGGATGGTGGGCGATGATCGCGACCGTCGACTGCTCCGGCATCACGGCGTGGCCGTCACTGAGGGTCATGCCGATCTGCTCCAGCTCCAGCAGGCGCCAGACCTTGTCGTGCTCCGACTGGTCGGGGCAGGCGGGATAGCCCCAGGAGTAGCGGCGCCCCTGGTCGGGGTCGATGCCGAGGTCACGGCGGACCTCGGCGTGGAGCCACTCGGCCAGCCCCTCGGCAGCCTGAACCCCGATGCCGTGGGTGAAGAGCTGCTCGGCGAACTCGCCCTCCTTCTCGAGCCTGGCCATCACGTCAGTGACCTCGGGGCCGACCGTGACTCCCTGGATCGCGACGACGTCGCGGTCGCCCGAGTCGAGCGGGACGGTAGAAGTCGGTCAGGCAGATGCGGTCGTGCTTGGGCTGGCGCGGGAAGACCAGGCGCTCGACCTCCTTCTCGTGGTCGTCGGGATCGAAGACGACCAGCTCGTTGCCGTCGGCGGCAGCAGGGAAGTAGCCCAGCTTCGCACGCGGATGGAGGTAGTCCTGCTCCCTCCACATGCGCTCGAGCTTCGGATTGAAGCCCTCGTCGCCGTCGTGGCCCTCGAGGATCCGGCGCCACTCCTCTCCCTTCTTGCCGCGGCCGCCCCAGTGCAGCTTGAACAGCACGTGGCGGTCGAGGTAGGGGAAGACGTCGTCGAGGTCGACGTCGATCTCGCGCGCGCCCCAGAACGGCGGCTCGGGGACGGGCGCGTCCGTACGCGCGGATGAGCGCACGCTGTCGTCGGTCGTCGGCGGCGAGTCGTCCACCTTCTCGGGCTTCTCGCGCAGCTCCTTCGCCTCTTCGCGGAAGCGCTCGACCAGCGCATCGCGGCGCTCCTCGTCGATCAGCTCGTCCATCGTGTCGAGCCCGACGAAGGCGTCCTTGCAATAGAAGACGCCCGGCTCGTAGATCTCGTCGGAGTCCTTGCCGCCGGGATAGAGGATGCGGCGCCCGAAGTCGCGGTTGATCGCGGCGCCGCCGATCAGCACCGGGAAGTCGAGCTTCTTGGAGTGCAGCTCCTGGACGGCGGCGGGCATCTGCTTCGAGGTGGAGACGAGCAGGGCCGAGAGGCCGATCGCATCGGCCTTCTCCTGGATCGCCGACTGCACGATCGTCTCGATCGGGACCTGCTTGCCGAGATCGACGACGGTGTAGCCGTTGTTGGTGAGGATCGTGTTGACCAGCGACTTGCCGATGTCGTGCACGTCGCCGAACACGGTCGCGATCACGACCTTGCCCTTGCTGTGCCCCTCGATCCGCTCGAGGTAGTTCTCGAGCTGGGCGACGGCGCGCTTCATCACGGTCGCCGACTGCAGCACGAACGGCAGGATCAGCTCGCCGGCGCCGAACTTGTCGCCGACCTCCTTCATCGCCGGCAGCAGCACCTTGTTCAGCGTGGGAACGGCGCCGATCTTCTCGACGGAGCTTGTCGATCCAGTCCTCGACGCCCTCCTTCTTGCGGTGCAGGATCTGCCAGTGCAGCGCCTCCTCGGGCTCCATGCCCTCGGTCGGGTCTCCCGCGGCCTCCTCGGCCTCCTCACCCTTGGACTCGAAGTGCTCGATGAACTTCTCGAGCGCGTCCTCGGAACGGTTGAAGACCAGCTCGTCGGTCAGCTCGCGCTCGTTCTCGGGGATCTCCGCGTATGGGGTGATGTGGTTCGGGTTGACCATCGCCAGGTCGAGCCCGGCCTCGACGCAGTGATGCAGGAAGACCGAGTTCAGGACCGCGCGGGCGGCGGGCGAGATGCCGAAGGAGACGTTCGAGACGCCCAGGCTGGTCTTGACGCCCGGGATCTCCTCCTTGATCCGGCGGATGCCCTCGATCGTCTCGACGGCGGACGGCTTCCACTCGTCGTCGCCCGTGGTGAATGTGAAGGTGAGCGCGTCGAAGATCAGGGCCTCGGGCTCGAGTCCATGCTCGGCGACCAGGTCGCGGATGCGCTTGGCGATCTCGACCTTGCGCTCGGCCGTCTTCGCCATGCCCTCCTCGTCGATCGTCAGGGCGATCAGGCAGGCGCCATGTTCCTTCGCCAGCGGGGCGACACGGTTGAGCTTGTCCGGGCCTGCCTCGAGGTTGACCGAGTTGACGATCGCGCGGCCGGGGATGTGCTCCAGCGCGGCCTGGATCACCTCCGGCTCGGTCGAGTCGATCTGGATCGGGGCGGGCTGGGTCAGCGAGACGCGTTCGACGACGGCGCTCATCTGCTCGTCCTCGTCCTGGCGCTCGGTCAGCGCGACGCAGACGTCCAGCACGTGGGCGCCGCCGGTGACCTGGTCCTCGGCGACCTGGAGCAGGCCGTCGTAGTCGTCGGCCAGTAGCAGCTCCTTGGCCTTCTTGGATCCCTGCGAGTTGACGCGCTCGCCGACGAGGGTCGGGCGCGGCTCCTGCACGAGCGGCGCGGCGGTGATCATCGAGCTGACCTGGATCGGGCCGGGGGAGGGGCGCTCGTCAGGCTTCTTGCCGTCGACCCGCTCGCGGATCGCCTTGATGTGCTCGGGGGTCGTGCCGCAGCAGCCGCCGACGATCCCGACGCCGTAGCGCTCGACGTACTCGCCGAGGGTGTCGGCGAGCGGCTCCGGCTTCGGCGGGAAGATCGTCTCGCCGTCAGGACCCTGGTGGGGGATGCCGGCGTTGGGAATGCAGTGCAGCGGCAGCGGCGAGTTCTCGCCGAGGTAGCGGATCGCGTCGCGCATGTCCTCGGGCCCGGTGGAGCAGTTGAGGCCGAGGATGTCCACGTCCAGCGCCGTCAGCGTTGTCAGCAGCGCCGGGATGTCGGTGCCGAGGAGCATCGTCCCCGACTCCTTGAGGATGAACAGGCTTGCCTGGATCGGCAGCGTCTTCCCCGTCCGCTTGAACGCCTCGCGGGCGCCGAAGATCGCCGCCTTCGTCTCCAGGATGTCCTGCTGCGTCTCGATTATCAGCAGGTCGGAGCCGCCCTCGATCAGCGCGCCCGCCTGCTCGTCGAAGACCTCGACCAGCTTCGCGAAGCTGATGTCGCCCAGGGTCGGGTCGTCGGATGCCGGCAGGAACCCGGTCGGCCCGATCGAGCCGGCGACGAAGCGGTCTTCACCCGCCGCCTTGCGGGCGATCTCGGCGGCCTTCGTGTTGATCTCGACCGTGTGCTCGGCCAGGCCCCACTCGTCCAGCTTCAGGCGGCTGCCCTGGAAGGTGTCGGTCTCGAGGACCTCGGCGCCGGCTTCGAGCATGGAGGTGTGGACGCCCTCGATCACGTCGGGGCGGTTCAGCACCAGCGCCTCGTGGCACTTGCCCTTGAGCCCGCCGTAGTCCTCGGCGGTCAGGTCGAACTCCTCCAGGGTCGCGCCCATGCCGCCGTCGAAGACGACTACGCGCTCGTTGATCGCGCTTATGAAGTCTCGATCGGCCACGACTGGGGAAAGCGTTTCACCTCCATCGAACCCGGCTGTAGCACCGTCACCTCGATCCTGGGATCTCGGCAGGTTGCTGCGGCTTCTGTGGGCCGGGCCCCTCAGCCGCTCTGGATGGAACCTCCCCAAAGGTAGCGCACCGGATAACCACTGATTTGTTCATAATCCCTCTCGGGAATCGAAGCCGGGAGTGCTGCTATGTCAGGTTCGACGCTCTGCCCTACGCGGTTGCGTTTCGCGGTCGCAGGACTTGCGGTCAGTGTCGCCTTCACAGGCGTCCTTGCGACCCAGTTCCCTGATGTCGCTGGCGCAAAGAAGAAGAAGGTCGACCGCCGGGCGGGTTCCTACAAGGGGAAAGTCGAGACTGGCGGAACGGTCAGCTTCCGGATCACGAGCAAGCGGCGGGTCGTCGGATTCACCGCCGCCAACGTCCCTCAGCGCTGTTACACGGAGCCCATGGTCGACCCTGCGAACGGACGAGCAGCCCAAGGGCACCGAGACATTCGGCGCCCCGACCATGCCGCTGGACGGGAACGGCAATTTCTCCTACGTCAACTTCCCCGGGTATCGCCCAGGGCTCCAGCCGGGCCCTTACCGGGAGATCAAGCTCAAGGGCAAGCCGAAGTCCTCGAGCACATACCAAGGCAAGGTCTTCCTTCACACCGCGAACGGCAACACGGAGATGCCGGGAACTGAGATCTGCACGACCGGCGACGCGGATTGGACGGCCAAGAAGAAGTGAGCCACGCCTCGCCGGTCTAGCTCAGCTCGATCACGCCGGTGACCAGCAGCAGGATCGCCGTCACCACCGCCGAGATCAGCAGGGAGGTCCCGCAGCCGAGGTTGTTCGAGAAGAAGACGAACACCGCACGCGCTTACCCGGTGAGCCGGGTTTCCCAATCCATTAACGATCTTTTAGCGTTCTGTTAGCGGTTGCTAGGATGCTCTTCTCTGACCGAGGCATGGATCGGTTTGAGGTCATGCCACAGACAGAGGCCCGCCCAGGCGGGCAGAAGGAGGACGAGAATGACGGACGTGCAGGGTGTCCAGGTAGGGGGCGGCGACCCGAAGGTGCTCGAGCTGAGCGACGGGTCCACGCTCGCCCTGGAAGAGAAGGCCCAGAGCGACAACCTGACCGAGTGGGTCCTGACCGGCTCGGAGAGCAACGACGGCGTCTCGGTCGCCAAGGCGATGAGCCTTGCCGGCGACGAGTACGCCAACTACGTCTCGGTGCGGACCCGCTCCGAGGTCGCCTGGCTGCGGCTCGTCAGCGAGTGGTTCGCCGAGCAGGCCGACCGCCTCGACGGCGAGTTGAGCGCGGCGCGCGCGTAGTCCAGAAGAAATCCCCAGGGGCCCGGCGGCCCCAGGGCCTGAGGGAGTTTCCCTCAGGTCCCCGCGGGTCTACTTCGACCGGCCGAGTCGCCGCTTCAGGTCCCGCGCGTTCGCGAAGGTCGTGAGCTTGCGCAGCAGGTTGCGGCGCTTGGCCGTGTAGGGGAAGTAGAGGGGCTCGCGCTTCCCGCCGAAGCGGCTGATCACCAGCGACTCGGGCCGGACGAACTTCTTGATCCCGTATTCGCCGTGCCGGAAGCCGATGCCGGAGTCCTTCCAGCCGCCCATCGGGACGTCGATCGCGAGGAAGTTGACCAGGACGTCGTTGACGCAGGCCGCACCGACCTCGAGTCGGCGGGCGACCGCCTCGGCCTCGTCGGTCTCGCCGAAGACGTAGCCGGAGAGGCCGTAGCGGGTGTCGTTCGCGAGGCGAACCGCCTCCTCGGTGTCCTTCACCTTCATCACGCCCACGACCGGCCCGAAGCTCTCGTCCGTCATCACCTTCATCGAATGGTCCACCTCGGTGAGCACGGTCGGCGGGTACCAGTCGCCGGCTCCCTCGATCCGCTCGCCGCCCGTGCGGACCGTCGCTCCCTGTTCCCTCGCATCCTCGACGTGGTCCTCGACGATCTTGGTCTGAGGCGGAAAGGTCATCGCGCCCTGGTCTGAGCCGTACTCGCGCCCGTCCATGCCCTGCTTCAGTGTCGAGACCTCGTTCGTCAAACGCTCGATGAACTCCTCGTACACGGGCTCCTCGACGTAGATGCGCTCGACCGACATGCAGACCTGGCCGGTGTTGGCGAACGCGCCCCAGGTCGCTGCGTTGGCGGCGCGCTCGACGTCGGCGCTCTTCAGCACGATCATCGGGTCCTTGCCGCCGAGCTCGGCGCTGACGGGGGTCAGCGTCTCGGCCGCCCTGCCGAGCACCTTCTTCGCGGTCCGGTCGGAGCCCGTGAACTGGACGAAGTCGACCTCGTCGACGAGCGCGGAGCCGGTCTCGCCGCCGCCGTTGACGACGTCGAGCACGTCGGGACCGCCGATCTCGTTCTTCCAGGCTTCGATGATCCTGCCGAGCCCGAGCGGGGTGACCTCGGAGGGCTTGATCACGACCGCCGCTCCCGCCTGGAGCGCGGGGATCGCGTCGCCGAGCGAGAGGATAAGCGGGAAGTTCCAGGGGCTGATCACTCCGACCACCGGGTAGGGCCGGTAGGTGACCTTCAGCTTCTTGGCCTTCATCAGCGCCGAGTGGGCGGGGACGGTCTCGTCGCCGATGTACTTGTCCGCCTTCTTCCCATAGAAGTTGATGAGGTCCGTCAGGTAGGCGGTCTCGCCGCTTGCCTCGGCGCGGACCTTGCCGGTCTCGGCCTGCATCAGATCGGCGATCTCGTCCTGGTGGTCGATCAGCCAGTCGCGCAGCTGCGACAGCCATTTCGCGCGGCCGCGGTTGCCCAGGGCCTCCCAGGCGGGCTGGTTGGCGCGCACGCGGGAGACCACCTCGGCTACCCGCTCCGGTCCGTCGAGCGGCAGCGTCGCCACGACGCTGTGGTCCGCGGGGTTGTGGACCTCGAAGGTGCCCTCGGGGGCGGCGCCGTTGCCTGCCGAGGTCTGCTTCGACTTGGTCTTGAAGCCGATCGCCATGCAACAAAGGACTCTAGCGCGGACTGGCCAGGCAGCCAGTTAGCGCCGGCCCGGAGTGACCCACGCACGAATCGACCACCGGGAGACATTCCGCCGGACGATTTCCGACACCGGGCTAAAGGCGGACCGACGGGCCGTCCCTACCTTGGGCAGCGTCCAAGAAAGCGACCGCCCCGGTGGATGCCGAGGCGGGCAAGGAGGGACATCGGAAATGAAAGGAAAGCTGCTCTGGGCGCTGACCGGGGGACTGCTGGCGTCGCTGGCCGTTCCTCAGCTGGCCCTGGGGGACACCATCGACGGCCAGTCGGGCGTCCTACTCGACTCGAGTGCAATCAACTCGATGTGGGTGATCGTCGCCGCGGTGCTCGTCATGTTCATGCAGGCCGGGTTCATGTTCCTCGAGATCGGATTCTCGAGAGCCAAGAACGCGGGAACGGTCGTCGCGAAGATCCTCACGAACTTCTCGATCGCCGCGCTCGGGTTCTGGGCGGTGGGCTTCGCCTTCGCTTTCGGCGGTGACGTCGCGAGCGGGAACCCGATCATCGGCGACACCGGGTTCTTCCTGCAGGACTACGGGGATCCGGCGACCGCGTTCCCGGTCATGGGGATCTTCGACGCGACCGTGGAGTCGAAGTGGTTCTTCCAGTTCGTCTTCTGCGCGGTCTCGCTGGCGATCGTCTGGGGAACGACGCTGGAGCGGATCAAGTTCGGCGTCTACGTCATCTACGCGATCATCTTCAGCACGCTGATCTACCCGATCGGCGCTCACTGGGTGTTCGGCGGCGGCTGGCTGCAGGCCGATATCGGCATGCAGGACTTCGCCGGCTCGACGGCCGTCCACTTGATCGGTGCAACCGGCGGTCTCGCGGTGCTGCTGCTGCTCGGCGCCCGCAAGGGCAAGTACAGCCGGGACGGCAAGCCGCGTCCGATCCCGGGGCACTCGATGCCGCTGTTCGGACTGGGCGTGCTGGTCCTGTGGCTCGGCTGGTTCGGGTTCAACCCCGGAACGGCGCTCGGCGTGACCGATGGTCGCTTCGCCGAGATCGTGATCGTCACCCAGCTCGCGGCAGCGGCCGGCGTGCTGACGGCTGCGTTGACCAGCCGCTGGCGCCAGGGGTCGATCGACATCGGCATGGTCGGCAACGGCGCGATTGCGGCCCTGGTCGCGATCACCGCTCCGTCCGGCTACGTCGAGGCCTGGGCTGCGCCGATCATCGGCGGAGTCGCCGGTGTGATCGTGGTCCTCGGCATCCTGGCGATCGACAAGGTGCTGGACGACCCGGTCGGGGCGCTGTCGGCGCACGGCCTGGCCGGCATCTGGGGAACCCTGTCGTGCGGCATCTTCACGTCGCCGCGACTGGCCGACTACAACGCCTTCGGCGTCACGAACGGCGACGGCGAGTTCATCGGCGGGTTCCTCTACGCCAGCGGGTTGCTCGGCAAGGGCGCGAACGACATCGGCGGTTCGCTCAACGCCGAGGCGTTCGAGCAGTTCGGGGCCCAGGCCCTGGGTGTGACGGTCGCGTTCGCGTTCGTGTTCGCTGCCTCGTTCGCCACGTTCTACGTGATCAAGAAGCTCTACGGGCTTCGGGTCACGGAGGCCGAGGAGGACGCCGGGCTCGACATCTCCGAGCACGGCATGTACGGCTACCCCGAGCAGTTCATCCCTGAGGGTGAGTTCCCGGGTATGGCCACGTCCCCAAGCGCTGCGGCATCGGCTGCGACATCCGTCAAGCCGGCGCCCAGTGAGGCATAGGAAGGGGTTGAGCCAGATGAAGAAGATCGAGGCGATCATCCGCCACGAGGCGTTCGAGCCGATCAGGACCGAGCTGCTCGACAAGGGATTTCCGTCCCTGACGATCAGCGAGGTCAAGGGCTCCGGCCGTCAGAAGGGCGTGGTGGAGACCTACCGCGGCTCGACCCTGACGGTCAACGTCCGGCCGAAGATGAAGATCGAGTGCGTCGTCGAAACGAAGGACAAGGGGCTCGTCGTGGAGACGATCCTCAAGCACGCCCGTTCGGGCGATGTCGGCGACGGCAAGATCTTCGTCCTGCCGGTGGAGGAGGCGATTCGCATCCGCACCGGTGAGGAGGGCGAGACGGTGCTCCAGGCACACGAGGACGCGGAGATCCCGGCCTAGGGATCGAGCAGCGAAATGCGCGAGCTAAGCAACCGCCTGTTGGAAGCGGTCCTGAACGGCGAGGGCCTGCAAGGGGTGGCGGAGCTCGCGGCGGCGGAGGCCCGTGGGCCGGTGGCGATCGTGCTGCCGGCCCGCGGGCTTGCCGCACGTGCACCGGGCAACGGGGAGGTCAACGGACTCGCCGAGTACGCGCGGGCGCGCGTCGCCGACTCCGAGGTGACCGTGTCGAACGCGGTGCGGCTCGAGCAGCGGATCATGGCCGGCGACGAACCGATCGGGGTTGTCCTGCTGCTCGCCGAGGAGGACCCCGGCGAGGACTCGGAGCTGGTCGACCACGCCGAGGTGCTGCGGGCCGCGGCGCTGGCGGCGCTCGCCGAGATCGCGGTCGCCGACGCCCGTGACCAGGCGGTCCAGGACCTGCGGGGGAACCTGATCGAGGAGCTGCGGGCCGGCGACGCTCCGGTTGCCGACGCCACGCAGCGCGCGGCGCGCCTGGGGTGCGACCTGATCCGGGGCGCGGTGGCGGTGACGGCCGAGGTCCGCTCGGGCCTGCCCGGTCACGCGAGGGCGCTGGTCACCTCTGAATACGACGGGGCTCTGGCCGAGGTGATCGAGGATCGGCTTTACGCGATCCTGCCGGCACGGGGAGCCGACGACGCCCCCGAGCGAACGCTCGAGGCGGCGGCGCGGCTGGTCAGGCGGCTGCGGCCGATCGGCCCTGCCGCGGTCTCCTCGTTCTATCCCGACCCGGCGGACCTGCCACGCGCGCTGCGCGAGTCGGAGCTGATCTGCGACCTGATCTCGCGCGACGAGCGCATCGCCGAGTCGTTCGAGGACGACATCGTCGGCAGCGGCGTCTACCGGCTGCTCTTCCGCGCTCTGAGCTCCGACCCGGATGAGGTCCGCAGCTTCTACGACGAGACCGTCGAGCCCCTGGTCCGGTACGACCGCCAGTACCGGACCGACCTGCTCGGGACGCTCGAGCAGTACATGGCCCACGACTGCAACATGAACGCGACCGCGCGCGCGATCTACGCCCACCGCCACACCGTCGCCTACCGCCTCGACCGCGTGCGGGAGCTGACCGGGCTCGACCCGGCCCTGAGCGAGGACCGCGAGCGCCTCGGCCTCGGGCGCGAAGGTCTACCGGATACTCGCGCCGACCCTGCCTCGCTGACTCAAACCAGGCGAACCCAAACTCCGGATGTTTGGACACTCGGATAAGCCCCCAGGACCCCATCTGCTCTACCTTGCAGCGCGCAGGTGCAAGCAGAGCCCGAACGTGCCCGGAACCGGGCATTTCGCATTCCAAGGAGGACTTAGAAGCGATGGCTACGAGGACCCGTCAGCAGAACGTCAGCGCCGCCCAGTGGAGCCCGAACGGCGAGAGCCTCGGCGCGCTCGACCTGACCGAGCCTTCCAACATCCCCTTCGGGGCGAACGTCTTCTCTCCCGCGGTGCAGAAGGACCGGCTTCCCAAGGACGTCTACGAGAAGCTGCAGCGCACACTGGAGAACGGCGAGGCGCTCGACACCACGCTCGCCGACGCCGTCGCCGACGCGATGAAGGAGTGGGCGCTCGAGAAGGGCGCGACCCACTACACGCACTGGTTCCAGCCGCTGACGGGCCTCACGGCCGAGAAGCACGACTCGTTCTTCGATCCGCAGGGCGACGGCACCGCCATCGCCAAGTTCTCCGGCAAGGAGCTGATCCAGGGCGAGCCGGACGCCTCCTCGTTCCCGACGGGCGGCATCCGCGCGACCTTCGAGGCCCGCGGCTACACCGCCTGGGATCCGACGAGCCCGGCGTTCATCCTGGAGAACCCGAACGGCGCGCTGCTCTGCATCCCGACGGCGTTCGCCTCGTGGACGGGCGAGGCGCTCGACCAGAAGATCCCGCTGCTGCGCTCGATGGACGGCCTCTCCAAGGCCGCCGTCCGCGCGCTGACGGCGCTCGGCGACACGGAGGCCCAGCGGGTCTTCACGACCGTCGGCCCCGAGCAGGAGTACTTCCTGATCGACGAGCAGTTCTACTACGAGCGGCCCGACCTGGTCACGACCGGCCGGACGCTGTTCGGCGCCAAGCCGCCGAAGGGCCACGAGCTGGACGACCACTACTTCGGCTCGATGCCCGATCGCATCCTGGCCTGCCTGCTGGAGACCGAGCGCGAGCTGCAGAAGCTCGGCGTGCCGGTGAAGACGCGCCACAACGAGGTGGCGCCGAACCAGTACGAGATCGCCCCGGTGTTCGAGAACTCGAACGTCGGCACCGACCACCAGCAGCTGACGATGCAGATGATGCAGTCGGTCGCCCGCAAGTACGGGCTCGTCTGCCTGCTGCACGAGAAGCCCTTCGCCGGCGTCAACGGCTCGGGCAAGCACAACAACTGGTCGATGAGCACCGACACCGGCCACAACCTGCTGGAGCCGGGCGACACGCCGGCCGACAACACCAGCTTCCTGTTCTTCTGCACGGCCGTGATCCAGGCCGTCAACAAGCACCAGGGGCTGCTGCGGGCGTCGGTCGCGAACATCGGGCAGGACCACCGCCTGGGCGCCAACGAGGCGCCCCCGGCGATCATCTCGATCTTCCTCGGCGCGGAGCTGGAGAAGGTGTTCGAGGCGATCGAGTCCGGCGAGGGCGACCCCCACACCCCCGGCTCGTTCCTCGAGCTGGGCGCCGAGGTCTTGCCGCCGCTGCCGATGCACGGCGGCGACCGCAACCGGACCTCGCCGTTCGCCTTCACCGGGAACAAGTTCGAGTTCCGGGCTCTCGGGTCCAGCATGTCGCTGGCGCTCCCGAACACGGTCCTGAACACGATCGTCGCCGAGGCGATCGACGACCTCACCGACAAGCTCGAGGCGCGGAGCGGCGGCGACGTCGCGGCCGCCGTCAGCGAGGTCGTGAGGGAGTCCTACGCGGCCAACAAGCAGATCCTGTTCAGCGGCGACAACTACGACGAGGCGTGGCACGAGGAGGCCGAGAAGCGCGGGCTCAAGAACCTGCGCACGACGCCGGACGCCCTGCCCGAGCTGATCAGCTCGCAGACCGTGGTCGCCTTCGACAGGTACAAGGTGCTGTCGGAGCGCGAGCTCGAGTCCCGCTACGAGGTGATGCTCGAGCAGTACGTGATCAACACCAACATCGAGGCCGAGACCGCGGCCGACATCGGGCGGACCATGATCCTGCCGGCGTCGATCCGCTACCTGCAGCTGCTCGACGAGGCCGACGTGGAGTCCGCGTCAAAGACGCTCAAGGGCCTGATCGGTGAGCTCGTGGTCGCGCTCGACGAGCTCGACCACGCCAACTCCTACCCCGCCGGGGCGGAGGGCATGGCGCTCGCCGAGCACGCCCGCGACAAGCAGCTCGCCGGCGCGGAGAGGGTCCGCGAGGTCGTGGACAAGCTCGAGAAGCAGGTGGCGGATGACTACTGGCCGCTGCCGAAGTACTCTGAGATCCTGTTCATCAAGTAGCTCTACGGACGGGTAGCCGCCTCGCGGTTCGCCGCGGGGCGGTCCCCTCCGCTCCTCGCCGCTCCCTAGTCCTCGACGGGCTTTCGCGCGGCGTCGAGTCGGTAGACGTAGCCGCCGTCCTCGTCGCCGTACGTGAGGATGTAGATCCGACCGCGGCGGTCCTCGCCGAACGAGGTGATCCCGGAGAGGCGGAAGCGGAAGCTCCGCACCCTGCCCGGCTTGTCCTCGCGGGGCCTGAAGGCGAACATCCGCTTCCCGCAGAAGTCGGCGAAGAGGTAGCGGCCGACGATCTCGCGCCCCTTGACGCGCGACAGGCGCGGGTCGCGGACGACGAAGCCCCCGACCACGGAGCACTTGTTCCTGTTGTGCCCGTACTCGAAGACGGGTTCCACCGTCCGGTTTCGGGGGACCCCCTTGTTCAGCGGCACGGATCCCTCGAAGGCGGACCACCCGAAGTTCGCTCCCCTCGCCTTGGCGGCAGGCAGCACATTGACCTCCTCGTAGCGCTCGTCGCCTACGTCGCCGATCGTCAGCTTGTCGCTGCCGCGGTCGAACGAGAAGCGCCAGGGGTTGCGCAGGCCGTAGGCCCAGATCTCGTCGCGGCCGGCGCTGCCGACGAAGGGGTTGTCGCTGGGCACCGAGTACGCGGGCTGGGGCTTGGGCTTCGACTTGCTCTTTCCGCCGGGCGGCTGCCGCAGGGGCTTTGGGTCCGGCCGCCTCGGGTCGATCCGCAGCAGCTTCCCGAGCAGCAGGCTCTTGTTCTGGGCCACCCCGCTGGGGTCGCCGGAGGGGCCACCGTCGCCGGAGCCGATGTACAGATGCCGGTCCGGGCCGAACAGGAGCAGCCCCCCGTGGTGCTTGGTGGTCGGCTGCGGGATCCGCAGCACGGGCCGCTCGCTGCCTGGGTCCGCGCGCAGCTCATTCGAAGGGGAGCGGCGGAACTCGGCCACCCTGAGCGCGTCGCGGTGGTCCGTGTAGGCGACGTAGAGGAGGCCGCTCTCGTTGTAATCCGGAGGGAACGCGATCGACAGCAGGCCCTGCTCGCCCCCCTTGCCGGTGTGCTTCACCCGCTGTCGGATGTCCAGGAACGTCGGACGGCGCCGCTCGCCTTCGGTGACCACCCTGACCCTGCCCTTCCTCTCGACGACGAACAGCGGCGAGTCCTGCCCGGGCGGCTGGGTCAGGTGGACCGGCTGGTCGAACCGGCCGACCTTCTCGAGGGTCAGGAACTTCGGGCCGAGCTCCTCCTCGTCGGCGCTGCCGAGCCCGATCACGGCCGTCACCGCCGCCAGGCTGGCGGCGAGCGTGGTCTCGACTTGGCGGCGGGTGAACGTCTTCATCGGCGATCGCCCGGGTGGGCGAGCGCGAGAGGTTATTCCGCCGCTACTTCCCCTTCTTGCCCGAGGCGAGCCGGAAGACCCCGCCGTTCAGCGACATGGCGTAGATCTGCCCGCCGGCCTGACCGAAGGAGCTCAGCGCCGGCACCCGCGGGCCCACGCGCCGGTCCTTGCGCGCGCCGCCGAGCTTGGGGACGAAGCTGCGCAGCGGGCTGTTGCAGAAGTCGCCGTAGACGTAGCGTCCCTTCAGTCCCTTGACCGATTTGACGACGAAGCCGCCGATCAGGGCGCAGTTGGCGCCGCCGAGACTGGTCACCTTGATCGGCCGGTCGTGACGGGAGGGCAGGGGAGGGTCACCGCCGCCGAACTGCGAGAAGCCCTCGAAATCGTTCCAGCCGAAGTTGGCGCCGTTGGCGCCGGCCACGGTCTCGTAGTCGACCTCCTCGAACCTGTCCTGGCCGACGTCGCCGATGACGATGTAGGGCCCGCCCTTCGAGACCAGGTCGAAGGAGAACCGGAAGGGGTTGCGGAGCCCGGTGGAGTAGATCTCGTTGCGGCCGCCGCCCCCCGCGAACGGGTTGCTGCTCGGCGCGGTGTAGGGGCTCCCGCCCGAGGCCTGCGGGTTGATCCGCAGCAGCTTGCCCAGCAGGCTGCCGGTGTCCTGCGCGGAGTTGTCCGTGTCGCCACCGCCACCGCCGTCGCCGGTCCCGATGTAGAGGAAGCCGTCGGGCCCGAACTGGAGCTGGCCGCCGTTGTGGTTGGGCTGACCCGGGTGGCCGACGGTGAGGACGCGGCGAGCGCTGGAGCGGTCGGCCTTGAACTTGCCGGCGCGCCGGTACTCCTCGATGGCCAGGTCACCGCCGCCGGTGACGTAATAGACATAGAACAGGCCGCTGCTCTCGTGGTCCGGGGGAAAGGCGACCGAGAGCAGTCCCTGCTCGCCGCCGAAGAGGACCAGGCCGCGGATGTCGAGGAAGGTCCTCTTCTTGCCCTTCGCCAGGACCCTGATCCGGCCCGCCTGCTCGACCACGTACAGGCCGGGCGCGCCGGGCGCCGAGGTGGCGTAGACCGGGGCGTTGAAGCGTCCGACGCGCTTCAGCTTCACCTTGGCCTCCGTGGCCACGGGCAGCGCGGCGAGCCCGAGCAGGGCGAGCGCGCAGACCATCGCGGTGGCGAGCTTCCTCATGGATCGAGACGGTAGATGGCTCCGCCCAGCGAGACCACGTAGATCTCGCCGTTACGGCCCTCCCCGAATGACGCGAGGCCGTCGACGATCGGCAGGCCCAGCGGGGCGTCGCCGGAGGCCCCCCCGGCCGAGGGGACGAACGTGCGGATCTCGCCTTCGCAGAAGTCGGCCCAGATGTAGCGGCCGTTGAGGGTGGGCAGGCGCGGGTCGCGGATCACGTAGCCGCCGGTGACCACGCAGCGGCCGCCGCTGTGGTCGTACTCGAAGATCGGGCCCACGGCGCCCGGCGCCTGCACCGCGGGATTCGCCAGCACGCTCCCCTCGAACCGCGGCCAGCCGAAGTTGGTGCCGGCGATCGATCCGGCCGGCCGATAGTCGACCTCCTCGCGCTGGGTCCCGCCGACGTCGCCGATCGTCAGGGCGCCGTTGGCGCGGTCGAACGAGAAGCGGTACGGGTTGCGGAGGCCCAGTGCGAAGATCTCGTCGAGACCGTCCTTGAAGGTGAATGGGTTGCCGAATGGGATGCCGTAGGGCAGGTTGAATCTCCGGCAGATCTGGCCGCCCTTTTTCTTCCTGTGGCGCAGGTTTTTGGTGCAGCTCCTGGTCGGTGAGATTCGCAGGAGCTTGCCGGTGAGCTGGTTGATGTCCTGGGCCGAAGTGGGGGTCGAGCCGCCGTCACCCGGGGCGAGGTAGAGCAGTTTGTCGGGGCCGAACTGGATTTGGCCGCCGTTGTGGTTCGTGGCGTCGTCGGGATGCGGGATCTCGATCACGAGCCGTCCAGAGGAGCGCAGCGCCCGCTGCCGGTTCTTCTTCTTGCGCTTGAACTCGTAGACGGCGTTGTCGCCGTCGGTCTGGGTCAGGTAGACGTAGAAGAGCCGGTTCTTCTCGTACTTGGGATGGAAGGCCAGCGACAGCAGTCCCTGCTCGCCCGACGGGGCGACGATGCTGCTGACGTCGAGGAAGATGCTCGGCGTGCCTCCCCTGAGGACGATCACGTGGCCCGCCTTCTGGGTCACGAACAGCAGCTTGCGGTTCTTCTTGCCGGGGGCGTTGTCGATGTAGGTCGGTTCGCTGAACGACCCGACCTGGGTGAGCTTCACCGCGCCGGCGGGGGCGGCAAGGCCGGCGGCGACGAGGACGCAGGTGACCATGCCTGCCACGCCGACCGCTCCCCTTCTGAGCCGAGACTTGGTCATTCCTTCACGCCTGAACACGGCTACCCCCGCCCCGATGCGGCAACCCCGGCACACAACGCCGTGGGGGCAGTGGACCGGCCTTCGGCCGGATTTCATAATCAGCCACCCGCCTCTAGCCGGAACACCGGTCCCTCGAGGGAGGTCGCGTAGATGCGCCCCTGCTGGTCCTCGGCGAACGAGCTCAGGGCCGGCACCTCGAGGCCGAGGCTGCTGTCGTCCCGCGCGCCCTTTGGGGAGGCGATCAGGCTGCGCAGCTCGCCGGCGCAGAAATCGCCGTAGACATAGCGGCCGAAGAGCGCGGGAAGGCCCGGGTCTCGGACCACGTAGCCGCCGGTGATCGAGCAGCCGCCCTCGCGGCCGTAGGTGAGGATCGGGGCAACGTGACCCGGCGCCTGCTGGTCGTCGTTGAAGCGCTCGTCGCCCTCGAACGCGGACCAGCCGAAGTTAGCGCCGGCGCCCTTGTTGGCGGCGACGAAGTCGATCTCCTCCTGCGAGTTCTGCCCGACGTCCGCGATCACGAGCGCCCTGGTCTCGCGGTCGAAGCTGAAGCGCCAGGGATTGCGAAGGCCGTAGGAGTAGATCTCCGGGCGCGCCCCGCGCATGCCTGCGAAGGGGTTGTCGCCCGGGCTGTTGTACGGCCTGTTGGGGCGAGCGTGGGGGTCGATGCGCAGGAGCTTCCCGAGGAGCGAGCCCAGGTCCTGGCCGTTCCGCTCGGGGTCGTCGGAGATGCCGCCGTCTCCGGTGCCGATGTACAGGAGCCCGTCGGGTCCGAAGAGGATGGACCCTCCGTTGTGGTTGGAGGCGAAGTCGGCCATCCGAAGCACCTCGCGCTCGCTGCCCGCCTCGACGGTTCCGTCATCGGCCACGGCGAACTCGACCACCCGCTGGTCCTGGTCGTTGCCCGTGTAGTAGGCGTAGAGCAGGCGGGAGCTCTCGAACTCCGGGTGCAACGCGATGGAGAGCAGGCCCTGCTCGCCGCTGTCGGCGACCTTGCCGCTGATGTCGAGGACCTGCGTGGCCTTGCCGCCGCGCAGTAGCTGGACCCGGCCGGGCTTCTCGACGACGTAGAGGTCCTCGCTCCCGGGCGGCTGTGCCACGAACACCGGCTGGTCGAAGTCCCCGACCTTGACCAGGCGCACCTTCCCCTCGGCGCCGTCGCCGACCGGCGGCGAGCCCTCGCCGGGCGGGGGAGCCGGGGCGTCGGTGACGGGGATCTCGGCCTGGGGCGGGTCCTCGTCGTCGCCGCAGCCCGCGGCGCCCGCCGCCAGCACGGCGCAGGCGATCAAGGTGAGGCCCCTGGTCCCGCTCACGGGCGCAACTCTACGGAGCCTGGGTAAGCGGCCCGTTAGGGCTTGACCTCGGCCCGCTGCTCCTTGGAGCCCGCCTGGCCGATGATGTCGTCCTTCTGGATCGGGACGACCTTGCCCGACTCGTCCACGCGCGTCTGCGGTGGGATGTCGCTGATCCGCACCATGAACTCGCCCTCGGGCGCGCTGCCGGCCTCCGTCACGGCCACCGCGTTGCCGTGGAGGCCGGCGGCGACCCGGTAGTGGACGGTGAAGAGGCCGGCCTGGACCGGCGTGACCCGCCAGACCAGCTCGGCCGTGTCGCCGGGCTCGAGCGCTCCGAAGCTGAAGGTGTTCGTCTGGGCCGCGTCCGCCCCGCCGGAGGCCGCAATCTCGCCCGGCGGTGGGTTGCCCGTGGCGCCCCCGACCAGGTGCGGGAAGCCCTGCTCGAGGATCCAGACCGGGCGGGAGGGGATCGCGAGGTTCGGCTGCTGGGAGATCACCGAGAACGCGCCCTGGGCCTCGGGCTGGGGCTCATCCTCGTCCTCCTCGGTCTCCTCCTCCGTCGTCTCCTCGTCCTCGGTGAGGGCCTCGGGATCCTCGCTCTCCTCGGTGGAGTCCTCGTCCTCCGGGGCGACCTCGACGGTGTCGTCGGCGCTGCCCTCGTCCTCCGAGTCCGCGTCGGTGAAGACGGTGACCGCGAGGTCGGGGATCGTCTCGTCGCCCGAGTTGCGGATCTGGAGCGTGAGGTCCGAGGTCTGGGCGAGGCGCTGCTTGGCCGCGAACTCGCCGCTGACGATCTCGACCGGGAACTCGCCCTCGGGCTCGTCCTCGTCCTGGCGCTCGCCGCCACCGCAGGCCGCGAGGCCCACGCTGCTGAGGGCGATGACGATCCCCATCCCTAGGCGTCGGCGCACTCGCAGGGAACGGGATGTGGAGCCGCTCTCCTCCAAAGCGGGCGCAACATACCACCGAACATGGCTGCGCCCGCCGGTTCAAGCGCGAAAACGACGGTTGGGGGTGGCGGACTGCCCACCAATCGCATAATCTTGCCGGTGGGGTTTAAGGCCAGAGGAGAGAAGATTTGGTCAGGTCAGTAGCAGATAGGGCGTTCCTGCCAGCAAAGTCCCTGTTCGAACAGGTCGGGGACATGATGATCCTTACCGCCAAGACGATCGTCTCGGCGATCAAGCCTCCGTACCCGTACGGCGGCGAGTTCATCGGGCAGTTCCTGTTCGCGCTCCAGCTCTGCTGGTTCCCGATGATGATCTCCACGTTGGCCTTCGGCTTCGGGGCCCCCGGCCTCCAGGCCGCGAACTTCCTTTCCCTGTTCGGCGCCCTCGACCGCCTCGGCGGGTTCTTCGTTCTCGCTTCGATCCGCGAGTTCGCTCCGTTCGTGACGGCGGTGGTCGTCGCCGGCGTCGCGGGCACGGCGATCACGGCTGACCTCGGCGCCCGCAAGATTCGCGAGGAGCTCGACGCGCTCCAGGTGCTGGGCGTCGACCCGATCAAGAACCTCGTCGTGCCGCGCTTCCTGGCCCTGATGCTCATCACCGGCCTGATGGACATCTACGCGCTGATCTTCGGCATCGTCGGCGGGATCGGCGCGGAGCTGCTCTACAACGAGCCGCTCGGCGGGTTCTTCGCAACGCTCTTCAACAACGCCTCCGTCACGGACCTCTGGGGGTCGGTCCTGAAAACGACCCTGTTCGGCGCCATCATCGCGATCGTCTGCTCCTACAAGGGGATGACTGCGTCCGGAGGCGCTGAGGGCGTGGGTAGAGCCGTGAACGAAGCGGTCGTGATCGCCTTCATGGGGGTCTTCGCCTTCAACTACGTCTTCACGCAGACGCTGCTCGCGACCCATCCCGAGCTGCAGGTCATCAAGTAACTAAGGAGGAGCAGAGACTTGGCTGAGAGGAAGAAGACAGCAGCGAGAAAGAAGCCCGCCGCGAAGAAGCGCGCGGCAAGCCGCTCCACGGCCGAGGACAAGGATCCGCTCGAGTCTCAGGGCATGGGGCAGCAGTCGGAGGATTTCGCCTCCCGCGACTACACGATCCCCGGCGTCAACGCCGACGACCCCGAGCCCTACAAGTGGCATACGGGCGAGAAGCGCGATCACGGCGGCGAGGACGCGATCGAGATCATCGACCTGGTCAAGCAGTTCGGCCGCACCCGCATCCTGAACGGCTGCAACCTCGGGCTGCCGGACAACATGATCTCGATGGTGCTCGGCCCGTCGGGCACCGGCAAGAGCGTGCTGATCAAGCACATCGTCGGGCTCCTCTATCCCGACTCGGGCGACGTGCTCGTGCACGGCGAGTCGATTCCGAACATGACCGACGACGAGCTGTTCGAGGTCCGCAAGAAGTTCGGCCTGCTGTTCCAGGACGGCGCGCTGTTCGGCTCGATGAACGTCTACGACAACACGGCGTTCCCGCTCCGCCAGCACACGGACAAGTCCGAGGCCGAGATCGAGGAGATCGTCAACCGCCGCCTGCAGGAGGTCGGCCTCTCGGAGGCGATGTACAAGATGCCGAACGAGCTCTCGGGCGGCATGCGCAAGCGCGCCGGCTTCGCCCGTGCACTCGTGCTCGACCCGGCGATCGTCATGTTCGACGAGCCCGACTCGGGCCTCGACCCGGTTCGCACGGCGCTGCTGTGCGAGCTGATCCGCGAGGTCCACGAGGAGAACGGCGGCTGCTACCTGGTGATCAGCCACGACCTTGGGACCGCCCGCCGCATCGCCGACTTCATCGCGGTGCTGTGGAAGGGCCGGATCGTGGAGTCGGGGCCGTCGGACGAGCTCTTCAACTCCAAGAACGAGTTCGTCAACCAGTTCCTGAACGCTGACGTCAAGGGTCCTCTCGCGATGGACTAGAGGCGGAGCCCGCGGGCTCCGCCGCCTAATCTGATCCCGTGAGAGCGGGAAGATTCTTCGAGCGGGTCGCGGCCGTCGCGGTGCGGTGGCCGTGGCTGCTGATCGGGATCGTGGTCGTACTGACGGCCGCCGGCGTCTACGCGGCGACGAAGCTCGAGACGAGCGCCGGCACCGACACGCTGGTCGACGAGGACTCCGAGGAGGTACGGGCCACCGACCGCTTCCACGAGCAGTTCGGCGACGAGCCCGTGGTCGTGCTCGCCCGCCAGGACCTGCGCAAGCTGGTCCTGACGGAGGACCTGCTCAGGCTGTTCGAGCTCGAGAGCTGCTTCGCCGGCGGAACCCAGCTCGCGGAGCAGCTGCCTCAGCGCCCGCAGAAGCCACTCCCCGAGGTCTGCTCCGAGATCGCCGACCTGGCGCCGAGCCGGGCCGTGTTCGGGCCCGCCACCTTCCTGTACCTGAGCGTCGCGGGGATTCAGCAGGCGCTCCAGGGCCAGATCGGCCAGGCGTCCGAAGCGGCGCGGCAGGCCGCGGAGCAGGCGCGCCGGCAGGCGGCGCAGGAAGGAGCTTCGGATTCAGAGCAGGAGGCCGCCGCGCAGGCCGCCGCACAGCGGATTCTCGGCTCGTTCCAGCAGTCCCTGATCCAGATTGCCCTCGAGTACGGCATCACGCGGCCGCCTCAGCTCGACGATCCGGAGTTCGTCAGCAAGGTCGTCTTCGACCCGGCGCAGCCCGCGGGAACTCCGAAGGAGCGGTTCGGCTACCTCTTCCCGAGCAACGACACGGCGCAGGTGATCATCCGCCTGCGCCCGGACCTGACCGAGGCCGAGCGGGCGCGCACCGTCGAGCTCTTCCGGAAGGCGATCGAGGATCCCCGCTTCCGGCTGAGTGACGGCAGCTATCTGATGACCGGGGCGCCGGTCCTGATCGAGGCGGGCGCGAAGGAGCTCGAGAGCCAGCTGCTGCTGCTGCTCGGGGTGGCCGCCGTGGTGATGGCGCTCACCCTGCTCTTCCTGCTGCCGCCGCCCCTGCGCCTGCTCCCGCTCGGCGTCGCCGCGGCCGCCGGGGCGATGGCACTCGGCCTGGTGGAGCTGCTGGGGCCGGTGAGCCTGTTCGGCGTAGAGCTGGTTCCCGGCTCTCTCACCGTCGGGACGATCGCGACCCTGCCGGTGCTGGTCGGGCTCTCCGTGGACTACGCGATCCAGTTCCAGGCACGCTTCAACGAATCCCTGTCCGAGGGCGTGCCGCCGGGGCGCGCGGTCGCCACGGCAGCGGGCCGCGGCGGGCCGGTGATCGGGACCGCCTGCCTCGCGACCATCGTCGGCTTCGCGGTCTTCGCGCTCTCGCCGAGCCCGCTGGTGCGCTCGTTCGGGCTGCTGCTCGTGATCGGCGTCGCCCTGGCGTTCGTGGTCGCCATGACCGCCGGGCTGGCCGCGCTCGGTCTCTCGGCCTGGCGGCGGGAGCGCCCAGCGCGGGGGGAGGGCCGCCTGCGCCGCCTGCGCCGGTCGGCGTCCGATTGGGTCCGGCGGGGCGGCACCGGTGCGGTAGCGATCGCGATCGCGCGGCCGGGGCGGGTTCTGGCCGCGGGGCTCGTGCTGGCGGTGTGTGGCTGGGTCGCCAGCGTGGACACCGAGGTGGAGACCGACATCCGCGAGCTCGCCCCCTCCGACCTCCAGGAGCTTCGCGACCTGCGGACGCTCGAGCGCGAAACCGGGATCTCCGGCGACATCAACGTGGTCATCCGCGCGGACGATCCGACCGACCCTGCGGTGATCACCTGGGCTCAGAGCTTCCAGCAGAGGGTGCTCGAGCGACACGGGTTCTCCGGCGCCAATCCGACCTGCGAGCAAGCCCAGATCTGTCCGGCCATCTCGCTGACCGACTTCTTCGCAGGAGCGCCCGGCGGCGAGATCGGAGACAGGGCCCGGACCCTGATCGAGTCGCTTCCACCCTTCATCTCGCAGATCGTGATCACGCGCAACCCGATCACGGGCTCTGTCGGCGACACGGCCAATATGGCGTTTGGGATCAGGGCGCAGTCGCTGAGCGACCAGCAGGACCTGATCGAGGACGTCCGCGCCCAGGTCGATCCGCCGGACGGCGCGGGACCGCCCGACGGCACCGAGGTCGAGGTCGCCGGCCTGCCGGTGATCGCCGCGGAGGCCAACTCGGATTTGGACGACAGCCGCTGGTGGCTGCCGCCCGCCGGTCTGCTCGCCGTCGCGCTGGTGCTGCTCGCGATCTACCGCTCCTACCGCCGCGCCCTGGTCCCGCTGATCCCGGTGCTGCTCGCCACGGGGTGGAGCGGCCTCGTGGTCGCGGCCATGAACGTGCCCCTGAACCCGATGTCAGCGACCCTCGGGGCGCTGGTGATCGCTGTGGCCACCGAGTTCAGCGTGATCCTGGCCGCCCGCTACGAGCGCGAGCGGGCGCAGGACCAGTCGGTGGGGGAGGCTCTTCGCCGGACCTACGAGCGCACGGGCTCCGCTGTGCTCGCCTCGGGCCTGACGGCAATCGCCGGCTTCGCGGTGCTCGCGATCGCGGGGCTGCCGTTCCTCGACGACCTCGGGCTGATCTCGGTCGCGCCCGTGCTCAGCGACTTCGGGCTGGTCACGGTCGCCGACCTCGCCGTGGCGCTGATCGGCGTGATGCTGGTGCTGCCCGCGGCCCTCGTCTGGGCCGAGGAGGGGTTCCCGCGCCCCTCGTGGGCCAGGGCCACCACCGGCCCAGGGGCCGCCCGCCCCCGCGACCGCGCGCCGGGCCCCGTCGGGCCGGGTGCGGTCTAGATGGCGGACGAGGGTCAGGGCGGCGGAGGCGGCGGCCAGGGCCGGCCGCGCCCGACCGCCATCTACTCGGTGCTGGTGGGCATCGTCTTCATCGCGATCGTGGCCGTCGCGAGCATCAACACGCTGCGGGGCGAGGACAGCGGGGTGATCGGCGCCAGCGACGAGGGCGACCTGCCGCTGGCGCAGTTCGCCGTTCCGGATGCGCGCGCCGACCTCGGGGACGACATCGACGCGAACATCGCCCAGGACGACTGCGAGAGCGCGGAGATCCCGTGTCCGGAGTCCGACCAGCGGAAGCCGGCCTGCGAGGTCGAGGTGGAGGGGGCACTTCGGGTCTGCGACCTGTTCGACAAGCCCCTGGTGCTCTCGTTCTGGTTCACGAAGGGAGGGGAGTGCGAGAGCGCCCAGGACACCTTCGAGGCAGCCCACCGCCGCTTCTCCGAGCAGGTCAACTTCCTCGCGATCAACGTGCGTGACAGCCACGACACGGTCCAGGATCTCGTCAAAGAGCGCGGCTGGACCCACCAGATCGGGCTCGACAGCGACGGCGCCCTCTCGAACCTCTACCGGGTCGGCGGCTGCCCGACCTTCCTCTACGTCTTCCCCGGTGGCATCCTGCACACGACGTCTCTGGGTGAGCTGAACGACGCCGAATTCGCCGAGAAGGTCCAGGAGCTGATCGACGCGTCCGCCGCCCGGACTCGAACCAACCGCTGACGTGACGCCGAAAGACGAGCCAGAGCAGGTCGAGGGCCTCGGAGAGGACTGGGAGTCGGCTCCGGAGCCGGGGTGGATCGAGCCGGCACTGGCCCAGGAGTTCCCCGGATTGCAGCTGCTGACCACAGTCGTGGCAGAGGGAAGTGGACGCAGCCCGGAGGCGCTGAAGCAGCAGCTGCGGGAGCTCAGCAACCGCTTCGGGGGCGCTCAGGCGATCATGATGCGCCAGCGCCCGATCCCGTGGGCGTACCGCGTCTTCTACCGCCACATCGGCCTAGATCCCGATCAGACCCGGACCCCCATCGAGGAGCTGGGCCTCCAGCGAATGCACGACGGCAGCTTCAAGAGCCGCAACCGGGTGGACGACGCCCTCACGATCGGGATGGCCGAGGTGGGGGTCGCCCTGACGGCGTTCGACGCCGACCGGATCGACGGCAGGCTGGGGCTGCGGCTCTCGGAGCCCAAGGAGTCCTTCGAGGGGCGGGTCTCGCCGCTGCCGACGGGCACGATCGTGATCGCCGACGAGCAGCGCCCGCTGGCGATCCTGTTCGGCAAGCAGGCGGAGGGGCGGGGTGTCTCCCGCAAGACGGCCAGGACGGTCCTGGCGGCGATCGGAGTCAAGGGCGTGCCTGACGTCGCGATGGAGGAGGCGCTGTGGGTGGCGGCCAGCGCCATTCGCGCGTAGAATTGACGGGGTAAATCTGTGGAGGCCCGAATGGCTGACGAGCAACTGGAGAGAGGTGAGCTTTCCGAGGTGCTGATCGCCCCGGACGAGGGCACCTCCTGGCTTCCTCCCGCGCCTCCCAAGGGCCTCGACACCGGGCTCTACGAGCATGACGAGCAGGCCTCGCGCGCCGACCTGCGCCGCCAGATCGCGGCGCTGGAGGACGAGCTCGGTCGCCTGTTCGGCTCCGCCTTCCCGCGCAAGGGCATCGAGTTCGGCGTTCCCGCGCCTGGCGGTGGGCCCCGCGTCCTCTCGGTGGACGAGCTCGAGGTGGTCCGCGACGGACTGATCTCGCGGATCCGCGAGGTTCGTGCCGTACTGCACGAGCACGCGCAGGCCGAGGAGCAGAGCCGGTTGCTGATCGAGGAGATGGCCGACGACCCGGCCGCTCACCCGTGGGTCCGCGTCTCCAACGAGCACATCGGCGAGCCGGGCTGCCGCCACTGGCATTCCCGCCCCCGCTGGGGCGTACTGGGGATGCTGATGGGCTGGTGGCGGGTCAGGGTCTCCTCGGGTTGTCCGTTAGCCAAGGGGCTCCGGCCCCCTGATGGCGAAAAAACGGCGTAAGAGGAAGAGGCGGCCACCGCCGCCTCAGCGAACGGAGGCGGCCGCAGAGTCGACCGTCGCCGTCGACGACCGTCAGCGCACGGCCGCCAGGAGCCGCCGGGCGGGCAAGGACGGGCCGCCGCCTCCGCCTTGGGGCTCGTTCCCCCTGACCGAGCTCGTGATCCTAATCGGCATCGTGCTGCTGGTCGCCGGCTACTTCGTCGACCCGCCCCGCGGGCCGATCATGCTGGTCACCGGGCTGACGCTCGCCGCGCTCGGAGGGCTCGAGCTGTCGGTGCGGGAGCACTTCGCCGGCTACAAGTCGCACACGATGGTGCTGGCAGGCGTGATCGGCGTCGTCACCATCGCGGTGCTCGTGGCCGCCGTCAAGGTCCAGCCGGTGATCGCGGCCGGCTGCGGGATCGCCGCCTTCGCCTTCGCCGCCTGGGTCTTCGCAAACGCCTTCCGGCGGCGCTCAGGGGGAGCGCTTTTCCGCTTCAGAGCTTGATTTGCGCCGCCAGCGGGTGAGCCTCCCCCGGGCTTCGGGCGGCCCACCCGGTCGGGGCCTAGCTCGCCGCCTTGGCCTCCAGCGCACCCACCAGGAGCCTCTGCTGACGCGGGGTCAGCGAGCCCAGGGGCTTCGCCTCGCTCATGTGGATCGAGGTCAGCAGCTTGCGGGAGCGGGCGCGTCCCCAGCGGCGCTGGCTGCAGAGGAGCTCGCCGATCGGCATCGTTTCGGCCTCCCAGGGGATGTCGCGGACCACTTCGATCACGCAGCGCTCGCTGGCGCCCACGGCGCGCTTCAGGCGGGCGCGGGCGAGGCGGACCTCGTTGGCGCGGGCAAGAGCCTGCATGCACTGGGGCTGGATGACACCGCTATTCGTGCCTGTGGAGGGCGGGGATGACGGCGAGGTGGCGGGGACGAACGCAGGGGCAATCGTGGTGGCAGCGGACATTTCTTCCTCCCGGTGAAGGTATGGGGTTGGCGGCTTTGCTCTGCCGGCGTCGCCCCCATTCGGCTCCATGAGCCGGAGGAAAAGGGCCGGACTCTCTCCTGATCTCCGGCCGCTCCTGCCCCGGGTGCGGTGCGCGCGGCGGGGCGAAACCTACGCAACGCCACGCCTGATTGCAACACCCAAAACTCGGTCTTAGTCGCTAAGAGCAAAGGTTTCGTGAAAGTCGTTAACAGGTTGGCCGTTTCGACCCCCAGGGGCCGGGTAATCGGTGGGCGACTCAGTCCGCAAACCGGCCTCCAAGGCCGGTTCTCGGCGGCGGCGGCTCAGGACCGGGGGAGATCGGGGAAGTCGGAGGTGACCCGGTCGAAGATCTCCAGGGCCCGGTCGAGCTGGGAGCGCTCGTGGGTCGCCATCAGGCTGGTCCGCAGCAGCGCCCCGCCCGGCGGGACGGCCGGGTGGATCGCGACGTTGGTGTAGACGCCGGCGTCGAAGAGCGCCTTCCAGAGCAGCACGGCCTGCCAGTCCTCGCCGACGATCACCGGGACCACCGGTGTCGTCGCCTCGCTGCCGTCCGGGAGCGTCCCGGGCTCGACAACCTTGAGCCCGAGGTCGCGGAAGCCCTGGCGGAGGTATGCGGCGTTGCCGAGCAGCCGCTCGAACAGGTCGGGCCCCTCGCTGCGGATGATCCTGAGCGCCCCGAGGGCGGCGCCGACCGCGGCGGGGACCGCGGAGGCGCTGAAGATGAACGAGCGGGATGCGATCCGCAGGTACTCGATGACCTCCTCCGAGCCGGCGATGAACCCGCCGCAGGAGGCGAGGCTCTTGGAGAAGGTCCCCATCCGCAGGTCCACCTGGTCCTCGAGCCCGAAAAGCTCGCAGGCGCCGGCCCCGCGCTCGCCGAGGACGCCGACGCCGTGGGCCTCGTCGACCATCAGCCTGGCGCCGAACCGCCGGCAGAGCTCGACGATCGGCGGCAGGTCGCAGACGTCGCCCTCCATCGAGAAGACTCCGTCGACGACGACCAGGGTCCCGCTCTCGTCCTCCTGCGCCCGCTCCAGCATCCGCTCCAGCTTGTCCATCCGGTTGTGGCGGAAGGGGCGCAGGCGGGCGCCGGAGAGCTTGCAGCCGTCGAGGATGGACGCGTGGTCGCCCGAGTCGCAGATGACGGTGTCTCCCGGCTGGAGGATCGCGCTGATGCAGCCCAGGTTCGACTGGTAGCCGGTGGTGAAGACGATGGCGTCCTCGGTGCCCATCCACTCGGCGAGCTCGCGCTCGAGGTCCAGGTGGAGCGGGGTGGTGCCGTTCAGCAGCCGCGAGCCGGTGACGCCGGTGCCGTAGGTCTCGAGGGCGTCGCGCGCGGCCTGCTTCACCCGCTCGTCGGTGGTCAGCCCCAGGTAGTTGTTGGAGCCGAGCATGATCGTCTCGCGACCCTCCATCTCGACGACCGGGCCGGCCTGGGACTCCAGGATGCGGAAGTAGGGGAGGAGGTCGCCCTCCTTCGCCGCCTCGAGCTGCTCGGAGCGCTCGTGGTCGCGGGTCTTGGCGAAGACGTCGACCGGGGTGCGGGTCGGGTCGGCCACGGGACAGAGTGTAGGTTCCGCGCATCGTGGCCGCGAATTCCGCCGTGCAGGTTCGGCCCGTCGAGGGCAGGCGCGAGCTGACGCAAGCTTCATCAAGCTCCCGTTCGGCCTCCACCAGGGGACGCCGTGGGTGCCGCCGCTCGTGATCGAGCGCCGGCAGTTCCTGAGCAGGAAGAAGAATCCCTACTTCGAGCACGCCGAGGCCGAGTACTTCCTCGCCTGGCGAGACGGCGAGCCGGTCGGCCGCATCAGCGCCCAGATCGACCGCCGCTGGGACGAGTTCCAGGGCGGCAGCGACGGGCAGTTCGGCTTCCTCGACGCCGAGGACGATCCCGAGGTCTTCGCCGCTCTGCTCGGGGCCGCCGAGGACTGGATCAGGGAACGGGGCCGGGACCGGCTGCTCGGGCCCATGGACTTCACGACCAACGACGAGTGCGGCCTGCTGGTCGAGGGGTACGAGCGGGCTCCGCTGATCCTGCAGCCCTGGCATCCGCCCTATTACAAGGAGCGCCTCGAGGAGCTCGGCTACGGCAAGGCGATGGACCTGCTGATGTGGTGGCTCAACCTCGGCGAGCAGATGTACACCGACGAGGGCTTCCACCCGATGATCCACGAGCTCGCGAAGAAGGTCGAGGGCGAGCACGGGGTGACGATCCGGGACATGAACAAGCGGGACATCGAGGCCGAGCTGGGGCGCTTCATCGAGGTCTACAACTCCGCCTGGGAGAAGAACTGGGGGTTCGTCCCGGTCACGGAGGAGGAGGTGCGGTCCCAGGCGGGCAACCTGAAGCCGGTACTGGACGAGCGCTGGTGCTACATCGCCGAGCGCGACGGCGAGGTGCTCGGCGCATCGGTCACCCTGCCGGACTGCAACCAGGTGATCGGGAAGATGAACGGGAGCCTGCTGCCGTTCGGCTGGCTCACCTTCCTGCGGGCCATGTTCAGCCGCCGCGGGGTCAACACGAAGCGGGCCGGCATCGACCGCGTGCGGGTGTTCGCGCTCGGAGTGAAGCCCGAGTACCAGCACCTCGGCATCGCCGCCGCCTTCTACGACCGCTGCCTGAGGGTCGGCAAGGAGCTGAACCAGCCCCGCGGCGAGACCGGCTGGATCCTCGAGGTCAACAAGCCGATGAACCGCGCCATGGAGGGCATGGGGGGGAAGGTCGTCAAGCGGTACCGGCTCTTACGAGAACGCGCTCTGGCTCTCCACGCCTGAGTCCGCTGTCTCGCCCGCGGACTAGCATGATCATGAACCAGGACCTCGTCGTCGAAGCCACCCCTGTCTCCTCATTGCCTGTTCGGCGGACTCCGGGGACCATTGAGGTCTGGGGGCGCCAGGTGCCGGTGGCGGTCGCCGCCGGCGCCGGGGCCGCCGCGGGCGCCGCGGTCATCGCCGTCGCCCGCTCGCGGCGCCCGGTGCGCAGGGTTCCTCGCCGGGGACTGTTCCGCCGCCGCGAGAAGATCGTCGGCCGCCGGTCGTTCCTCGTGGACGTCCACGTCCTCGGCCGCTAGCGCCCGGTGCGGCCCACGGGGATGAAGGCCGCCGAGGTCCGCGTCGAGCCGCGCTGGCCCGTTCGGCTGCCCACCTACGGCGGGCGGGACGGCGTGATGCGCCGCCGCCGCGACGTCCACGAGCGCCTGCTTCACGTCGACGGCTGCCCGGTCCGGGTCCGCGCCTGGCATTCCACGGCGGGCGGGATCAGGCTGCGCGCCGAGGCGATCGATCCGGCATCCGTCCGCGACGTGGTCGAGGGCGGGGAGCGGAGACTCGCCGGTCCCGATGAGCTGAGGGCTGCGCTGGAGCGGATGCGCTTCGCCTTCGGCCTCGACGACGACATGGGGGGTTTCTTCCGCGCCTTCAGCCGGGACCGGCTGCTCGGCCCCGTCATCCACCACAAGCCCTGGATCCGCCCTCGGCGTCGACCCTGGCCCTGGGAGTCCCTGGCCTGGGCGATCACCGAGCAGCTGATCGAGTCCTCCCGCGCCGCACAGATCCAGCGGCGCATCGTCCACCGCTGGGGACCCACATACAGCGCCATGTCCTCCGCTTCGCGTCCGGGCATGGCGCACAAGACCCGGCCGAAGCTATGGGACATGCCTGCGCCGGAAGTGATCGCGGGGCGCGCTCCTGCCGAGATCGCGTCGATGGACCTGACCGAGGCGCGGGCGCTGGCGATGGTGCGCTGTGCCCGCGAGGTCGGCGCCGGGCGGGCGGACCTCTTCGATCCGGCCTCGGATCTGCGGCTGCTCAAGATCCGCGAGATCGGCCCCTGGACCGTGCAGTCGGTCGGGCTGCGCGGCCGAGGCGACCCCGACGCGCTGCCCGCCGGCGACCTCGCCTTCGTCAAGCTGATCGGCCACCTGAGGGGCCTCGGCCGCCGCGCGACGGTCGAGGAGGTCGAGGAGTTCTACGCGCCGTACGAGCCCTATCGAGGTCTCGCGGGGATCTTCAGCCTCAGCGGCCACTACGGGGCGATGGGCGCCGGGCCGCCGGCGCAACTCGCCGCCTGACGCGCTATCAAACCGCCGCTCGTGAGCTTCCGAGCCCTCTTCCTCGCCGCGGCGCTGATGGCGCTGCTGCCGGCCGCGGCCAAGGGCGCCGCGACGCCGCAGCAGCTCGCTGACCAGATCGAGGCGAACGACGTGGAGATGCGCGAGGCGATCGACCTCTGGTGGGCCGACGCGGGCAATCCACCTGCTGGCCAGGCGCCTGACGACGGTGATGACCCCAGCGCTGGAGCTCCAGGAGACGATGCGGTTCCTCGCCAAGCGCCGCGGTCTGGCCGAGTCCACCATCGACCTGCTGTCCGGCAGGCTCAGAGGCCAGGTCCGCCAGTTCGTGGCGGCGGCGGTGAAGCTGCGCAAGCTGTCGGGAGGCGGCCCGCCGCGCAAGCTGAAGACGGGCAAGCCGGAGCCGCTGGCGATGCTGGTCAGCCACTACGAGAAGGCCGAGCGCATCTCCGGGGTGGCGCTCCCACTACCTCGCGGCGATCAACCTGGTCGAGACCAAGTTCGGCCGCGTCAAGAGCGTCAGCACCGCCGGGGCCAAGGGGCCGATGCAGTTCATCCCCTCGACCTGGCGCATCTACGGGAACGGCGGCAACATCCGCGATCCGCACGACGCGGTCCTTGCCGCATCGAGGCTGCTGAAGGACCGGGCGCGCCCGGCAACTACGGCGCGGGCGCTGTACGCCTACAACCCCTCGGGCCTCTACGTCGACGCGGTCAGCCGCTACGCCAAGGTGATCGCCAAGGACCCCTACGCGATGGCGTTCCTCTACTGCTGGGGGCCGTAGGACCTAGCTGCGGAGCTCGTCGCGCCGGCGCCGCGCCTCGGTGAAGAGGTCGGTGACGTCGCTCTCGAACTCCGCCGGCACGTCCACGGTGGTGCCGTCCACGATCTCGCCGTCGACTTCGACGCCCACCCGCAGGCTCAGGCCGCCGTCGTCGCCGGGCTGCGCCTCCACCGCGACATGGTTGACGTGGAAGCGGTGGTCCGCCCCCGTCTTGTGCAGGAGCTCGACGACGTTGTCCTCGAGCCGCAGCACCCAGTCGTCGAAGATGATCTCGTCGATCTCCACGGCTACTTCCCCTCCTCCTCGGCGGGCAAGAGCTCATTGCTGAGCACGTCGCCGGTATCCGGTGCGTCCTCGATCAGCCCGTTCTCGACCATCCAACTCGCGAACAGCTCCCACTCGGCGGCGTCGAGGAACCCGAACCGCTCCTCCGGAGGCTTGGCGAGCAGCGGCAGGGTCGCCGCCACCTCGGCCGCGGTCAGCTCCGGGTCGAGGCCATTGCCCGCCTCGACGACAGCGTCCGTCGCACCCTGCGGGTCCGCGACGGCGTCCGCGGTGCCCTTGGCGAGCGCCGCCAGGAACAGGCGCAGGTCCTCGGGATCGTCCTCGAAGCGGTCGCGGGCGGCCACCAGCACGAGCTCATCGTAGGTCGGAACGCCCAGCTCGTTCACCGGTACCACCACGGGGTTCTCGCCGCGCTGGGCGAGGTCCACGCCCTCGATGTTGCTGAAGCCTCCGAGGATCGCGTCCGCCTCGCCGCCCAGCAGCGCAGGAAGCAGGTTGAGCCCGACGTCCACCTGCTCGACGTTGTCAAGCGAGAGGCCCGCGGCCTGCAGGATCGTCGTCAGGTAGTCGGCCTGGTACGGGATGCCGGCGGTCGCCACCGTCTTGCCGCGCAGGTCCTCGGGGGCGGCGATCTTCGCCTCCGGAAGCGAGATCAGCGAGGTCAGCGGCTGGTCCACGAGGGAGGCGATCGCGACCACGTCGAGGCCCTGCTCCTGGGCCAGGAAGACCTCCGGCTCATATGAGATCGCGAGGTCCGCGCGACCCGCGGCCACCTCCTTGATCGGCGCCGCCGGGTCGGAGGGCACACGCGTCTTCACGTCCAGCCCGGCGCGCTCGAAGTAGCCGCGCTGCTTCGCCACCAGGATGCCCGCGTGATCGGGGTTGACGTAGAAGTCGAGCACCAGGTCGAACTGCTGCGCCTCCTGGGAGCCGGTCGACTCCTCCTTCTCGCCGCACCCGGCCAGGATCAACGCCAGGGCCGCGAGCAGCGAGCATGATCTTGGCGGCCGGTCTCATCTCAGCACGATCCTCTCAGGCCGTGGCGCGGCGCGCCGACTCGGTTGTCTGCCAGGTGACGACGCGGCGCTCGAGCAGGGTGAGCAGGCCGAACAGGGCGATTGCCATCACCGACAGAACGAACGATCGCCGCGAACACGCGGGCCGTCAACAGCTGGGCGTTGGCGCTGAAGATCAGGTGGCCAAGTCCCTCATTGGCCCCGACCCACTCCCCGAAGACGGCACCGATCACGGCGACCGGCGACGGCGACCTTCGCGCCGCTGAACGCGTACGGGAGAGCTGCGGGGGCCTCCGCCCGGATCAGCCGCTGCACCCGTCCGGCGCCGAGGGTGCGCATCATCTTGAGCAGCTCCGGGTCGATCGAGCGCAGGCCATCGAGGGTGTTCACCGTGATCGGGAAGAAGCAGATCAGCGCGACGATCAGCAGCTTCGGGCCGATCCCGAAGCCGAACCAGATCACGAAGATCGGCGCGAGCACGATGATCGGCACCGTCTGGGAGGCGACCAGGAGCGGGTAGAGCGCGCGCCTCGCGGTGTCCGAGAGGTGGATCAGCACGGCGAAGCCGAGGCCGGCGACGACGGCGAGTGCGAACCCGAGCAGCACCTCCTGGAGGGTGACCCAGGCGTTCTCGGCGAGCAGAGCGCGGTCCTCCCAGAGGGCCTCCGCTACGTCGGTCGGGGCCGGGATCAGGAAGTCCCTGATGTCGAAGGCGTCGGCGAGGATGTCCCAGCGCGCCGACGCCTGCCAGGCGGCCAGCAGCAGGACGATCACCAGCGCCGGTGCGAGCACCTGGCGAAGGCGGGTCATCCCGCGGCCCCCAGCGCGCGCAGGGCCCGATGCCTCAGCTCGATGAAGTCCGGCGCGGTCACGGCCGCGGCCCGATCCGGACGCTCTCGGGTCCGGCACCTGCAGCGTTTCCAGGACGCGGCCCGGCCGCGGGCTGAGCGCGACGACCGTGTCCGAGAGGTAGAGGGCCTCCTCGACGTCGTGGCTCACCATCACCACGGTGTGGGCGTCACGGGCGAGCACGCCCGCGAGCCACGACTGCATCTCGGCCCGCGTGATCGCGTCCAGGGAGGCGAAGGGCTCGTCGAGCAGCAGGACCGGCTTGCCGGCCATCAGCGTCCGCACGAACGCGACCCGCTGCCGCATTCCCCCCGAGAGCTCGTCGGGGCGAACCAGCTCGAAGCCCGAGAGGCCGAGCCGCTTGAACAGCGGCCAGGCACGCTCGCGCGCCCTCGCCCGGGATTCGCCGCCGATGCGAAGGGCCAGGGCGGCGTTGTCGATCGCGGTCGCCCAGGGCAGCAGCGCGTCCCGCTGGGGCATGTAGGCGCAGCGACGCAGGCGGTCGCGCGGAGCGACCGCTCCGCCGACGCCGATCGTTCCCTCGTCCGGCTCGCGGAGCCCCGCGATCAGCTCGAGCAGCGTGGACTTGCCGCATCCGGACGGGCCCACGATGCCGAGGACGGTGCCCGGCGGGATGGACAGCTCCACGCCGTCGAGCGCCCGCAGCGCCCCGAAGCTGTGGCCCAGATTGCGCACCGAGAGCTCGACGCCGGCCGTCTCGGCGGTTCCTGTCTGACTGAGGGACTCCCCGGGAGTCTCGGTCTTCGTGGACATGCTCCCTCCGCGCGCATTACCGCACAGGTTCGAAGGGTCAGCGGTGGGTCGTTACCGCTATCTCAGCCCGCATCCGCGAGCACCCCTGTTGGTCGCGCCCAGTCTAGATCAGGCCGGGCTCCGCGCCCCGCCCGCGATCACGTTGACGAACTGCTCCAGGTGCTTCGTCGTCCAGCACTCGAAGGCGCCGTCGCAATACGGCTCGTACGCCGCCATCACCGAGTCGCCGTAGTTCCAGTACAGCCGGGGCTCGGGATTGAGCCAGAACGTCCTTCCGGAGCGATCGGCGATCGTCCCGAAGATTCCGGCGTGGGGCTCGCGGCCATTGGTGCGCGCGTCGCCGAGCACGATCACGGTTGACCGGGGACCGAGGTCCTCGGCGATCTCCTCGCGGAACTCGAGCCAGACGCGGCCGTAGTCGGTGTAGCCCGACACATCCGCAACACCGCCTTCCGACGACACGCGTTCCGAGATCCGGCGGAAGTCGCGCTCGTGCTCGAAGACGTCGGTGACCTCGCTGATCCGCTCGATGAAGACGAAGCTGCGCAGCTTGCGGAACGAGTCGTGCAGCGCGTGCAGCACCGACAGGAAGAAGACGCTGGCGCTGCTGACCGAGGTGGAGACGTCGCAGAGGACGTAGATCTCGGGGCGGCGCGGCCGCTTGGGCCGGTAACGGAGATTCAGCGGAACCCCTCCGGTCTCGAGCGACGCGCGCATCGTGCGCCGGACGTCGACGTGGCGGCCACGGCGGCGGCCGCGCTGCTCGTGGCCGAGGGTGGCGATCCGCTTCTTGAGCTGGGCCACGGCGCGGTGGACGGCGGCGAGGTCCTGAGACGGGCTGGTCGGCAGTGTCCGGTCGAGCTCGGCGAGCGGCCGGGACGGCGGCAGCTTGCCGGCGCGCTCGATCGTCGCCCGCTCGAGCTCGCGCCGCAGGTGCTGCTCGAACTGCCGAACGTCATCGGGGTCGAGGGCGGGGAGCTCCTCTCCCTCCGCGCCGCGCCCGCGGGCCTGCAGCCCCAGGGCGCGCCTGATCCGCTGCACGTCGACGCCAATCACGCCCGAGCGCTCGCCGCGCCGGCCGAACGCCGTGATCGCGAGTCGCGCCAGGTCGCGCATCTCGCCGTCGTTGCCCGCGGTGATCGCGCGGCGGACCGCCTCGCGCAGCTCGTCGAGGTCGAGTCGGTCACCGCCCTCGTACCGCTCCTCCTGCACCTCGAGCTCCAGCGCCCCGGCCTCGGCCGCCCGGAAGAAGTGGCGTTCGAAGAGCAGCTCGAAGATCCGACGGTCCTCCTGGGACTTGGCGATGGTCGACGCCAGCGCCTCGCGGAAATCGCGCTGGTCGGTCCAGGAGACCTCATCCAGCGCGGAGAAGGCGTCGAGGATCTCGGACGTGCCGACCGCGACCCCCTCGGACCGGAGGTCCTCGAAGAAGGCGAGCAGGCTACCCGCGGTCGTGGACATCGGCCTGGGCGTCGCCCAGCTTCACGGCGACCCGCTCGGCGACGAGGTCGATGTCGGAGCGGTGCTTGACGATGATGCTCATCGAGCTCTCGAAGGTCTCGCGGTCGATGTCGTCGGCGCCGACCAGCAGCAGCGTCCGCGCCCAGTCGATCGACTCCGCGATCGAGGGCGGCTTCTTCAGGTCGAGCAGCGCGGACCATGTGGACGATCTCCACGAGGCGCCGCGCCAGGGACTCGTCCAGCTCGGGTACGTGCAGCCGGACGATCTCGAGCTCGCGGTCGATCTCCGGGTAGTCGAGCCAGAGGTAGAGGCAGCGACGCTTCAGCGCCTCGGTCAGCTCGCGCGAGTTATTGCGACGTGAGCAAGCACCAGCGGCATGGTCTTGGCCTCGATCACGCCCAGCTCCGGGATCGAGATCTGGAAGTCCGAGAGGACCTCCAGGAGCATCGCCTCGAACTCCTGGTCGGTCTTGTCGATCTCGTCGATCAGCAGCACCACCGGCTCGTCCGTGCTGATCGCCTCCAGCAGCGGCCGGGTGAACATGAACTCCTCGCTGAAGATGTCGCCCGCGAGCCTCATTCCAGGCCTTCTCCTCGCCGGCGGCGGCCTCGGCCTGGATGCGCAGCAGCTGCTTGCGGTAGTTCCACTCGTACAGGGCCTTCGCCTCGTCCAGTCCCTCGTAGCACTGGAGGCGAATCAGCCTGCGGCCCGTGTCCCGGGAGAGGGCCTTGGCGAGCTCCGTCTTGCCGACCCCCGCAGGCCCCTCGACCAGGACGGGCTTTCCCAGCCGCTGCGCGAGGAACGAGACGAGCGCCGCGGACTCGTCGGCCAGGTAGCCGACCTTGCCCAGGCCCTCGCGGACCTCGGCGACGGACTGCGGCGACTGGGACTCGGACATCGCGGTGAAGGATAGAGGCGGCCATAATCCCAGCGTGCTCGTCGCAAGCGTCCTGCCCGAGACCATCACGCCCTACCTGCTGCTGATGCTGGCCGGGTTCGTCGTGGGGACCGTGGGCCACGTCTACAAGAGCAAGCTGGTCGTCGGGATCGGGATCTTCATGATCTTCGCGGCGACGCTGCTGCTGCCGCTGGCTTTGATCGCCACCGAGGAATCCCCGGAAACGCCGTCAGAACGTGAACCCGCCGGGCGCGAACACGGATCGCTGAGCGATGGGCAGACTCGACGACGTCGACCTCTCGAAGAAGCTCTCCCGCAAGGAAGAGGAGGAGGGGCTCGACCGGGCCCAGAAGCGGCTCGCCGAGCTGCGGCTGACCCTGGGCGGCCAGATCGGGGAGAAGAAGCTCGGCCCTCCCGTCACGGTCCTGTTCGAGGGCTGGGACGCGTCCGGCAAGGGCGGCGCGATCAAGCGCCTGGTCTTCCCCCTGGACCCAGGCACGTACGGGTGACCCAGTTCGCGGCGCCGACCGAGGACGAGAAGCGGCACCACTTCCTCTGGCGCTTCTGGCCGAAGCTCCCGGGGTGGGGAGGGATGAGCGTGATGGACCGGTCCTGGTACGGCCGTGTCCTGGTGGAGCGGGTCGAGGGCTTCGCCAGCCGCGAGGAGTGGATCCGCGCCTACGACGAGATCAACGGCTTCGAGCGAGGTCTCACCGAGGAGGGCATGGTCCTGATCAAGCTCTGGATGCACATCTCCGACGAGGAGCAGCTGAAGCGCTTCAAGAAGCGCGAGAAGAACCCGCTGAAGCAATGGAAGCTGACCGACGAGGACTGGCGCAACCGCGAGAAGCGCGATGAGTACGTCGAGGCGGTCGAGGACATGCTGGCCGCGACCGACCAGGAGCCGAGCGCCCGCTGGCACGTGATCGAGGGCGAGTCGAAGAAGTACGCCCGCGTGAAGGTGATCGAGACGGTGATCTCGGACATCGAGGCCAGCTTGGAGCGCCAGGGGATGGCCGTTCCCGAGCGCGAGGTGCCCTCGATCCTCGAGGAGGAGAAGGCGGAGGCCTAGGCCTCGGCGGCCTGCTCGCGCGAGCGCAGGCGCAGGCCCGCGATCACCACGAGCGTGGCGCCCGCGACCGCGACGAAGATCCCGTAGTGCAGGTCGTAGCGCTGGTGCACGTCGATGAACTCGAGGTCGAAGCTGGGACGGTCGATCATCCGGAAGAGCAGGATCACGATGCTCCAGGCGCCCGCCGTCACCAGCAGGCCCCACCCGCGCAGCGGCCGCGGCGGTACCCATCCATCTCCGATCCTGATCAGCAGCAGCACCGTCGCGACAGCCGTCAGCACCAGCGCCGCCTCGGCCCAGCCGAAGCCGCCGAAGCCCGTCTGGACCAGGTCCTCGCCGTCCAGGGGGACGCTGAACCAGGGCAACACGAGGCTGCCGACGATGACGGTCACGCCGACCAGCGCGAGCCGCTCGTCGGCGCGCAGGCGGCGGAGGTCCGCGACCAGCCGGCGCAGGAGGACCCGGGGCTCAGTCCAGCGGCTGGCGGCCACCGAAACCCGATGTGAGGTCGTGCCAATAGGCGATTTCGTCCTCGCCCAGCTCCCAGCAGAGATAGATCTCGCGGTCTCCGTCGAGCGCCGGGAAGTCGAGCAGGCCGCGGTCGATGTCGCGCAGGACGATCCCCGACTCCTCGAGCGCCCCGAGCAGGCGGCGGACCTCGAGGAACGCCACCCCGACCTGGCGCCCCGGCTCGCCCCCGCCGTTGCCGCCCGAAGCGTCCGAGAGCAGCTCGTGGGCCTCGGCATCGGTGAGCTCGTCCTTCGCCTCGCGCAGCTGCTGGAGCAGGGGCTCGAGCTGCGGCAGCAGCGCGTTGGCCTCCTCGAGGGTGAAGTGGCGCGCGTGGACGCGCTCGGTGTCCATCAGGCCGGGGAGGGCGCCTCGGCCGCGGCGGCGAGGCGGTCCCTGAGCAGCTTCGCGTCGGCCTCGCCGATCACGCGGAGTTGGCCCTGGAACGCGAGGTGCCAATGCTCCCTCGGCCACTTGGCGGCGTGCTCCAGGTCGTCGACGAGCTCCTCGGCGGGGATGAAGCTCTCCTCGGGCAGCACCACCACCGGTTCGGCCTCGACCCGCCAGGGGTAGTCGTCGGGCCCTCCCTTGGGAGCCTTGCCGTCCTTGGTGCCGGGCCAGATCCGGGAGCGGTCCTCGAACATCTCCGAGGTGACGCGCGCGATCGCGCCGAACGCCTGCAGGCCGGTCAGATAGAAGAACACCTCGTCGCCGGGCTCGAAGTCCTCGGCCATGCGGCGCCTCCGCTCCTTGAAGCCGATCAGGTCGAAGCCCCGCTCGACGTAGACCCTGAAGTTGTCGAGGGACCCGGTGAGGATCCAGGCCTTGCCGCCGTCCGCCATGAGGCGATTCTACTTTTGGGTCGTCTTCGCGCGGGCGTCCCGGGCGGACCTGACAGCCCGCCGCAGGCCGTCGAGCGACTGGTCGAGCGCGCGGCGCAGATAGCGCTTCGTGTGCATCACCTCGCTCAGCCTGCTCTGCAGGCCCGGCACCCGCTCCACGCCCAGCTCGACGTCGACGAAGGTGCTTCCCCGGGCGTCCGTGAGGATCCACCGCGAGTAATAGCCGGAGGTCTGGCAGCGGAGCTTGATCTCGTGCAGCTCGTCGAACTCCTCGACCTTGAAGGTGGTGGTCACCTTCTGGCCCAGGGGACTCGGACCCGTCAGATCGAAGGTGGTGCCCTTCTCGATCTTGGTGGGCGCCCCGGTGACCGCGACGACCTCCTCGTTCCACTCCGTGTAGCGCTGGGGGTCCTCCAGGACAGCTCCACACGTCTTCCACCGGGGCGTCGATCAGGGCCTGCTGCTTCCAGGCGGACATCAGGCCTTGACGAGCTCGCGGGCGCGTGCCGCGAGCGACGGCACGCCGAGCGACTCGTACTCGTCCCCGGCCTCCGCCAGCAGCTGGTCGGCGTCGTCCGAGGACTCGGCGGTGACCCGGCCGAGCACCATCTTGCAGCGGGCGGCGTCGAGCGGGCGGCCGAGCTCGCTCCAGCGCTCCCGCGCCGCATCGAGCTCGGTGCGGGCGGCCTCGGCGTCCTCGGCGCAGGCGCCCGCGGCCTCGGCCTTGGCGGCGTCCCCGACGGGGTAGTGCAGCCTGCCGGCGAGCCGCTCGGCCTCTTCGGCGGCGGCCCGGGCCTGCTCGTCCCGACCCGCCAGGGCCAGGACCACGGCCCGCGCCGAGATCGCCTCGACGGACTGTGCGATCAGGCCGGCCCGCTCGCAGATGTCGAGAGCCTTGGTGAGCTCCGTCTCGGCGCCGGTGAGGTCGCCGCTGTCGCGCAGGATCGCGGCCAGCCAGAAGAGGGCGTCGAAGGCGACCTCGGAGCGGCCGACCTGCTCGCCGAGCTCGTGCGCGCGGCGACAGGCTTTGGCCGCGGCGTCCCAGTCGCCGTCGCGCCACGCCAGGGCACCGCGCATTACGAACGGGAAGCACATCTTTCCGTAGAGGCCCTCCCGCTCGGCGAGGCTCGCGCTCGCCTCGGTGGCCTCCTCGACCTCCTCCCAGGCGGCGCGATGCACGGCGAGCTGGCCGAGCGAGGCGTGCAGCTCCACCTGCGACGGCAGGTCACCGACCTCCTGGGCGAGCTCCAGCGCCTCGCGGTATGCGGCGGCTGCGCCCTCGTAGTCGGCCTCGGAGACCTCGAGGTGGTAGCCGAGGGTCAGCAGGGCCCGCACCGCCTCGCCGCGGTCCGACTCGCGGGCCAGGGCGACCGAGCGCTCGAGGTTCTCGCGCGCCTTCTCGGAGTCGCCGATGCGGCCGAAGACCCGGCCGAAGATTCCGTGGGCCCGGCTCGCTGCCCTGGCCTCGTCGAGCCGCTCGGCGAGCCGCAGCGCCTTCTCGGAGGCGTAGATGGCGAGCATGTTGTCGCCGGTGTGCATGTAGAGGGAGGCCGCCTCCTCGTAGAGCCGGACCAGCTCGATGCAGGGCTCGCCGTCCTTGAGCAGGTCGATCCCCCGCTGGTAGTTGTCGATCGAGGCTCTGCGCTCCCCCTTGTGCCAGAGGGCGGCGCCGATCTTGCGATGCAGGTCCGCGACTCGCTCCAGGTCCTCCTCCGCGCGGTGGTATTCGAGGCCGCGCTCCCAGACCGAGACGGCGGCATCCACGCGGCCCAGCCGCAGCGCCACGTCGCCCTGCTTCTCCCCGATGCGGGCCCTGACGGCGGGCTCGAGGTGCTCGGAGAGCTCGAGCGCCGCGGTGTAACGCTCGAAGGCCTCGGCGTTCGAGTAGAGGGCGGCGGCCGCGTCGCCGGCGGCCTCGAGCGCTTCGAGCGCCTTCGCCTGCAGGTCGGAGAGCGCCGCCGGATCGAGGCCCGCCTCGGATCCCAGGGCGGCGGCGCGCGCGTAGTGCTCGGCGACCATGCCGACGACGCCGTCGCTGCGCTCGCCCGCCCGCTCGCGGATGAACTCGCCGACCTCGACGTGCTTCTGGCAGCGGACCGACTTCGGGAGCATCCCGTAGGCGACGTCGCGGATCAGCACGTGCTTGAAGGCGTAGGCCTGCTCGCCCGCCAGCCGGCTCCCGGCGCTCGGGACCAGGAGGTCCTTCTCCTCCAGCGCGGCGATCGTCTGCCGCAGGTCGAGCCCCTCCTCTGCGGCCGCCCGCTCCAGCGATCCCTGCCAGAAGGTCTGGCCGACCACCGAGGCGTGCAGGAGGAGCCTCCGCTCGGGCTTTGGGAGCGAGTCGAGCCGGGCGGCCAGCAGCGACTGGACGGTGCTCGGCAGCGCCGTCGTCTCGACCGTGTCCTCCTCGATCAGGCGGTTGACCATCTCCTCCGCGAACAGCGGGTTCCCGCCCGATCGCTCCGCGACGGCGGGGACCACCTCACCGCCGCCGTTGTCGGAAGTCGGCATCAGCGCCGCCACCAGCTCGCGCGTCTCGTCCTCGGTCAGCGGCTCCAGGGCGATAGTCGTGTAGTTGCGCCGGCCGCCTCCCCAGGCGGGGCGCTGCTCGAGCAGCTCGTCGCGAGCGAGGCAGACCAGCAGCAGCGGACCGCGCACCCAGCGCGCCAGGTGGTCGATCAGGTCGAGCATGCCCTCGTCGGCCCAGTGGATGTCGTCCAGCGCGAGCACCAGGGGTCGCCGCAGTGACATCGCCTCGACGACCGCGCGCGTCGCGGAGAACAGCGCCTCCCGCATCCGCTGCGGGTCCTCGGCGTCGGCCGGGTCGAGCTCCTCGGGAGGCTCGATCCCAAGCGGCATCGCCAGCAGCGCCGCGCTGCGGTCCGCCGCCTCGGGCTCGCCAAGCTCCTCCATCAGCGCGGCGACGCCGTTCCGGAGCTTCACCCAGGCCGCCTCCGGGGTGTCGGTGTCGAGGACCTCGAACTCCTCCCGCAGCACCTCGGCGAGCGCCCAGTAGGCGACCCCGGCGCCATAGGGCGGGCACTGGCCGCGGCGCAGGGTCAGCGGCTGGGGGCGCTCCGCAAGATTGGTCTCGAGCTCGCGCAGGAGCCGCGACTTGCCGACACCGGCCTGGCCGATCACGGTGACCAGATGGGGCCGGCCCTCGCGCTGCACTCGGTCGACCAGCTGGCTCAGCAGGCCGGCCTCCTCCTCGCGCCCGATCAGCGGGGTCTGGGCTCGCAGCGCTCCGCGCCGGGGCTCGGTCAGCGTCGCGGTCGCCTCCCAGGCGGGAACCGTCTCCTCCTTGCCCTTGAGGGCGAGCGGGTCCAGCCGGTCGTAGGCGATCGCCTCCCGGCTGGCGCGATAGGTGCTCTCGCCGACCGTGACCGCCCCGGGCCTCCCGGCCGCCTGCAGACGGGCGGCGACGTTGACGACGTCGCCCATCACGGTGTAACGGTCGCCGACCGCGCCGGCCATGACCTCGCCGGAGTTGATCCCGACCCGGAGCGAGAAGCTCGGTCCACCGCTCTGCGTGCTGAGCTGGTTCACGTCCTCCATCGCGGCCTGCATTCCAAGCCCTGCCCGCACGGCGCGCTCCGGATCGTCCTCATGGGCCACCGGCGCGCCGAACACCCCCATCACGTTGTCGCCGATGAACTTGTCCACGCTGCCGCCGAAGCGCTCGATCTCCTCGGCCAGCCGCCTCAGGGTGCGATCTACCATGGCCTTGACCGCCTCGGGGTCCATCTGCTCGGCGGCGGCGGTGTAGCCCGAGAGATCGGCGAACAGGACCGTCGCCTGGCGCCGCTCCTCGGGAGGTGCCTCCGCCTGTCCGGCCGGGGCCGCGGGCGCCGCCGGCGCGGCCTTCGTCTCGCCCGGCGCGCCGTCCATCGCGTTGCCGCACTCGATGCAGAACTTCGCCTCGGGCGGGTTCTCGGTGCCGCAGTTCGAGCAGAGCGGCGCCAGCCCGGCGCCGCAGGACATGCAGAAGCGGGCGCGCTCGGGATTCGGCGCGGCGCAGGAGGGGCAGCTCCTCCCTTCGACCATGACCAAAACGATAGGCGGTCACCGACCCCGGAACGGGTGTAGCCTGCCGCGTTCTCGTGGCCCTGCTTCGAAACCGCTTGCTCATCCCGCCGGCCGTGCTGCTCATCGCCCTCCTCGGTGGTGCCTGCGGCGGCGACGAGGACGACGGATCCGGCGAGGACCCGGCGGAGGTGCTCCAGCGTGCCTTCGACAACGCCCAGGAGATCGACAGCGGCACCTTCGACCTCAGCATCAACTACGTGGTGGAGGGGGATCAGGGCGGGTCGCTCGATGCGAGTCTCGCGGGGCCGTTCCAGACGCGGGAGGGGGACATCCCCTCGTTCGACGTCGACGCCACCTACAAGGCCGAGACTTCGATTCAGGACGTCGATCTCGCCGGCGGCCTGATCTCCACCGGCCAGGCGGCGTTCGTCTCCTACCAGGACCAGGCCTACCAGGTCCCGCAGGAGCTCTTCGACACGGTCGCGCAGCGCTTCCTCCAGCTCCAGCAGGAGGACGATGAGCAGCCGGCCGCAACTGGGAACTTCCTGAGGGCCCTCGGGATCGATCCGACGATCTGGCTCACCAACCTCGAGAACGAGGGGACCGAGGACGTCGAGGGGACCGAGGCGATTCGCATCTCCGGCGACGCTGACGTCGCCAAGCTCGCGGGGGACCTGGAGACACTCGCGGAGAGCGCCGGCCCGGCGGTGGAGCAGATCGACCCCGACCGGCTGAAGAACCTCGAGCAGATCGTCAAGGAGGCGCACTTCGAGATCTACAGCGGCGCCGACGACGACGTCCTGCGGGGGATCGACGGACATCTCGAGCTCGAGACGCCGGCCGATGCCCCTGGGCCGGACGGAGCGGTCACGTTCGACTTCTCCCTGAAGCTCGGGGAGGTGAACGAGCCGCAGGAGATCGCGGCGCCCGCCGACCCCCAGCCGCTCGCGACCCTGCTCGCCGAGGTCGGCGCCGACGCGGGCGCGCTCGAGGACGCGCTCGGCGGCTCCTCCCTGCCGCAGGCCGGAGGGCCGCCGGAGGGCCCGAGCGGCAGCTCGATCGAGGCCTACGAAGAGTGCTTGGCGACCGCGCCCGACGCGGCAGCCGCCCAGGCGTGCGCCGAGCTTCTCTAGCCGCGCGTAAGCTGCGGCGCCGATGGAACACACGACTCCCCGCCTGAACGCGAAGTTCCTCTTCAGCCCGAGTGGCTGGCCCTACCTGCTTGTCCCGTTCATCCCGGCGGCGATCGCACTGGAGCTCACGCATTCGGCCGCCGGCCTGATCTTCTTCGCGGCGGCGCTCGGCGTGATCCCGACGGCGGCGCTGATGGGCCGCGCCACCGAGGAGGTCGCGGCGAAGTCCGGGCCCGGGATCGGTGGCCTCATGAACGTCACCTTCGGCAACGCGCCCGAGCTGATCATCGCTCTCTTCGCTTTGGAAGCGGGGTTGCACGAGGTCGTGAAGGCGTCGATCATCGGGTCGATCCTCGGGAACATCCTTTTGGTGATGGGAGCCGCCATGCTGGCCGGCGGCCTCACCGGCGGGCGCAAGGTCCAGCGCTTCGACCGCACCGCGGCGGGGGTTCAGTCGACGATGCTGCTGCTCGCGGCCGCGGCGCTGGTGATGCCGGCGATCTTCGAGCTGGTCAGGGGGACCGGGCTGCCCGGCATCGACCAGGAGCGGGTCGTATACGACGACACCGTCGAGGACCTCTCGCTTGCCGTGGCCATCGTCCTGATGGCGACCTACGTCGGCGGCCTGCTGTTCAGCCTGCGCACCCACAAGGAGCTGTTCAACCCGCACAGCGACGACGACGAGGCACACGACGACACGTGGGGCTGGTCGATCCGCAGGTCGGTCATCGCGCTCGCGGTCGCCGGGATCGCGGTCGGGGTCATGTCGGAGATCCTGGTCGGCTCGATCGAGGCCGCCTCGGAGTCCATCGGGCTGAGCGAGTTCTTCATCGGGGTGATCGTGGTGGCGATCGTCGGCAACGCCGCCGAGCACTGGGTCGCGGTCCTGGTGGCGATGAAGAACAAGATGGACCTCGCGGTCAACATCGCGATCGGCTCCAGCGCCCAGATCGCGCTGTTCGTTGCGCCGGTGCTGGTGATCCTGTCGTTCCTGATCGGGCCCGGCCCGATGCCGCTCGTCTTCAACGGGTACGAGATCGCGGCCGTGATCCTGGCGATCCTGGTCGCCCAACAGGTCACCCACGAGGGTGAGTCGAACTGGTTCGAGGGCCTACAGCTGCTCGCGCTCTACGTGATCCTCGGCCTCACCTTCTATTACGCGTAGCGTGGTCAGGCAATGGAGGTAGTCCTCCTCTTCATCAGCTTCGCCGTCATCCTCGCCGGCGCGCTGCTCTTCACTAACGCGATCGAGTGGGTCGGCCACCGCCTGGCGGTGGGGGAGGGAGCGGTCGGAAGCCTGCTTGCGGCGGTCGGCACCGCCCTGCCCGAGACGCTGATCGCGATCGTCGCGCTGGTCGGCGCCACAAAGAGCGAGGACGTCGCCATCGGGGCGATCGTGGGCGCGCCGTTCCTGCTGGCGACCCTTGCCATGGGGCTGGTCGGCCTGACCGCCTACATATACCGCCACCGGCGCAAGCAGGGAATCGAGCTGAACGCGCACGTTCCCACGCTCGACCGGGACCTCGCCTTCTTCATGGTCTTCTTCGCTGGAGGGCTCGTGCTTGGCTTCGGGGCCCCGGAGGAGGTGCGCATCCCGGCCGGGATCGTCTTCTTCCTCTCCTACGTCGTCTACGTGCAGCGGACCCTGACCGGCGGCGGCGACGTCCAGGCCGAGCACACGCTCAACCCGCTCATCATCGAGCCGAAGCGCCGGCGAGCCCAAGATCCGGCGCTGTGGGCCTGCGTGGTGCAGGCGCTGGTCGGGCTGGGGGCGATGGTCGGCGGGGCGCACCTGTTCGTCGAGGAGTTGCTGCACGTGGCGGAGGACTTCGGCGTCGAGGCGATCGTCCTGTCGCTGATCCTGGCGCCGCTGGCGACGGAGCTGCCCGAGAAGGTCAACAGCTTCTTCTGGGTGCGCGAGGGCAAGGACTCGCTTGCCCTCGGGAACATCACCGGCGCCATGGTCTTCCAGTCGACGATCCCGGTCGGGATCGGCCTGATCTTCACCGACTGGGAGCTGGGCGGCAACGCCGCCATCTCGGTGGCACTCGGGCTCGCCGGCGGGCTGATCGCCTACTGGGCCCTGCGGCTGCGGGACCGCTTCGAACTGCTGCCGGTGGTCGCCTGGCTGACGCTCTACGCGTCCTTCATCGTCATCGTCGCCGTCTAGCCGACGAGCTCGCCGATCAGTACGGCCGAGCCGAAGACGAACGCCACGGCGGCGATCGCGCCGACGACGTTCACCGGCGGGCCTCCGTGGATCCCGGTCTCGTGGACGGCGACATGCCCCTTGCCGCGCGCAATCAGCCACCTGTTCACCGGCAGCGCGAACGCGCCCGCGATCACGAGTGCAAAGGAGAGGCTGCCCCAGAAGAGCACCGAGTCGAGCCCGGCTTCCATCGCGCCGGGGATCAGAAGCAGGATCGCGTTGTCGACGATCTCCATGACCGCGATGCTGAGGGTGTCCGACGCCAGCGCGATCGGGATCACGGCGGAGAGGGCAAGCCCGGCGCGCAGCAGCGGCAGGCTGGTCAGCGCGTAGCCGAACAGGAACGCGAGGGCGATGGCGAGGGCGATCGTCGCCGCGTCGGAGAAGCCGGCGGCGGTGCCGATTACCACACCTGTGACCTCGCCGATCGCGCAGCCGGTCAGGCAATGCAGAGTGGCCGAGAGCGCGACTCCGGTGAGGGCCGCGCCCTCGGTCGGCATTTCGTGATGGTCGTGCTCGCGGTGCTCGGCCAGGCTCTCCATCAGCCGAGCTCCGCCAGAGCCTCGAGCACGACCTCGTCGTGGGTCTTGGGGGAGACCTTGGGGAAGACCTTCGCGACCTTCCCGTCGGCGTCGATCACGAAGGTCGCACGCTGGACCCCCCAGAACTTCTTGCCGTACATGTTCTTCTCGGCCCAGACGCCGTAGAGCTCGGCGACCTCGTGGCCGGCGTCGGCCAGCAGCGTGAAGTCCAGCGAGTACTTGTCGGCGAACTTGCCCACGTCGTCGACAGGATCGGGGGAGACGCCGAGGACGCGCGCGCCGGCGCGCTCGTAGTCGCTGCGGTGATCGCGGATGCCGCAGGCTTGGGTGGTGCAGCCCGGGGTGTCCGCGCGTGGGTAGAAGTAGAGGACCACGGGCGAGCCCCTCAGTCCGCTCAACGTCACCTCGTTGCCGTCCTGGTCGGGGAGCGTGAAGTCAGGCGCCTCCGTACCGCTCTCGATCACGGCGATGGAGCTACTCCTCGGCGACCGGCTCTTCGGCGGGAGCCTCGTCGCCCCTGCCGGTCTTCACCGGCGCCGTCGCCGCCCGGCTCGATGATCGTCCGGTCGTCGCGCTCCACCTGCTCGAGCTGCTCGTCGGCCTCCTCGCCGACGACGGCGCCCGAGCCAGGGTGGTAGTGGGTCTGGAAGATCTCGAGCTGCTCGTCGCGCTGCTCCTCGTTGACCGGGACCTCGTCCGAGATCCGGATCCACTCGGCACCCTCGTAGACCTCCATGTTGAAGATCTCCTGGTCGAGCGAGCTGGAGTCGTCCACGACCACCAGGACCTCGGTCTGCGGGTTGAAGTAGGTGCCCGGGCGAACGAGGAGCTCGTCGAGCTCGACGATCGTCTCTTCTGCTTCTGGTTCGTTGCCTGCCACTTGCTTGGATGTATACCCCAGGCCGCGCTTTCAACCGCGGTTACTGGCCGAGATTCTCGAGCTCGCGGAGCTGGCGCTCGATCTCCACGTCAACGTCGAGGGGCTTCTTCCCTGCCGCTTGCGGCGCTCGTTGCGCGCGACGACGAGCTGGCGGACCTCCTCGCGCAGCTCGCGGTCGGCCCCCAGCGACCCCGGGGCGCGTTCGGGCGTGAGCAGCTTCTCGACCTCGGCATCGACGTCGAGCGGGTCCTTCCCCCGGGCGACTCGGCGGTCCGAGCGCGCCTGGACCATCTGGCGGATCTCCTCCTCGCGCACCTCGGCGCTGACCGGGGCGACGCCGCGGGACGCCGGGCCCTCGGGCATGTCGTGCTCCATCGCGAAGTCGCCCTTGCCGATCTCGTCGAACCTCTTGCCGGCGCCCATCACGAACACGATCGCCCCAATCGGAAGCGCGGTGATGACCACGATGATGAGGACCATCCCCGGCTCGATTGCGGCCAGCGGCATGCAAACAGGCTATCCTTTCGCGACTGGCTGACTGACCAGTCAATCAACTTCGAAGGAGCCTAAGAACGTGGTTGACCTGACGCTTACCGACGAGCAGCAGGACCTGCGCGAGCTCGCGCACAGCTTCGCCGAGAAGGACATTCGCAAGGTCGCCTGGGAGTACGACAAGGACGGGACCTGGCCGCAGGACATCATCGACAAGGCGTGGGAGATCGGGCTGATGAACACGCACGTCGCCGAGGAGTACGGCGGGCCCGGCCTCGACTACCTCTCAGGCTGCCTGATCGAGGAGGAGATGGGCTGGGGCTGCTCGGGCATCGGCACCTCGCTGATGGCCAATGGGCTCGCCTCCGCCCCGGTCGGCCTCGGCGGCTCCGAGGAGGTCAAGAAGGAGTACCTCGGGCATGCTGACCGAGGAGCCCAAGCTCGCTTCGTTCTGCCTGACCGAGCCCGACGCCGGCTCCGACGTCTCCGGGATGAAGACCACGGCCGTGAAGAAGGGCGACAAGTACGTCCTCAACGGCTCCAAGTGCTTCATCACCAACGGCGGCTACGCCGACTGGTTCACGGTCTACGCCAAGACCGACAAGGACGCCGGCCACAACGGCATCTCGGCCTTCGTCGTCCCCAAGGACGACACGGTCACGGTTGACAAGAAGGAAGACAAGATGGGCCAGCGGGCGTCCAACACCGCGACCATCACCTTCAACGAGACCGAGATCCCCGCCGGCAACCTGCTCGGCGAGGAGAACAAGGGATTCAAGCTCGCGATGATGACCCTGGACCGGACGCGCCCCGGCGTCGCCGGCCTGGCCGTCGGCATCGCTCAGGCCGCGTTCGAGTACGCCCGTGACTACTCCAAGGAGCGAGTCCAGTTCGGCGTCCCGATCGCCATGCACCAGGCGGTCGCATTCATGATCGCCGACATGGCGACCAAGATCGAGGCCTCGCGGCTGCTCGTCTGGCAGTCGGCCGTGCTCCTCGACCAGGGCAAGCGCAACACGCTTGCGTCCTCCCACGCGAAGCGCTTCGCCGCCGACTCGGCGATGGAGATCACCGTCGACGCCGTGCAGGTCTACGGCGGGTACGGCTTCATCAAGGAGTACCCGGTCGAGAAGCTGATGCGCGACGCCAAGATCATGCAGCTGTACGAGGGCACCTCGCAGATCCAGCGCCTGGTCATCGCCAAGGAGATCCTGATGGGCCGCAAGGCCGACGAGGAGACTCCCGAGGCGAAGGCCCTGAAGGCCAAGGCCGCCGCCGAGAACGGCAGCCGGCGACGCGGAGCGAGCAAGGAGCCCGCGACCGCTTAGCTTCGCTTTCGCAGTACCGCTTCACCGAGCGCCCCCGCCCGGGGGCTCTCGTCGTTCCGGGAGGCGTCGCCCACATCCTTACGGCTAACTAGCGGCGTAGACTCGCTTGCGTGGCGGAGGAGTCCAGGCGTCCGGCGAAGCCGGTCTCGGAGGCGGTCGCGGAGGCCGCCAAGGCGGCCAAGGGCCTCGAGGCCCCCGGTCCCGGGAAGCGCCGCGGGCGGCCCTCCGACGTGTTCGGCGGCGAGATCCGCCGCCGCGACGTCTTCCCGCTGCTGGTGCTCCACCTGGTCTCGCGCGAGCCGACCTACGGGAACCACATGATCGAGGCGATCGAGGAGATGACCCAGGGCGTGATCTCCGTCAACCCGAACACGATGTACCCGCTGCTGCGCGAGCTGGAGGAGAAGGGGTTCGTCGAGGGCGCTGGGAGCTGCCGGACCGCCGGACCCGCCGCTACTACTCGATCACGCCGGCGGGCGGAAGGAGTACCGCCGGCTGCGCACCGAGGTCGAGCCGTTCCTCGATCGGTGATCAGCTCGCTCAGCCTGATCAAGGCCGAGGTCTATGGCGAATCCGGCTCGGCTACCCCCTGACGTTCTGAATGATCGAGTTCGAGGTTTCGTGGGATCTCCGGGACAGCTCCGCGATCGTCGCGACCGCCCGCAAGATCTGGCCTGCCGGGTCAAGAAACGCGAGCTTCTGCCGGCGTCCCTGACGAGCCGATGCTGCGCTTCAGCTTCCGCACCTTCTTCGCGACCTTCTCCGCCGCCGCCTCGTCCTTGGCGGAGTCCGCGACCAGCGCGTCGGCCATACCGGCGGGATGGGCTTGCCAGGTCCAGGGCGTCTCTCCGCCAGACAGGCCCCGGTTCGGTAGATTGCACCCCGTCGTTGGCATCGACGCACACTCGAGCCGCATTGCCCCCGTCCGCGCTCAGCACGGCGCCGCCGACCGCGATCCCCGCCGTTGCGAGTGTCGCTCCCATGGCCCCAGCGACGAGAGCCGTTGCAACCTGTCCGTTCAGCAATCGTTTCGCCCTCACACCATCACCTCGCTTTCCCCTATAGGTCGCGCTCGTAATAGAGCATCACAGGCCCGTCCGGTTTGCCCTCGCGGTTGGTGAAGCCGGCGCTCTCGTAGAGGCCGCGGGCCGCCGTGTCGTCCTCAGCGGTGCCGAGGTCGATGACGTCGGCGCCGTGGGACCGCGCCGCCTCGATCGCCGCTTCCAGCAGGGCCCGGCCGAGGCCCTCACCGCGGCGGTCCGGGACCACGTACAGCTCCTCCAGGTAGGCGGCCGGCGCATCCGAGTAGATCTGGCTGCGGTAGCGGAGCTGCGCGAACCCGTCGGTTCCATCGTCGCCGGCAAGGAAGACGGTGACGTCGCCCGTCGTGAGCTGGACCCGGTAGCGCTGCTCGAGGACGTCGGGGTCGTCGATCGGCTCGTCGTACTCGACGTTGAACCGGTGCATCAGCTCGGCGGCTCGTCCGCGCGTCGCCGGTCTCCGCGCGTCTGACCCTCGGATCCGGTGCCATGGGGCAAGTATGTCGCCGCGCCGCGCTAGGTAGCCTTCCCCGCCCACTCCGACCCTCGGAGGACCCACTCTCATGTTCGTATCGAAGGCCGCCGTGCTCGGCGGCGGCACCATGGGCGGCGAGATCGCGCAGGTGATCGCCAACGCCGACATCCCGGTCGTCGTCAAGGACATCAAGCAGGAGTTCGTCGACCACGCGCTCGACAAGTCGCGCGAGGTAACGAAGTCCCAGCTCGACAAGCTCGTCTCCAAGGAGAAGCTGACCCAGGAGCAGGCCGACGCCCGCCTCGACGAGGTGATGGGCCTGATCTCCGGCGTCACCACCTACGAGGGCTTCGAGGACGTCGACATCGTGATCGAGGCCGTCCCCGAGAAGATGGAGATCAAGAAGGCGGTCTACAAGGAGCTCGACGAGGTCACGCCGGGGCACGCCATCCTCGCCTCCAACACCTCGTCGCTGTCGATCACGGAGATGGGCCGCGAGACCCTTCGGCCGGACAAGGTCGTCGGCTTCCACTTCTTCTATCCCGCGTCGATCATGCCGCTGGTCGAGCTGATCAGCGGCGAGGACACCTCGCGCGAGACGCTCACGGCCGCCTTCAACTTCGCGCAGGCGATCCGCAAGCAGCCGATCACCTGCAACGAGGTGCCGGGCTTCGTCGTCAACCGCATCCTCAACTCGGCCGCCGGCGAGGTCTGGCGCCAGCAGGAGGAGAAGAAGCTCAGCATCAAGAAGATCGACGAGGGCGTGGCGGAGAAGAACGTCTCGCCGATGGGGCCCTTCGTCCTGATCGACATGCTCGGCCTCGACACGGTCCTGCACGTGGCCGAGTACCTGAACGAGTCCTACGGCGACAGCTTCTACGTCCACAAGGGCATGCAGAAGCTCGTCAAGGACGGCAAGCTCGGCGCCAAGTCCGGCGGCGAGGGCTTCTACAAGGACGGCGAGCCGAACATCGCGGGCGACGCCGATCCCGACCCTGAGGAGCTCGCCGACCTGTTCGTGCTCAAGTCACTGGTCGAGGCGTGCAAGGTGCTCGAGGAGGGCGTCTGCACCGTCCGCGAGATCGACCTGGGGATGATGGCCGGCGCCGGGCTGGACCCGCGCCGCGGGTTGTTCCCGCCGTTCTGGAAGGCCGACCTCGAGGGCCTCGACACGATGCTCGAGAAGCTCGAGAAGTACGAGGAGAGCCACGGCGAGCGCTTCGCGCCGCCGACGATCCTGAAGCGGCTGGTGAACCAGGGCCGTCTCGGCCTGAAGTCGGGCCAGGGCTTCTATGCCTACCCGCAGACCGAGGACGAGGGCGCCGTCAAGCTCGAGAAGCGCGACGACGGCGTCGCGATCGCCTGGCTGGCGAATCCGCCGATGAACGCGATCTCGCCCGCCGTGGTCGAGCGACCTCGGCAAGGTCTGGGAGCAGGTCAAGGCCGACGACGAGGTGCACGCGCTGATCATCTACTCGTCGCTGCCGGTGGTGTTCTCGGCGGGCGCCGACATCAAGGCGTTCACCCAGATGGACACGCCGGAGAAGGGCGCCGAGATGATCAACGACGGCCACTCGCTGCTCCGTGAGCTGGAGACCGGCCAGGTCGTGACGATCTCGGCCGTCAACGCGATCGCCTACGGCGGCGGCTGCGAGCTCTCGATGGCCTGCGACTTCCGGATCGCCGCGGAGTCGGCGGTCTTCGGCCAGCCCGAGATCAACCTCGGGATCATCCCCGGCTTCGGCGGCACCCAGCGCCTGCCGCGGCTGGTCGGCCCGTCCAAGGCCCTGGAGATGAACCTGACCGGCGACGCGGTCCTGGCGAAGGAGGCCCACGAGTACGGGCTCGCCGACGACATCGCGCCGGACCACGAGCTGCTCGACGTAGCGCTCTCCTGGGGCCGCAAGCTCGCGGGCCAGGCGCCGCTGGCCGTCGAACAAATCAAGAAGATCTCCCACGCGGGGGAGCTGGATGAGGGGATCGAAAAGGAGAAGGAAGGCTTTGCGACTGTCTTCCAATCCGAGGACGGGCGCGAGGGGATCTGCGCCTTCCTGCAAAAGCGCAGCCCCAATTGGAAGGGCAAGTAGCCGACGGGCACCGTCGAGGCCGGGCAGCGGCTCGCGGAGCTGATCCGCGAGTCCGAGTGCACGGTCGCCCTGACCGGGGCGGGGATTTCGGTGCCGTCCGGCATTCCCGACTTTCGGACACCCGGGAAGGGGCTCTGGGAGAAGGTCGACCCGATGAAGGTCGCCCACATCGACGCCTTTCGGTCGGACCCGGTCGCGTTCTGGGAGTTCTATCGCCCGCGGCTGAGCGGGCTGGGCGGGGTCGAGCCCAACCGCGCCCACGAGGTGCTCGCCGAGCTCGAGCGCCGCGGGCTGCTCGAGGGCGTGATCACCCAGAACATCGACACCCTCCATACAAAGGCGGGCTCCGAGCGGGTGGTCGAGGTGCACGGCTCGATCCGGACCGCGAGCTGCCAGGCGTGCGAGGCGACCTACGAGCTGGCGAAGGTCGAGGAGCTCTTCGACACGAAGGCGTCGCCACCTGTCGTGCCTGCGCCAGCCTGGTCAAGCCGGACGTCGTGCTGTTCGGCGAGCTCCTGCCCGCCGACGCGATGCTCGAGGCCGAGGCGATGGCCTCCCGGGCCGACCTGCTGCTCTGCATCGGCTCCTCGCTCGAGGTCTATCCCGTGGCCGGCCTGCCGACGGTCACGCTGGCGGCGCGGGGGCAAGCTCGCGATCGTCACGCAGGGCCCCACGCCGTATGACGGTGACGCCCAGGTGCGCATGGACGGCGACGTGGTCGCCGACCTGGACGCCGTGCTCGCCGCTCTCTGAGCCCCGCCGTGATTCGAGCCCGTACGGCGGGTCGTAGGAAAAACGGCCAACAGGGCAGCCCTGCCAGGCACGGATCGGGGTTAAGGCTTGGCAAGGCCCGGCCGATGGGCGTGTACGCATGGAACTACGCGGGAACAGCTGTGTTCAGGGAGCGAGCTTGGCGGGAGCACGTCACAACTCACGAGTCAGGGCGGGTCTGACCGCGACGGTCGCCGCGATGGCGCTCGTCGCCGTCGCCATGCTGGCTCCGGCGGTCGCCCAGGCGAAGCCCAAGTGCGAGGGCCGGAAGGCCACGGTCGTGGGCGGTGGCGGCGACAACGTCCTCAAGGCCGACAAGCACGGCGTCCAGGTGATCGTCGCCGGCGGCGGCGATGACGTAATCATCGCCAAGCGCAACAAGGACATCATCTGCGGCGGCCCCGGCGACGACCGGATCATGGGCGGCACCGGCCGCGACCAGATCCACGGTGGCGCGGGCAACGACTTCCTCGACGGCGGCCCGGGATCGGACAAGATCCTGGGCGACGCCGGCATCGACACGATCCTCGGCGGCCCCGGCGGCGAGAACGCCCACGGCGGCCCCGGCGACGACCGCATGTTCGGAGAGCTCCAGGACGACGACCTCTTCGGCGAGGGCGGGAACGACCTGCTCGTCGGCGGTCACGGCATCGACGACCTGCGGGGTGGCATCAACGACGACTGGATCCGCGGCGACGTCAATCGCGACCGGTACTTCGGGGACGCCGGCAACGACACCCTCAGCTTCGCCACCGCGACCCCGCCGGGCCCCCACCCGACCCGAGATGGCGTCGACGTCAACCTCGGGGCCGGCTCGGCCGCCGGCGACGACTCCCAGGAGCAGATCGCCGGGATCGAGAACCTGGTCGGGACCCCCTTCGAGGACCGGCTCACCGGCCCAGGCTTGACCGTCCGCGGCGGCGGCGACGTCGACCAGTGCTCGGGCTTCGCGACCATGGATTGCAGCAGCGGACCGCAGGGGGGCGGCGGGCCGATCGCCTACATGGCCGACGGCTCCAGCCCCGACCCGGGCCTGGTGATCTGGGGCGGACCCGGGAACGACGACTTCACGATCAGCCAGGGACCCAGCAGCTTCTCCATCACCGGATCGGCGCTCGCGTCCGGCCCCGGTTGCACCGGCGGTCCGGACCGGTGCGCTGCCCCCTGCCCGCGGCCGAGCTCGGCTACGTGCTGATCTGGGGCGGCGCCGGCAACGACACCATCAACGTCGGCGGCGGCTTCTCGGTCACCACCCTGACCAAGGGCGACGGCGGACCCGACAACGACGTCCTGAACGGCGGACCCGGATCCGACCTGCTCTTCCCGGGCGAAACTGGGGCGGACCGGCTGCTCGGCGGCCCCGGTGACGACCTCGTCGTCGGCCGACCCGGCGGCGGAGACCTCCTGAACGGCGGGAACGGCTCAGACCAGCTCGTGTCCGACAGCCCCTGCGAGGGCCACGTCTATGACGGCGGCCCGGGCCAGTCCGACATAGCCGGCTTCGGCCACGTGGACAGCGATGCCGGCGTGGCCGCCAAGCTCGGCGGCACGGCGACCCTGCGCGGCGCGGGAGGCTGCACCCCGACGAAGGTCTTCGGCAGCAACGAGATCCTCGAGGGCAGCCGCGGCCACGACATCCTCACCGGCGACGGATCGCCCAACCTGATCATCGCCCGCGAGGGCAACGACCGCCTCTTCGGCAGGGGCGGCAAGGACGAGCTCCGCGGCGATGCCGGTAACGACAAGTGCTTCGGCGGCGCCGGCGGCGCGATCAAGCGATCCTGCTAGCTGCAACGTGGCGCCGGTAGTACCGCCGGCCGTGCAGCCGTTGGTAGTTCCAGGCGAAGGCGGCGAGAGCGCCGCGGCGGTGCAGCCAGAAGCGGTCGGGTGGTTGCTCGAGCGGATCGCGGCGGCCCGGCTCCAGGTCGCCGACGACGAAGCCTTCGCCCTCCTCCCAGGTGCGCCGGGCGACGACGCGGCCGTCGGCCTCGACCAGCATCGTGCCGCCCTCGAAGTGGCCGCGGTAGGGGAGCGGCGACCAGGGCAGGTCGCAGTGGAGCTTCCCCGCGTGCGCAGCGTGCGCGACCGGGGCGCCGACGAACCGGGCGAAGCTCTCGGCGGCGTGTGACGCCAGCCGCTCGTTGGCGGCCTCGGCACCGTCGGTGAGCGGCCAGTTCTCCGACACGCTCCACCAGCCGGACCCGGTGAGCGCGAGGTCGATGCGGCCGCGCAGCCGCCGCACCGTCTGGGTCCGCATCAGCTCCCAGCAGACCGCAGCGCCGACGGTCCAGGTCATCAACGGTGATCACCCCGTCGTCGCTGCCGCCGACGTAGAAGCTGTTCTCCCACATCGTCGGCAGGTCCTTGTCGTGGCGGCCGACGATCTCGCCGTCGCGGCCCGCGATCATGAACGCGTTGCGGACGTCGCCGTCGGCATCGCGGCAGAGGAAGGAGCCGCCGACGATCGCGCCGTGGCGGCGCGCCAGGCCGCTCAGCAGGTCGGTCGCGGCGCCGTCCGGCGGGAGCGCGGCGTCGGCCAGCCGCTCGTCGAACCCGATCCCCGTCGTGAAGAACTCCGGCAGCACTATGCACTCCGCGCCCTCGCTCCCTGCGCGATCCGCGAGGCGCTCGCACATGGCGAGGTTCGCGTCCACGTCCGCCAGCTCCGCCTCGAGCTGTACCGCGGCGACGCGCATGGGCCTAGCCCTCCAGCCTCGACCGAAGCTCGGCGATCCGCTTGCCGATGTCGTCGCGCAGCTCTGCCGAGGCTTCGGCGAGCGCGGCCTGCGCGGCCTCGAGGCCGTAGGCCGCCTCGTCGACGCGTCCCTGCTCCAGGTCGAGCCGCGCCCGCAGCAGCAGGGTCTCCGCGGGCTCGACGCGCTCGCGGCCGCCGAGGACCGCGGCGATCCGCTGCTGGGGATCGATCTCATCGCGCCGGCCGCGGGGCGGCGGGGGAAGCTGCTTGGCGTCCGTCCAGCGGCCGTCGGCGACCTCGTCGCCGGTGCCGTAGCCGATCCGGATGGCCAGGGCCCGGCTGGCGCCCGACGTCCTGGATCAGCGGGTCCCGCGCCGCCGCCCTGAGGGCGTGGAGCGCGCGGTTCAGGAGGCGGGTCGCCGAGCGCACCTGCTCGGTGCGTTGTTCAGGGCTGCCGCTCACCTGCGCCAGCCAGCTCTCGGCGTCCCCCGGCTCGAGACGGTCGGCGAACACCACCATCACCTGGCTCAGCGGGACCTCCTCGACGTCGGTGGGGTCGCCCGGCCGGCCGGGACGCGGGCGCCGCCTCGCACGCGGAGCGCCGCGGAGCTGCACCACCAGTACCTCCTCGCCGGAGTCGCTGCGCGACACGTAACGGCCCTCGGGCAACCCGATCAGGCCGGCGAACTCCAGCTGTACGAACGGCAGCATCATGCCGCCCCCATCCTGCCTGTTTTGGGGCGCGAGCTACTCGCCGCGGTGGGCGTCGCTGCCGCGATCCGTGGGAATCGCCGCGTCCGAGGGCTTGCTCGGGACCTCGGGATTGTCGATCTCGCCGAGGCGCTCGATCAGGCGCTCCCACTGCTCGGGCTTCAGGACCTGGGCGAACTGACCGATCTGGCCGCCGGTGCCCGCGGTCGGCGTGTAGCCCACGTGGATGTGATCGTCGTGGTCGCCCATCGCGAACGTGGGTCCGCCGAAGTCCATCAGCGTGATGATCTGGGACGGCCGCATCGTTCCCTGCAGCTCGAGCAGGTCGTGAACGACCGCCTCGGTGATCGACCCCTTGCCCTGGTTGCCGAGGATCGGCAGGCCGTTCACCTGGGCGATGTCGACGGCGTTGCCCGAGGAGTGGGCGCTGACGTTGCCCGAGGACGTGTAGAAGCTGTGGCCGCACTTGAGCGAGGTGATCGTGAGGCGGTAGCCGCGCTCGGCGAGGTACTCGAGCATCGCCAGGGTGCGGCGGTCGATCTGTCCGGTCTCGATGTCGCTGCGCCCGCAGGAGTAGATCTCGATCCGCGGGTCGGCGAGCACGCGCTGCTGCAGCAGTGCCTTCGACATGAGCAGACACCTGTCCGACGGTGGCCTCGGTACCGAACGGGTCCTTGCCGGCGGCACGGTAGATCGCGGTGGTCTCGAGCAGCTTCCAGCCGTCGAGGATCGGCTTGGGATCGATCTTCGGCGCACCGCGGCCGGCCGGCCTGATCGAGAAGTTGACGTGCGGAGCCTGGGTCCCGACCTGGCCGATGTGGCCGAGGACGGTTCCGCCCGTGACCTGGGAGCCGACCTTGAGCTGCTTCAGCTCCATCGTCTTGCTGTCGAACTCGAAGGTGCTCCCGAAGGCGGCCTTGAAGGTCTCGTATCCCGGCACCCGCTCGCCCAGCAGGCTGTCGAGCTGGCCGCTGACGCTGGCGCGGTCGACGTTGGACGGGCGCTCGGGCAGGGCGAAGAGGCGGTTGCGGAGCTCCTCGGTGTTGGCGGGCCCGCCCTTCTCCTGCTTGGCGGCATCGGACGGCGGCGGCGCGTCGTTGTCGCCCTCGCTCGCGGCGGTGCCGGGCTTCGGGTCCTCCTTCGGGGTGACGAGCTCGAAGTCCTTGGCGGTGAGGGTGCGCTCGCGCGCAACCGGGTGGACCTCGGAGATCGAGCCGAGTTCGGCGTAGGTGTAGCGGTTGCCGTACGCATCGAGGAGGACGATGTACTTGCCGAGCTTCGCGTTCTCTCCGACGTCCTGGATGACGCCGTCGTTGACGGCGACGACCGGAGCATTAACCCTCGAGTAGATGTTGATGCCTCGGCGGGTCGGGGAGCTGGAGATCACGTCCGCGGCGTTGCCGGGCTCGGTCCGGCTGGTCTTGGACCGCTCGATCGCGTCGCGCTCGGAGATGTCGTCGGCGTAACGGGAGTTCGCCGCGACGGGGAAGTGGGCGCCCTCGGTCAGGCCGGTGAGGGAGCCGATCAGGTCGTCGGGGAGCTTGCCGTACTGGTTGGCGTAGAGGAGGACCTCGTCGACGTACCAGTCGGCATGGTTGTAGGCGAAGATCGCGTCGCGGGGGCTGTCGGCCCAGTCGGCCGCCTTCAGGTACCGGGCCGCTGCGCAGATCGCGTCGACCGGGTTGTAGGGGTCCTTCTTGCCGTCGTCGTTGGCGTCCACCCCGTAGGCCTGCCAGCTGGAGGGGATGAACTGCATCCATCCCATCGCCCCCGCGGATGAGACATTGAGGTTGGTTCCGAAGGCGGTCTCGATCCGGTTGATCGATGCCAGCACCTGCCAGGGGATCCCGTACTCGGTTCCGCAGGCCTGGTAGATCGGAAGCAGGAACGGCGGGATCTCGAACTGGTCGATGACGACGTTCGGGACGCCGATCGGGGCGGGGCCGAACGGGGCGATCGTGAGGCCGGGATTGTTCTGGGCCGGGGAGCCGTCCTCGTTGCGGAGCGGCGGCTCCTCCATCTTCTGCTTCTCGCCGTCGACGTCCTTCTTGCCGGCGCCGACCTTCTTGCCCTTCTTCCCGAACAGGCCGTCTGTCGGCGCACCGTTGATGTCCTCCTTGGAGCCCTGGCCCGGTGTGGTGGTGTTGCCGGGGCCGAGGGGTCCGGCGCCGCCGGACCCGCCCGTGCCGCCGCCGCCACCGGCCGGCGGCGGGTTGTACTCGTCGCCGTCGAGGGGGCCGGCGCAGCCCGGATCCAGGAGGTCGATCGCGCCGTCGCCGTCGTTGTCGCTGGTGTCGGCACACTGCGGCAGGGCGGCCCCGGGCGCCGGGACGTTGACGTTCACGCCGCCGACATCGACCGAAGCCGCGGTACCAGCCGCCAGGACCGCGAGGACCGTGGCGAGCGCAATCGTGAGCAGAAGCTTCTTGGTCATTGGTCTGAGTCCGTTGCCCGCGGACTATGCCGGTCCCGTTTGGCCCGACCTCCCCGTCCCGAAGGCAAAGCAGAAGCTACTAACTCGGATTCCGCTTTGCAACGCACAACCGACGCCTGAAACCTACCTGAGCGACTCGACCGCAATGTTGAGTTCAGGCTGCCCTTCGCCAGGCGTGGCCGCGCTACTGTGCGCAGGCATGGAGGAGAGCGGCGACGGCCTGAAGGATCGGATCTCGGCGCGAGGCACGGACGCCCTGGGCGAACTTGCCCAGGCGCTGGCGGACAACCCCCTCTTCGGCCAGGCCCTGCAGGTGGCCCTCGACGCGCGTGAGCGGATGAATGAGGCGGGTGCGCACGCGATGCGGAACCTGAACGTGCCCACGGCGGCCGATGTGGACAGGCTCGGGCGGCGGCTGAGGGCGGTCTCCGAGCGGCTCGAGGCCGTCGAGGACAAGCTCGACCAGCTCAGCGGAGACCTCACCGCGCTGCGACGTCTCGCGGAGGGCGACCGCCAGGCCTCAAGCGGGACTTGAGGTCGCCTCCAGGGCGGCGACCGCGGCGCGCCCCAGCCGCTGGGCGGCCTCGACCAGGTCCTCGTCGTCGATCCGGCTGCGCCGGTTCCCGCTGAAGACGTCGGTGACGGCGAGGACGCAGCCCACGGCCACGTCGAGCCGGCCGCCGAGGGCGAACAGCGACGCGGCCTCCATCTCGACCGCCGCGGCTCCCCGAGCGGAGAGCTCCGCCTGCCAGTCGGGCTCAGGGTCGTAGAAGAGGTCAACGGTCGCGATCAGGCCGGGCTCGACGCCCGCGGCCTCGCCCAGCGCGTCCGTCAGGCCGGGATCCGCCGGCACCACCTCCTCTCCCTGCAGCCTGCGGCTGGCGCCGTCGAGGGCGAGGGCCGCCCGGGCGACGACGAGGTCTCCGAGCTCCAGCGCGTCGTCCACGGCCCCGCAGGTGCCGACCCGGATCGCTCGCTTGACCCCTAGCTCAACAAGCTCATGCAGGACGATCGCGGCGCTCGGGCCACCGACGCCTGTTGACTGGATCGTGAGCGGCCGGCCCGCCTCGGTCTCCCCCCAGTAACCCCACCAGCCGCGGGTGTGGTTGCTCATCTTCGGGGTGTCTCTGAAGAGCGCCTGCGCGAGCAGCATCGCGCGGCCGGGGTCGCCGGGCAGCAGGGCGTCGGCTGCGATCGGCGCGGTCGGCCGCAGGTGGAGGGGCATGCGCGCGAGCATATGGCCCGGCCAGTAGCCTTCGCCGCGATGCCCTCCAAATCGACTCAGCAGGGACCCTCAGAGGCCCTTCGCGCGGCCATCGACAAGACCTTCGCGGCCACGGCGGGCTCGGCTGCCGGCACGCGCGAGCGAGCGGCGGAGCTGCTCGACGAGGTCGTGCGGCGCGGCGAGGGGCTGCGCCAGGAGGTGGTGAAGCGCGGCCAGGACGTGCGCGACGAGGCCGTCAGGCGCGGGCAGGAGGTCCGCTACGAGGCGGTCAAGCGCGGCAAGGAGGCACGGCGTGAGGTCGAGCGGCGCGGCGAGGACGTCGCGCGCAAGAGCCAGGAGGCTCGCGACGAGGTCATGCGACGGGTGGAGGCCGAGCTCAGCGCGATCTCGGAGCGCCTCGAGAAGCTCGAGGCCACCCTGCGCCGGGAAAAGACTTGACCTGAGGTAGAGGGTCAGGTCGGAGGAGACGCAGTTGGGCCGCCGCATCCTGATCACCGGCATTTCGAGCCACTGGGGCCGCGAGCTGGCGCGGGCGCTCGAAGCGGACCCCGAGATCGACTTCATCTGCGGTCTCGACACCCGCCGCCCCGAGGGGCTCGGGCGCACTCGGTTCATCGAGGCGGACATCCGCAACCCCGTGATCTCCAGGCTGCTGCCGGGGACCGAGGTCGACACGGTCGTCCACTGCGGGATCGTCTGGTTCCCCGAGCAGGACAAGCCCGCCCGGGCTCTCCACGACATCAACGTGATCGGCACGCTCCAGCTGCTGGCGGCGTGCGAGCGGATCCCGACGCTGCGCTCGCTGGTGGTGCGCGGCTCGGCGGCGATCTACGGCTCCGAGGCGGCCGCGCCGGCTTTCTTCACCGAGGACATGGCGCGCCGCTATCCGTTCAAGACCCGGTTCCAGCGGGACATCGGAGAGCTCGAGAGCTACTTCGAGAACTTCGCACGCCGCCGGACCGATGTCAGCTGCTGCATGCTCCGCTACCAGCCCGAGATCGGGCCCGACCTCGAGACGCCGCTGGTCCGCTACGTGTCGTTGCCGGTGGTCCCGACCCAGCTCGGCTTCGACCCTCGTCTCCAGTTCGTCCACGCCGACGACGCGACCGGCGCGCTGGTGGCGGCCACCCGCAACCCGGTTCGCGGGCCGGTGAATGTCGCCCCGACGGGGTCGGTCTCGCTTTCGAAGATCCTCCGGCTCGGAGGGCGGCCGCAGTTCCCGGTGCCGCACTCGCTGTTCGCGCCGGCGTTCGGCTGGCTCGGCCGCCAGCTCGGGGTGGCCGACCTCTATGGCGACGGGGTGAGGCTGCTGCGCTACGGGCGCGGGGTGGACAACACCCGGCTGCGGGAGGACGTCGGCTACCAGCCGCTGTTCGACGCGATCGGCGCGGTTCGGGACTTCTCGCTGCGGACCGGGCCTCCGGCCTCGCTGACGAACCCCGCGTCGAGGCCGCCTGTCCGGGGGGCCGCGTGACCCCCGCGACGGAGGTTCGCCGCCGGCACTCCCTCCGCCGCTCGATGGCCGGTGCGCTGTCGGCGGCGGCAGGACGTCGCGGCGGCGACTACCGGGAGGACGAGTGGGGCTTCGACCCGGAGTACGCCGACGCGGCGCTTCCGTTCTTCGAGCTGGCCTACGAGCACTGGTGGCGGGTTCGGGTCACCGGTGTCGAGAACATTCCGGCGTCCGGACGGGCGCTGCTCGTCGCGAACCACGCCGGGGTGCTCCCCTTCGACGCGGCGATGATGGCCACCGCGATCAGGCTGCACCATTCCGAGCCCCGCTGGCCCAGGTTCATGGTCCTCGACTGGGCCTTCGAGCTGCCCTACCTCAGCTACTTCATCCGGCGGGTGGGCGGGGTCCCTGCCAACCCCTTCAACGCGACTCGGCTGCTGCAGCAGGACCATCTCGTGATGGCCTTCCCCGAGGGCGTGAAGGGAACCGGGAAGCCCTACTCGGAGCGCTATCGGCTGCAGCGGTTCGGCCGGGGTGGCTTCGTCGAGGTCGCGCTGCGCACCCGCTCCCCGATCGTCCCGGTCGCGGTGGTGGGTTCGGAGGAGATCTATCCGAAGATCGCCGAGAGCCGGACCCTGGCGCGGCTGCTGCGCGCTCCCTTCGTCCCGATCACACCGACCTTCCCGCTGCTCGGCCCACTCGGGCTGATCCCGCTGCCGTCCCGCTGGCGGATCGCGTTCGGCCCCCCGATCGACCTCTCCGATCACCCGCCGGAGGCGGCCGAGGACCGCTCCCTGATCCTGGAGCTGTCCGAGTACGTCCGGGACACGATTCAGCGCAGCCTCTACGACAACCTGCTGGAGCGCGGCGGAGCTTTCCTCTAGCGGCTGTCAGGCCGCCCTATTTGGGAGCGCAGGGCGCAGCCCGGAGCGACTAATGACGGCGGCCGCTAACAGCCGCGACCTAATGGCGAAGCCCCACATAGACTCCTTCGCGTGACGGCCGTGGAGGACACGCTCTTTCGCTCGAAGAAGGAGCTGCGCGAGATCCTGGACCAGGTTCTGCGCGAGGTGGAGGGCGACGCGGAATCGGCGTCGCGGATGCGCGCCGCCGCGGGGCCGCTGCGGATCGAGTTCACCGATCTGCGGCTGGTGCTGAACATCGACGCGAGCGAACCCGGCGGCGACATCCGCTGGGACTTCAAGAGCAGGTCCAAGGCTCAAGCCGAAGCTGCGGCTCGCCATGAGCTCCGTGGTCGCGAACCGGTTGTTCCAGGGCAGGGAGAACGCGGCGATCGCGATCGCCCGCGGCCGGGTTCAGCCGAAGGTCGCGGACGCGGCCATGGCCCTCCGCTTCTTCCCGGCGGCGAGGCCGATGTTCGCCCAGTACCGCGAGCTGGTCGCCGAGAAGTACCCCCACTTGACGATTGATTAGTGCCATTGACTTCGCGCCCGGTCGGCGTAGTCTCCGTTGCAGACGAAATCTGCGGCCGGAGTGGTCCCGATGCCCCGGCGTCCCTCGGCGACTGGGAAGGAGGGGCGAGGACCGCAAGGCGTCCCGGCGCCGCTGGCCAGCGAAGCGGGCCGACAGCCCGCACGCGACGGGGTCTCCTGAGGCCCCGTCGTATTTCCGGGGTGAAGAAACTGGGGGATGCCGGTGAGCGATCGGGATCGTGATCGGATCTCGCTGAAGCAGGCGAGCCGGATCGCCGGCGTGCCGCCCGCGACCCTCGAGGGGTGGGCCGCGGAGGGGCTGGTCCCGGTGTCCGAGGGGGAGTGGACGGAGGCGGCCGCGGCCCAGGCCCGCGTGATCGCCAGGATGAGCGAGCGGGGGTACTCGCAGGAGGCGATCGGGGACGCCGTGCGCCGAGGCCGGCTCGCCTTCGGCTACGCGGAGGACGTGTTCCGGGTCCCGGAGGGCGAGTACACGAAGGAGGAGGCCGCCGCCGAGACCGGCCTCGAGCCCGAGCTGATCGAGCGCCTGATGACCCTGCTCGGCACGCCGATGGGGCTCGAGGGGCGGCTGAACGAGGAGGACCTCCGGGCGATGCGCCACTGCGCCAACGTGCTGGAGTCCGGCTTCCCGCTCGTCGCCTTCCTGCAGCTGGTCCGCGTCTACGCGCAGTCGATCCGAAAGGTCGCGGACGCGGAGGTCCGGCTCTTCCACCTCTACGTCCACGAGCCCCTGATGCAGGACGAGGTGCCGCCGCTGGAGATGGCGGAGGAGATGGGCGAGCTCGCCGCCGACCTGCTGCCGGTGACCGGCCCCCTGATGGAGTACATGCACAACCGCTACCTGCGCTTCTACATCGAGCAGGACGTGGTTGGGCACATGGAGACCGAGCTGGCGGGAGGTGGAGAGACCCTGGCCCGCGTCGCGATGACCTTCTGCTTCGTCGATCTGACCGGGTTCACGCGCTACACGGAGGAGGAGGGCGACGAGGAGGCGCTGGACCTGATCGAGCGCTTCGTCGACACCGTCGAGGCCACGCTCCCGGCCGAGGCCACGATCGTGAAGACGATCGGCGACGAGGTGATGATCGTCTCCCCCGAGGCGGGCACGCTGACCGAGTGGGCGGTCGGCTTCCTCCGCCTGTTCCAGGAGCGGCCCGCAGCCCCGGGTCGGCCTGCACAAGGGGGCCGCCGTGTTCCGGGACGGCGACTACTTCGGCGGCGACGTCAACCTCGCCCACCGGATCGTCAACCGGGCGCTCGGCGGCGAGGTCCTGGTCACCGACTCGGTGGTCGAGGCGATCCCGGAGTCGGAGTACCTGCGCTTCGAGCCGATCGGCCAGGCGCAGCTGAAGGGACTTGCGCGGCCGATCTCCCTATATATAGCCCGCCCCTCGAGGTGACCGCGTCAGCGATTCCGCTTCCTGCGAGCTGCGCGCTTCTTAGCCGCCCGGGCGCCCTTCTTGCCGCGCTTGCCGTTCTTGCGGACGCCGTACTCCGAGCTGACGGTGATGCCCTCGGGGTCGGAGGCGTCATAGGGCGTGCCCCTGACGGCGGCGATTCCGAGCTCGCGGAACCGCTCGCGCATCAGGTTCGCGCGGTGGCTCGGGCTGTTCATCCAGGCCTCGACCATGCTCTCCGGGGTGCTGAGGCTGGAGCTTCCCCAGACCAGGTTCTCTCCCACGAGCCAGCTGCGAGCGCCGCGCGTGTAGCCGGTCGCCACGATCCGGTCGATGAAGCTGTCGCCGCCCGGGCCGTCGTGATCGAAGTACCCCTGATCGACCATGTCCTGGGAGTGGCGCTGGGCGGCGACGCTCAGACGTCCCTCCGGCCGGAGCGTGGGAAGCCCGGCCTCCGAACGCCGCTCGTTGATCAGGCAGCGCACCGACTCCTCGATCTGGGGCACGCTCTGCAGCGAGGCGAGCGTTTCGGCATCGGGGCAGTGGTTCGCCGACGCCGAGGCGGCCGGGGCCAGCGCCGCCAGGGCGGCGATGCCAAGCAGGACGGCGAACCTGGAGCGGGGGGACATGTCCCCCTGATCGGCCTTGCCTGAGCACGCGTCCACGCACGAGCCGATTCCTGGACCTCCGTCCTTGAACGGCCGCGTGGGGCTCTGGACGTTCGTCCACCCGCGTTATTCGGTAGGGGATGCGTTCTGGGCGTGCCCGTGCACGCCTCAGGCACGGAACCGCGGTCCTACTTCCGGTAGCCGAAGTCCGTGGTGTAGATCGCGGCGTCGTTCTCGCGGTTGCCGTCCGGGGAGCCGATGGCCACGCCGATCCCGACCTGGCGGTAGCGCCTCGAGAGCATGGTGACCCGGTGGCTGGGGCTGCGCATCCACTCCTCGACCGCCATGCGCGGGGTGCCGAGGTAGCCCGAGCCCCAGAGGATGTTCTCCCCGACCGCCCAGGACGAGGCACCGGCGAGATAGCCCGCTGTCCTGGATCCGGCTGATCGGGTCGCTGCCGCCCGGCGACTCGTGGGCGAAGAAGTTCCCGGCGTCCATCGAATTCGAGTGACGCTGGGCGGCGCGCTGGAGCTTGACGTTGACCGGACAGCTTCGGGAGGCCGTTGTTCTTCCGCCGCTGGTTGATCAGGCAGATGACCGACTCCCGGGCATCGATCACCGTCAGCTGCGACGGCTGCTCGTTCGCGTTCGGGCACGCGAACGCCGGCGCGGCGACCGCGAGGGTGGTCATCACCGCGGCCGCCGCGATCGCTGCTCTGATCGTCCTGATCATCGGGCTTGGAATCGGCGCACTCCGTTCGCCGACTTTATGCGCCCCGGCTGCCTGCGCCAATACCGTTTACTACGCGTCTTGGCGCGGGTTTCTACGGTTCTTAAGATGGGTGGATGGCTTCCCGTGGCCCAACACCGGCGGCGCAGGCGGTGCGCCGCAGCGGCCTGATTCCGCCTGATTCCAGGGGAATCGTGCTGATCTCCGGGGGCGCGGACTCCGCCGTGCTGGCCGCCGGGCTGGCGGGCGCCTGCGGCTCCGGTTCGGTGCTCGGGCTCCACCTCAACTACGGGCTCCGGCCGGACTCCGATTTGGACGAGAGTACGTGCGCCGAGCTCTGCCACCGCCTGGGGATCGAGCTGGTGGTCGTGCGCCCAGATCTCGACGAGGGGAACGTCCAGGATGCGGCACGCGCGGGCCCGCTACGAAGCCGCCGAGCGGCTGCTCGCCGAGCGTGGACTGGACTGGATCGCCACCGGCCACACGCGCACGGACCTCGCCGAGACCGTGCTCTACCGCCTCGCCACGTCGCCCGGGCGACGCGCACTCCTCGGGCTGCCGCCGCGCCGCGGTGACGTGGTCCGCCCGCTGCTGGGCCTGCGCGGCGAAGAGGTCCGGGGGCTGGCCGAGTCGGAGTCCCTTCCGTTCCGCGACGACCCGACCAACGCCGAGCCCATGTACGCGCGCAACCGCCTCCGGCACGAGGTCCTGCCGGTGCTGCGGGAGATCGGTCCCGCCACCGAGGACGTGATCGCCGAGACCAGGGCGGAGCTGGCCGAGGAGGCGGCCGTGCTCGATCGGCTGGTCGCCGACGCGCTAGATCGCACCGGAGCGGGCGCGGCCGGGGCGATCGGCGTCCGATGCGCTCGCCGAGCTGGAGCCGGCCGTGCGCCGGCTGTTGTTGAGGGAGCTCGCGGAGCGCGCCGCGGGAAAGGCCGTTGCCCTCGGCCGCGAGCGGGCGGCGGAGATCGTCAGGCTCGCCGCCGAGCCCGAGGGCGGCGTGGTGGAGCTCGGCGGGGGCGTGGAGGCTCGCGCGGAGCACGGGATCGTCCGGTTTTCGATGGCCTCGGGCGAGGCGCCCGCCACCACGACGCTCACGATCCCGGGCCGGTGCAGCTTCGGCTCATGGGAGCTGCGTGCCGAGCTACCCGAGGCGCCGGTCCAGGGGCGCGGCCCCGACGCGGCGGTCCTCGATGCCGCGGCGATCGGGGACCGGCTTACCGTGCGCGCGTGGCGGGAGGGCGATCGCATCCGGCCGCTCGGGCTCGACGGCACCAAGTCGCTGCAGGACCTGTTCACGGACCGAAAGATCCCCCGCTCGCTGCGCCGAACGCTGCCGGTGGTGCTCTCGGGCGACCGAATCGCCTGGATCGCGGGGGTTGCGGTCTCCGAGGAGTTCGCCCTGCGCGAGGGCGTGACCGGCCGCGCCGCCGTCGTCAGCGCCACGGTGGCACCCGCCGGCGCGTAGGCGGCGCCTAGACTGCCGCCGGTGAAGGGAGACGACTCCGGGTTGATCGGCGAGGTGCTGGTGTCCGAGGAGGACCTGCGCCGCCGCGTCGGCGAGCTCGCCGCCGAGATCAGCCGCGACTACGAGGGGCGCCCGCCCCTGCTCGTCGCGATCCTCAAGGGCGCGGTCCCATTCCTCGCCGACCTGATGCGCGAGCTGACGATCGATTGCGAGCTGGACTTCATGGCGGTCTCGAGCTACGGGTCCTCGACCGACTCCTCAGGCGTGGTGCGGATCCTCAAGGACCTGGACGCGCCGATCGAAGGCCGCGAGGTGCTGATCGTCGAGGACATCATCGACTCCGGGCTGACGCTCCACTACCTGCTCCGGAACCTCCACGCCCGCGGCCCGCAGTCTGTCGAGGTCTGCGCGCTGCTGACCAAGCCCGAGCGGCGGCGGGTAGACCTCCCGATCAGATACGTCGGTTTCGAGATCGCCAACCGATTTGCGATCGGATACGGCCTCGATTACGACCAGCGATTCCGCAACCTTCCGTACGTAGCCGCGTTGACCGAAAGCACGCATTGACGCAGAAAGACGCTGGTACCCTCGCCACAGTGGTCCGGGGGACCTATTTCCTCGTAACCCCTGACAAGGGAAATCGTGAGACGTTTCTTCCGTAGCGCAGCCTTTCCGATTCTGATCGTCGTGGTGCTGGCGTTCTTCGCGCAGCGCCTGATCAGTCCCGGCGACGAAAAGGAGACTCCCTCCTACGACGAGTTCATCGCCCAGGTCGAGGCCGGGCACGTCGAGGAGGTCAAGTTCAAGACCGAGGACAACAAGCTCGAGGTCCAGCAGACCGACGAGGCCGGCGGCGACGAGTACGAGACCGGCTACCTCACCTCTGACGGCTCACAGCAGGCGCTCCAGAACACCCTGGAACAGAACAACGTCAAGTACGACGTCGAGGGCAAGAGCGGCGCCGGGTTGCTCGGCGCGCTCACCTACATCCTCCCGTTCCTACTCTTCTTCGCGTTCTGGATCTTCCTCATGAACCAGATGCAGGGGGGCGGCTCGCGCGTCATGAGCTTCGGCAAGTCGCGGGCGAAACGCATGTCCGTGGACGCGCCGAAGATCACCTTCCGCGACGTGGCGGGAGCGGACGAGGCGGTGCAGGAGCTCCACGAGATCAAGGAGTTCCTCGAGAACCCGAAGAAGTTCCAGTCACTGGGTGCGCGCATCCCCAAGGGGGTCCTCCTCTACGGGCCGCCCGGCACCGGTAAGACCCTGCTCGCCCGCGCGGTGGCCGGCGAGGCGGGCGTTCCCTTCTTCTCGATCTCGGGCTCGGACTTCGTTGAGATGTTCGTCGGCGTCGGCGCCTCGCGGGTCCGCGACCTGTTCGAGCAGGCCAAGCAGAACTCCCCGTGCATCATCTTCATGGACGAGATCGACGCCGTCGGCCGCCATCGTGGCGCCGGCATGGGCGGCGGCCACGACGAGCGCGAGCAGACGCTGAACCAGCTGCTCGTCGAGATGGACGGCTTCGAGATGAAGGACAACATCATCCTCATCGCCGCCACCAACCGGCCGGACATCCTCGACCCCGCCCTGCTCCGGCCCGGTCGCTTCGACCGCCAGGTCGTCGTGGATCGCCCCGACCGCAAGGGCCGCAAGCACATCCTCGAGGTCCACACCCGCGGCAAGCCGCTGGCTGAGCAGATCGACCTCGACGCGCTCGCCGGCCAGACTCCAGGCTTCACGGGCGCCGATCTCGCCAACCTGATCAACGAGGCCGCCCTCCTTACTGCCCGAACCGGCAAGCGCGAGATCACGATGCTGGAGCTCGAGGAGGGGATCATGCGCGTGATCGCCGGCCCCGAGAAGAAGAGCCGGGTCATGTCCGAGAAGGAGCGCCTGATCACCGCCTACCACGAGCTCGGTCACGCCATCGTCGGGCACGTCCTGCCGCACTCGGACCCCGTCCACAAGGTCTCCATCATCAGCCGCGGCCAGGCGCTGGGCTACACGATCTCCATGCCCACGGAGGACAAGTTCCTGACGACCCGCGCCGAGCTGAACGACACGATGGCGATGACCCTGGGCGGACGCGCCGCCGAGGAGATCGTCTTCGAGGAGATCACCACCGGCGCCTCCAACGACATCGAGAAGGTGACCGAGACCGCAAAGGCGATGGTGATGCGCTTCGGCATGTCCGACCGACTCGGGCCGCGCGTCTTCGGCCACGACCGCACCCAGCCCTTCCTCGGCCGCGACATGGGCGCCGAGCCCGACTACTCGGACGAGGTGGCCCGCGAGATCGACGACGAGATCCGCCGCATCGTCGAGGAGGCGCACAAGAGCGCCACGAACATTCTCTCCGAGCACCGCGAGCAGCTCGACCGGATCTCCAAGATCCTGCTCGAGCGCGAGACGATCGAGGCGGAGCAGTTCGTCGCCCTGCTCGACGGCAAGCCCGAGGAGGAGGTCTTCCCGCCGGACGAGGAGGAGGCCGCCGAGGCCCCGGAGGCCGAGGCCGAGAAGTCGGCCGCCCGCGAGGGCCCGCGGCCGCGGGTCCACCCGAAGCCCGGCCTGGCCGGCGGCGGCGCCGAGATGCGCGCCGACGACCAATAGCCGCTACCTGATTTCCGGCTTGTGCGGGGCGCATCTGCGCCTGTAGACTCGCGCTGCTGAGCCGGCTGGGCCCCGGTGGGGAGCGGTGATAGGGGGGGTCGGGAGATACCGAGGAGCGGGAGGTCTCGCATGTCCAGAATCGCCGCCGTTCGTGCCCGCCGCACGTTGCTCGTGGTGACCGCGACCATCGCTTCGCTTGCTTCGGCCGGGACCGCGAGCGCGGCTTTCACCGGGACCGTCAGCGGCGGCAACGCGACCTTCACGGCCGTCATGGGCGGCGGCGCGGTAGAGCTCTCCCGACCCGGCGGGGGCTCGGTGCTCGCGCACAACAGGTTCGCGGCGGGCGATGCCGGCTTCGCGAGCGCCCAGGACTTCGACTCGGCCACGGGCGGCATCCAGCAGCTCGCTGCCGGCGCAAGCGTCACGGTCAATCCGAACGGTTTCTTCATCAGCCTCACGCTTGACGACGACGAGGCCGCGACGGGCGGCAGCTACGTGCTGAACGCCCCATTCTTCGCTGAAGCCAGCATCAGCGGCGCCAGTATCGGCACGTTGAAGACTCCGGACTTCCTTACCGCCGTCAGCAACGTCACCGCAATGAGCCTGCTGACGGGGGCGGGCAACGACACGATCGACGCGAGCAGCGGCGGCACCGGAGGGACGGTGATCAACCCGGGAGGCGGAACGAACTCGGTCAGCGCGAGCGGCAGCCCTTGCTCTCCAGGGCAATTCGGCGCCAGCAACACGGTCACCGGCACCGCGGGCACCGACACCCTCGAGATCACCAATCTCGGGGGCAACGGGGTGGAGTACTCCGGAGGCCTCGTGGCGCAGATCAACCCGACAGGCTTCTCCGCTGGAGGCCAGATGGGAACGCAATGTACGGCCACAGCCAGCTCGGGGCTCAGCTATAGCGGGATCGAGGCGATTGTCCTGGCGGGCGACCACAGTGCCGCGGAGGTCTTGATAAACACGACGAGCCAGAAAGTTGACGTCCTCGACCCCGGCGGCACCTCTTCGACCAACTTCTCGCTGGGCGCCGGAGTCTCCCTCAACGGTGGCTCGATCAGCGCCGGCGCGGGATCGGACGATGTGCTGAACGTCGGCGCCTACACGGCCGCGGTCACCGCGAACCTCGAGGCCGGCACGTCGACGATCGGCGGCACGTTGAGCGGTATCGACGACGCCGTCGGGGGCAGCGCGGGCGACAGCTTCACGGCAAAGGCAACGGGCTCGGACCTGGTCGGCAACGCCGGCGGCGACACGCTCGTCGGGGGGGCCGGGAGCGACAGCTTCTCCTGGGCCGAAGGGGATGGGAACGACACGATCGACGGGAGCGGAGCGAGCGACTCACTCACCGTGGCGGGGACCGCCTCGGGGCCATATTCAGTCGCCGACAGCGCGGGACGAGTCCAGATCGCGCGGTCCGGTGGCTCGCCCTTCTCACTCGACGTCGCCACGGTCGAGCTTCTGAGCCTGAGCTCAGGAACGGGGAACGACTCCGTCGCGGTCAGTGGCGCGCTCCCGAGCGTCAGCACCCTCTCACTCGACGACCTCGGTGGGACGAGCGACGAGCTCAGCGTGACCGGCTCCGCCGCGGACGAGACCTTCACCGCGGAGCCCAGCGGTTCCGACGTAGAGATCGAACGCGCTCTGCCCACGGCGCTGGCGATTCAGACGAGCGGCTTCAACGACCTCATCCTCGAGGGAGGGGGCGGCGCCGACGACCTCACCGTGGGGAACGACCTGGGCTCGCTACTCCCATATGAGGTGAACGGGGGCAGCGGCGGGGACGCTCTCCACGGCTCCGACCAGGCGGACACCCTGAACGGTGAGGACGGCAATGACACGCTGGAGGGCAATGGTGGAGACGACGCCCTCGACGGGGGACTTGACCAGGACACAGCCGTCTTCTCAAGCTCGCCGGCGCCGGTCGATGCGGACATCCAGTCCGGAGTCGCCGGTGGCGATGGCCTGGACGCACTGACCCTGATCGAGTCTCTCACCGGCTCGCCCTTCGGCGACGCGCTCAGCGGAGACGGCGGCACCAACGTCCTCAGCGGTGCTGGCGGGGGAGACACCCTCAGCGGTGTCGGAGGCGTGGACACGCTCAACGGCGGCAACGGCGGCGACACGCTGACGGGGGGCGCCGGCGCCGACACCGCGAACGGCGACGCGGGTGACGACCTCCTGCGGATGCGGGATGGAGCGACCACCGACACCAGCAATTGCGGCGCCGATTTCGACACCGCGGAGCTGGACACCTCGGAGTCGGCAAACGCCGACTGCGAGGTCCTGGATACCGGCGGCGGCGCGGGACCTGCCGGCCCAGCGGGCCCAGCCGGCCCCGCGGGCCCTCAGGGTCCGGCAGGCCCCCAGGGGCCACCCGGCCGCGACGCGACCGTCACCTGCAAGGCCAAGGGCAAGGGCAAGAGCAAGCCCAAGTGCATCGTCATGCTGACCGCCTCGGCCGCCAGCAAGCGCGCCACCGCCCGCCTCACCCGCCGCGGCGTCACCTATGCGCGGGGCAGCGCGTTCGTCGGTGCCGGTACGCACCGTGTACCGCTGATCGCCGAGCGCGCCATCCTCGCCGGTCGCTATGTGCTGACCATCAAGGTCAGCTACGGCAAGGGCAAGACCGCCGTCACCCGCCGGCGGGTTTCGCTGGGCTGAGCGCGCTTTCGACCCAGTCGGCGGGTTAGGGTAGGTGCATGAAGGGGCTTCGCTCGCACTTCACCTACGCGAACGTGATGTCCACGCTCGCCGTTTTCTTGGCCGTGACCGGGGGAACCGCCGCGATCGCGATCAGCGGCAAGAACCAGGTCAAGAAGGACGACATCGCGAAGGGCGCGGTCCGTTCGGACGACATCGCGAAGAACGCGGTCGGCAGCAGCGACGTGGCCGCCGACAGCCTGGGCACCGCCGACCTGGCGCCGGGTTCCGTCGGGACCTCAGAGCTCGCCTCCGTCCCCGTGGCGCGGATCGAACGGGAGGCGTCTCTGACGGTGCCGGATCTCGGGACCACGGAAGTTCCCTTCGACAGCGACACGAGCGTCAAGCCGGGCGATGCGTACGACCCCAACGGCATGTGGAATGCCGGCGCCCCTGAGAATGTGGTCGTGCCGACCGCCGGCCTCTATCTGGTCACCGCGCGGGTCCTCTGGAATGCCGACGACACCGACGCCGCCGGAGGTCTCAGCGATCTGGGACATCGCGAGGTCGAGCTGGTCGGTGGATCCCTGTCGCCCCAGACGAGGCTGCCGACCGTGCGGTCGGAGGGAGCTCTGATGGTCCAGGAGACCACCGGGCTCATCACCCTCGGCGCCGGGACCCCGATCGTCGTTTCGCTTCGTCAGAGCAATGAGGACGACTCGGACGTGACCGCCTCGCAGGTGACGCTTGAGGTCCTCTGGCTCGGTCCTCAGCCCTAGAACGCCCGGGACACTGACCGCGTGGCGAAGCTGATGGGAATCGTCAACGTCACCCCCGACTCGTTCTCGGACGGGGGTCTGTTCCTCGACGCCGAGGCAGCGATCGAGCACGGCCGAGGCCTGGCCGCCCAGGGCGCGGACGTGCTCGACATCGGCGGGGAGTCCACGCGGCCGGGAGCCGAGGCAGTCTCGGCCGAGGAGGAGCTGAGGCGCGTGGGCTCCGTGGTCGAGGCGCTGGCGGGGGATGACGGGCCACCCGTGTCCATCGACACCTCGAAGGCGGCCGTCGCCGAGGCGGCGCTCAAGGCCGGGGCCTGGATGGTCAACGACGTGACCGCCTTTCGCTCCGACCCCGAGCTCGCCGGCCTCTGCGGGGACCGGGGGTGCGAGGTCTGCCTGATGCACATGCTCGGGGACCCGCGGACGATGCAGGAGGACCCGGTCTATGACGACGTCGTCGAGGACGTCAGGGCGTTCCTGGCCGAGCGGATCGAGGTCGCGACGGCGGCCGGGGTGGATGAAGAGCGGATCTGGGTCGACCCGGGGATCGGGTTCGGCAAGACCGTCGAGCACAACCTGGAGCTGCTGCGGCGGCTCGGGGAGCTGCGTGAGCTGGGACGGCCTGTCCTGGTCGGGACCTCCCGCAAGAGCTTCATCGGCAGGCTCAGCGGGGCACCGGCGGACGAGCGGCTCGGCGGGACGATCGCCTCGAGCGTGATCGCGTACGCCAACGGGGCGGAGATGCTGCGCGTCCACGACGTCGGCCCGATGCGCGAGGCCCTGACGGTGGCCGACGCGATCCTGGACCCGGACCGCGCCGCCGCGGTTGCGGACCGCTAGCCCCCCGAGTCCACGAACTCGCGGATCAGGCTGTTCACCTCGTCGGGTCGCTCATACGGGACCCAGTGCCCCGCGCCCTTCAGGATCTCGACCCTGAGGTCGGGGATCCACTCCTCGAGCCCGCGGGTGAGGCCGGTCAGCAGCGCCGGGTCCTTCTCACCCCAGATGACGAGCGTCGGGACCTCGACCCGCTGGGCCGTGATCTTGCGCTCGTACTCCTCGGGAACGCCCCCGGCGCCGACCTGGTCTCCCATGCGTGCCGCGCGGTAGTAGTTGAGGCCCCCGGTCAGCGCTCCGGGCTGGGACCAGGCCTCGTGGTAGGCCTGCCTCTCTGACGGCGAGAGACGCGCTCCGCTCCCCCCGATGTGTCCGAGCATCCGGTCGAGCATCGCGAAGTCGTCCGCATCCAGCATCTGCTCGGGCTCCGGGGGGTCCCTGGACAGCTCGACCATGTAGTTGACCGCCTCGCGCTGGCGCCGGCTCTCCCGGAGGTCCCGGTTCCACGTGAAGGGCGGGGGAGAGTCGATGATCACGAGGCGCTCGAGCAGCTCCGGATGCTTCAGGGCGAAGGCCCAGGAGACGATCCCGCCCCAGTCATGACCCACGAGGGTGAACGGTGCGATCCCGAGCTCCTCGACCAGGCCTCGAACGTCGCCAAGCAGGTGCCGCATCCGGTAGGCCTCGACGTCCTCGGGCTTGTCGGAGAGGTTGTAGCCGCGCATGTCGGGTGCGTAGACCGCGTGGTCGCGGCCGAGGTCACGCAGCTGGTTGCGCCACAGGAACCAGAACTGTGGGAAGCCGTGCATGAAGACGATCGGCCTGCCCTCGCCCCGGGCCACGTAGTGGATCCGGCAGCCGTCGGGCTTCGCGTACCTGTGCTCGAGGCCCAGGTCCCCTGGTTCCATGCCCAGACCCTTCCAGATCACGGGATCGGCTACGTTGGCGCCGTGGACGCGCACCAGGGGTCCGACTCGTCGGTCGAGGTCGAGCTTCGCGGCCTCTCCATCTTCACGCACCACGGCGTCACCGACGCCGAGCAGGAGGTCGGCCAGCGGCTCGAGTTCGACATCACGATCGAGGTGGCCAGCTGCGACGCGGTCCTGACCGACCAGGTCCGCGACACCGTTGACTACGCCGAGATCTGCGACATCGTCGCGCTGGCGGCGACCGAGCGCAGCTACCGGACGCTTGAACGCCTCGGCCAGGTCGTCGCCGAGCGCCTGATGGAGCGCTTCGACTGCGACGAGGTGCGGGTCAGGGCGGCCAAGCCGGAGCCGCCGGTCTCCTACGCCGTCACCGAGGCGGCGGCCGAGGTCACCCTGACGCCCTCCGACGAGGGCGAGGTCGACGAAGAGGCCGAGGGCGTCTGAGACCCCACCGGTGAGCCAGCGCGTCGGGTACATCGGCCTCGGGGCCAACGTCGGCGATCGCGAGGCCCACCTGCGAAAGGCGATCGCCGACCTCTCGGCGCACGATGTCGAGGTCGAGGCGGTCTCCTCCCTGTACGAGACCGAGCCCGTCGGCGAGATCCTCGACCAGCCGGACTTCCTGAACGCGGCCGTCCGGGTCCGGACGGCGCTGGAGCCCGAGGCGCTGCTTGACGTCTGCAAGGCCATCGAGGCCGAGCACGGGCGCGCGCTCGACCGTCCGCGGCACTCGCCGCGCCCGATCGACCTGGACCTGCTGCTGCTCGGCGACCTCGAGCTCGAGACCGAGCGGCTGACGCTGCCGCACCGGGAGGTGAGCTCGCGCCGGTTCGTGCTGGCGCCTCTCCTGGAGCTTGATCCGGACCTGACGCTTCCGGACGGGACCGGGCTCGCGGACGCTCTTGAAAGCCTTCCCGAAGGCGAGCAGCAGGTGGCGCGGGTCGGCGATCTGCCGGACTGAGTCAGGCCGAGCGCAGCGGCGCCAGCCACTCCGCCGGCAGGACCGGCGGCGTGTGGCCCGGGAAGTCAGGGACGATGCGCATCGCAAGTTCGCCCGCCGGGCGGGACTCGATCGCCGGGCGGAGATCGTCGAGCGTCATTGCCAGCCGGATGCTGGGGGCGATCTGGAAATCCGCCGCGTTCAGCTCCTTGCCCCCGATCACCTGGTCCTCGATCAATGAGTCCACCCGGTCGAGGACGGCCGGAAGCTCAGCCAGGTCCCGCCGGACGGCATCGTCGGTCGCCTTGTTCCTGCGCTTGGCCAGGGCGACGACCATTCCCCCGGACCTGGCCGCGATCGGCGCCGGAACCGGCAGGTTCGCGTCCTCCGAGTATGTGGTCAGCTCGGAGTGATCGCGGGAGAGCGAGTTCCAGATGATCCTGCGAGGCATCGACTGGAGCACCTCGTCCCCCCAGCGCTCGGCCTCCTCGACCGCATCGACCATCTTGGGATCCGGCGGGAACAGCGGCGGATCGGGCTGGATGCGATCCAGGGCGCGGCTGATCTCACGCGACCCCTGGACCTTCTCCCCGTTCAGCTTCAGTGCCGGCACGGTGTCGCTCGGATAGCCCATCGCACGCAGCTGAAGCTGCTTGATCGGGCCGGGAATCATGTCCACCCGCTTGTACGGGATGCCCTTGTGTTCGAGCATCAGCGCGGCCGCCCTCGAAGGGTGTGACCCGGGGATGACGTATAGCTTGCCCTCCATTCCGCGCCGCGATCGTAACCTGACGTAATGCTGCTTGCAGCCGACGTCGGGAATACGCAGACGCACATCGGCGCCTTCGACGGCGACGACCTCGTGCACGACTGGCGACTCGCCACCGAGCCCAGCGCGACCGCGGACGAGCTCGCGACCGAGATCGCCGGCATGCTCGAGCTAGACGGGCTCGACTTCGGCGCCTTCGACGGCGCGATCGTCTCCACGGTGGTCCCGCAGCTCGGCCCGGAGTACGAGCGGGTGTGCGACCGCCGCGTGGGGCCGGGCTGCCTGATGGTCGGACCCACACTCAAGACCGGGATGCCGATCCTCGTCGACAACCCCCACGAGCTCGGCACGGATCGCCTGGTGAACGCGGTGGCCGCACACACTCAGGCCAAGGGTGCCGTGCGTCGCCGTCGACTTCGGCACCTCCACCAATTTCGACGTGGTCTCCGGAGCCGGCGAGTACCTGGGAGGGGTGATCGGGCCGGGTGCGGAGATCTCGATGGAGGCACTGACGGCTCGGACGGCCAAGCTTCCGCGGATCGACATCGTCGCTCCCCCGGCCGCCATCGGGACCAACACCCAGGCCTGCATCCAGTCCGGCTTCGCGTACGGGTTCGCCGGGTTGGTGGACGGGATCAACCGGCGTCTCGCGGACGAGCTCGGTGAGAAGGCGACCTTCATCGCGACCGGGGGCCTCGCGGGGACCATCGCTCCCCACTGCGAGACGATCGACCAGGTCGATCCCCTGCTGACGCTGCGAGGGCTGCGTCTGATCTGGGAGCTGAACTCGTAGGCCGATGGCCGCCGACCGCCCCCATTCGTCTCCGGAGGACTCGCCGCCGCGCTACAGCGGGTTGCGGACCTTTGCGCGGCGACCGCACCGCGAGGATGTCGCGGGCGCGGACGTCGCTGTGGTGGGACTGCCGTTCGACACCGGCACCAGCTTCCGCCCCGGCGCCAGGTTCGGTCCCGAGGCGATCCGCTCGATCTCGGTGCTGCTCCGGGATTACGACCTCGCCACCGGTGTGGACGTGTTCGGCTCCCTCGACGTCGTCGACGCCGGGGACATCGCGGGCATGCCGGGCGACGCCGAGCGCGGGGTGGCTCAGCTGGCCGAGGGGCTGGCGCGGATCGTGGACGCCGGGCCCGTCACGCTCTGCCTCGGCGGCGACCATCTGGTGGCCCTCGCCGAGCTGCGCGCCCTCGCCGCGAAGCACGGCCCGCTCGGCCTGGTCCTGCTCGACTCGCATGCGGACACATGGGACTCCTACGGCGGCCAGCGCTACTTCCACGGCACGCCGTTCCGCAGGGCCCTGGAGGAAGGGCTGCTCGATCCGGCCCGCTCGCTGATGGCCGGCATGCGCGGGACGCTCTACAGCGCCCAGGACCTCCAGGACGCCCGCGACCTCGGGTTCGAGATGATCGAGTGGCGAGAGCTGCGCGAGCTGGATCCCGCGGAATACGGAAAGCTGGCACGGGAGCGCGTGGGGGAGGGGCCCGCGTTCTTCAGCTTCGACATCGACTTCGTCGATCCGGCGGTGGCGCCGGCGACCGGCACCCCGGAGCCCGGCGGTCCCACTGCAGCCGAGGCTCTCGACTACGTCAGGGCGCTGACGGGAATCGACTTCCGCGGCTTCGACGTGGTCGAGGTCGCGCCGGCGTACGACGGCCCGGGGCAGCAGACGGCTCTGCTGGCGGCCAACGTCGCCTACGCGATGCTGGCGCTGCTCGCGCGAAAATAGGACCGTGGCCCAGCCACCCCTGACAGCCCCCTTTCGAATCGGCGACGTGGAGGTCGCCAACCGCGTCCTGCTCGCGCCACTGGCCGGGATCGGCAATTGGTTCGTGCGCCTTCAGGCCCGGCGCCACGGCGCCGGGCTGGCGGTGTCGGAGATGGTCTCGTCTTTCGGCCTGCACTACCGCAACGAGCGCACGCTCCGCGAGCTGCTCCGGCTGCACCCCGACGAGCACCCCGTCTCCCTCCAGCTCTTCGGGCAGGACCCGGACGTGATGCGCTCCGCGGCCGCGATCGCGGCCGAGGCGGGGGCAGACATCATCGACATCAACATGGGTTGTCCCGTGCGGAAGGTCTGCAAGACGGGCGCGGGGGCGGCGCTGCTCTCCCAGCCCGAGCTAGCGATCGAGCTGGCGCGGGCCGCCGCGGAGGGCGCCGGACGCCCGGTGACGGTGAAGGTCCGATCCGGGCTCCAGCCGGGCGAGCGCCAGGGGTTCGACCTCGCGCTGCGGCTGGCCGAGGAGGCCGGCGTGGCCGGGATCGGCTTCCATCCGCGCGCGGCGGCTACACAGCACAAGGGCAGGCCGGACTACGCGCTGGCCCGCGAGCTGGCCGAGTCGCTCGAGGTCCCGATGATCATCAGCGGCGGGCTCGACACCGCCGAGGACGCGCGCCGCGCCTACGAGGAGTCCGGCGCCGACGCCGTCATGATCGCCCGTGGGTCGCTCGGCAATCCGTGGATCTTCGAGGAGCTCACCGGTCGCCGGGACGTGCCCGCCGAGCGGGACGAGATCGTGGCCGAGCTGCTCTGGGTGATGGACCGGGCCGAGGAGCACCTCGGGCCCGAGCGCGCGGCCCGCTACCTGCGGAAGTTCTACCCCTGGTACCTGGAGCGACTGGATGCCGACAAGGCCGCGACCGCTTCCTTCCAGGAAAGTGAGACGCTGCCCGAGGCACGGGCCCTGGTCGAAGGCCTGCGGCAGGCCGACGCCGCAGCCGCATGACCCCCGGCCTGACCGAGCGCGTGATCGCGTGGCGCGACCGCGGCGTCGGCGAGGACGTCGGCGGACGGACGATTCACGTCTTCCGCCGCGACGGTCGCGAGCCACTTCTGCTCCTGCTGCACGGCTTTCCCTCGAGCTCCTACGACTGGCGGGCGCTACTGGAGCTCGAGACCGAGCACGCCGTGCTCGCCTTTGACTACCTCGGCTTCGGGCTCTCCGACAAGCCGCGGGACGTCGATTACTCGCTCTCGCTCCAGGCGGACATCGCCGAGGAGCTTGTCGCGCGTCACGCAGCCGGGAGGCCCGTCTTCCTGGTGGGCCACGACATCGGCACCTCGGTCGCGAACGAGCTGATGGCCCGCGACCTCGAGGGGTCGCTGGAGATGGAGGTCACCGGGGCGCTGCTCTTCAACGGCTCGATGATCCAGGGGGCCGCCAGCCCGACCCTGGCGCAGCGGCTGCTCCGAGGACGGCTCGGCCCGCTTGCCAGCAGGCTCTCCAGCGAGCGCTTCTTCCGGAAGCAGTTCGGCTCGATCTTCTCCTCCTCGCACCCGCTGAGCGACGAGGAGGCCGAGGACCAGTGGGCGCTGATCGCCCACGACGACGGCCAGCGGCTCGGGCACAAGCTGATCCGCTACATGGACGAGCGGGAGGAGAAGGCCGACCGCTGGCACGGCGCGATCCGCGACTGGCCGAAGCCGCTCCACCTCGCCTGGGGGATGAGCGACCCGGTCGCCACGCAACGGGTCCTGGCAGGGGTCCGCGAGCTGAGGCCGAATGCACCCCTCACCCAATTCGAGGAGCTCGGCCATTACCCGCAGATCGAGCGTCCAGCGTCGATCTTGAGGGCGCTGAACGCGGCGCTATAATGCCGCGCTTCGCCCGGGCCGTCGCAGTGATTTGAGCGTCGGTGCGGGCTCTTTTTCCGCTGATTTGCAGGGTTTTTCAGCGGATCCGGCAATACGAAGGAGAGGTAGCTCAGCCGTGACGCGCGAGACACTGGTCACCCCCGAGGGGCTCGAGAAGCTGAAGGAAGAGCTCCAGCACCTGGAGAGCGACAAGCGCCGCGAGGTCGCCGAGCGCATCAAGGAAGCGCGGGAGTTCGGCGACATCATGGAGAACTCCGAGTACGACGACGCCAAGAACGAGCAGGCGATGCTCGAGCAGCGGATCGCCCAGCTTCAGGACAAGCTTCGCCGCGCCGCCCTGATCGACGAGAAGCACGTGGACACCGAGTCTGTCGGCGTCGGCGCCGTGGTCCACGTCAAGGACCAGAAGTCGGGCAAGTCCCAGAAGTTCCAGATCGTCGGATCCGCCGAGGCCGACCCCGTCGAGCACAAGCTCTCGAACGAGTCGCCGATCGGCAAGGCGCTGATCGGCAAGAAGAAGAACGAGGTCGTGCAGGTCGAGGTTCCGCGCGGGCCGAAGCGCAAGCTCAAGATCACCAAGATCGAGTCGGCGTAGCGCACGGGGCCGGCCGCCGGGGCTGCCTCAGAAAGCCCTCGGGGCGGGCGGCCCCCGAGGTCGCCTCAGAAAGCCGCCCCACGCCCAGCCCTTTCTTCGGCGACCTCGGGACCCGCCTCGAGGGCGCGTAGCTAGGCTCCGCCGCATGACTGACGAGCAGCAGCCTGAGCAGTCCACTTCGGATCTCGTTGCCGAGCGGCGGGCCAAGCTTGCGCGGATGCGCGAGGCGGGGATCGAGCCGTTCCCGCACGAGTTTCCGAACCGGGACGAGATCGCTGCCGTCCGGGCGGCGCACGAGGGGATCGAGGCCGGCGCCGAGACCGACGACGGCCGCCGCATCGCCGGCCGCCTGACCGCGAAGCGGGGCCACGGCAAGGCCTCGTTCCTCGATCTCCGCGACGGCAGCGGCGCGATCCAGGTCCAGGCGCGGCTCGACGAGCTGGGGGACACCTACGAGGACCTGCTCTCCCTCGACCTCGGCGACATCGTCGGGATCGAGGGGAAGGTGTTCGCGTCGAAGCGGGGTGAGCTCACCGTGCGCGCCGAGAGCTGGCAGCTCCTCGCCAAGAGCCTGCGGCCTCCCCCGGAGAAGTTCCACGGCCTCGAGGACGTCGAGACCCGGTACCGCAAGCGGGAGCTCGACCTGATCGCCAACGAGGAGACGCGCGATCGGTTCGCCGCCCGCGCAAAGACCATCGCCGCCACCCGGCGCTGGCTCGACGACCATGGCTTCGTCGAGGTCGAGACGCCGGTGCTCCAGCCCCTGTACGGAGGCGCACTCGCCCGGCCCTTCACCACCCATCACAACGCGCTGGACCGCGACCTCTACCTGCGGATCGCGACCGAGCTCTACCTGAAGCGCCTGATCGTCGGCGGGATCGACAGGGTCTACGAGCTCGGCAAGGACTTCCGCAACGAGGGCATCTCGCACAAGCACAACCCCGAGTTCACGATGCTCGAGTGGTACGAGGCGTACGCGGACTACGGGGACACGGCCCGCGGGCTCGAGGAGCTCGTCTCGAGCGTCGCCGAGGCGGTCCTCGGGACGACCAAGGTCGAGCGCGACGGCGAGACGATCGACCTGGCGCCGCCCTGGAAGCGGATCACGCTGCGCGATGCGATCAAGGAGGAGGCCGGTATCGACATCGCCGAGCATCCGACCCGCGAGGAGCTCGCCAAGGCGATGGACTCCGAGGCCGACCCCAAGGAGGGGTGGGGCAAGCTCGTGGATGGTCTCCTTTCGAAGGCAGTGGAGCCGAAGCTGATCCAGCCGACCTTCATCACCGACTATCCGGTCGAGCTCTCCCCGTTCGCCAAGTCACATCGCGAGACGGAGGGCCTGGTCGAGCGCTGGGAGGCGTTCGTCGGCGGAATCGAGATCGCCAACTCCTTCACCGAGCTGAACGATCCCGACGAGCAGCGCCGCCGCTTCGAGCAGCAGCGCGAGGAGTCAGAGCGCGGCGACGAGGAGACGCAGCCCTACGACGAGGCCTTCATCGAGGCCCTCGAGGTCGGCATGCCTCCGACCGGCGGCGTCGGCCTCGGCATCGACCGCCTGGTGATGATCCTGACCGGCGCGTCGAGCCTGCGCGAGGTCGTGCTGTTCCCCGCGATGCGGACCTGACCGTTGCGGCCGGTGGCCGCCGTCGAAATCCGAGACGCGACGCCGGCCGACGCGGACGCCGTCTGGGCGATCCTCGAGGCGGTCGTCCGCGCCGGCGACACGTTCATGAACGACCCCGGCTCCAGCCGCGAGGAGGTGTTCGCCACCTGGGAGGGGCCGGCGACGCACAACTACGTCGCCGAGCTGGACGGCGAGATCGCCGGCGCCTACCTGTTGCGGCCGAACCAGGCCGGCCCCGGCTCGCACGTCGCGAACGCCTCGTTCGCCGTCGCGCCGCCGGCCCGGGGCCACGGCGTCGGCCGGGCGATGGGGGAGCACGCCCTCGACGAGGCGGGGCGGCTGGGGTTCCGCGCCATGCAGTTCAACGCCGTCGTCTCGACGAACGAGGGCGCGATCGCGCTGTGGAGGAGCCTCGGCTTCGAGGAGATCGGCCGCGTCCCGGAGGCGTTCCGGCTCGAGGGCGATCGCTACGTCGACACGCTGGTGATGTTCCGGAGGCTCTAGGGCTCAGCCGCAGCCGCGGAAGCTGAGCTTCCGGGTGCCGACGAGCCCGGCCCGGTCCGTGGCCGTCAGCCTCAGCACGTGCGGGCCGGGCTTCGAGCCCAGCTTGAACTTCACCGCAGACTGGTTGAGCCGTCGCAGCACGCGCTTGCCGTCGAGCGTCGCGACGAGCGTCTGGGTCGGCGAGTCGTCCGTCACCGACAGCCGCAGTTTGAGCGATCCATCGGCGCAGCCTCCCGGCAGGCCCTTCACGCCCAGCTTCGGTTTCAGGAACGAGAAACGGGCGATCACGTCGCGAATCACGTCGTTGGTGCGGATCTGCGTCGGGTCGCTGAACCAATCGTGGGCGCCGCCGGTGATCCGGTAGAGCCGGACAGTCGCGTACGAAGCGCAGCCGTCGTACCCGAGCTCGTCGACCTGGCTCACGACCGGGCGCACCACGAGGGAGGGCGTGCACCCGTTCAAGCGCCCCCACGCCGCCAGGGCCTCCGGCACGCTGTACTGCCAATAGGCCGCGCCGCCCCCGTCGTAGGGGTTGGTGCCGTCCGCGGTTCCGTGGAGGGCGAAGATCGGCAGCGGGCGGGCGGGTGCGCAGGTCGAGGGATCGGGAGTGGCGCCGCCGGCCGCCGGGGCCCCGGCCCGCAGGCCGGCGTCCGCGACGATCGCGGTGATGCGATCCGCCGCATCACAGGCCAGCGCGGAGGTCATCCGGGCCCCGCCGGAGTACCCGGTCGAGAACACCTTGGCGCGATCCTGGCAGGCGATCGCCTGAATCTTGCTGACGACGGCGAGCAGATACTTCACGTCGTCAGGGAAGCCACCCGGCGGCTCGGTGCCGTTGGGGGGAACGCCGGGTACTACCCAGGCAAATCCGGCTCCGGCGATCGCGCCACCGCTCGGCGCGGCGACGAGGAACCCGCCCGCGTCCGCGGTCGCTCGGAGGCCTGAGACGTCCATCTGCCCCGGGCCAGTGCCGCCGCTGCCGTGGAGGTTGAGCAACACGGGGAGGCTCTTGCGGCCGTTGTATCCATTCGGGACGTAGAGCACGAATGGCCGAGAGCGTCCGTCCACCGTCAGCTGCACGGTCTGGTCTCCGGCGGGAAGCGGCCGGTTGCAGCTCGAGCCCTTCTTCTTCTTTTTCTTGGGCTTCTTCTTTGCCGGCGCGGCATCCGGTGAGGAGGATGCGAGTGCGGGCAGGCAGCCGAGGAGAAGCGCCACGACGGCCACGAGCGAAGCGACCGCGACCTTTCGAGCCATCCCCTGATTCGTCATTCTCAGCCGCTGAGCCTCTCGTCCAGGTGGACCCGGACGGAGTCGCCGAGGCCCTTGCCGACTGCCCTCCGCAGCTCGGCCTTGACAGGCAGCATATGCGTTCCGTCCCCAAGCGCCATGAATGAGCTGCGGAACTCGTGGCCGTCGATCGTCCCTCGCACCTTGACGAGCCCCTTGGTCCCGAAGAACTCGGTGGACTCGGGCCACTTCACGCAGGTCCAGGCGCCCTTTGCCTCGCTGCTCTTGGTCAGGGTCGCCTCGAACGTCTTGTCCAGCTTCGCCATCTCGGCCTCCTTGGTTGCTCAGCTACAGAGACCGCCGCGCGGGGGCGATTCTCATCGCAACTGTGCACTTGTGGGGGCTATAGCCCCCCTGATCGCACAGTTGTCGATCGTCGACAGGTTGGTCAGCCGGGGTAGGTGCCCGCGGTGGCCTGATCCGACTCGTCGTCGCCGGGCGCCCCGCCCGCGATCGGCGGCGACTCCTCACTGCCGCTGTTGAGTCCATCACCGCCATTGAGGTGGCGGATCAGCAGGTAGACCCCGACGAACGGGGCGATCACAAGCGCGACCGCCAGGAACACCGCCGGCCAGCTGACCACGACGCCGAGGCCGGCGGTGGTCCCGTTCTCGGAGGTCACGTAGATGGCCCACCCGATCCAGGCCAGCACCAGCAGCACCCCCAGGATCGCGGCGATTCCCATGGCCGGGCTGGACTTGAACTTCTCCTTGGCGGCGTTCCACGGAGGCGAGGTCTTCGCGGCGACCGCGTCGCGGGCGCCCTTGGTCTTGGCGGCCACCGCACGCCCTCCGGACTTCGTCTGCGAGGCGACTCCGCCCCCCGCCCACTTGAAGCCTCCCGCCACGGAGCTCGCCGCAGCGCGTGGCTTGGCCACCATCGCGCGCCCGGCGGACTTCGCCTTCTGGCCGGCGGAGGCGGCTCCGGACCGGATCTTCGGGAGCGGATTCACGCGCGCAAATTACCGCCCGCGGGAGGGAAAGTCCCCCACATACGGCGAACCTTCAGCAAATCCCGCGTATTGCAGGAACTTCGATTCAGGCCCCAGGCACCCGTCAGGGCCGAAAAGGGCCGTGGCTATACTGGCCCTCTCGCCGTCCCACTACTAACCGGAGGTCAGATCAAGGCATCGGCAGCCAGGAGCCGATACGGATTAGGCCCCCGGCCAGTCTGCGACCTCGAAACACCTTCATCAGAACCCAACCAAGCGACCGCAACTAGACACTTCCGAGCCGATTGATAGACACGAGAGCGATCGACTGAATGTTTGAGAGATTCACAGAGAGAGCGCGCCAGGTCGTCGTCCTAGCCCAGGAAGAGGCCCGGACGCTCAAGCACAACTACATCGGCACCGAGCACATCCTGCTCGGCCTCCTCCGCGAGGAGGAAGGCCTCGCCGCCCGCGTGCTCGAGTCGCTCGACATCACCGTCGAGCGCGTCCGCTCCCAGGTCGTTCGGATAGTCGGATCCGGCGAGGAGGTCACCGCCGGCCAGATCCCCTTCACCCCGCGCGCCAAGAAGGTCCTCGAGCTGGCGCTGCGGGAAGCGCTTTCCCTCGGACACAACTACATCGGCACCGAGCACATCCTGCTCGGCCTCGTGCGCGAGAACGAGGGCGTCGCCGCCCGCATCCTGCTCGACTTCGACGCGGACTCCGAGAAGATCCGCAACGAGGTCATCCGGATGCTGTCCGGCCCCGGCGGCCGCCGCCAGGGCTCCGGTGGGGGCGCAGGCGGCGAGGGCAAGAAGTCCTCGAAGCTGCTCGACCAGTTCGGCCGCAACCTGACCAAGCTCGCCGCCGAGAACAAGCTCGACCCGGTGATCGGCCGCGAGACCGAGATCGAGCGGATCATGCAGATCCTCTCTCGGCGCAACAAGAACAACCCCGTCCTGCTCGGCGAGCCGGGCGTCGGCAAGACCGCCGTCGTCGAGGGCCTCGCGACCCGCATCACCAAGGGCGAGGTCCCCGAGCTGCTCAAGAACAAGCAGATCTACACGCTCGACCTGGCCGCCCTGGTCGCGGGCTCCAAGTACCGCGGTGAGTTCGAGGAGCGCCTGAAGAAGGTGATGAAGGAGATCACCCAGCGCGGCGACATCATCCTGTTCATCGACGAGCTCCACAACCTCGTCGGCGCCGGCGCCGCCGAGGGCGCGATCGACGCCGCCTCCATCCTCAAGCCGGCCCTCGCCCGCGGCGAGCTGCAGACGATCGGCGCGACCACGCTCGACGAGTACCGCAAGTACCTCGAGCGCGACGCCGCCCTGGAGCGCCGCTTCCAGCAGATCAAGGTCGAGCAGCCCTCCACCGAGGAGACCGTGAAGATCCTCGAGGGTCTCCGCGAGCGCTACGAGCAGCACCACCACGTCAAGATCACCGACGACGCGCTCGAGTCCGCCGCCGAGCTGGCCGACCGCTACATCTCCGACCGCTTCCTGCCCGACAAGGCGATCGACCTGATCGACGAGGCCGCCTCGCGGCTGCGGATCAAGTCGATGACCCAGCCTCCGGTGTACCGCGATCTCGAGGAGGAGATCGAGACCACGCGGCGCGAGAAGGAGGCCGCGATCGAGGCCCAGGAGTTCGAGAAGGCCGCGAACCTGCGCGACCAGGAGCGGCGCCTCACCAACCGCAAGAAGGAGCTCGAGCACGAGTGGACCTCCGGCGAGGGTGGCGAGCGCCCCGAGGTCGGCGAGGAGGAGATCGCCGACATCGTCGCGATGTGGACCGGCATCCCGGTCTTCAAGCTCACCGAGGCCGAGTCCAAGAAGCTCGTCAGGATGGAGGACGAGCTGCACAAGCGCGTCATCGGCCAGGACGTGGCGATCACCGCCGTCTCCAAGGCCATCCGCCGCTCGCGCGCCGGGATCAAGGACCCGAAGCGCCCGGCCGGCTCGTTCATCTTCCTCGGCCCCTCCGGCGTCGGCAAGACCGAGCTCGCCCGCACGCTCGCCGAGTTCCTGTTCGGCGACGAGGAGGCGATGGTCCGCATCGACATGTCCGAGTACATGGAGAAGCACGCGGTCAGCCGCCTGGTCGGATCGCCCCCGGGCTACATCGGCTACGACGAGGGCGGCCAGCTCACCGAGGCCGTGCGCCGCAAGCCCTACTCGGTGCTGCTCCTCGACGAGATCGAGAAGGCCCACCCCGACGTCTTCAACATCCTGCTCCAGATCCTGGAGGACGGGCGGCTCACGGACGCCCAGGGCCGCACGGTCGACTTCCGCAACGCGATCGTGATCATGACCTCGAACATCGGCGCCCAGGACATCGCGCGCAACGCGCCGCTGGGCTTCTCGGTCACCGATGAGCTCGGCGTGACCTACGAGGAGATGAAGAAGCGGATCATGGGCGACCTGAAGAAGGTCTTCCGGCCCGAGTTCCTGAACCGGATCGACGAGGTCATCGTCTTCCACAAGCTGACCAAGGACGAGATCATGGAGATCGTCGACCTGATGATCAGCCGGGTCCGCGCCCAGGTGGCCGAGCACGAGCTTCAGCTGGACCTCAGCCAGGAGGCGAAGGAGCTGCTGGTTGACAAGGGCTGGGACCCGGCCATGGGCGCCCGGCCGCTGCGCCGTGCGATCCAGCACTACATCGAGGACCCGCTCGCCGACGAGGTCCTGAAGCAGGGCGACATGGCCCCTGGCTCCACCGTCCACGTCGACCGCGATGCGAAGGGCGACGAGGACGACAAGCCGCTGAAGCTGAAGATCGTGAAGCCGCGCAAGAAGCCCGCCGCCAAGAAGAAGGCGAAGCCGGAGCCCGAGAAGGTCGGCGTCGGCGCGGGCAAGGGCGACGACGAGTCCGGCGACGGCGACGCGGAGCCCGAGGACTCGGGCGATACCGAGAAGTAACTAGAAGCACGCTCCCCGACGCCTGAGGAAAAGATTGGGGGTGGGGTTAGGGGGGTTCCTCGATGTGCCCGGGGCCGTTCATGGCGAAGATCGCGCCATGAACAAAATCAAGAACACCGCACTCGCTCTGCCCCTGGCCATCGCCCTCCTCGCCGCGCCCGCCGCGCTCGCCGCGCCGGCCGACGGCGACCTCGACAAGTTCTTCGACGGTGACGGGCGCCTGATCACCGATCTCGGCGGCAGCCACGGCAACTTCGGGCCCAAGGCCGTGACCGACTCAAGTGGCCGCCTGGTGCTCGCCGGCGTCTTCGGCGGCAACATGGGCGTCGGCCGGTTCAACCCCGACGGGTCCCGCGACACGACGTTCGCCGGCGACGGCAACGTGGAGATCGACTCCGGCGCCACCAGTCGGCGGGGAGCGGGCGCATCGGCCGTTGTCATCCAGGACGACGGCAAGATCCTGATCGTCGGCAACGCGTCCATCGCGGCGAGCGGCGACACCTCCGACCTCGTCCTCGCGCGGCTGAACGAGAACGGGACCCTCGACAACACCTTCGACGGGCCCAGCGGGAACGGCAATGGCCTCTTCCGTCTCGACGTGAACGAGGCCGGCGAGGAAGCGCGCGACGTGCTGATCAGCGGGACGAAGATCGTCATCGGCGGGCATGCCGGCTCACCCCTCGCTCCGTTCGTTACCCGGCTGGAGTCGAACGGCACGGTTGACTCCGACGAATTCGCGACCGGCAGCGACGGTGTCCTCACCTGGACCTTCCCGGGCGGGCCCGAGCTCGTTCCTCACCTCGCTGGCTCTGCAGGTCGACGGGAAGATCATCGCCGCGGGCTCGCCGAACAGCGGCAGCAACGGCGTAAACGTCGCTCGGATCACCACCAGCGGCGCGCTCGACACGGAGACCTTCGGAAGCCCCAACGGCTACGTCCAGCTGCCCGCTCCGTCGCCGTACTTCAACCGGGACGCCCTCGACGTGCTGGTTGACGGTGATCAGAAGATCGTGGTGGCCGGCAACGCCAGCGGTATCAACGGCCTCCAGGACCCGTTCCTGACGCGTCTCACCAACACCGGTGCGGCCGACGGGACCTTCGACGGCGACGGCTTCGCCGTGCTGCCGCTCGGCAACGACGGCGACACCTCGTCCGCGAGCAGCATCGTCCGCCAGCCCGACGGCAAGCTGCTGATCGCCGGGACGGTCGGGCCCACCAGCCCGGAGTTCGCCCTCAGCCAGTTCGTGGCTCGATTCACGAGCAGCGGCGCCGTCGACAACACGTTCAGCGCGGATGCCCCCGCGGGGGCGAGCGTGATCACCAACCCCGGCATCTCGACCACCGGCAGCTCGCTGGCGCTCTCAACGGACGGCATCGCGTACGTGGCGGGCCTGACCCAGACCGGGGACCCGAACCGGGTGGGGCTCGCCGCCGTCTGCGCCACGGTCCCGCCCGCCTGCCCCGTACCCGAGACGCCGATCGACCTGGCCGTCGCCCCCGCGAGCGGCGCGAACGACAACAACCCGCGCGTGCAGGGCCTGGTCCCCGACGGCGAGGAGCCCACCGGTGTGACCATCTACACCGATTCCGCCTGCACCGGCCCGATCGCGGGAACCGGAACCCAGGCTACCTTCGAGACGGACGGGATCTCGGTCACGGTGCCCGACAACAGCACTACGACCTTCTACGCCAGGGCCAATGGCGCTCACGGGGACTCCGGGTGCTCCTCCACCGGCGTCGCCTACACCGAGGTGACCCCGCCTCCCGCCGCCGTTGCGCCCACCCCGCCCGCGGCAAAGAAGAAGTGCAAGAAGGCCAAGAAGAAAGCTGCGCCGGTCAAGAAGAAGAAGTGCAAGAAGAAGCGGACGTAGCCGGCTAGACCGGCAGCTTCTTCGCCTTCTTCAGGCAGTTCGCCCGCGCCCGGCCCTTCTTCTTCTTGCATTTCTTGATGGCCGCCGCGCGCCTGCCGGTCGGGCCGGGCTTCGCGTTCCCGCCACCACCGCCCCCACCGCCGCCCGGCGGGGTGGTGGGAGGAGGGCCGCAGGGCGTGACCGCGTAGCAGGCGACGTAGGGCTCGCTCGGGGCCTTCGGATAGTTCATCGTCGTCTGGTTCGCATAGGTCTGAGCGTTGCCGAAGTCGGTGGTTCCCGTCATCGTGTTCACGCCTGGCATGGGGTTGGTGCAGGCGGGGTCGGCGAAGCTCGGCCGGGTTGGGACCGCCGGCCCCGGGTTGTCGAGGGCGTCGATCGCCAGCAGGTAGGCGGCGTTGTTGACGGTGCCGATGTAGAGGTGATCCGTATACGGGGCGTTGGGGTTCGTGCAGACGTCTTGGACCGCGACGTTGGTGATCTCCCCCGCGATGTCGCCCGGCCGGAGCGAGGAGCTGCCGTTGTCATCCGCGTTCGGCTGGACGATGCTGTCGTTCTTCGTGTAAATCGCCGTGTAGTCGATTCCGGTGAAGGTCTCTTGATGCGAGTTGAGCGCCGCGATGAACGAGGCGCTGGCGAGCTGCTGCCAGATCGCGGGCGCGCAGCCCTGGAACGCGCACCCGTTGACGGCGATCGCGGCAGTCGTGCCGTGGTTGCTGGGAGCAAGCCCGACCAGGTCGTCAACCATCGCGCGGGTGTCGGGCCAGAACCGCAACGCCCAACGGGGCAGCATCCCGCCCTGGGAGAAGCCGAGCACGTCGATCGGGTCGTCGTACTCCTCGGACATCGACCGAATCGCGTTGACGACGTACTCGCCGGCGATCTGGACGTCCGCCATCGCCGAGTCGGGAAGCGCGACCGTGCACCACTCCCAGTTCAGAACATCGTCGAAGGCCGGGATCCAGTTCCAGTCCCAGTTGTGCTCCGGCGTCAGCGACGTCCCGTGGACGAGCAGGACGGGCGGGCGGGTCGCGGTGGAGAGGTCCTCGACGCTGCAGTCGAGCGCCGCGTCGAGCGTGGCCTGCGGCACGGAGAGGGCGGGGCCGGGGGTGCTGACCGGCGTGTACGTCTGAGCCGAGGCGAGGCCGGAGGCGAACAGCAGAATGCTGCAGTTGCCGCAAGGGATGTGAGCGCCCGCTTCAAAGGTTTCGCCCCCCTGCCCTTCACAGTAGGCAGCCGCGAGGCGGCAACGCAACCTCAGTTCTGGGGGTTCAGCATCTGCGGTTGACCGTCGGCATGACCGGCGGTAGGCTCGCCCAATGGGGAGAGGGACCAGAAGCGTGCGTCAGGCGGTGGTGCTCAGCGTCGCCGCTGTCCTCGCGACCCTCGTGGCGGTGACTCCCGCGCTCGCCGCCCAGGGCAACTGGGACCGGGCGTGGGGGGAGGACGTCGACTCGGTCGCCGCCGGCGTCGGGTTCGAGGTGTGCACCATCGCGGCGAACTGCAAGACGGGCGTCAGTGCGGGGGCGGCCCTCGGTGGCGAGATCGATGGCACCTTCGGCGTTGCCACCGACGCGGCCGGGAACGTCTACGTGGCCGACACCAATAACAACCGGATCCAGAAGTTCAGCGCCGTCGGCGCCTTCGAGCGCGCCTGGGGCGAGGACGTGGTCAGCGCGGGGCCGGGCAACACCGGCGTCGGATTCGAGATCTGCGTGGCGGCGAACGGCGACGTCTGCAAGGTCGGCTCGGTCACGGGCCCGTCGCTCGGCGGCGAGCTCGCCGGGCCAATTGACGTCGCCACCGACGCGGCCGGGAATGTCTATACGACCGACAGTTTCCTGCGTGTGCAGAAGTACAGTTCCGCCGGGGCCTTCGAGCGCACCTGGGGCGGGAATGTGGTCAGCTCTGGCCCCGGCAACACCGGGACGGGCTTCGAGATCTGCGTGGCGGCGGACGGCGACGTCTGTCAGACGGGCGGCGTGACCAGCGGGCTCGCCGGCGAGTTTGCCGCACCCGCCGGGATCGACGCCGACCCGGCCGGGAATGTCTACATCACGGACAACGCCTTCAACCGGGTCCAGAAGATGAGCGCCGCCGGCGTCTTCGAGCGCGCCTGGGGCGAGGACGTGGTCAGCTCCGGGCCGGGCAACACCGGCGTGGGAGCCGAGATCTGCGTGGCCGCGCGCGCCGACGTCTGCAAATTCGCAGCGCTGGCGGGCCCGGCGCTCGGGGGAGAGTTCAGTGTCGTAAGCGGGGTCACGGTGGATGCCGCCGGAAACGTGTACACCGGGGACCTCTCCAATCACCGGGTCCAGAAGTTCAGCGCCGCCGGCGTCTTCGAGCGGGCCTGGGGAGAGGACGTGGTCAACGGCGGCGGCACCGGTTTCGAGGTCTGCGTGGCGGCGAACGCCGACGTCTGCAAGATCGGCGTGGTCAGCGGCGCTGCGGTAGGCGGCGACTTCAACAATCCGCAGGGCATGGACACCGACGCGGCGGGCAACCTCTACGTCGCGGATACGTTCCACCGCCGGATTCAGAGATTCAGCCCTACCGGCGTCTTCGAGCGCACCTGGGGCGAGGACGTCGCCAGCGCGGGACCTGGCAACACCGGCGTCGGGTTCGAGATCTGCGTTGCGGCGAACGGCGACGTCTGCAAGACCGGGCAGGCCCCGGCGCCGGCGCTCGGCGGCGAGTTCGCCTCTCCGGCGGCCGTCGCCATCAACGCGGCAGGAGATCTCTACGTCGCGGACACAACGCACGACCGCGTCGAGAGGTTCGTGGACCCGCCGGCCGTGGTTCCCCCGCCAGGCACAACCCCGACTCCTCCCTCTGCCAAGAAGAAGTGCAAGAAGGGTCAGAAGCTGAAGAAGAACAAGTGCGTCAAGAAGAAGCGGAAGAAGAAATGACCGCCTCCGCTGCCTCCACCGCCTGATCGACCTGTTCCTCGACCAGGTCGAGGCCCGATTCCCAGAAGCTGGGGTCGGTGAGGTCCACGCCGACGATCTGGCCCAGCTCCTCGGGTGAGCGGGAGCCGCCCGCGGCGAGCATCTCCAGGTAGGAGGGGACGATCTCCTCGCCGCGCTCCTGGTAGAGGCGGTAGACGGACAGCGCGAGCAGCTGGCCGTAGGCATAGGCGTAGACGTAGCCCGGCGACGCGATGAAGTGGGGGATGTAGGACCACCAGATCCGGTAGTTGTCGGTGATCTCGACCGAGTCTCCGAGGAACTCGGACTGGGTCTCCGTCCAGAGCTCGCCGAAGCGCTCGACCGAGAGCTCCCCCTCGTCTCGCCGGGCCGTGTGAACACGGTCCTCGAACTGGTTCATCGCGATCTGCCGGAACACCGTGGCGATCTGGCCCTCGACGGCCTCCGCCAGCAGTCCGAGCCGCGAGCCGGGCTCCTCGGCCGCGTCGAGCAGCCGGCCGAGGACGATCTCCTCCGCGAACACCGACGCGGTCTCGGCGACCGTCAGCGGCGTGTTCTGGTGGAAGATCCCCTGGTCGCGAGCCAGGGTCTGGTGCAGCCCGTGTCCGAGCTCGTGGGCGAGCGTCAGGACGTCGCGGCGGCGGTCGGTGTAGTTGAGCATCACGTAGGGGTGGACCGAGGGCACGGTCGAGGCGCTGAAGGCGCCGCCTCGCTTCGAGGGACGCGGCGGGGCATCGAGCCAGCGCCCGCTGAAGAACTGCTCGACGGTTTCGGCCGCCCGGTCGGAGAACGACGCGAACGAGTCGAGGACGAGCTCACGCCCCCGGTCCCATTGGATCTCCTCATCCTCTCCGCCCACGGCGGCCATCCGGTCGTAGTCGGCGAGCCGGTCGATTCCGAGCAGCTTCGCCTTCGTCCGGTACCAGCGGCGCGCGAGCTCGTAGCGCCCCTTGACCGCCTCTACCAGCGCCTGGACGGACTCGTCCGACGCCTCGTTGGAGAGGTTGCGGGTCGCGAGCCAGTGCGGGTAGTCGCGCAGGCGGTCCACAATCGCCTTCTCTTTTAGGAGCGTGTTGAAGACGTAGCCGCGGGTTCGCAGCCCTGGCTCCAGCGCCTCGGTGACCGCCTCCTGCGTCGAGCGGCGGACGTTGCGGTCGGGATCGAACATCTTCGAGAGAGCGACGTCGAGGGGGACAGCTACGTCCTCGCCCTTCATATCCACGCGGATCGCCGAGCTGAGCTCGTCGAAGAGGCGACTCCAGGCGCCGCGGCCGGTCACCGACAGCTCGGTCGCGATCCGCTCCTCGGGCTTGGAGAGGAGGTGCGGGCGATAGCGGCGCTCCAGGTCGAGGTGGTGCCGGCAGAACTCCAGGCCCTCGGTCGCTAGCAGCTCCTCGGCGCGCTCGTCCGGGATCTCCACCCACTCGAGCTCGAAGAAGAGGAGCTTCGTCTGGATCGCGGTGGCGCGCTCGGTCACGACCTGCACCAGCGCGCCGTTCTCGGGAGCCTCGGTGTCCGCGGAGAAGCGCAGCTGCGCGTAACTCCCGGCGCGGCCGACCAGGTCGCTGAGCCGGCCCAGCTCCCTCATCGCCTCGATCAGGCCGGCACCGTCGAGCTCGCCGACCTTGCCCTCGTACCGCTCCGCGAACTCGCCGGCGATCTCGTCGGCACGGGTGAGCAGGACGCCCACCGCCGCCTCGGGGTCACCGTCCAGCTTCAGGTCCTCGAGGCCCTGCAGCAGGTGCGAGAGGTCCCAGGTGACCTCGTTCAGCTCGGTGGGGGCGGCCGCTTCCACCCCTCGAACGCTAGTGGGTCGCGGCCTCAGGCTGAGGCCAGCTTGCGGCGCAGCACGTAGTCCCCGATCAGGGACCCGAGCGGGCCGCCGGTGACCACGACCAGGGCGGGAAACAACCAGTCCCAGCGTTCTTCGACCACGCCGCGGATGCAGAGGACCAGCAGCAACAGGAAGCCGATCCCGTGGATCGGGCCGAGGACGTGGACGAGTCCCTCGCGGTCGCCGAGCGAGGCCCAGAGCAGGACGGCGAGCAGGACGGCGTCCGCAATCGCGACCACAGCGATCAGGTTGAGGCGGCGCAGGGTCGTGACCCTCTGGGCCGACATGGAGTTAGCGGGTCCCAGGTCGAGCGGCAAGGGGCGGCAAGGTAGCGTTTCCGCGGTGAGAGAGCCCGGCGAGAACCGCGATCGGAACCTGGAGCGGAGGGCGCTTCCTGCATTTCGGCGAGGCGATCGACGAGGACCGCCTGGTCGCGCTGCTGCGGCCCGGCGACGGCATCGACACGGTGCTGACCGCCGACACCTACGCACAGGGCGAGGCGGACGCGGTGCTCGGGCGCGCGCTCGGGGACGTCGACCGCGGACTCCTATTCGCTCGTGGGCGCCGTCGGCCACGACTTCTACGAGGGCGAGCGGGACGGGCCGCGGGGCTTTCCCCGCTTCACGGATCCGAGCCTGCGCGGACCGGACCAGTACGGCGCGTACCTCCGCATGGCCGCCGAGCGCAGCCTCGAGCGGCTCGGCGCCGACCGCTTCGACCTGCTGCTGCTGCACAACCCCGACCGCACCGGCTACGAGAGCGAGGCCGTTTGGGACGGGATGGCGGCCCTCCGCGACGCTGGCATCACCGGGCTGATCGGCGTCGCGCCGGGGCCGGCCAACGGCTTCACGCTCGACCTGATCGGCTGCCTGGAGCGCTTCCGCGAGCGGATCGACTGGGCGATGGTGATCCTGAACCCCTTCGAGCCCTGGCCCGGGGAGCTGGTCCTTGACGCCGCCGAACGCCACGGCGTCGGCGTGATCACGCGGGTCGTGGATTACGGCGGGATCTTCTGGGACGACCTGCTTCCGGGCACAGAGCTGCCCCGCGCCGACCACCGCTCCTTTCGTCCCGAGGGCTGGATCGAGGACGCCCGCGACCGCCTGGAGCGAGTGCGGCCGATCGCCGAGGCGGCAGGCCTGACGCCGATGCAGATGGCCTGCCAGTGGAACCTCGCCCACCCGGCCGTGCGCAGCGTCGTCCCGACGCTGATCCAGGAGGCCGGGCCCGAGGCCCGGCCGATCGAGGAGAAGCGCGCGGAGCTCGCGGCCCTGCCCGCCGAGCAGCGCCTCTCGGCCGAGGACGTCGCCGCGATTCGCGCCATCGGCGACAACCGCGGCTGCATGACGCTGAAGGGGGCGAGTCCGGAGCATGAGGGCGACGAGCGGCCGGATCGCTGGCCACTGACGCCGGAGCTGTCCGATCTCGCATCCAGGTGGTCGATCGACCCCTCGCGTGACCTGAGTCAAATCGCTTCCTGAGAACCCCTCGCAGCTGCGACGCGGTCGCAAAAGTGGTTCGTTTGCAGGGATCTTCTGATCCGCTCCCTCCCAGGGCCCCGTAGCACGAGCAAACGAGGTCAAGGAGGATGAAGTGAAGAAGCTCAGTATCGCCGCGGGCCTGGCGGCTCTTGCGATAGCCGCGCCCTTGAGCATCGGCTCATCGCATCGCGAGGCCCCACTCACATCGATAGATCCCACGGGGGATGACACCGACCTCTACGCCTTCACGGCCGAGGACGCCCCCGACGCGTTGACGATCGCCTCCAACTGGATCCCGTTCGAGGATCCGGCCGGCGGTCCGAACTTCTACAAGTTCGACGACAACGCGCACTATTACCTGAACATCGACAACACGGGCGACGGACGCCCCGACGTCCGCTACCTGTTCGACTTCGAGACCGAGAATCGCAACCCGAAGTCATTCCTGTACGCGAACGGGATGCCCGTCGAGACGGTTGACGGAGAGGCCCTGAACATCGTTCAGACCTACTCGATCACCCGTGAGGAGCCCGGTGGCGGCTCCGAGGTCATCGCCGAGGACCTCCCGGTCGCCCCCAGCAACGTCGGCCCGAAGACGGTTCCCGACTACGAGGCAGTCGCGGCCGGTGCCGTCAAGGACCTGCCGGGTGGCGGCAAGGTGTTCGCGGGCCAGCGCGAGGATCCGTTCTTCGCGAGTCTGGGCCGCATCTTCGACACCGTCAACCTCGAGGGTGCCGGGCTCGGCAACGAGGGCGGCGGAGTCGACGACCTGGCCGGCTACGCGGTCCATTCGATCGTGTTGCAGGTCCCAGAGGCTGACGTGACCGTCGACGCCAAGCCCGTCGCGGATGAGAAGGCCTCCAACGCCGTCGTCGGAGTCTGGACCTCCACGGAGCGCCAGACGATCAGCCCCGACGGCAGCGCGAGCGGGGACTACCAGCAGATCTCCCGTCTGGGGAACCCGCTGGTCAACGAGGTGATCATCCCCGTGGGCGACAAGGACCGGTTCAACCGGACCACCCCCGACCAGGACGCGGCCAACTACGGCCAGTACGTGACCGAGCCGGAGCTCGCGAAGGTGCTCAACGTCCTGTACCCGGACGTGGCAGCGCCCGAGAAGAACCGCACGGACATCGTCCAGGCGGTCCTGCAGGGCGTGCCGGACCTGAACGCGTTCCCCGGCAAGGCCGGGATGAACGCGACGGACACGCTCAAGCTCAACCTGGGCGTGGCGCCGGCCGCCGAGCCGGACCGGCTGGGAGTGATCGCCGGTGACACCTCCGGTTACCCCAATGGCCGCCGCCTGATCGACGACGTGGTCGACATCGACCTCCAGGTCGTGGCCGGCGCGTTGAAGGGGAATGAGGTCCCATTGGGTGACGGGGTCAACCAGAACGACGTCGAGTTCCTGACGTCCTTCCCGTACCTCGCCGCCCCCAAGCCGGGGGCCAACCCCGACGCGGGATATGGCTCGCAGCTGAAGGCGCTCGCGGGCGCTGACGGCAGCGGGACCCTCCCGTCCTTCTCGGCCGGTGACGGCGGGGGAGATGAGGACGACGACGACGGCATGGGTGCCCTCGTCTGGATCCTGGTGGCGGCCGGAGCCCTGGCTCTGGCCGGGATCGCCTACCGGGCCGGTCGCGGCTCGGGAGGCTCAGCCGCCTAGGCACCGAGCCCAGGGGCCGTCGCCGCATTCGTGGGCGGCGGCGGCCCCGCCGGCTCATTGACCCCCGGACTTGACAACGACATTTCAGGAGAGCCATGAACCCCGCACGTGACAGGCACTTCCTCTTCAGCCTCGCTGCCGCGGCGCTGACCTGTGTGGCCGTCCTGGCCGGCATGCGCGCCCTCGATTCGCCCAGCGTCTCGAGCAGCGGCAGCGGCATGGACAGCACGGGCGAGCCGACGGACGCGAGCGGCTTCGCCGAGCGCGGCGCCGCCCACCTCCAGCGCGTCGGCGAGACCGAGGACCCCTCCTTCTACCCCGAGGCCCAGGCGGCGTTCGAGGAAGCTTTGCGCCTAGACCCGAACCACTTCGAGGCGACGGCCGGCCTGGCCGACTACGAGCTCTCGCGCCATCACTTTCGCCGTGGCCTGGCACTCAGCCTGCGTGCCCGCGAGATCAATCCCACGGTCGGGCGCATCGACGGCCAGATCGCCGACGCCCAGATCGAGCTCGGGCGCTATGGCGCCGCCGAGCGCACGTTGGAGCGCTATGGCTCCCGCCAGCCGGAGTTGGGTTCCTACGCGCGAGTCTCCTACTTCAGGGAGCTCAACGGTGACCTGCCCGGCGCCGTGGCGGCGATGGGCCTGGCGGCCAGCTCCGCCGGCGAGGGCAGCGCTGACTCGAGTTTCGCGCGAACCCTGCTCGCCAAGCTGGAGGCCGATCGCGGCAACTACGCCGAAGCCGAGCGCATCTACCGGGCCGTCCTCTCCAGCGATCCCGCGGCTCCCGACGCCAACCTCGGCCTGGCGGCGATCGAGGCGGGGCGTGGAGAGATCGAGGCCGCCATCGAGCGCTATCGCACCGTGGCGGAGGCGATTCCCGCGCCCGATCACCTGATCCTCCTGGGCGAGGCCGAGCAGGTCTCGGGCGACGCCGATGCCGCGCGCGAGGCCTACTCGGCCGCGGCGGCCGCCTACGAGGATCTCGAGGAGGTCGGGATGCGCGTGGATACAGAGCTCGCCGTGTTCGAGGCCGACCACGGCAGCGCGACCAGGGCGGTCGACGCCGGTGCCAGGGCCTGGCGGGGGACGCCGAGCGTCCGCGCCGCCGACGCCTACTCATGGGCGCTCAGCGCCGCGGGCCGCCACGAAGCGGCGATGCGCTTCTCGAGCGAGGCCATGAGCCTTGGCTCGCGAGACCCCCACTTCCTCTTCCACGCGGGGATCGTCTCCCTGCGCGCCGGGAACGAGGACCGGGCGCGCGCGCTGCTCGGGCGTCTCGTGGCGCAGAGCGCCGAGTTCAGCCCGTTGTTCGGCCCAAGTGCCGAACGGACGCTGGAGCGGCTCGGCTCACGTTGATCCGCGGGGCTCCCGGCGACGCAATGGGTGGTGAATGCCGCAGCTCGCCACCACAACCTCCGTTCTGGAGGCGCTCCGCCGCAACGGCCTGCGGGTCTCGACGCCGCGGCGGGTGATCGTCCGGACGCTGGTCGAGGCCGACGGGCCGCTCACGGCGCACGAGATCGCGGCGGGAGTGGACGGCGGGCGGACGAACCTCGACGTCGCCTCGGTCTACCGCAACCTGGAGACCCTCGCCCGCGTTGGCCTCGTCCGTCACCTGCACACCGGCGCGGGACCCGGCAGGTACGTGCTCGCTCGGCCGGGCGGGCGGGAGTACCTCGAATGCGAGCGCTGCGGCTCGTTCGTGGAGATCGAATCGAGCGAGCTCGACGGGGTGAGAGACGAGCTGATGACTCGCTTCGGGTACCGCGTCCGCTTCACCCGGCATCCGATGGTGGGACTGTGCCCACGCTGCCGCTAACCTGATTCGCGGCGGTTCGGCCGCCAAGGAAGGGTGATGACCGAGGTGGTACAGGCAATCCGCAGGGCCCTGCTCGGCACGGGCTCGGCCGCGTTCACGCTGATCGGATCCATCGTGATCGGCTTCGGCGTTCCCCTGTTCTGGGTCTTCCTGGCCTCGAAGCTCTACGGCAAGCCGGGCGCGGTCAACGGATCCGTGGCGATCTTCATCTTCACCGGCATCCTGGTCAGCTACTGGGGCCTGCTGCTACTCGCCTCCTGGATCCGCGGCCGGCTGATGGGGCTCGGCGCGGAGCCGGGCCCGAGGCGCCAGTCGTGGAACCGCAGCATGCGCGACGCCCGCTACAAGCCCGGCGAGCACCAAAGCGACCCGGTCGAGCGGCTGTTCGTGACCACGGCGATCATCTCGATGATCGGGTTCCTGATCTGGTTCGCGTTCTTCGCGGGCGCGCCGTTCCCGACGAGCCCGGCCTAGCAGCCGCGCTTGCGCAGCTTGCTGCGCAGCTTCCGCTTCGCCTTCTTCTTCTTCGCCTTCTTCAGCTTCTTGCGCAGCTTTGCGCAGGCCGGATCGGCGCCTCTCTCGGCGCCCTTCTGAGCCGGACACCCCTGCAGGCTCTGGGGACCGTCGACCGACGGGCAGGAGTCGCCGGCGTCGGGAGTCCCGTCGCCGTCGCTGTCAGGTCCGCCGCCCCCGGTGCCGGAATCGGGCGTGTTGGCGAAGGCGACGAAGTCGAAGGCCGGATCGGCCGGCGTGGCCGGGCAGCCGGCCCTCATGTCGTTCGAGGTCGCGGGTGCGCCGCCTGACAACGTGAAGTCGTAACGCGAGCGGAAGTAGAACGAGAACATGTTGCCGTCGCCGTTCTGATCGACATCCTTGGTCAGCGCGTCGTCGCACCAGCGGTCGGTCAGCAGCCTGGCGTCCGCCGTCGCGTCGCCCTTCACGTACTTGTCGAACCAGGCGAGCGTGTACCAGGCGACGAGGTCCTGTCCCCGCCGGGTGCCGGTGCCGAGGACCGGGATCGTGTTGCCCGGGATCAGGGATGACTCGTAGTGGGTGCCGCCGCGGATGTTCACCTGCATCGAGTCCACGCCGGCGGTCTGGTAGTCGCTGAACCCGGCGTTCTTCCCCTCGGGATTGGGATCGCTCGTGAAGGGCGTCGGCGTCAGGCCGTAGTCGTTCGAGATTCCCATGGCGGGCTTGGTGAGCGCCGGGCCCTCGCGGGAGTCGGGGTTCGACGGGCATTCGTGGTTGCCGAAGACGCCTTCCTCGGGCGCTGACAGGTTGTCCCAGGCGACCAGCGTGTCGACCCGCGGGTCGCGCTGCCCGATGAACGAGACGGCGCTGGCGCCGAGCGAATGGCCGGCGATGCCGATTCGGCTCGAATCCACCAGCGAGTGCATGGGATTGAACGCGGCGGCCAGGCCCTCGCCGACTCGCCGATCGTGCTTCGGCGAGTGATCGGTGCCGACGTCCTCGTTGGCGTTGCCACAGCTGGGCCGGGGGTCAAAGGGCTGCGCCGGGGTGGAGAGCAGGAAGTCGAGCGCGTCCTCGGTGCCGTCGAAGAACGGCTGGCCCTGCTGGGAGGGGACGCCCTCCTGCTCGTCGGGCGCCTCCCCGAAGGTGTCGGAGCGGCCCTGGCCCTGGACGTCGTAGGTGAGGACGATGTAGCCGGCCTTGGCGAAGGTCGCGGCGAGGCCCCAATAGAGCGTCTCCGGAGCCTGCACCGACCCGGTGGTGATGACGATCGCGGGCCGCTGGACGGGTCCGCCCGCCGTTCCCCACACCGCGCCGGAGATGACCGATCCGTTGCGCGCGGTGAAGAGCACCGGGGTCATCACGCCGTAGCCGCTCTCCTCCCAGTCATAGAAGCGGACGTCGCCAGCGCACTCGTTCTTGCGGTTGGAGCAGACGTTGGTGGGGTTGCGCTCGGGATCCTCGAGCAGGAGCTGCTCGAGGACGCCGACGTCCTCGATGTTCTGCTGCTGCAGTCGGGTCTGGAACTCGGGCGTCCCCGTGACGTAGACGTTGCGTTCGCTGACCTTGGCGAAGTTCTTGGCCTCGAGCGCGGGGTCGAAGGCGCCGGCCGCCGCGGGCAGGCCGAGGACCGCAACAAGCGCGGTCCCCGCAAGGACGAGTGTCAGTTTCGCTCTCCGCATCGCTCCCGATCCGGCCGCCCCCGGGCGACCGGCCTGGAAAGTAGCCGATCGTTTTCGGTTAGGTCGCAGTTCCCCTGGGTGGCGTCGGCCCCGGTTCCTAAGCTCGGTCGGTGGCGAAGGCGAAGACCCAGTACCTCTGCTCGGACTGCGGGCACGTCGCCCTGGCGTGGACCGGCAAGTGCCCGGGGTGCGGGGCCTGGAACACCCTCGAGCAGGGCGCCGTCGCGTGCGCCCCGGGGCGGCGGGGGCGGGCCGTCGCGCCGTGCGGCGAACGCGGGGCGTCCGGTCCCGCTCCGGGCGGTGAAGGCGGAGCGGTCCCACAGGCTGCAGACCGGGATCGCCGAGCTGGACCGGGTCCTGGGCGGGGGGCTCGTCCCCGGATCCCTGATCCTGCTCGGCGGCTCCCCCGGCATCGGGAAGTCCACTCTGGCGGCGATGGCCCTCTCCAACCTCGGGGCGGCCGGCCACGACGTCCTCTACTCCTCCGGAGAGGAATCCGCCCAGCAGATCCGGCGGCGAGCCGAGCGGCTCGGCGAGGCGGCCCTCGACGTCCCGGTCCTGGCCGAGCCTTCGCTGGAGGGACTGCTGGCGACCGTTGAGGCCGAGCGCCCCGCCGTCTGCGTGATCGATTCGGTGCAGACGCTCTCGGTGGGCGACACGACACCGGGAAGCGTCGGCGCGGTGCGGGAGGCGACGAACGGGTTGATGGAGGCCGCCAAGCGCCTCGACGTGACCATGGTGCTGATCGGGCACGTGACCAAGGAGGGCTCGCTGGCGGGACCGCGGGCCCTCGAGCATCTCGTGGACTGCGTCCTTCACTTCGAGGGGGAGCGCGAGCGGACCATCAGGACGGTCCGGGCGCTCAAGAACCGCTTCGGCGCGACTAGCGAGGTCGGCGTGTTCGAGATGAAGGAGGCGGGCCTGGTCGAGGTGCTCGACCCGTCGGCCCGGTTCGCCGGGGAGGCGCAGCCGGCGCCCGGTTCGGTCGTCCTCTGCGCGATGGAGGGAACGCGGCCGCTGCTGGTGGAGGTCCAGGCCCTGGTCGCCCCGACCGAGATCGAGCATCCGCGCCGCACCGCGACCGGGATCGACCGCAACCGGATGGCGCTGGTGCTCGCGGTGCTGGCCCGGCACGCCGGCGTCTCGCTGGGCAACGCCGACGTCTTCGTCAACGTCGCCGGCGGGGTCCGGGTGGACGAGCCCGGGGCGGACCTGGCGATCGCGCTCGCGATCGCGTCGGCGCACTCCGGCCGCCCGCTGGAGTCGAACGGGCGACCCCTGGCCTGCTTCGGCGAGGTCGGGCTGACCGGCGAGATCCGCTACGTCGCCCACGCCGACCGCCGAGTCGCAGAGGCCCGCAAGTTCGGCCTCAACCAAGTCCTGGGCCCGGACCCAGGCGACGAAAAGGTCGCCGGCCTGACCACAGCGGGGACGATCGTGGAAGCCGTGAGAGCGGCTGGGACAAGGAGTTCTTTGAGGAAAGCGGCGTAACTCGGGCGGGTGGCAGCGCGGGGGCCCCGAGGACACGCCTCGCACGAGGAGGGCCCGGCTGACAGGCCCGCCAGCGACCCAGCACTTGACAAGCCCTTATCCGACGTATCCACTGCGAATTCCCCGCACCCCACCCCTTTTTTCTTTTTGCAACCATCAACAGTGATGCCGCCCTCGGTACCGGGAGACGACCTTCAGGAGTTGGAGGCGCGACAGGACCCCCGGCTGCTCAGGGCCCTGGACATGGTTGCCCCCGGCACCGCGCTGCGCGAGGGCATCGACAACATCGTCCACTCCCGCACCGGCGGCCTCATCGTCATCGGCGAGACGGAGGACATCTCGTTTCTCTTCTCGGGTGGGCTCTCGCTGGACGTGGACTACACGCCGGCGCTGCTCTACCAGGTGGCCAAAATGGACGGCGCGATCGTCCTCAACGCTCAGGCGACCAAGATCGTCTGCGCCAACGTCCAGCTGATGCCGGACCCGACGATCCTCTCGACCGAGACGGGAACCCGCCACCGCACCGCCGAGCGCGTCAGCAAGCAGACCGACTCGCTGGTGGTCGCGATCTCGGAGCGCCGCGACGTCGTTTCGCTCTACCTGGGCGGGATGAAGTACATCCTCCAGGACATCCCCGCGGTCCTCGCCAAGGCGAACCAGGGGCTCGCGACGCTCGACAAGTACCGGGTCCGCCTCGACAGCGTCTCCGGCCGCCTCACGCTGCTGGAGTTCGAGGGCCGCTCCGTCCTCTACGACGCGCTCTCGGTCCTCCAGCGCGCGGAGCTGGTCACGCGGATGGCCGTCGAGGTCGAGCGCTACATCGTCGAGCTCGGCACCGAGGGCCGCCTGATCGAGATGCAGCTCGAGGAGACGATGGTCGGGGTCGCCGCCGACAAGGCCGCGCTGATCCGCGACTACTCGGTCGAGGACAGCGAGGAGAACCTCGCCACCACGCTCACGGCGATCGCCCGCCTGCCCCATCAGGACCTGCTCGACTTCGGCCGCCTTGCCGAGCTGCTCGGCTACGACCGCAAGGTGAGCGCACTGGACTTCCCGGTCTCCTCACGCGGCTATCGCGTGCTCGGACGAATCCCGCGACTGCCGAAGCTGGTGGTCCAGCGGATCATTCACGAGTTCGGAGGACTGGAGGAGATACTCGCTGCGAACGATGACGACCTCGAGGCTGTCGAGGGCGTTGGAACCACGCGGGCGAAGGACATCCGCGAGGGCGTTCGCAGGCTTCAGGAGGTCGATTCAGTCGACCGGACCTTGCAAAGTTGACGGCCCGTACCTGCCGCCGTCTGACCAAAGGAGAGACCAATTCCTGAGCTAACAGAGGAGGTACTCGACGAGGGGGCTGTCGAAGACCTCGAGATGATTGATGTTCCACTGATCAAGTTCGAGGTCGGAGACCACGTCGTCTACCCGCACCATGGTGCTGGAGTGGTCCTGAAGAAGGAGACGAAGGACCTGTTGGGAGAGAAGCGGGACTACCTCACGATCAACATCCTGCACAACAACATGACCGTGATGGTCCCCTGTGAGAACGCGCATCGGGCGGGTCTCCGCCGCGTCATCGACGAGGAGCAGGTGAAGAAGGTCATAGGGGTACTCACCGATGACGTCTCCGAGATGCCGAAGAACTGGAACCGCCGGTTCAAGCACAACCGCGAGAAGATCAAGACCGGCGACATCTTCGAGCTCGCCGAGGTGGTCCGGAACCTCGCGATCCGGGAGATGGAGAAGGGGCTCTCGACCGGCGAGAAGCAGATGTACACGCGCGCAAAGAAGATCCTCGCGTCCGAGTTCATGTACTGCCTGGACAAGGACGAGGAGGGCGCGGAGGAGTACCTCGACGGGCTGCTGGAGAAGGGCTTTGGCGGGGTCAAGGCGACTGCCTAGGTAGTTGCCCGCCGCTACGGCCGTGATCGCGGCCGCCGGTTCCGGGGAGAGACTCGGAGCCGGCGGCCCCAAGGCCTTCGTAAAGCTCGGAGGACGGCCGATGCTGGCCTGGTCGCTCACCGCCTTCGACGAGGCCGACTCGGTCGGCTCGATCGTGGTCGCCGCGCCCCCGGGTGACGAGGACCGCGTCACCGAGCTTGCAGGAGAGGCGGGGGTGAAGGTCTCGGTCGTGGCCGGGGCGGAGTTTCGGTCCCAGTCGGTGGCGAACGCGCTTGACGAGGTGAAGGACGAGGTGGCCGTCGTTCACGACGCCGCCCGGCCGATCGTCTCCTCCGAGCTGATCGACCAGATCGTCGGCCGCCTCGACCGCGATTCCGACGCGATGGGCGTCGTCGCGGCGACCCCGGTCGCGGACACGATCAAGGAGGCGTCGGTCTCGCGCCGGGTCCTGCGGACCCCGGACCGCTCGCGGCTGTGGGCGGCTCAGACGCCGCAGGCATTCCGTGCCGACGCGCTGCGTGACGCCCTCGCGGCCGGCGGCGAGGACCTCGCCAAGGCGACCGACGACGCGATGCTGGTCGAGCGGATGGGCGGTGAGGTGCTGATCCACAACGCACCGCCCGAAAACCTGAAGGTGACGACGCCGCTCGACTTCCAGGTCGCCGAGCTGCTGCTCGCCGAGCGCCGGGACTAGCGTTCCTCGGTCTCCGGCACTCCCGCCTTGCGGCTGCGACCGACCGGCAGGCCCGCGGCCTCGCGGGCGTCGTGATGAAGGTGCTCTCTGCGGCGCCGCTGGTAGAGCTTGCGCTGGATGAAGAGGATCGCCACGCCGGTGAGGATGATCGCTGAGAGGTTCATCGCGAGCTGCTGCATCGCACCGACCATTTCATCGCCGTCCCTATAGGCGGCGGCGACGGCAATGTTGGCCGCCGCGGGAATGGTGGTCACCGAGATCAGAACGCCCACCAGCGCTCCGGACTTGGACGTGGTCAGCGAGAGCACGCCCGCGGCGCCGGCCAGGATCGCCACGATCAGAGAGAACCCGTCGGGGTCCGAGATGAACTGGGTGTTCGGATGCTCGGAGGCCGAGAAGTTGTCCGGGGGAAGTCCGATCGCCTCCACCCCGAGCGTGAACAGGTAGGCGGCGACGATCGCCAGCGGAAAGCCGACGATCAGGGGGAGCAACGAGCGCCTCGCCTTGCCCCAGCGGCGCTGGACGAACGCGACGCTGAGCGCCGCCATCGGGCCGAACTCCGGTCCGACGACCATCGCCCCAACCAGCAGGATCGGCGAGTCGAGCATGATCGCCGCCGCGGCGAGGAGACACGACAGCACCATGAAGATCAGGAAGCTGCCCGAGAGCTCGGTGTCCTCGGAGGTGCGGGCCTCCACCTCCTCCCACACCACCGCGTCGGACGGCATGCCGGCCGCGGCCCGCTCGGCCTCCTCGGCCGCGAATGAGATCTGCGAGTCGATCTCCTCGATGGCGATCGACCCCTCACGGTCGATCTCGAGCTCCCGGAGGTCGCTGATGACGACGCTCGCGTCCTCACGTGCGACGTCGGCAAGGATCACGTCGCCCTCCGGCTTCTGGGCGGCACCGGGCAGATAGATGACGTTGAGCGCCGAGTGCGTCGCCTTCAGCAGGGCAACGGCCTGGTCGGCGGTGTGGCCGGGGACGACGATCCTCAGGTGAACCATTCGGCACTAGCCTAGTCACGTGCTCACCGACTACCACCTGCACCTGCGCCCGGATGACGTCGGCACGGCCGACGAGCACTTCACCGACGAGAACGTCAGGCGCTACCTGGACGCCGCGGAGGAGGCGGGGATCGGCGAGCTCGGCGTCTCTGAGCACATCTACCGCTTCACCGCGGCGCTCGAGCTGTGGCAGCACGACTTCTGGCGGGAGCAGGCTCGCGACGACCTGGACGCCTACTGCGAGTTCGTCAAGCAGACCCCCCTTAGGCTCGGAATCGAGGCCGACTACGTTCGCGGCGCCGAGGACCGCACCGCCGCGTTGCTCGAGGCGCGCGACTTCGATTACGTCGTCGGCTCGGTCCACTTCATGGGCGACGACGGCGCCGTCGACGACAGCCGCTACGACGTCTGGCAGGCCGACGGCGACCCGGACTCCCTCTGGCGGCGCTACTTCGAGTGGATCGCCGAGGCAGCCCGCTCGGGCCTGTTCGACATCCTCGCCCACCCCGACCTGATCAAGGTCTGGGGCGACGCTCGCCCGCTGCCGGAGAAGGACCCCCGCCACTACTACGAGCCCGCGGTCGAGGCCGTGGCCGAGTCCGGCATCGCGGTCGAGGTCTCCACGGCCGGCCTGCGCAAGCACGTCGGCGAGCTCTACCCGTCCCGCGCCTTCGCGGAGATGTGCGTCGAGGCGGGCGCTGCCTTCGCGCTTTCCTCGGACGCCCACGCCCCCGAGCAGGTCGGCTTCGAGTACGGTCGCGCGCTGGAGTTCCTCGACGAGCTGGGGGTGGACGAGATCTGCGTCTTCGAGGGTCGTCGGAGGCGCCTGGAGCCGCTCGGCCCCGCCCGGGTGACGCCTGCCGCCGACGGGGTGGAGGGCTGATGGCCGCGCGGGTGGGCATCGGCTACGACAGCCATCGCCTCGAGGCCGGGGGGCGGCTCGTGATCGGGGGCGTCGAGATCGATCATGACAAGGGCCTGACCGGGCACTCCGACGCCGACGTCCTCACCCACGCCCTGATCGACGCCCTGCTCGGCTCCTGCGGGCTCGGCGACCTCGGCGGGCTCTTCCCGGACGACGACGAGCAGTGGCGCGACGCCGACTCGCTCGACCTGCTGAGGATCGTCGTCGGCAAGCTCCCCGGCCGCCCAGTGAACGCCGACGCGACCGTGATCTGCGAGGAGCCGAAGCTGGGCCCCCACCGGGCCGAGATGGAACGCATCCTGAGCGAGGCGATCTCGGCGCCGGTCAGCGTCAAGGCCAGCACTAACGAGGGCATGGGCGCGATCGGCCGCGGCGAGGGAATCGCCTGCATGGCGGTCGCTTTGGTCGAGACCTAGGAGCGCGTCCCCGAATACTCTTCCTGCAGATGCTCGAGTCGATCACGTCGCGTCAACCCGTCAAAGCGGTCGCGGACAACGTCTGGGCCATCAGCGTGCTCACGCAGACCGGCCTGGTCCGCCCGCTGCGGCCGGACAAGGCGATGCGCATCGGGGAGCGAGCGATCCGCTGGGGGGTCAGCCCCGCCCTCGCCAGCGCAGCCGGTGCGATCCAGCGTCCCGACGAGACGGCCATCGTCGACGAGATGGGCACGCTCACCTTCTCCGATCTCCACCGCCGCTCGAACGCGCTGGCTCGGTCGCTGCAGGACGAGGGCGTCGGCGAGGGCGACGGCGTCGCGATCATGTGCCGGAACCACCGCCACTTCGTGGAGGCCACCCTGGCCTGCTCGAAGCTCGGCGCCGTAGGCCTCTATCTGAACACGTCGTTCGCCGGACCGCAGCTCGCGGAGGTGATGAAGCGCGAGCAGCCTGCCGCGCTGATCTACGACGACGAGTTCGCGGAGATCCTCGACGCGGAGGACCAGGACACGCGTCGCTACGTCGGCTGGAGCGAGGGGGAGAGCGGCGACTCCACGATCGAGGACCTGGTCGAGGCGGCGGACGACGACGACCTGAAGCCCCCCTCCGAGCACGGCCGCTTCACGATCCTCACCTCGGGGACCACGGGCACCCCGAAGGGCGCTCAGCGCGAGTCACCGTCCGGGCTCGTGCCGCTGGCGGCGCTGTTCTCGAAGATCCCGCACCGCGTCGGCGAGAAGATGGTGATCGCCGCGCCCCTCTTTCACTCGTGGGGCTTCACGCACTTCATGCTCGGGTTGCCGCTGGGCGCCACGATCGTGCTGCGCCGCAAGTTCGACCCCGAGGCGACCCTGCAGGCGATCGCCGAGCACCGGGCCGAGGTGCTGGCCGTCGTGCCGGTGATGATGCAGCGCATCCTCCAGCTGCCCGAGGAGACGCGGCAGCGCTACGACGTCTCGTCGCTGAAGATCACCGCGGCAAGCGGATCGGCCCTTCCCGGCGAGCTCGCCACCAAGTGGATGGACGAGTTCGGGGACAACCTCTACAACCTCTACGGCTCGACCGAGGTCGCCTGGGCGACGATCGCCACTCCCGAGGACATGCGCGAGGCGCCCGGCACCGCCGGGCGGGTGCCGCGAGGGACGGTTGTGAAGATCGTGGACGACGACGGCAACGAGGTGGACACCGGCGAGACCGGCCGCATCTTCGTCGGCAACGACATGTCCTTCGAGGGCTACACCGGCGGCGAGGACAAGGAGCGGCTCGGCGACCTGCTCTCCTCCGGCGACGTCGGCCACTTCGACGAGGACGGCCGGATGTTCGTCGACGGCCGTGACGACGAGATGATCGTCTCGGGAGGGGAGAACGTGTTCCCGCGCGAGGTCGAGGACCTGCTGTCCGACCACGAGGCCGTGGACGAGGCGGCGGCGGTCGGGGTCGACGACGAGGAGTTCGGCCAGCGGCTGAAGGCCTTCGTGGTGACCAAGGGCGGCAAGGACGCCTCCGAGGACGACCTCAAGGCCCACGTCAAGAAGAACCTCGCCAACTACAAGGTGCCGCGCGAGATCGTCTTCCTCGACGAGCTGCCCCGGAACTCCACCGGCAAGGTGCTGAAGCGGGAGCTCGCCGAGAGCGACGACGGCGACGATGGCGACGGGGACGGTGACGGAGATGGCGGCGGCTGAGGAATCCCAGGAGCCCGTCGCCCTCGACGCGGAGGGAATCCGCGCGGAGATCGACGCCGCGCGCGACGCCACCGACCGCTTCCGGGACAAGGCCGCCGCGCTGGTCGAGGAGCTGCGGGACCGCGAGGCGAAGGCCCGCGACGCGGCTGACCGTGCCCGCGTCGCCGCCAAGACGTCCCGCCGGGAGGCCGAGGCGGCGATCGCGAAGGCGCGCAAGACCGAGGAGCGCACGATCGGCCGCGCCCAGGAGGTCGTCCGCGAGGCGAGCCGGCGCGCCGGTGAGTCCGAGCGCCGGGTGCACGAGGCCGAGCGGCGAGCCGCCGCCACCGAGAGCGCCCTCGCGGACGCTCAGGAGGCGACCCGTGGCCAGGCCGAGCGAATGGAGCAGCTGGAGCAGCAGCTCGGCGCAGCCACGGATCGTGTGAAGAAGGCGGAGCGCGCTGCGTCCGAGGCCGAGCAGCGGGTGGATGAGATGCGAACGCGAGGCCAGGAGGCCGTCGAGCGGGTCAAGCGCCAGGCGCGCAAGCGGATCGCGGAGGCGACCGCCGAGTCGAGCGAGCAAGCCCGCGCGGCGGAGGCGCGGGCGGAGGAACTGACGGCGCAGCTGAACGAGGCCGAGCAGCGGACCATCGCCGCCGAGGACCGCGCCGAGGCGGCCACGGAGAGCACGAGGGCGGAGGTGGAGCGGGTCAAGGCGGAGATGGAGACCCGCATCGCGGCCGCTGCCGAGGATGCTCGCCGCGATTCCGAAGAACGGGTCAGGCGGCTGGCGGACCGGGTCGCGCAGGAAGCGGAGGCCCGGGCCCGGGCGGAGGCGGAGGCCCGGCTCAGCCAGGAGGCCGTGAAGCTGCAGCGTGAGGCCGAGGAGCGAGTCGATGCCGCCCGTCGGCGGGCGGAGCAGGAGGTCGCCGACAAGGTCGAGCGGGCTCGCGAGTCCGCGCTCGCCGGGATCGCTGCCGGAGGACGCGGAGGTGGCCGACGCCCCGCCGTCAGAGACCCCTGCGGGCGAGCCGGCGGGGACCCGCTACGTCGGCGGCCGTCGGCTGCGGACGTTCTAGACCGCTCAGCCGGCGCCCTCGACCACGCGCTTCGCGGCCTCGGCGCCGTTGGCGTGAGTGCCGTTACCGTTTGCAGACGCGCCGTTCCCGTTCAGGCGGGCGGGGCGGAAGCGGCGGGCGACGCGGCTGATGCGCGTGGCCGCCCGGGTCGCGGGCGAGACGGTGACGGAATCCATGAAGTCGTGGATCAGGCCGTTGGTGTCCTCGGGCAGCTCGACCTGGGGGACGTGGCCGCACTGTTCCAGCACGATCTGGCGAGCATCTGGCAGCAGCTCGGAGACGTGCCTGCAGAAGCTGTGCGGGACGAGCGGGTCCTCGTCGCCCCAGATGAACATCGACGGCGGCTGGAGTCCCGCAAGCCGGGTCCAGAAGCCATCCGGGCCGAAGGGCTCCTCCAGGTAGATGCTGCGCGCCGAGGAGTGGAAGGCGACCCGGGCGGCCTGGACCCGGTATGAGGCCAGGAACTCCTGGACGGCGATGTCTGCGACGGACGGATGCAGCCGCTCGGGGCGAGCGAACATGCTCCAGAACTGCCGCCGCACGACCGCGCTGCTCATCGGATGCGGAATCGCGGCCAGCTCCGGGCGGGCGAGCTTCACGATCGGGACGAAGACCCTGTGCTTGCGCCACGCCATCGAGGGCGTCAGCAGGCTGAGGCTGTGGACCCGGTCCGGGGCGGTCAGCCCCACCTCGAGCGCCACGCGCCCGCCCAGCGAGTTCCCGACGAGGTGAGCGCGCTCGATCTGCATCGAGTCGAGGAAGCGCAGAACCGAGCGGGCGAACCAGGCCGCGTTGAAGGGGGCCCGGCCTGGCTTCGAGGACGACCCGAAGCCGGGCAGGTCGATTGCGTGCACGGTGTAGTGGGGTGTCAGCGCCGACGCGGTCTCGTAGAAACTGACCTTGTTACCCCCGAGCCCGTGGATCAGCACGACGGTCTCGTGACCCTCACCGGAGGTCAGGGTCGAGATCTTCGCCTTGCCGGCCTCGACGTCGTGCAGGTGCAGCAGCGGGGGGCGGCCGTTGGGGAGGCGGAAGAAGCCCTCGAAGGCGACGGCGAGGTCGATGCTGCCGCGCGCCCACAGCCGGCGGGTGCGAAACGCGTCAAGTCCGGAGAGCCGGCCCTCGCGCAGCGCCAGCCACGTCGCGGCGTCCGTGCCGATGACGACGTCGGTGTCGGGCGGGGGACTGGAGAGGACGCGTGCCTCGGATTCATCGAGCTCCACACCCCAGCTCAGCGCGAGGTCCTCGAGCTCGATGCGGTAGCTGGCGCGGAACCCGGGCTCAGCGCCCAGATAGCGCTGGGGGAGCGAGGCGAATGCCTCCTCGACCCTGCCGTGCACGTGCTCCTCTAGAGACGCCCTCTCCAAAGCGTCAGCAGAGTAGCCACCGGAACGGCTGTTCCCCCCGTGGCGATCGGCACTTAACTCGTCATTCACGGGATTTCCTGCCTATTTGCGGGTTTTCGGCGTCCATGCTCGGCGACTCGCTCCGCGATCATGCCCCAGAGCAGCCGGTTTTACACCCTGTTCTGTGACTAAGCTCGCCCGATGCGCAGGGTGGTCATCCAGGACACGCTCAGCGGCGAGGCCCGTCCGCTGGAGCCCGGTGAGCATGGCCGCGTGGGGATCTATGCCTGCGGGCCCACCACCTACGGCCGCATCCACATCGGCAACGCCCGCCCGTTCGTGGTCTTCACCCTGCTGCGCCGGTTCCTCGCGCACGAGGGCTATGAGCCGAAGCTGGTGATCAACGTCACCGACATCAACGACAAGATCTACGACGCGGCGCGCGAGGCCGGCGTGCCCTCGGCGCGCTTCGCCGAGGAGATGACGGCGGCGTACATCGACGACACGGATCGCCTCGGCCTGGGGCGCCCGGATGCCGAGCCGCTCGCCACCGAGACGATCGGCGAGATCGTGGCGCTGATCGAGGACCTGATCGAGGGCGAGCACGCCTACCAGGCGAACGGCGACGTCTACTTCCGCGTCCGGAGTTTCGAGGGCTACGGGAAGCTCTCCAACCGCGACACCGACGACATGGACCAGGGCGAGGAGGCCGGGACCGCCTCGCTGAAGGAGGACCCGCTCGACTTCGCCCTCTGGAAGGGCCAGAAGGAGGGGGAGGACACCTCGTGGGAGTCGCCCTGGGGCCCCGGCCGGCCCGGCTGGCACATCGAGTGCTCGGCGATGGCCGAGAAGGAGCTCGGCGGCGAGTTCTCGGTCCACGGAGGCGGCTCGGATCTGGTCTTCCCCCACCACGAGAACGAGATCGCCCAGACCGAGGGCGCCCGCGGCAAGCCCCTGGCCAAGGCCTGGATGCACAACGGCATGGTCCAGCTCGACGAATCGAAGATGTCGAAGTCGGTGGGGAACGTCTTCCAGCTCTCCGAGGCGCTCGACCGCCACGGTCCCGAGGCGGTGGTGGCGTACCTCGCCTCCGGCCACTACCGCCAGCCGCTCGCGTTCTCGGACGAGGCCCTGGCCGAGGCGAAGGCCCGGGTGGAGCGGATCCGCAACTACGCGGCGACGGCTCCCGGCGGGGAGCCGGACGAGTTCCTGGCGGACCGCCGGGAGGCCTTCCTCGATGCGCTGGCCGACGACTTCAACACCCCGCGGGCGTTCGCGGCCCTGGCGGAAATCGTCGCCGAGGGCAACCGGCGCGAGCTGCCCGGCGCCCGCCCCCTGCTGGAGGAGCTGCTCCCGCTGCTCGGCCTCGAGTCGGCCCTGGCCGAGCAGGAGGGTCCGGACCCCGAGGCCGAGCGGCTGCTCACCGAACGCGAGCAGGCGCGCGCCGACAAGGATTTCGACCGCGCCGATCAGATCCGGGACGAGCTGGCGTCGCTCGGCTGGGAGGTCCGCGACGAGGCCGGCGGCGCGCGCCTGGTGCGGCGCGGGTAGGGCGCGTGTCCGTGCCCGACGAGAACCGCGAACGCATCTACGGCGTGCAGCCGGTCGCCGAGGCCGAGCGCGGCCGGCGCCGCGTTCATCAGGTCTGGCGCGCCCCGGAGACCCCGGCGGAGGAGCTCGAGCGGCTCTGCGGCTCGCCCGACCACCAGGGCGTGGTCGCCGAGGTCGATCCGTATCCGTACGCCCACGCCGACGCGCTCCTCGAAGGCGAGAACCCCCTGGTGGTGGCCCTCGACGAGGTCCAGGACCCGCACAACCTCGGCGCGGTCATTCGCGCCGCGGAGGTCGCCGGGGCCACCGGCGTCGTCATCCCGGAGCGGCGCGCCGCCTCGGTGACCGCCGCCGTCTGCAAGGCCTCGGCGGGGGCGGTCGAGCACCTGCCCGTCGCTCGCGTCCGGAACCTCGCCGACTGGCTCGCCCGCGCCAAGGAGCAGGAGGCGTGGATCTACGGAGCGGCGGCCTCGGCTCGCCAGCTCTACACCGAGGTGGACTGGACCGGGGCGGCGGTTCTGGTGCTCGGCTCGGAGGGGAAGGGGCTGCGGCCCCGGGTCACATCGACCTGCGATGAGCTGATCTCGGTGCCGGTGCGGGGCAAGGTCGCGTCCCTGAACGTCTCGGTCGCGGCGGCCGTGATCCTGTTCGAAGTGGCCCGGCAACGTACGCTGCGCGCGTAAATCGGTACCAGGGCCCACGGACGGAAGCCTCAAAATTGGGGAGGCCAGGCACGGATCCTGCAACCGATCTTGCATCGCCCTATTGACAGCGACCGCGCCGACAGATAGTTTTCCGCGCGAGGGTGAACCTCAGGTTGAGCCTGATGGAAGGCGACGCCGGAGAGACAGCATCCTCAGGGAGGGGCGCCCCCCGGGGGAGGTGCGGAGCGCCACAGAGACCACCGTTCTAAGGAGGCTGCTGTGGCTGTACCAACCCCAAGCACCAAAGAGCAGGCCGCGGTCACCGCAAAGGGACTGCCGGATACCACCAGAAGGACCCATCCCGGGCCGGACGACGAGTTTCTGGTCGCCCTCGCCAAGAATGGGCGCAACGACGCCTACGACCAGCTGGTCAGGCGCTATCGCCGCTTCGTCCGCGTCAAGTCCTCGTCCTACTTCCTGCTCGGCGGCGACGCCGACGACCTGATGCAGGAGGGGCTGCTGGGCCTGTTCAAGGCGATCCGCGACTACAAGCCCGAGCGCGAGGCCAGCTTCCGCGGCTTCGCCGAGCTCTGCATCACCCGTCAGATCATCACCGCCGTCAAGACCGCGACCCGCAACAAGCACGGCGCCCTCAATCACTACGTCTCGTTCAGCCAGACGCCGGCCGCGGCCGGCCCCGACTCCGAGACCACCCTCGAGGAGGTCCTTCCCGGGCCCTCGGTCAGGGACCCCGTCAATCAGGTGATCGCGAGTGAGGAGCTCGACAGCCTCGTTTCGTGCCTCACCAGCGTCCTCTCGGAGCTGGAGAGCCACGTGCTGGCGCTCTACCTCGACGGCCACTCCTACGAGGTGATCGGGGAGCGGCTCGAGTGCGACACCAAGACGGTGGACAACGCGCTGCAGCGCGTGAAGCGCAAGGTGGGAATCCACCTGAGCTCGCGCGAGGTGAAGATCTGAGCTTCCACAGCTAGGCAGGCGGTACCCGGCGGCCGCCCTCGGGCGGTCGCCGCGCTTCTGCGGTGATAGCTTCGGGTGGAGGTGAGCGGGAAGCTGGCAGCCGGAAGCGTCGGAAGGGGGGACCGGCGCCGTGCGCTCTCGATCGCCATCACCATCGTCCTCGCCGTCGCCCTGGTCGTCACCGCATTCGTGGTGGCCCGCAACGAGCGCGGGACCGCCGGCTCCGACCACCTCGCGGGGACCGCGGCGGCCGATGTGCTGCGGGGCCGCAGCGGGGGCGATCTGCTGAAGGGACTGGGTGGCCACGACCGGCTGCTCGGGGTGCGTGGAAACGACTTCCTGATCGGGGGGAACGGCAGGGACAGGCTCGTCGGCGGCAGCGGACGGGATCGGCTGAAGGGCGGCAAGGGGAGGGACAAGCTGCTCGGCGGCAAGGGACCCGACCAGCTGCTGGCGGGTGGCGGCGGTGGGGTGATGAAGGGCGGGCCCGGCTACGACACCTTCAACGGCAAGGAGGGGGCCCAGAAGGGCGGGGCGGGCGACGACGTGATCAAGGCCCGAGACGGCAACGAGGACTTCGTCAACTGCGGCGGCGGCAACGACGTCGCGACCGTCGACGCCTCCGAGGACGGGCTCTTCGGATGCGAGGAGATCAGGGCGCCGTGAACCGCCGGACCAGGATCCCCAAGCTCGAGGCGGCCGACCGCGAGCGGGCCGAGAGGCTCGAGCGGGAACACGACGCGAATCCCGACGAGGCGATGCGCAGACGCGAGTTTCTGGGCAGGACCGCGGCCCTTGCGGGCGCGGCCGGACTGGCTACGGCCCTGCCGATCGAGACACTGGTGGGCGAGGCCGCGAAGCAGCAGTCGCTGGCCTCGCAGCTGCCGAGCGCACGGAAGATGCCGATCGACACCTTCGTCGTGGTGATGATGGAGAACCGCTCCTTCGACCATTACTTCGGCTGGCGCGAGGACGCGGACTCAAAGAACGCGGGCCTGTCCTATCCGGACGCGAACGGCAATCCGACTCCGACCCATCACCTCGGGTCCGACTTCCAGGGCTGTTCGTTCAAGGACCCGAACCACTCCTGGGATGGCGGTCGCCACCAATACAACGCCGGCAAGATGGACGGCTTCGTTCAGGGAAACAAGCAGGGAACGGGCTCGGACAGCTTCGCGGCGGGCTACTACCTGAAGCAGGACCTGCCCTTCATCCCGCACGTCGCCGACGCGTTCCAGCTCCACGACCGCTTCTTCTGCTCGGCGATGGCCTCGACGTACCCCAACCGCCACTACATGTGGGGTGCTCAGGCGGGAGGGCAGAAGAGCAACGTCATCAACCCCAACCTGAACACCTGGGAGACGATCTTCGACCGCTCGCGGAGGATGGGGGTCAGCGCGACCTACTTCCAGACCGACGTCCCGTTCTCGGCGCTCTACGCCCCGCGCGGGAACCTCTGGACCGAGCAGATCACCGACTACTACGAGCGCGCGGCGGCCGGGACGCTGTCCAACATCAACTACGTGGATCCCGCGTTCGGCTCCGCCGTGAACGGGGTCTCGGGCGACGAGCACCCGCACGGGGACGTTCGCACCGGCCAGGCCTGGATGGCCGACGTGGTGAACGCGTTCATCGAATCGCCGCAATTCGAGCGGGGAGCGCTCTTCATCGTCTACGACGAGTGGGGCGGGTTCTTCGACCATGTTCCGCCGCGATCGGTGCCCGACGATCGCCAGAGCAACGAGATCTACTTGAACCACGGGCTCACCGGATTCCGGATCCCTGCGGTGACGGTCAGTCCGTACGTCCGCCAGGGGAAGGTGAGCCACGCGACCTGCGCCTTCGAGTCGATCCTGAAGCTGATCGCCTACCGCTTCCGCCTCGGTTACCTGAACAAGCGGCACCGTTACGCCTTCAACATCGGCCGGACCTTCGACTGGAACAACCCGGACTTCAGCCGCCCGCCGCTGCCGGATCCGGTCAACGTCGTCTCACAGCCGTGCTCGGGCCCACGTGGCGATGCCGCGCGGCCCAAGGACCACGACATGATGGAGCTGCAGACCAGCGGACTGCTCGATCGTTACGGCTTCGAGTTCCACCCGGCGACGCCCGAGCGGATGTTCCGCCAGCCGGACTCGGTCCAGCAGGCGCTGCGCGAGTCGTCGCCCTGGCTAGCCGACTAGCGGCGGCGCCCGCGGAGGGCGGCGGAGCTCGCGATGGTCTTGATCAGCTCGCGGGGCTCGACCTTGCCGATCAGGCGCTGAAGGTCCTTGCGCTCGCGATCGTCGAGGTTCGACGGCCTGCCCTTCGAGGTCTTGACGATCTCGACCAGACGGCGGCGGTCCCGCTCGTCGAGGCGCGAGGTGAGGTGGTTGCGGACGGCGACCAGGGCCTCGGCAGCGGCCAGCAGCCAGGCGCCGCGGGCGAGCCAGCGGCCGCGCGCGGCCGCGGAGCCGGGTCCGGTGAGCGTCTTTCCGAGCGGAGCCATCGAGGCGATCAGTGTAGGACGGTGCGGCTGCAACCCGTCTCCCACGTACGTACGTCCAGACGCGATGGACGCACTGGGCGGCCTGACGGGGACCGCCGATTCGGCAACCATGGCCCGCCACCTCGCCATCGCCGCTGCCAGCTGCGGCCTGATCGCCGCGCTGGCCGTCCCGGCGAGCGCGGGGGCGGTGGAGAGCCGCCAGGTCGACAAGATGACCGCGGTCTACTGCAAGGCCCAGAAGAAGAAGCTGGGCAAGAAGGCCTTCTCCAAGCGGTACGGCAAGAGCAAGCCGATGAAGAGCTGCATCAAGAAGCAGCGCAAGGCCATCGAGGCCGCCTATCGCTCCGCCGATGAGCAGTGTCAGGCGGAGCTGTCGGAGTTCGGTGAGGTCGAGTTCCTCGAGGAGTGGGAGTCCTACGACGAGTGCGTGGAGTGGTACGCGGACGAGTACCTGTTCCCCACGACGCCCGGCGAGGACCCGCTCGAGGACGAAGAGGAAGAGTTCTAGGACCGCTCGCGGCTAGACCGGCGCCGACTCGCGCGGGCGCTGCGTCAGCCAATCGAGCACTCCGTCGGGCGGGATCGGGCGGCTGAGGAAGTAGCCCTGGATCGTGTCGCAGCCGAGCTCGACCAGGACCCGCCACGTCCGCTCGTCCTCGACGCCCTCGGCGCAGGCGGTGAGGTTGAGGCTGTGGGCGAGGCTGATGATCGAGCCCAGCATGTCCCGGCGCCGGTCCTCTGACGCCCGCCGCATGAAGATCTGATCGATCTTGAGCGTGTCGACCGGCAGCTGCTCGAGCCGCGCCAGCGAGGAGTAGCCGGTCCCGAAGTCGTCGATGGCGACCAGCGCGGTGTCCAGTGCCCTGATCTGGGCGAGCGAGCGGGCGACCTGCAACGGGTCCCCCATCACGGCGCTCTCGGTCACCTCGAGCGTCAGCTTGTGCGCGGCCAGTCCCTCCCTGGCGAGCATCCGCTCGATCTCGAAGGTCAGCTCCTCACGGTGAACGGCGGCGGAGGAGATGTTCACCGAGACGCCGAGGTCGTGCCCCTGGCGCTGCCACTCGGCGCAGTCCCTGATCGCCGTCTCGATCGTGTGGACCGTCAGCTGCCAGATCGTGCCGGGATCGCTCTCGGCGAGGGGTATGAAGTCAGCCGGCGGGATCGTCCCGCGGTGGGGGTCCTCCCAGCGCGCCAGACCCTCGAACTGGAGGACCTCTCCCGTGGCCGCGTCGGCGACCGGCTGGTAGTGGAGGACCACCTCGCCGCGCGAGACCGCGCGCTGCAGCCGGACCCGGGCCCTCGCCTCGCGCATGTCGTAGCCGCGGAGGGCCCCGTGCGCGTAGTAGCCGGAGAAGATCCCGAGCGAGAAGAAGAGGAGTGGGCGCCGGAACAGGTCCTCCTCGCTCGTGATGCCGTCTCCGGCGAGCGCGCTGACGATGAAGCCGGCGGAGGCGAGCACGGCGGCGCAGAACCCGCCGGTCACGCCGAAGAGCACCGCCGCGACGATGATCAGGACCGCGACCAGCGGGGTGACCCAGTCGGCGTCTCCGAGGATGACGCTTGCCACGCCCATCGCCACGACGGCGATGACGAGGAGGACCACCGGAAGCATGCGCCGTGTTGCGACAGCGGAAAGAAGCAATCCGGCTTCTTTGACGAGGCGCTGAATGATGCGATTCTACTTCCGCCCCGCCCGGGTAGCTCAATTGGTGGAGCACGCGGTTTGTAAGCCGCGAGGCTGCGGGTTCGAGTCCCGCCCCGGGCTCTTCGCATGTTGCGGCTGATTGAATCGCCGCATGCCCGAGCTGACCTGGCGCGACGGCGCCACAGGGAGGACCGTCCTGCTGCGGCAGGGGCTGCTCGGCGAGGCGCCGGCCGTCCTGGCGGAGCACGGCTGGCGGGACTTCGAGCTGCTGACGACCAAGCGGGCACTCGCGGACGGCCCCGGAGCTGGGCGAGGCGGCGGCCCGGACCCACATCGTCCCCTCCGGCCAGGTTCCACAGACGGCCGCGGCGCTGATCGACGATGTCGAGTCCGACCGGCTGGTCGCGTTCGGAGGCGGCCGGGTGGTCGACACCGCCAAGGCGATCGCGGCGGTCAGGGGTGGGGAGGTGGCGGCGATCCCGACCACCCTCTCCGGCGCGGAGATGACCGCGATCCACCGGATGCCCGAGGGCCATGAGGGCGCCATGGGGGTCGCGGCCGTCCCTCGTGATCGCCGACGTCGACGCGATCACCAGCGCGCCGGAGGACGAGCTTCGCGCGAGCGCGATGAACGCGCTCGCCCACGGCGCGGACTCCATGTTCACCCCGCTCGCCGACGAGCTCTCGACCTCGGCGTCCCTGCGCGGGGCCGGTCTGATCGCGAATTCGCTCGACACCGACCGCGACGAGCGCGACCGCTCCGAGCTCGCCCTCGGCGCGCTGCTCTCCGCCCACGCGCTGGACCGCGCCGGCCTCGCCCTGCATCACGTGCTCAGCCAGACCACGGTGCGCGTCTGCGGCACTCCGCACGCGCAGACGAACGCGGCCCTGCTGCCCCTCACCCTCGCGGACGCTGGCGCGGCGAGCGCCGGAAACCGGGAAGCGGCTCGCGGACGGCGCTGGGGACCTCCGCGGACGGACTCGCCGACCGCATCCGCGAGCTCGCCGGCGGCCGCATCGCCCTCGGTGATCTCGGCGCGGAGCGCGACTGCATCGAGCCCACGCTGGACGGGGCGATGGCGCGCCCGGAGCTGGCCCACATGACCCCGGGCGAGGTGGATCGCGACGATCTCCGGGCGATTCTCGAGGCCGCGTGGTAGCCGTCGCCGCCGGGAACCGGGTACGCGCGCGTGCAGCCTGTAACTGGCCTCGTTCACAAGGGTTGTCCCTTAGGCGCCCATGACCGAGCCGCCATGACCGAACCCGAATGACCGAACAGCGTCTGCTCAGCTACCACCGCTTCACCCGCGAGCACGGGGTGAACCGGCCCCTCTACGTGCTCGCCCGCGCGCTGCTGCAGCCGGTCTTCCTGATCTACCTCCGGCTCTCGCGCTACGGCCGCGAGCACGGCCGGGTCAAGGGCCCGCTGATCGTCGCCGCGAACCACCGGAGCTTCCTCGACCCCTTCGTGATCGGGACCAGCCTGCCGTGGCGCCGGCCGCTCCACTACGTCGCGAAGGTGGAGCTGTTCGAGAAGCGCTGGCAGGGCTGGATCCTCAACCGGCTCGGCGCCTATCCGGTGCGGCGCGGCCAGTCCGACGAGGAGACGCTGATCACCTCCCGCGAGGTGCTGAAGCGAGGCGGCGCGGTCTGCATCTTTCCCGAGGGCACGCGGATCCGGAGCGGGTCGCTGGGCCGCCCGAAGCGCGGCTTCGGCCGGCTCGCGCTGGAGACCGGCGCCGCGGTCCTGCCGGTCGCGGTCCAGGGCACCGATGAGGTCCGGCGCGGCTGGCGCTTCCGCCCGCGCAAGGTGAAGGTCCGGGCCGGCCGCGCCCTGACCTTCCCGCAGACCGAGGATCCCTCGCCCACCCTCGCCAACTCGGTCGGCGCGCGGATCTGGCCCGTGATCGAGCTTCAGTGGGAGTGGCTGGGCGGCCTGCCGCCGCTGCGCAAGGCGGCCGTGATCGGCGCCGGCAGCTGGGGGACCGCCGTCGCGGTCCTGCTCGCCCGCGGCGGCCTCGAGGTCCAGCTCGGCACCCGCAGCGAGGAGCAGGCGGATGCGATGGCCGAGGACCGCGTGAACGAGCGCTACCTCCCGGGCGTGACCCTGCCCGCCAACCTCACGATCAAGCGCGCCTCGGAGATGGAGCTCGCCGGGATGGACCTGGTCTGCCTCGGCGTCCCCTCCAAGGCCCTGCCCGCCGCCGTCGGGGCGATCGGCGACCGCGTCGGCCAGCGCACGTCGGTCCTGATGCTCGCCAAGGGCCTGGTCGCGCCGATGGGCGCGCTCCCCTCCGACTACGTCGAGGAGCGCGTCCGGGCACGCGCGACCGCCTGCCTCGGCGGCCCGGCCCACGCTAAGGAGGCCGTCTCGGGCACCGCGGCGCTGGTGCTCGGCAGCTGCGACCCCGACCTCCGCGCGCAGCTCGGCGAGGTGTTCGACGAGGCGGGCCTTGTCTGCGAGCGCACCGACGACGTCACGGGCGTGGAGATGGCGGGCGCAGCCAAGAACGCCGCGGCCCTCGCCGCCGCCGCGGCCGAGCCGCACGGGATGAACGCCGCCGGGATCGCCGCCGCCGAGGTCTGGCGGGAGTGCGTGGACTACGCGCTCCTGCGCGGCGCCCGCCTCGACACCTTCTCCGGCCTGGCCGGGGTCGGCGACCTGACCGCGACCATCCTCGCCCCGAACAGCCGCAACCGGCGCGCGGGAGAGCTGCTCGGCCAGGGGACCCCGGCGGAGCAGATCCCGGGAATCATCGGGCAGGCCTCGGAGAGCCTGGACTCGGTCCCGCTGATGGCCGAGACCGTGATCCGGCGCCGGCATCGAGGCGCCCGGCCTCGACGGCATGGCCCGCCTGATCGCCGGGGAGCTCACGCCCGGGGAGTGGATGGCGGGCCTGCGTCGCGCCGAGCGGGACAGGAGGGCGGCGTAGACCGCGGAGTACGCTTGGCCCGTGGCTGACCCGTCGAAGCAGGCGTCCATTCCCGAGGGCGCGGCGAAGGTGGAGCTCGACCGAGCCTTCGAGCGCCTCTACCGGGACCACCTGCGCGACGTCTACTCGTACGCGTACTACCGCGTCGGCAACCACCACGACGCCGAGGACCTCACCGAGCAGGCCTTCCTCCAGGCCTACCGGCACTTCGACCGCGCCCGCAGGGAGTCGGACGGGCGCCCGCTGCGCCCCTGGCTCATCCGCATCGCCCACAACCTCGCCTCGAACTACCACCGCGACCGCGCCCGCCGCCCGCAGACCGTGCTCGACGACAACGACCCCCCGGCCGCGCCGCACTCGACCGAGCGCGTCGTCGAGGGCAGGGACGAGCTCAAGCGCGTGATGGACAACCTCGAACACCTGCCCGTGGACCGTCGCGAGGCGCTGATCATGCGCTTCGCGCTCGGCATGGACAACCGCGAGATCGCGCGGGCCCTGGGGCGCACCGATGGCGCCACCAAGGTGCTGATCCACCGCGCGATCAAGCAGCTGGAGGAGGAGATGGGATCCAGATGACTGAGTGCCAGTCGACATGCGGGAGCCCCACGTACGACGTCGAGAACCTGCTGCGCTCGGCCCTGCGGCCGATCGAGCCGCCCGAGAACCTGCCGGGCCGGGTCGAGGACACCCTGACCGCGGTCACCGAGGCCGCGGCCGAGGAGCTCTCGGCCTGGGCCGACGAGCTGTCGGAGTCCGAGCTCGCCGCGCTGCGCGACCCGCGCAACTGGGTCAGGCCGGCGGCGGCGGTCGCGGCCGGCAGCGTCGCCGGCGGCGCGCTGCTGCTGTTCGAGCTGCGCCGGCGGCGCAGGCCCTCCGGCCTTCGCGGCCTCTCAGAGGACCTGCGCCACCGACTGAGCCAGAACTAGGCTGTCCTCGTAGTCGCCGCCCGGGTGCCGCTGGCGAGGCCGGCGGCGATTCCGGTGATCCCGAGGATCACGTGCAGGACGTTGTCCTCGTCGTTGACCGGCACCAGGTCGATCAGCACGCCGTTCTCGGCGACGAAGGTGATGCCGCCGTCGCCGGTCGCGATGAAGCCGAGGATCGCGAGCGCGATGTAGAGGCCGCCGACACCGAGGGCGGCGATGCGCGCCGCGCCTCCCGCCGCGAGCAGCAGCACCGCCCCGATCCCGAGGTGGACCAGGTTGTGCCAGCCGTTAACCGCGAGAATGCCGAACACCTCGTCGCAGTTGTCGTTGATGCAGACCTTGTCGCCCGTGTCGAAGCCGCTCGCGTAGAAGAAGCCGATGATTCCGGCCACCACGAGCACGGCGCCGACGAGCAGGCAATAGAGCCTGGCGGGGCTTGACCCTTGCATCCGTATACCTCCTTTGCCAGAGGGCTTGGGTGAACCCTGCGGCGAACTATCACGCCGGTTTCGGACATCTGATCCGTTCCTGCGATCGCCGCGTAGGCCTTAGCGTGAGAGACACCGAAATGGATCATTTCGCGCCATGACCACCGGCGAGCTCCAGCGCCTGGCCGACGAGGACCTGATGACGCAGGTCGCGGTGAAGGACCCCCTGGCGTTCGAGGTCTTCTACGACCGCCACGGCGGCGCCGCCTACTCGCTCGCCTACCGGATCGTCGGCGACCGCCAGGCGGCCGAGGACGTGACGCAGGAGGCGTTGATCTCGATCTGGCGCAGCGGCGCCCGCTTCGACCGCGCCCGCGGCAGCGTCCGGACCTGGACGCTCGGCATCGTCCGCAACCGGGCGATCGACCACCTCCGCCGCGACTCCGGCCGCGCGCCGAAGCTTGCCTTCGACTCCGAGGAGATCCTCGAGCGGCGCCCTGCCGAGGAGATGACCGACACCGAGGCGCTGCGGCGCGAGACCGCGCGCCAGGTGCGCGGCGCGATCACCGGGCCTTCCCGACGAGCAGTCGAAGGTGATCCAACTCGCATTCTTCGGCGGCTTCAGCCACTCCGAGATCGCGAAGATGCTGAACGAGCCGCTCGGGACAATCAAGGGCAGGATGCGGCTGGGGATGGAGAAGATCCGGGCCGCGCTGGCGGAAGGGCGCGCTGGAGGCATGAGAAACCGAGCAGGCACCCGGACCGCGACGACCTGGTCGGCTACATGCTCGGCGCGCTCGAGCCCGAGCAGGAGCGAGAGGTGGCCACCCACGTCGAGGGCTGCCGGAAGTGCAGCGCCGAGCGTCCGGCACTTCGCACCGGCGGTCGGCGTACTGGCCGAATCGGTCGAGCAGCTGGAGCCGCCGCCGGAGCTGCGCGAGCGGCTGCTGGAGACCGTCAGCCGGGAGGCCGACACCGGCCGGGCCCCCGCGAGCGCCCGCGCGCCCCGCACCGCACCGCGGCGGTCCTGGTTCGGCGGCATGCTGCTGCGGCCGGCCACGGGGCTCGCGGCGGTTGCGCTGGTGGCGGCTGCCTCGGCGGATACCTGGTCGCCGAGGGTGGCGATCGGCGAGCAGGCGACGACGGTCGCCGCCGAGTCCACGCTGCCCGAGGCGGGCGGCTCGCTGGTCGTTCGCGGCGACGAGACGACCCTGCACGTCCACGGCATGCCACATGCTCGAGGACGAGAACGCCGTCTACCAGGTGTGGGTCGCCGACGGCGGCGTCGTCCGTCCCTCGGCCAACTTCGTTCCCGCCGAGGACGGGACCGCGACCGCGGCGGTGCCGGAGGTCGGGGACGGCGCCACCGAGGTGATGGTGACCGCGGAGCCCGGGCCGAACCGCAGACGGCCCGTGCGGCGAGCCCGATCCTGCGCGCCGATGCTGAGCCCCACGCATAGCCGAAGCCCTAGGCTGCGCCGCGTGGCCAGACCTGTTACCGGCATCCGAGCCGGGAGACCGGCGTCTCCTGCTCCAACTGCGGCCGGCCGATCTGCCCCGAGTGCATGACCTCGACCTCGGTCGGGATGCGCTGCCCCGAGTGCGCGGGCGAGAAGACGAAGGTGCGGAGCGGGGGAGGCGCCCTCAGCTCCACCCGCACGCCGTACGCGACCTACGTCCTGATCGCGATCAACGTCGTCGTCTTCCTCGCCGAGCTGGGCTCCGGAGCGAACACCTCGGCCGAGCTCTTCGACTTCGGAGGCCTCTTCGGGCCCGCGGTCAGCGATGGGGACTGGTGGAGGATCGTGACCGGCGGCTTCCTCCATGCCTCGATCCTGCACCTGCTCTTCAACATGTACGTGCTCTGGGTGGCCGGGACGCTGCTGGAGCCGGGCATCGGGACGCCCCGGTTCCTCGGGATCTACTTCGTCTCGCTCCTGGCCGGCTCGTTCGGGGCCCTGCTGCTCGACCCGAACTCGGTCACGGTCGGCGCCTCCGGCGCGATCTTCGGCCTGATGGCGGCGGTGTTCGTCGTCGCCCGGGGCCGAGGGTTCGAGGAGATCGCGAGCCAGTTCGGGCTCTTCATCGCGCTCAACCTGGTCCTCACCTTCGCGATCTCGAACATCTCGGTCGGCGGGCACCTCGGAGGTCTCGCCGGAGGAGCGATCGCCGCTCTGCTGCTGGTCGGAACCGAGCGCCGTGCCCCGGCCGGGTACGCGACCGCATTCGAGATCGGCGGGCTGATCCTGCTCGGGGCCGGCGCCGCGGTCGGCGCGCTGCTGGCCGCCGGCTGATCGAGTCCTAGGGCTCGCGGTCGGAGCGGTCGCCGGTGAGGCGCTGGTCGACGCGGCGGACCACGACCCTGGCCGTCTCGACTCCGATCTCAGCCGCGGTTCGCGCGGTCTTGACGCCGAGTCGCGCGGCGCCGCGGGCCGTCCCGACCGGGTTGGTGGCGGCCGAGAGCGCGCGGCCGACCAGCGATTCGCCGCTCGGATTCGGCGGCGGGATCGGGCTCCGGCGCGCCCACCGGGACCGCCGGCGGGGTTGTTCCCGCCTGTCGCTCGCGGCGGAAGTCCTCGCCGAACCGCCTCTGGTCGAGGTTCGGCAGGTCGAGGTCCTCCGGAGTCGGGCTCCGGCTGCTCCGGCGGCTCCGGCGCTGGCGGCCGTCGCCGGCGCGGACGCATGGCGGCTCTCCGCCTCCCGCTTCAGGTCCTCGACCGAGCGCTTGACCAGCTCCCTGTGGACGCGCTTGGCGACGATCCCGGGAACCGGGATCGCCGGGTCGGCGCCGAGCTTGTAGGTGGCCCGGGTCCGCTCGGGTCCGAGCGCCTCGAACGTGTAGTCGCCGTCGACGCCGCGCATGCCGTTGCCGCTGACGAAGTCCCACTCGATGCGGTGCGGGCGCTCGTAGCTGTAGTCGAGCGTGTAGTCGATCTTCCGCACCTTGGCGTCGACGAACAGCTTCACGTTGCGGCCGAGCCCGTCGTCGTGGCGGTCGAGGACCTCGACCGAGTCGACCGCGTTCTGCCAGCGCGGGAAGGTCTCGTAGTCCACGATCGCCTCGAAGCAGGTCTCGATCGGCGCCTCGATCTCGGTCGTGTGCTCCGCCCAGTTCAGGCCCACGTGGGCTGGACCTCCTTGAAGTCGACTCCCTGCGGCGCGGTCCACCCTATCCGGGTGCAGCAGATGGGCCAGCAGCTCCGTCCCCTCGACCAGGCGGGGCCCGGGCCGCGAGAACGAGGCGGCCGCGTCCACCGCGTACACCCGCCGCGCCCCAGCTCCTCGATCCTGTCCCAGTGGGCGAGCACCTCCTCGCGCGCCCGGCCGGAGTCCCAGCCGCAGGGCATCGCGACGACCACCTCCGGCCGCGCCGCGCGAAGCTCCTCCCAGGTCACCGTGCGCGATTTCGCTCCTGCCTCGCCGATCGGGTCGACACCGCCCGCGATCTCGATCATCTCCGGGATCCAGTGGCCGCCGATGAAGACCGGGTCGAGCCACTCGAGCGCCGCGACCCTGGGCCGCTCCGCGCCCTCGGTCGCGCCGCGGACCGCCTCCAGCCTGCTCTCGAGCTCGGACCGGAGCGCCGCCGCGGCCTCCGGCGCGCCCGCCGCCTCGCCCAGCCGCGGGACGTCGGCGAGCACGTCAGCCAGCGACTCCGGGTCGAGGGAGATCACGTCGGGGGAGCCGGGCAGCCGATCCGCGACGGCTCGGACGTCGTCGTAGGAGACCGCGCAGACCTCGCAGACCGCCTGGGTCACGATCAGGTCCGGCTCCAGCTCGCGCAGCGCGTCCTCGTCGAGCTCGTAGAGGTGGCGGCCGGCGCCCACCGCCTCGCGGACGGCCTCGTCTATCTGTCCGGCGGCGAGGCCCTCCGGGGATGATGCTGCGGGTCAGGTGGCGCCTGGAAGCGGCCTCGGGCGGGTAGTCGCACTCGTGGGTGACGCCGACCACCTGGTCGCCGAGGCCGAGGGCGAATAGCATCTCCGTCGAAGAGGGCACCAGGCTCGCGATGCGCACCACGACGAATATGGCACTTCTGAAATGACACTTCTGAAAGAAGATGAAATAGAGAAGCGGCTCAAGGACCTGCCGGGCTGGCGGCACCGCCTCGAGTCGATCGTGAAGAGCTTCGACCGCGGCGACTTCAAGGGCTCGGTCGAGTTCGTCAACAAGATCCTCGAGCCCGCCGAGGAGATGGAGCACCACCCGGACATCGCGATCTCCTGGAGCCAGGTCGAGGTCGCCATCTCCACGCACTCCGAGGGCGGCCTGACCGAGAACGACTTCGAGCTCGCGAAGAAGATCGAGGCGCTCGCCTAGCCACGCACGGCTGGCCGGATGTTCGGCAGTCGCAGGCTTGACGGGGCTGCGGCCGGCGACTACCTTCGCTGTGGAGCTTGCACCGGTGATCCAGCCGCTGTGAGCGACGCGCCGGTGTGTGCCGGCACCCCAGCTTGGACGCCGGGAACAGAACCGTCACGGGAGACAAGCGCAGCATCCGCGGCCTGATCGCCGGGCTCGCCGTCGCGCTGCTCGCCCTGATCGCACCCGCCGCTGCGTCCGCCGCGTTCCCGCCCGGTCAGAACGGCGTGATCGCTTTCACGTCGTTCGACGCGCGGAGCAACCCCGCGCTGTTCGGGGTGTGGACCATCAACCCGGACGGCACGGGGGCGCGCAGGCTGATCGCCGGCACAGACACCTACAAGCCGACCTTCTTCCCGAACGGCCGGCAGCTTGCCGTCGTCAGACGGGACAGCGACGACTCGACGAACTTCTACTCAATCGGTACGGATGGCGGCCCGCTCACCGCGCTGACCACGTTCGATCGCAGCTCCGTCGACGACCCGGCAATCACGCCCGAGGGAAACACCCTCGCTTTCACCGGTTTTCTGCCGGCCGGGGGGTCGAACGATCTCTGGATGATGCGGATCGGGTTGGACCCGATCCGGGTCAGGAGCACTCCGGGCGAGCGCCAGTACACGCCGGAGTTCTCCCCGGACGGGCGGCGGCTCGTCTTCCGCCGGATCGACGAGCATCAGGGAGACGGGGACCAGAGCGGCATCAACTCGATCGATCTGACCACCGACTTCGAGACTCGATTGACCACCGATCTCTTCGACCGCTACCCGGCCTACTCGCCGGGAGGCGACACGATCGTCTTCGTGCGCAGCACTGGCACCGGCGGCGATGAGCTCTGGGCCATGAATCCGAACGGGACCAACGAACGCCAGATCCCGATGGACATCTCGTTCAACCAGATCGAGACCCCGAGATTCTCGCCCGACGGCAGGTTCATCGTCTTCGGCGGTTCGCACTTCCAAAAGCAGGACCTCGACCTCTACGTCATCAACGCCGACGGAACAGGCATCAGGAACATCACGGCGGGTCGGCCCACCAACGACTTCAGCCCGTCATGGCAGACCCTGCCACGAGGATCCGGTGGGGTCGCTGGCGAAGTCGGCGGGACGAGGTGCGCGGCGGGAAAGATCACCATCAGGGGCACCGGGCGCCGGGATGTGATCAGTGGCACCCGCGGCACCGACGTGATCGCAGCCGGTCCAGGGGCGGACACCGTGTTCGGCCGCGGGGGCAGGGACGTCATCTGCGGAGATCAGGGCCGCGACATACTGCTCGGCAACGGAGGACGCGACCTGCTGCTGGGCGGCCGCGGGAGGGACGGGCTCTGGGGCGGACCGCGGCGGGATGCCCTGTTCGGTGGACCGGGCTTGGACCAGTTGACCGGTAACGGTGGCCGAGACTTCTACGGCCCCGGCAGGGATCTCATCTTTCCCTAGCCGCGCCTCTCATCGGCAGCGACGAGCACCCGCCAGAAGAAACGCTAGCCTTCGCACGTCGCCGATGACCGACGACGACGACCTTCGAGTACGGCGCCCCGCGCGGGCGCATCCGTCTCCGGCGCGCCCTGAGCGAGTGAGCGGGCGATGACCGCTGTCGCTCTCGCGGCCCTGTTCCTGCTCGTGTTGATCAACGGCCTCTTCGTCGCGGCCGAGTTCGCGCTCGTCCGCACCCGGCGCGGCCGGATGGAGCAGCTCGCGGAGGAGGGCGACCGCGCCGCCGCCCGTGTGCTGAAACAGCTCGACCGCATCGACGAGTACCTGTCGGCCTGCCAGCTCGGGATCACGATGGCGTCGATCGGGATCGGGTTCCTCGGCGAGCCAGCCATCGCCGACCTGATCGAACCGCTGATCGACGGCTGGGCGGGACATGCCGTGGCGACCTCGCTCTCCTTCGCGATCGCCTTCACGCTCGCCACCTCGCTCCACATCACGACCGGCGAGCAGGTCCCGAAGCTGATGGCGATCAGCCGCGCCGAGGGGACCGCGCGGCGGCTCGCCCGGTTCCTCGACTGGTTCCTGGCGGCCACCAAGCCCCTGACGGGCGCGCTGACCAAGGTCTCGAACGCGATGCTGCGGGTGATCGGGATCCGCGCCGGGGACATCGAGGAGAAGCACACCTCGGAGGACCTCCAGGTCCTGATCACCCAGTCGGCGGTCGGGGGCGAGCTCGATCCCGGCGAGGCCGTGATGCTTCGCGGCGTCTTCCACCTCCACGAGCAGGAGGCCCGCGAGGTGATGACCCCGATCCCGGCGGTCGTCACGGTGGACTTCTCAGCGACCGCCTCCGAGGCGCTGCACCTGTGCTGGTCCTCGGGCCACAACCGGCTCGTCGTGGTGGACGACGGCAACCCGGATCGCGTTCGCGGCGTCGTCCACGCGCTCCGGCTGACCCGGCTGCTGATGCAGGAGGAACCCGAGGCGCCGATCGAGTCGGCGGTCCGCGACGCCCTGATCGTTCCCGAGACGAAGCCGCTCGACGATCTGCTGACGGAGCTTCAGCGCGAGCGCTCGTCGATGGCCGTCGTGGTGGACGAGTACGGCAGGACGGTCGGGATCGTCACGATCGAGGACATCCTGGAGGAGGTGGTCGGAGAGATCGAGGACGAGACCGACCCGCTCGCCGGCTCCCTGCGCCAGCTCGCCAACGGCGACTGGTACGTGCGCGGCCACGTCTCGCTCGGGGACCTGGCGGACCGGGCGATCGAGCTGCCGGTCGATACGGACGCCTACAACTCGGTCGGCGGGTACGTGTTCGCCGAGCTCGGCCGCCTGCCGAAGCGCGGCGACGTGATCAGCGGCGACGATTACGAGATCCGCGTGGAATCGGTCCGCGAGAACCGAATCGAGGCGCTCCGGATCCGCAAAACGGCATAAGCAGGGGTTTTTCGGTCCGTCCGCGCACGCCTCTAGCTTGCCCGCAATCGAGTCCGCCGGGGACTCACCGCAAGGAGGCCGGCATGTGGATTGTGCGGCTCAGCGATAAGCAACTCGAGGTCGTGAGGGCGGTGCTTCGCTCCGAGGAGCATCGCGGTCCGGCGCTCGAAGGAGCGCTGGAGGCGCTGGACCTGGCTCGCTGGGACGACCTGCCGGAGGCTCAGCTGCCGTGGGGGGAGGTCGAGTCGGAAGCCTCGAAGCAGGGCGTCTCCGAAGCCGACGTGATCTGGGATCGTTGCGGCCGTCATGACGAGCCCGCAGTCCCGCCGATCCGCGCCAAGACCCGCCGCGCCAAGCGCAAGGGCAAGGCCGCGGGCGGCAAGCAGGCGGCGTAGCGCAGCTGCGCTGCTGCTGGCCCTGCCGCTGATCGCGGCGGGCTGCGGCGGGGATGACGACGGCGGCTCCTCGCCGGACCGCTTCGACTCCGATCGGGCCTTCGCCCTGATCGAGGAGCAGGTCGCGTTCGGTCCCCGCCCGGCCGGATCCGAGACGCTGCAGCGGCTCGGGCGGAAGCTGCTCCGCCGGCTCCCGAACGGCGAGGTGCAGCCCCTCGCGGGCGGGCTGCGCAACCTGATCGGCACGATCCCCGGCGAGGCACCGGCGATCCTGGTCGCCGCCCACTACGACACGGAGGCGACCGTCCCGAACCACGTCGGCGCCAACGACGGCGCCGCCGGGACGGCGGCCGTGATCGAGCTGGCGCAGGCGGTTGAGGCCGATCTCCCGGAGGGCCACCGCGAGGTCCGTTTCGTCCTCTTCGACGGCGAGGAGGAGCCCGCCGGATGTCCGGACTCGCAGTTCGCCGAATGCGCCCTGCGCGGCTCGAAGGCGTATGCAGCGGCCCACCCCGGCGAGATCGGCGAGCTGATCCTGCTCGACTACATCGCCAATCGCGGCCTGCTGCTGCCACGGGAGGGGAACTCGGACCTCGAGCTCTGGGCCCGCCTTCGGGAGTCCGCCGACGAGGTCGGTGCCGGCGACCGCTTCCCCGACGGCACAGGCGCGGCGGTGATCGACGACCACATCCCGTTCGTCCAGCAGGCAGTGCCGTCGATCGACCTGATCGACTTCACCTACGCCTACGCCGACACGGCCCAGGACACGCCGGACAAGCTCGATCCGGAGGTGCTCGACGATGTCGGCGAGGCAGTGGCCGAGCTGGTCATCGACCTCTCGGGCGAGACCCCTGCCGCGCCCTAGCCGTAGTCGTAGAACCCGGCGCCGGTCTTGCGGCCGAGCTTGCCCTCGACGGACAGCTCAGTGAGCCTCCCGGGCGGACGGTGATGGCTCTCGTTCGAGTCGGCGAAGAGCGCCTCGCCGATCGCGATCGCGACGTCGATCCCCACCAGGTCGAGCAGGGCCAGCGGCCCCATCGGATAGCCGGCGCCGAGGGTCATGCAGCGATCGACCTCCTCCGGCTTCATCCCCGTCTGCTCGAGCAGTCGCACGGCGTCGAACAGGTAGGGGAAGAGCAGCCGGTTGACGACGAAACCCGGCTCGTCGGGAACCTCGACGACCGTCTTGCCCATCTCCTCGCACCAGGCCCGCGCGCGAGCGGCGATGTTCTCGTCGGCACCCTGTGGAACGCAGAGCTCGATCAGCTCCATCCGGACGACCGGGTTGAACGGGTGCAGGCCGAAGGTCCGATCGGGGCTGCCGCTTGCCTTCCCCAGCCCCGCCACCGAGAGCGATGACGTGGTGGTCGCCAGGTCGGCGTCCGGGCAGGCATCGCTGAGCGTCTTCATCAGCTCCACCTTCGCCTTCTCGTCCTCGACGATCGCCTCGATCGCCAGGTCGCACTCGGCGAGGTCATCCGGATCGGTCGTGACCTTGACCCGCGAGGGGTCGCCGTCTTCCACCTTCGCGCAGAGCGAGTGGGACTGCTCCTCGGCTCGCCAGGCCGAGGCGTCGGAGCGTGCGAGCAGCATCGTCTTGGACAGCGCGCTGGCGCTGGCGGCGAGCCCGCAGGCGATCGTGCCGCTGCCTGCGATCGCCGGTCGCTCGTATCTGGACTCGCCAGCCACGGGGCGAGTTGTCTATCACGCGGGGTCGCCCGGCGAGCCGCGCCGAGGGCCACCGCCGTCCTCTGTGAGTGGTGGGCACAACAGTACTGGCTGACTGACCAGTCAATCGGGTAGGCTTGTGCCAGAGGCCGCTTCGGGCCTCGCCAACGACTTGATACGGAGGCAATCCGCATGAGTGGTAACGGGAACTTCCAGGGCCGCGAGGTCGTGATCGTCGAGGCCGCCCGCATCCCGATCGGGCGCGGCCACGAGGAGAAGGGCTACTACAAGGACACCCATCCCTCGACCCTGCTGGCCAAGACCTACAGCGAGGTCATCGACCGCGCCGGGATTCCGGCCGAACGAGGTCGAGGACGTCGTCGCCGGCTGCGTCCAGCAGTTCGGCGAGCAGGGGATCAACATCGCGCGCAACGCCTGGCTCGAGGCCGGGCTGCCGATCGAGACTCCCGCCACGACGGTCGACCGCCAGTGCGGCTCCGGCCAGCAGGCCGTCAACTTCGCCGCGGCGATGGTCGCCTCCGGCGTCCACGACGTGATGATCGGCGGCGGCGTCGAGCACATGGGCCACATCTCCTTCGCCGACTCCTTCTCGGTGATGCAGGAGCACGGGATGGCCTTCAGCCCGGAGCTGATGGAGCGCTACAACCTCGTCCCGCAGGGCATCAGCGCCGAGATGATCGCCGACAAGTGGGAGATCCCTCGCTCGGAGCTCGACGAGATCGGCCTCCGCTCCCACGAGCTCGCCCACAAGGCGACCGAGGAGGGCCGCTTCGAGCGCGAGATGATCCCGTGGAAGAGCAACGGCGACACCTACGTCACCGATCAGGGCATCCGGCCCCCCGGCCCCGAGAGCGCGGAGAAGCTGGCATCGCTGAAGCCGGCCTTCAAGGAGGACGGCAAGATCACCGCCGGCAACTCCTCCCAGGTGTCGGACGGCGCCGCGGCCGTGCTGGTGATGACGGCCGACAAGGCCAAGGAGCTCGGCGTCACCCCGCGCGCCAAGATCGTCGACCAGACGACCGTCGGCGTCGACCCGGTGATGATGCTGACCGGCCCGATCCCCGCGACCCGGAAGATTCTGGAGCGCAACGGGATGAAGATGGACGACATCGACCTGATCGAGATCAACGAGGCGTTCGCCTCTGTCGTCGCGGCCTGGCGCCGTGAGCTCGAGCCGGACATGGACCGCGTCAACGTCAACGGCGGCGCGATCGCGCTGGGCCACCCGCTCGGCTCGACCGGCGCGCGCCTCCTCACCACCCTGCTCCACGAACTGGAGCGCTCCGACAAGGAGACGGGCCTGGTGACGATGTGTTGCGGCGGCGGGCTCGGTACCGGCACGCTGATCCAGCGCGTCTGATTTTCCTGAGGATGTTCTTCGAGACGAGGGCCCTCCGCGCGGGGGCCCTCGCCTTGCTTGCGCTGGCGGGCGCGGTGCCGGTCGCCTGCGGGGGCGACGGCGACGATCCGGTCACGACCGACGCCGACGCGCTCGTCCCGAGCAAGCGCGACTACATCGTCTCGGCGGACACGATCTGCTCCCGCTCCCAGGACGCGCTTCAGCAGGAGGCGGAGCTGCAGTTCAAGATCGACTCGAACGACTTCACCGTCACGCCAAGCGGCGAGATCGTCTTCAAGCCCGGCCGCCGCCCCAGCGCCGCGGAGGTGGAGAGGTTCGGGCGCGAGACGGCGATCCCCTCCCTGCGCATGCAGGTGGCGGACCTTCGCGCGCTCACCCCGCCGACGGGCGATGCGGCCGAGCTCGCTGCGATCTACGACTCCGCTGACGCGGCGATCGACCGGCTCGAGGCGGACCCGTCGCTCTTCAACGACGAGGGCGCGGTCGCACGGGAGCTGAATGAGGCGAAACGCCTCGGGACGTCGCTACGGCTTCTTCAATTGTGGGGTCTACTCAGGGCCATGAGCAAGTGGACGAAGGACGACCGCGCGCTGATGAAGGCCGACAAGGTCCTTCGCGGGGTGATGGAGGAGCGCGGCCCGATCGACCCGGCGACCGACCGGCGCGGCAGCCGCAAGGACGCCTACGAGGCGCTGGCCCGGGCGATCGTCGGCCAGCAGCTCTCCACGAAGGCGGCGGCCTCGATCTGGAACAAGCTCCTATCTCAATTCGATGGTGTGGCGCCGACACCCGAGCAGCTGCTGAAGCGGCGCGCCGACCAGCTCCGCAAGGCGGGCCTGTCGCGCTCGAAGGTCGAGTTCCTGAAGGACCTCGCGAAGCGGGTGGAGGACGGCCGCCTGGACCTGGGCCGGCTCAAGAAGCTCTCCGACGAGGACGTGATCGCGGCGCTGATCGAGGTCAAGGGGATCGGCCGCTGGACCGCGGAGATGTTCCTGATCTTCCACCTCGCCCGGCCGGACGTCACCTCCGCCGGGGACCTCGGCATCCGTCGCGCTGTCCAGATCGCCTACGGGCTCGACGACCTGCCGGGGCCCGAGGACTTCGAGCGCATCTCGGAGGAGTGGCGCCCGCACCGGACGCTGGCGTCGCTCTACCTCTGGCGCTCGCTCGACAACACGCCGGTCGAGGGGAAATAGGCTCCGCCCGTGAGCGCACTCGACCGCATTTCCATCGCAGCTATCGGCGACACCGCCGATGAACTGGCCCAGCAGGTCCGCGAGGCGGAGGCCGCCGGCATCGATTGCGTCTGGGCGCCCGAGCTGTTTCGCAGCTCGGTGACCCAGGCGACCTGGCTCGCTGCGCAGTCGGAGAAGGTCGGCATCGGCACCGGCATCGCGTGGGCCTTCACCCGCAGCGCCTTCATCCTCGCCGTCAGCGCGCTCGACATCGACGAGATGTCCGGCGGGCGCTTCCGGCTGGGCCTTGGCGCAGGGGTCAAGCGCCTCAACGAGACCTGGCACGACGTCGAGTACGGTCGCCCGGCGCCGCACCTTCGCGAGACGATCGAGGCGACCCGGCTGATCATGGAGAAGGCCCCGACGGGCGAGCCGATCTCCTACGACGGCGAGTACCAGCAGATCGACATCAAGGGCTGGATCCGCCCGCACAAGTCCGTTCGCGAGCGGGTGCCGATCTACGCCGCCGCGATGCGCGAGGGGATGTGCCGGATGGCCGGCGACGTCGCCGACGGCCTGATCGGCCACCCGATGTGCCCGCCGCGCTGGCTCGACGAGATCGTGATCCCGAGCATGGAGGAGGGGCTGAAGCGATCCGGCCGGAGCCGCGCCGACATCGACTTCCTGCCGACCGTCACCTGTGCCATCGACGAGGACGAGTCTCGGGCGCTCGATGCCGCCCGCCGCACGATCGCCTTCTACTCGACGGTTCGCACCTACCAGCCGCTCTGGGAGATGCACGGGTTCGAGGACGCCGCTGGGGCGGCCGGCGACGCCTTCCGCAGGGGCGACTTGGCTGCCGTGCCGGAGGCGATCCCCGACGAGATGGTGGAGACCTACACCGCCGCCGGCCCGCTGGACAAGGTCCGCGAGCGGGTGCAACAGGCGGCCGAGCGCGGCGACGGGGTCTTCCTCACCCCGGCCACCTACTTCATCCCGCCCGAGCAGATCGCCGAGTACCAACAGAAGATCATCGAGGCGTTCGGCTCGGCATAAGGCCGCCTCCTCCGCTTCGCGTCCGGGGGCGGCCTAGTCAGCCGGGAGGGACTCGACGAAGTCGACGAACTTCCTGGTGTCGTTCACCGGGGCGCCGTGGCCGAAGAGGACCAGCTTCGGCTCGAGCGTGGCGAGCCTCCTCGCCGAGCGGCGGTTCTCGACCGGATCGGGAGTCAGGAACGCCTTCGGGTCGCGCAGTCCGGGGCGCCCGGTGATTACGTCCATGTTGTTGAGCACGTCGCCGAGGATCAGCACGCCGTCCGACTCGCGCCAGAAGGCGACGTGGCCCGCCGAGTGTCCGGGGACGTCAAGCACCTTGAACCCGGCGACCTCGTCGCCCTCCTTCAGCGCGCGGTCGACCTTGTGCCCGGGGCCGGTGAAGCTGCGGGCGAAGAACTGCGCGATCGGGTGGCTCGGCTGGCGCTCGCCGATCAACTCCGGGTTCTCCGCGGCGGCGATGTCGTCCTCGCCGCACCAGAACGGGATCCCGAGGGTCTCGCAGACCTCCTTGCTCGCCCCCTGATGGTCGGGGTGGGCGTGCGTCAGGGCGTGGACGCTGACCTCGTGACCCTCCAGCTCCCTCAGGATTCGCCCGCCGCTGTGCCGGGTCGACGCGTCGATCAGGACGTCTTCGACCAGGTAGACGTTGATTCCCCACTTGGCGACGATGCTGATCGGCGGCCGCTGGCCGCGCACATGCCACACCCCCGGCGCGAGCTGCTCCACCTAGTGCTCCATCCCGAGGCCGCTGCGCGGCTCCCCGCTGTGCTGGGCCAGCTCGTCCAGATGGGCGATCTGGCGCTCGCCCTCAGCCCGGACCGGATCGTCCTCGGGGAGGCCGTCGATCAGCTGCCGGATCCGGTTGCGGATCTGCAGTGCGAAGTGGGGAGTCGCCGGCCCGGCCAGGGCGCGGAGGTCATCGGCGGTCACCGTCCTGCCGGGGGCCAGCCGGTCGGGCCGCTCCGCCTCGCTCATCAGGGCTTCTTCTTCCCGGAGCCGGGCAGCTGCTGCTCGGGCTCGGTCTCGGGACCGCCCGGCTGAGCGAGGCCGGTCTGCGGATCGATCGCGCTGGTGTCGGTCGATTCGGCGACCGGCCCGCCCGCACCGGGCCCGACCTCGGCGAGCTCCGCGATGTCGTCGATCTGAGCCTGGACCCGGGCGCCGATGGCGGAGGTGTCGCCGATGATCCAGAGGTGGTTGTAGAAGGCGGTGGTCGGATCGTCCACGAACCCGGGCTTGATGTCGAACAGGTAGCTCTCCAACTCGACGGGCAGCGTACGCGAGGACTCGACGAGCAGCAACGGCCCCCACTTGCCGCTCGCGGACAGCGTTGCGGAGGCGGCTGCGTCCAGCGGGCGGGAGGTGTTGGCGACCACGAAGCCGTGGCCGGCGTCCTGAATGCCCCAGCCGAAGCTTCCGTCCGAGAACTTGGCGAACTCGACCGCGTTGGCGGCAGGACCCTCGGCGCCGACTCGCTGGACCCCCGGCGAGGCACGTTCGAGCTCCCGCACCGCCTCGTCGGAGATCACCGACTGGGGGCCCAGCACGTAGACCGGCACGCCCGTGTGACGCCGAAGTGCCTCGAGCGTCACGTCGGGGGCGTCGTCGCGACCGGTGAACAGGACCGGATCGCCCGACTTCGCCGCCCAGGCCGCGGCGGGCATCGCGTATTCGGGATCGTCGGCGCTGACGACCAGGATGCTCGCCGGTTCCGCCTTCAGCAGCTTGGCGCGGAGCTGGTCGACCGCGACGGCCCGCTCGGCCGGCGAGGAGCCTTCGACGGACTCGGAGGCCAGGCCGCTGGGGACCTCGACGTCTCCGACCGAGTACACCGCCACGTCGTCGGGGCCCGACCCGCCGCGTGGCTTCAGCTTCGCGATCGCGTCGGCGGTCGGCTGCGGGACCTCGCCCGCCGCGCCCACCAGGATCGGCGCTCGCAGCGGCGGGCCCGCGAGCACCGAGGCGGCGACCCCGGACTGCCAGTCCCCGACGATCACCGCGGCCTCGACCGGCGCCGCGTCGGGGGCCGGGGGATGGGTGGCGAGGGCGACCGCGGCGGCATCGGCGATCGGGTCGGGGCCGCCGACCCTGGTCGTGTTGCGCGTGGCGACGAGCGGGAAGCCGAGCGTCCCCACGGGCGCCGTCGACGGCTCGTCGCTGGTGACGGCGACCGTCACCACGCGCGTCTCCGCCTCACCCTCGTTCTCGTCGTCCGAAACGAGGGCGAGGACCAGGATCAGGACGACGACTGCGGCCAGCCCGGCGCCGATGCCGATCATTCCGCGGCGGCCGAGCTTCGCCGGGAGCGTGTAGCGGAGCCAGTCGTAGGCGTCGGTGATGCGGCCGCGGAGTCGCACGGCGGACAACCTACTTGGCCCCGGGCATACAACGCCCGAGGGGCAGGAGACCGGCCTGCGGCCGGGCGTCCCAATCAGCCGGTAAACTGGCTGACTGACCAGTCAATCAGTCGCCAATCGAGTCGCAGGAGGCCGCCCGAGATGGATTTCGCTCTCAACGCCGAGCAGCAGGAGCACAAGGACAACATCCGCAGGTTCGCCCGCGAGGTGATCCGACCCGCCGCTCGCAAGCACGACCAGGAGGAGAGCACCCCGTGGGAGGTCATCAAGGAGGCCCGTGAATGGGGCATCCAGGGCCTCGACGCGATTCAGAGCACCGGCCAGGATCCCGACGGCCAGATGGGGATCATCAGCGCCGAGGAGCTGCATTGGGGCTGCGCGGGCATCGCGCTCGCGATCTCCGGTTCCGGACTCGCCGCGGCCGGCCTCGCCGCTTCCGGCACCCCTGAGCAGATCGCCGAGTGGGTCCCGCAGTGCTTCGGCGTCGGCGACGAGATCGCTCTCGGGGCCTACGCGGTGACCGAGGCGCAGGCCGGGTCCGACGTGAAGAGCCTCAGGACCACCGCCAAGCTCGATGGCGACGAGTGGGTACTGAACGGCACCAAGGTCTTCATCACCAACGGCGGCATCGCCGACGTCCACGTGGTCGTCGCAGTCGTCGATCCCGAGCTCGGCCACCGCGGCCAGGCCTCCTTCGTGATCGGGAAGGGCACGCCCGGCCTGAGTCAGGGCAAGAAGGAGACCAAGATCGGCATCCGGGCCAGCCACACCGCCGAGGTCGTCCTGGAGGACTGCCGGATCCCCGTCGAGAACCTGCTCGGCGGCATGGACAAGCTGAACAAGAAGCTCGAGCGCGCCCGGTCGGGCCAGAAATCCGGATCCTCGAACGCCCTCGCGACCTTCGAGATGACGCGGCCGCTTGTCGGTGCCTCGGCATTGGGCATCGCGCAGGCCGCCTACGAGTGGACGCTCGAATACCTCGACGACCAGACGATCGAAGGCAGGCCCGCCCTCCAGGAGCAGCGCATCCAGCAGGTCCTGGCGGACGTCGCAACCGAGATCGAATCGGCGAGGCTGCTGGTGCAGCGCGCTTCGTGGATGGGCCGCAACGGCATCCCGATGTCCGGGGGCCAGGGCTCCATGTCGAAGCTGAAGGCCGGCGACGTGACGATGTGGGCGACCACCACCCTGATGGACCTGGTCGGCCCCTACGCGCAGACCACCGACTGCCCGCTGGAGAAGTGGTTCCGCGACGCCAAGATCTACCAGTTGTTCGAGGGCACCGCCCAGGTGCAGCGCCTGGTGATCTCGCGGATGCAGGCGCAGCAGTACCGCGAGCGCCTCGCCGCTGCTGCCGAGATCGCGAAGGACGCCGTCGGCGGCACCGCCGCCGCGCCGGCCGCCGCGACCAATGGCGCCGCGCCTGAGAAGGCGCCCGCGGCCGCCTAGCCCCAGGCACCCCCGCAGGCACAGTTCGTGCCTGCAACCGGCCTTTCAGCCTGGCGGCGTCCAGGCTCCAACCTGTGCGTGGGCCTCCTGGGGGTCGTCTACGCTATGCCGCGAATCGAACACATCGCCGAGTCTGGTGGGCGCCGCGCGCCCCTGGATCGGGGGACCCAAGTGTCTTGGGGCGAAGGGCCTGGATCGGCCCGGCGTACATACGCCAGCCCGTCAGCTAACCCCGTAGGCGATCAGGAGCGATGAACGACAGGACGTCAAAGCTTCGAGTTGCTGCGCTGGCAGGCACCGCGCTGGTCGTGTGCGCCGCCATCGCCGCGACCGGCAGCCCCGCCCAGGACCTGGAGGAGCAGCTCCAGGAGACCGAGGCGAAGCTCTCGCGCGCCGAGCACAACGAGGGGGTCCTGACGACCGAGATCTCCCGCTACACCGACCGCATCTCAGAGCTGGAGGGCAAGGTCGCGGACCTTCGCAACCAGGAGGCCGAACTGGCCGCCGACCTCGCCGCCAAGGAGGCCGAGCTGTCGGCCGCCCAGGCCGAGCTGGAGCGCGTCAGGGCCGAGCTGCGGGTCGCGATCGAGACGCTCCAGGCGCGTCTCGTGGAAATCTACAAGTCAAGCGACCCGGATCTGCTCAGCGTCTTCCTCTCGGCGGAGAGCTTCGACGACCTGCTCGAGCGCGGCGAATACCTCCAGCATCTCGAGGAGCAGGATTCCGCAGTGGTCGCGCAGGTCCGCGAGCTCCGGAGCCTCGCGGTCGAGCTGGTGACCACGGTGAAGGCCGCTCGGGACGCGATCGCGGAGCAGAAGCGGGAGATCGAGGCCGTGCGCGGAGAGCTCGAGGCGCGCACCGCGGAGCTCGCGTCGGCACGGACCAAGAAGCGCAACGTCCTGGGCGAGATCCGTGACCACAAGGAGCACCTCGAGGCCGACCTCTCGAAGATCTCGGAGAAGATCGAGGAGCAGCTGAGCCAGCTCGGCACGGGCACGCTGCCGGCGGGTCCGATCAGGGGTGGCTCCAGCGGCATGATCTGGCCGGTCAACGGCCCGGTCGTCTCCGGCTTCGGGCCGCGCTGGGGCCGGATGCACGAGGGCATCGACATCGCGGTTCCCTCGGGCACCCCGATCCGGGCGGCCCTGTCGGGCTCGATCGTGTTGGCGGCGCCGACTAGCGGCTACGGGAACTACACCTGTATCTCGCACGGCGGCGGGCTCTCCACCTGCTACGCGCACCAGTCGAGCTTCGCCAGGACCTCGGGTTCGATCAGCCAGGGCTCGATCCTCGGCTACGTCGGCTGCACCGGGCACTGCTTCGGGGACCACCTGCACTTCGAGGTCCGGATAAACGGCGCGGCCACCGACCCGCTCGGCTACCTTTGAAAGAGGGCCTGGGCGATCGGTCCCAGGCTCTCTAGAACATACGTCCAATTCGCGTTTTGGGCTCAAGTCATGTCGGTAACGACCGATGACAAGAGCACAGCTACGCGCTCAGGACGAGCGGTAATAGCGAGAGGAGACGGTGGATCCGAAGACGACAGGGACGAGCCACGGTTACCTCGCAGGCATAGCGGCCGGAGGAGCAGTGCTCGCATTTGCGGTGGTCGGCCTGCTCTCCATGTTCGGGGGCTCGGTCAGCGTCTGGCCCGAGTCCGGCGGATCCGGCGGTCCCGAGGTCCTGCAGCTGCCGTCGTCCATAGGCGGATCCGATCTTTCAGCGGCGGGCGATCTGGTCGCGTCTGCCGATACCGCTCCCGCTCCCGCTCCCGCTCCAGCGCCTGGGCCCACCGGCCCCGGTGGCGGCGGAGACGGCGATGCGGGAGGCGACGAGCCGCAGGGCCCCGGCGGCCCGCCCGATGATACGAACCGGCCCGGTGACGGCGCGCTGAATCCGCAAGGCGAGGACGCCCCCGACCCGCCTCTCGCCCCCAGCCCCCCCGAGGGACGCGATGACGGCTTCCCCGGCGACGGAAAGGTCGGCGGCGACGGCGACGACGACGGTTTGGACGATCACCTGGGGTGCGAGGAGCTGGACGACGATTTCGGAGATACCACGGACGTCGATGGGCGTGGCAAGATTTCGATGAACGATCCGAACGAGGACGATTCGGACGACTGAGCAAACGGCGGGAATGCCATGAAGGCGCTTCTGGGCAAGGCAAGGACGGCTGAGACCTATATCGCGGGATTCGGGGCGAGCGGCGCCCTGGTTGCCGGCGCGATCCTGATCTTCCTGCTGCTGGTGGGAATGGCGACCTTCGACGCCTGGCCCGGCGGCGGTGTCTTCGGCGGCGACGACGACGCACAGCTGAGCGCCGAGCAGACGGCCGAGAGCACCGACGTGCCGGCCGGCTCGGCCTTGGCCGACGCATCCGGTGGATCGGCGGGCGCGGACGGTGGCGGCGGTCGCGACGAGGCGTCGCGCGGTGGTCGAGGCGACGGTGGGGGCGGCGGCGACGGCGCCCCCGGCGGAGGAACCGATCCCGAGCCTGTCCCGGTGGGCGGCGGAGACGGCGGCGGCGGTCCGACCGGCGGGTCAAGCGGCAGCACCCTGCGGGACACCGTGGACCAGACCGTCAACAACACCGTCAACACCGTCAACCAGACTGTGAACAACGTGCAGCAGACGGCGGATAGCACCGTGAAGGGAGTCACGGGCACGGTGAACGACGTGCTCAAGAAGCCATGACCGCGCTCGCCGGACGCGCCAAGACGACCAGGAACTACCTGGCCGAATTCGGGGTCACCGGGGGCGTGATGTCCGCGGGCCTCGTTGCTCTTCTGCTCCTCCTGCTCACCACCCTCGCGGTTTGGCCCGCGGGCGCTCTCCTCTCAGGCGACACGGCGCAGCTCGACACCGGCGGCCTGCCGGCAAACCCGGCGAAGCCCGGGGCCTCGGCGCTTCCGGAGCCCTCCCCGCGCCCCCTCGCCGACCCCGGGCCCGTCAGGGCCGGCGGGAACGACTCGGCGGACAAGCGCGTCGACCAGGGCCGAGGCGGCATCGTCGGCGATGGCGGCACCAGGGGCGACGGCGGCTCCGGCGCGGATGTGGCGCCGGGCGGTGACACGGTGGTGCCGGGCGGCGACACCTCGCCACCCCCTGCCGGGGGCTCGAACACCGACACCACGACCCGCGAGCCGGGCTCCTCCGGCAACGGGCGGAAGCTCGGCCATTCCAAGCCCTCGAAGGGGAACGGGCAGAAGGTCGGTCACGGGAGCCCGGCCCCGGATACCCCTGTTCAGGGATGGACTCCGCCGGGCCAGAGCAAGACTCCGCCGGGCCAGAGCAAGCCCGGCAAGAAGCCCAAGGGCTAGAGCCGGCCCTCGAGCCAGTTCAGCGCCACGCCCTGCAGCTCGGCGTCGTGCTGGAGTGAGCGGTGATCGCCACCGGGCACGATCACCAGCTTGCGCGGCTCGGAGGCGTGGTCGTGGAGCTCTTCGGACCATTCGGATGGGATCTGGTCGTCTCCCTCCGCGTGGAGCAGAATCAGCGGGCGCCCGGCGACGGCCTCCACGGCGTCACGCAGGTCGCTCGCCATCAGCCAGGCCTCGAGGGCGAGCGGGTCCCCGACCCTCATCTCGAGCTCCCCGCGCCGAAGCCCGCGCGCCAGGTCGTCCTCGCTGGCGGGGCAGATTGCGATCACGCCCGCGATCGCGGTCGACGCAGCGGCGGCGTGGATTGCCAGAAAGCCGCCCATGCTGGACCCCCTGGCAGCGACGCGCCGCGGGTCGACTCCCTGATGGGCGGCGAGGAGCTCCGCCATGCGGACGACGTCGTTCACCGCGTCTGCCGACATCTCGCCCTCGGACTCGCCGTGCCCGCGCGCGTCGAAGGCGAGCGCGGCCCACCCGTTCGCGGCGGCGAGGCGGGCGAAGTCGGCGTGGTTCTCCTTGCGCGAGCCCGCCCCATGGCAGATCACGATGCCGGGCCACGGGGGCGGTGGCACCGGCCTCGTCGCGTGCCCGCGACGGTCCTCGGGCCCCCCGGGATCCGGCAGCCAGAGGGCGTACGCGAGCCCGTCGTTGCGGTCCTCGCGGTCAGGTCGCCTGGGAGGGGCCAGCTCCATCCCGGCATTGTCCTACCGCCGCGACCAGGGTTGCCCGTCACAATGCGCTGCTCATGAGCGCCTCCGAAGACAGAGGGGGGTCCGTGGCAGCCGCGGACCCGATCGCGTCCTCGCCGGTCTACCCGCGCGGGTCGCGGGTGAACGAGCAGGGCCACCTGGAGATCGGAAGCTGCGACGTGGTCGAGCTCGCGCGCGAGCACGGGACTCCCGCCTACATCTACGCCGAGGACGACCTGCGCTGGCGCGCCCAGGAGTACACCCGGGCGTTCGGCGAGCGGACCGGTGACTTCGAGGTGATCTACGCCAGCAAGGCGCTCCCATCCACCGCCGCCTACCGGGTCTTCGTCGACGAGGGCCTCTCGGTCGACGTCGCCTCGGGCGGGGAGCTGCACATGGCGCTCGCCGCCGGGTTCGACCCGAGCCGCATCCACCTGCACGGGAACAACAAGTCCCAGCATGAATTGCAGTACGCATTTGACCAAGGGGTCGGCCACCTGATCCTCGACTCGTTCGACGAGATCGAGCTCGCCGACCGTCTGCTCGACCGCGATCAGGACGTGCTGATCAGGATCACGCCGGGGATCGAGGCGAGCACCCACTCCTACGTCCAGACCGGCCAGGTCGACTCCAAGTTCGGCTTCGGCCTCGCCGACGGTCTCGCGGAGCGCGCGGTGCAGCGCGTCCGGGAGTCGAAGCACCTCCGCCTGGTCGGGCTCCACGCCCACATCGGCTCGCAGATCTTCGAGCTGGACCCGTTCGTGAAAGCGATCGAGGTGCTGGCCGACTTCACGCGCGCCACCGATCTCGAGCCGGAGCTGCTCAACATCGGCGGCGGACTCGGCATCGCCTATCTCGACGAGCACGCGCCGCCCTCGATCGACGACTACGTCGAGGTCAAGGTGCGCGGCGTCGAGCGCGTCTTCGATCCCGTGCCGCGGGTCCTGGTCGAGCCAGGGCGGTCCCTCGTCGGGAACGCGGGGGTGACCGTCTATTCGGTCGGGACCGTCAAGGAGATTCCGGGCGTGCGCACCTACGTGGCCGTGGACGGTGGGATGTCCGACAACCTGCGGCCGATGCTCTACGGCTCGCGATACCAGGCGCTGATCGCCGACCGCGCCGGCGATGCGGCCGACACCGAGGCCACGATCGCCGGCAAGCACTGCGAGTCCGGAGACGTCCTCATCCAGGACGCGAGCCTGGCGGCTCCGCAGGTCGGCGACGTGCTGGTGACGCCGGCGACCGGCGCCTACGGCCACGCGATGGCGAACAACTACAACGGCGTGCCGCGGCCGCCGGTGATCTTCTGCCGCGACGGCGAGGCCCGCGTGGTCGTCCGCCGCGAGACCTGGGACGACCTGCTGGCGCGGGACGTGTAGCTGTGGCGCGCGCGAGCGGCAGCGGACGCGAAGCGGAGCAGCCGCGAGATGTTCGTGTGGGCATCCTCGGCGGCGGCACCGTGGGCTCGGCTTTCCGCAAGCTGCTGAACGAGCGCGCGGAGATGGTCGAGGAGGTGAGCGGCCGGCGCCCGCGGGTGTCCGGGGTCCTGACCCGGAAGAAGGGGGACTTCGACCGCATCCTCTCCCGCAGCGACGTGATCGTCGAGCTGATCGGCGGGATCAACCCCGCGAAGCGGTACGTGACCAGAGCCCTGCGGGAGGGCCGTCACGTCGTCACCGCCAACAAGCAGCTGATCGCCCAGCACGGCGACGAGCTGGTGAAGGCCGCGAAGGAGGGTGGAGCCCAGCTTCGCTACGAGGCCGCGGTCGCCGGGGCGATTCCCGTGATCCGAGTGATCCAGGAGAGCCTCGGGGCGATCCCGATCGAAAAGGTCTTCGGGATCGTCAACGGGACCACCAACTACATCCTCACCGAGATGGCGCGCGGGGGGCTCTCCTACGCCGACGCGCTGAAACAGGCCAAGGACCTGGGCTATGCCGAGGCAGATCCCTCCGACGACGTCGGCGGCGCGGACGCCGCGGCGAAGATGGCGATCCTCGCCCGGCTCGCCTTCGGCGCCCCGGTGAGGCTGGAGCAGGTGCCCTACGAGGGGATCCAGGAGATCACCCCCGACGACCTCGCCTACGCCCGCGAGCTCGGCCTCTCCCTCAAGCTGCTCGGCGTCGCCGAGCGGCTCGGCGAGAACCAGATCAGCGTCCGCGTCTTTCCCTGCTTCCTGTACCCGGGCCATCCGCTGGCGCCGATCGAGGGCGCGTTCAACGCGGTCATGGTCGAGGCGCCCACGATCACCGAGATCACCATGTCCGGCCCTGGGGCCGGGGGCCTCGAGACCGCCTCGGCCGTGCTCGGCGACGTCGTCTCCGTGATCAGCGGCGGGTCGCCCCTGTTCGAGGAGAACGCGAAGCTCCGGGTCGCCAGGGACGTGGAGTCGGCCTTCTACCTTCACCTCGAGGTCGCCGACGAGCCCGGCGTGCTGGCGAAGGTCGCCGAGATCCTGGGCCAGAACGGGGTTTCGGTCCGCAGCGTGGTCCAGCACGGCATGGGGGACGACGCCCAGCTCAACATGGTCATGCACCGCGTCAGCGAGCGCTCGTTCAATTCGGCCCTGAGGCGGATCGCGAAGCTCAAGTTCCTCCGCGCTGCGCCCAGAGCGATCCGGGTGATCGAGGAAGAGTTCACTTAGAGATGCCGGCGCCCCTGATCGAGCGCTACCGCGAGCACCTTTCCCTCGAGGACGGCGACCCGATCGTCACGCTGAACGAGGGCTCGACCCCGCTGATCCACTCGCCGAGGCTGTCGGAGCGCGTCGGCGCCGAGGTCCATCTCAAGTTCGAGGGCGCGAACCCGACCGGGAGCTTCAAGGACCGGGGCATGACCGTCGCGGTCTCCCGGGCCAAGGGCGCGGGGCGGGAGGCGATCATCTGCGCATCTACGGGGAACACCGCGGCCAGCTGCGCCGCCTACGCCGCCCGCGCCGGGCTGCGGGGCGCGGTGATCGTGCCCGAGGGCAAGATCGCGATCGGCAAGCTGGCCCAGGCCCTGATGCACGGCGCCCGGGTCGTCGCACTCGAGGGGAACTTCGACCAGGCCCTGGAGATCGTCCGGGAGCTCTCCGAGCGCAACCCGATCGAGCTGGTCAACTCGGTCAACCCCTATCGGATCGAAGGCCAGAAGACCGCGGCTTTCGAGGTCTGCGACGACCTCGGCGGGCCGCCCGACGCCCTCGCGATCCCCGTCGGCAACGCCGGCAACGTGACCGCGTACTGGGCCGGCTTCCAGGCCTACGGCGCCTCGCCGATCCTCTACGGATTTCAGGCCGAGGGCGCCGCGCCCCTGGTCGAGGGTCACCCGATCGAGAATCCCGAGACCGTCGCCTCGGCGATCCGGATCGGGAACCCCGCCCGCTGGGAGGAGGCGATGAACGCCTTCACCGCCTCGCGCGGCCGGGTCGCCGCAGTCAGCGACGAGCAGATCCTCGACGCCTACCGGCTGGTCGCCTCGACGGAGGGCGTGTTCTGCGAGCCGGCGTCGGCCGCCTCGGTGGCGGGACTGCTCGCCCATGGGCTGCCGGTGCCCGGAGGGCGTGGACCCGCCGGAGAGCGTGGTCTGCGTCCTCACCGGCCACGGTCTCAAGGACCCCGACACGGCGATCGGCAAGTCCCCCGCGGTGATCGGCTGCAAGCCGGAGATCGGCGCGGTCGAGAAGGCCGTTTTCGACTGACCCCAGGGGCGGAGTAGAGTCCGCCGGGAACTCAGCCGCCACGGAAGGAGTGGGGAGAGATGGGCCTGTTCAAGTCGATGAAGGACCTCGGCAACCTGACCAAGGAGGCCAAGAAACTTCAAAACCAGCAGCAGGAGCAGGCCGGCTACAAGCCCGGCATGCGGGGCCAGCTCGCACAGATGGGGGACATGCTGGGACAGGCCAACGAGCAGGTCTCCGAGCTCACGGGGCAGTCCGGTGACCGCGACCGGATCCTCGCCGAGGGCATCGCCGGCCAGGGAGTGATCGTCGCCCACGGAACCCCCGAGCGCGGCGCCCAGTGGTTCAACCTCGACATCGACCTCGAGGTCCACGTCTCCGGCCGCCAGGCCTACCGGGTCAACAACGAGTACATGGTCCCCGCGAGCGCGACCCTCGGCGCCGGCGTCACCCTGCCGATCAAGGTCGACCCGAACGACCCGGCCAAGATCGCGATCGACTGGGACAGCGCCGAGAAGCCGGCGGCGCCCGGCGAGGTGCGGCCGGTCGGCGACTCGGGCTTCAGCCCGGCGCCGGCACAGACGGCCGCCTCCGGCGCCGGCTCCAGCGGGGGCGGCGATACGGTCGCCGAGCTCGAGCGGCTGGCGAAGCTGCGCGACTCCGGCGCCCTCACCGACGCCGAGTTCGAAACGCAGAAAGCGAAGATCCTCAGCAATTGAATAACGGCGGCTCCTCCGCTTCGCGTCCGGGGCCGCCGCAACCGCCTCAGGTCGAGGTCCTCTGGTGGGAGGGGTGTCCCTCCTGGGAGCGCGCGATCGAGATCGTGCGCGAGGCCATGGGCGAGGTGGAGCTCGATCCCGAGGGGCTGGTCGTCACCGAGATCGAGACCGACTCGGACGCCGAGAGCGAGTCGTTCGTGGGCTCGCCGACGATCCGGATCGACGGCCACGACTTCCAGCCGCCGACCGAGGACCAGCCGATCGGGCTCAACTGCCGTGTCTACCGGCTTCGCGACGGGCGGGCATCGCCCCTGCCGGACCCCGATGATGTAATCGACGCCCTGAGACGGGCAACCGACTGACGAGGGAGGATCGATGGCCGCACAGGTTGGCGAGAGGGCTCCGGACTTCGAGCTTCCGGCGACGGACGGCGAGAGCCATTCGCTGGGTGACGGCGCGCCGGCGTCCGTGGTCTATTGGACCTGCAACCACTGCCCCTACGCGCTCGCCTGGCACGATCGGATGTCCCAGGTCGCCAACGACTACTCCGACCGCGGGGTGCGGATCCTCGCGATCAACTCCAACGACGCCGAGCGCTATCCGGCCGATTCGCCCGAGGCGATGCGCGAGCGCGTCGAGTCCGAGGGCTGGAACCACCCCTATCTCCACGACGAGAGCCAGGAGGTCGCCCGGGCGTATGGCGCCGAGAAGACCCCGCACGTGTTCGTGCTCGACCCGGATCTGACCGTCCGCTACGCGGGCGCCCCGGACAGCGACTACGACGATCCCTCGCAGAACGCCCAGTGGCTCCGCGACGCGCTCGACGCCGTGCTCGAGGGACTCGAGCCGGAGCGGGCCGAGTCGGACGCCGTCGGCTGCAGCATCAAGTGGAAATGACGGCTCGGCGCCGCCTCGTCCGCGTGCCGGCGTCCTCGGCCAACCTCGGCCCGGGGTACGACGTGCTGGCCGCGGCGCTGACCATGCACCTCGAGCTCGAGGTCGAGGAGACGGGCGAGTTCTCGGTGGAGGCGGGGGGCCTGGACGTGCCGCTCGATCGCTCCAACCTCTGTGTGAAGTCGTTCGAGTGGCTGCGGCCCGCGGACGGGATCAGCTTCCGGATCATCGAGCGAGATCCCCGTCGGCGCCGGGCTCGGGTCGAGCGCCGCGGCGATCGTCGCCGGCCTGCTCGCGGCCGACCACCTCTACGAGCTTGCCCAAGAGCCGGCGGACATCCTGGCTCACGCGGCGGAGATCGAGGGCCATCCCGACAACGTCGCCGCCGCGCTGTACGGGGGCTTCGTCGTCTGCTCGAAGGACGGGGCGACCGGGCCGTCGCCACGCGGCTCGATCCGCCGCAGGGCCTCGAGGGGATCCTCGTGATCCCGCCCGAGCCGGTTCCGACGGAGGAGGCGCGGAAGGCGATCCCCGACCGAGATCCCCTTGGAGGATGCGGTCGCCAATGTCGCCGCGGCCTCAGAGCTGATTCTCGGCATCCGCACCTCGGATCTGAGCCTGATCGGCCGGGGCCTGCACGACCGGATCCATCAGCCCGCCCGAGCCCACCTCTACCCGCGCTCGATGGAGCTGGTGGAGGCCGCCGAGGATCTCGGCGCGATCGGCGCCACCATCTCCGGCGCCGGCCCGACGGTCCTGGTCTGGTCCTTTCTCCAGTCGAGCGGCAAGGTCACCGAGGCGCTGCGGGAGCGCGTCGGGGACTGGGCAGAGATCCGCCGCGTCCCCTTCTCGGCGATGGGCGCCGACGTGCCGGAGCTATGAGCAGCTGGCTCTCGCTCTGGTCCGAGGACTCGGGCCTCTCGATCGCCTCGAAGAACTCCTTCCTCTCGATCGGCTCGGTGGGCTCGGTCGGATCGTTCGCATCGATCGGCTCGGCGGGCTCAATCTTTTCGGTGGGATCCGCGGGCTCCATCGGCTCGACCCTCTCGGCCGGCTCGATCGCGTCGGTGATGTCGGCGGGGCAGATCGAGGCGGTGATGGACGACCAGGACGCCCGGGCGGCGCTGATCTCGGCCGGCGTCCTGCTCGCGGCGGCCGCGGCGGTCGGCCTCTGGGCGCTTCGCAGCCGGGCGGCGGCTGCCTAGTCCAGCAGCCCGACCTGGCGCAGGATCGAGACCGAGTCCGAGTACACGTCCTTGCGCTTGACCAGGCCGTTCTCGAACGGGATCACGTCGATCCCCTCCCAGGTCACGGCCTTTCCGGTCGGCTCGGCGACCAGGTCCCCGCGCGTCATCTTGTTCTTGTGGGTGGCGGTGGCGGTCCACTCCTGGGTGACGACGCCGTCGCGGACGTAGAGGCGGCGCGTCTCGAAGCGGATGTCGGGCCAGGTCTCGAAGATCGAGCCGATGTGGGCCCGCGCCTCCTCGCCGGTTGCCGACTCGCCGGCGGTGTGGTTCTCGAAGACCATGTCGGGCGCGTGCATCGACATGATCGCGTCGAGGTCGTGGGCGTTCCAGGCGTCGTTGTAGCGCCCGATCGTCTCCATCAGCTCCTCAGGTGAGTCTCCTTTGCCCACGGCACGGCGAGGATATGGTCCGGGCAAGTTCGACGCAAGCACGCGAGAGGAGGAGAAGGATCAGATGGCCGAATACACCATCAAGCACTGGGACGACTTCGAGCAGATGGAGGGCTCCGGCGGCTGCAACTGGCGGCTGGCCCGGAAGTCGCTGGACGCCGGTGCATTCGGGTTCAACATCGTCGAGATCGAGCCGGGGGGAGAGCTGCCCGCCCACGACGAGTCGGAGAGCGGGCAGGAGGAGGTCTTCGCCGTGCTCGAGGGAGAGGGCACGATCGTCGCCGGCGGCGAGGAGCACGCTGCGCCCGCCGGGACCTTCTGCCGCTACGCGCCGTCCGTGAAGCGGAGCGTCCGCAACAACTCGGACTCTCCGATCAGGGTGCTGCTGATCGGCGTGCCGGGCGACTCCGGCTACAAGCCGCTGGAGTGGGCGTAGCCCCGTGGGGCTACGGGGAGCCGACCGCGGAGCGGTCGCAGTACCTGAAGCCGTAGCTGCGCACGATGTGCGCCGCGCGCCGGTCCGCATCCGCGGCCTGGCGCGAGTACCCGCGCGCACGCTTGACCTGGCCCTGCTTCAGGGCGGTCCCCATCTGGTCGACGAGCGAGACCTCGAGCTGGAGCTTCTGGATCCAGCGGTCCCAGAGGACCAATTCGGTCCCCTGCGGGGCGGGGCCGATCCGGTAGATCTCGCTGATGGCGGCGAGGCCCCGGGCGGCGATCGTCTCGAACGCCCTGCCGCGCGCCCGGTTCGTCGCCTTCGTCGTCGCCAGCAGCTTCGCGGTCTGCTTCTGGGTGCTCTTGCAGATGGGGTCGACCCGCTGGACGAAGTCCGCACGGTTGGCTGCTCCCGAGGCCGGGCTCGCGGCGATCAGCGCGATGCATGCGGCCGCCAGCAGCGCGAGTGGTGTTCTGATTCGTCCCATCGGGACGTTCGGTACCCGGCCGTCCCGCCGTCAACCAGCCCTGTGAGCACTCGCACACTCCCTGCGGGCCCCCCAGCCGGGGCAGCGCCCCAGCCGTCGCTACGGGGTTCCGACCGTCGATCGGTCGCAGTACTTGAAGCCGAAGTCGCGGACGACCTTCTCGGCGCGCTTGTCGGCGTCGGTGGCCTTCTGCATCAGCACCTCGGCCTTCCTGTCCTTGCCGTCCTTCAGCGACCTCGCCAGGCGCCGGACGATCGTGTTCTCCTCCTGGTTGCTCTGGATCCAGCGGTCGAAGAGCACGACGTCGTTTGGTGCGGCGCCGATCCGGAAGATGTCGGCGAGGGCGGCGCGGCCCTTCCGCGCGATCTTGGCGTAGGCCTTCCCGAGCTCGAAGTCGTTGCCGGCGGTGCCGAGGATGCCGGCCGCCTGCTTCTGGGTCTGCTTGCAGATCGGATCGACCTTGTCGACGAACTCCTCTCGGCTCGCAGCTCCCGGTGCCGAGCCCGCGGTCATCAGGACCACGATCGCGGACATGCAGGCAAGCGTGACCAGACCCCGTCGCATCTCCAGTCGCTTACCCGAGCCCACGCAACGCTAACCGCTACCGTCGGAGGCGCGTTTGACGACCAGCCAACGAGGGCAAAGGAAGGGCCGATGCCTGAGGACAGCGACAAGCTTCTCGAGATCTATCTCCAGGATCACTTCGCCGGCGCCTCCGGCGGGGCCCAGCTGGCGAAGCGCATCGCCGGCGCGCTCGAGTCCCCCGAGAAGACCGAGATGGGGAGGCTCGTCCAGGAGATCGAGGAGGACCGCGAGGCGCTGCGCCAGATCATGGTGGACCTTGATGTCGACCCGGATCGGATCAAGCAGGCGGCGGCGCAGGCCGGCGAGCTGATGGGCCGGTTGAAGCTGAACGGCCGCGTGCTGAGCCCCTCACCCCTGAGCCGGGTGATCGAGTACGAGGGGATGATCATGGGAGTCACCGGCAAGCTGCAGCTCTGGCGCTCTCTCTCGCAGCTGGCCGAGTTGGATTCCCGCCTCGACGCCGCTCAGCTCAAGCAGCTGATCGAGCGCGCCGAGGACCAGCGCCGCAGGCTCGAGGAGCTGCACGCGACCGCTGCGCGGTTCGCGTTCGAGCCGGCCGCAACGCCGGCCTCCTAGCTATCCGCCGAACTCGCTGAGCGAATCGAGCTGGCGTCGCAGCTCGTGGTCCCGCTGGTGGCGGGGGACGCCGGACTCCCCGGTCACCATCTCGTTGTGCCGGGGATCGACGACTGCGCGAAAGCGCTCGGTCTCCGATCCGGGCTCGGCGATGCCCTCCTGCTTCCCGGTCTCCTTGGGTGTCCCGTGACTCGTGGACTTCCTCATGCGAATCCCTTTCCCATGGGTCGGATCGTGTGTATTTCTTAACACACGGATTCCCGGAACGGCGCGCTTTATTCCCATTTGCAATCCGTTCACCACGCGCGTGGTGCGGTCGCCTGGACGGATCTCGGGAGGTCGCAAATAGCGGACTTTCCTGCTAGGCGGTGACGTAACCCGGCGGAGGGGACGGCCAGGCCTGCTCATATACTTCCGCTCCGTCGATCCACCCCGTCGCGCGACCGCTCGAAGAAGTCGCGGAACCGGAGGAAAAGTGAGCAAGTTCTACTCCCCAGAGCTTCCCTGGCGCCCGCGCGTCTCCCCGCCCAGCGTCGAGGACAAGGACGCGTGCGCGATCTACGCCTCGGTCCGCCGCGACGCGACCCCGAGCCACGAGCCGGTCACCCTCGCGCTCGAGTCGCTCCAGAAGATGCTCCACCGCGCCGGCAACGTCGACGGCGAGGGCGACGGCTGCGGCCTGCTCGTCGACATCCCGACCAAGATCTGGGCGGAGGAGATCCGCCAGGGCGGCCACAACCCGTCCCTCGCGCTGGACGACGCCTTCGCTGTTGCTCATGTTTTCGTCGAGCGCTCGGCCGACCTGGAGAAGGTCCGCCACGACGCCCGCGAGATCCTCGGCCGCGGCGGCTTCCGGATCCTGGCCGAGCGGGTCGGGGCCGTCGATTCCGCCGCGCTCGGCCCGACCGCGCGCGAGGAGGAGCCCCACTTCTGGCAGCTCGCCGGCGTCGTCGCCGACGCCGAGAACCGCGACCGCACCCTGTTCGAGCTGATGGTCGAGCTCGAAGAGCGTCTCGGGGTCCACGTCCCCAGCTTCTCGGGCACCACCTGCGTCTACAAGGTGATGGGCGCGCCCAAGGTCCTCGGCGCGTACTACCCCGACCTCTCCGACGAGCGCTTCGAGACGGTCGGCTGCTTCGGCCACAACCGCTACTCGACGAACACGTGGCCCTCGTTCAGGCGGGTGCAGCCGTTCGGCGTCCTGGGGCACAACGGCGAGATCAACACGATCGAGCAGCTGCGCCAGGAGGCGCGGATGCTCGGCGTCCACATCCCCGAGGGGAACTCCGACTCCCAGGACCTGAACCGGACGATCGAGACGCTCTGCCGCCGCTATGACCTCAGCCTCGGCGAGGCGATGGAGCTGATCGTGCCGCCGATCGTCGACGAGATCGAGAAGTTCCCCGCCGACCTGCGCGCCTTCTACGTGTACCTGCGCCAGGTGATGGGCCCGTTCGCGCAGGGCCCGGTCGCGCTGATCGCGCGGCACCACGACGAATGCGTGTTCAGCGCCGATGCCCTCGGGCTGCGGCCGCTCTGGCAGGTCAGCACTCCCGACGACTACGTCTTCAGCTCCGAGCAGGGCGTCGTCTCGGTCGAGCGCATGGTGGACGAGCCGAAGCCGCTCGCGCCCGGCGAGAAGTTCATGGTCACGATCGACCGCGACAAGCGCGCCTCGAAGCTGTGGTCCCACGAGGGGATGCTGCACGAGGTGCGCAGGCGCTGGCTGGAGCGGACCGACGCGGATGAGGTCGCCCCGTACGACCGCGCGCTCGAGACCGGCGGTCCGCTCGAGGGCCCCGAGATCCCCGGCTACACCGCCGCCGGCCCGGCCGATCCCGTGCAGGTCGAGGATCGCATCACCGCCGGCTTCGGCTGGCAGCGCGACGACGTGAAGCTGGTCCAGCAGATGGCCTCCAACGGCGCCGAGCCGATCGGCTCGCTGGGCTACGACGGGCCGCTGGCCGCGCTCTCGCCCGAGCGCCAGAACCTCGCCGACTACTTCAAGGAGACCGTCGCGGTCGTCACCAACCCGGCGATCGACCGCGAGCGCGAGATCGAGCACTTCTCGACCCGCGCAGTCTTCGGCCGCCGGCCGCAGTTCACCGATCCGTCGTTCGACACCGGCACGATCGTCACCGACTTCCCGGTGATCCTCGGAGGCCACCACAACCTGGCCCCGCTTTCCGACTCCGCCTACCGCAAGATCGCCAACGAGCACGGCACCTTCGTCCTCGAGGACCTGTGGCAGCAGTTCCGCGACCGGGTCGGCGAGGGCGACGGGAACGCCAAGGCGATCGACATCGCGCTGCTCGAGTCCGAGACGACCCAGGGAGCGATCGAGCGCCTGAAGCAGGAGGCGGTCAAGGCCGTGCAGGCCGGCGCCGAGCTGCTGGTGCTGACCGACCGCACCGTCTATGACGGCGAGCGTCGCTACCTCGATCCCCATCTCGCGACCTCGGCGATCGACCAGGCGCTGAAGACCTTCAACGTCGAGCACGGCGAGGAGAACCTGCGCCGCCGCTGCTCGCTCGTCCTTCGCTCGGCCGCCATCCGCAACGTCCACGACGTGGTGCTCGCGCTCGGCCTCGGCGCCAACGGCGTCTGCCCGTACGTGATGGTCGAGGTGATCTGCGTCGACGACTACGAGAACGACGTCGGCGAACCTCTGCGCCGCGCTGCGCAAGGGGATCGAGAAGGTGATCTCGACGATCGGGATCCACGAGGTGCGCGGCTACGCGCGCCAGTTCTCCTCGATCGGGATCAAGCCCGAGCTCGCCGAGATCTTCCAGACGGAGTGCTTCGCCGCGAGCGAGAAGGCCGGCACCGGCTTCGCCCAGCTCGACGCCGACACCGACGCGCGCCACAAGATCCTGAGCGGCGCCGAGGAGTCGAAGCCCGCCAAGACCTTCCGCTTCTACCCCAAGGTCTACAAGGCCGCGATCGCCGCGGCCAACGGCACATCCACGTTCGAGGAGTACTCGCAGAAGGTTCGCGACCTCGAGTCCCAGAGCCCGATCTCCATGCGCCACCTGATGGGGCTGAAGTCCGACCGCGACCCGATCGACGCCTCGCAGGTCGACGCGTCGGTCGGCCACCACGACTACCCGGTCGTGATCAGCTCGATGAGCTTCGGCTCGCAGTCGGAGCCGGCGTTCCGCGCCTACGCCGAGGCGGCGAAGCGCATCAACATCCTCTGCATCAACGGGGAGGGCGGGGAGATCCAGGACATGTACGGGAAGTACCGCAAGTGGCGCGGGCAGCAGGTCGCCTCGGGCCGCTTCGGCGTCTCGGCCGAGATGCTCAACTCGCTCGTACGTCGCCGAGATCAAGATCGGCCAGGGCGCGAAGCCCGGCGAGGGCGGCCACCTGCCCGGCAAGAAGGTCTCCGAGAAGGTCGCCGCCGCGCGTAACGCCTCGCCCGGCACCGACCTGATCAGCCCTTCGAACAACCACGACCTCTATTCGATCGAGGATCTGGCGGAGCTGATCGACGAGCTCAAGACCGTCAACCCCGACCTGCGCGTCTCGGTCAAGGTCCCCGTGGTCCCGAACGTCGGCACGATCGGCCTCGGGATCGCCAAGGCCGGCGCCGACATCATCACTCTGTCCGGCTTCGAGGGCGGGACCGGTGCCGCGCGCCAGCATGCGCTGCGCCACGTCGGGCTGCCGTCCGACATCGGCACGCGCGCCGTGCACCGCGCGTTGATGGAGGCCGGGATCCGCAACCGGGTCGAGATCTGGGCCGACGGCGGCTACCGCCACGCCCACGACATCGTGAAGCTCCACTGCATGGGGGCCAACCGGGTCGCCTTCGGCACCCTGGCGATGGTCTCGATCGGCTGCACCATCTGCCGCGGCTGCCAGCTCGACACCTGCCACGTCGGCATCGCGACCCAGATCGAGACGACCGAGCAGGCCGAGCAGCACGGACTCAAGAAGTTCACGCCACAGACCGTCGACACCGCCGCCGAGGCCTGCGCCCGCTTCTTCAAGTCGATGGGCGAGGAGGTCAAGGAGGTCGTCGCGTCGCTCGGCTACGAGCGCGCCCAGGACCTGGTCGGCCGCTACGACCTGCTGGAGCAGATCGCGATGGAGGAGAAGATCGACCTGGCGCCGCTGATCACGCCGCTCGAGGAGTACCTCGACCTCGAGCCGATCGACATGCCGGTCGCCGAGGAGCTGGTCGAGGCCCGCGCCGAGGCCGGGCTGGTCCAGGCGAAGCCGATCCGGATGGAGGCCAAGCAGGCCTCGGCGGAGATCGGCAAGCTCGCCGACGACGTCTGCTCGGGCAAGGTCGTGCGCACAGAGTTCCCGCGCGACGTCACCGCCAACGACCGCGTCCTCGGGACCGAGCTCTCAGGCGCACTGGCCCGCGCCCGCATCTACGAGGGGGCGGCTGCGGGGTCAGAGGACGTCCTGGCTGAACTCCATTTCAATGGAGGCAGCGTCGCCGGCCAGGGCTTCGGCGCGTTCAACGAGTGGGGCGTCCACGTCCGGGTCGAGGGCGGCGCCCAGGACGGGGTGGGGAAGACCATGCTCGGCGGCACCGTCTCGATCCTCAAGGGAACGAATCTGAACGGCGAGCGCGTCAACGGCTCGGTCGGGAAGTCCTTCGCCTACGGCGCGCAGCGCGGCCGCCTGTTCGTGCAGGGCTCCGCCGACTCCCGCTTCTGCATCCGCCTGTCGGGCGCCGACATCGTCCTCGCCGGCGAGCCGCCCGAGCCGCTCGACGACTCCCGCGGCTGCATCGTCGACCGGGCGAACGCCAAGGGCTTCGCCTTCGAGTACATGACGAGCGGCCGCGCCGTCGTGCTCGGCGACATCGGCCCCTGGGCGTGCGCCGGCATGACCGGCGGCCGCGTCTACGTCCGCGTCAACGACGAGTGGAACCTCGACCGCGACGCGATCGAGCGCCGCCTGGGCGAGGGCGCGAAGGTCGCGCTCGAGGAAGTCGACGCCGAGGGCCAGCTGGACCTGGAGGACCTACTCGGCCACTACGCGACCGAGCTCCGCGCGACCGATCAGAACGAGGAAGCGGACCGCATGCTCGACCTGGCCGCAGGCGCCAAGACCAACTTCCTGATGATCATCCCGGAGAAGGTCCAGGCGGACCCGAGCATCTCTACCGAATAGTGCTGTAGCCAAGAGTCCAGCGGGATTGCCCGCTGGGGGTAGGTCGCTCGTCCAGGGGGGTTTATGCCTGGCGCAGGCACGGCCGATGGAAAGGCGTGGTCCCAGCCGGGGCCTGCTCAACCTTCAGAGAGGTCAAGGAAGACGTGCCGATGCGAATCCGGAGAGAGACGTGAGTGGGGTCGACGACCTCAAGAAGCTTGGCGCTGTCCGAATCGGGAAGGGCCATCTCAAGAAGGTCGGCAAGCTGAAGGTTGGAAAGGGGTTCAGCGAGCGCCTGAACGAGGTGCTCGCCGATGCGAACCAGGAGGGCGCCTCGATGTCGGCCGAGATCGCGATGGCCGTCGTCGAGACCTCGCACGAGCCCTTCGTCGGCATGGACGCCGAGGGCAGGATCACCACCTGGAACCCGGCGGCGGAGGAGGTCTTCGGGTGGACCGCCGAGGAGGCCATCGGGCAGACGGTCGAGGACACCCTGGTCCCCCCGGACCTGCGCGAGTCCTACCACCGCGTCCTGGAGCGCTTCCTCTGGACCGGCAAGACCCCCGAGCTGAGCGACCGCTGGGAGATGTCGGTGATGTGCAAGGACGGCCGCGAGATCCCGGTCGAGGCGACGATCTCTTCCTTCAAGGGACGCGACGGCGTCCACTTCCATGGCTTCTTCCACGACATCACCGCGCGGGAGGCCGAGGAGGAGCGTCGCCTGCGCACCGACAACTACCGCGAGGTGCAGCTGGCGGTGGCCGGCGTGCTGGCCTCGTCGCCGAGCATCCAGGACGCCGTCCCGCGCGTCGTGGAGGAGCTCGCGAAGGGGCTCGAGTGGGAGGTCGGGGCCCACTGGGCGGTCGTCGACGACAACACCCTTTCCTGTGACACCTTCTGGAGCCACAAGAAGTTCGACGCCGGCTCGCTCGAGTCGCTGACCCGCGAGCTCGGGCTGAAGGCCACAGAGGGCCTGCCCGGCAAGGTCCTGGCGACCCGCCTGCCCCAGATGATCAAGGACATCAGCGCCGAGGACAGCTCCTACCGCACCGAGGTCGCCGCCGACGCCGGCCTCCGCGCCTCCATCGCCATCCCCCTCGTCCGCGAGAGCGACCTGGTCGGCGTGATCGAGCTCTTCACCACGCAGGAGCTGGCCCACGACGAGGAGCTGATGCAGATCCTCGCGGTCATCTCCAGCCAGGTCGGCCAGTTCATCTCTCGTCGCGCCGCCGAGGAGGAGTCCGAGAAGATCAAGGACGAGTTCTTCAGCCTCGTCAGCCACGAGCTGCGCACCCCGCTCACCTCCGTCATCGGCTACACGGAGATGCTCGCCAAGAAGGAGGGCAGCAAGCTGAGCGACCAGGGGCGCAAGATGATCGACGTCATCAAGCGGAACGCCAAGCGCGAGATGCGTCTGGTCGGCGACCTGCTGCTGCTGGTCCGGATCGAGGGCGGCCGCTTCGAGCTGCTGCCGGGTGTCGTCGAGCTGCCTCAGGTCGCGGCGCAGTCGGTCGAGGCCGCCGGCCCCGCCGCGGAGAAGATGGGCATCCGGCTCAGCCTGAAGTCGGACCCCGTCCCGGCGTTCGAGGGCGATCCCGAGCGCATCGGCCAGGTGATCGACAACCTGCTCACCAACGCGATCAAGTTCACCTACGGCGACGGCGAGGTCGCTGTCCGGATCACGGAGGAGAGCGAGCGCGCCGTGATCGAGGTCGCCGACACCGGCCGCGGCATCTCCAAGGAGGACCAGGGCCGCCTCTTCGAGCGCCTCTACCGCGCCTCCAGCGTCACCGAGGACCACGTCCCCGGGACCGGCCTCGGCCTGACGATCGTCAAGGCGATCACCGAGGCTCACGGCGGCGAGATCGCGGTGCGCAGCGAGCTCGGCAAGGGAACGACCTTCCGGATCGAGCTGCCGATGAAGCCGATTCGCGGCGACGCAGGCGGCGCCCGCGGCTCAGAACGGCTCGGCGCCGGCTGCCACCCCTCCCGCGCCACCGCCGCCGGAGCCCCCGCAGGCGGCCCAGGCGGCTGAGGTCAAGCCCACGGCGCCCGAGGAGGTGGCGCGATGAGCGAAGAGCGCACCAGCCCCTGCATCCTGGTCGCCGACGACGACGAGGACATCCTCCAGCTCGTCTCGATGATCCTCGAGACCGAGGGCTACGAGGTGATCGCGGCTCGCGACGGCGAGGAGGCGGTCCGCCTCGCGATGGCGCACGGCCCGGACCTCTGCCTCCTCGACGTGATGATGCCCAAGCTCGACGGGACCGAGGTCACCAAGCAGCTTCGTCAGCAGGTGGGGACGAAGAACATCCCGATCCTGCTGCTCAGCGCCCGCACCCAGTGGGAGAGCGTCGTGCAGGGCCGCGAGGCCGGCGCGGACGAGTACATCACCAAGCCTTTCGTAGCCGAGGACCTCGAGCGCTCTGTTCGCTCGCTGCTCTACGAGCGCCACGAGACCCCCGAGGAGGAAGAGGTGCAGTCGGAGGTCCTGAACATGCTTCAGGAGACGAACGGCGCGGCGACGCCCACCCAGCACGCGACCCAGCCCACCGATCCGAACAAGTGGCGCGTCCTGGTCGCGGCCGCGGACGAGAACGTCGTCAACCTGATCGCCTACCGCCTGCAGCTCGGCGGGTACGAGGCCGCCGTCGCGTACGACGGCGAGCAGGCGCTCCAGCGGGTCATGGAGCGCACCCCCAACTTCTGCGTCCTCGACGAGAGCATTCCCACGATCGAGGGCATCCCAGTGGCAACCATCAGCACCCCGCTCGACCTGCACGAGCTCTACGGACAGATCGAGCGCATCCTGCGACCGGCCTCGGCGCAGCAGGCGCGCAGCGCCTGACTGCTCCCCGACCCGGGACCCCTACGCCCCTGGTGGCAGGGCGGGGTCCCGGCTACGCGGTCTCGGCCGGCTTGCCAGCCGACTCGATCACGTGCAGCGTGTAGCGGCCGACCTGGAGCTCGTCGCCGTCCTCTAGCGAGCTCCAGTCGACCCTTTCGGAGTTGACCGAGATCCCGTTCATCGAGCGGTCGTCGAGCACCCGCAGGTCGCCCTCGGGCGTCTTGACGACGACGGCGTGGCGCCGCGACACCGTCGGGTCGTCGAGGCGGATGTCGGCGGAGCGGCTGCGGCCGATCCGCGACCAGCCGTCGGACAACTCGACCACGCGGCTGCGGCCGTCGGCGTACATCGCCAGATAGCGGCCGGGCTTGTCGATCGAGTGACGCACGCCGGCGAGCCAGTCCTTCGGCTCGGTGGCGGGCTGACCGACTGAGACGCCGCGCAGGGTCGGCTGCTCGAACAGCGAAGCGCGGCGGAAGCGGTTGCCTCCGCAGCTCGGGCACTCCGGCATCTCGTCGGTGGGGGAGAGATAGAGGGAATGCGAACAGTCGAGGCAGATGAAGGAACCAGCGCCTGCCGGGGGTGCCAGCCCGGCCTCGTGAACTTCCTGTTCGCCACCTAGCAGCAAGCTCTCTCCTCTTCCGACGGCACCCAGCGTAGCGCCGAAACGGCCATTTGCAAATACTAAGTAGGACAGTTTGGACGGAAACACCGCAAACTCTCGGGCGGATTCGCACAAGTCGAAGCCCTCGGGTCGAGGCCATAGAATCGCGCCCCCCGATGGGCCCCCTCTCCCTGACCACCCGCATCGACGCCCCGCGCGAGCGCGTCTTCGACCTCATCTGCGATCTCTCGAATCGCCCGTCCTGGACCGGCAACTTCGCCTCGGACTACCGGCTCGCCCGCGAGCAGCCGAGCGGGGTGGGCGCGGCTGCGCGCTTCTGCGTCGACGCCCCCGGCGGCATCCGCTACATGGAGACCGTGATCGCAGAGGCCGAGCGCCCGCACCTGATCGCCGAGCGCGGGCGTGGCGGCCGGCTGGACCGAACCACGATCCGCGCGGTCTGGGAGCTCACCGAGGGGTCCGGCGGGGTCACCGAGCTCCAGCTCACCTTCTGGACCGAGCCCGGCGCCCTGCTCGATCGGCTCGGGGAGCTGCCGTTCGCCGGGCGGTGGTGGAAGCGCAATTGGAGCCGCGCCCTGCGACAGTTGCGCGAGCTCGTCGAATCCGGCGAGGAGCCGCCCGAGCGGATCGGGATCGCAGGGCGCGACCGGCTCCCGACCGCGGTTTGAGGCCGGGCCGTGGCTGCGGATAGACTCCGGCGCCTCATGGAGCTTGGCCGGGGCCCCAAGACACTCCTGACCGCCGCGCTGTCCGCGGCGGCCCTCGCGCTGTTCGCCGTGGGCTGCGGGGAGGAGGAGACCAGCCACGTCGTCGAGGGCGAGCCGCTCGAGCTCGGAGAGCTTCACGTGAACGTCCAGCTCACCCGTTTCCTCAACCCCGCCGACACCGAGGACGCGGAGTACGTGGAGGGCCTGGAGCTCCCGCCGCCCGGCGAGAACTACCTCGGGGTCTTCATGGAGGTCCAGAACGAGGGGGACGAGGAACTGTCTCTGCCGACCGAGGAGCAGGTCGAGATCGAGGACACCACCGGCACCACCTTCCATCCGATCGAGAGCGACACCGTTTTCGCGCTCGACCTCGGCACCGTCGTGCCGCCCGACGAGACGATCCCCGCCGACGACACGGCCGCCGCTGAGGGCCCCGTCCAGGGCGCGCTCCTCCTCTTCCTGCTCCCCCGTGCCGCCGAGGAGAACCGGCCGCTGGAGCTGCATCTGGAGGCCAATGGCGAAGAGGGCACCGTCGAGCTCGACCTCTAGTTGAGTCCGTTCCGCCTTCAGACCATGCTGGCGATCGGCGTGATCGGCGCCGCGCTGATCCTGATCCACCTGCTTGGCACGGGGGGGAACATCGCCGGCGTCGTCCTCATGGCGCTGGCGACGGGTCTGACCGCTTCGGCCGCCCCCCGGCAGAGCGCCGATGGGGTCAACTGGTGGCGGTTGCTCGCGGCGGGGACCGCGCTGGCCCTGGTCGGCGTTCCGGTGGCGATCGGGCTCGAGACGATCGGCGGCCTGCTCGCCGCTGCCGGCGGGGTCCTGTTCGTCGTCGGCGCGGCTCTGGGCTTTCCCGATCGGCTTACGCCGAATGACCCCACGCATCAGTAAAGAATCAGAGAGGGCCTAGCCCAGCGCGCTGCCGAGGATCTGTCGCGCGATCGGCGCGGCGACCTCGCCGCCGTCGCCTCCGGCGTCCACGATCATCACCGCGATCGCCAGCTTGGGCTTGTTCGCCGGGGCGAATGCGATGAACCAGGCGTCGACGATCTGCTCCGGATCCTCCTCGGGGTCCTTCGGCGGAGGCGCGTCGGGATCGGGCCCGAGCTCGGCGGTGCCGGTCTTGCCGGCGACCTGCACGTTCGGGAGCGCGGCCTGGGTGCCGGTGCCGTAGCTGACGACGGCGCGCATCAGGCCGGTGAGGACGCGCGCGTTCTCCTTCGAGGTGACGGTCACCGGCTCGGCGTCCGGCTGCAGCTCGGGGTTGAGCGCAATCGGGGTCGGGCTGCGGACACCGCCATTGGCGACCGTCTGGGCCACCGAGGCCATTCCCAGCGTCGTCGCGAGGATCCTGCCCTGCCCGATGGCGCTGGCGGCCAGCTCGGTCTTGGACGGGTCGTCGAACTCGGTCGGGATCGACATCATGCCCGGGTCCGCCGCCTCGGTCGCCTCGTCGTTGTAGAGCGTCGGCTCCTCGTTGAAGCCGTACTGCTCGGAGGTCTCGATCAGCTTCTCCTCGCCGACCTGTACGCCCAGGGGCGCGAAGACCGTGTTGCACGAGTCGGCGAAGGTGGTCTCGAAGTCGCCGCCGCAGGCCTCGTCGTGCGCGTTCTCGATCACGGCGGCGCCGGTATCGGGGGAGGGGTTGATCGCCGTGACCGCGTCGAAGGTGTCCCCGAGCTTGACCTTCTTCTCGTTGAGCGCCGCGGTCGTGGTGATCACCTTGAAGGTCGATCCCGGCGGCTGAAGCGAGGAGTAGGCCTGGCCGGCGAGCGCGAGGACGCGTGCCGTTCCGGGCGTCGAGCACGGTGATGCCCCCCGAGCGGCCGCCCAGCGCCGCCACCGCGATCTCCTGGAGGTCGGAGTCGATCGTGGTGCGGACGTTCTGGCCCGGCGTGCCCTCCGCGTCCGCGAGCACGCGGCCCTCGACCGACTTCGGCACATCCGGGAGCCTGGTGCCCTCCGGGACGGCGAGCAGCTCTCCTCCGGGGGTGCCGGCGAGGTGTGAGTTGAACGCGAGCTCCAGCCCGCTCACACCCGCCTCCTGATCGCCCGGATACCCCGCCTCCTCGAGTTCGGCCTTCAGCTCGCCGTCAGGCTCGCCCACCTCTCCGGTCACGTCGATGGCCGCGCTCCCGATCGAGGAGCGGCGATTGCCGCCCTGGCCCTCCGCGAGCAGCGTGCCGTCCTTCGTCACGATCGCCGCGCGGTTGCCCAGCGTGAGGCGGCGCCCGACGCGCTCGCCCTCGCGGAGTCCCGGGAAGGTCATGTGCGGCGCCCAGGCGATCTTCTCGTCCTGGAACGGCAGCTCGATCTCGTCCTCGACCTTGTCGAAGAGCTCGGTGCGGACGCCGACCGTGACCTCGATGGAGTCCCCGGCCTCGTTGGTGTCCCCCGGGTCGATCGCGGTCGCCGTCGAGGCGCTCTGCGCGCCGAGGTAGGCCGACTGGAGCTTGTCCACGGAGTACTGCTCCTGAGCATCGGGAGTCAGCTCGCTGTGCATGGCGGCGAAGTCCTGCTTCGCCCAGGCCTCGATGAAGCGGTTGGCCGCGTCCTCCTCCGCCGAGCCGGCGGCCATGACCGCGCCCCAGGTGAACGCCGCCAGGCCCACCACGGCGAGCGGGATCGCGCGATAGCGCAGGCGCCGCTCGCGCTCGCTCTGGGGGCGCCTGGCCGCTGACTTCTTCCTGCTCTGCTTCGGCTGTCGCGGTTTCCGCTGGAAGCCGCGAATCTCCATGCCTGCCTCGGATGGCACCACGGTGGAACGGTAGAAGGTCGCGGGCACAAACCACGCAATCGAGATGACGCCGTTCCTGCTTGGATGCGCGAGGTGAACGGTCTTGACTGGCTGATCATCGTCTTCGCGCTCGCGATGGGCGTCTGGGGCTACTCGCAGGGGCTGATCGTCGGCGTCTTCAGCCTCGCGGGCTTTGCCCTCGGAGCCTTCCTCGGCGGGCGGCTCGCCCCCGAGCTGCTGAGTGACGGTGCCGAATCGCCCTACGCCCCGGTGGTGGCGCTGACGGGCGCGCTGCTGCTCGGCGGGATCGCGGCAGTCTCGCTCGAGGGGGTAGCGCAGGTGATCCGGCAGCGGATCCTGAAACCGGGGCCGCTGGTGATGGTCGACGCCGCGGGAGGGGCGGTGCTGCTGGCTGCGCTGGGGCTGGCGATCGCGTGGCTGTTCGGAGCGGTGGCGCTGAACGCTCCCGGCTCCAAGGAGCTGCGCAAGGACGTGCAGCGCTCGGCCATCCTGAGCTGGCTCAACCAGTCCTTTCCCCCCTCCGGCGACCTGATCAACGTCCTGAACCGGATCGACCCGGGCATCGCGATCAGCGGGCCGAACGCGAACGTCGGCCCGCCGGACTCGAAGATCGGGCGCGACCCGCAGGTGCGCGGGGCCGACGACAGCGTCGTCAAGGTCCTGGGGACGGCGTGCGGGCTCGGGATCGAGGGGTCGGGGTGGATCGCCGCCCCCGACGTCGTCGTCACCAACGCGCATGTGATCGCGGGACAGGACGACACGACCGTCACCCCCGAGGGCTCCGACGACGCGCTCGACGCCGACCCGGTCCACTACGACACCCGCAACGACCTGGCGATCCTGAGAGTCGACGACCTCGACGGGGAGGTCCTGCCGTTGCGCGACGAGGCCGAGCCGGGGACCCCTGGGGCGGTGCTCGGCTATCCCGAGAACGGCCCGTTCACGATCACCCCGGCGCGGCTCGGCGGGACCGGCACGGTGATCACCTCGGACTCATACGGGCGCGGGCGCTTCGAGCGCCTCGTCACCACCTTCCGCGGCGACATCCGCACCGGCAACTCCGGCGGGCCGCTCGTGGACGGAGGCGGCCGGGTCCTGACCACGGTCTTCGCCGCCACCACGTCGGAGGACGACGGCGGCTTCGGCGTGCCCAACGGGATCGTCGAGGACGCGCTCCAGGACACCAATGGCGAGGTCGACACCGGACCCTGCGCATAGGTGTCCTTACGATTGGTAAGCTCCAACCGGAGTGAGTAGAGACTCAGGGGCTGGGTCGCGAGCCAAGCGTTCCGCGACGGAGCCGAAACAAGTGTGTCCGGACTTCCATGGCGCGGTGGAGCTGATCGGACGCCGCTGGGCCGGCGCGATCCTCTACGCGCTCACGGACGGCCCGCTGCGCTTCGCCGAGCTCAAGGACTCGGTTCCGGGCATGTCCGACCGCCTGCTCTCCCAGCGCCTGAAGGAGCTCGAGTACGAGGGCCTGATCCGCCGCGAGGTCGACGCGGGCCCGCGCGTCCGCGTCAGCTACGAGCTCACGCGCAAGGGGGATTCGCTGAAGCCGGTGCTCGGCACCATGCGGGACTGGGCGCGACGCTGGCATCGGGCCTAGCGCACGCTGCAGCACCGCTGTCTAGGGTCGGAGCGATGAGGAAGCTGCTTCCGCTGCTCGTCCTGGTCGGTCTACTCGCGCTCGTGGGCTGCGGGGACGAGCCGAGCGACGAGGAGCAGCCGAACGACGAGGAGCAGATCAGGAACGCGTTGGACGAGTTCGCCGAGTCCTTCCGCAACCCATCGGTAGACGACTGTGACCTGTTTCTCAATCTCGGGGAGAGCATGGATCCGGACGACTTCACGCGGGACGAGCTGATCGAGCGGGCTGAGGACCAGACCGCTGAGTGCGAGGAGAGGTTCGCGGTCGAGAGGCCGGAGAACGCTTTGCCCACGAGCGAAAGCGGGATCGCAGGCTCCGAGGGGAATTCATACGAGAACGCCGAGATCACGATTGACGGACACGAGGCGACCATCAGGATCAAGCGGATCAGCGGTGTCGTCAGGACCGAGGGGTTCGAGATGTACGAGGTCGAAGACGGGGAGTGGCGGATAGTCTTCGGGACCTAGCCGCTCACCAGGCCCGCGGGTTCCCCTCCGGGATCCGGTCCATGACCAGTGTGGCCTCCAGCAGCTCGACGGGATAGGGGCCGGTGGTGGCCCGGTAGGTGTCGAGCTGGCGCGGGCCCAGGGCGTCGAAGCCCTCCTCGACGGCCCGGGCGTAGGTGGCGAGGATGATCGCGTCCTCGGGCGGCTCGGGCGCGAAGTGGTTGTCCTTGGCCCGGTAGCTGACGATCCGCTCCGGCAGCCCCTCGCCGTCGACGAGGCCGGTGACCTCGACGCGGTCGTATCGGATCTCCCTGATGTCGAGGCGATCGAGCTCGGCCTCGGTCAGCTCGATCACGACGCCGTTGACAGGTCCCGCGCCGTCCTCGCCCTCCTCGACGTTCAGGCCGAGGATCCACTCCGGCCGGCGACCGCCGTCGCACTCGAAGGTCTTCTCGCAGGTCAGGTTGTCCCGCGCCTGGGAGAAGCGCCGCTTCCAGCCGCGGAGCTCTGCGGGCCGCGACTCGCTCACGGGCCGCCCAAGGGTCATCGAGGCGCTCTCGGGCAGGACCAGCGAGCCGTATCCGAACAGGCCCAGCCTCTTTCCTGCGGCCGTCATCGGTCCAGCAGGCTCAGCTGCGACTCGTCCTCGGCGTCGTCGCGGGCCTCGGAGAGGGCGTCCTCGACGAGCTCCGTCACCGGCGGGTCCGGCGAGTCGCGCATCGTCAGATCGATGCCGTAGCTGCAGAGCCGCTCGCGGGCCGGGCAGTCGTGGCAGAGGGTCTTGTGCGGCCGGTCGGTGATCTGGAACTCGCCCGCGCGGAGGCGGGCCAGCAGCCCCTCGACCCGCTCGCGCGCCTCGTCCAGGTCCTTCGCCTCGAAGCGGTGCGTGACGGGCTTGTCGGGCTCCTCGAGGAAGACGTAGGCGGTCTGGACCGGCGTCCCGCGCGACGCCGCGGCGAGGGCGTACAGCTCACGCTGCACCCGGTAGCGCGCCGCAACCTCCTCGGGATCGCGTCCCTCGAGGCGGTCGGTCTTGTAATCGACGACCAGGGGACCGTCGTCGTCCTCGGTCAGCAGGTCGATGGAGCCGCGAATGGTCGTCCCGGACATCGTCAACACGAATGGGGCCTCCGGCTTGGAGGGGGAGGACGCGATCCGCTGCTGCAGCTCGGAGCCGAGCCAGCCGCCGACCAGCTCCAGCAGCCGCCCCACGTGCTCGCCGTCCGGCTCCAGGCCGTATTCGCGCAGGGCGTTGGCCGCGCGTTCTTCGCCAGGATCCCCCCATCCGTGTTCGGAGCTCCACTCGAGCAGGGAGTGGGCGGCGAGGCCGAGGCCGTAGCGGCGCCGGGCCTCGGGAGTCGGCGGCGCCTCCTCCAGCTCCGATGCGGTCCCGGCCTGCACGGACTCGACGCTGGAGATGCCCAGGATCCGCTCGACGTAGAAGCGGTATCCGCATTGCTCGAAGTCGGAGAGCGCGGAGTAGGAGAGGCTGCCGGCCAGCGCGGTGGCTGCCTCGGGCCGGCCCAGAGGCGGCGTGGCCTCGTGCGCCTCCGGCGGCGGCTCAGGTGGCGGGTGCTCGGTCAGCAGCGCCTGGCCCACGCCCGGCCCCGGGCTGATGACGCGGACGCGCAGGCGCCCCTCCGGGAGACCCTCTCCCGCCGCGCCGATCTCCACGTCGCGATCCGAGGTGTCGCCGTCGAGAACGGTCTTGATCAGCTGGGTCGCGATCGGCTTGCGCCGGGGGTCCCTGCCGTTGTCCTTCTCGAGCGTGCCGGGGTTGAACGTCCCGCTCAGGATCAGGCGGCGCTTGGCGCGGGTCGCGGCGACGTAGGCCAGGCGGCCCTCCTCCTCGGCGTCGCGGTCAGCGGCCAAGTCCGACAGCTCCTGATAGTCGTGGAGCCGCTCTCCCGGCCGGCCCAGGCGGCCCAGCTGGACGCCCACCCGCGTCGTCTCGTCGCCATCGGCCGGGTCCTCAGCCGGTGCCACGCGCAGCGGCGTCCAGCCGAGATTGAAGCCGCGGCCCAGGTCGGCGACCGCGACGACCCCGAACTCGAGCCCCTTTGCGTTGTGCACGGTCATCACCCGGACCCCCGCGTGGCCCTCGGCGCGCGTCGCGGCTTCGGCCTCGCGGTCGGTGCGTCCCGCGCGGCTTGCGACGTAGTCGAGGAACGCCGCGAGATCCGGGCCCTCGCGCACCTCGAACTCCCGAGCCAGGCGCATCAGCTTGCGGACGTTGGCCCAGCGCGCCTCGCCCTCGTCCCGCATCAGGGTCGCCAGGTCGTAGTCGAATGCCGCGGCGGTGCGCTCGATCAGGGCCTCGAGCCCGTCCTCGGCTCCGGTTGCTCGCAGCTCGTCCAGGCGAGTGACGAAGCCCCGCAGCCGTTCCAGCTCCTGGTCCGGGATCTGCTCCGCGACCTCCTGGGTGCCGTGGGTCAGCTTCCCCGTCGTCACGAAGTCGTGCAGCTGCGGCCAGATGTGGAACAGGCGGTCCCGCTTGCCCTCGCGCGGCTCGCTCGCGGCCCGGCGCAGCAGCCAGAGCGTGTCGGGGAGGACCCCGCAGGCGGGCGAGGCGAGGGCGCCGAACAGCGGCTCGTCGTCGAGCGGATTCGACACCACGGCGAGCAGGCAGCGCATGTCCTCGATCTGCTGCTGGGACCAGAACCCGCGGCCGCCGACGACGTAGGGATCGAGCCCGGCCTGGCCGAGGGCCCTCTCCAGGGTGGTCACGTGGGTGAAGGCCCGCAGCAGGACGACGATCTCGGCGGGGTCCTCGCCGGCGTCCACCAGCTCGCGCAGCCGCCCCGCCAGCCGCCGTGCCTCCGCGACCTTGGGCGCAGAGCTGGGGTCGTCGGGGAGGCGGGGGAGAGCCGTGTCCCCTTCCTCCCAGCCGGGCTTGTCGTCCTCGGTAAGCAGCAGCTCCACCGCCGGGTCGCCGCCGCTCTCGTCCGCGTCGCCGGCGGCCGTCAGCGGCTCGAAGCCATCCAGCAGGGCGTTGCCGAGGGCGTTCGTGGTCGCGAGGATCTCCGGCGCGGACCGGAAGTTCCCGGTCAGCGGTAGCGCGATGCCGTTCGGCTCCTCGCCTCCGGCGAAGCGTTTCTGCTGGCGCCGGTAGACCTCGACGTCGGCGTGCCGGAAGCCGTAGATCGACTGGAACTCGTCCCCGACCATGAACACGCGGGTGTCCGGCCCCCGCAGCTGCTCGATCAGCCCGAGCTGGAGGTCATTGGTGTCCTGAAACTCGTCCACCATCAGGTGGCGGAACTGATCTCGGTAGCGCTGCCGCAGCCGCTCGTTCCCCTCCAGCAGCCGGCGCGCGCGCAGCTGAAGGTCCTCGAAGTCCAGGGCCGAGCGCTCGGCCTTGACCCGCTCGTACGCGGCGCCGAATCCCTTGACGAGCTCGCGCAGCTGCTCGTACGCGGGTCCCAGCACCGTCGCGGCCACCGCTGACCGGGCCTGCTTCAGGACCTCGTTGAAGCGCTGGCAGGCGTCTCCCTTGAACTCCTTCGCCCTCGAGGTCACCTTCAGGCCGGCCAGCCGGTCCAGGAGCTCTCCGTCGGCGGGGGCCGCCGGGTCGAGCGCCGCCGCCACGCCGATCCGCTCCCGGCTCGACAGCGATTGGCCGCTCGCCTCGGCGCACTCCTCATATGCCACGCGCGCGACCTCGACCAGCTCCGAGACCGCAGCGGTGTGATCGACCGGGGGAGGGGCGGGCAGGGTCGGCTCGGGATCGCCGTGGCTGCGCAGCTCGTCGTAGGCGCCGCGCGTCATGTCCAGCAGCTGGCGGCCGCGGTTGGCGGCGGCGAGCTCCAGCGCCTCGGCACCACCCGCCTCGATCAGCTCCTCGAGCGCGGCGTCGAAGGCGCGGGAGGCCAGGCGGTCCGCCTCGGCCTCGTCGGCGACGCGAAAGCGGGGATCGATTCCCGCCGCGGCGGGATGCGACGCCAGCAGCCGGCGGCAGAAGCCGTGGATCGTCGAGATCCATGCGCGCTCCGTCGCCTGCTCGGCCTTGCGGACCTGCTCGAGGCGCTCGCCCTTGGCCTCCTCCGCCAGCTCCGCGAACGCCTCACGGACCCGGCGGCGCAGCTGGCTCGCCGCGCGCTCGGTGAAGGTGAAGGCGAGGATCTTCTCGACGCCCACCTCAGGATCCAGCGCGGCGGCGCAGAAGCGGTCCACCAGGACCGACGTCTTCCCGGTTCCGGCGCCCGCGCGGAGGAAGACGTCCTTGTCCCGCTGTTCGATCGCGGCGCGCTGCTGCTCGGTTCGGCTCGGTCACTCCGATTCGCCTCCGACGACCTCGACCTCGGGCTGCGGCTCCTCCTCGGGCAGGCCGCGCTCGCGGCGGCAGATCGGCTGGAAGGTGCACCACTTCGGGCACTTGCCGTCGATCGGATCGCGGACGACCTCGCCGGATCGGATCCCGTCGATGATCTCCTCGGCCCTCTTGCGCGCCGCCATCAGGGCCTCCTCGAACGCCTCGTCGGTCAGATGGTCGTTCTGCCGCGGCTTCAGCGGGGCCAGGTCTGGCTTCAGCTCCTTGCGCAGCAGGCCCTTGGGCTGGCGCTCCGAGGTCCCGCCCAGGGGCCGGTACAGCCCTCCGGCCAGCTCCAGTCCCCACAGCTCACGGACAGCCAGCAGGTAGAGCTGCAGCTGGAGCTTGCCGCGGTCGAGCATCCCCGCGCCCCCGTCGACCTTCGAGCCGGACTTGTAGTCCTGGACCAGCGCCTCCCCGCCCGGCCCCAGGTCGATGCGGTCGATGCGCCCGTGGATGCCGCCGCCGTTGAGACTCAGCGGCCCCTTGGCGGAGTCGTCGTCCCCGAAACTGGCCTCCGTCAGGGAGGCATCGGGGAGGAATGCCGCGCCCGCGTGTGCCTCGTCAGTGAGGAACGCCAGGACCAGCCCCTCCACTCGGCGGAGGGTGGCTGCCGTGTCGGCGTGCTCTCGCGGCAGCCGGTCGGGCCCGAGCTCGGCGGTCAGCTCCCGTGCCCGGTCGAGCCAGGCCCCGAGGGTCGCCGCGGTGGGCCGCTTCTCGTCGACGGGGGGATCCAGGTACAGCCGCTCCAACACGATGTGGGCGACCGAGCCGGCGCTGAGCGCCTCACCCTCGGGATCGATCGACTGCGGTGACAGCTCCTTGTCCACGAACCAGCGGTAGGGGCAGACCGCGTAGTCCTCGAGAGTCGTGGGCCCGAACAGGTTCTTGGCGTCCATCGCCTCCTTCACCACGGGCAGGGTCAGCGGGCCGGGCCGCAGCCGCGCCTTCTGCGTGCGCTCCGCCGAAACGACGTCCAGGCGCTCCTGCACCGGGCGGCGGAGCTGGTCGGGAACGGTGCGGGCCGCCGCCGAGCGGGCCAGCTCGGCCAGCGTCGGAGCGTCGGTCGGCGCGAACACGGAGTCCGCCAGGCCCTTGCCGCTGGCCTCCTCGAACAGGGCCCGGTCCCGCTCGTCGATTCCGTCGGGCAGCGCCGGCGTCAGCAGGTCACGGACCTCGTCCACGAACGGGGACCGGGCCGCATCGCCGCCCTCGTCGTCCGCGCTCCTCCACGACAGCCACAGGTTCCTCTTGGGGCGGGAGAGGAGGACGGAGAACAGGTAGCGGTCCTCGACCTCCGCCTTCTTGCGAGGCGGAAGCTCCAGGCCGGAGCGAGCCTCGTCGGTGAGCAGCGGGCCGCCGGTGTCGCGGCGGGGGAAGTCGCCGTCCTGGAGCGACGCAACGAACACGTGCCCGACCCGGCGCGCCCTCGCCCGGTAGGGGCTGATCACCCGGACACGGCCCTGGGTGGGGCCGCGCCACATCGGCACGCGCAGTTCGCCGACGGCCGCGATCACGTCGGCGGGCTCGTGCTCCAGTCCCAGCGCGGCCAGCTCCGCAAGCGAGCGCTCGAGCTCGGCGCCGGCTCGCAACTCCAGCGCGCGGTCCTCACCGGCGACGGCTCCCTGGCGGTAGAGCTTGCGCTCGGCCAGCCAGCGCGCCTGGCGGCCGGCCTCGGCGAGCAGTTCGCCTCTGGCAGCCGCCTCGCGGAGCTGGTCGAATTCGGCCAGGCTCGGGCGCTTCTCCTCGTCGTCCTTCTCCCTCAGGGCCTCGATCGCCTGGTCGGAGCTGCGCAGCCGCTTCTGCCGGATCCTGCGCTCCAGCCAGTCCACGCGGTCCGGCTTCGCGATCCCCGGCGTGCGCAGATAGGCGAGCACGTCCGTCGCGAGCCCGCGGCCCACCGCCGCGCGGAGCAGCGCGATGAGGCCGGCGCCGGTGAGCGTGCGGGTGACGGCGAGGTCGGCCTGCACCGCGACCGGTATGTCGAACCTCGACAGGACCCGCCGAAGCAGGGGGCCGGCGGAGCCGGGGTCTCGAACCACGACCGCGATCTCGCTCGGCGGCACCTCACGGTCCAGGAGCCTGGCGATCTCCGCGCCGATCGTCTCGGCCTCCGCCAGCTCGCCGGCGGCTGCCAGCAGGGCGAGCCCGCCGTCGTTCTCGACCGGCTCCGCGCCGTCCTCGCCGAAGCGGCGCTCCAGCTCGAACAGCGTGCGGCTGCGGGTGAACTCCGGGTTGGTCTCCAGATGGGTGATCTCGGCGCCCTCGACGTCTCTGAGCTGGGCGAACAGCGCTCCGCGCGCGGACGTGAGGACGGGCCGGTCCTCCCAGGGCAGCGCGATGGTCACCTTCGCTGCCCCCCAGAGCTCGCGAGCGAGGTCGAACTGCTCGACGGTCAGGTCGTCGAAGCCGTAGATGAAGACGGGCCGGCCGCCCCAGGCGTCGGGCTGCGTCCGGAGGGCGGCGATCGCCGCGGCCGCCAGCGTGTGCTCGTCGTCGCGGTCGAGCTCGTCGCGGACCGCGCAGAACGCCTCGTAGAGGCCCGCCAGCTCGAGCTCGAACTCGCCGGCCTCGGCCGCGCGCTCCCTGAAGGTGTGCGGATCGATCGCCGCGGCCTGCAGCTCCGAGACCAGCTCCTCCAGCGCGGTGGCGAACCCGGGCTGGCGGGAGGAGGGCGCGAGCCGCTTCAGATCGGTCCTCGCGACCGCCTCGGCGGCGATCCGGCGCGACTCCACCGGGCTGAGCAGGGGGCGCACGGGCACGCCGATCGTGCTCGCCACGAGCTTGAACAGCCGGTTGAACGTGCACACGGTGGCGCCCACGAGCGGGGCGCCGTCGCGGGTCAGCTCCTCCTCGAACCGCTCGACGTCGTCCACGGTGGGCACGACCAGGATCGGGTCCCGGGACATGGCCTCCCGGAAGCGGTCCAGGACGGCTCCGGTGCGCCCAGAGTTGGGCGGCCCTGCGATCACGTTGAGCGTCACGTTTCCCACCGTAACGCCCATAACCCGCGGAAACCCGCTCGTCGGTTTTGCCGTCGGGGGGCGACTCTAGCCTTGCGTCCTCTCACGATCTGTAAGTCCCACGAGGAGACCGGACCTGACATGACGCTCTGCTTCATAGACCCCGCCGACGCAATCCGCGCGATCGCCGACTCCGTCGGGCGCGAGGCCCGCCGCCAGCTCCTGGGCGAGGCCGTGCGTGCCTGGGTGGACGAGATCCCCGAGGACGAGCTCGGCGACCACTACGCCAAGGCGATCTCCGAGCTCGACGAGCACGACATCTCGATGCTCTCCGCCTGGTTCGGCTCGATGGACGTCGGCCACCCGGTCCCCAACCGAGACTTCCTGATGGGCGCCTTCGACTCGCTCGGCGAGCACCGCCGCGAGGCGCTCAAGCTCGCCGCCGGCTTCCGCGGCGAGGAGGCGTTCGAGGAGGGGATCTCCGAGGAGCGCGCGCTCGACACCGTGCTCGAGTTCCTCTCGCACCCCAGGCTGATGGAGCTCGCCCGCGAGGCGACCGAGCTCTACGTCTGGGACCGCGGCGGCAGCGACAACTAGCCGCAGCCTTCCCGGGGACGCCTGCCCCGTAGCGTGTAGCGGCAGTGGTCGCCGCCACTCCCGCCTCGATCAAGCGCATCTACTACGCCCTGCTGCTGGGGAACACCATCGCGGCATCGCTGATCTGGGGGATCAACACGATCTTCCTGCTCGACGCCGGGCTCAACAACCTCGAGGCGTTCGCGGCCAATGCGTTCTTCACGGCGGGGATGGTGATCTTCGAGATCCCGACCGGGATCGTCGCCGACATGCGGGGACGGCGGTTCTCGTTCCTGCTCGGGACGGTCACACTCGCCGTCACCACGGTCCTCTACGTCTTGCTCTGGGAGATGGAGGCGCCCTTCTGGCAGTGGGCCGTGGTCTCGCTCCTGCTCGGCCTCGGCTTCACCTTCTTCTCAGGGGCGACCGAGGCGTGGGTGGTGGACGCGCTCGATGCGACCGGCTCGAAGGAGCCCCTGGAGCACGTCTTCTCCCGGGCCGAGATCGTCACCGGGGTCGGAATGCTGACCGGCTCCATCGCGGGCGGGCTGATCGCGCAGGCGGTCAGCCTGGGGGCGCCCTTCGTGCTGCGCGCGGTGGTCCTCGGGCTCATGTTCATCGTGGCCTTCATGCTGATGCGAGACATCGGATTCAAGCCGGACCGGGGTGGGGGTCCCCGGGCGGAGATCAAGAGGATCACCAGCGACTCGATCGAGTTCGGCTGGCGCGTCCGGCCGGTGAAGTTCCTGATGATCGCCGCCGTGTTCGAGGGCGGCGTCGGCATCTACGTCTTCTACGCCCTGCAGCCATACCTGCTCGAGCTCTACGGCGACCCGGAGGCCTACGGGATCGCGGGCCTGGTCGCGGCGATCATCGCCGGCAGCCAGATCCTCGGCGGCATCGCGACGCCCTGGATCCGCCGGCTCTTCCCCCGCCGGACCGACGCGCTGCTCGCGGCAACCCTGATCGCAACGCTGGCGGTCGCGGGGATCGGCCTGATCGACAGCTTCGGCGTGGTGCTCGGCCTGATCGTCGTCTGGGGGCTGCTGTTCGCGGCGACGATCCCGATCAGACAGGCGTTCATCAACGACTCCATCCCCTCCCAGCAGCGCGCGACGATCCTCTCATTCAACTCCCTGATGGGCTCGGCCGGAGGCGTGGCCACCCAGCCGGTGCTCGGCCGCGTCGCGGACGTCTCCGGCTACCCGGCCTCGTATCTGATCTCGGCGGGCATCTCCGCGGGCGCGCTGCCGTTCATCGCCAAGGCCCGGGCGGAGGACGCCCCGGCGGACAAGACCACGTCTCCGGACGAGGGCTGCTGAGCGCTCAGCCGGACAGGCCGTCGCCGAGCGCGGCGCGGATCTCGGGGATCGCCTGGTCGTTGTGCCGGTAGTGGACGGCGGTCAGGCCGAGGGCTGACGCCGCCTCGCAGTTGACGTCGGCGTCGTCCACGAACAGGCACTCGGTGGCCGGTGTGCCGCCGAGGCGCTCCAGGATCAGCTCGTAGATCTCCGGCTCGGGCTTGCGCATCTCGACGAAGGCGGAGTCGACGACCAGCTCGAAGATCTCGTCGACCGGGAGCATCGAGCGCCACAGCGGCTCCCACTCCTTGACGTTGTTGGTCAGCATCGCCATGCGGAAGCCGGCGGCCTTCGCCTCGCGCATCAGCTCGATCATCGGCTCGTTCGGATGGAGGGCGTCGAAGTAGACCTCGCGGAAGCGGTGCATCTCCGGTCGGTGGCCGAGGGCCGGCTCGAGCGCGTCGCAGAGCTTGTCGAGGAAGTCGGGCTCCGAGATCCGGCCCTTCTCGAGCTCATACAGCGGGTGCTTGCCCTCTTCCTCGTTGATCCGAGCCATCGCATGGCCGAGCTCCTCGAACGGGATCCCGGTGTCGTCCTGGACGGCGGCGAAGGACTGGACCAGGGGCGTGGTCAGGACGCCGCCGAAGTCGCTGATGACCGTCGTGATCTTCGCCATCAGGCGCGCCAGAGCAGGTAGGACCCGATGCCGCGGAAGCCCTCTACCGCCGCGTCCAGCAGCGCCGCCGCCGTCCGCTCCTCCTCGACCCCGCCCATGCGGGTCCCGGCGGCTCGACCCGGCGGGGCGTCGGACTCGACCGGCCACAGCTCCAGCCCGGCGCGGGTGGGCCGCCCGGCGGCGTCGTACTCGGTCGAGATCAGCGCCTCGCCGAACGGGTTCGCCTCGCCCTTCGAATCGAGCACCCAGGCGCCGGCCAGCTCGTCGTCGTGTTCGGCGCCGCCCTGCGGCCGGACCGCGATCGCCAGCAGCAGCGATCCGTCGATCCCCGGCAGGGCGAGGTGGCGAAGGACGCTCGCGCCCGGGAACCGGGTCGGCCGCCCAGCGGGTCAGGTACCCGTCGCACTGCTTCGCGCCCGCGGCCCCGCCCTTGGACAGCTCGAAGCTGACAGAGGCGACGCCGGCCTCGGCGGACTCGGGTCCGCCGTCGACGGCCGGGAGCGGTGCCAGCCCGCGGGGCTCGAGCCGGGCGTCGCAGGCGGCGATGGGGGCCTCCAGGCTGAGCTCGGTGACGCCGTCCCCCGGAGTGATCCGCGCCGCGGCGGCGTGGACGTCGCCCCCGGCCAGCAGCAGGCCGCCCTCGGCGCCCTCCAGCGACCAGGCCATTCCCGCGATCTCGGCCGCGGGGTCCGCGAACCCGCAGACAACGGCGCTCATCGCTCCAAGGTGTCCTCGTCCTTGACCTCGGACGCGGTGCCCTCGATCACGTCGCCGCTGGGTCGTGCCTGCGGCCGGGGAGGTGGCGCTCCGGGCGCGGGCGCCGGGCCCGCACGGCCCGCGGCGCGACGGTCGCGCACCTTGTCCGTAGCCCCACATCGCGGCGCGCGGTGCCAGCGTGAACCGCCTGAGCACGGTTCTGTTGGCGAACCTGCGAATCAAGGCGCGGGTGGGCGGGATCAGCAGCATCAGCCCGAAGACGTCCGTGACGAAGCCCGGGGTCAGCAGCAGAGCGCCGCCGAAGATGACCAAGGCGCCGTCGAAGACCTCCGTGGCTGGCAGCGCGGTTCTCGGCCAGCGCCTGGTTGAACCGCAGCCACGCCGCGCGGCCCTGCGAGCGCAGCAGCAGCGAGCCCACGATGCTGTCGATCAGCAGCAGCAGGATCGTCGGCACGACGCCGATCGCCTGTCCCACCTGGATGATCACGTACAGCTCGATCAGCGGGACGACGATGAAGAGGATGATCAGCAGCGGCACGCGCGACAAGGCTACCCAGGCCGGTCTGCGGGCCCGGCCTCCTATCCTTAGGGCCATGCCCACGGAAGAACAGGTCTACGAGGCGCTGGAAGAGGTGATCGACCCCGAGCTGGGGCTCGATTTCGTCTCCCTCGGCCTCGTCTACGACGTCAACGTCGACGGCGAGGGCGAGGTGGACATCACCTTCACACTGACCACGCCCGCGTGCCCGATCGGGCCGCAGGTCTCCGAGCAGATGCGCGAGTTCGTCGGCGACCTCGACGGCGTGCAGCGGGTCAACCCGAAGATGATCTTCGACCCGCCCTGGTCCCCGGAGATGATGTCCGAGGACGCGAAGTTCGCGCTCGGGTACTAGGCCCTAGGGAAGCTTCGCCTCGACCTCCGGCTCCAGCGGAGGCGGCGTCAGCGCAGCGGCGACGACCACCAGGGTGAAGGCGAGCAGCCGGACCGCGAGAGCGAGGGTGTCGTCGGGCAACGGCTCGGCGAAGACGATCGGGCCCGCCGCGATCGTGGTTGCGTTGGCGGCGACGCTGGTGACCGCGATCACCGGCACGGCTGGGCCGAGCTGAAGGCTGCGGGCCGAGACCAAGAGGCCGGCCAGTGAGAGCAGCAGGATCAGCAGTGCCATCGGGTTGATCAGGATGGCCACCGCGCTGTCCTCGCCAAGGGCGTCAGACAGGGCCTTGATCGTGGTGTCGGAGGCTGCCCAGAGCAGCCCGGCCGAGGCGCCGAAGAGAACCCCGGCCCGCCGCGTGGCGCGGCCGGCCACGGCGACCGCGACGCCGGCCGCGATCGTCACACCGACGAACGCCGCGAGCGTTGCGGACTCGTAGTCGGAGTGCGCCTCGTCCCCGCCGCCCTCCAGCGTCAGCGCGAGGAACGCCAGGCCCGCGGCCGCCATGGCGACCCCGATCCACTCCCGGCGGCTCACCTCGTGGGCGAAGAAGCGGTCGGCGATCACGGTCAGCATCACCAGGCCGCCGGCGATCGTCGCCTGAACCAGTGAGATCGGCGCCAGGGCGAGAGCGCCGACGTGGAATGCCCCAGCCGCCCATCGCAATCAGGACTCCCGCCGTGTAGGCACGGGAGCGAAACAGGACCAGCGAGCTCCAGACCGGGCGCCGCCAATCGACCTCGGGGCTCTCGACGGCGCCGCGGTGCTTGTAGAGGAAGCCGACGATCGAGGCGAGCGCCGTGGCGACGGCCAGGAGCAGCCCGATCTGGACGCTGAGCGGCAAGGCGGGGCAGGGTAGAAGATGACGCGTGGATGACGCCGCCGCTCCGGTGGCTGCTTACAGTTGTTGGATGAAGGGAATGACGCGGCCGCGGGTCACGCTGATTGCTGCCTCGGTGCTGGCTCTGGCGGCCGGCCTGGGCACGGCTGCGCCTGCACTGCCGGCGGATGAGGCGGCCCCCTGGGAGGGACGCGCCATCGTCGAGGTCAGCCTGCCCGACGACGGCGGCGCCGGGCGACTCGGCAACGTCGTGAGCAGCCACGAGCTCGAGGTCGAGGGCCGGATCCCCGAGACCGGCCAGCTCGCCGTGGACCTGGGCGAGGAGAGCGTCGCCGAGCTGCGCGACCGGCTGGCAGCCGACCCACGGGTCGAGCGGGTCATCCCCGACGGGCCCGCCGAGCTCCGCCTGATCCCCAACGATCCGATCTTCAGCACCCCGGACGGCAACGCTCCCGCGGGGGACCTCGCCCAGTGGCACCTGCGCCACTACGGCGCCCAGAGGGCCTGGGACCTGTCCAAGGGAGCCGGGGCGGAGGTGGCCGTGATCGACAGCGGCATCGACGCGGCGCACCCGGATCTCGCCGGCCGGATTTCCGGCCAGCTCAGCTGCGAGCCGAGCTGCGCCGGTCTGCCGGCGAACGACGACGTCGGCCACGGGACCCACGTCTCCGGCCTCGCCTGTGCCGATTCGGACAACAGCTACGGGCTCGCCTCGCTCGGCTTCGACTGCCGCATCTTTGCGGTCAGGGTCGAGCTCACCTGCTTCGCGGTCGCCGCGGGGATCACCGCTGCCGCCGACCACGGCAGCGACGTGATCAACCTGAGCCTCGGAGGCTGCTCGAGCTCGCTCACCCCCTCGCTCTTCTACGCCACGACCAAGGGCGCGGTTCTGGTCGCCGCCGGTGCGAACGAACAGACACCCGACCCGGCCACCAACTACCCCGCCGAGTTCATCCAGCCGGAGGGGACGGGCCCGAGCCTCTCCCAGAACCGGGGGCTCGTCGTCACCTCGACCAAGTACGACGGCAGCCGCTCCGCCTTCGCCCAGAGGACCACGGGGGTCTCGGTCTCGGCCCACGGCTCCGCCTCGGACATGGTGAGCGGCGGCCAGCAGGGCATCCTCTCGACGTTCCCGGCGCCCGGGTTCCCGATCCCGATCGAGTACGACACGTTCACCAATCCCGTCCGCACCACGTTCTTCGGCGACAACCGCTTCGCCTACCTGGTCGGGACCAGCATGGCCTCGCCGCAGGTGGCGGGCCTCGCCGCCCTGATGCGGTCCGCCAAGCCGGGCATCAGCAACACCAAGCTGGTCCGGCTCGTGAAGCTGACGGCGAGCGGGTGCGGCAGTTACGGCAACGGGATCGGCTGGGGGCAGATCCAGGCGGACCTCGCGGTCGGCGCCGCGGTCAGCAAGGACACCGACGCGCCGAGCTCGCGGGTTCGCTCGGCGCGCCGTGCCCGAGGAGGGCCCGGCATGGTCAACCTGAGGCTGAAGCGCTTCGACGAGAGCTGCTCGGACGAGGTGCCCGAGTCAGGCGTGAAATCCGTGATCGTTTTCGCCTCGAACAACGGTTCGAAGTACAAGCGGATCGGGAAGACAAACAAGAAGAGGATCCGCTTCCGCGGCAAGCCCGGTCACCGCTATCGCTTCTTCTCGGTCGCGGTCGACAAGGCGGGCAACAAGGAGCCGCGCGCCGTGGTCCCTGATGCGCGGGTGAGGGCGAGGAAGTAGCTCAGCCGGGGAGGTCGGCGCCGGCGGCGATGTCGGCCTCGACCCGCGCCTCCTGCTTGGAGGCGGCCTCGACCAGCTCCGCGATCGCATCGTCGAGGTATCCGGCGAGGTTCTCGATGTCCTCCATCGCGTCGAAGTCGCCGAGCAGCCCGAAGTTGAGGCCGCCGTTGTAGCTCATGATCGCGAGCGCCAGCGCGTGGTTCTCCGGCAGGAACGCGACGGGGAAGATGTCCTGGAGCTCGCGACCGAGCACGTAGAGCGGGAGCTGAGGGCCGGGCACGTTGGTGACGATCAGGTTGAAGAGGCGGGTCGAGAAGTTGATGCGGGAGGCCTGCGCCAGCAGCGTCGGCGGCGCGAAGTCGTTCATGCGGCTGATCACCTCGGCGCCCATCGCCTGCTTCGAGTCCTTCAGGTCGTCCATGGCGGCCCGGACGATCCCGAGCCGCTTGACCGGGTCCTCGACGTAGACGGGCAGCGGGCCGCGCATCGCCGCGATGCGGTTGCCGAGGTTGCCGTGCTCGTCCTCGGCCCGGATCGAGACGGGCACCAGAGCGCGCAGCTCCAGCCCGTCGGTCTTGATCCCGCGGTCCTGGAGCCAGCAGCGCAGCGCCCCGCTGACGACGGTGAGGACGACGTCGTTGACCGTTCCGCCCAGGGCGTTCTTCACTCGCTTGAAGTCCGTCGAGCTTCCCGCGGCTCCACGTGTAGCGGCGGTGGGACCCGATCTCGGCGTTCAGCGGCACCTCCGGCGCGGGATTGGTGAAGCCCCAGGCGACCTCGCCCAGCGCCTCGACCGTCTCGCTCACCTTCCTCGCGGTCCCCACCGGGCGCGTCGCGGCGCGGGCGGCCCGGCGGGCGAGCTTGAACGGGCTCTCGGCGACCCCGCGAAGCCCGTGGGCCGCGAGCTCGGCGGAGGACGGATGGGGACTCGGGACCCAGCTGGACTGCCCGTTCGACTGCTCCGGCACCGGCTTCAGGTCGAACAGCACCGTCGCGATGTCCATGCCGGAGACGCCGTCCACGAGCGCGTGGTGGGTCTTGGTGATGATCGCGACCCGGTTCCCCTCCAGGCCCTGCACCAGCCACATCTCCCACAGCGGCTTGGAGCGGTCCAGCGCCTGCGAGAAGAGGCGCCCGGTGATGTTCCTGAGCTGCTCCTCGGAGCCCGGCGAGGGCAGGGCGGAGTGGCGGACGTGGTAGGCGAGGTTGAAGTTCGGGTCGTCCACCCAGAACGGCCGGCCGGTCTGCGCGGGCGGGAACGCCAGCTTCTGGCGGAACCGCGGGACCAGGTCGAGGCGGCCCCGGACGTGCTCGAGGAAGTCGTCGTAGGCGGGCGCCGGGCCCTCGAGGATGATCAGGGCGCCCACGTGCATGTGGCTGTCCGAGCTCTCGTTCGTGAGGAACGAGGCGTCGACAGAGCTCAACCGGTCCAAATGCCCCTGTGCCATGCGTGGACCCTACCGCGCACGTGCTTTTGGGTACACGGGTCATCGCTACCCTGTGGGGCGCAGTGCCGTCCTCCTCGAGCGACACCAAGAGGGGCCCGAGCAGGGTCCTGCTCGCCGCCCCGCGCGGCTATTGCGCGGGCGTCGATCGCGCCGTGCAGACGGTCGAGCACGCCCTCGACCTCTACGGCGCGCCGATCTACGTGCGCAAGGAGATCGTCCACAACAAGCACGTCGTGCAGGAGCTCGAGAAGCGCGGCGCGATCTTCGTCGATCAGGAGACCGAGGTCCCAGAGGGCCAGATGGTCGTCTTCTCCGCCCACGGGGTCGCCCCGAGCGTCCACGCCAACGCTGAGGCGCGCGGCCTGCGCACGATCGACGCGACCTGTCCGCTGGTGACCAAGGTCCATGTCGAGGCGCGCAAGTTCGCCTCCGAGGGCTACACGATCGTCCTGATCGGTCACGACGGCCACGAGGAGGTCGAGGGGACCACCGGCGAGGCCCCGGAGAACATCGTGCTCGTCGAGACCGAGGCGGACGTCGAGTCACTCGAGGTGGACGATCCCGACCGCATCGCCTACATCACCCAGACCACTCTCTCGGTGGACGAGACCACCTCGATCATCGAGGCGCTGAAGCGGAAGTTCCCGAACATCACGGGGCCCAAGACCGACGACATCTGTTACGCGACCACCAACCGCCAGCAGGCCGTCAAGGAGCTGGCGCGCGAGTGCGACCTGGTCCTGGTGATCGGGTCCACCAACTCGTCGAACTCCGTGCGCCTCGTCGAGGTCGCGCGCGAGCATGGGGTGGACTCCCACCTGATCGACTTCCACTTCCAGGTCGACGAGGCCTGGCTGGAGGGCGTCGAGACCGTCGGCATCACCTCCGGCGCCAGCGCCCCCGAGGAGCTGGTCGAGCGCCTCGTGGAGTTCTTCCGCGAGCGCGGCGCCACCGACGTCTCAGAGCTGAAGACCGTCGAGGAGGACGTCCGCTTCATGCTCCCGACGCACATCCGCCGGGCGCTCGAGTCCAAGGCGGACACGGGCACCGAGCTGCCGGTCGTGGGCTAGAGTCGTCGGCGTGAGAGCGGGACTCGCGCGAGTGCGGCTGTTCCCTGCTGCGGGCATGGCGCTTGGCGCGCTGGTGTCGCTCGCCGTTTTGTGGGCCCCTGGGCGGAGCGAGGCAGCATTCCCCGGGACCAGCGGGCAGATCGCGTACCAGGATGCGACGGCCCAGACCGACGTCCACCTCATCAGCCCGAACGGCAGCGGCTTCACCATGTTCACGAACGACGCCGTGGTCGACGGTGACCCCGTCTTCAACGTGGCGGGTGACCGGATCGCCTGGTCGCGCCTCGCCGGCGACCTCGAGATCTTCGTCAAGCCCCTGAGCGGGGGGATGCCGGTGAACCTGACCAACAACGCGGTGACGGACCTCAACCCGAGCTTCTTCCGCGACGGGCGGATCGCGTACGGAAGCAGCGACGGAGACGATGAGATCTTCGTCATGAACGGCGACGGCGGCGCGCAGACCAACATCACCAACAACGCCGTGCCGGATTCCGCTCCGTCGGTCTCGCCTGACGGCTCGAAGATCGCGTTCCAGCGGAACGACGGTGACGAGGAGATCTTCGTCATGAACTCCAACGGGTCGGGCGCACTCCAGCTCACCAACAACACCGCTGTGGACGCGGCGCCGCACTGGTCGCCGGACGGGCGAAGCATCTACTTCCACACCTTCGACGGGCTCGACTTCGAGATCGCGAAGGTGGCCTCGACAGGCGGACCCGTCACCCCGCTGACGAACAACGCGGCGGTCGACCTCGAGCCGGCTGCCTCGCCCGACGGGTCCCTGATCGCCTATCAGTCCCCGGTCGGCGGGATGCCGCAGATCTTCATCATGAAGACCGATGGGTCGGGGGGCACGCCCATCACCACGACCCCCTCAAGCAAGCAGAACCCGGACTGGCAGGCGATTCCCGTCAAGTGCGGCGGCAGGACAGCGACTCAGGTCGGCTCGCCCGGCGCGGACACGCTGACCGGCACTTCGGGCCCCGACGTGATCTCGGGCCGAGCCGGCAAGGACAAGATCAAGGGCCTCGGTGCCGGCGATCGCCTCTGCGGCGACAAGGGCAAGGACACGCTCAAGGGCGGACCGGGCAAGGACCGGCTCTTCGGCGGCAAGGGCAAGGACAAGCTCCGCGGCCAGGGTGGCAAGGACAAGTGCGTCGGTGGCGCCGGCCGCGACAGCGCCACCGCTTGCGAGAAGCAGAAGAGCGTCTGAGCGCTAGTCCCTGACGAGCTCCGGCGCCTCTTCGCGAGCGCCGTGCCCGTTCGCGGCTGCGCCATTCGACGTCGCGGGTCCGCCGTTCTGCGCGAGCCGGGCGCGCTCAGCCTCGAGGTCGCCCCGCCAACCCTGTCGCTGGTCCTCGACAGGCGTTCCCTGCTCCCGCAACGCCCTGCGCAGGCCACGCTTCCGCACCCACTCGGCGAGGAAGTAGCTGCCGACCACGAAGACCAGCGCCGCGGCCTGCCCGCCGAGGGTCTCCCAGGTGGGGAACATGCCCAGCCACGTGCCCATCCAGAGCGGCAGGTCCGCATCGATCGGCGTGATCGAGATCCAGCCCACGCCCTGAAGCGTCCGCATCGTGTTACCGACCATCACCACCAGCACCAGCGAGATCAGCAGCCCGGTGACGATCAGCATCTTCTTGTACGGCAGGCGCTGCTCGAGCTTGAAGGTGACCGCGCCCACCGCGGCGACACCGACCAGGCCCAGGCTGACGCCGGCCAGGACGATGCCCGTCCCGGCCTCGAGCTGGAGCGCCTGCAGGAACAGCACGGTCTCGAAGCCCTCCCTGAACACCGCGGTGAAGCCCAGGGCGTAGAGGCCGAGCACGGTCGCGCCCGCGGCAACTCCTCCGGCCACAGCCGCTCCCGCAAGCGCCTTTCCGCGATTGCGGTGACCGGCGATCCACTCGGTCCAGTAGACGCGGTGGAAGAACCAATTGAGCACGAGTAACAGCACGCCCACGGCCACCAGGCCGACGATCGCCTCGAGCTTCTCCCCGTATTGGGCGAGGGAGTCGAGCAGCAGGACGGACGCGACGAACAGCAGCGCGCTGGCGGGCAGCGCCAGCAGCGCTCCCCATGCGATCGGCCTGCGCAGCCCGCGGTTCGCGCCGACCATGCTGGCCATGATCGCGGCGATGATCAGGATCGCCTCCAAGCCCTCGCGGAAGACGATCAGGGCGGCGTTGGTGACGACGCTGAGGCCCTCGGCGCCCTCGCCGGTCGTCTCCTTGGCCCGGTCGAGCTTCTCGTCGAGTGCGAGGCGCGTCTCGCGGATGTCACGGACCGACTTGTCCTCGTCGGCGACCAGCTCGGCGAGCCCCGCCTTGCCGTCGGCCCCGTACCAGACCAGCCCCTCGATCTCGGTCGTCAGCTGCGGGTCCAGCGCGACCAGCAGGCGCTCGGGCCCGAACTCGAAGAACGCGTAGGCGGTCAGCCTGGCCTGCTCGGCCTGCGTGCGCTCACCGGCGCTGACGGCGGCCTCCATCTGGTCCAGGCTGATGTCGACCAGGTCGAAGTCGGCCTCGGTGCTCGACTCCTTCCACTCGTCGGGGAACATGCCGTCGAGTGCGTCCGAGGCGCGTTCGTGGGCATCCTCGACGTCCTCCAGCGGAGCGACCCCGCCGCCCTCGTTGGCGTCGGCGTTGATGGCGTCGAGCTCGTCAAGGGCTGCCAGCACCGTTTGGACTCCCTCGGGGTCGCGCTCCTCGAGGGTGGCCTGAAGGTCGGTGAACGCCGCGCGCGCTCCCTCGGTGAACGCGATCGACTCCTGGATCTCGAAGGGGATGGTGACGTGACCGTCGTCCGTCCCGTGGTCGTACTCGATCGGGACCAGGTCGAGGAACCGGATCAGCTGCTGCGCCCGTCTCGCCTGCTCCTCGGGGGTGAAGGGTGCGGCGGTGAAGCCGCTGAGATCCTCGAGAGCGGCATCGCGAGCCCGCTCATAGGCCAGCGAGTCCCCGCGCGCGGCGGCGGTCGCCATCGCGGCGAAGTCCGCGTCGGTCCGCTCGCGCTCCTGTGCGGAGTTCTGCTCCTCGTACTCGGGGGCGATGATCCGCCAGTAGCCGGCGGCCAGCGCCGCCTGCTCGGCGAAAGCCGGGCCGAAGTCCCGCTCGTCCGCCTGGGTCGCCTCGGTGACATAGGTGAGGAGCCGGGCCTGGTAGGCGTCCAGCAGGTCCTTGCGGATCCCTGTCACCGCCTCCTCCGGGCTGATCTCGCCCGTCTCCAGTTCGTCGAGCGCGGTCGTGGCGTCGACGCCGGGTCGGGTGAACCGCGTGGCCTGGCGGAAGTCGCGGATCAGCAGGAAGGCGCGAGCGCGCGAGATCTTCCCGTCGGCCGCGGCCCCGACGACGACCTCGAAAGCGCCACGTCGTAGCGCCGCGACGGCGCTGCCGCGGGCCGCGGCAAGGGCGACCTCGTCGCCCGCTGCTGCCGCCCGCTCCGCCCGCGCGAGCGAGGCCTCCAGGGCCTTACGGTCCTGCGGCGAGTAGGTCCCGAGGACCCGTCCCAAATGGCTTTCCAGAGCCGAATGCGCCGCCCGGAGATCCTGTGACGCACCCTCACCGCCGTCGAGCAGCAGGGATGTCTGCGCCTCGAACAGGGAGGAACGGAACTCCTCGGCGGCCTCCCACGGGGCGTGGGCCCGGGCCGGAGCCGCGACCGCAAGCGCGGCCGCGGCCACCGACACGATGACGGCCCAGCGCCTCACGCCTCCTGCAACTCGATTCCGAGACGCTGAGCGGCCTGTGTCACCTGGCCGGCGATCGCCTCGGCCTGGCGCTGTGCCTCGGCACCGAGGGTGTCTGCCTCTTCGGCTGTGAACTTCTTGCCGCCGGCCTCCTGGTCGCGGAGGTCCTCGACGTAGGCCAGCAGGTCATCCAGCGCCTTGCCGGTCTGCTCGGCCTGCGCCGGGTCCTCGGCCGCGATCTGGGGCTCGATCTGGTCGTACGTCAGGACGAGGCCCTCGAGGATGTCGGCGATGTCCTCCAAGCGCGATGCGGCCACGAAGCCGAGCTCGGACGCATTTTCGCCGGCGATGAAGCGCGAGTTCTTCCACGCCTCGAAGTACTCGCTCATCGTCGGCGTCATCACCGTCAGCGCGGTGAACGCATCAGAGGGCGTCGGTTCGAACTCCTGCGCGTCCTCGTCGAGCGATGCGGCCTGCTCCTCGAACTCCCGCACCGCGGCGACGTAGACGTTCGCGTCCGGGACTCCCTCCCCGAATTCGACCCGGCCGTTGCCGTCGACGTCCCCGTCGACACCCTTGGCCAGGAAGTCGGGGTTGGTCCCGAACAGCGAGGTCTCCGTGACGAAGAACAGGTTGCCGGGCTGCTCCAGGGTCTCACCGTTCGGCAGCTCGAGGCTGAACGAGACGGCGGACTCGGGATCGGATGCGTCCGAGCCGGCGTCGATGTCGACGTCGTACTGCGCCAGTCGCGGTACGCCCGCAACGATTCCCTCCATCTCCTCGTAGGACGGGTTGGCCTCCGCAAAGGTCGCCTTCGAGTCCTCGAGGATCTGCTGGACCTCCTCGCGGTTCTGCTCCAGCATCGCCCCGTAATCGAAGTCGGATGACTCGGCCAGCTCGTAGTAGCGCTCGCCCTGCTCGCGCATCGCCGCCGTGTGTTCCTTGAGAGCGGCGGAGTGCTCGGTCAGGTAGTCCTTGATGGCGCTGAGCTGAGCGGTGTCGCCGCCGGAGCTCTCGTCTGACGAGTCGTCATCATCGCCGCACGCAGCGGCGAAGAGGGAGAGGGACACGAGCGAGGTGGCAGCGAGCCCGGGGAACCCGAAGCGCGCGCGCCAAGTCGAGGGATCGATCAAAACTGCCTCCTTCAAGGTACGAGTAAGGTAGCCCTAACGGGCTATTAGGCTACCCTAACCCGACCTAGGAGGTCGGATTCCCAGGCGCGAACTGAATCGAGTGGATCGCGAGTCCTGGGGAGGGCTCCAGTGCCAGCGAGTGGCGTTCATGGCTCTGGTGCTCGATCACGGGATGCACCCCGGAGAACCCGACCTCGAGCGCGTCCTGCGGCTTCCCGTCGATCCAGACGTCCACCACCCCGGTGCCCTCGGCGGTCAGGTACGCCCCTCCAGCCTCGTACTCGAGCTCCAGCGCCGCATCTCCGTCGCTCGCGCGCCACGGCTTGCCCCTCGAGCCAGGGAAGTGCTCCTCGGTCGGGACCGCCACCTCCGCGCCGGGCGCGTCGGTCGTGCGCAGCGGCTCCATCACCGGCGGCATCGCCAGGACGTCCGCGCCGTTTCCCTCCCTCTCGGCCAGGGCCTCACGGATCGCCTCCTCGGTGGCGCCGTATTCGCCCTCCCCGAGGTGGTACCAGCGGAGCGCGCCGCCCTGGCCCCAGAGGAAGAGCGACGGCCAGCCCTGCGCTCCGTAGTCGCGGGCGATCGAGCGATCCGCGTCACGGACCACGGGCCAGTCGATCTCGAGGCGCGGCAGCGCGGCCTCGATCTCCGCGCGGTCGTCGGTGAACGGATACCTGGAGAAGTGCACGCCGACGACGGTCAGGCCGTGATCGGAGTAGCGCCGGCGCCACTCCACCGAGGTACGGCAGGGCCCGGACGCTGTTGAGCTGGGCGAAGTCGAAGAAGTGGACGAGCACCGGCCCCGCGGCCGCGACGCGCTCGATCGCCGGCGGCTCGGCTCCGATCCAGTCGGCGCCGGGCGGAAAGGGAGGGATGGCGATGTCGGCTCGCTGGGGTCGCACCCGCGCGAGGATTCCAGATCGAGCCCGGCCGAGCCGAGCGCGGCGCTATGCTGCCGCCCGGCACACAACCCGGGGGCGATTGACCGGCCTTCGGCCGGACTCCCTAATCAGCCCGCAGCCAGGGACGAGGAAGCGAGAGGAGACTTCAGCAGTGAGCTCAACAGTCTGGGATCGAATCGAAGAGAGCCGGGCCCGCCACAACGTCTTGGAGCACCCCTTCTACCAGCGCTGGTCCGCCGGTGACCTGAGTGCCGATGAGCTGGCCCGCTACTCCGGCCAGTACCGCCACGCGACCGAGGCCATCGCCCGCCTCTGCGCCGACGCCGTCGCGAGCGCGCCGGCCGAGCGCCGCGAGGAGGTCGCGGCCCACGCGGCCGAGGAGGGGGATCACATCCGCCTCTGGGACGGCTTCATCGAGGCCGCCGGCGGTGAGATCGGCGCCGAGCCGACCTCAGAGACCGCGGAGTGCGTTCGCACCTGGACCGCCCACGACGGCTATCTCGCCGCACTGGCCCGGCTCTACGCGATCGAGAGCGGGCAGCCCGAGATCTCGCGGATCAAGCTCGAGGGCCTTTCCCGCTTCTACGGCATCGACGGCGGCTCGGGCAGCGAGTACTTCCGCGTCCACGAGGCCTCCGACGACGCGCATGCCGAGGAGTCCCGCCGCCTGATCGCCGAGGCGATGACCCCCGAGGACGAGGACGCGATCGTCGAGGCGGCCGAGTCCGCCTTCCGCGCCAACTGGAAGCTGCTCGACGGCGTTTCCTGATCGCCTGGCTGCGATCCCATACGGACCGCATCCTCGGGGTGCTCCTGGGGATCATCATCGGCGTCGCGATCGTGGCCGCCTTCGTCTTCCTCGGCAGCGGGGACACCATCGACGCGCCCTCGATCGACGAGCAGACCCCCACGCAGGCCGCGCCCGCCCCGCAGCAACCCGGCGCCGGCGGTCAGGGCGGCGGCGGCGCGCCGTAAGGGCTCGCTGAGGTCCTTCGCCTAGAATCGCGCGCCGATGCGTTCCCCCGCTGTCAGAGCCGCTTTCATCGTCCTGATCATCGCCGCCGCTGTGGCGCTGTTCGTCGTCGGTGGGGACGACAGCGATGACGACAACGGCGACTCGACGATCAGCACGCAGACCACGACGACCGGCGGCAAGCCTGCGCCCGTCGAGCCGGCCCCCGAGGCGATCGTGATGAACAACGGAAAGGTCGTGGGCGGGGTCCGCACGCTGACCTACGACAAGGGCGACGAGGTCTGGCTCCGAATCAGCCTTGACGAGCCGCAGGAGGAGATCCACATCCACGGCTACGACATCGTGAAGGCGAATCCGAGCGGCAACGTGGACCTCAGGTTCCCCGCCGAGCTCGACGGCGTCTACGAGCTCGAGGCCCACGGGCCCTCAGGGGACGTGCCGCTGGCGGAGCTCCGGATCAACCCCTAGAGCCAGGTGTTCCTCCTCGCCCACGCGCTGCAGGCGCGCGAAGACCTGCCGATCCCGGAGTGGCTGTTCGCGTGGGGCGCCTCGCTTGTCCTGATCATCTCCTTCGCGCTGCTCTCGTTCTCCTGGCGCACCGTCCGCCTCCAGGAGGAGCGCTGGAAGGCGCTCCCGCAGGCGCTCTCCACCGCGCTCCTGAACCCGGTGGCCCAGATCGTCTGCGGCCTGATCGGGGTCGGGCTGCTCGGCGTCACCGTCTATGCCGGGCTCGAGGGGACCGAGGCCCCGGACCGGAACTTCACCGTCACCTTCGCCTTCGTCACGTTCTGGCTCGGCCTGGTGGCGATCAGCGCTCTCTTCGGCGACGTCTTCAGGGCCTTCAACCCGTGGCGAGCGATCGCCCGTGCGGTCTCGGGCGCCTTCCGGCTGATCGCCGGGCAGTCGGCGCCGGCGGCGCTCGCCTATCCCAAGTGGCTCGGGCACTGGCCGGCGGTGATCGGGCTGTTCGGCTTCGTCTGGCTCGAACTCGTCTACGGAGCGACCGGGCTCACCGGCGGCATCGACCCGGAAACTGTCGCGGTGGCCGCGCTCGTCTATAGCGCGATCACGCTGGTCGCGATGGCCCTGTTCGGGATCGACGAGTGGCTCGAGCGGGGGGAGACCTTCTCCGTCTACTTCCGGATGTTCTCGACGCTGTCCGTGCTGGCGGCCCGAGATGGGCGCATCGGGCGCCGCAGGTTCCTCAGCGGCGTGACCTCCTGGGGCCTGGTCGCTGGAACGCTGCCGCTGGTCCTGCTGGCTATCGGCTCGACCAGCTTCGACGGGGCGCAGGAGGGGCTGCTGAAGTCGCCGATCACCGACACGTATGAGTGGTTCACGGACCTCGGCCTTGGGCCTGTCGCGGCCTACCGTGCCAACGCCACCGCCTGGCTGCTCCTGGTGACGGGTGGGCTCTCCGCGCTGTACCTGATCGGCATCCGCGGGATGCGCACGGTGAGCGGGTCGCCGCCGTTCCGTGAGCTGGCTCGGTCCTTTGCCCACACCCTGATCCCGATCGCGCTCGCCTACCTGGTCGCGCACTACTTCAGCCTGGTCGTGTTCCAGGAGCAGGCGCAGTTCACATACCTGCTCTCCGACCCGCTCGGCGAGGGCTCTGACCTGTTCGGGACCGCAGACGCCGGAGTGGACTTCGGTCTGATCGGCTCCACCGCCATCTGGTACGCGCAGGTCGCTTCGCTGGTCATCGGTCACGTGATCGCGCTGACCCTGGCGCACGACCGGGCGCTCGCGGTCTACGGCGACGTCAAGCAGGCGACCCGCTCGCAGTACTGGATGCTGTTGGTGATGGTCGGCTTCACGACCTTCGGCCTCTTCCTGCTGTCGCAGGCGAACGCGTAAGCGGGGTATCGTGCCCACGATGCTCGAGGCCTTGCTTGCAGCCCTGCCGGTCCTGGCGCTGGCGATCCCGCTCCTCTTCGGCCGCTACATCGGTGAGGAGAAGCTGGCGAGCCTCCGCGCCCGCGTCGCACCGACGCTCCGCCGCGCCCCCAGGTCGCTTCGCGCACGCCACAACCCGTTCATCCCGTTCCGCAACGGCGGCCGCCTGATCGCAGCCCGGCTCGCCGGACGCGCTCCGCCCGCTCCCTCCCTGGCCTAGGCCCGCGCCTCGCGGGCCCCAACCCGCGAACCCAAGGAGAGCGACGTGCGGAAGTCCGCATTGGTCGTTGCCCTCGCGGCGATCGTGGCCCTCCCAGGTCACGCCGCAGCCCACGAGGGCAACCCGAACTACAGATCAGAGATCGACGCGATTGAGCCGGCCACCGACGGCCTGAAGGTCGAGGTCCTCAACTTCGACGACAGCCTGCGCCTCACGAACCGGTCCGGCGAGACGGTAGTGGTGCTCGGTTACGACGCAGAGCCCTATCTGCGGATCCTCGGCGACGGGACGGTGGAGGTGAACACCTCCTCGCCGTCCCACCACCTGAACGGAGATCGCTTCGGCGAAGCCGACATCCCGGCGGAGGCCGACGCGGACGCGCCGCCGACCTGGGAGACGGTCGACAGGACATCGCAGTACTCGTGGCACGACCACCGTGCGCATTACATGTCGACCGGGACCCCGACCCAGGTCAAGGACGAGGGCGAGCGCACCAAGGTCTTCGACTACGAGATCCCGATCCTGGTCGGGGATCAAAGCGGCGAGGTCGCCGGAACGCTCTACTGGGTAGGGCAGGACGACAGCTTCCCGATCTGGCCTTTCATCGGGCTGGGCGCGGTCGTGATCGCGCTCATCGCTGGGCTGGTCCTCCGTAGGCGCCGCGGCCGCGGCGACGACCGGGAGCCGACCGAGGCCTGGTGACACGTCGGGCCCTGACCGTGGCCGTCGCCGGCCTGCTCCTCGCCCCGGCGGGGGCGTCGGCCCACGCGGTCGTGGAGCGCACCTCGCCGGCGCAGGGGACCGTGGTGGAGGCGCCGCCCGAGCTGGTCGCCTTCTACTTCAGCGAGCCGGTCGAGGCGAGCTTCGGCGCCGTCAGGGTGTTCGATGCGCAGGGCGAGCAGGTCGAGGCAGGCGACCTCGTTCGCCCCGACGACCGTTCCGATGCGGTGGGCGCGGAGCTGCCCTCGGAGCTCGGTGACGGCACCTACACCGCGACCTTCCGGGTCGTCTCCGCCGACTCTCACCCTGTATCGGGCGGCTTCGTGTTCTCGATCGGGGCTCCCGGCGCGGATCCCGAGCAGACTGTTTCCGAGCTGCTCGACGAGAGCGAGGCCGGACCGGTCACGGATGTTGCCTTCGCAGCCGACCGCTTCGTCGGCTACGCCGCGATCGGGGTTGCGCTGGGAGCGATCGTGTTCCTGTTGGTTGCGTTCGCGCCGGCCGCCACGTCCCCCACTGTCCCGGTGGGGGCGGAGGCTGCGTTCGGCCGCGCCTTCAGACGCCTGCTCTGGCTTGCGATCGGGGTTGGACTGGTTGCGACGCTGATGGCGATCCCGCTCCAGGGTGCGAACGCCGGGGGCATCGGCTTCTTCGAGGCGCTGGATCCGGACCGGCTCGCCGATGTCGCCGAGACCAGGTTCGGCGAGGCGATGCTGATCCGCGCCGGCGCCTGGATCGCGCTCGCCGTGGTGCTCGCGGCTGCGTGGCGCCCTTCGGCGATCGGTCCCCCGGCGTGGGCCCTGTACCCGGTCGGCGCGGCGCTGGGGTTGCTGGCGGTCACGCCCGCGCTCAGCGGGCATGCTCGGACCCAGGATCCGGTCGCGGTGCTGTTCCCCGCGGATGTCGTCCATGTCGTCGCGATGGGGGTCTGGCTCGGCGGCCTCGTGACGCTGCTCGCGGCCGTACCCGCCGCCACGCGCGCGATCGAGCCGGGGGAGCGAACCCCCCTGTTGGGCGCGGTGCTGCGGCGATTCTCGGCACTCGCCCTCGGCGCCGTCGTCGCGCTCGCCGTCACCGGGACGATCCAGGCGGTGATCGAGGTCGGCTCCTTCGCCGACATGGTCGAGACCGGCTTCGGCCGCATGGTCACGGCCAAGATCCTGCTTTTCGCCGCGCTCGTCGGGCTGGGTTGGGCAAACCGGGGCCGTCTGCTTCCGGCGCTCGACCGGCTGGCGGAGGCGGGGTCGGAGCCCGGGAGGGTCGGGCTGGCGGTCCGGCGCAACCTGCGCCTGGAGGCCGGGCTGATCGCCGTGGTGCTCGCGGTCACGGCCGTCCTCGTCAGCTATGCGCCCCCCAGCGACTCGGTCGCCGGGCCCGCCTCGGGCCGCACCGAGGTCGGCGGCAACATCCTCGAGTACACCGTCGACCCGGCGCGGGTCGGCGCCAACCAGCTTCACCTCTACCTCTTCGATGCCGCCGACGGCAGCCAGTTCGACGGCGCGAAGGAGGTCACGGTCCGGGCCGTGCATGAGGAGAAGAGGATCGGCCCGCTCGACGTTGAGGTGCGCAGAGCCGGCCCCGGCCACTTCGTTGCGCCGGCCGCCCCGTTCGGCGTGCCCGGCGACTGGACCGTGACCGTCGAGGTCAGGACTTCCCGGTTCGACCAGCAGCAGGCGGAGTTCGAGGTTCCCATCCGCTGACAGACATAGGGGGCCGATCGGCCGCCCGCTAACCAAGGAGACAAATCAAATGAAGACGAAGATCATCGGCCTGGCGGTAGTGATCGCCTCCCTCGGCCTGGCGGCGGTGGCGCAGGCTCACGTCACCCTCCAGCCGGACAGCGTGCCGGCCGGCGGGTTCGCGCGCCTGGACGTGCGGGTGCCGAATGAGCGCGACCAGGCGACCGAGAAGGTCGAGGTCCAGCTTCCCTCCGGGTTTCTGTTCCTCTCCTATGAGCCCGTGGAGGGCTGGACCGTCGACGTGAAGATGAAGAAGCTGGCCGAGCCGGTCGAGGAACACGGCGAGATGATCACCGAGCAGGTCGACACCGTCACCTTCACCGCGGACAGCCCGGAGGCGGCGATCCAGCCCGGCCAGTTCCGTGATTTCGGGCTGTCCGTCGGCCTGCCGGCGGACGCAGCCGAGGGCGACGTGCTCACGTTCCTCGCGCTGCAGGCGTATGACGACGGCGAGGTGGTCCGCTGGATCGGCGACCCCGACTCGGAGGAACCCGCCCCGCAGGTCACGCTGACGGCAGCCGAGGAGGAGCACGGTGCTGATCCCGCGCATGAAGAGGAGGAGAGCGCGAGCGAGGAGGCCGAGACCGAGGGGGACGACGACGAGGACGAGGACGAGGGCGCCCCGACGTGGCTGGCGATCCTCGGTGCCGTGCTCGGCGCGGGCGGCCTGCTGGCCGGCGGAGCCGCGCTGCGGCGCAGCCGGGCGTAAGAAGGGCCGGGGGAGGCGGCGGGCTCGGCCGCCGCCTCCTCAGTCCTCTTCCAGTTTCTGCATCGCGGCGGCCAGGCGGTCCGCCTCGAGCCCGCCGCCCTCCAGCACGATGACCACGTTGGCCGCCTGGTAGCAGAGGAGGTCGGCCGTCTGGTCGCAGTTCCGGAACTGCTCGTCGGCGCCCGAGACCTCGTCGTGAACGGACATCGAGCCGTGGGGGTTCTCGAGCGCTCCCTCCTTCGGCGTCGGGGCCCCGGGAAGCGGCTCGAGCTCGACCTCGACGACCTCCTTGCCCTCCTGGTCGGTGAATAGCTCCTGGCCGAGCGTCATCTCGACCCCGCTCTCGTTCATCTCCGCGGCGAACTCCTCTGCGCTGAACGTCTTCCCCTCGCCGCCGCAGCCCGCGGCGAGCAGGGCGAGCACGGCCCCGGCAACCAGCGGCGATTTCCGTCCCTTGGCCCGCATCGGAGGCCAGATTCCCACACCGGGCATTTGTGAGCAACTCTTAATCAACTCCGGTGTTTGGGTAAGATCTCGCGAAATTCAGGGCCCAATCCCGCTGGACGATCCAGTGGGAACGGGGGACCCAACGGGGGCCGCGCCAGGCGGCCCTTGGGGCGAATGAGGACCAGAGCGTCCGCTAGCGCTGCTTCGGCGCGAGCCCGTCAGCTAACCCCGTAGGCCGTAGAAGGAGGAACGGCAGGTGATTTCGAGTCTGATCAGTGCGCGCAGGGCATGCCTCCGCTTCGAGCTGGCGCTCGCGCTCGCCTTGGTTCTCAGTCTGGTGGTGGTCGGGCAGGCGTCGGCCCAGGGCGGCGGGGTTGTCGCTCCGGGCGATCCGCAGATCTCGACCGTGCAGTGCGTGACGCGCTGCATCGCGCCGGCCAAGGGCACGGTCAAGTCCAAGGTACGGCTGCTCGGCACCGACCTCTCGCAGGTGAGGGTGGTCTCGTTCCGGCGGGGCGACGGCAAGCGCGCCAAGGCGAAGCCGCCCGTCGTCAAGCCCAACGGCGCCGTCGTCGCCACGGTGCCGAAGCGCGCCGCGACCGGCACGGTGCGGATCCTCGACGGCTTCGGACAGGTCCGGGACTCCGCCTCGGCCTTCGAGGTCGGAACCAGGGCCGAGCTGCGCCAGGCTCAGCTCGCCTTCCGCTTCCCGGTCCGCGGCAAGCACAGCTATGGGGGCGCCGGCTCGCGCTTCGGCGCGGCACGCGACGGCCACACCCACCAGGGCCAGGACGTCTCCGCCGCGTGCGGCACTCCACTGATCGCTCCACATGGCGGCGTGGTCAAGGCGAAGGCCTACCAGGCCTCCGGGGCCGGGCACTACCTGGTGATCGACGGCGAGGGCATCAAGCAGGACTACGTCTTTATGCACCTCGTGGCGCCGGCCCCGGTGGTGCAGGGGCAGGCCGTCGTCACCGGTCAGAAGATCGGCAAGGTCGGCACGACCGGCTCGTCCACCGGCTGCCATCTCCACTTCGAGATCTGGGCCGGGAAGGGCTGGTACACGGGCGGCTCGCCGATCGACCCGCTTGCGACGCTGCAGTACTGGGACAGCTACTCCTAAGGCGCCTTTCGACCGGCTCGCGAAGGCCCACGGCTCGCCGCGATCGAGGCAGTGCGCATCGGTAAACTGAAGTTGACCGCCCTAGACGGCGGGATAGGTTTGTCTCGTCCGGCTCGGCGGCGGTTGGTGGTCCGGGCGCTTCCCTGGGGAGCCCCAGCTCCGACCGCCATAGAGGAGGCACGGATGCCCGATCCAGGTTTGCCCGAGAGTGGCCGTTTGGCCACCGGGCTCGGTTGCACGAGGTGTCGTGCCCTTCTCAGCGCCAGCTTCGCCGGCGCGTTCGCCGCACTGGCCCTATGGAGCAGCCCGGCCTCGGCGCAGGCCAACGGGGTGTTTCTCACCGAGTACGTCGAGGGCTCAAGCAACAACAAGGCACTTGAGATCACCAACGGGACGGCCAATGCGATCGACCTCGGGGCGTCGTCGTACGACATTCGGATCTTCCTCAACGGCAGCTCCACCGCCACCTCGACGATCGCACTGAGCGGAACCGTCCCCGCGGGCGACGACTTCGTACTGGTCAACTCCTCGTCCACGGGCGATCTCCTGGCGCGGGCCGACCAGGCGAGCTCGTCGCTCGACTTCAACGGGGACGACGCGGTTGAGCTTCGCGCGGCGGGGTCGACCCTTGACGTGATCGGGCAGATCGGCGTTGACCCCGGCGCTGAGTGGGGCACCGGCCTGCAGAGCACAGCTGACAACACGCTGCGGCGGAAGCTGAGCGTCACGTCTGGAGACACCAACGGGACCGACGTCTTCGTCCCAGCGACCGAGTGGGACGGGTACTCGGCTGACACCTTTAGCGGCGTCGGGGATCGCGGGACCGGCGATCAGCCCCCGACAGCGGTGGATGACTTGGCCACTGTGTTGGAGGATTCCGGCGCCAACGCCCTCTTCGTCCTCGACAACGACCCGGATGCCGACGGTGGGCCGAAGGTCATCATCTCTACGTCGACGCCTGTTCACGGGGCGGTGGTCATCACCGGCGCGGGCAGCGGATTGACCTACCAGCCCGCCGCGAACTACTGCGGTCCGGACGCCTTCACCTACACCCTCAACCCCGGAGCCTCGGTGGCGACCGTTTCAATCGCCGTGACCTGCGTGGACGACATGCTGCCGCCGACTACGAACCCGCCTACGAACCCGCTTCCCGTGGCGACCGGACGGCGCGGCGCGGCGCTCAAGAAGTGCAAGAAGAAGCACGGCAGGGCGCGCGCCAAATGCCGAAAGAAGGCGATGCGGCTGCCGGTGTGAATCGATGACGCGGTGTGGGGGGTGGCCGCCATCTTCTTCGCGGGGTCGGGGCACCACTTCGCAACCCGCCGGTGATCCGATGGCGCCTCCGGCGCCGCAATACTTGACGTGATGATTCTTCCGCTGGCGCACGTCGGTCACTGGGCGATGTGGGTGCTCTACCTCGTCCCGGTGGCGATCGTCCTGGTCGCGACGGTGCGCTCTCTTCTGGAGCAGCGGCGCGAGCGCGCCGAGCAGCCCTAGCCGGCCAGCAGCGAGACGCCGAAGATCGCGGCGAACCCAGTCAGGGTGAGCGCGACGCGCCCCCACGACCCGTGCTCGTGGGCCTCGGGCAGCAGGTCGGTCGCACCCATGTAGAGGAAGAAACCTGCGTAGAAGGCGAGGATGTGGCCAAGCGTCGCGTCCGAGACCGTGATCAGCGTCCCCACGGTGGCCCCGAGGAGGGGCGCGATCGCGTCGATCGCGAGCCAGCGGATCGCTCGGCCCCGGTCCTGGGACTGGCTGAGCACGAAGCTGACGGTGTTGAGGCCGTCGGCGAAGTCGTGGGAGAGGACGGCGATCAGGACAAGGATCCCGAGCTCCGTGTTCGCCCCGAACGCCAGGCCCACCGCGAGGCCGTCGACGAAGCTGTGCGCCGAGAGGCCGAGCGCGCCGAGCGCGCCGACCTGGTGGTGGGCGTGGGCCTGCTCGGGGTCGTCGCGGTGATGCAGGACGAGCACTCGCTCGAGCATGAAGAAGGTCAGGAAGCCCGCGCCCATCAGCCAGGCCACGGTGTGGGCCTCGTCCGGGAGCAGCTCCACCGCCTCCGGCATGACCTCGAACAGCGCCACGGCCACCACGACGCCGCCGCTGAGCGCGATCAGCGTCGGCAGCGAATGCGACAGCCGCAGCGCGAGGAATCCTCCTGCGAGCGTCGTCAGCACCGCGATGGCGGTCAGCGGGATCGCGATCCACTGGTCGTCCATCAGTCCTCCCTCACAAGCACTTCCCGCAGGAGCCGTGGATGACCAGCTCATGCGCCTTGATGGAATGGCCGAGGCGGGCTGCGAGCCGGTCCAGGTCCTTCTCGAGCCGGTCGTCCTCGAACGCGGTGACCTTCCCGCAGGAGTCGCAGACCGCATGGTGGTGGTGCTCGCCGCCGGGGAGGATGGGCTCGAAGCGGGTCTCACCGTCGCCAAAGTCGACGCGCTGAACGAGCGCCAGGCCGTGCAGGACGTCGAGAGCGCGGTAGACGCTGGCGAGGCCGACCCGGCTTCCCGACTCACGCAGCCGCTCGGCGAGCTCCTGGGCTGACAGGCAGCAGCTCTGGCCGGCCATCGCCTCGACCACCACGGCGCGTGCGCCGCCCGCGCGATGGCCGGCGTCACTCAGCGCCCGAGTTGCGTTCTCCGCCCAATCCGTCGAGGCCATGGGCGGACCCTATCAGCCAAATGAGACTGATTCTCGTTTAGAACATGAACTCGCGGAACTGCCCGGATACGGTTGATGTGATGCCGCTCGCCCACGAGACCTGGTTCCAGCACGACGAGGAGTCCTATGACTGGACGTTCCTCACCGAGGGGACGACGCTCCTCCTGCTCGGCGTCGCGCTGCTGCTGACCCTCGCCGTCCGCCTGGTCAACACCTGGTGGGACGGGCGCGACGTCGGCTTCCTTGCGGCGATGGCTCCCTACATGCCGTTCGCGGTCAGGATGCACCTCGCGGTCTCGTTGATCGGGCTGCTGTCGCTCGGGTACTACCTCTCGCCGGCGATGGACCTGCAGACCGACGTCGCGGGGATCGCGCTCGGCGTCGTCATGGCTCTGGTCGCCATCGGGATGGCGACCGGCTACCGGTCACGGCAGGCCGCATGGCTGCTGGTGGCCGCGGGCCCGATCGGCATGCTCGAGTTCGGGGTCGGCCCGGTGCTGCAGCGAATCGACCTGCTGGGTCTCGCTCTCTTCATCCTCTGGACCGGGCCCGGACGCTGGTCCGCAGACCTGGAGCGGGGCGCGGAGCGCGACCGCTTCGGCGCCGACGGCCGGGCCTCGGGCGCGGATCTCGAGGCGCTGGCGCGCGCGATCCTCGCCCTGCGGGTGGCCGCCGGCGCGGCGCTGATCATCGTGGCGCTCTACGAGAAGCTGATCAATCCCGAGCTGGCGCTCGACTTCCTCCGGGAGCACCCGGACCTTCAGCTCGCCCACCAGTTCGACCTGCCGCTCTCGGACATCGAGTTCGTGCGGGTCGCGGGAGCGATCGAGATCCTGTTCGGGATGCTGCTCATCTCCGGAGCGCTGCCGCAGGCGATCGTCCTGATCGCCGGCATTCCCTTCAACGCGACGCTCTGGTTCTTCGGCATCAACGAGCTTGTCGGCCACCTCCCGGTGTACGGCGCGATGCTGGTCCTGCTCGTCTTCGGCTCGCACCCGCAGCTGCGGGCGTTGGCCTACGGGTGGGGGAGGCCGCCGAGGGCGGCGCCGGCGTGAAGCTCTACGTCTGCTGGGGAACGTTTCCCGTCCCGTGGCCGCGCCGCGGTGACTCCTGGCGGCCGGGCGCGCATCCCTGTAAGCGAGCCCACGACGCCCTGAAGGAGGCCGGGTACGAGCCCGAGGTGATTCGCTCGTACGGGTTCTCGTTCCTGCCGGACATGACCACGGGCCGAAAGGACGCGAAGAGCCTCACCGGCGAGAGCTACGTGCCGGTGCTCGTCCTTGACGACGGCAGGGTCATCTCGGAGTCGAAGAGGATCGCCGCCTGGGCGCGAGACAACCCGGCGGAGGGGCGTAGCTAGGCGACCGCGTTCTCGGCCGGGGAGCCCACTTCCCGCTCGCCGAGGATCTCGCCGAGGCGGCGCTCCAGCGCCACCGAGACCGCCGCCCTGATCGGGCCGTCGTGGAGGCGCTCGACCAATGCCTCGAGGAAGCCCTCGATCACGAGGCGCTTGGCGTCACCCTCGCCGAGACCGTGCGAGCGGAGGTAGTGCAGCTGCTCAGCGTCGATCTGGGCGACGGCGGCCGCGTGGGTGCAGCGGACGTCGTTCGCCTCGATCTCGAGGCCCGGGATCGCGTCGGCATGCGCCTTCTTCGAGAGCAGCAGGTTGCGGTTGTCCTGGAACGCGTCCGTCTGCTGTGCGCCCGGATCGACGCGGATCATCCCGCGCCAGACCGCGGTGGCCGAGTCGTCGAGCACGCCGCGGAAGGCGAGGTCGGACGTGGTGTGGGGGGAGGCGTGCTCCTGATTCGTGTCGTAGTCGAGGTGCTGTTCACCCTCGCCTGCATAGGCGCCCGTGACCCGGGCGTTCGCGCCCTCGCCCGAGAGCCGGGTGTCCATCCGCACCTTGCCCCGCGCCGAGCCGAATCCCAGGGAGACCCAGTCGAGGGTCGCGTCGCGCTCGACCTCGGCGCGCTGGGTGGCGAAGACCCAGGTCTGCTCGCCCAGTCCCTGCGCTGACACGTACCGCAGGTTCGCGCCGGGCCCGACGTGGAGCTCGGTGACGGTGTTGAAGAGGCCCGAGCGCTGATGGTCGGTGGCGAGCCACTGCTCCCAGACCTCGGCCTCGGCGCCCTCCTCGAGCACGATCAGGCTGCGGAAGCCGAGCGCCGCGCCGTCAGTGTTGTGGACCGCGGCGATCTGCACCGGCAGCTCCAGCCGCTTGCCGGCGGGGACGTAGACGAACGCGCCTCCGCGCCAGGCGGCGTCGTTGCGGGCGACGAAGGTGTCGTCGGAGGGAACCAGCGATCCGAGCCGGTCCTTGACCAGATCGGGATGGCGCTCGATCGCGTCGGCGAGGCTCGTCACCAGCGGCTCGGTGGGGGTCGCTCCATTCGAGTCGCCGTCAGGGCGGTCGATCGTGCTGCCGTCGACCTGGACGACGAGGGGCGCCCCCTCGAGCGGGTTCAGCACCCCGTCCGCTCGGGAGCGGGCGCTCGGGGTCTCCCTGGCCGGCGGGTTCGAAGGTCGCGCCCTCGAGCTCGGCGAGGTCGGTGAACTCCCAGCCCTTGGCCTTCATGCTGGGCAGGCCGAGCTCTGCGGCCAGGGTCGCGCCGTTCTTGCGGCGCTCGACCAGCCAGCTGGGCTCGGCTACCGAGGCGGCAGCCGGCTCAGCCAATCGAGCCCTCCATCTGCAGCTCGATCAGGCGGTTCATCTCGACGGCGTACTCCATCGGAAGCTCCTTGGTGATCGGCTCGATGAACCCGTTGACGATCATCTTGGCGGCCTCCTCCTCGTCCAGGCCGTGGCTCTGGAGGTAGAAGATCTGCTCGTCGCCGACCTTGGAGACCGTGGCCTCGTGGGCGACCTCGACGTTGTCCTCGCCGATGCGGATCGTCGGGTAGGTGTCGGAGCGCGACTGCTCGTCGAGCAGCAGCGCGTCGCAGACGACCGTGGACTTGGACTCCTCGGCCCCCTTCGCGACCTCGAGCAGGCCGCGGTAGCTGGTGCGCCCCGCGTCCTTGGAGATCGACTTGGAGAAGATCGAGCTGGTCGTCTTCGGCGCGGCGTGGATGATCTTGCCGCCCGCGTCCTGGTGCTGGCCCTGGCCGGCGAACGCGATCGAGAGGATCTCGCCGTGGGCGCGCTCGCCCATCAGGTAGATGCTCGGGTACTTCATGGTCAGCTTCGAGCCCAGGTTGCAGTCGACCCACTCCATCGTCGCGTCCTCGTGGGCGACGGCGCGCTTGGTGACCAGGTTGAAGACGTTCTGCGACCAGTTCTGGACGGTCGTGTAGCGGACCCGGGCGCTCTTCTTGGCGACGATCTCGACGACCGCGGAGTGCAGCGAGTCCGACGAGTAGGTCGGCGCGGTGCAGCCCTCGATGTAGTGGACGTCGGAGCCCTCCTCGGCGATGATCAGCGTCCGCTCGAACTGGCCCATGTTCTCGGTGTTGATCCGGAAGTAGGCCTGCAGCGGCATGTCGACCTTGACGCCGGCGGGGACGTAGACGAAGGAGCCGCCCGACCAGACGGCGGAGTTGAGCGCCGCCAGCTTGTTGTCGTTGGGCGGGATGATCGTGGCCCAGTACTCGCGGACCAGGTCCTCGTGCTCGCGCAGTGCGGTGTCCATGTCGGTGAAGATCACGCCCTGCTCCTCGAGCTTCTCGTTCACCTGGTGGTAGACGACCTCGGACTCGTACTGGGCGCCGACGCCGGCCAGGAACTTGCGCTCGGCCTCCGGGATGCCGAGGCGGTCGAAGGTGTTCTTGATGTCCTCGGGGACCTCGGACCAGTCACGGCTGTTCTTCTCCGAGGCGCGGACGAAGTAGTGGATGTCGTTCCAGTCGATCTGGTCCAGGTTGCCGCCCCACTGCGGGGTCGGCCGGGACTCGAAGTGGTCGTAGGCCTTCAGCCGGAACTCACGCATCCAGGCGGGCTCGTCCTTGTAGTCGGAGATCGACTCGACGACCTCGCGGGAGAGGCCCTTCGGGGCCTTGTAGGCGTAGCCCTCCTCGGAATCGTGGAAGCCGAACTTCTCCGTGTAGTCGGCGTTGATGCCTTCCAGTGAGCGCTGCTCGGCGATTACCTCAGGGGTTGCCATGCGTTAGGAGACCTCCAGCTTGACTTGGTCGTCTTCGATGGTGACAGGGAACGTGTCCACGGGCTGATAGGCCGGCAGGGTCTTCGGCCGCCCGGTCGTCAGGTCGAACAGGGAACCGTGCCGCGGGCACTCGACCGTGCACGTGTCGGCGTCGAACGGCCCCTCCGCGAGCGGGCCGTCGTCATGCGAGCAGCGGTCCTCGATCGCCAGCAGCGTGCCGCCGCAGTTGAACACGCCGATCTGGCGCCCGTCGGGCGCCTCGATCAGCCGCATCTCGCCGCTCGGCAGCTCGCCGGCGGGGCAGACGTCGATTTTTGTGCTTGTGCTCTCGGTCACGAAATTCCTACTCCGGTGGTCGGATTTTAGCTGCCCACGCCCACCGGCATGCCGCAGGCGATAGGTTGCGCCCGCCTTGACTCTCCTCATCATCCTGATCGCGGTGGTCGTCCTCGTCGGCCTCGCCGTGCTGCTGCTCTACAACCGGATGGTCTCCCGGCGGAACAACGTGGACAACAGCTGGGCCCAGATCGAGGCCGCCCTCCAGCGTCGCCACGACCTGATCCCCAACCTGGTCGAGGCGGTCAAGGGCTACGCGAAGCACGAGCAGACGACGTTCGAGGAGGTCACCAAGGCGCGCAGCACCGCGACGGCCGCCAAGGCGCCTCCCACGCAGGCCGCCGCCGAGGACACGCTGACCGCCGCGATCGGCCGGCTGATGGTCGTCGCCGAGCAGTACCCGGACCTGCGAGCGACCGAGAACTTCCAGCAGCTCCAGGCGCAGCTGTCCGAGACCGAGGACCAGATCGCGATCACCCGCCGCGTCTACAACGACACGGTCGAGTCCTACAACACGCTGATCCAGCAGTTCCCGGCGTCGTTGGTCGGCGAACGCGCTTCAGCTTCGAGGCCCGCCAGTTCTTCGACGCGCCCAAGGAGGCCGAGGCGGTGCCCGAGGTCAGCTTCGCGCGTCCGGCGGAGGGAGGCGAGGCGAAGGGGTGAGGGGGCTCCGGCGGGTACTTGTTCCGATGCTGGTCGCGACGGCGGGGCTGCTCGCGACGGCTTCCCCGGCCGCCGCCGACAGCGCGGACGTCGTCGACGCCGACGTCACCCTGCGGCTGGCCCCGGACGCGAGCCTGATCGTCTCCGAGCGGCTCACCTTCGACTACCAGGGGACCTACCACGCGTCCTACCGCGACATCCCGCTGGACGCGAACGAGGAGATTCCGGCGAACAGCGTCAGGATCGTCGAGGACGGGCGCATCTTCAGGCCGGGCGCCTGCACCTTCGAGGGCTGCACCGACGAAAGCGGCAAGTTCGGGATGACGACCAGCCCGAACGGAGGCCTCCGGATCGTCTGGCACCACAACGCCAGCGACCAGGAGCGCACGTTCACCGTCGCCTACCGGGTGATCGCCCGCGACCACGTGATCGCCTACGACGACGTCATCGACGTCTACTGGCAGGTCTGGGGCGACCAGTGGGACTTCGAGCTCAAGCACCTGACGGCGCAGCTCGGTCGACCCCGCGCTGCGACCCCATCCGGGGAGGAGGCCACGCCGGAGAACCCATCGGCGGTATGGGGACACCCGCGCGAAGTCGAGGGCGACGACTGTCCTGGACGAAGGGCGTCGCGGGCCTCGAGGCCACCGACGTGCACGAGCATCAGTTCGTCGAGCTGCGGGTCACTGGTTCCGCGGGAGCCGGGCCAGAACGTCAGTGGCGCCGGCAGGGGGGAAGGAAGTGGCCTGCCAGAAGATCCTCGGCATGGAGCAGGAGGCTGACGACGACTACAACTCGTCCTTCAACAGGGCCAAGCGGTGGATCTCCGAGAACGCACTTCTGCTCTCGATCCTGCTCGCGGCGCTGACGATCGGCGGGCTGATCCTGATGACCTGGCTCGCCCGCGAGCATCCGACCTCGACGCCCGAGCACCTGCCCGAGCTGCCGGATGACGCGAGCCCCGCCGTCGCCTACGGCCTGGCGCACGAGGGCGGTGACAGCACCAACACCGTGCTGGCGACCCTGCTCGACCTGGTCGAACGCGGCTACTACGACAGCAAGCAGGCGACGACCGAGGACGAGAAGCTGGACCTATCGCTCTCCGTGGCGGAGAAACGACCCATCAGCCGAGCTCCAGCCGCACGAGCAGGAGGTCCTGGGCTTCTTCGACGAGCTGCTCGGCTCGGACACCGTCCCGATGAGCGAGATGAAGGACAGGATCCCCGAGCACGATTCCGCCTGGCGGGGCCGCTGGGAGTCGATGACCTCCGCGCTCAACTCCGCCGAGGAGGATCAGCTCGACTGGGACCGCAACATGAACGGCTGGCGCTGGCTGCTGGTACCCGTGCTGCTCGCCCTGTTCGGGGCGATCTGCGTGGCTCGGGTCGCCGTCGAAGAGGACGCGAGCTTCATCGCGCCCGCCGCGATCGGCCTGCTCACCGTGATCACGACAATTGCCTGGCCCGGGCGAAGGCTGAAGCGTCTGGCGCCGGAGTTCGGCGAGCGGGTCTCGAAGTGGGCCGCGTTCGAGCGCTGGACCGAGGACTTCCCGCGGCTGAAGGACGATCCGCCGGCCACGCTCGACCTCTGGAAGAAGATCCTTATCTACGGGGTGGCGTTCGGCACGGCGGAGCGGATGATCGAGTCCGGCCGGATCCCCGAACCGGTGCTGAAGAGCAGCGAGGGAGCGGCGTGGTCGACCTACTACTTCGCCGGCGGCGCCAGCGACTTCGGCCCGTCGTTCAGCTCCGGCTTCTCCTCGCAGGTCGCCCCCGAGTCGTCGAGCGGCGGCGGCGGCGGCTTCAGCGGAGGCGGGGGCGGGGGCGGCGGGGGCGGCGGAGGAGGCAGCTGGTAGCTACCGGTCGCGCTGAGGCAGCTTCGCCTCGGCGCCACGCCCGTCCGAAGACGGAATGTGGGTGCAGACCCGGTCGCGGCCCTCGTGCTTGGCCCGGTACATGCCGGCGTCGGCGGCGACCAGCGGGTCCATGCCAGACCCCTCGAGGGCCTCGAGCGAGACGACCCCGATGCTGGTCGTGAGCCGGATCTCGCCACGGTCGGTCTCGATCGACTGCGAGCGGAAGACCTCCAGCAGCTCCTCGGCGAGCTTCTGGGCACGCACCTCGTCGCCCTCGGGGAGCAGCACGGCGAACTCGTCGCCGCCGAGGCGCCCGAGGACGTCGCTGCTTCGCAGGCGCTCGCGCAGGATCGAGGCGACGCGCCGCAGCGTCTCGTCGCCCCAGATGTGGCCGAAGTTGTCGTTGACGGACTTGAAGTCGTCCAGGTCCATCAGCAGCAGTGCGCCGCCGCGCCCGTAGCGGTCCGCGCGTGCGACCTCGCGCTGGAGCTCGTCCTCGAAGCGCCGGCGGTTGAAGAGGTCGGTCAGCGGGTCGTGATCGGCGAGGTGCTGGAGGCGCTCCTCGAAGCGCCGGCGCTCGGTGACGTCCCGGAAGTTCCAGACCCGCCCGACGGTGCGGCCGTCGACCCGCTGCGGCTTGGAGTAACGCTCGAAAACCCGCCCGTCCTTGAAGTCCAGCTCGTCGTAGCTCTCGGCCTCCGGCCGCTCGTAAAGCTCCCGCACCTTGTAGAGGAACCGGCCCGGGTCCGAGACCTGGTCGATGACGAACTCGATCGCAGCGTCGTCGTCGCCCCGCTCGGTGATCTCACGGGGGATCTTCCACATGTCGAGGAACTTGCGGTTGTAGGTGACCCAGCGGCCCTTGTTGTCGACGACCAGGATCCCGTCGGTGGTGGACTCGATCGTCGCCCGCTGGAGGGAGATGTCGCGGTCGAGGCGCTCGCGCAGGTAGTGGACGAAGGTGACCGCGCCGGCGATGGTGACCACCGCGCCCAGCCAGCGGGCGACGGCGGCCTCGCCGGCATCGACGCCGAACAGCACCAGGGCGTAGGCGACCGCGACGAAGACGAGCGTGGCCGCGACGGCTCGGCGGTTGAAGAAGTAGGCCGCATAGAGGGTCGGCCACAGGTAGATCAGCTCGTTCTCCGCGACCCCGCTGGACTCCGGGCCCGTGAAATAGATGGAGGCGGTGACCAGCGCGATCCCCAGCATCGCGATACCCGTGAACGCGACCTGCGGAAGCCGCGGCCCGAAGGTGATCGTGATGCCCGCGCACAGCAGGGCGACCGCCGCGATCACCAGGAAGGCGGCCTCGTCGATCTGGTCCGCGTGGGGAAGGGCGATGACCGAGAGGGCGAGGAGGCCCCCGGCTGCCAGGAGGGCGGCGCCCGCGCGGGCCATCAGCAGGCGCTCGCGCATGTGGTCCCGTGCGGGCATCTGATCTTTCTCTCGGCCCGCGCGGTCGGTCGCTTTAGGCCGCTTCTTGGCTCCCGTTCCCGTTACTGGGAATCAGGTCGCGCCGCTCTCGCCGGCGGGTGATGTGGGCCGACATGCCGGCGGCGAACGACCCGGCCCGGACCGCCAGCTCCCAGAGCGTCGGGCATCCGTAAGAGCGGGTGGGTCCGACGCACCGGGCGATCTCGTCGCCGAGCTTTGCGATCTCCAGCGGGTTCGGCTCCCGAGCGTCCCACGAGATCGCGGCGGCGATGTCCGCGACGAAGGGCTCGATCGGGGTGGGCTCCTCCATATTCGCCCGGGCCGCCAGGGCCAGGGCGACGGCGCATCCGATCAGGGCATGGCCGGCGCCATCCAGGTTTTCCTTCTGGGCGAGGTCGGCCGCCTCGTCGGCGCGGCCGGCGGCGCGCCCGGCGAGGACGCTCGCGTCGTTGCCGAGCGAGTCGTACTGCTGCACGACGATCTCGCCGGCGACGATCTCCCAGATCGGGGAGCTCTCGCGCCAGAGGAAGGTGTGCTTTTGGGACGGGGCGGGCATTGCTCTCTGCCCTCCTTATCGGCCGCTGCCGCCCCCAGAATTCAGGATTCGGACGGGTGTTCTAGGCGTGCGTCACGCCTGGCTGGACGCGTTCTTGCGCGGGCGTCAACCTACCCACTTTTATCGAGGCTATATGGAGGGTGCCTCGGCGGGATCGCCCTGCTCGCCCTCGTCCTCCCAGTCCGCGGGCTTGCCGAGGCTCGCGCCCTTGACCACCTTCAGCCCGAGCAGCGCGCACTTGAGGCGGGTGGCCGAGATGTCGATCCCGAGCAGCTCCAGCACGAACTCCTTCGGCAGCGCCAGCAGTTCCTCGCGGGTCTTGCCGGCGAGCTCGTCCGTCAGCAGCGACGTGGCGGCCGTCGATATGGCGCAGCCCTGCCCCTCGAAGGAGATCTCGGCGACCCGGTTCTCGTCGTCGAGCTTGACGAAGACGTGCTGCTCGTCCCCGCAGAACGGGTTCGAGTCCTCGAACTCGAGGTCGAAGTCGTCAAGCCGCCCGAAGTTGTGCGGACGCTTGTAGTGGTCCAGGATCTGGTCGCGGTAGAGCTCGTCCATCTCAGGCTCAGACGCCGAAGATCTTGCGTGCGTCGTGGAGCCCCTCGACCAGGCGATCGACCTCGTCGCGGGTGTTGTAGACGGCGAGGCTCGCGCGGGTGGTGGCGGGGACCCCGAGTCGCTCCATCAACGGCTGGGCGCAGTGGTGGCCGGCCCGAACCGCGACGGCGTGGCGGTCGAGGATCTCAGAGACGTCGTGAGCGTGGACGCCCTCGAGCTCGAATGAGACGATGCCCCCGCGGTCGTCGCCCGAGGGGGGGCCGAAGACGCGGAGGCCCGGGACGTCGCCCAGCCGCTCGAGCGCGTAGGACGTCAGCTCGACCTCCGACGCATGGACGGCCTCCAGCCCGAGGTCGTCGAGCCAGCGCACCGCGGTCGCGAGGCCGATCGCCTCGGCGATCGCCGGGGTGCCGCCCTCGAACTTGGCCGGCAGCGTCGCCCAGGTGATGTCGTCCCGGGTGACCTTGTGGATCATCGAGCCGCCGCCGATGAACGGCGGCATCCCCTCCAGCAGCTCGCGCCGGCCGAACAGGACCCCGATGCCGGTCGGCCCGTACATCTTGTGCCCTGTCAGCCCGTAGAAGTCGGCGCCCAGCGTGCCCATGTCCAGCTCGAGCTTCGGGCCGGCCTGGGCTCCGTCCACGACGAGGAGGGCACCGGCGTCATGCACCATGCGCGCGATCTCCGGGATCGGGTTGACCGTGCCGAGCACGTTGGAGACGTGGGCGAGAGAGACGAGCTTCGGGCCGCGCTCGAGCAGCGAGGCGAGCGAGTCCAGGTCCAGCCGTCCGTCATCCGTGATCCCAGCCCAGTCGAGCTGCGCGTCGCGCTCGCGCGCCACCTGGTGCCAGGGGACGATGTTCGAGTGGTGCTCCATCTCGCTGACGACGATCCGGTCGCCCTCGCCGAGGTTGGTTCGCGCCCACGAGTAGGCGACGAGGTTCATAGCCTCGGTCAGGTTGCGGACGAAGATGACCTCGCGGCGGTCGGCGCCGATGTGGGCGGCGACCGTGTCGCGGGCAGCCTCGTACATCGCGGACGCCTCCTCCGAGAGCGTGTGCACGCCGCGGTGGACGTTGGCGTTGTGCCGGCGGGTGAACTCGTCGAGCGCGTCGATCACCGCCAGCGGCTTCTGGGCGGTGGCGCCGTTGTCCAGGTAGGCGATGCGCCTGCCGTGGACCTCTCGCTCCAGGATGGGGAACTCGCCGCGGATCTCGTCGATCGACCGCGGGAGGGAGGGCGCGGTGGCGGCGGTGGGCTCCATTAGGCGGCCGCCTCGACCTCTTCCCGGATCCAGCCGTAGCCCTTGGCCTCGAGCTGCTCGACGAGCTCGGGGCCGCCCTCCTTGACGATGCGGCCGTCGAACAGGACGTGCACAGCGTCGGGCTTGATGAGGTGCAGGATGCGCTGGTAGTGGGTGATGATCAGGACGCCCATGTCGGGGCCGGCGTTCTTGTTCACGCCTTCGGCGACCACCTGGAGCGCGTCGATGTCCAGGCCCGAATCGGTCTCGTCGAGGACGGACATCTCCGGGCGGAGCATCGCCAGCTGGAGGACCTCCATCCGCTTCTTCTCGCCACCTGAGAAGCCGTCGTTCAGGTAGCGCGAGGAGAACTCCTTCGGGATGTTGGTGAGCTGCATCGCCTCCTCGGTCTGCTTGCGGAAGTCCTTCAGCTTGATCGGCTCCTCGCCCTGGGCCTCGCGGTGCGCGTTGACGATCATCCGCAGGTACTTGGCGACGGTCACGCCGGGGATGGCGACCGGGTACTGGAAGGCCATGAACAGCCCCATGCGGGAACGCTCGTCGGGGGCCGCCTCCGTGATGTCCTCGCCCTTGAAGGTGATGGTCCCCTCGGTGATCTCCAGGCCGGGGTGGCCCATGATCGCGTTGGCGAGGGTCGACTTGCCCGACCCGTTCGGCCCCATGAGGGCGTGGATGCGCCCCTTCTCGACTTCGAGGTCGAGGCCCTTCAGGATCTCCTTGTCCTCTGCCTGGACGTGGAGGTTGCGAATCTCAAGCTCTGCCATTGCGGCTCCTTCTAAGTCTGGGTTTGCGGTTGTGGCGCTCAGGCGGCGCCGACGGGCGTGCGCTTCTGCGAGGTGGCCTTGAGGTCTTCCGCCGGACCCCCGGCGAACTCGACGAGGTCCGCGAGGGTGGTGCCCGAAAGCGCCTTCGTCACCCCGCCCTGTACCCGGGTCCAGAGCAGCTTGGTGGCGCAGGCCTCGTCCCCATCGGTCTCGTGCGAACACGAGACCTTGCCCTCGGGGTCGCCGTGGAAGCACTCCATCGGGGCGATCGCCCCCTCGAGCGCCTGGACGACCTCGAGCATGTCGATCTGAGCGGCGGGACGGCCGAGCCGGTACCCGCCGTGGGCCCCGCGCTGGCTCTCAACGAGGCCGGCCTTCCGCAGCTTCGCCACGAGGTGCTCCAGGTAGGAGAGGGGGAGGTTCTCGGACTCGGCGACGGTCGCCAGCGCGACCGGGCGTTCGCCGGCCTGCCGCCCGAGCTCCACCATCAGGCGGACGCCGTACTCGGCTCTGGTCGAAAAGAGCATCGGTCAAATCCTACCGAAGAGGTCGGATAAGGGCTAGTCGGGAGTTGCAACCATCGAGCGCAGGACGTTGCGGAACTCGGCATAGGTCCGCAGCCCGACCGCCTCGGCGTGGCGCCGCTCGATCTCCGCGACCGCCTGGTCTGCGATCCGGATCTGCGCGAGGCCCTTCTTGGTGGGCACCACGAGCTTCGCGCGACGGTCATCGGGATCGGGCTGCCGCTCCACGTACCCGAGGTCCTCGAGCTCGTCCACCACCCGCCCGACGACCTGCTTGTGACGGCCCGTGAGGCGGGCCAGCTCGCTGGCCCGGACGCCGTCCTCGTCCAGATACGCCAGCACCGCCCAGTGCCGGGGGTGGAGGTCGTCGTAGCCGGCCGCCGCGAGGCGCTCGAAGGTCTCCTCCTGGGTGGCGAGCAGCAGTCGCGTCGCGAGGACCCCGAGGTCGGGGTTCCACTGCTGCCGCTCGCTTCGTCGTTTCGTGGTCGTCACGGTAACCAGACAGTAACAGCCAGTGACGGTCTGACAACGTGACGACCCGCTTATGGGCCGTTGAGGCGCCCGGCTATGATCGTCGGCAGGCTTTTTCAGAACACCGATTCCAAGGAGACCGGCAGAAATGACCACCACCAAGCGATCCAACTTCGGCGCAGCGATGAGGACCACGATCCTGCTCGCGAGCCTCTTGGGCCTGTTCGTCGTCATCGGCGCGCTCATCGGCGGGCCGGAGACGGCGCTGTTGTTCCTGTTCATCGGCGCCGTGTTCAACTTCTTCGCGTACTGGTTCAGCGACCGGATCGCGCTGCGGATGGCGCGTGCGAAGCCGGTCGAGGAGTCCGAGGCGCCGCGGCTCTACCAGATGGTCCGCGAGCTCACCACCCGGGCCGGGCTGCCGATGCCGAAGCTCTATGTGATCCCGCAGGAGCAGCCGAACGCGTTCGCGACCGGGCGTAACCCGGAGCATTCGGCGGTGGCGGTCACGCAGGGCCTCGTCAAGCTGCTGTCCGAGGACGAGCTGCGCGGGGTGCTGGCGCACGAGCTTGCGCACGTCCGCAACCGCGACATCCTGATCACCTCGGTGGTGGCGACCATCGCCGGCGCGATCACCTACATCGCGTACATGCTGCTGTGGTTCGGCGGCGACAGCGACTCCCCGCTGGGCCTGGTCGGTGCTCTGGCCCTGGCGCTGCTGGCGCCGATCGCCGCGGCGATCATCCAGCTCTCGATCTCGCGCCAGCGCGAGTACTCCGCCGACGCCACGGGTGCCGAGTTCTGCGGCAATCCCGAGTCGCTGGCGAGTGCTCTGCTCCGGCTCGAGGAGGGCGCCAAGGCGATCCCGATGCAGGTGAACCAGGCGGCGGAGCCGCTCTACATCGTCAAGCCGTTCAGCGGTGGGGGCGTCGCCAAGCTGTTCAGCACGCATCCGCCGATCGAGGAGCGCGTGCGGCGGCTGCGGCAGATGCGCCCGAGCTTCGCGTAGCGTTAGCTCCCTCGCACGCCGCCCCACGGGCTTGACAGCTATGCGAAGTTCTCCGAATGGAACTGGGTAGGAGTTCGGGCATGGGCGCTGAACCGGAGCTGGCGGTAGTGATGCCGCTCGAGGACCCGAGGGGGGACATCGTGGAGCACCTCAGGACCTGGTCGGACGGTCAGACTCTGGCACGGGATCGGTACCAGCTGGTCCTCAGCACAAACGGGGACCATCCGGAGTTCGAGCGGCGGGTGGGCGAGCTTCTGGCGCCGCATGACGAGCTGGTGTCCGTTCCGCCAGGGAAGCTCCCACGCGAGGAGGGCGCAGCACTGATCGCCCTCTACGACGCCGCGGCGCGCGCCGCGCGGGCACCGGTGCTGGTGATCACCGAAGCCCACTGCCGGGCGGACTCGGAATGCCTCGCGATGCTCGCGGACGCGTTCAGGAGCGACCGCGAACTCGATGCCGCCACGTTCCCACACCATCAGCACCCCGCGAACGCGTCGGGCGAGCTCACCGAGCGGTGGTTCGAGGGGGTATTCGAGTCGTGGGCGCGAGCCGGGTGGACCCGTCTGAACCTGACGGGCGCTGCTATCAGAGCGGACGCGTACGCTCGGACGGGAGGCCTCGACCCGCGCTGGGGGCTCTACGCCTCCTCCCTCATGTCGGCCCGCCTTCACGACGCGGGTGGTCGGGTCGCAATCCTGGAGCAGGCCGGTGTCACCCACGAAATTGAGGACACCATCCGGGCTGGAATCTGGATGTCTCGGAGCTTCGCGCGGGGCGAATGCGCGGTTCGCGCAGAGCACGATCCCGAATTCTGCGATCGCTACTTCGGCCCAGCGGGTATTTGGGAGCGGCGGTTTGCCTACCGGCGTGACGTCCTGGGACCGACCATGATCGCCCTGCTCTCGTCGGCACGGAACGCACCGCGCGATCTGGCGTGGTCGGCGAGGGAATTACTGCAGCGACTTCCGGCACTGCTCGCAGGACCGCATCCGCGCCGGGCGTGGGAATGGCTGACGGGCGTCGGGCACCAGGCGGTCGCGGCGATCGACCGACTGCCCGAGGAGACGCGCTGGCGGGCGTACGCGCAAGCCCATGAGCGGACTGTCCGGGGTGCGCAGCTTCGGCAAATGGCGGCACGCAGTGACCGACTCGCCCCGCCCGCCGCCACGGGCATGCTCGAGGCCGCAAAGCTCTCGGGCGTGGTGGCCGAGCCTATGGGCTGGAGTTCCAGGAGGGGCGGAGCTTCCGCTGGACGGAGCCGGCGGCGATGCTGCGGGTCAGCCCTCCAGACGCGGGAGCCGTGGTGCGAATCGAAACCGGCGGCATCCGAGGCGACCCCAGCGACTACCTCCGAGCAATCTACGTCGGAGCGACGGAGGTGCCGGCGGACAGTTGCTCCGTCGGTTCCGAGGACATCGAGATCCGGTTGGCGCCGGACCTTGCGAGGGGGGCGCGGGAACGGGGAATCGTCCTGCTGTCCGAGCCGCTGGTGCCGTCCCGAAACGGATCGTCCGATAGGCGCCGGCTCGGGATGCCGGTGACCTCCATCAGCGTCGAGCCGACGTCTGCTCCGGTGGAGCAGCCTGCGGGGATTGCATAGGCTGAGCCCCACGTAACGAACGTGGATCTCGAAGGGGAGATATGCACCTGGTACTGGGGACGCTGGAGCTGACGACGATCGGAGGGGTCGGGACCTACCTGCTGACGGTCTCCGAACAGCTCGAACGCATGGGGCACGGCATCACGATCTGGGCGGACGAGGTGGGGGAGATGGCCGACATCGCATCCGAGCGCGGCCTGCTCGTCGTCAGCGACCCCGACGAGCTCCCCGATTCCTGCGGGGTGGTCTACGCCCAAGACACGCCGAGTGCCTACGCGCTCGCGAGCCGGTACCCCGACGTGCCCCAGGTCTTCTGTCTGCATGCCACCGAGCACGACCGCTGGATCGTGCCGCAGGTTCATGGCGTGACGAGCGCGACCGTGACCCTCCACGAGCGCGCGGCACGGCACGCCCTCGCTCATGCACACGTTCCCGAGGTGGTGCGGCTGAGCCAGCCTGTCGACACGCGCCGCTTCGCGCCGGGGGGGCCGATCGCCAGCTCCCCGAGTCGAGCGGTCCTGCTCAGCAACTACATCAACGGGAACCGCATGCAGGAGCTGGAGGAGGCGTGCGCGGATGCCGGCATCGAGCTTGTCGTCCGCGGGTTCCAGCACGGCGGGTTCACCTCAGCCCCTGAGATCGAGCTGAACCAGGCCGACATCGTGTTCGGGAGGGCAAGGGTGATCGTGGAGGGGCTCTCATGCGGCCGCGCGGCCTACGTCTATGACGGCGACGCAGGAGACGGATGGGTGACGCCAGAGACCTACCCGCGCCTTGTCGCCGACAACTTCGAGGGGAGAACGGACGGCGCCATCGATCCGGCGCGCCTGCGTGACGACCTCCGCGTTTACAGCGCCGACATGGGCCCCCCGAATCGGGACCTCGCGGTCACCCATCACAGCGCCCGGGCGCACGCCGAGGCGCTGGTCGACCTGTTCTCGCGAATCCGGCCCCGAGGCGAGCCGCCCGACGTGCCACTGGACGAGTTCGCGAGGCTGTCCCGGATGCAGTGGAAGGCCGACTCCCGCGCGCTCGGATTCGAGCACGAGGCGAGGCTGCTGCGCAGGGACCTCGCGCGCCGGAACCGCGGCTACGCCGAGCTGCAGCACCGAATCGCCGCCGAGCAGCGAGCGGACGGTTCGCGGGACGCGGTGGGCGATTCCGAGACGCAAGCCCCCGAATCGCCGGCGCCCACAGCGCACGAGCAGGGCACGAGCCGGCGGGAGGATGGTCCGGAGATCGCCGTCGTCATGCCGCTCGCGGACCCTCGGGGTGACATCGCCGAACATCTGAGGACCTGGACCCACGGCCAGACCCTCGACAGAAGCCGCTACCAGCTGGTCATCAGCGCGGACAGCAAGCAACCCGACTACGAGCGGCGAGTGGGCGAGCTGCTCGGTCCCCAGGACAAGCTCATCGTCATCCCGGGGGCGGACTTTGTCCACCTCTACGACGCGGCCGCGCGAGCGGCAAAAGCGCCCATCCTTGTGATCACCGAGGCCCACGTCCGCGCCGGGGCCGGCTGTCTGGCGGCGGTGGCCGAAGCCTTCGCCAAGGACCCCGCGCTCGATGTCGCCACCTTCCAGTTCCGGCAGCACTCGTCGACGGTCGTCGGCGAGCTCACCGAGCGCCGGCTCGAGAACGTGTTCTCAGAATGGGGGCGGCTGGGCTGGACTCGGCTCAACTTCACCGCGTCCGCTGTCCGTGCCGAGGCGTACGCGCGCGCCGGCGGACTCGATTCACGACTGAACCTGTTCGCACCCTCCTATCTGTCCGCCCGCCTGGACGAGCAGGGGGCCAAGGTCACGCATCTCGAATCGGCGGGAGTCGACCACGAACTCGAGGAGGGAATGCGACAAGGCCTCTCGATGTCACGCGGTTTCGCCCATGGGGAGTGCGTCGCCCGAAGGGAGCTGGATGCCGAGCTCTGCGAGCGTTACTTCGGACCAGCGGGACTCTGGGACCGCCGCCACGCCTACCGGCCCGAGGTCGCCCGCCGCGAGCTTGCCGCTCTGCTTGCGGCTCTGCGGCGGAACCCCTCCCGTGGGCGGTCGCTGGTTCGGGAACTGGCCGTCCGCGTGCCGGCGACCGTCGCCAGGCACCGGCCGCGGCAGCTGTGGGAGAACCTCGTGATGGCTGCGCACGGAATCGCCGCGGCGACGCCCGTGCTCCCGATGCGGGTCCGCGAGCGGAGCTTCGGCATCGCCAACGATCGAGCGGTTCGCGCGGTCAAGGTCCGCGAGGGAGCCGAGGACCGCGAGCTGCCACCGCCCCTCTCCGGTGGTCGGCTGACCGCTCGGCAGCTCGATGGCGTGCTGATCGGGTCGCAAGCGCTCGAGGAGGATGAGGGTCGGCAGTTCCGCTGGACCGAGCCGGTGGCCTTGCTGCGCCTGAACCCTCCGGAGAGCGGAGCGCTGCTGCGAATAGAGACCGGTGGGATCCGGGGAGAGGACCGCGATTACCTCCTCGGCGTCCACATCGGGGGCACTGCGGTCCCCGACGAGTTGATCCTGGTCCATCCGGAGGCGATCGAGGTGAAGCTTCCGGCAGGGATTGCCGCAGGCGCGCGCGAGCGGGGAGCGGTGATCCTCTCCGAGCCGCTGCTCCCGTCGCGGTACGGATCCACCGACCGGCGGCGGCTCGGGATCCCCGTGATCTCGGTCAGCCTTCAGCCACTGGCCGTCTCGCGGCGACAGATGGCAAGCTCGGTGGAGGGTGCGTCGCGGACGACGCCCAACGAGGCGATCTCGAGCGGATAGAGGGCGGGGCCGAGCAGACGACCGCTCCGGGGGCGGCCGGTCAGGACCCGATGCACTCGTCGCCACCAGGCCTCGAGGAGCGGACGGGCACCGCGCGCTGGGGCGTTCATGAGGACGAACATCGGCCTCCGGTCAACCACCGGAAGCCGGCGGCGTCGAGTGACCCGAGGATCTCGTCCTCCTCGCGATTCACCTGGACCGACGCAAACCGTCGGGGACCGGCGCGCCTAAAGTTCTCGCTGAGCACCAGGTGGCCGCCGGGGCGGACGAGGCGAGCGAGGTTCTCGAGGGCCCGGCGGTAGGCCTCGTCGTCGATCAGGTGGAAGAGTACGTCGAACGCGGAAACGAGGTCGAACCTGCGCCGCGGAAGCTCCTCCACGGAGGCGGAGATGTCGAAGCGATCAATCGTGGCGCCGGGGAACATCTCTCGCAGCCGCCGGACTGCCGTCTGGGAGACGTCGGAGCCGGCGAGGTCCCGGACGCCCGCCTCCTGCCAGCGCCGAAGGTAGAACCCGGTGCCCGAGGCGACGTCCAGGACGGCGCTCTCGGGAGAGGCAAGAGGGGCGACGTGGCGGCGAAAGATCCGGCGGCGGACCCGGTAGAGCCAGCGGTTGTAGGCCTCTCCCGCCCCCTCGTAGCCGACGCCCTCGAATCCGCCGTGCTCGCGATGCCTGGCCTCCCAGTACTCGAGGGCCTCGGCCGAGCCGAAGCGCTCCCACTGCGGCGGGATCGGGTCCGCGGCCGGTGACACTGCAGCCAGCCTAACTCCGGAAGGCCCGGCGGACGACGTCTGGGCTGGCCTGTCGGGGTGCCTCCGGCGTTACACTTTCTAAGCATTGAAACCTGATCAGGATTTGGGAATGAATGAGCCCCGTGACCGAGATGCCCCACAAGGACGTGCCGCCGCCCCTCGAGCTGGTGAAGAGCCGGATCGAGGAGGTGATGCCGCCCGCCGCGAAGGAGGAGATCGACTCCGGCGACGCCGTCCTGGTCGACGTGCGCGAGCCCGACCGCTTCGAGCAGGGCCATCTGGCCGGCGCCGTCAACCTGACCTCCGGCGAGAGCGCGCGCGGCGCGCACGACCCGTCCTATGCCGAGGCGATCGAGAAGGAGGCAGGCGGCCGCGACCGGCGCCTGATCCTCTATTGCGGCGAGGGCAACCGCTCCGCTCGCACGGCCGACGCGCTGCGCAACGAGCACGGCTTCACCAAGGTCGCCTCGATCATCGGCGGCGCCAAGCTCTGGACCGACCTGGAGTTCCCGGTCGAGGGCGAGATCGCCGTCGGCGCCGACGACGCCGAGCTCGGCGTGGGCGACGACTGGAAGGAGACACGACCTGATGGCGACCGAGACGATCGAGCAGATCAAGGACCGGATCGAGCAGGTCACGCCGGACGAGACCCAGCAGCAGCTGGAGTCCGGCGACGCTGTCCTGGTCGATACCCGCGACGCGATCAACCGCGAGGACGCCCGCATCGAGGGCGACCACTACGCACCCGCCGGCCAGGGCGCCAGCCAGGCTGGGACCGAGGACTTCGCCGCGGCCGTCGAGCAGGCCGCCGGTGACCGCTCCAAGCGCGTGATCCTCTACTGCGGCGCGGGCAACCGCTCGGCGGTCGCCGCCGACGCGCTCCTGAACCAGCACGGCTTCGAGAACGTCGCCTCGCTCGAGGGCGGCATCAAGGCCTGGGAGGCGCAGGGCCTGCCGGTCGTGATCCCCGAGGGCATGAGCCCGGAGCAGCGCAACCGCTACTCGCGGCACACGCTGCTGCCCGAGGTCGGGGTCGAGGGGCAGCTGAAGCTTCTGAACGCGAAGGTGCTGCTGCTCGGCGCCGGCGGCCTCGGCGCTCCCGCGGCGCTCTACCTGGCCGCGGCCGGCATCGGCACGCTCGGCCTGGTCGACGACGACGAGGTGGACGAGTCGAACCTGCAGCGCCAGGTGATCCACAACACCGAGCGCGTCGGCCAGCCGAAGACCGAGTCGGCGCGACAGACGATCGAGGCGCTCAACCCCGACGTCAAGGTGGTCGAGCACCGCACCCGCCTCGACGCCTCGAACATCCTCGAGATCATCCAGGACTACGACATCGTCGTCGACGGCGCCGACAACTTCCCCACCCGCTACCTGCTGAACGACGCCTCGGTGCGGCTGCGCAAGCCGGTCGTCTCGGCCTCGATCCTCGCCTTCGAGGGGCAGATCTCGACCTTCGTCCCCTTCGAGGGGCCCTGCTACCGCTGCCTCTACCCGACCCCGCCGCCCGCCGAGCTCGCCCCGAGCTGCGGCGCCGCCGGCGTGCTCGGCGTGATGGCCGGCGTGATGGGCCTGCTGCAGGCGAACGAGGTGATCAAGCTGGCCGCCGGGATCGGCGAGCCGCTGATCGGCCGCCTGCTGCTCTACGACTCGCTCGGCACGCGCTTCACCGAGCTCAAGGTCCGGCGCGACCCCGAGTGCCCGATCTGCGGCCCGGACGCGCCGGAGATCCCCGAGTCGGAGATGGGGAAGTTCCCCGACTACGAGCTGTTCTGCGCCGGCTAGCGGCCGGTAGGTTTCAGCGCGATGCCGACGATCAAGGTCCCACCCGTGCTGCGCGCCCAGACCGACGGTGAGGCCGAGGTCACGGTCGACGGCGGCACCGTGGGCGAGGCGCTCGACGCGCCTGGCCGAGACGCATCCCGGCACCAGGGAGCAGCTGTTCTCGCCCGAGGGCGATCTCAATCGCTACGTCAACGTCTACCTCAACGACGAGGACGTGCGCGTGCTCAACGGCCTCGAGACCGCAGCGTCGGCGTCTGACACCGTCGTCATCCTGCCGGCGATGGCCGGCGGCCAGCGCGGGCCCTGGGCTAGGCGACGGCCCCCGCCGCCGAATCGGGCGGGCGTCGGAGTTGAACCCGCGCGACGAGAGCCTGAAGGCGCTGAGCGCCGGCTAGTGCTCCAACACGAGCCCGAGGAAGCGCTTGGTGCGCTCCTCCTTCGGGTTCTCGAGCACCTGCTTGGGCTCGCCCTGTTCCACGATCACGCCCTCGTCCATGAAGACCAGCTGGTCGCCGACCTCCCGCGCGAAGCCGATCTCGTGGGTGACGACGATCATCGTCATCCCCTCAGAGGCCAGCTCCCGCATCACGTCGAGGACCTCCTTGACCAGCTCAGGGTCGAGCGCGCTGGTGACCTCGTCAAAAAGCATCACGTGAGGGTCCATCGCCAGCGCCCTTGCGATCGCCACCCTCTGCTGCTGGCCCCCCGACAGGCGCTCGGGGTACTCGTTTAGCTTGTCGCCGAGACCGACGCGTTGAAGCAGCGCCGTCGCCTTCTTGCGGTTCTCCTCGTCGCTTCGTTTCAGGACCCGCTTCGGCGCCATGGTCACGTTCCCAAGCGCACTCTTGTGAGGGAAGAGGTTGAACTGCTGGAAGACCATCCCGACCCTCTGCCGCACGTAGTCGCGTTCCTCGGCCGTGCTGCTTCCATGCCCGCTGATCTCCTTCCCCTCGAGCAGGATCTTGCCGCCGTCGGCCGGCTCGAGCAGGTTGATGCAGCGCAGCAGGGTGCTCTTGCCGGAGCCGCTGGGTCCGAGCACGCACACCACCTGTCCCTTTCCGACCTCGAGGTCGACGCCACGCAGCACCTCGAGTTCGCCGAAGCTCTTCTTCAGGCCATGGAGCGCGAGCGTGGTCTCGGCCATCAGACCGGGCCTCCCGTCTGGCCCAAGCCCGCCGCACCGGCGGGTGCCGGCTCGGCTGTTGAGCCCCCGGTGCGGCCGGTCCGCTCCTGCTGTTTGGCGATCATGCGGTCGACTAGGCGGGCCAGCGGGATCGTCACCAGCAGGAACAGGACCGCGCCGAAGGTGAGCGCGGTGCTGTTGAACGTCTCCGCCTGCACGTCACGGCCGAACTGGACGACCTCGACGAAGCCGATCACGCTGACCAGGGAGGTGTCCTTCATCAGGGCGATGAAGTCGTTCAGCAGCGGGGGGATCACCTTCCGCACTGCCTGGGGGACGATCACATCGCGCATGGCCTCGGAATGGCTCATTCCCAGTGAGCGCGCCGCCTCCATCTGGCCACGAGGGACCGCCTCTATCCCGGCACGGTAGACCTCGGCCATGTACGCCCCGTATGTGAGGGTCAGTGCGAAGATCCCGTACCAGAACGGGTCCGGTTTCCCGAACCAGCGGGGAATTCCGATGCTCTCCGGGATCACGCCCTCCAGAGCCAGCGCGCCGAAGCTGCCCGAGATGAGCAGCAGAACGAGCAGCAGCGGGATTCCGCGGAAGACGTCGATGTAGGCGATCGCCAGGCCGCGTATCGGTGCCGCCGCACGCCCCGGCAGTTGGCGGAGTACGGCGAGAATCAGTCCCCACACCAGCGCCAGCACCCCGCTGATCACCGAGAGCTGGATCGTCTGCCAGAAGCCCTCGAGGGTCCCCTTCGCGTTGTCCCAGTCGTCGTCGGAGAGGACGCTGAAGTCGAAGTACTGCGTGCGGAAGGTGGCGGTGCGATCCCAGAGCTCGCCGATCGTGGCTTCCCAGAGATCGGTCAGCAGGGGGATCTCGGCGAGGAGGTGCTCCATCGTCGGCGGAGGCTAGAGAACGGAATGCGAGAGGGGCGCCGGTGGCGCCCCTCTCGCTTGCAACCCGATCGTGACCGCGGCTACTGGGGCTCGTTCGTCCCCTCGAGCACCGTGGCGGGAACCTCGACACCGGGGAAGTACGTGGCGTAGAGCTCCTCGAGCCCGCCATCGTCCTTCAGCTTCTGCAGCGCGGCGTTGACCTCCTCGCGCAGGGCATCGCTGTCCTGGCCGAGCGCCAGCCCGTAGAGCTCCCCGGTGGGAATTTCCGCAGCCTCCTTGAGGTCGCCGCCGCCCTGTCCCTCCAGGGCGTCGATGACGACCGGCTGATCGATGATCACCGCGTCGACCTGGCCGTTCCGGAGGGCGTTGAATGCGTCAGGCCCCTCGGGGAAGCCCCGGACCTCCGCAGCATCGGTCTCATCATTGGCGTACTCCTCGCCCGTGGTGCCGTCCTGCGCGCCCACGGTCGCGCCGCCAAGGTCGTCGACGCTGGCGATGTCGGTGTTATCAGCCAAGACCACGAGGGACTGATTGGCCTCGTAGTACGGGTCCGAGAAGTCGATCGTCTTCTCGCGCTCGGGCGTGATCGTCGACGCGGCGACTGCCATGTCGAACTTGCCCTGCGCGACGTCGCGGAAGATCGTGTCGAACGAGGTGTCCTGGTAGGTCACCTCGAGGCCAATCTCCTCCGCGACTGCGTTCACGACCTCGATGTCGAAACCGCTGATGTCGGGCGGCTGCCCGATTTCGAACGGCGGGAACGGAGTATCGGTGCCGACCAGGAGCTGACCCTCCTGGATCAGGCCGAGGTCCTCACCCCCGCCGCCGTCGCCACCATCGTCGTCATCGTCCCCGCAGCCGACGGCGAAGCCCGCCGTGAGCGCGAGGACGAGCACAGCCAGAAGTGCAAGCAACCGCTGTTTCATCAAGAACCCCTTCTCCTTAAGTGGTCGGCCAACGCATGGAATCTATTGTGAACGTAGCGCCTGGCGTCGTTCGGCTCGCTACTTCATTTTCTGAAGTAATATCCGCCCGTGGCCCGAGAACAGCTCGGCAACAAGCCGTGCGGGGGACGCTTCTCCAGCGCGATCGACTCGATCGGCAACACGCCGCTGGTCGAGCTGCCGACGTTCTCGCCGAAGGACGGCGTGCGGATCTGGGCGAAGCTCGAGGGCCGTAACCCGACCGGCTCGGTCAAGGACCGAGTCGCCAAGTCGATGATCGAGGACGCCGAGGCGCGGGGAGCGATCGAGCCCGGCAAGACGATCCTCGAGCCGACCTCCGGGAACACCGGCATCTCGCTGGCGATGATCTGCTCCGTCAAGGGCTATCCCCTCAAGGTCGTGATGCCCGACAACGTCACTGAGGAGCGCACCCAGCTGCTGCAGATGTACGGGGCGGAGATCGTCTACTCGGAGGGCGCGAAGGGATCGAACGGCGCGGTCGAGGTGGCGCTCGAGATGGCGGAGGAGGACCAGTACTTCATGCCCTACCAGTACGGCAACGAGGCGAACCCGCGCGCCCACTACGACGGCACGGCGCTGGAGATCCTCGAGGAGCTCGACGAGGTCGCCGCCTTCGTCGGCGGCCTCGGGACCGGCGGGACGCTGATGGGCAACGGGCGCCGGCTGAAGGAGCACGACCCCGAGACGAAGATCGTGGCCGCCGAGCCGATGCAGGGCGAGCTCGTGCAGGGCCTGCGCTCGCTCGACGACGGCTTCATCCCGCCAATCATCGACATCTCACTGTTCGACCGGAAGATCATGGTTTCCAACCACGACGCGATCGTCTGGACCAAGAAGCTGCTCGCCGAGGAGGGACTGTTCGCCGGCGTCTCCTCAGGCGCGATCGCCTACGTCGCCGACAGGATCGGGTCGGAGCTCGACGGGGGCAACGTCGTCTTCCTCGTCCCCGACGACGGCTGGAAGTACCTCAGCTCCGGCGTCTACACCAAACCCGTCGAGGAGCTGGAGAACGTGGACGCCACCGTCTGGTGGTAGGCGGGAGCGTGCCGGCCATCACGACCGACGGGTTGGACCACATCGCGATCGCAGTCGCGGACCTGGATCGCGCGGAGAGCTTTTATCGGGATGTGATGGGGCTCGAGCGCATCCACCCGCAGTGGGACCCACCTCGGGTTCTGGCCGCGAGCGGCAGCGGGGTCGCCCTGTTCCCAGGCGGCGGCGGGAACGATCCAGACCCGCCCGAGATCCCACACATCGCATTTCGCACCGACCGCGGGAGCTTCGAGGAGGCTCAGGAGCACTTGGCCGATAGAGGGGTCGAGTTCCGGTTTTCCGATCACGGCATCTCGCACTCGATCTACTTTCAGGATCCCGACGGGCACCGGCTCGAGCTGACGACCTACGAGGTCTGAGTGAGACCAGTGGTCGAGCGCGTTGCAGCGCGGATTGCCGAGCTGGCCGCTGCATACGAGGCGCCCGACTTCGCCGAGGTGCCCACCCCCGACGCGGCTCTGTTCCTCAGCGCGATCGACCATGGCACCGGCTACGCGGAGCCGCACTTGGTCGACGGGAAGGGGCCGTTCGAGGGCAGCGCCCTGCTGTGGGCCCTCGGCCTGCGCGCGGAGCGTCGCGCTCCGGGCGCGCTCACGGCCCGGTCGCTGCTCGGCGTCGATCCCGCGTCGATCAGTGCGGTCTTTCGCGCCGGCCAGGACACGCTGCGTGACCCGGACGGCCGCGCGGCGCTCTGGGACGACCTCGCGACGGGCCTGCTGAAGAGCTACTCCGGGCAGGCGAGCGAGCTGATCGCCGCATCCGGCGGCCGTCTGGCCGGCGGCGGCGGGCTGCTGGCGCGGCTCTCTGAGTTCGACGCGTACTCGGACCCGCTGCGCAAGAAGAGCTTCCTGGTGGCGAAGATCTGGGAGCGCCGGGGCTGGCTGGAGGTCGCGGACCCGGAGAGCTGGGAGGTCTGCGCGGACAACGTGCTGATGCGGCTGGCGCTGCGGAGCGGGCTGGTCGAGCCCTCGGACGACGTCGAGGCCGTGCGCGCCGCCACGCGCGACGCGTTCGGCGAGGTCGCTCGGGCCGCCGAGATCTCGCCGCCGGTCCTCGACGACCTGCTCTGGGAGTGCGGCCGCGAGGACCCGGACCTGCTCGGCGCCGATGCCGGCGACCTCTCGGAGCCGCCGCGCCGCGAGGGCGTCCACTTCTACTAGCCGGCGGCAGGCGTGGGGTAGCCTCCGCCGCCGTGCGGATCCCGAAGGAGATCTTCGAGCGGATGGTCGAGCAGGCCCGCGAGGAGGAGCCGAACGAGTGCTGCGGGCTCGTCGGCGGGCGGAACGGTGACGCCACCACGCTCTATCCGGCGACCAATTCCGAGGCCAGCCCGCTGCGTTACAACCTCGACCCGCAGGACCAGTTCCGGATCATGCAGGAGATCGAGGAGAACGGCGAGGAGCTGGCCGCGATCTACCACTCGCACACCAAGAGCCCGGCCTACCCCTCCCAGACCGACATCAACCTCGCGGCCTACCCGGGCGTCGTCTACCTGATCGTCTCGCTCGCGCAGGGCGAGGAGCCGCTGCGCGGCTTCGAGATCGAGGACGGCGACGTGCGCGAGGTCGAGCTGACGGTCGAGTGACCTCGGACGCGGGCAGCGGGGCCCCTGGTCTGCCCGCGCTGCGCTCGCGCCCACGAGCTCGAGGAGCGCTTCTGCCAGGACTGCGGGATGCCGCTGGTCTACTCGGGGACCCGCGAGCAGGAGCCGATCACCGACGCCCACGAGAAGGCGCGCAAGGTGCGGCCGCAGCTCGCGCGCGGCGAGCTCGTGCGGGTCACGGGCGGCCGCAACCTCGCCGAGGCGGAGCTGATCCAGGGGATCCTGCTGGAGCAGGGGATCCCCTCGATCCTGAGGCGCACGCGGGGGTTCGACGTCCCGGACTTCCTCGCCGCCGGGCCGCGGGACGTGCTGGTGCCGGAGTCCGGCTACGAGGCCGCGCGCGACCTGCTGCGCGAGGCGGACCTGATCACCGTCGAGCCGCGACCGGGCGACCTGCCCGGGATCGGCTCGCCGGCTCGGCTAGCGGTCTGGGTCGGGGCGGCGGTGCTCGCGGCCGGGGGCCTCGTCTGGGTCCTCTACCAGGCCTCCGGCTGAGCTCCCGCCCTGGCCGCTGCGGGCCTCGAACCCGAACTCGGGCAGCGTGCCGATGTCGAGCTCGCCGAGCGCCTCGTCGCGGGGACGCCGCCGCCGCAGGCGCGGCTCGCCCTCCGGCGGGGTGAGGCCGGCCTCCCGCATCGCGTCGCTGAGCGATTCGCCCTCGGAGTCGACGCGGTACTGGATCTCGTCCAGGTGGCGGCGCCAGGCCCGCTCGATCTCGCGCCGCGGGGCCTCGAAGACGAGCTCGAGGTTGCCCTCGGGCCCCTCGCGGCGCAGCCGCGAGACCAGCATCCGGCAGGCCTGGGGTCCGGAATGGCGGTCGAGCAGGTCGAAGATCGTGCCGCCGAGGATGATCGCGTCGCGGCGGCTGGGAGGGAAGCGGGCCTGTCGCCCTCGCGCAGCCTGGTGATCACCGCGGCCCGGTAGAGCGAGGTCTGCCCGGTGAAGTACTGGGCGCCGCCCTCGACCAGCCACGCCCAGCGCAGGTAGGTGAGAAACCGCCGCGGGGTCCACATCGGCGGCAGCCGGGTGTTGTTGGCGGCCAGGACGAGCTGGCAGTACATGCGCGCCGCGGTCCCCTTCAGCGCGCGCAGGGAGTCATCGCCGGCCGCTCGGCGCTCCATCCACTCGTCGTTGAGCACGTGGATCTCGTTCGCCATCGGCCAGCCCGCCAGGTAGCGGCGGCCCGCCGGCGCCGCCGACCAGCGCACCGCGGGCAGCAGCGGGTGGGCCGCCGAGAGCCACGCCGGGTTGTCATGGATGACGATCGTGACGTCGCCGGGCGTCTGCTCGAAGCGGTCCTCCAGGCGCAGGCGCAGCTCCTCGAGCTCGTCGAGGGTCCGCTGGGCGCAGGCGATGTCTGCGTCGTCGTGCCTGGCGGTGAAGCTGAGGGAATCAGTCTCTACCCACGCCACGGAATCACCGTAGCGCCGAGACCGGGCGGGCTACGCAGGAACGAGCTCGCCCTCGCAGATCTCGCGGATCGCGGCCGCGGCGCGGTCGAACTCCTCGTCCGCCATCACCGGGGTGCCCTCGAAGGGCAGGTCGCGGTCGATCTCGACCCAGGAGCGGCAGCCCTGCGTGCTCGTCCTTGACCCGGACGGTGACCGGGCGCGGGATCCGGTGGACCCGGAGCAGCAGGACGTGCAGCGGGTGGGTGCGCTTCCAGGCGAGGCGCTTCTGCGCGTAGTCCGGGGTCCAGACGTGGAAGGGCGTGAGCGCCTCGACCACGCGGTGGTCCTCGGTCGTGAAGTGATCGGTGATCTCAGCCCAGGCGCGGATGCGCACGCGGTCGGGCTGGGGGATGCCGCCGTCCTGGATCAGCGCCCGCGGGGGCGGCTCCTCGTCGGGCCAGACGCCTTCCTCGAGCGCGCGGCGCAGCTCGGGGTGATGGGACTGGCGCACGAGGTCGTTGCGCTGGTGATCGAAGGTCGGATAGAGGAAGAACTGGTCATGCTCCACCTCGAAGTGCTTGTCGTCCTCCCGAATCCCGCCCTTGCGCAGCGCGACCAGCTGTTCGCCCTCGGCGAGAGCCCGCACAGTCACAGCCCATTCCTTAAAGGCGATTGGCATTGAGAGTCAGAGTCAGGTTCGGTTAGTGGACGGGGGCGGGGTGCCATCCGGACGCACCGGAGCCCCCTCGGGGCTGCGCAATATAGACGACGAACCTCTGTTTGACAACCCCTTGTGACTGATTGCCACAAGGAAATTGCTTAGTTGTAAGTCCTGTAAACCGCCGGATGGTGCGGAATGGGGCTTGGCTGCTCAGCCAGTTTCGCCGTACCCGCCGCCGCCCGGAGTCTCGATCCGAAGGCGCTGTCCCGGCTCGCAGCCGCCCTCGGACTTGCCCGGGATCGGCTCTCCATCGAGGAAGTCCTGCCCGGTCGCACCCGGCTCGCCGCCGTCGCGGCCCCGCGGAGCGTGACGGCGGCGCTCGGCGATCAGGGTGTAGCGGACCGGCTCGAGCGCCTCGATCTCACGGACCATCCCGTCCCCGCCGCGGTGGCGGCCCGCCCCGCCGCTGCCGCGGCGAACCGATAATTCGGTCACACGCAGGGGAAATTCGGTCTCGAGGGCCTCGACCGGCGTGTTCAGCGTGTTCGACATCGCCACGTGCACGGCGCTCGGGCCGTCGGCGTCGGAGCAGGCGCCCTGGCCGCCGCCGATCGTCTCGTAGTAGGTCCAGTCCTCGCCCGCCAGGGTCAGGTTGTTCATCGTCCCCTGGCCCGCGGCGGGGGAGGGCGCGAATGCCGCCAGCGCCTCGAAGACCAGGTCGGCGATCCGGCTGGAGGTCTCGACGTTCCCGGCCGCCACGGCGGCCGGCGGAGTGGCGTTGACCAGGCAGCCCTCCGGCGCCCGCACCTCGACCGGGCGCCAGGCGCCGGCCGACGGCGGCGCGTCGGGGTCGCAGACCACCCGCACGGCGTAGAAGCAGGCGGAGCGGGTGACCGACATCGGGCAGTTGAGGTTGCCCTCGACCTGGGGATCCGTGCCCTCGAAGTCGAGGACGAGCGACTCGCCCTCCAGGGTCGCCTTCACCCGCAGCGCCAGGTCGCCGTCCGGCGCCTCCAGCACGTCCTCGGCGCTCGCCCTCGCCGTCCGGCAGCTCCGCGAGGGCGGAGCGCGTGCGCCGCTCCGCGTAGTCGAGGATCTCGGCCATGCCGGCCAGCAGGCCCTCGCGGCCCTGGCGCTCGGCCAGCTCCCGCATCCGCTCGATCCCGGTCAGGTTCGCGGCCCGCTGGGCCCGGAGGTCGGCGAGCCGCTGGGACGGGTTCCGCATGCGGCCGGCCAGCTCTCGCAGGAGCTCGTCGTCGGCCCGGGTCGGCGGGATCACCTCGCCCTCCTGGTCGAGCCTGGTGGAGGAGACCGGCATCCCGGCCGGCGTCTCGCCGCCGACGTCGGCGTGGTGCGCACGCGCAGCCGCGAAACCCGATGAGTTCCGCACTCGCCGGCCCCGGACGCGAAGCGGAGGAGCCGGCGAAAATGGGAGAAACGAGGGTGATGTCCGGCAGGTGGGTGCCGCCCTGGTAGGGGTCGTTGAGGATCCAGACGTCTCCGTCGGAGTGCTCCTCGCCGATCACGGCGGCGACGGCGTCGGGCATCGAGCCGAGGTGGACCGGGATGTGCTCGGCCTGCATCACGAGCTCGCCCCGGGCGTCGAACAGCGCCGTCGAGCAGTCCCGGCGCTCCTTGATGTTGGCCGAGTGGGCCGAGCGGATCAGCACCGCGCCCATCTCCTCGCAGGCGGCGCGCAGCGCGCCCGTCAGCACCTGGAGCGTCACGGGGTCGATGCGCGCCGCTCACTTCTCGCCTCTCCGCCGCGATCGTCCCGGTCTCGTCCACGCCGGCGCTCCAGCCCGGCGGCAGCACCAGGGTGGCCTCCGGGCAGCTCGAAGATGCAGGGCCCGTCCGCCTCGAACCCGGCGGGCGGCTCGCCCCGCAGGACGCGCGCCTCGACCCACTCGCCGTCGAAGCGCGCTCGCCGCTCGCTCTCGGCCAGCTCGCCCTCGCCTGCCGCGCGGGGGGCCGGCTCCGGGCCGGGCACGACCGCCGCGACCCGGACGTTGACCAGCTCCAGCTCGGCGTCGGGGTCGCGGTAGCCGTAGCGGGCCTCGTGCTCGGCGGCGAAGTCCTCGGCGAGCCGCTTCACGTCAGGCTCGGCCGGTCCCGGGATCGGCAGCTCGAACGCCTGGCCCCGGTAGCGCAGCTCGTAGGTGACCTCGAGCTCGGCGCCCTCCAGCCCTTCCATCGCGCCCTCGGCCAGCTCGGAGACCTCGGCGCTGAGGCGCTCGCCGGTCAGCTCGTCGCCGCTGAGCAGGACGGTCCGGGCGGTGTCCCGGCGCCGGCCCGCGGCGATCAGGCCCAGCGCGGAGAGCACCCCGCTCGCCCGGGGGCAGAGGAGCCGCCGGACGTCGAGCTCGGCCGCGATCGCCGCGGCGTGCATCGGGCCCGCGCCCCCGAACGGCATCAGGGCGAAGTTCCGCGGATCGACTCCGCGCTCGACCGTGACGACGCGCAGCGCGCGGACCATCTCCTGGTTGGCGACCCGCACGATTCCCTCGGCGGTCTCGGTCCGGTCCAGGCCGAGCCGCTCGCCCAGCTCCCCGACCGCCCGCTCGGCGGCCTCGACGTCCAGCGACACCCCGCCGGCCAGGGTCGAGTCGGGGTCCAGGAACCCGAGCAGCAGGTTGGCGTCGGTGACCGCGGGCTCGGTGCCCCCGCGCCCGTAACAGGCCGGTCCGGGATCGGCCCCGGCCGAGCGCGGGCCGACCCGCAGCGCGCCGCCGGAGTCGACCCAGGCGATCGAGCCGCCGCCGGCGCCGACGGTGTGGACGTCCACCATCGGCAGCTGGATCGGTCGCCCCTCGATCTCGCGGGAGTCGGTGCGGCGCACCTCGCCGTCGGAGACGACGCAGACGTCGCATGAGGTGCCGCCCATGTCCAGGCCGAGCGCGTTGCCGTCCCCGGCGGCCCGCGCGAGGACCCCGGCTCCGACCGCGCCGCCCGCGGGACCGGAGAGGACGCTCCAGGCGCCCGCGCTCGCGGCCTCGGCGACGGTGGCGGTCCCGCCGGAGGACCGCATCACCTGGGGCTCGGGGATCCCGCGCTCGCCGCAGGCCTCCGAGAGCCGCCCGAGGTAGCGGCCGAGCAGGGGGGAGAGGTAGGCGTCGATCACGGTCGTCGAGCAGCGCTCGTACTCCCGGAACGCCGGCAGCACCTCGTGGGAGGCCGAGACGTGCACTTCGGGGAGCCGCTCGCGCAGCGCGCCGGCGATCCGGCGCTCGTGGCTCGGGTCGCGGAACGAGAACAGCAGGCAGACGGCCACCGCCTCCGGCTCGGACCCGGCGACCGCCTCGACGAGCCGGTCGAGCTCCTCATCCGTGAGCTCCTCCACGACGCTCTCCGGGCCGATTCGCTCGGCGGCTTCATGGCGCAGGTCGGGCTCGACCAGCGGCGTGGGGCGATCCGCGCACGGGTGATACAGCCGCGGCCGGTTCTGGCGGGCGATGTCGAGCAGATCGGCGAAGCCGCGGGTGACGACGAGCGCCGTTCGCGCTCCGCGCTCCTCGAGCAGGGCGTTGGTCCCGACCGTCATGCCGTGGGTGAAGCCCTCGACGTCGGCGGGAGCCGCCCCGGCGCGATCGAGGACGGCCTCGGTGGCCTCGATCACCCCGCGAGACTGATCGTCGGGGGTGGTCGGGACCTTGGCGGTGTGCAGGCTCTCGCCGTCGAGCAGGGCGGCGTCGGTGAAGGTCCCGCCGACGTCGACGCCCAGCAGCATCGGCCCAACCCTAGAGGCCGAACGAATTGCCGGCCGGGGGCCGGAGCCCCCGGCGCCAGGCGATGCGGCTAGGCCGCCGCGTGCACTGCACCGGCCTCGACGGCCGGCTCACTCTGTGTCTCGACGAACGCCTCTTCGAGATGCTTGTGCGACGGGCAGTAGTCGCGGCCGGGAAGCGGCTCGCGCTGGCACGGGGTGCCCTTGCGCGTGCTCGCCTGGCATTCCCGGGTTTCGCCGAGTGCGCCGTCCGGAAGCTGCTCGATGAAGTCCTGCGCCAGCGAGATGTAGCGCTCGATCACCATGTACACGTAGACCTGCTCGCTCAGCGGAAAGTGGTCGCGCACGTGGGCGAAGAGCGACCGCGCGGGGCGGGCGAAGTAGCGGCCGTCGTAGGCCATTCGGCGCACGGTTGCCTCGGTGGCCTCCAGGAGGTCCTGCCGAGCGGCGATGCAGGTGGCGACATCGTCCCCCTTCTCGATGCGAGGGGCGAGATCCCGATAGATCGAGCGGCTGAATCGATACATCGTCGTCCTCCTCCAGGCCCCCCTGTGATTCATCTCACAGATATGCATCCCGCGAATATCCAGCAGGCGCAGAATTCAAACATGCGCCGATGAAAGATGTACTTACTAATGTTAATCCGGAGTTAAGCACTTTTAGGTAGACCACGCCTGGCCAGTCACGCCCAGAGTCTCCCATTCCAGGCGTCCGTCGGCACGCCTGACGAGGTGCCGGCCGTCGAGATCGGGGTCCATGCTGGGGAACTCGACGCGGCGGTGCGACCCGCGGGACTCCTCCCGCGCCAGCGCGAACTCCGCGATCAGGCGAGCCAGCGGATACGGGTCCTCGCCCAGGCGCTCGAGCTCCTCGCGGCGCCGCCGTGGCCCGGCGAGCCGCCAGACGGCGCTCCCTCGTCTCCGGCGTCGGGGGCACGAAGCGCCAGCGCTGGGGCTCCGGGGCGCTGCCGGTCGCGGCCGGCTCCGCCGCGGCCGCCGCAGCCGCCGCGGCTCCCAGGACGAAGCACTCCGTCAGCGAGTTGGAGGCCAGCCGGTTCGCGCCGTGCAGGCCGGTGCAGGCGCACTCGCCGACGGCGAAGAGGCCCGGCAGCGAGGTGCGTCCCTCGAGGTCGGTGGCGACCCCGCCCATCACGTAGTGGGAGGCCGGTGAGACGGGAACGGGCGCCGTCGCCGGGTCGTGGCCGGCCGCGCGCAGCGCGTCGAAGACGTTCGGGAACCTGGCCGGGTCGATCTCGCGCAGGTCGAGCAGCACGTGATCGGTGCCGTCGAGCTCCATCCGGTCGAGGATCGCCAGGGTGACGACGTCGCGGGGGGCGAGCTCGTCGGTGAAGCGCTCGCCCTTCGCGTCGAGCAGGGTCGCGCCCTCTCCGCGGACCGCCTCCGTGATCAGCAGCCCGTCGGCGTCGGCCCCCGGCGCCGCCAGGGCCGTGGGGTGGAACTGGCAGAGCTCCAGGTCGGCCAGGTCGGCGCCGGCCGCGTGGGCCATCACGGCTCCCGCGCCGATCGCTCCCCAGGGATTGGTGGTGCGGGCCCAGAGCGCGGCGGCGCCGCCGGTGGCGAGGATCGTCGTGCGCGGCCTCGACGGGGCCGGAGTTGGTGACGACGCCGTGGCAGCGCCGCCCGTCGCTCCAGAGCGCGACGGCCGAGGCGCCCTCGGCGACCTGGATCCGGTCTTCGGCGGCGGCGAGTGAGGCGAGCCGCTCGGTGATCCGGCGCCCGGTTCCCGCGCCGCCGGCATGGACCACCCGGCGCCGCGAGTGCCCGCCCTCGAGCGCCAGGTCGAGGTTCCCGTCGGCGTCTCGGTCGAATTCCACGCCGCGGCGCTCGAGCTCGCGGACCACGCCGGGCGCCTCGTGGGCGAGCTTGTCCGCGGCCGAGCGGCGGCAGGCGGCGCGCCCGGCGAGGATCGTGTCCTCGGCGTGCAGCTCGGGCGTGTCGTCGGGGCCGATCGCCGCCGCGAGCCCGCCCTGGGCCCAGAAGCTGGAGCTCTCGGGCAGCGGCTTGCGCGAGATCACGGTGACCGCGGCTCCCGCCTCCGCGGCGGTCAGGGCCGCGTAGAGCCCGGCGGCCCCGCCGCCCACGACCGCGACGTCGAATGAGGGCGACCGGTCCAAGCGGATTACGGTACCCGGATGCCGCCCGCGCTCTACGTGCGCCATCCGAGCTCGTTTCGGCACGAGACGGGCGCCCATCCGGAGAACCCGCGCCGGCTGGCGGCGATCGAGGAGGCGCTCTCGGAGCGCGACTGGCTCGGCCTCGAGCTGGTCGAGGCCCCGGCCGTGGCGCGCGAGGATCTGCTCCGCGTCCACGAGGCGAGCCACGTCGAGGCGATCGAGGAGCTGTCCGCGCGGGGCGGCGGCCCGATCGACATGGACACGGTCGCCAGCGAGGGCTCGTGGGAGGCCGCGCAGCACGCCGCGGGCGGAGCGGTCGAAGCGGCCGACCGGCTGCTGGAGGCGGGGGAGGGCTTCGCGTTCTGCGGCCTGCGCCCGCCGGGCCACCACGCCGAGCGCGGCCGGGCGATGGGCTTCTGCCTCTTCAACAACGTCGCGGTCGCCTCGTCACACGCGATCGCCGAACGCGGCGTCGAGCGGGTCCTCGTCCTCGACTGGGACGTGCACCACGGCAACGGGACCGAGGCGATCTTCTACGACTCGGCCGAGGTCCTGTACGCGAGCATCCACCAGAGCCCGCTCTATCCCGGGACCGGCGCCCCGAGCGACGTCGGCAGCGGCGAGGGGGAGGGCCACACGGTCAACCTGCCGGTGCCGCCCGGCAGCGGCAACGACGAGTTCCTGGCGCTGGTCCAGCAGGTCGTCGCGCCGATCGCCCGCGAGTGGCGGCCCGGCCTGCTCTGCGTCTCGGCGGGCTTCGACGCCCATCGCGACGACCCGCTCGCGAACTGCGAGGTGGACGAGGCCGGCTTCGCCGACATGGCGGCGACGATGGGGCGGCTCGGCGCCGAGCTGGAGGTCGCCGGTGCTGGTCTGCCTCGAGGGCGGGTACTCACTCTCGGCGCTGGCCGGCTCGGTGACGGCGACGATCGAGGCTCTCGGCGACGGCCGCGAGCCGCGCGAGGCGCCGGCGGACCTGGCCGCGACGGCCCGGGACCACTTCGCCCGCTGGTGGCCGGTCCTGGCCTAGCCGGCTAGGACTTGAACTCGGCCTTGAGGACGTTCAGCAGCGTCTTCGAGAGGCCGGGGACCGAGTCGAGGTCGTCGGCCGAGTCGAAGCCCTCCTGCTGCTCGCGGTAGGCGATGACCCGGGTCGCCTGCGTCACCGACATCCCCAGCTCGCGGAGCTGCTCGAAGGTGGCGGTGTTGACGTCGACCCGGGGGGTGGCCGCCTTCGGCTTGCCGTTGCCGGTGCGCTTGGCCGCGCGCCGCGCGCGGGCCTCCCTCTTTGCCGCCTCGGCCTTGGCCTCGCGGTCGGCCTTCTCCTTCTCCTTGTCGGCCTTCTTCCTGGCCTTGGCCTTGGCGCGCTCCTCCTGCTTGCGGCGCTTCTCCTTCTCCTTCTCGGCCTTGGCCTTTTCCTTCGCCTTCTGCTTGTCGCTCTTCGCCGCCTTCTTCTCGGGCTTCGGCTTGTCCGGTTTCTTCTTGTCCGGCTTCTTCTCCTGAACAGGCTCGGGGGGCTTTGGCGGCTCGACCTTCGGCGCCTCGGTCGTCGGGGCGTCCGCTGCGGCCGCCTTCGATTCGGTGTCGCGCAGCATCCGGTCGAGCGCCAGCTTCAGGGCGGCGTCGTTCTTGGCGGCGATCTCCTGACCTGACCCCTTCGCCTGCTCCTGCTCGGCCTTGGCCCTCTTCTTCGCTTCCGCTTCGGCCTTGCGCTGCTTCTCCTCGGCCTTCCGCTTCTTCTCGGCCTCCGCCTGCTTGCGCTTCTCCTCCTCGGCCTTCTTCTTCGCCTCGGCCTCCTCGGCCTTTCGCTTGGCCTCCTCCTCGGCCTTCTTCTTGGCCTCGGCCTCCTCGGCCTTCCGCTTCTTCTCGGCCTCCGCCTGCTTGCGCTTCTCCGCTTCCTCCTCGGCCTTCTTCTCGGCCTCGGCTTCCTCGGCCTTGCGCTTCTCCTCCTCCGCCTTCTTCGCTCGGCATCGGCCTTCTTGCGCTTCTCGGCCTCGGCGGTGGCCGCGATCGTGGCGGCGTTGGCCTCGGCCTCGCTCGCCTTCTCGGTGATCGAGCCGATGCGCTCCTCGAGCTTGCGGAAGATGGACTCGCGGTCCTGCTGCTTCTCCTTCAGGTCCTTGGGCTCCGCTTCGCCGAGCTGCTTCTCGGCGGTCGTGGCGCGCTTCTCCGCCTCGCGTAGCTGGAGCTCGGCGGTGCGCAGGGCGCGGCCGGCCTCCTCCAGCTCGCTCGCCAGCTCGGTCTCGCGCTCGGCGAGCTTCAGCTCGCCCGCGCGGCGAGCCTCGTCGATCTTGTCGCGCGCCTGCCGGGTCGCCTTGCGCTGCATAGAGCGGGACTGGCCTCGCAGCCACTCGGCGGCGTAAGCCCGGGCGTCCATCGCGGCGTCGGTGTGCGCCTTCCTCGCGACCGCGGCCTCGTCCTCGGCCTTGGCGGCCCGCAGCTCGGCGTCCGCGATCAGCTTCATGCGGGACTCGCGCTCCTCCGTCAGGTCGGCCTGCAGGCTCTCGATCTGCGCGCCGAGGCGGCGCTCGGTCTCGGCGCGCACGGTCTCCGCCGTCTGCTTCACCTGCCGCTCCAGCTCCGCGCGCAGCCGCTTCTGGTGGTCGAACAGCCGCTGCTCGGCCTCGCGGTTGATGCGGGCGGTCATCTCGGCCTCGGCCCGCTCCAGGGCGGCCTTCAGCTTCTCGTCCGACTCCGCGCGGATCTTGCGCGTCTGCGCGGCGATCCGCTGCTCCGCCTCCTGCTTGATCCGGATGGCCTCGTTGCGGAGGCGCTCCTCGGCGTCCTGGACCCGCTCGCCCGCGGCCTCGATCTTGGCGGCGATCTGGTCGAGCCTGTCCTGGGCGGCGTCGGCTTCGGCGGCCGCGGCGACGCGCTCTTGCTCGAGCGCCTGCTCGCGCATCCGAAGCTCCGCCTGGAAGCGCTCCTCGGCGGCCCGGCGGGCGATCTCGACCTCGTCTCGGGCCCGGCCCTCGGCGGCCCGCTTGATCGCGGTGATCCGGTCCGCGAGGTCCTGGGCGACCTCGTTGCGGATCCGCTGCTCCACCTCGGCGCGAAGCTCCTCGCGCAGCTCCAGCTCGCGCGAGTCGAGCTCGTGCTTGCCCAAATCGAGCTCGTAGCTGACCTGATCCTCCAGCTCCTTGCGGACCTGCTCCTCGGCGCGTCGGCGCGCCTCGGCGACGGCCTCGCCGATCCGGGTCTCGGTCTCGGATAGACTCTCCTTCCGCCTCGCCCCGGACCCGCGTCTCCGCCTCCTCCCGCTCCCTCTCGGCCCGCTCGGCCTCCGCCTCCGCGGCCTCGGCCCGGGCGGTCGCCTCACGCAGCGCCGCCGCGGCGCGGTCGCGATCGGCGATCAGCTCGGCCTCGCGGTCACTGAGGACGCCGTGTGGACCGGGGTCGAGCCTGCGCCTGGCCTCGTCCCGCGTGGTCTCGGTCGGGGACCCGGTGTTCGCGGCATCGGACTCCGCCTGCTCCAGCTTTCGCTGCACGTCCAGCAGCGCCTCGGCCGACCGCATCCGCTCCTGCTCCAGGTCCTCCTCGAGAGCCAGGATCTCCGCGGTGGCCCGCTCCTCGGCAGCGAGGCGCGCGGCGTCGACGGCCTGGCGCAGGCGCTCGTCCCGCTCTCCGTTGGTCGGTTCCTCGACCTCGTCGGTCGTACGGCGGATGGCGATTTCCTCGCCGGTGTCGCCTGCACTTTCCCGTGCGCCGTCAGGCGCCGGGTGAGTGTCCTCGGCGAGCGTCGGGTCCTGGGCGCCGCGGATCGGGCGCAGCGGCGGGCGCTCCGTCATCCGCGCGCACTTTACGCGAAGGGTCAGAGGCTCCGACTACGCCGGAGCCGGCGCCGGCCCGCTGACCTCCCTATATGCGACAAGGACGCGCTCCGCCATCCGCTCCGCGGAGAACAGCGCGGCCCGATCGCGTCCCTCCGTGCGGGGGTCGTCGGTGCCGAGATGCCGCCGCGCCCAGGTCGCCCAGCGGTGGGAGTCGAACGGCTCGATCAGGCACTCCGACAGTCCAGCCGCCACGAACGGCGCGACGCCGACCGGGGTCGAGGCCACCGGCACCCCGCAGGCCAACGCCTCCAGGGCCGCCAGGCCGAACCCCTCGCTCTCGGAGGTGACCAGCACTCCGCTGGCCGCGTTGACCCAGAGTGGCATCTCCTCCGGAGCCACCTCTCGCGTCACGAGCAGCTCGGCGCTGGCGAGCTCGGCGACCTGACGCGCGCGGTCGTGGCGCTTCACCGGCCGGTCGGGGTCGGCGGGGAAGAGCAGATAGCGGCCGTCCTCGTTCAGCGCCGAGCTTGCTCCGGGCCTCCGCCCGCGACGTCCGGCGGAAGCGGTCCAGATCGACCCCGCAGGGCAGGACCGCGGTCGGCTGCCTGGTGTCCGGGAGGCCGCGGCGGCCGCCCTCGCGCTCGAACGTGGATCGGGAGGCGCCGGCGATCAGGTCGAGCCGCCGCGCGAGCACCCGGGAGGAGGGACCGACGACGCGGTGGCGGATGTCGGTGCCGTGGAAGGTGACGACCAGCGGCCGGGCGCCGGCCAGCGCCGCCACCCATCCGCAGAGGCCGTAGTGCGCGTGGACGACGTCGAAGCTGTCCTGCTTCAGGAGGCTCCGGAGGCGGCGCGATGCCGGGAGGTACTCGCGGGCGCCGAGCGGGAAGGTGAAGAGCTCGACCTCGGTGCCGGCCGCGCGCAGCGCCTCGACCTGGTCGCGGACGAACCGGCCCAGCCGCGGCCGCTCCTCGGTCGGATAGAGGTTGGTGACGATCAGGACCCGCATCGGGCGGCCAGCGTAAAGCGTCACCGGAACGGCACACCTGTGAGCCATCCGCGCGCCGCGGCCGGACAGCCTCCCGTCCGTCACTCAAAACGTGGAGGTGCGGAGATGCAGGCGATGTTCGTGCGGGCGCAGACGCTGCTGCTGAGGGCCCAGCGGAGGGTCGAGGATCAGACGGGCCAGGGGACCGTCGAGTACGTCGGCCTGATCCTGCTGGTCGCCCTGCTGATGGTCGGCATGGTGGCGGCGATGAAGGGCTTCCAGGGCAAGCAGGGCCTCGAGCTGGCCGAGACGATCGTGGACAAGATCCGCTCGGCGGTGAACAAGGTCAACTTCAAGTAACCGGCGGCGGGGGCGTGGCACACTGCCTCGCCCATGGCCGCCAGCCGCTCCTATGACCGCGCCCCCGCCGACGTCCGGCCGCTCGAGATCGAGCCGGGCTATGTGAAGACCGCGAACGGCTCCGCGCTGATCTCGCAGGGCGAGACCAAGATCATTTGCACGGCCTCGGTCTCGGACAGGGTCCCCAAGCTGGATGGAGGGGAGGGGCCGGGGCTGGGTCACCGCCGAGTACGCGATGCTGCCGGCCTCGACCGGTGACCGCAAGCAGCGGGACATAAGCAAGGGCAAGCAGGACGGCCGCGGCGTGGAGATCCAGCGCCTGATCGGGCGCTCGCTGCGGGGGGTCGTGGATTTCGAGGCGCTCGGCGAGCGCTCGGTCTACGTGGACTGCGACGTGCTCCAGGCCGACGGCGGCACTCGCTGCGCCTCGATCACCGGCGGCTTCGTCGCACTGCAGCTCGCGCTCCAGGGCCTGATCGACGCCAACCAGCTCGAGACGATGCCTCTGAACCAGTCGGTGGCGGCGATCAGCGTCGGGATGGTCGACGGCAGGGCGCTCTGCGACCTGGACTACATCGAGGACTCGGGCGCCGAGGTCGACGCCAACGTCGTCATGACCGGCGACGGGGGGCTGGTCGAGGTCCAGGCCACCGCCGAGCGCACGCCGCTCTCGCGCGCCTCGCTCGACGAGCTGCTGGCCCTCGCCGAGGATGGGATCGCCCGGCTGCGCGAGGGCCAGGCAGGCGCTGTCGGCGAACTTCCCACCTAGGTCGAGACATGGCGCTCGTCGTCGCCACAAGGAACGAGCACAAGCTGCGCGAGCTGCGCGAGGCACTGCCCGGACTCGAGCTCGAGCCGCTGCCCGAGGAGGTCGAGCTGCCCCCGGAGGACGGGGACACGTTCGAGGCGAACGCGCTCGGCAAGGCGCGCGCCGCCCACCGGGTGACCGGGCAGCCCGCGATCGCCGACGACTCGGGGATCGAGGCGAGCGCCCTCGGCGGGCGCCCCGGGATCCACTCGGCGCGCTTCGCCGGCGAGGAGGCAACCGACGAGGAGAACCTGCAGAAGCTTCTCGATGAGGTGGGCGACGACGATCGCCGCGTCGCCTACGTCTGCGTGATCGCCCTGGTCGGGGACGACGGCGAGGAGACCTTCGAGGGACGCTGCGAGGGGGTGCTGGTCCACGAGCCGCGCGGCGACGGCGGATTCGGCTACGACCCGGCGTTCCTCCCCGACGAGACCGGGCCGGACGACGAGCGAACGATGGCCGAGCTCTCCCCCGAGGACAAGCACGCGATCAGCCACCGGGGCAAGGCCGCCCGGCAGCTGTTTCCCGCTCTGCTCAGCCGGCGGTCGTCGGGCTGATGCCGCAGATGAGGGTGTCCCAAATGACCATCACAAAGCCGGCGGCGGCCGCCGTCTCGATCGTCTCCAACTGCGTCCTGATCGCGCTCAAGCTCGCCGCGGCCGCGATCACGGGATCGGTCGCGATCCTGAGTGAGGCGATGCATTCCTCCATCGACCTGGTGGCGTCGGTGATCGCGTTCATCGCGGTCCGGCGTGCCGACGTTCCCGCCGACGTCGACCATCCCTACGGCCACGAGAAGATGGAGAGCGTCGCCGCCTCGATCGAGGGGATGCTGATCCTCGTTGGCGCCGGAGTGATCGTCTACGAGGCCGTACGGCGCCTCGCCGAGAACGCCCAGGTCGACTCGCTCGGGGTCGGCATCGCCGTGATCGCCTTCTCGGCGGTCGCGAACGTCTGCGTCGCCCTGTTCCTCCGCCGGCAGGCGAAGAAGCACGACTCGCCGGCGCTCGCCGGAGACGCCGCCCACCTCGGCACCGACGCGCTCACCTCATTCGGTGTGCTCATCGGGCTGATCCTGGTCGAGACGACCGGGATCGTCGAGATCGACGCGATCGTGGCGATCATGGTCGCCGGGGTGATCGTCTACGCCGGCGTCAACATCATGCGCCGCTCCGCAGGGACGCTGGTGGACGTTGCACCACCGCCGGAGGAGATGGATCGGATCGAGCAGGCCATCGCCCGCGTCCGGCCCGAGGAGATGGTCGGGTACCACAAGCTCCGGGCCCGAGTCTCCGGACCGCGCCGCTACATCGACATGCACGTCCAGTTCCGCCACGGCACCACCCTGGAGGACGCGCACAGCCTGGCCCACAAGCTGCGCGACGCGATCGAATCGGAGCTGCGCAACGCCGAGGTCCTGATCCACGTGGAGCCGGAGACCTCGCGTCACGACCCGAGCGAGCTGCCCGACCACTACCGGGCCGGCTGACTCGGCCGCCTGGTCAGAGCAGGTTGACGGCGCCGGCGAGGCCGACCGCGGCCACGACGATGCTGTAGCCGGTGTATCCGCCGACGGCAAGCAGGATCGTCGCGATCAGGCAGATCACGACAACCGAGAGCCATGAGCCCTGCTCCAAGGTCACGGCCGCTATTTTGACCTGATCTTGGCTGCCGGTGCCTCGACCATCGCTGATGCGGCGCGAAGCGTCTCCTACATCGAGGAGATCTCGCCGCAGCTCCGCGGGTGCGCGATCCTCGACGCCGACGGCGAGGTGCTCGCGGCGACCGGGGACGTCGATGCCTGGGCCGCCCCGTCGCGCGACCTGATCGCCGCCATGGACTCCGCGGGCGACGAGCCCGCCGCCCATGCCCACATCTCCACGCGGGATGGCGAGGCGTTCTGCGTCCGCGAGGGCGGCCTGGTTGCGGTCGCCGTCGGCGAGCGCCTCACCCTCGCGTCGCTGATGATCTTCGACCTGCGCTCGGTCCTTCGCGACCTGGCGGCGGGGGGCCAGCGGTGACGCAGAAGCCGCACCGGCTGCTGGACCGGGTGTCCGGCTATGCCGACGAGGCCGCCGCCTACCTGCGCCGACGCCGCCACATGCGCAAGCCACTCGCGCGCGTCTACTACCGGGGCGGCCGCAGCGAGGGGTTCGCCGCGGACAGCGACGAGGGACGGGTGCTGTTCAGCGCCGCCGCCCGCCTGATCTCGGTGGCACCGCCGCGGCGCACGCGCAGCCGCCCCGAGAGCACTTCGTAACAGCTCCGCACAAACCCCTTTTTTTGGCTTCCGGAGCCGTGGTTACCGTTCGGCGTCACTCCAATCCCGAGGAGGGAATGTGACGAAGGCTGAGTTCATGGACGTGCTTGCAAGCGACAGCAGAATCGGCAGCAAGAAGGAGGCCGGCGCGGCCGTCGACGCCGTCCTGGACGCCATCACCGGGGTCCTCAAGGACGGGGGAGAGGTGAACTTCACCGGCTTCGGCAAGTTCGCCGTGGCCGAGCGGGGCCCGCGCCAAGGTGTCAACCCCCGCACCGGCGAGCGCATCTTCATCCCGGGCGGCAAGGTTCCGCGCTTCTCGGCGGGGTCCGGGCTGAAGAAGCAGGTGAAGGGCAGCGGATAACCTAGGCAGTCTGAGCGCAGAGCCATTCGCGGACCGATTGACGGCGCTCGTCGCGGAGCGCCAAAGCCAGGTTTGCCTCGGACTCGATCCGGCGGATCCCACCGCCGAGGCGGTCACCGCGCATTGCCGAGAGCTGATCGAGCAGGCCGGTTCGGCCTGCGTCGCCGTTAAGCCCCAGCTCGCCTGCTTCGAGCGGCTCGGGTCGGCCGGATGGGGAGCGCTGGAGCAGGTGGTCGCGGACGCCCACGATGCTGGCCTGCTGGTGGTCGCCGACGGCAAGCGGGGGGACGTGCCGTTTACCGCGGCCGTCTATGCGCAGGGGCTCGTCGGCGGACTCGGGGCCGACGCCGTCACGGTCAACCCGCTGCTCGGCGACGACGCGGTCGAGCCGTTCGTCGAGACGGCGGCGGAAGCGGGGGCGGGCGTCTTCGTCTTGGTCCGGACCTCCAATCCAGGCGCGGCCCAGCTCCAGGACGCGTCGCTGGAGGGACGGCCGCTGCACGAGCACCTGGCCGAGCTGGTCGCCGGACACGCCCCCGAGCTCGCCGGATCGGATGGCCTCAGCGGCATGGGGGCGGTGATCGGCGCCACGGCGCCCCAGCACCTGGCGCGGCTGCGCGAGCTGATGCCGGACTCGATCTTCCTGGTCCCCGGTGTGGGCGCGCAGGGGGGCCGTCCCGAGGACCTCGGCCCCGCGTTCGCGGACGGCCGCCCGGCGTCAGTGCTGGTCCCGGCCGCGCGGGGCATCGCCGAGGCCGACGATCCGGCCGCGGCCGCCGAGGAGCTGCGCTCGGCACTCTGGAATCTGAGCGGCTAGATCTGCCAGCGAGCCGCCGTTCTGTTCGAGGTGCCGCGGGTACCATCGCGGGCCGCGTATGCCGGAGCGGCGCACCAACCAGATAGCTCGGATCGTGGCGGTCGTCGGCCTGGCCGCGGCGTCCCTCCTCGTCGTGATCGTGATCGCCACCACCAGCGGCGAATCGGACAACGGCGGCGGTGACGAGACCACCAAGGCCGACGGCAAGGGCCCGACCGCCAAGGGGAGGAAGGCCGTGGAGGCCGGAGTCTGGATCGTGCACGAGGGCGACACGCTGACCCAGATCTCCGAGCAGACCGGGATCGAGATCGACGACCTCGTCGACCTCAACCCGGACGCCGACCCACAGGCACTGATCTCCGGCCAGCGGATCGCGCTTCGATAGCGGTGGGGGACCTGCGTGAAAGGGGAGGCTGGTCCGCGGCTGCCCGCCGGCTTGCGGGTCCGCTCCTGGTGGCGCTCGCCCTGGCGATCGGTGCGGGGGTCCCCGCGTCGGCCCAGGATCCGCCGCCGTCCGGCCAGCCCGGTGCCGCCGCCGGGCCGCAGCTCGCCGCCAAGGCCTGGATCCTGATCGACCCGCGCGATGACGCCGTGCTCGCGGCCAAGGCCCCCGACCGGCCCCTGCCGATCGCCAGCGCGACGAAGCTGATGACGGCGCAGCTCGCGCTCGAGCGCCTGAAGCCGGACCAGATGATCGCGGCGGCCCCATACCGGCCGCAGTTCTCGGCCGAGTCCCTGATCGGGCTGCGCGCCGGCGAGAAGATGACCGTGAAGGACCTCCTCTACGGCCTCATCCTCGAGAGCGGGAACGACGCCGCGGTCACGCTCGCGACCGGCGTCGCGGGCTCGGTGCCGAAGTTCGTCAACCAGATGAACCGCCGCGCCGGAGTGCTCGGCCTCGACAACACGAGCTACGCGAACCCGATCGGCTTCGACGACCCGAACAACCACTCGAGCGCGCGCGACCTCGTCACCCTCGCCGAGGAGCTGATGGAGGTGAAGCTGTTCGCCCGGGTCGCCGACAGTCAGGTCGCGACGCTGAAGAGCGGGAACGCGCCTCGCCGCATCGACAGCCGCAACACCCTGCTGGGCCTCGATCCCAGCGTGGACGGGGTCAAGACCGGTCACACGCTGGGGGCGGGGTACGTCCTCGTCGGCTCCGCGACCAGAGACGGAACCCGGCTGATCTCGGCCGTGCTCGGGACCGGCAGCGAGGCCGCGCGCGACGCGGAGACCCTGAAGCTCCTGAACTACGGGTTCTCGCTGTACGAGTCCTCGGAGCCGGTTTCACAGGGCGAGCAGCTCGCCGATCCCGAGCTCGACTACCGCGACGACCACCTCGCCCTGATCGCGAAGCGGTCGATCCCGGCCTCCGTCCGCGAGGGCCAGATCGTCGACACCGAGATCGATGCGCCGGAGGAGGTCAGCGGCGACGTCGCCGAGGGCGAGGCGCTCGGCAGGGCGGTGGTGAGCGTCGACGGGCGGATCGCCGGAACCACGCCGCTGGTCGCGGCCGAGTCGGTCGAGGCGGCGACTCTTTCCGATAAGGCCGTTGCGGCCGCACAGAATCCGTGGCTCCTCATTCCCGTGGGTGCGATAGTGATAGGTGTAGGACTGCTGCTCACCACCCGCGGACGCGATTCCGGGAACGGCGAGCCGCCCACCGGCCGCAGTCGGCGAAGGCACCGAAGGACTCCAGAGGAGAGACGACGGATGCACGACGAGAGGATGCGGAGGCGCCAGGAGCGAATCAGCAGGCGCCACCACCGAGGCGGCGATCCCTCGTGATCCTCACCGTCACCCTCAACGCCGCGATCGACCGCACCGTCGCCGTCCCCAACTTCCGGCAGGGCCGCCGCCACCGCGCGGTCGAGGGCAGCACCGTCGCCGGCGGTAAGGGCATCAACGTGGCCCGCGCCCTGAAGCTGCTGGGCCGGCCGGTGATCGCCACCGGCCTGGCGGGAGGACCCACCGGCGCCCGCCTGATGGAGCGGCTTGCCGAGGAATCGATCCTCACCGACTTCACCTGGATCGGCGGCGAGTCGCGGACGAACCTTGCGGTGATCGACCCGACCTCCGGCGAGCAGACCGAGATCAACGAGCGCGGTCCCGACGTCTCGGCCGACGAGCTCGATCGGTTCCTCGAGAAGCTGCTCTACCTGGCCGGGGGCGCCCGCATCTGCGTGATCGCCGGCAGCCTGCCGCCGTCCGTCCCGGCTTCGTTCGCGCCGCGGATGGTCGCCGAGCTGAAGGAGCTCGGGGTGGAGACGGTCCTCGACACCGAGGGCGAGCCGCTGGTCGCGGGGCTCCGCGCGGAGCCGGCGACCGTCACCCCGAACGCGCGCGAGGCGGAGGGCGCGGTCGGCCACGAGTTCAACGACCGCGAGGACCTGCTCGCCGGCGTCCGGGAGCTGATCGAGCTCGGCGCCCGCGAGGCCGTGGTGACCCGGGAGCAGGGTTGCGTCGCGTCCTTGCTCGATGGCGAGGAGCGCAGCGTCTTCGAGGTGACCGCGCCGGCGCTCGAGCCCGTCGCCTCGGTCGGGTCCGGCGACGCCTTCCTGGCCGGCTTCGTCGGCTGCCGCTTCGAGGACGCCGACCCGGAGCGGTGCCTTCGTTTCGCCGTGGCCTGCGGCGCGGAGTCCACGCAACACTTCGGGGCGGGTACGATCGATCCCGAGGAGGTCGAGCGCTTGGCTGAGCGAGTCGAGGTCAACCGGATCGAGGCGCCCGCGGCGGTCCGGTGAGGCGATTGGGACGGACAGCCGTGACGTTGCTGCTGGCGCTGACCGCCCTCGGTGCGGTTGCGGCCGTCGCCGCGGCAGCCGGCCCTCTCGGCGGGAACGGGCGAGTCGCGTTCAGGCTCAACGACGACCTCTACGTCATGAACGCCGACGGCTCCAACCTCCGACCCGTCTTCGTCACCGCGGACGAGGAGGAGGACCCCGGGTTCTCGCCAGACGGACGCTTCCTCGCGTTTTCCCGCGGCGAAGGGGACAGCCCGATCTTCCTCGGCGACCTGAACACCGGGACCGTGACGCAGCTGACCTTCCCTACTGGCGCGATTCTGCACGGGGACCCGAGGTTCAGCCCCGATGGCAGTCAGATCGCCTTCAGCTGCGATATCACGCCGGGGGGCTCGGTCAACCTGCGCCTGTGCCAGATGAATCGGAACGGCACGGGCTTGGTGCAGCTGTCCTCGGACGGGCCCGGGGTCTTCGATAGCTCGCCGGGCTACTCCCCGGATGGCACCCGGATCGCCCTCACACGGGGGACTGGCCAATCCGACATCTTCCTCATGAACGCCGCCGGGGGCTCGGAGCTCAACCTGACGCCGACCTTGCCGCGCGCGTTCTCACCGGACTTCTCTCCGGACGGCTCGAGAATCCTCTTCTCCTACGACGGCGATCCCGGCATGGGCAACCTGTTCAAGCTCGCGACGATTCCAGCGGCGGGGGGAGGGGTCAGCGACCTGACGCCCGGGTCGGCCACCTTCATCGGCGACGGGGCCTTCTCCGGGGACGGGAAGCAGATCTACTTCCTCCAGACCAACGGGCCCGAGGACGACGTCATGGTGATGCCGGCGAGCGGGGGTGCGGCGACGAACCTCACACCGAGCCTCGCGGGGGAGGACGCGACGGACCTGGCTGTCGAGCGCGTCTACCGCTGCGCCGGCCGCCGGGCGACGATCGTGGGCGACGACGGCCCGGACACGATCAAGGGCACGAAGAAGGCGGACGTGATCGTCTCCAACGCCGGCAAGGACAAGGTCCGCGGCCGAGGCGGCAATGACCGGATCTGCGGCGGCCGTGGCAAGGACACGATCGGCGGCGGGACCGGCCGCGACCGGCTGCTCGGGCAGGCGGGCAAGGACAACCTCCGCGGCAATGCAGGAGTCGATGTCCTCAAGGGCGGCAAGGGCAAGGACAGCGAGCGGCAGTGAGAGTTGGGACCTACCGGGTTTCGGGGTTGACATCAGCTTGTGGCGGCGGATACTTGGGATGTGGCTGGACGCGGAAGCCAGTACATCCGTACACACGTCCTCGGCCTGGTGGCGATCTTCATCGCGCTGACCGGGACGGCGGTGGCGACCGGTGATGACGACGGGCCGGGGGCGTCGGCCAGCGCGAAGAACCCGGTCAAGAAGCTGAAGAAGCAGCTCGTGACCGTGCAGCAGCGGCTGGCCGCGCTCGAGGCGAAGACGACGTATCCGCCCAGCGGCGCCGCGGGCGGAGAGCTGGCCGGCAACTACCCGGCCCCGACGGTGGGGACAGTCAACGGCCTCGACCTTGCCACCTCGGCCTCCGCCACAGGAGGCATCAACTTCGGCGGTGACACGAACCTTTACCGAAGCAGCGCGGGCTTCCTCAGGACCGACGACAGCCTGGTCATCACGAACGCCCTGACCGGCCAGGGGTCGGTGAACCTCGGGGACGCGAGCACCGACCTGACCCGTGTGAACGGGATGTTCCAGCTGCGAACGGTGTCGGCGGCCGCTCCCGGAACGGAGTGCAATGACGCCTCCGAGGCCGGTCGCCTGGTCTACCGCACCGACACGAACGAGATCTGGGTCTGCGACGACGCGCCCGGCTGGCTGCAGATCCTCGGCAGCTGACCGGGGCGCCGGTTTACCGGTGTTATCCTCGGGAGGGCGTTGGAGCGAGTCGCAGACAACGCCGCAAACAGCGGTTTCGACGTCATTTCGCCCCGGCCCTCCGGGGTTTTTTCGTCCGCGAACGAACTTAGGGTGTGTCAATGGAAGTAGAGATCGGCAGGGGAAAGAAGGGACGTAGGGCCTACGGGTTCGACGACATCGCGATCGTCCCCTCGCGGCGGACGCGCGACCCTGACGACATCGACATCACCTGGACGCTCGGTCCGTACCGCTTCGAGCTGCCACTGATGGCTTCCGCGATGGACGGCGTCGTCAGCCCGGCGACCGCAGGCCTGGTCGGGAAGCTCGGCGGTCTCGCCGTGCTGAACCTGGAGGGGATCTGGTCTCGCTTCGAGGACGCCGACGAGCAGCTCGAGGAGATCTCGAAGGCGCCGAAGGAGGTCGCGACCCGGCGGATGCAGGAGATCTACGCCGAGCCGGTCAAGGGCGAGCTGATCGCCAAGCGCATCGAGGAGATCAAGTCGCAGGGCGTTGTGGCCTGCGGCTCCCTCACGCCGCAGAAGGTGACCGAGCACTACGAGACCGCGCTCGAGGCCGGCCTCGACATCCTCGTGATCCAGGGGACCGTGATCTCGGCCGAGCACGTCTCGACCCAGACCGAGCCGCTCAACCTGAAGGAGTTCATCGCCGAGCTTCCGGTCCCCGTGATCGTCGGCGGCTGCGCTTCGTACAACACCGGCCTGCACCTGATGCGGACCGGCGCGGTCGGCGTCCTGGTCGGCGTCGGACCCGGCGCGGCTTGCACGACCCGTGGGGTCCTGGGCCTCGGCGTCCCGCAGGCGACCGCGATCGCCGACGTGGCCGCCGCCCGCGGCCAGCACATGATGGAAACGGGCCAGTACTGCAACGTGATCGCCGACGGCGGCATGCGGACCGGCGGTGACGTCTCCAAGGCGATCGCCGTCGGGGCGGACGCCGTGATGATCGGCTCGCCGCTGGCTCGCGCCAAGGAGGCGCCGGGTCGCGGCTACCACTGGGGTATGGCGACCTTCCATCCCTCGCTGCCGCGCGGCGCTCGCGTGGAAACGATCCAGGACGGGACCCTCGAGCAGATCCTGATGGGCCCCGCCCACGAGAACGACGGGACCTTCAACCTGATGGGCGCGCTCCGGACCTCGATGGCGACCTGTGGGTACGCCGACATCCCGGAGTTCCACCGCGCCGAGGTGATGGTGGCGCCGGCGCTGATGTCGGAGGGCAAGGCACTCCAGAAGGAGCAGTCCGTGGGCATGGGCTCGAACGGCAAGGCCGCCGTCGACATCGGAGTCGCCGTCTCGGATGAGTGACTCTGCGACGGGCAAGACGGCTGAGAGGCCTCATGTCCCTGAGCGGAGCACCTCAGACGCTGACCCGCGGGTGGCGCCGCAAGCTGAACCGGCCGACGCCTTAAGCGAGGCCGGGCAGGTTGCGGCGACAGGACCCGCGGCCATGGCGTCCGAGGAGGTCTTGGTCCTCGACTTCGGCGGTCAGTATTCCCAGCTGATCGCCCGCCGCATCCGCGAGTGCGGCGTGTTCAGTGAGCTGCTGCCGCACGACACCCCGTTGGAGAAGATCAAGGAGCGTGCGCCGAAGGGGCTCGTCCTCTCGGGAGGCCCGGCGTCGGTCTACTCGGAGGGGGCCCCGGCCCTGCGCAAGGAACTGCTGGAGCTCGGCATCCCGGTCCTCGGCATCTGTTACGGGATGCAGCTGATGGTCCACGAGCTCGGCGGCAAGGTCGAGCAGGCGCCCGCGGGCGAGTTCGGCCGGACAAGCCTCGTGCTGACCGAGGGCGGCAAGCTGCTCGACGGTCTCCCCCTGGAACAGCAGTGCTGGATGAGCCACCGCGACACCGTCTTCGAGCCGCCCCCCGGCTGGACCGCCCTCGCGTCCAGCCCCGAGTCGCCCGTCGCCGCGTGTGAGGACACCGCCAAGGGCCTCTACGGGATCCAGTTCCACCCCGAGGTCGTGCATACGCCCCACGGGACCGAGATCCTGACCCGGTTCCTTCGGGACGTCGCCGGCTGCAGGGAGGAGTGGTCGCCCGCGTCGGTGATCGAGGAGCAGGTCAACGCGATCCGCACTCAGGTCGGGGAGTCCCGCGCGATCTGCGGCCTCTCCGGCGGCGTCGACTCCGCCACCGCGGCGCTACTGGTCCACCGCGCGATCGGGGACAAGCTCACCTGCGTCTTCGTCGACCACGGGATGATGCGCAAGGACGAGGCGAGCCAGGTGGTCGAGGCCTTCCGGGACCGCCTCGGGGTGCCGCTGATCCACGTCGATGCGGGCGAGCGGTTCCTCTCCCGCCTCGAGGGGGTCGACGACCCCGAGACCAAGCGGAAGATCATCGGCGAGGAGTTCATCCGCGTCTTCGAGGAGGAGGCCTCGAAACTCGACGATGCCCGCTTCCTGGTCCAGGGGACGCTCTACTCGGACGTGATCGAGTCCGGCGGCGACGGGCGCTCGGCCGCCACGATCAAGTCCCACCACAACGTCGGCGGGCTCCCCGAGGAGATGGAGATGGACCTCGTCGAGCCGCTGCGGATGCTGTTCAAGGATGAGGTCCGGGCGGTCGCCGCGGAGCTGGGCCTGCCCGAGCGCTTCGTCTGGCGCCAGCCGTTCCCCGGTCCGGGCCTGGCGATCCGGATCGTCGGGGGCGAGGCGACCGAGGAGAGGCTCGACATCCTGCGCGAGGCCGACGCGATCCTCCAGGAGGAGATCCGCGCCGCCGATCTCTACCGTCAGCTCTGGCAGTCGTTCTGCGTCCTCCCGGTGGTCCGCTCGGTCGGCGTCCAGGGCGACGAGCGCTCCTACGCGTACCCGATCGTGATCCGCGCCGTCACCTCCGACGACGCGATGACGGCCGACTGGGCGCGCCTGCCCTACGACCTGCTGGAGCGGGTCTCCAACCGGATCATCAACGAGGTCCGCGGCATCAACCGAGTGGTCCTCGACATCACGTCGAAGCCGCCCGGCACTATCGAGTGGGAGTGACCCGGCGGAGTCACTCTCTACCCCCGGCCTTGGGGCTGCCGGAAGCGCCGTTTCGGTCATTCCTCTCGAGTGCCAACCGACAGAACGCGTGAAGCTCACTCACCATTCGAGAGCGGTCGAATCGATCGCGGGCAAGGGCCGCGGCCGCGGCGCCCATCCGCCGCCGTCCCGCGTGATCGGACAGGATTCGTTCGAGCGCTGCGGCCAGGCCCCCGGGATCTCCGGGATCGACGAGCAGGCCGTTCCGCCCGTCGTCCACGACCTCCGAGATGCCGCCCACGGCAGCTGCCACGGCGGGGGTGCCGCAGGCGAGCGCCTCCGCGGTCGTCAGTGAGAAAGTCTCCTCTGGAGCCGAGTGCACATAGACGTCTGCCGAGCGATAGAGCGCGGCGAGCGAGTCAGGCTCCTGGCGGGGCAGATGCCGGATTCGGGAGCCACCGATCGACTCGGCTTGACCTGCGCGACCAACGGCGACGAGCTCAACCGGCGCCTTCAGCAGCCCCAGCGCGTCCCGCAGCGTTGAGAAGTCCTTGAATCGGTTCGCGGAACCGTTGTTGGCGACGAAGAGAAGACGGGGCAGGCTGTTCCTCCCCGCTTCGCGAGGGCCGTCGGGCCGAAAGTTGTCGAGGTCGACGCCGTTAGGTATGACCGCGGCGTCGACGATCGCGGGCGCGAGGATGGAGCGGCGCGCCCGCTCCAGCATCCAGCGCGAGGGCGCCACGACGAAGAGCCGGGACCGGGAGAAGATTTTGCGCTTGCGCTTCCAGTTACGCCTGGTGGCATCGCGCCCGATTTCTGGTGGGATCGTCAGGTCCGGGCAGTCGCCACAGCCGAGCTGCCAGCGCTCGCACCCCCTGGGGACCGCGCAATGGCCGGTGAAGGTCCAGCTATCGGCGAGCCGCAAGACGGTGGTCACCTCACCCGAGATCCGCGGAAGCTGGCGCAGGTCAAAGAACCCCCCGTGGAGGTTGTTGCAGAAGAGGACGTCGGGCCTGGGACCGGCCATGTCCGGGAGCATCCGCGTGTATGGGTGACTGAAGCTCTCCAGTCCGGCAGACCACTCGAGGCGGCGGCGGAGCGACCACCGTGCCCGCTGAACGCCGCTGCTGAATCGCCTGTAGTCGACGTGCGGACTTTCGTACACGGACAGGACCCGGGAATGCGAGCCGACCTTCTGGCCCACGACCATCCAGGTCTCGGTCCCGAGCTGTTCGAACCCGTCGAGGACTGACATGGCGACGCGCTCGGCGCCACCCCCGATGTCGCTCGTGTTGACGACTACGACCTTGCGCAGGTCGCTCATCGCGTCAGGCCGCAGGGGCGGCTTCGCGGCCTAGGACCTCGGCGGTGCCCATTCCCTGGGCCTGCAGCTCGAGCGCAAAGACCGGGATCCCCAGCCGCCGGTGCTCCGCTGACGACACCGGCGCAGGGCGGAAGAGGAGGGTCAGGGCAGCACCGCCACCGGCGGGAAGGTCGATCACGAGGGACCCGTCGTCGCCTTGCGTCGCGGGATCGAGGCGCCGGCGATCAAGGTAGGCGGCCACGAGCCGGGAGGATGCCCCGGGCCAGAGGGGTTCCGTGTCGATCCGCAGCCGGCTCGCCGTCCCCCGGTCGGGGAGCCCGATCACGAACACGGGCGCAGTCCAACGAAACGTGCGATCGGCGTGTCGCTCGAGCCCATGGAATCCGGTCAGGGCGTGTTCCGGGGTGCGACCGATGTCGGCGGCGGACCCGACCTCGAGGGTCGCCGTGGGCGGCGTCCCATGGTCTTCGATCCACTCGAGCACCGTCCGTCTGATCACGCCCTCCTGTCCCCGCGCGAACTGCCGATGGCGGAAGCGCCTCGGCAGCCACTCGCGGCGCATGGCCAGCTCAGCGCGGAGGACGGTGAAACGCGTGGCCAAGAGCGCGGGCTTCGACGCCCCGACCGCGGCGGGCAGCGTGCGCAGGAACTCCTTGACCAGCCAGGGCAGGAGACGCGGCCGACGAATCGCCCGGACCGTCTCCTTCACGAGGATTGCGCTCGTCCGTCGCGCCAGCCGGCGGTCGAAGGTACGGCGGTTCTGAAGCAGGGGCTGGTGGCCGAAGTAATACTCGGAGAAGACTGGATCGAGTACGGCCCGGGCCTCGCACTCGCCCCGCGTCCAGCTCTCGGTATGGCCGTGGTGCTCGTCGATGTTGTCGGGCTGGACGTGCCGGATACCGGTGTCTGTGACCAACCCGACGCAGGAGCCCCGCTCGTCGAGCCGGGCTGCGAACAACATCGCGGCGAACAGGCCGTAGCGCGAATCGAGCCCGCCGACCGCGTGGTAGAGCTCCCGACGGACCAGGATTCCAGCGAGGTCCAGCTTCGGCCACTCTCCCGGTCGGTCCCAGGCGGCGTATACCTCGTCGAACCATTTGACCCCGAGCTCCCCGGCCTCGCCGGGGATCACATGACCGTGATCGCACCGCGCCGCGTCGAAATCCGGATTCGCCTCGATCGTCTCCAGCAGGCGCTGGATCGTGGTCGGACTCGCCTCGCAGTGGTTCTCGGTGATCAGGAACCAGGGCGAATCGGCCTTCGCCGCCGCCGCGTTCCAGAGGTCCATCAACTCGGCGCCCGGTTCGACCGCGAACACGTCATGGTCCTGGAGCAGGCCGGCGATCTCTCGGTCGCCCGCGGGATCTTCACCGTCCGAGGCGAGAACGACCTGGTAGCGATCCCGGGAGATCGTCTGACCGTTGGTCCATGTGCGAAGGTGCCCAAGGGCATCCCCCCGAGCGTCTTCGAGTGGGATCAGGACCGAGATCTCGCCCACGCAGCGATCATAACCACGGATCGTGGATAGCTGCTGAGGGGCGCGCGATCGAGTGGGAGTAGCCGCCGGGTCGGGCGGCGCTCGCAGCAGCTGAACCCCGAAGGTCAGCGCGAGCACGATGAGACACCCGCCCGGCACCTCCGGCTGGAACGCGAGCGGGCTCAGCGAACACCAGGCCGATGATCGCGATCAGCACGACGGCGTAGCGGGGGACGATGCGGCCGCTGCGCCAGGCCACGACGGCGAAGGCGAGGGAGAACACCGCGAATCCCAGGGCGGCGCCCGCCGAGCCGAAGAACTGCGGGATCTCGAACAGCGACTGGGCGAGCTCCTCGCTGAGCTCGCCGTCCTGGGCGCGGATGGCTCCCATCATGTTGATTCCCTCTGCGCTCGTCCCCAGGGCCACGCCGAGGATGGCGCCGCCGAGAGCGGTCGTCGCGAGCATGTCGTCGCCCTCTGCATCGATCATCACCCGGCGGATGGCGGCGGCCGACAGCAGGAAGACCGCCACAGCGAGCAGGCTGAGGGTCCCGCCGATGATGATGCCGGTCGGCGTTGTCCTCGAAGAAGGCGACGAGCTCGGGGCCCGACGTGCCCCCCTCGGGCATCTCGAAGGCCCAGAGCGCACTGCCGACGGCGAACAGGAGGCCCGAGATCAGGGCGCTGATCCCGCCGATCCGCCTCGCTCGGCCCACTTCGCTCTCGCTCGCGGTCATCGCGCCTCGATCCTTTCAACACTCGCGCGCTGATGCGAAGATTCGAAATGGCCCAGGCAGGCGACCGGTTCGAGATGCCCGACGGCAGCGTCTACATCGTCAGGACGCCCGCGGCCGCGACCGGCGGCGACTACGTCGAGATGGAGTTCGTGCTGCCGGCGGACTGCGTTGCGCCGCCGCCGCACACCCATCCCGAGCCAGGTCGAGGAGTACCAGGTGATCGAGGGCAGCTTCGACGTGATGGTGGACGGCGAGTGGACCACGATCGGGCCCGGCGAGTCGGCCTCCGTGCCGGTCGGCGTGACGCACACCTTCGCGAACAACACCGACGACACGGTCCGCGTCATGAACTGGCACCGGCCCGCAGTGCACTTCGAGAACTTCATCGAGGAGACGTGCAGCGCGTTCGCCGACGCCGGCGTCAAGAGCAGGCGCGACCCGCGGGTCCCGCTCTATCTCTCGACGTTCTTCATCAAGTACGGCGACACGCTCGGCTCTGCCCGCGCCGCCGCGAGCGCATCCCGATGACGGCCATGGCCGGCCTCGGCCGCGTGCTCGGCGTCGGCCGGGACTAGCTGGCCTACGCCTCGTTCTTGCCATCGTCGCTGGGCCCGCTTAGACTCGGCTCACGCGACTTGGGCGCCGTCTGGGGCCGAGTGGCGCAACCGGAGGAGCTGATGCGATCCAGTCCAATCTGGAGGTTGCTCGGGACGCTGGCTCTGGTCCTTGCGTGCGGAGCTTCGCTCGCCGCACCGTCGTCAGCGCAGGACGCCGACCCGAGCTTGGTCGCGGACATTCGTACCGGTGCGGAGGGGTCGGACCCCGGCGCCGGGACCTCAGACCCATGGCCTTACGATCCGAAACTTCCCATCTTGGGCCGGCACGTCCTGTTCTCTGCCTGGGACGAGGAACATGGCATCGAGCTCTGGCGCAGCGATGGGACGGCGGGAGGCACGAAACTTGTGAAGGACATCGTGCCCGGGCCGGAGCATTCCTTGCTGCCGGGCACGACGTTCGCCTCGAACGGCAGGCGCGCCATCTTCAGCGCTGCGACCGATGCCGGCTGGGAGCTCTGGGCCACCGATGGAACGGCCGGTGGGACGCGGATGATCTACGAGTTCATTCCTGGGCCGGACGGCGGCCAGCCCTACGATCTCGTGCTTGCAGGGGACACGTTCTACTTCGGCGCTGCCGACACGCCGTGGAACGTCGAGCTTTGGAGGAGCGACGGGACCACCGCGGGTACGCGGCTCGTGGAGGACATCCGGCCCGGCCCCCTGGAATCGATGCCGATGGAGCTGACCGCCGTCGGGTCGGAGGTGTACTTCTTCGCCCGCGATGTGCACGGGCGCGAGCTCTGGAAGAGCGACGGGACCGCTGCCGGAACCCATCTCGTCGAAGACGTCTACGAGGGCACGGCCGACTCCGATGCGGGCGAGCTGCACCGGTTCCGAGGCGGTGTCCTGTTTTCGGCCGTTAGCGCCGGTCATGGCCCGGAGCTGTGGATCAGCGACGGCACCGCGGATGGCACGTATGAGGTGAAGGACATCGTCCCCGGGAACAGCCGGGTCCGAGCCAGAAGGCATGACGCAGGTCGGGGACCTCGCATTTTTCGAGGCGGAGGCCGACCTCTGGCGCACCGACGGAACCGAGCAGGGCACCGTGCGGGTTGCAGACAGCTACCAGCCGGACACCTTCTATCCCGACCTTTCGGAATTCAGAGCCTGGGACGGCGATCTGCTCTTTGCGGCCCGCCCATTCGGCACACCAAGCGGAGACGTGCTCTGGCGCAGCGACGGGACGCCCGAGGGAACGCACAAGCTGATGGACATTTCGAACGACACCGCCAACCCGAGGGAATTGACCCCGTTCAGGGCGAGCTCGTCTTCGTTGCCGGGTTCTGGGGCATGGACCGGGAGCTGTGGACGACCGATGGAACCGAGGAGGGCACGACCCGACTGGCCGAGATCGTTCCCGGGGAGGTGGGGGCGTTCCCTGACCACCTGACTCCTTTGAACGGTGCGCTTGTCTTCGCGGCCCAAGACCCCGCCCATGGGCGTGAGCTCTGGCGGCTGGGTGACATCACGCCGGAATTCACCTTCGGGCCGGGCGCCGAGCGGGTTGTGGCGGGAAGCAGGTTGAAGCGCAAGTGCAAGCGGGCGAAGCGGAAGAAGCGAAAGGCCGGGAAGCGCTGCAAGCGACGCTAGCCGACCACTCTGACTCAGGAGAATGAGTCCCAGTACTGCAGCGTGGGGAGGGGGTCGACCGGGGAGCCGCCGCTGTACCAGCCCTTGCCGACCCAGATCTCGAAGTGGAGGTGGCAGCCCTGGGCGTTGCCGGTCGCGCCGACCTTGCCGATCAGCTGGCCGGTCGTGACGGTCTGGCCCTTCGTGACCTTGGCCGGGCCCTTGAGGTGGGCGTACATGTAGTCCTGCTTGACGCCCGCGCCGTCGATCACCAGGTAGTTGCCGGCTGAGCCCTGGAAGCCGCGCGCCTTGACCACGCCCGAGTGGGCGACCGCGAGCGGCGTCCCGCAGGCGGCGAAGACGTCGTGGCCCTGATGAGTGTGGCCGTCCCGCCCTGCGCCGAAGCCGGCCTCCGCGCCGCCGTAGTCGTGGGCCCCTCGCACGGGGAACGTGTACTGGGCTTGGACCAGCTTGAGCTGTTCCAGGGTGCCGACTCCGAACGGAAGCGCCGAGTCCCTGGTCTGCCCCCAGGTGTCACCGAGCCGAACGGGCCCGGTGACCGCTCCCTTCGGAACGCGGGCGAGCACGATGCCGCTGGGCTTCACGACAGGGCTCCGGTCCTTGGCCCGGCGGCCGTCCTGGCGCATGAAGGAGACGACCGTGGTCGCCGAAAGATCGGTGCCGATGACCCTGACCCTCGACTTCGGGATGCCCGTGGAGGCGCCGATGCAGCGGGTCACGCACTGGAGGGCGGAGATCTCGGCATCGGGCGGCGCGGTGGTCCCTCCGCCGGCTTCGTCCTGCGCCGAGGCGAGCCCGGCCCCCATCGAGACCGCGGTCCCGGCGACCGCGGCGACCGCGAGGGCCAGCCTGCGCGGCGACGATCGGGCGTGGTTGTCAGCGCGCTCGGCGCTCACGTTCCATTCTCGATTCGCCCCCGAGGGCCCAGCACCTTCGTCAGAGCGCCGCGGCCGCAGGCCGCGAGGCGGCGGCTATCATCCGGCGGCCGCGCGCGGGGTGCGCGGCACTTCTATGAGTACAGCTGTCAAGACCTACCAGGCGAATGCCCAGGACCGTGAGCGGGACTGGCACGTCGTCGACGCCGAGGCCAAGACCCTCGGCAGGCTCGCGACCCAGATCGCGAACGTGCTGCGAGGCAAGCACAAGCCGACCTACACCCCGCATGTGGACGTCGGCGACTTCGTCGTCGTGATCAACGCCGAGAAGGTCGCCGTCACCGGCAAGAAGCGGGACGACAAGCGCTACTGGCGCCACAGCGGCTATCCGGGCGGAATCCGCTCGCGCACCCTCGGCGAGATGCTGGAGCGCCGCCCCGAGGAGGTGCTTCGCAAGGCCGTCAAGGGGATGCTGCCCCGCAACCGTCTCGCCCGTAAGCAGCTGACCAAGCTGAAGATCTACGCCGGCCCGGAGCACCCGCACGAGGCCCAGAAGCCCAAGACATTGGAGATCGAGACCTGATGGCAGAAGACGAGCAGACTCCGGACGAGCAGGCACCCGAGGAGCAGGCCCCGCAGGAGGGTCAGCCCGAGGAGCCCGGGACCGACGACGAGGCCCCGGAGCAGGCCGTGCCCGACGCCGAGGACCAGGCGCCGACGGCCGAGCCCGCCGACGCCGAGGAGACCCCGGCCGCCGAGGGCGACGAGCCGGCCGCCGAGGAACCTGCCCCTGAGGAGCCTGCCCCCGAGGAGCCCAAGTCCGAGCAGCCGAAGGGCGACAAGAAGGAGAAGAAGGAGGAGGTCGTCCCCGGCGCCGAGCTCGACCCGATCGCCATCGAGAGCGAGCGCCCCCTCGACGCCGAGGAAAAGGCCCGCCGCGAGGCCGAGGAGGAGGAGCGCCGCACCCGCGAGGCCGAGCTGACCGCCGACGGCGTGGAGGAGGAGCCGGTGGCCCACAAGCCGGCCAAGCTCGAGGGCGACGCCCGCCACCTCGCGACCGGCAAGCGCAAGTCCTCGGTCGCCCGCGTGATCCTGACCGCAGGCGACGGCGCGATCGAGGTCAACAAGCGGACGCTCGAGGAGTTCTTCCCGCGCCCCTATCTGCAGACGATCGCCAAGCAGGCGCTGGTCCAGAGCGGGTACGAGGGCAATGTGAACGTGCGCGTCCGCGTGCACGGCGGTGGCGTCTCCGGCCAGGCCTCCGCGGTGCGCCACGGGATCGCCAAGGCGCTCGTCGATGCGGATCCCGCGCTGCGAGGCGAGCTGAAGCGCAGGGGAATGTTGACCCGCGACGCGCGCGTCAAGGAGCGCCGCAAGGCCGGCCTCAAGAAGGCCCGCAAGCGGCCGCAGTTCTCCAAGCGCTAGCACCTCGGGCCTTGGCCGAACGAAAGCTCTTCGGCACCGACGGCGTCCGGGGCCCGGTCGGCGAACTGCTCACCCCCGAGCTCGCCGTGAAGCTGGGACGCGCCGCGGCCCTCGAGACCGGCGGCGACCGGCCGCAGGTCGTGATCGTCCGCGACACGCGCGAGTCCGGGCCGATGCTCGAGGACGCGCTCGCGTCGGGGGTCGCGTCGGCCGGGGGAGACGCGATGCTGGCCGGCGTTCTTCCGACGCCCGCCGCCTCGATCCTGGCCCGGCGCCTCGACTTCGATCTCGCGGCCGTCGTCTCCGCCTCCCACAACCCCTACACGGACAACGGGATCAAGTTCTTCGACCGCACCGGCACCAAGCTGGACGACGAGGTCGAGGCCGCGATCGAGGCTCGGCTCGAGGAGCCCGGCGGCGAGCAGGTCGGGAACGTCAGGGCGCTCGAGGGCGCCTTCGACGACTACCTGCGCGAGCTGCGGGGCGCGTTCCGGCTCGACCTCTCCGGCCGCCGGGTCGCGCTCGACTGCGCCCACGGCGCCACCTTCCGGATCGCACCCGCGATCTTCGAGACCCTCGGCGCGGAGGTCGAAGCCATCGGCGTCGAGCCCGACGGGCGGAACATCAACGACGGCGTCGGGGCAACCGCGCCGCAGAAGCTCGCGGACCACGTCGCCGGCTCGGATGCCGAGATCGGCTTCGCCTTCGACGGCGACGGCGATCGCCTGATCGCCGTGGACCGCAACGGGAAGATCTGCGACGGCGACGAGCTGATGGCGCTGGTGGCCCGCCACCTGGCGGCGGAGGGCCGGCTCCAGGGCGGCGTCGCCGTGACCGTGATGACCAACTACGGCTTCCACCAGACGCTCGGCGGAGAGGGCATCGAGACCGAGCCGCCGACCCAGGTCGGCGACCGCTATGTCAGCGCGGCCCTGCGCGAGCGGGGATGGAACCTCGGCGGGGAGCAATCAGGCCACATCATCTGGACCGACTTCACCCCGACCGGCGACGGAATCGCGGCGGCGCTCCTGGTGATGACGGCCCTCGGCGGCCGAGACCTGGCCGACGTCGAGCCCTTCAAGCGGCTCTCGCAGCGCCTCGAGAACATCGAGGTGGCGGACCGGGACGCGATTCCGGACGCCAAGGAGCTCTGGACCGCCGTCGACGAGGAGAACGGCAAGCTCGAGGGCCGCGGCCGGGTGCTGGTCCGAGCCTCGGGCACCGAGCCGCTGCTGCGGATCATGGTCGAGGCGCCCGACGACGCCGAGCGGGACGCCGTCCTCGACAGGCTGATCGAGACGGCGAAGCGCGAGCTGGGCTGATCGGTGCTCAGGACCGCTCTGGGATCTGCTGCACGGCCCATCGGTTTCCGTCCGGGTCGCTGAAGAAGAGGAACCTGCCCCACGGGAAGTCCTGCACGTCGCCGGTCTCCACACCCCGGCCGGTCAGCTCCTCCCGGGCAGCCTCGATGTCGTCGACCACGAGCTGCAGTCCCTGCACGGAGCCCGGCTCGGCGTCGGTGACGCCCTTGCCGATCGTGATCGAGCACGCGGATCCCGGCGGTGTCAGCTGGACGAACCGAACCTCGTCACTCACCTCATGGTCGTGATCGACGTTGAAGCCGGCCTGCTCGTCGTAGAAGGCCTTCGCCCGGTCCACGTCGCTGACGGGGACGGCGACCAGTTCGAGCCTCAGGTCCATGGACGCGAGTCTATGACTCGGGCAGCGGTGTGCTCGTCAAGATTCGGTTGCCTCTACCCTTTGTCGCCTTCTATGTGCGGCATCGTCGGATACGTGGGTGACCGACCGTGCCGGGATCTGCTCTTCGCCGGGCTTCAGAAGCTCGAATACCGAGGCTATGACTCGGCCGGCGTTTCGGTGATCTCGGACGGCGAGATCGACAGCGTGCGCGCTGTCGGCAACCTCGCGAACCTGCGCGAGGCGCTCGACGAGCATTCGGGAAACGGCGCCGGGCCTTCCGAGAACGGCAACGGCTCGACCATCGGCGTCGCCCACACTCGCTGGGCGACCCACGGGCGAGTCACCGAGGAGAACGCCCACCCCCACGGTGACTGCAACGACCAGATCCACATCGTCCTCAACGGGATCGTGGAGAACCACTCCGAGCTGCGGGACGACCTCTCCGGCGACGGCCACACGTTCAGCTCGGAGACCGACGCCGAGATCGTCTCCCACCTGATCGAGCGCCACTACGACGGCGACCTGACCGAGGCCGTCCGCCTCGCGTTCGCCGACCTCCGCGGCCACTACGCCTTCGTCGCCATGCACGTCGATCACCCGGACACGCTGGTGGCGGCCCGCCGGGAGTGCCCGCTGATCGTCGGAATCGGCGACGACGAGAACTTCGTCGCCTCCGCGATCCCGGCGTTCCTGGCCGAGACCCGGAAGGTCGTCATGGTCGAGAACGACGAGCTGGTCACGATCACGCCGGAGGGCGTCACGGTCACCGACGGCAAGGGCAACCCGGTCGAACGCGCTTCCGATGAGGTGGACTGGGACGAGGAGGCGGCCGAGAAGGGCGGCTACGAGACCTTCATGATGAAGGAGATCCACGAGCAGCCGGATGCGGTCGCGGAGACGATCGCGGACCGCCTCCCGAGGCTCGACGGCGTGGATCTCTCCGAGATCGAGCTCGAAGACGACTTCCTCCGCGGGATCGAGCGGATCGTGATCGTCGCCTGCGGCACCTCCTACCACGCGGGCCTGGTCGGTCGTTACGCGATCGAGCAGTGGGCGCGCGTCCCGGTCGAGATGGACATCGCCTCCGAGTACCGCTACCGCAACCCCGTGCTGCGGGAGACGGACCTGGTCGTCGGCATCACCCAGTCCGGCGAGACCGCCGACACCCTTGCCGCGATGCGGCTCGCTCGCGAGGGCGGATGCAAGGTCCTCGCCGTCACCAACGTGATGGGAAGCCAGGCGACGCGGGATTCCGACGCGGTCCTCTTCACCCGCGCCGGCATCGAGATCGGCGTCGCCGCAACGAAGACGTTCGTCAGCCAGGTCGCCGCGATGTACCTGCTGGGGCTGCGGCTCGCCGAGCTGCGCGGCACGCTGCCGAAGGAGAAGCTCGCGGAGCTGATCGCCGAGCTCAGGCACATCCCGTCGCGGATCGAGGAGACGCTGGAGAAGGTCGACGAGCCGGTTCGCGAGGTCGCCCGCATCTACCACGAGCGATCGTTCTTCCTCTACCTGGGCCGCCACATCGGCCTGCCGATCTGCCTCGAGGGCGCGCTCAAGCTCAAGGAGATCTCCTACATCCCCACCGACGCCTACGCGGCCGGCGAGATGAAGCACGGCCCGATCGCGCTGCTCGACGAATCCACCCCCGTGGTCACCGTCGCCACCGAGAGCCCGGTGCTGGACAAGGTGCTCTCGAACGTCGAGGAGGTCCGCGCGCGCGGCGCCGACGTGATTGCGGTTGCGACGGAGGGGGATAAGAGGGTGGATGGCGTCTCGGACCAGACCCTTTACGTCCCCGAGACCGATTGGATCCTCCAGCCGATCCTCGCCATCCTGCCGCTCCAGCTCCTGGCCTATTACATTGCCCGGCTGAATGACCTCAATGTGGACCAGCCCCGCAACCTCGCCAAGACGGTCACGGTCGAGTAGGGCAACTCGATGAGCATCAAGGATCTTCCGCGCTGGGTCCTGCCGGCGGCGCTCGGCGCCGTGGCCGTCGTGGTGCTGGCCGTGATCCTCGTCAGCGGCGGGGACGACGAGATCGAGGGCGGCCCCGCGGGCCTGGTCCCCGCCAACGCGCCGGTCTACACCGACTTCGTCCTGCGTCCCGAGGGCGAGGCGAAGACCAGCGCCGAGGCCGCCGTGGGAACGGTCCTCGACACCGCCCAGCCGGGGGAGGAGCTGATCACCGTGCTCGAGAAGGCGGCGAGGGACGCGGGCGAGGACATCGACTTCGAGGAGGACGTCGAGCCCTGGCTCGGCGAGCGCGCCGCGCTCTTCTTCAGCAGCGTTCGGGAGGACGGGGGCGCCGGGGCGTTCATCCTGGAGACGACCGACAGCGACGCCGCCCTGCTGTTCCTGGCCAAGACCTTCGGCGACGAGGCCGAGGACGAGCCGGATGACTCCGAGGACGCGAACTACAAGGGCGTCGACTACACGGTCGATGGCGAGGGCGACGCGTTCGGCGTGATCGACGACTTCCTCGTCGCCGGCAACGAGGACGCGTTCAAGGCCGCGGTGGACGCCTCCGAGGGCGACTCGCTCGCCGAGTCCGACGAGTTCGGCGAGGCGACCGACGAGCTCGACCCGGGCCGCCTGGCGACGTTGTACGTGCCGATAGACCAGATCCTCGAGTCGATCGGCGAGGAGAACATCGATCCCCAGGCTCGGGCCCTGCTCGAACGGGCGATCGGCGACGCGGTGGACGAGCCCGTGCTCGGCCAGGTGACGGCCTCCGCGACGGACGTGACCCTCGAGCTCTCGGCCGGCGGGGGCGAGGTCGAGACCGCGCAGAGCTCCCTGCTGGAGAGCCTCCCCGCGGACACCTGGCTCGCGCTGGGCCTCGGCGACCTCGGGGAGAGCATCCAGACGGGGATCAGCCAGCTCGACGAGGCGGGCATCGATCCCGAGGTGGTGGAGGCCCAGGTCCTGGCGCAGACCGGGATCGAGCTCGACGCGCTCACCGCCGCCCTCGGCGAGGCAGCGATCTTCGTACGCGGCACCAGCGTGGACACCCTCGGCGGCGCGCTGATCATCCAGGACAAGGACCCGACCGTCACCGCCAATCTCCTCGGCCGGCTTCAGGGCCTGATCAAGCGGCAGTCGCAGGGCGCGGTGCAGGTGCAGCCGGTCAAGGGCGTGGACGGAGGCTTCCAGCTGACCGATCCCACCGGCCAGCTGCAGCAGCCCATTCTTGTCGTCCAAGCAAGCGGCAAGATCGTGGCCGGCTACGGCGCTCAGTCCGTCCGGCAGGCGGCGCAGATCGCGACCGCGCCGAGGACCCTCTCCGAGGAGCAGGCCTTCCAGAACGCGGAGACCGCCGTCGGAGACCTCGGCGTCGACCTGTTCCTCGCGATCGAGCCGATCCTGGCGCTCGCCGAATCCGAGGGCGCGGGCAGCGACTCCGGCTACGGGTCGGCGAAGCCCTACCTCCAGACCATCGACTTCCTCGCCGTCGGCTCGGGCGGGGAGGACGGTCGCAGCATCGCTCGCTTCGTATTCGGCCTGAACTGAGGCCTGGGCCGGGTGGTTAGGATCCCGCCCGTGACCGTCCGGAGAGGCGCCGTCGCGGCCGTGGCCGCGCTGACGATGACCATTGCCGGTTGCGGCGATGGCGGCAGCGACGGTCCCTCACGCGAGCTGATCGAGTTCGCGCCCGCGAATGCCGTCTTCTTCGCCGAGGGAACCGTGCGCCCGGAGGGCGACCTGAAGGAGGACATCCAGTCGATCCTCGACCGCTTCCCCGACGGGGACGAGCTCGACGACACCATCATCAGGGAGATCGACAAGGGCATCGAGGAAGAGGATGGGGATGCCACCTACGAGGACGACATCGAGCCCTGGCTCGGGGAACGGGCGGCCTTCTTCTTCACCGAGCTGGTCCCGGAGTCCGATGGTGACGACGTCGAGCCGGGCAAGCTCGCGGTGCTGGTGGAGACGACGGATGGGGGCGAGGCGGTCGAGAAGCTGCGTGAGGCCTCCGAGGAGGCGGGCGACGAGATCGAGGAGCGCAGCCACGCCGGGGTCGACTACCTCTCCATCGTGGACCCGGAGGAGGAGAACGACCCGTTCACGATGGCCGAGGTGGAGGACGTGCTTATCGTCGGCGAGGAGGAGGGGCTCAAGGCCGCGATCGACGCTGGCGCGGGCGAGTCACTGGAGTCGCAGCCCGACTACACGGCGTTCCTCGAGTCGCACGAGGACGGCCGCTTCGCGAGCCTCTACTTCAACGGCACCGACGTCCTCGACCAGATTCCCTTCAGTCCCGGCTACACGCGCACGCGACCGCCGCATCGTCGAGGTCGTCTACGGCGACTACCTGAAGGCGCCCATCCTGGCGGGGGCACAGGTCAGCGGCGACGAGATTCGGTTCGACGTTTCGACGGCGGAGGTCGCGGAGAACGAGGCCTACCTGGAGCAGACCCCGCTGCTCGATCAGGGATTCGCCGATTCCTGGGCCGCCTTTGGCGGCCGGAAGTTCGGCCCGCTGATCAAGATGTCCGTCGAGCAGTTCACGACCATCCTGCCCCCGGCTCAGCAGGATCTGCTCGGCTCGCAGTTCGAGAGCATGCTCGGGTTCGGGCTCAAGGACCTGAGCACGCTCGGGGACGTCGCCGCGTTCGGAGCGGGCGAGAGCGTGCCGGACCTGAGCGTGGGCGCCATCGTGGAGGCTCCCGATCCGGCGGCGCGGGACCGGCTCCTGCAGGGCCTCCGCCGGGCGATCGAGCGGGAGGGCGAGGCCGCGGTGGGGCCGGTCGGGGTGGCCGGCGCCGAGGGATACTCGATCATCGCCCCGGATCTGCCGGTGCCGATCGTTGTCGCCGCGCAGGACAGCCGGGTCGTGGTCGCCGGCGGCCACGAAGCGGCCGAAAAGCTGCTCTCCGGGGAACCGGCGATGGCCGACTCCGAGACCTACGCGACCGTGAAGGAGGGGCTCGGCGAGGAATACAGCCTGGCCTTCATGATGGAGTTCGGGCCACTGGTGCAGCTGCTGGCCGAGTCCGACGCCGCCGATGATCCCGATTGGGACGAGACCAAGTCGTACCTGGACCACATCCAGTACGTCGGCGTCGGCGCCCGCCGCAGCGAGGGGCGAGACGAGACGCGGTTCGTGATCGGGGTCGACTGATGGGCGTCGGCATCGACCTGATCGAGATCGAGCGGGTGGAGCGCGCGCTGGAGCGCCGCCCGCGGCTCGCGGAGCGGCTGTTCACGGCGTCGGAGCTCGACTACGCGCGCGAGCGCGCGCGGCCGGGACGACATCTGGCGGCGCGTTTCGCCGCCAAGGAGGCCGTGATCAAGGCGCTCGGAGCCCGCGGCGTCGCCCCGTCGCAGATCGAGATCGAGCCCGGCCCCCCACCGACGGTCCGCCTCAGCGGTCCCGCGTCTGAGGCGGTGGGCGACCGGAACGTTGCGATCTCTTTGACGCATTCGCGAGAGTCCGCCGCTGCAGTTGCGCTGATCGTGGACGCCGGGTGACCGCGTACGGGCAGTCGCGAAGCGTTGCCCGGTAGCGGTCGCCCGGCGGCCACCAACAACGCAAGTACATTGGCGCGCATGGAGCCGTGGCTCGAGCCCTGCCTCGACGCCGAGGAGATGCGCGCCATCGATCGCTGGGCGATCGAGGAGAGAGGCGTGCCCTCGCTGGAGCTGATGGAGGCAGCGGGGCGCGCCGTCGCCGAGGCGGCGGCCGCGCTGACCGAGGACAGGCGGGCTGCGATCGTCTGCGGCAAGGGCAACAACGGCGGCGACGGCCTGGTGGCCGCGCGGTTCCTGGCCGAGACCGGCTTCGAGGTCGACGCGCTCCTACTGTGGCCGCGCGACGAGCTCTCCGACGATGCGCGCGCGAATCTCGAGCGCTTCCCCGACGCGCGCGAGGTCAACGGACAGGAGATCGGCGAGGCGCTCTCGCGCGCGGGGGTGGTCGTTGACGCGATCTTTGGGACGGGGTTCTCGGGCGCCCCGCGCGACCCCGCGACGGCGGCGATCGAGGCGATCAACGGCTGCGCCGTCCCGGTCGTCGCGACCGACATCGCCTCCGGGGTCAATGCCTCCACGGGGGAGGTCGAGGGCGCCGCGGTCGAGGCGCACTCCACCATCAGCTTCCACGCCCCGAAGCTCGGCCACCACGTGAATCCCGGGAAGCGGCACACCGGCGAGCTCACGGTCGCACCGATCGGCATCCCGGATGGGGCGCCCGTCGAGCCGGGGGCCGGCCTGATCGCACCGGAGGTGTTGGAGCTGCCGCCGCGGCGCGAGGCCGGGTCGACCAAGTTCACCTCCGGCCAGGTGGTCGTGGCCGGCGGGTCCCGAGGCCTGACCGGGGCGGTCTGCCTGGCGGCGGAGGCGTCGATCCGGGCCGGGGCCGGGTACTGCACCGTTGCCGTCCCGGCTGACCTCGAGACGATCTTCGAGGTGAAGCTGACGGAGGTGATGTCGGTCGGCTGCGCCAGTCGCGACGGCGCGCTGAGGCCCGCCGCATCGGAGCAGATCCTGGAGGCATCCCGGAAGGCCGCGTGCGTGGTGCTGGGCCCGGGGGCCGGGAAGGACCCGGGCACGCAGAGGCTGCTGCGGGACCTGGTGCCCAGGATCGAGGCACCGGTGCTGATCGACGCCGACGGGTTGAACGCGTTTACGGCCAAGCTCGACGAGCTGAGCGAACGCAAGGGCGACCTGATCCTCACCCCGCACGAGGGGGAGCTGGGCCGCCTGCTCGACGTCGATCCGGAGCAGGTGAAGGCACAGCGGCTGAAATGCGCCCGCGAGGCGGCCGAGCGCAGCGCGGCCGTCGTCGTGCTGAAGGGAGACGACACGATCGTCACCGACGGGAAGCGGCTCGCGGTCAACCGCGTGCAGAGCCCGGCGCTCGCGACCGCCGGGACCGGCGACGTTCTCTCCGGCCTGACTGCGGCGTTGGTCGCGCGCGGGACGCAGGATCCCTTCGCAGCGGCCTGCGCCGGGGTCCTCGCGCACGGCCGAGCGGGCCAGCTTGCGGCCGCCGAGTACGGGGTCGAATCCGTGGTGGCGGGCGACGTGATCGACGAGATCCCGGGAGCGCTGGTCTAGATGAGCTGGGGGCCGGAAAGCGGCCGGGCGCAGGCCCGGGTGGACACCGGCGCGATCGAGCGCAACTGTCGCCTGCTCGACGAACGCGCCGGGGAGGGGACCGAGCTCTGCGCGGTGGTCAAGGCCAACGGCTATGGACACGGCGCCGCCGCCTCGGCTGCCGCGGCGCTGCGAGGCGGCGCCACCAGGCTCGCGGTCGCGGCCGCCGCCGAGGCCGAGGAGCTGCGCATGCACTTCGCCGAGGAGCCGATCCTGGTGATGGGGGCGCTGACCGAGGAGGAGCTGCGCCAGGCTCTCGCCGCGAACGCCGATGTCGGCCTCTGGCACCCGCGCTTCCGCGAGATCTGCTCGCGGGTCGCGGCCGACCTCGGCGTCACCGCGCGCGTGCACGTGAAGCACGACAGCGGCATGGGGCGGCTCGGTGCCCGTGACGCGGACGCCGTCGTGGACGTCGCGCGGGACTGCGTGGCCGATCCGGCGCTGAAGCTGGCAGGGGTCTGGACCCACTTCGCCACGGCTGATGAGCCCGACACCTCCTACATGGACGAGCAGCTCGCGGCATTCAGGCCGGTCGCCGAGGCGGTCCGGGAGCTGGCGCCCGAGGCCACCGTCCACGCGGCCAACAGCGCGGCCACCCTGCGCGAGGCGGACTCCCACTTCGACATGGTCCGCTGCGGGATCGCGATCTACGGGCTCGATCCGATGCACTCCGATCCCACCGAGCACGGGCTCGAGCCCGCCCTTTCGTTGCACTCCTACGTCGCCGACGTGAAGCGGTTTGAGCCGGGCGCCAGCGCGGGCTACGGTCGCCGCTGGCAGGCCGAGGCCGAGACCTCGGTCGGGGTCTTGCCGATCGGCTACGGGGACGGGGTTCGCCGCGGCCTGACGAACAACGCCGAGGTCCTGGTCGGCGGGCGGCGCTACCCGCTGGTCGGCACCGTTTCCATGGACAACGTCACGATCGACCTCGGCCCGGACACGGACGTCGAGCCCGGCGCCGAGGCCGTGCTCATCGGGGAGCAGGGCTCCGAGCGCGTCCTCGCCGAGGAGTGGGCGCGGCGGCTGGACACGATCAACTACGAGATCACCTGCGGGATCTCCGCGCGCGTTCCCCGCTCACATCCGTGAGTTCCCCGCCCGACCTCCGCTCCGCGCTGGCGGCCTCCCCGGCTGTGGGGGCCGCACGGCAGTCCCTTCGCGGCCGCGAGGGCGTTTGGGTCGTCGGCGGGGCCGTCCGGGACGCGGCGCTCGGCGAGCGGGTCCTCGACGCGGACCTCGCCGTTCCCGCCGGCGCCGAAAAGGAGGTGGCCCGGCAGATCGCGCGGGCGCCCGGCGGATTCGCCTTTCCGCTCTCGAGCGAGCACGGGGTCTGGCGAGCGGTACCGCCCGAGGACGACTGGCACGTCGACGTCGTCGCTCTGCGCGCGGACTCGATCGAGGACGACCTCCGCGCCCGCGACTTCACCGTCAATGCCATGGCGGTGCCGCTCGCCGGCGGCGACCCCGTTGACCCCACCGGCGGTCTCCCGGATGCTCACAACCGGGTCCTGCGGATGGTCTCGGCGGAGGCGCTAGACGAGGACCCCCTGCGGCTGCTGCGGGCGGCGCGGATCGCGGCGGGCCACGGGTTGGTGGTCGACGCGAAGACCGCCGAGGCGATCCACGAGCGAGCTGCGCGGGCGGGCGAGCCGGCGGGCGAGCGGCAGTTCGCCGAGCTTCGGTCCCTCCTCGGCGGCCCGGCGCCGATGCGCGGGCTCGAGCTGCTCGACCAGCTGTCCCTCACCGCCTCGGTCCTGCCCGAGCTGGAGTCCCTGCGGGGCGTGGCCCAGAACCCCAACCACCACCTCGACGTCCACGGGCACACGCTCGCCGTGCTCGAGGAGTGGCTCAAGATCGAGGATGACCTCGACGGATTCGCCGGAGAGCTCGCTCCCCAGGTGGCGGAGTTCCTCGCCGAGCCTCTGGCGGACGAGCTCACCCGCGGCCAGGCTCTGCGCTTCGGCGCCCTCCTGCACGACATCGGCAAGCCGCAGACCCGTGGCGAGCGCGGCGGCTACGTCACCTTCATCGGCCACGACAAGGCGGGTGCCGAGATCGTCGCCGGGATCTGCAAGCGCCTGCGGACCAGCCGCCACCTCAGCAGCCACCTCCAGGGCCTGGCCCTGCACCACCTGCGGCTCGGCTTCCTGATCTCCCAACGACCGCTCTCCCGCCGCGCGGCCTACGACTACCTGAGCGCCACAGAGCCGGTCGCCGCCGACGTCACCCTGCTCAGCGCCGCGGACCGGCTGGCTGCCCGTGGAACCGGGCCGCTCGCCGCCCCCGAGATGGTCGAGGCGCACATGGAGCTGGCGCGCGAGCTGCTGGCCGAGGCGCTCGCCTGGCACCGCGACCCGCCGCGGCCGCCGGTGGACGGCGACGAGCTCGCGGCCGAGCTCGGGCTCGAGCCGGGCCCGGAGATGGGCCGGATCCTCGAGGAGCTCCGCGTCGCCGCGTTCGCGGGCGAGATCTCCGGCCGCGACCAGGCCCTGGAGCTTGCGAGGCGCATAAGCTCCGGCGCGTGAACGACTGCCTCTTCTGCGGGATCGTCGCAGGCGACGTGCCGAGCCAGACGATCGACTCTGACGAGAAGACGGTCGCGTTCCTGGACATCAACCCGGCGACGCCCGGGCACGCGTTGGTGATTCCGCGCAAGCACTCGGCGGACCTGCTGGAGATCGAGGCCGAGGACCTCGAGGCCACCACCGTGGCCGCCCAGCGCCTCGCGAAGCGGATGAAGGAGGCGCTCGGCGCCGACGGAGTCAATCTGGTCAACGCCTGTGGGGAGGTGGCGTTCCAGACGGTCTTCCACTTCCACGTGCACGTGGTCCCGAGGTACAAGGGAGACCCGCTGAAGCTGCCGTGGGTGCCCACGGAGGGAGATCCCGACGAGATCGCCAAGGTGGCGGAGAAGCTGAGGACAGATGCCTGACAAGCCAATCCGGGTCGAGTTCGACGGCAACGTCGCCGCCATGGTGCTCGAGAACCCGCCCGTGAACCTGTTCGGCGAGGACGCCTGGGGCGCGCTCGTGGACGCCATCGGCGAGATCGAGTCCTCCGACGCGCGCGCGATGGTCTGGCGAGCCGAGGGCGACCTCTTCTCCGGCGGCGCCGACGTCAACGGCTTCGCGCGGGTCGTCAAGGAGGGTGGGGCGGAGGAGGCGTTCGGGTCGCTGATCGGTGCGGCCAAGCGGATCGAGGAGCTCGAGATCCCGGCGCTCGCCCTGGTCCACGGGCTCTGCCTGACCGCCGGCCTCGAGGTCTCGCTCGCCTGCGACATGCTCTGGGCGACCGAGGACGCGCAGTTCGGCCTGGTCGAGGCCGTGGTCGGGCTCACCCCCGGCGCCGGCGGCACCCAGCGCATGGCCGAGCGCGCCGGCCCGGCCCGCGCGGCCGAGTTCGTGATGAGCGGCGGCCTCTATCCCGCGAAGACGCTCGAGCAGTGGAACGTCGTCAACCGCGTCGTCGCCGACAAGGACGAGCTGATGGAGAAGGGCATGCGCTTCGCGCACCGTCTCGCCGACGGCCCCACGCTCGCCCACGGCGCCACCAAGCGCATCATCCGCGGCTACCGCCGCGGCGGGGTGGAGGAGGCCGACCGGGTCACGCCCGAGCAGTTCGCCGGCCTCTTCGGCAGCGAGGACTTGCAGCAGGCGGTCGACAGCTTTCTGAAGGAAGGGCCCGGCAAGGCGACGTTCGAGGGCAAATAGCCCAGCCGCTACCTTTCCCGCCATGGGTAAAGAAGAGAAGATCGAGATGGAGGGCGAGATCACCGAGGCCCTGCCGAACACGATGTTCCGCGTGAAGCTGGACAACGACCATGAGGTCCTCGGCCACATCTCGGGCAAGATGCGCCGCCACTACATCCGGATCCTGCCGGGGGACAAGGTGAAGATCGAGCTCTCGCCCTACGACCTCGACCGCGGCCGCATCACCTATCGCTACAAGTAGCCGCCGATCCTGGACTTGGGGCGCCTCCAGGAGTAGCCTGCGAGGGGTGAAAGCAAGGACGCTCTTCATCGGACTCATCGCCGCGATCCTCTGTGTCGGCCTGCTGGCCGCCCCGGCACTTGCGGGCAAGAAGAAGAAGACGACCGTCAGCTTCAACAGCGGCAGCCCCAGCGTCAAGAACAGCGGCACCGTCAAGGCCAACGGCTCGCTGAAGACCACCGACTCGTGCAAGGTCAACCGCGGCATGAAGCTCTTCCAGGTCGACCAGACCGGCGGTGTGCTCGCGACGCTCGACAGCGCCACCAGCGACGGGAACGGCAACTGGCGCCTGAGCGGCAAGCTGCCGAGCTCGACGCCGGTCGGCAGCACAGTGTTCATCCAGGCCAAGGCGACGAAGCGGACGGTCAACAAGGCCGTCTGCAAGGCGGGCCTGTCGCCGATCGTCTCGCTCACCGCACCCTGACGCTTCCCTGATCCGCTCCGCAATCCCGAAAATCGGGGTTGACGCCGACCGGGCCGCGTCGTAGCGTCCCGCTCGATGGCGCCACCGTCGGAATCTGCAGCGATCGGGCGGAGCGGGATGGGGGCCACTGAGGCCGTCGTCCTCGCGCACCTGCCGCTTTCGGCCTGGTTCAGCGCGCGGACGTTCGGGCTCGCGGCGCTGATCGCCGCGGTCGTCGGATTCCTGGCCCACATGGTCATCGACGTGCCGATTTCCGCTCCCAAGCTTTCCCGCGAGGACGTGATGCGGTACTGGTTCGGGGCCGCGATCGGCGCCCTGATCGTGGTCGTCGGCGTCTCCCTCGTCGTCCGCGAGGTGATGCAGGCCCGCCGCTACGGGACCAGCGACGCCACCGTCCCGGCCTGGATGACGGGGGACCGGCCCCTGATCCCGCGCTGCCTGCGGTTCGAGCGCGTTCCGCTCTGGGCGCTGGTCACCGCCGCCGTCCTCTCGACGATCGGGGTCACGATCGCCTTCCTCGCGGCCGCCCCGTTGTGGAACGGAGGACTCGCCCTCGCGGTTCCCTGGCTGCCGCTGATCGCGATCGAGGCGCAGTGGAAGTGGGCGCGCTACGGGGTTTTCGCCGGCTTTGCGCTCCTCGTCCTGCTGCAGGTCGCCCACATGGGCGAGCACTCGATGCAGGTCGGCCAGCTCGCGGTCTCGAACGGCGACCTCGCCAGCTCACACGGCGTCTTCGGTCAACTCGACTTCGAGCTCGTCCACTTCGTCACCGACACCACGCTCTGGTTCGCGCTCGGGATGCTGCTGATCCTCTACCGGGGCAAGAACAAGTGGCTCTGGATCGCGTTCGCCGCAGCGAGCCTCCACCAGGTCGAGCACTTCTACCTGTTCTTCCTCTACTACTTCCACGAGCCGTTCTACGCGGCGGGCGGCTTCGCGGGAATCATGGGCGAGAGCGGCATCATCGGCTCGCCGCTAGACCGGCCCTACCTGCACTTCTCCTACAACTTCATCGTCGTCGTCCCGATGGTGATCGCCCTCTGGGACGAGGCGCGCCAGGTGGACGCGGGCCGGGACCGCACCCGCAAGGCCTGACCCGCGCAGGGCGTAGCCCCTCGGCGGGACAAACGTCTGTACCTGCGGACCCGTGGGGTCTCAGTAGGTCATCCGGCGCATGCCGCGCAGCGCCAGCATCGAGAGCAGCACCGCCAGCCCGGCGAGTGCGAGCAGCCCGGGCCAGGTTTCGGCCCAGGTGACCTCGCCGACGAAGCCCTGGCGGGCGGCCTCGACGATTTGGGTCACCGGGTTGATCCGGGCGACGTCCTGAAGCCAGCCCTCCAGCAGCTCGAGCGGGGCGTAGGCGGTCGTCGTCAGGACCGCCAGCAGCATCCCGACCTGCATCAGCGGCGCCGCCGACTGGGTCTTGAACTTGAACGCGAGCGAGGTGCCCCACGTGGCGGCCACGACCGCCATCCCCATGACGATCAGCAGCGCGATCACCAGGCCGTCGAACCCCGGCCAGTGAGCGCCTGTCGAGAACGCGACGATCAGCAGGAAGGTCGCGGGCAGCAGGGCGCGCAGGCTGGCGGACAGGACGAGGCCCGCGAGCAGCACCGGTCGCGGGGTCGGTGCGGCCAGCAGCCGGTCGAACCAGCCCTGCTCGATGTCGCGCGCGAGGTTGACCCCGGTCGCGGCGCCGGTGAACGCCGCGCCCTGCATCAGGCTCACCGGAACGATGAAGCTCTGGTAGCTCGAGGAGTCGAAGCCGGGCAGCAGCGTCAGGTTGCCGAACACACTCGTTAGCCCGAGGAAGAAGATCGTCGGCGCGAGGATTCCCGGGATGGCGGCGCCGGGGACACGGAAGATCTCGTTGAGCGCCCGCAGCATCAGCGCCCGGACGGACTCGTAGGAAGCGCGGGCGGTCAAACGCCCCTCCTCACACGCCCGCGGAGGGCAGCTGCGCACATCAGCAGGCCGACTACCCCGATTGCGAGCACGGAGGCGAGCGCCTTGAGCTCGTCGGTCCCGTCCCACTCGCTGACGATGGGCTCCCGCAGCCCCTCCACGATGAAGCTGAGCGGGTTGTACTCGGCGACCGAGGCGGCCGGCTCGAGCATCAGGTTGGCTGGGAAGAACGCGGTCGAAAGAAAGAGGACCACGAACAGAAGCGGGAAGAATCCCTGGACGACGCTGGGGCTGCTGGTCCGCAGCGCGATCGAGGCAACGACCGCCCCGAACGCGAGTGCCGACACCGAGACCATCAGCACGCACCAGATGGCGCCGAGGACCCCCTCCTGGATCTCGGCGCCGAAGATCAGGCCGAGGAGGACGAACCAGGCGCCGACGAACGCCCCGAGCACGGCGGTTCCGGCGAGCCGCCCCAGCACGATGGCGTAGCGGGAGATCGGGGCGGCGAACAGCCGGTCGGTGAACCCGCTCTCGATGTCGAGGGCCAGGGCGATCGCGCCCGAGTTGCCGGCCAGCAGCACGGACTGAACCATCGCGCCGGCGAGCATGAAGTCGAGGAAACCGTTCACCTCCGGAAACTGCGGCAGGTCGACCGCGCCGCCGGCGCCGCCCGTCTGGATCGCGAGCAGCGCGGTGGGGAAGATGACCAGCGGCGCAGCCAGCTGAGGCCGGCGGACAGTCTGCTTCACCGCGCGCCAGCCGAGCGCTCGTACGACGCGAACGTTCGCGCGCAGGCGCTGGGTCACTGCGCGACGGCTTCCTGCTCGCCGGTCTCGGGCTCCGCTCCCTTGTCATCGCCCTCGAGGTGTTGGCCGGTCTCGGCGACGAAGACGTCGTCCAGGGTCGGCTCGACCAGGTCGAGCGACTCGACAGCCAGCCCCGCCTCGTCGAGGGCGCGGACGATCGGCCCGACCTCGGAGGCGCCGTGCTCCAGTTCGACCAGCAGCAGGCCGTCGCGCGGCGGCAGCGGCTTTCCGAAGCGGGCGATGATCTCCTCTCCACGCGACGAGGCGTCGCCGTCCTCGGCAAGGGACAGCTCCAGGTGGGGCTTGCCGACGTCGGCCTTCAGTGCGCTCGGCGTCCCCTCGGCGACCAGCTTGCCGCCGCTGATGATCCCCACCCGGTTCGCGAGCTTGTCGGCCTCCTCCAGGTACTGGGTGGTGAGGAAGACGGTGGTGCCCTCGTCGTTCAGCTTCACCACCTCCTCCCAGATCGCCTGGCGGCTGACGGGGTCGAGGCCCGTGGTGGGCTCGTCGAGGAACAGCACCGAGGGCGAATGAACAAGGGCCGTGGCGAGGTCCAGGCGGCGGCGCATGCCACCCGAGTAGGTACCGACCCGCCGGTCAGCCGCCTTGGTCAGGCCGACCCGGTCGAGCAGCGCGTCGCCGAGCTCCTGGCCCTGCTTGCGGGGAAGCCCATGCAGGGTGGCCTGGAGCCGGAGCAGCTCGCGGCCGGTCATCAGGGGGTCGAGGGCAGCCTCCTGGAGGGCGACACCGATCTTCGTGCGGACGACGGCGGGCTCGTCGGCGACGTCGTGGCCGGCGACGCGGGCGCGGCCGCCGGTGGGCCGCAGCAGCGTCGTCAGCATCCGGACGGTGGTCGTCTTCCCGGCGCCGTTCGGGCCGAGGAAGCCGTAGATCTCGCCGTCGGCGACCTCCAGGTCGACGCCGTCGACGGCCTTGATCCCGCCCTCGAACTCGCGGGCAAGCTGCTCGGTCTCGATGGCCGCCACGCGGGCACGATAGCCGCCGCCCCGATCCGGCCTCGGGTCTGTGAGGGATCTCCCCTAGCTGACGGCGGCCGGCTTCAGCTCGACGTGCTGCCGATCGGTCGCCCGCTCCAGCGCCTCGGCCGCGTCGAGCAGGAGCTCGTCGGCCCCCCACGGCGCGAGCAGTTGCAATCCGGCGGGAAGCCCCTCGGCGAGTCCGACCGGGAGGTTGATCCCCGGGATTCCCGTCAGGTTGGCGATCGTGCCGTGGCGAGCATTGCTCGGGTCGGCACTGGTCGTGCCGCTGGGGAGCTCGACGGTCGGGTCGGCGAGCGGCGGCGCCACGGCCGGCGTGGTCGGCCAGGCGAGGACGTCCACCTGATCGAAGGTAGCGGCGAGCGCCCTCCGAGCCTCGGCCCGCACGCGCCGCGCCCGGGCGGGCAGCGTGGCCGGGATCAGCGCGCGCAGCTTCAGCACCCCGCGGTTGATCAGGCCGAGCTCCGGATCGATCGCGTTCAGCTTCTCGGCGGTCAGCTCGACCGCGTCCTCGGCCTGGGCGATCATGACCGCCGCGGTCAGCCACAGCCGCGACTCCGGCAGCTCCAGCTCGACGAGCGTGCCGCCGACCTGTTCGCGCAGAGCCTCCAGTGCGGACTCGCAGGCCTCGGCGACCTCGGCCCTGGAGTCGGTCCAGAAGGGATCGCGCACGACGCCGATCCGCAGGCCGCTCGGCTCGCCGGCCGCCAGCGCCTCGCCGAACAGCACGGAGGCGAGCAGGCGGGCGTCCTCGGCGTCGGCGCAGAGCGGCCCCGAGACGATCGTCTCGGTCCGGTCGGCGAGGTGATGGCCATCCATCGCGGACCGGCCGAAGGTGGGCTTCAGCCCTGTCAGCCCGCAGTAGCTGCCGGGATAGCGGATCGAGCCGAGCCCGTCGGCGCCGACCGCTCCGGCGACCAGACCGCCGGCCACCGCGGCCGCCGGGCCGCTCGAGGAGCCGCCGGGGCAGCGCTCGGTGTCCCAGGGGTTGTGGCAGGCGCCGTACACCGAGACCGCGCCGGTGCTGCCCGAGCCGAGCTCGTGCATGTTGGCGACGCCGGCGATCACGGCGCCGGCGTCCCGGAGCCGCCTGTAGGGCTCCGACTCGCCCGGCTGCGTCGAGTACATGACGGGGGCGGCGCCGATCCGCTCGGCGCGCCACGGCAGAGGCCACTCGTCCTTGATCGCCACCGGGACGCCGTGGAGCGGTCCCTCGGGGGCCTCCGCCAGCATCTGCCGCGACTGCTCCGGGAACGTCTCGACGATCGCGTTCAGCGAGGGGTTGCGCTGTTCGATCCGCTCCAGGCACGCCTCCAGCAGCTCGGCCGGATCGATCCGGCCGCTCGCGATCCCGCTCGCCTGCTCCCGCAGGCCGAGGTCGAGGTCGCTCACGGCGCTCGCGAGAGGTCGGGCGGCTCCTCCACCACGTCGCTGAGCTCGTGGTCCAGCAGCTCGCGCAGGCCGGGCTCCCAGATGTGCCAGACAGCGGCCATCACGGCGCGCTCGGTCTCGTCGGCCTCGATGCCGAAGGTGGCCAGCGCCCCGTCGAGATAGCTCTGCAAGTCCGGGTTCGGATCCAAGCTGCGGACACCCTAGCCTCGGGACTGCAGCAACGCGAGGAAAGCCGCAACCATCCACGAAAATGAGTGTTGAATGACTTCAATGGCCTCTCACAGCCACGTTCACGCACGCCTGCACAAGCTCGGCGTGCTCGGCGCGGTAATCGTCTTCGCCGCGGCGCTCGCGATCGCGATCGGCACGGGTATCGCCGGCGCCGCGAAGGTCACCGTCCTCGGCGCGGCCGCGCCCGCCAATCCCGCCTGTCCGAACGATCCCTGCCAGGTGATCGCGAGGGCCACCGGCTTCCAGGTCTCGATCGGGAAGGCCAAGGGCCCGTTCGTCGTGACCGAGCGGGGCAAGATCGTCGCCTGGTCCATCAAGCTTGCCGCCCCCAACGCCGAGCAGGTCGACTTCTTCAACGACACCTTCGGCGAGTCCATGGCCCGGATCTCGGTGCTGAAGCCGATCCAGAAGCAGATCAAGCAGGGCAAGCCGATCTACAAGCTGAAGGCGCAGTCGCCGCCCGAGTCGCTCGCTCCGTTCTTCGGCCAGACGACGACCTTCACCCTGAAGACGCCGCTGACCGTGAAGCCGAACCAGATCGTCGGCCTGAGCGTGTCGAGCTGGGCTCCGACCTTCTCTGTCAACCACGGCGGTCAGACCGTCTGGCAGGCGAGCCGCAAGAGCGGCCAGTGCGCCATCAAGGGGAGCCAGGGCGAGATCCTGGAGCAGACCCTCGATGGCAGGGCGCATGAGGCCGCCGGGAGCGAGAGGTCATACGGGTGCAGCTACAAGACCGCGCGCCTGCTCTACTCGGCGACAGTGGTCAAGAACCCGGCCGCGAAGGCGCCGGCAAAGCCCAAGCCGAAGAACTGAGCGCGGTCGGCTAGCCGCACTTCCCGGGGTTGGCGGCGCAGTCCTGCTCGAACGCCTCCTCGGGGCTCCCCGGATCCGGAGGCTTGTCGTTCGTCTCCGTGTCGGGCTCGTCGGGATTGACGTTCCCGCCCGGGCGCCCGTTGTCCTCCTCGGGGCTGGTGGGCTCGGTGGTGGTCGTCGGCTCCACCGATTCGGTCTCGGTCGCCGAGTCGGGGATGGTCACCTCGGGGATCGAGGTGTCCATCTCATCGCCGCCGTCATCGTCGTCGCCGCACGCGGCGGCTCCGAGCGTCAGAGCGAGGGCCGCGAGCAGCGCGGCCGGAAGCCGGCGGTCCAAGGTCATGACGATCCGTCGAGGGCCGGCTGGCGCAGGCCGCAGTGGGGGCAGTCGCTGACGTCGATCCCGATCAGCTGATCACAGCGGCGGCACTCGCGCAGGTTGGCGGGGGTGCGCACCAGCGCCGACTCGGAGGGGGCCAGCGGCAGCTGCCGCGTGACGACCTCCATCTCCTCGCCGGTCTCGCGGTCGACGTAGACGCCGTCAGCGTTCGCGAGCGCAATCGCCTCGCGCCCGCTGGCCTTGGCCCTCAACCGATATCGCTGCTGTGGGTTCTGCATCGGGCGCAAGATAACTGTTGAGGCGGGCGCGGGCGTGACCCGAAAGACAGTCGCCGTCTTGAGGGGCATGCCCGCGCCCGCCCCCCAATAGCTTTCTTCGCGTGCGAATCCTGATCTTCCACGGGTACCTGCTCCGGGGCACCGGCAGCAACGTCTACAACGCCAGCCTGGCGCAGGCCCTCAAGCGGCAGGGGCACGAGGTGCACCTGCTCTGCCAGGACCGGAACGCCGGGCGGCTGGACTGGGTCGGCGGCTCGGGCCCCGGGACGGTCGCCGTTCATGTGCCCGAGATCGGCGGGCTGCTGCCCGTGTTCGTCAAGGACCGCTACGAGGGGTTCGAGGTGAAGACGTTCCCGGAGCTCAGCGAGGCTGAGCTCGACCGCTACCTCGACTCGAACGTGAGCGCCGTTCGCGCCGTCGCGGAGCAGCACGGGCCGTTCGACGCCGCTCTCGCCAACCACCTGATCATGGGTCCGGTGATCCTGGCGCGGGCCGGCCTCCGCTACGCGCTGAAGGTCCACGGGTCGGATCTCAACTACACGATCCGGCCTCACCCCGAGCGGTTTGCGCCGTATGTCGAGGAGGCGCTGGACGGAGCGAACGGGATCCTCGTCGGGTCGGGCCACACCGCCGCCGACCTCTTTTCGGTTGCGGGAGGCAACGAGGTCCGCACGCGGGTCCGCCTGGGGCCACCCGGCGTCGACACCGAGCGCTTCCGACCCCGGCCCGGCGAGCAGGCCCTGGAGGGGCTCGGCGCGCTCGCCGCCCGGATCGCCGCGGAGGATCCCGACGACTCCTTCGGCCGCGAGGGGCCGGCCGCGGCGGACGCCCTGCGCCACTGGGCGGAGGGCGATCCCCGGGTCCTCTTCGTCGGCAAGCTGCTGAAGAACAAGGGCGTGGACCTGCTCATCCAAGCGTGGCCTCTGGTGCTCGCGAAGCATCCGGGTGCGCGGCTGCTGCTCGCGGGCTTCGGCGATTTTCACGAGCAGGCGGAGGCGCTGATCGCCGAATTGGATCTCGATTCGGTTGCGATCAGCGGCCGGCTCGAGCACGACGAGGTCGCCGAGGTGATGCCGGCGGCCGACACGCTGGTGATGCCGAGCACCTTCCCCGAGGCCTTCGGGATGGTCGCGGCGGAGGCGGCGGCCTGCGGGGTCCCGCCCGTCTCGGCGGACCACTCCGGCATGCGGGAGGTGTCGCGCCAGCTCGCCGACGCGATCGACCCCGAGCTGGCGCCGCTGCTCTCGTTCCCGGCCGAGTCCGGGGCCGTCGAGGCGATCGCCGAGCGAGTCAACGGCTGGCTCGGCCTGCCCCGGGAGGAACGGCTGGAGGTGGGCGAGGCGCTGGCGGCCCGGGTCGATCGGCTCTGGAGCTGGGACAACGTCGCCCGCGGGGTGATCGCGGCCTCTTGTGGCGATCTGGACGAGCTGCCCGGGGTGGCAGCGGAGCCCGGTGAATAGAATCCCGCGCTGATGTACGGCCTACCGCTCGCAAAGATCCTTGCCTCGATCGTCGTCCTGACCATCGTGACCTCGGTGATCATGCTGATCCCCGACTGGCACGGGGATCAGGCGTCGACCGCCGCCGACGACATCGACCGCCTGCTGGCGGTCTGCATCGTGGCGGCGTCCTTCGTGTTCTGGCTCGTCATGGTCCTGCTCGGCTACTCGCTCTGGAAGTGGAGGGCCAAGCCCGGCGACGAGTCCGACGGCGAGCCGATCCACGGCAACACCCGGCTCGAGATCGCCTGGACCGTGATCCCGACCGTGATCGTGATGATCCTCGCCGCGTATTCGTGGGTCGTCCTGGTCGACATCGAGGCCAAGGAGCCCGACCGGATGGTCGTGGACGTGTATGCGCAGCAATTCGCCTGGCGCTTCGAGTACCCGGACGAGGGGGTGACCTCGCGCGAGCTGAACGTCCCGATCGACCGCCAGGTCGAGTTCCGGCTGCACGCCTACGACGTGATCCATTCCTTCTGGGTCCCGGAGTGGCGGATGAAGAAGGACGTGGTGCCGGGGATCACGACCCGTACGTACGTGACGCCGAACGAGTTGGGGAGCTACACGCTGGTCTGCACCGAGCTCTGCGGCCTCGGCCACTCGACGATGCGGGCGCCGGTCGAGACGATGACCGTTGAGGAGTTCAGCGAATGGGCAGCGATGCAGGACCCGATCCCGCCGGAGAGCACTGGCGGGGAGACGATCCCCCAGGCGATCGAGTAGCCCGCGAATGACGACTTCTAGAATCAAGACGATGGATTGGGAGACGCGCCGGTGACGGCAGCACTGACGCGCCCCGGCTGGTGGAGGGCCCTGTTCGGGTTCGTCACGGCGGGGGCATTCGGCTTCGGCCTCGTGATCGCCCTGCGGGCGATCTCCGACCTGCCGCTCTACAACACCGAGCCCACCGGGTACCCGCACGTGGTGGTCCCCGCGATCACCGGCCCCCTCGGCTTCCTCTGGGGCCTCGGCAACTTCGACTACTGGCTGCGCTGGGCGCGCGGCGCTCCGACCATCCCCGACGACCACGCCGATCACGGCGCGACCAACTGGCGCGACTACTTCAAGGTCAACACCGACCACAAGGTCATCGGCATCCAGTACATCGTCACCACGTTCCTCTTCTTCTTCATCGGCGGCGCGCTGGCGATGCTGATCCGCGCGGAGCTCGCCCAGCCCGGGACCCAGATCGTCGACCCGAGCGTCTTCAACGGGCTCTTCTCCACCCACGCGGCGCTGATGATCTTCGTCTTCGTGATCCCGGTCTTCGCCGGGATCGCGAACTACGTGCTGCCGCTGATGATCGGCGCCCCCGACATGGCGTTCCCGCGGCTGAACGCGCTCAGCTTCTGGATGCTGCCGATCGCCGGGGTCATGTTCCTGGCCAGCTACGCCGCGCCCGGTGGCGCCTTCGACGCGGGGTGGACCGGCTACGCGCCGCTATCCACGGGAGCCCCGCTCGGGCAGTCGTTCTTCAACCTCGGCGTGCAGTTCGCGGGCGCGTCGTCCATCGCCACGGCGCTGAACTTCCTGGTCACGATCATCACCATGCGCGCGCCGGGGATGAACTTCTGGCGCATGCCGCTGCTGGTCTGGGCGAACCTCTCGACCTCGCTGCTCGTGGTCGCGGCGACGCCCTTCATCGCGGGCGTGCAGTTCATGGTCCTGTTCGACCGCGTCCTGCACACGAACTTCTTCCAGGCGGCCTTCGGCGGCGACGTCGTCAGCTACCAGCACATCTTCTGGTTCTACTCCCACCCGGCCGTCTACATCATGATGCTGCCGGGCTTCGGGATCGTCAGCGAGGTGATCTCGACACACGCCAGGAAACCGATCTTCGGATACCGGCTGATGGCGCTGGCGCTGATCGGGATCGTGGTGCTGAGCTACTCGGTCTGGGCGCACCACATGTTCGTCGCGGGGATGTTCAGCTGGCTGCGGGTGCCGATGATGATCACGACGCTGCTGATCGCAGTGCCGACCGGGATCAAGATCTTCTCCTGGCTAGGAACGCTGTTCCAGGGGGTGATCCATCTCAAATCCACGGCGATGCTGTTCGCCCTTGCCTTCATCGTGACCTTCACGATCGGCGGGATCTCCGGCGTGATGCTCGGGATGATCCCCGTGGACATCCACGTCTCCGACACCTACTTCGTCGTCGCGCACATCCACTTCGTGCTCTTCGGCGGCTCGGTCTTCACGATCTTCGCCGGCATCTACCACTGGTTCCCGAAGATGACGGGGCGGATGTACGACGAGCGCCTCGGCCGTGTCCACTTCTGGGGCACTGTGATCGGGACCTGGGGCACCTTCGTGCCGATGCACTGGATCGGGATGGAGGGGATGCCTCGGCGCGTCGCCGACTACGCGGCCCAGTTCGGAGACTGGAACATCCTGATCTCCGTCTCCGCCTTCCTGCTCGGGGCCTGCCAGCTGATCTTCCTCTACAACATGATCGTCAGCTGGCGCTACGGCCCGAAGGCCGGTCCCAACCCGTGGCGGGCGAAGACGATCGAGTGGCAGGTCTCCTCGCCACCTCCGATCTTCAACTTCGACGAGATCCCTCGAGTGGTCGGCGGCCCCTACGAGTTCGGGGTCCCGGGCGCCCGGCACGCGATCATGGCCGGCGAGGAGTCCGAGGTGCGGACTCCCGAGAAGGCCGAAGTGGGGGCTCCCACATAGATGCCCGACGAGAAGCTCGACACCGAGCAGCAGGACGAGAAGGCGATCGACGACTTCGGCACCCCCTCCGAGCATGCCTCCGAGGTCGTCGCGCCGCGTGAGAAGGGCAGCTCGGGCGATCCCGACCCGCCCCCCGAGCGCCCCGAGAAGGTCGAGCGCGTTCTCATCTTCCTCAACGAGGTCGCCGGCGGGCGCAAGCTGCTGCAGGCGGCTCGCGACCTCGCAGACAACCACGGCGCCGGCTACTTCGCCGTCGTCTCACCCCAGAACGAGCCGATCGTGGGGCAGATCGTCGACACCGAGGAGCTGCGCGAGGCCGCCCAGAGCCGCGTCGACGTGACCCAGGCTGTGTTGCACGACTTCGGGATCGAGTCCGATGGCGCGGTCCTGGACCGCGATCCCATCCTGGCGCTCGGCGACGCCGTGCGGGCGACCGATCCGGACTGGATCCTGCTGTCGGCGCTCTACGAGACGCGCTTCGGGCTCAGACGCCGCGACTTCGTCGAGTGGGCGAAGGACAACCTGGACCCGCCGGTCGAGCACATCCCGGTCCGGGTGGACGACGACGCTGTCCGTTGGGACCTCACCCATACCCTCGTCGTGGCGACCAAGACGGTGAACAGCGGCGAGCTGGTCGGTCGGCTGCTGGAGCGGTCGAGGGAGAGGCCCCACCGCTACACGTTCATCAGCCCCAAGTCCGGCGACGTCAGCCGCGAGCAGGTCTGCGCCAATCTGGCGGCGACCCTCGCCGAGATGTACCGCAACGAGATCGACTCGACCGGCCAGCCGATGAGCCCGGACCCGTTCTCCGCCATCGTCAACGCGATCGAGCACTACCGGCTCGACGAGATCCTGATCTCCACGCTCAAGGGCGAGCAGTCGAAGTGGCTCGAGGAGGGGCTGATCGACCGCGTCAAGGAGGTCACCGACATGCCGATCGAGCACGTCGAGGCGTCCGCCGGGACGGCGTCGCGGCGGGCACCGGTCGCCGCCGCCGCGGGGGGTGAGGGCTGATGGAGAGCGCAAGCGCCACCGTCGGTCAGGCCACCGCCCACGACGACCACCATCACGGGCCGCCCGAGGCGAACCAGAGCTCGCGGATCGACCGCCAGACGCTCGGCGTCCTGCTCTTCATCGTCTCCGAGGCGATGCTGTTCGGCGCGTTCTTCGCGGCCTATTTCTTCATCCGCGTCGTCGCCAACGAGGGTCCCTGGCCGCCGGAGCCGTTCGAGCTCCCGGTCGCCGTGGCCGGCATCAACACGGCGATCCTGGTCTCCTCGAGCTTCACGATGCACTGGGCGCTCGAGTCGGTCAAGGCGGGCAACCGACGGGGCCTCCAGCTCGGCCTGCTCACCACCTTCCTGCTGGGTGCGACCTTCCTCTTCATCCAGATGAACGAGTACATCCACATCGGCTTCAGCGCCCGCGACCAGGCCTTCGGCTCGATCTTCTACGGACTCACGGGCCTCCACGGCGCGCACGTCTTCGTCGGGCTCACGCTGCTCTTCATCGCGACCCTGCGCGCCTTCAAGGGCCACTTCGGCCCGGAGGCGAAGGACCATCTCGGCGTCGAGATGCCGGGGATCTACTGGCACTTCGTCGACGTGATGTGGATCGTCGTCTACACCACGATCTACATCCTCTAGTTGCGGCGTCGCCGCGGCATGAGCGACCGTCCCCGCAACCCCTTCCGGAACGAGGCCGACGCCTTCCGCGTCCTGATGATGTTCGTGGTCGCCGGCGCGATCGTGATCGCCACCGCCGCACTGATCGATCCCGCCGTCGGGATCGCGCTCGCCGTCGTGTTCTGCGCGATCGGCTGCTGGCGGGCGTGGGGGCTGTGGCAGGACTGGGGCGAGCGCCCCCCGCACAAAGCCGGGGGGCGATCGACCGGCCTTCGGCCGGACTTGATGATCAGCCCAGCGATTCCGCGGAGCGCTAGCCCTGCGGTTTCTTCTTGGCGCCCGAGCCGCCGGCGCCGCCCGATCCCTGGAGGAAGCGGATCAGCTCGTCGAGCTGTTCGGGGGGCAGGCTGGAGAAGGGCGGCATCACACCCGCGGGGAAGCCGGGCGTGGTCTGGGCGGCGGGATCGACGATCGACTGCCTGATCTGATCCGGGGACTGGCCGGCAAGGACCTCGTCCAGGTTGGGACCGATCATGCCGGCGGTGCCGGCGGCGCCGAAGGTGTGGCAGCCGCCGCAGGAGCCGATGAAGAACTCGGAGATCGTCGGAGGCTCGATTCCCGGCACGCCCGCGTAGCGCGCCACGTAGGCGGCGACGTCCTCGAGATCGTCGCCCTCGACGATGTCCTCGGGCATGTAGATCGCGGTGTCCTCGGGGCTCGCGGGGCGGGGGATCTGCACCTGGTTCTCGACGACGCCCTCGATCGTGTCCTGGTCCATGCCGTTCGCGCGCGCCTCCCTGAATGCGTCGTCGAGGTTGGGCCCGATCGAGACGGTGCTGCCCGCCTCGGCCAGCGCGTGGCAGGTCCCGCACTTCTGCGTGAAGATCGCGCGGCCGCGATCGATGTCCGCGTCCTCCTGGAGGTCGCAGCCGGTGAGCGCGGCGAGGGCGCCCAGCCCCGCGATCGCAGCCACCACCAGCTTCGCCCGCCGTCGAAGATTCCGCTTCATCGGGCGGGAATCCTATAGACCCCACCGGGTCCTCAGCCACGGCCGCCGGTCCCGCCACAACGCTGCCACGCTGAGAAGGCGCTGACCGGCCACTCGGGGCCCCAGGCGTCGGTTAAGCTTGCGCCGAACGGCACGAGCGGAGGCGAGTTGGAAGTTCGCGAAGGAATGTCGAGCGTCGTCCTGGCGGTGGGCCCGGGGCACACGCTGCGCGAGGCCGCGACCAAGATGACCGAGAAGGGGACCGGCGCCGCCCTCGTCTTCGACGACGAGTCTCCCGGGCCGCGGATCATCACCGAGCGCGACATCCTCAACGCCGTCGGTTCCGGCCAGGACATCGACTCCGAGACGGTCGCCGATCACATGTCTGACAGCGTCATCTCGGCCGAACCGACCTGGAGCCTCGAGCAGGCGGCCGAGGAGATGGTCCGGGTCGGGATCCGTCACCTGGTCATCGTCGAGCGCGGCGAGCTGGTGGGTGTCCTCTCGATGCGCGACATCGTCCGCTGCTGGACGACGGCGGGGGCGACCTCGTCGATGACGCCGCCCTAAAGAGCTAGTCCCGCGGCTGCGTCGCGGTGAGGGGGATCGGAGCGGTGTCGGTGTGCTGCTCGCGCGGCATCGCGGCGATCTCCTCTCTGTTCTGGCGCAGCCAGGCGAGCAGCGCGACGATCGCCACCAGGGCGCCCGCGACCGCATACGGCCACCAGGAGTAGATGCCGATGATCACGCCGGCCAGGCCGCCGGCGAACAGGGCCGGCAGTGCCGAGGCTTTCGGCAGGTAGACCAGCTCGGTTGGCTCGGGGGGCTGGGCCACAGACCTATGCCAGGTAGAGCACGGCGACGTAGAACGCCATGCCGAAGACGAAGATGGCTATCGAGGCTGCGAACAGCCCCGTCTTGATGTTCGCGTGAGCGCGCTCGCGATCCACGGCGGGAACCCTATACAGCCCGGTCGACTGCCATCGCGATGAACAGCAGCGCGAGGTAGGCCAGCGAGCTCAGATAGAGCCGCCGCGCCGCGTCCCGGGACGGGTGGCGGGCCAGGCTCACAGCGAGGGCGATGAAGCCGGCGCCGAGGACCAGCGCCGAGGCGAGGTAGACGCCGCCCAGCAGACCCGTCAGCACGGGCCCGACGGTGACGGCCACCATCACGAACGAGTAGAGGAGGATCTGACGTCGCGTCGTCTGGGCCCCGCGCACGACGGGAAGCATCGGAACGCCGGTGCGGGCGTAGTCGTCGGCGATCAGCAGCGACAGCGCCCAGAAGTGGGGCGGGGTCCAGAAGAACACGATCGCGAACGGCCAGAGCGCCTCGAGCGGAAGCTGACCGGTCGCGGCGGCCCAGCCCACCAGCGGCGGCATCGCACCGGCGGCCCCTCCGAGCACGATGTTCTGCGGGGTGCGCGGCTTGAGCCAGAGCGTGTAGACGAAGACGTATCCGAGCAGGCCGCCGAGCGCGAGCGCCGCGGCGAGCACGTTCACGGTCAGCGCCAGCTGGACCGTCGCCGCGGCCCCGAGGGCGATCCCGAAGGTGAGCCCGTGTGCGGGGCTGATCCGGCCGCTTGCCAGCGGCCTGCCGCTGGTCCGCTCCATGCGGGCGTCGCGCTCCCGCTCGACGTAGTGATTGATCGCGCCGGCTCCACCGGCGGAGAGGTATCCGCCGAGCATCGTCCACAGGATCAGCGAGAGAGCCGGGCCCGACGGGTCGGCGACGAACATCGTCGCCACGGTCGTCAGCAGCAGCAGGGAGATGATCCGCGGCTTGGTCAGACTGATGTAGTCGCGAGCGATCGCGACGGCGCTCCGGCGGACGCGGGGGCCGGGACGGGAGGGCGCCACAGGACCGCGTACCCGGCCGCGCTCGAGCGTGCCGCTCTTGGCCTCCATCAGCCGGCCTCCGCGGTGGCGGTCCGGGGGGCGGCGGCCGCCCGCGCCGCCTCTGAGGCGGGCGCGGGGACAAAGGCGAAGCGGAAGGCGACGAGCAGAAGCGCGCTCCAGAGCAGCGTCGCGGTGAGCAGGTGGGCGACCACGAGCACTGCATGTTCCCCGAGCCAGACATTCATCGCGCCGAGGGTCACCTGCGCGATCAGCAGCAGCAGGGCTAGGGCCAGGAGCTTCGAGCGGACTCCGCGCCAGAAGGCGAGCCCCAGCAGCAGCAGGATCGCCGCGGTGGCGGCGTACACGAACACCCGGTGGGTCAGGTGGATGTCGGTGAGCCTGTTGACTCCGAAGGGAAGAATGCGGTCGTCGATGCAGCGCGGGAACACGTCCCCGCAGGCAAGGTGCGCCCCGGCGACGTTCGTGCCCTGACCGTGGACGCCCTCCTCCTCGGTGCCGGCGACGTAGCCGCCGGCGACGATCGCGCCGAAGAGCAGAACGGTGGCGGCGACGGCGAAGGGCTTGAGGCTGCGAGGCCGGGCTCGCGTACGGCCCTCCTCCGCCAGCTCGCCGCCATCGACCCGCGCCCGGATGCTGATCCAGAGCAGGAGCCCGATCAGCAGCATCGCCAGGGCCAGGTGGGCCGCCACCAGCTCCTCGGCCAGGTTCTTCTCCACCGTCAGGCCCCCGAGCGCGGCCTGGACCAGGACGAGGCCGCCGGTGGCGAGACTCAGCCGCAGCGGCCATTCCAGCGAGCGCAGGCCCTTGTACGCCCGCCACGCCATCAGCGCGATCAGCCCGGTGACGATCGCTGCCAGCACGCGGTGCGAGAACTCGATGATCACCTCGGTGTTGCTGAAGAAGGGAACCGCCTCGCCGTTGCAGAGGGGCCAGCCCTCGGTGCCGCTGCCGCCCGGGCCACAGCCCAGGCCGGACTCGCTGACGCGGACGATCCCGCCGACGATGATCAGCAGGAGGGTCGCGATCGCGGTCAGGTCTGCAAGGCGGCGAAACCGGCGGAGCTCGTCCCCGCCGCCGCCGCCGGCGAGCGGCGTGGTCACGCCGCTCAGGCTACCGGCTCGGTGCTCTGCAGCCCGAACTCTCAACTGAGCACTAGCGGTTCTAGCTGCTGACCCGTGGGGTCTCAGCCGGCGCGGGTGATGCGGGCTCCCGAGCGCGAACGGCGTCGCGGATATCCCGCAGCGGCTCGCCACTGCGGACGTCGGGGACCACGTCGAAGTTGTGCGGCGGGGGTGGGGAGGTGGCGAGCCATTCGAGGGTCTCGCCGCCCCACGGGTCGGGTCCCGCCCGCACCCCACCGCGGACGCTGAGCGCGGCGTTGACGAGGTTGGCGACGATGCCGGCGCCGAGGACGAACAGCCCGATCGTGGAGAGCAGGTTCTCCGTGTCCACGCCCATCGCCTCGTAGTACTTGTAGGCGTCGACCGGCTGCCCCTCGAGGCCCGCGAGAACCATCGGGATGAATGTCAGGTGCGCGCCGACCAGGATCAGGAGGATCGAGAGCCTGGCGAGGCTCTCTCCCATCACCCGGCCGGTCAGCTTCGGGAACCAGTAGTGGAGCGCCGCGAACCCGGCGAGCACCGGGCCGCCGACGACGACGTAGCCGGTGCAGGCTGTGGAGTCGGTGGTGTAGCCCAGCAGCCAGTTGACCCCGATCACGCTCTGCATGAGCTCGCCGATCAGGCCGATCGAGAGGGTGGAGATCGCGGCCAGCGCGAACAGGAGGGGCGCCCGGGGCTCGATCGCGCCGCCGAGCAACGTCGTCAGCCAGTTGAAGAAGATCACTCCGAGCGGAACCAGCATCAGGAGCGCGGCGGCCATCGCCGCGTAGAGCCAGCCGACCGGGATCGCGGCGCTGAACATGTTCTGCATCCAGGCGAGCAGGCCCAGACCGCCGACGGCGGCGAGTGAGCCCGCAACCGCGTTGCGCGACAGCAGCGGCTTGCCGGAGAAGACGGGCAGGATCTCCGAGATCGCCCCGGCCCCGAACAGCACCATCACCGCGTAGGCCCCGGAGAAGTAGATCCAGCTCAGGTGCTGGAAGTAGGCCGGCGCGCCGCCCTCGCCCGAGTCGAAGAAGACGCCGTTGAAGTGGCGGTCGATCTCGAGCATCGTCAGGGCGGCGAGCATCGCCGCGCCGCCGATCAGGATCACGTAGCCCGACACCGCCGCGGCGACGCTGAACAGCGGCGTTCGCCTCCACGCCATGCCCGGCGCGCGCATCCGGCGCAGGGTCGTGACCAGGTTCACCGCCTGGAGCACGAGGCCCAGGGTTGTGAGGCCGACCGCGGTGATCCAGACATCGGGGCCGTTGTTGACGATGAAGTTCGTGCTCGACAGCGGCGGCAGCGCGTTGACGCCGGTCTCGGGCGGGATGTAGACGAGGCTCACGTAGAGCACGCCTCCGCCCATCACGTAGAGCCAGAAGGCGAGGTTCGCGAGGCGTGGGAAGGCCAGGGAGCGGGCGCCGATCTGGAGCGGCACCAGGTAGGTGAAGAACCCGAACGCCAGCGGCAGCGCGAACAGCACGATCAGCGTCGTGCCGGCGATCGAGAGCAGCCGGTTGAAGGTGATCGGCTCGATCAGCGTGTTCTCGGGCACCGCAAGCTGGAGCCGCATCAGGGCGTAGCCGAGCAGCGCCAGGACCAGGAACGAGAACGCGGCGCCGATGAACATCCGGCCCACGTCCTTGTGGTCGGTGCTGGTCGCCATCTCGATCCACCGCGGGCGCGACGTCGGCACCCCGTCGGTGACCAGCTCGGGACGGTGCGGCGCGACTGTGCGTCCGTCGCTCATTGCTCGCCCCCCTCCGTCTGGCCGGCGGCGATCGTCTCCTGGACCGCCGTCTGCGCCGCCTGGATCTCGTCGGCCTGGGTGGAGACCCACTCCTGGTAGGCCTCGGGCGTCACCACCCGGACCGCGGTGCGCATCGTCGCGTACGAGGCGCCGGAGAACGCGTAGGACGCGCCGTGCAGGACCAGCTCGTCATCGTCGCCGAGGTCGTCGGAGGGGACCTTGAACCAGGTCCGGTTGGCGCTGCCCGGGGTGGCGTCGAACTTGCCGCCGAGGCCCGGCACCCACCAGCGGTGGACGACGTCGGTCGAGTCGAGCTCGATGCTGACCGCCGTGTCCGCCGGGACGACCAGCTCGTAGTAGGAGAAGGTCCCGTCCGGGTACTCGTAGCGCCAGATCCACTGCTGTCCGGACGCCTTGATCTCGAGCGGCTCGGCGTCATCTTCGTCCAGCACGGGCAGTTCGAGGTCGCGCTGGGCCAGCGTCGCCGCGGACGCCTGCAGGCCTCCGGATCCGGTCTTCTCGACCTCGCTCGCGTTCTCGGTGGCGATCACGCCGAGGATGAAGAGGGCGGCGGCAAGGACTCCGAATCCGGTCGCGACCAGGCCCTGGAGCCGGCGGCGGCTCTGCAGCCGCCGGGGCTGCCGGCCGCGGGCCGCCCGGTAGCGCATCGCGAACGCCACCAGGGCGCCGTTGATGGCGAGCAGCAGGACGGCGCCGACGGCGAGCAGCACCCAGTAGAGGGTGTTGAGGTCGTCGGCGTTCGGAGAGTGGGCGGTCTCTGGGCCGGGCAAGGCGCGCGCAGTGTATTACGCAGGCCCGCGGGTCCCGCCGCCCGGCTCAGCGCGAAATCACGTGCCGGGCTAGGCGGCAGTAGCTGAGGCCCCCAGGGGGCAAACTGGCTGGCTGGCCAAATCGTCTTCGACTTCTGCCAGAATCGCCGGGAGAGGACCGCAAGGGAGAGGAGAGCGTCAATGGCAGCCAACGGCCAGGTCGAGGAAGGAACCGCGACAGCCGCCCTGCGGCGGATGGCCGAGGCCGAGCCGGAGCTCGCCGTCCGGATGATGCTTCAGTCGATGCCGGTCGCAGCCGCCTCGCTGCCCCAGGGGCTGAGCTACCGGCTCGAGCTCGACGGTATGGGCGCCTGGCGCGTCAACGCGCTCGGGGACCGCGCCGAGGTGATCGAGATCAACGAGGGTCCCGACCTGAACGGCGACGCGTTCGCGATCTCCACCGACCCCCGCACCCTCGTGACCCTGGCGGCAGGGGCCAACCCCCTGCCCGCCCTGGCCAGCCGCCGGCTGCGGCTACGGGGCAAGCGGCGCAAGGCGCTGGCGCTGCGCAAGCTCGCCACCGACGCCGGCCCCCGCGAGCTCGCGGCCAGGGGACTGCCGATCGACCCGGACCTGTTGTTCCGCTCCCTCGCCTACGCCATCGATCCCGAGTGGACCCGAGGCCACAGCTTCAAGGTCGCCTACGAGCTCGTCGGAGACGGCGGCGGGTCCTGGACCGTCGAGATCGACGATGGCTCGGTCCGCACCGTCCGCGGCGTCGCTAAGGACGCCGGTTCGGTCGTGCGCATGCGGTTCTCCGACTGGCTCCGCATCCTCTCCGGGGACCTGACCCCGCCGGACTCGATGCGCCTCGGGCTGACCGAGATCGACGGCGCGGCTCCCCCGATGACGCTGCTCGGTCGCTGGATCGACAGGGCCGAAGGGGTTGACGGGCCTGAGCAGGAACGCGAGCAGCGCCAGCGCCGCATTCAGGTGGAGAGAGCCGGAGCCTGGGGCTCGAAGGTCCCGGCGAACGGAACCGGTCCAGGCGACCCGGGCGCCGAGAACGGCGGCCCCAAGCGGCCCAAGGGCGGCCTGATGAGCTACGAGCAGCTCTACGCGCTCTGGGAGCGCCAGAACTGGAAGGCCCACGAGCTCGACTTCTCGATCGACAAGGAGCACTGGGTCCAGACGCCTTCCGACTCGCAGAGGGACACGGCGCACAGCCTCGGCAGCTTCTACGTCGGCGAGGAGCGGGTCACCGCCGACCTCGCTCCCTTCCTGCTGGCGGCTCCCACCGGGGAGGTCGAGGCGTTCCTGGCGACGCAGCTCGTCGACGAGATGCGCCACGCCGTCTTCTTCGACCGCTGGATGTCAGAGGTGATGGGGCTCGAGTCGGGGAGCATGCGCGAGCGGTTGCGAGAGATCGAGGAGAACATGCTCGACCCCTGGCGCTTTCTCTTCGACGACCAGCTGCGCGAGATCGCCGACCGGCTCAAGGTGGAGACCGACAACCTCGAGCTGTTCGTCGAGGGCATCGTCACCTACCACATGGTCACCGAGGGGGTCCTGGCCATGCCCGGCCAGCGCATCCTGCTCGACTACACGCGGGATCACTCCCTCTATCCCGGCTTCAACAAGGGATTCACCCTGGTCGAGCAGGACGAGCACCGCCACATCGCCTTCGGCGTCCGCTTCCTCAAGGACGTCTGCGACGAGCGCCCGGAGATGAAGGACGTGGTCCTGCGGCGGCTCACCGAGCTGCTTCCGAAGGCGGCGGAGATCTTCTGTCCGCCCGGCGAGGACGATCCCACCGACTTCGTCTCCTACGGCCACCATTCCTCGCAGGTCTACGGGTTCGCCTACCAGGCGCTGAACCGCCGGATGAAGGCGATCGGGATCGACATCCCGCCACCCGAGGAGCTGATGCCGGGCCACTGTGTCTTCACCGGCCTGGACGAGCGCCGGGTCATCGCAGCCGAGGCCGTCGAACCGGCCCAGGTGCCTAGAGCAGCCGCTTGGTCGGCTCGGGGTTCGCCGGCGCTGCTTCGGCGTCCGAGATCGACGGCTGCTCGATGTCGGGCAACGGCGCGGGGCGGCCGATGTGGTAGCCCTGCGCGTAGCTGACGCCGAACTCGCGCAGCAGCTCCAGGGTCTCCTGGTCCTCGACGAACTCGGCGACCGTCTTGATGCCCAGTCCTTCGGCGACCGAGACCAGCGCCTTGATCACGAGCTGGTCTGTGGGTGAGCGCGGCAGGTCCTTGACGAACTCGCCGTCGATCTTGAGGTAGCTGATCGGCAGGTGCTTCAGGTAGTAGAAGGAGGCGAAGCCGGAGCCGAAGTCGTCGAGCGCGAACCGGCAGCCGACGCGGTTCAGTGACTCGGCGAACTTGCGCGCCAGGTCGATGTCGGCGACCGCCGCGGTCTCGGTCACCTCGAAGACGAGCTTCGAGGGGTCGATGGCCGCCCTCGACATCTCGCGGCCGATCATCATCACGAAGTTCGGGTCCGTCATCGTCAGGCCGGAGAGGTTGATCTCCAGCGTGATGTCCTTGCCGGCGCGCTGGTAGCGGGCGAGGGTGCGCACGGCCTGCTGCGCGACCCACTCGTCGATCCCCTGGATCATCCCGAAGCGCTCCGCGGTGGGGAGGAAGGCGCCGGGTGAGATCAGGCCCTCGCCCTCGGAGCGCATCCGGATCAGCATCTCGTACTGGCTGACGCCGCCGGTGGCGAGATCGAGAATGGGCTGGGCCAGGAGCACGAACCGGCCCTGGTCCACGGCGTTGCGGATGCGCTCGGACCAGGCGCGCTTCGACTGGAGCTCGGTCTGGCTCTCGGGCTTGAACTCGCAGACGGTGTTGCGGCCGTTCTCCTTGGCCTCGTACATAGCCGCCTCCGCCTGGCCATCAGCTCCTTGCCGCCCAGCCGCATGTCGCCGATCAGCGCCATCCCGATCGAGACGGTCACCCGGAAGCTCTGGCGCTCGATGATGAAGCGGTTCGACTCGACCAGCGACCGGAGCTCCTCGGCGAGGGCGGCGGTCTTCTGCCGATCCGACTCGTGCAGCAGGACGCCGAACTGGTCGCCGCCGAGCCGGGCCAGCACGTCGGTCTTCCGCATCCGGCTGCGGACCTGGCCGGCGATCTTCTGGAGCAGCTCGTCGCCGGTCTTGTGACCGAGGGAGTCGTTCAGGTACTTGAAGCTGTCGATGCCGATGATCAGGATCGCCCCGCCGCCGCCATAGCGCGTGGCGTAGTTGAGGTACTTGTCGATCTCCTGCTCGAATCGGCGCTGGTTGATCAGGGAGGTGAGCGGGTCGTGCTCGGCCAGGTGGCGCAGCTGCGACTCGGCCTTCTTGCGGGCGCTGATGTCGCGGACGACGGCGACGAGCATGCGGATTGCCGTACGGCTTCATCTCGCTGATGGTCAGCTCGATCGGGAAGCTGGAGCCGTCCTTGCGCCTGCCCATGGTCTCGCGCGGCAGACCCAGGATCGGGACGGGCTGCCCCGCCGCATAGGCGCGCAGGCAGGCGGCGTAGTCGTCCTGGTGGGGGTTCCCGATCAGGGCGGCGAGGCTGCGCCCGGCCACGTCGTCCGGGTTGTAGTTGAAGAGGTCGCAGGCGGCGGGGTTGATCGACTCGATCTCGCCGTTGGAGTCGCAGACGACCATGCCGTCGGTGACGCCCGCCAGCAGCGCGTCGTATCGCTCGGAGGCGCCGTTGTTCGACTCCTCGCCCAGGGCGGGCATGTCGCTCGGCTCCTCGCCGAGGGTGGGCATCGTGGGTTCGTTATGGGCAGAATCGAGTATGGACATGGTGTCGCCACGCGTGATACACGCGTGCGCCTCACCCAGAGCATCGGCAATTTGGCCAGGCACGCTTGAGCGTGGGAATGCATAGGGTCCATGGCGTGACGAGCGTGCGCGAGGCCAGCTTCGACCTCTTCCGCGAGCGCGGGATGACCACGATCTTCGGCAACCCCGGCTCGACCGAGCTGCCGATGCTCGCCGAGTTCCCCGACGACTTCACCTACGTGCTCGGGCTCCAGGAGGCGGTGGCCGTGGGCATGGCCGACGGCTACGCCCTGGCGAGCGGGCGCCCCGCCCACGTCAACCTGCACACGGCCCCGGGCGTGGGCAACGGGATGGGCGCGATCTTCAATGCCCAGGCGAACAAGGCCCCGCTCCTGGTCACGGCCGGCCAACAGGTCCGGGCGCAGGTGTCGATGCGAGCCAACCTCACCCACCACGACGCGACCCGCACGCCGCACCCATTCGTGAAGTGGAGCCACGAGCCCGCGCGCGCGCAGGACACCGTTCACGCATTGGCCAGGGGCATCCACCTGGCGTCGCTGCCGCCCAAGGGCCCGGTCCTCGTGTCGCTGCCGATGGACGACTGGACCGAGGAGGTGGACGAGGCGGAGGTGAAGCACGCGATCGGCCGCTCCGTGACGGCCGGGGCGGCCGCCGATCCCCAGCGTGTCAAGGAGCTGGCCGCCCGGCTCGAGCAGGCGAGCAACCCGGTGCTGGTCGCCGGCCCTGACATCGACGCGAGCGGCGGCTGGGACGCGGCGGTCGCCCTCGCCGAGAAGCAGAAGCTGCCGGTGTTCGCCTCGCCCGCACCGGGCGGCGGCCGGATCGGGTTCCCCGAGAACCATCCCCTCTTCCAGGGCGTGCTGCCGCCCGCGATCGGCCCGGTGGCCGCGACCCTGGAGGGTCGCGACCTGATTTTGGTCGTCGGCTCCTCGGTCTTCCCGTACTACCCGTACATCCCGGGACCGCTGCTGCCCGACGGCGGCGAGCTGGTCGCGATCACCTCAGACCCCGAGGAGGCCGCTCGGGCCCCGATGGGCGACGCGATCGTCGCCGACGTCCGCCTGACGCTCGAGGCGCTGGTCGAGGCCGTCGGGGAGGCGAACCGAGCCGAGCCGCAGGCGCTGCCTGAGCCCACGGCCGGCGAGGAGACCGACCCGATGACCCCGACGATGGCCAACCACACCCTGGCCCAGGCGCTGCCCGACGACGCGATCGTCGTGCTGGAGTCGCCGTCGAGCACGCTCTCGGTCCGCAACCAGCTCCGGATCTCGAGGCCCGGGAGCTACTACTTCGGCGCCGGCGGCGGCCTCGGCTACGGGCTTTCGGCCGCGATCGGCGTGCAGATGGCCCAGCCGGACCGGCCGGTCGTCTGCATCCTCGGCGAGGGCTCGGTCCAGTACGCGGTCACCGGCTTCTGGACCGCCGCCGCCTACAAGGTGCCCGTCACCTTCATGGTCCTGAAGAACCAGGAGTACGCGATCCTGAAGTGGTTCGCCGAGATCGAGGAGGTGAAGGGCGCCCCCGGCCTCGACCTGCCGGGTCTCGACACCGTCGCCCAGGCGGAGGCCTACGGCGTCACGGCGACCCGGGCCGAGAGCCGCGACGCGCTCGCAGAGGCGCTCAAGGACTCCATCGCCGCCTCGGAGCCGCGCCTGGTCGAGGTCCCGGTCGCGCCGGGGATGTTCCTGTTTTGACGGGCCTCGAGCTGCTGCGCCCCGACGTCGAGCGGATCGCCCCCGACGTCGAGGAGCCGGCCGACGACCGGCTGCCCGACGAGCTCTCCGAGGGGACTCCGGAGCCGCTGCGCTCCGAGCTGATCGCGCTGCTCGGCGCCGAGCGGGTGCTGACGAGGGTGATCGACATCGTCAGCTACGCGTCCGACGCCAGCCCGTACCGGCTGCTGCCGCAGGCGATCGTGATGGCGCGGGACGCCGGGGACGTCGCGAAGGTGTTCGAGTACGGACGGCGCCAGGGGATCCCGGTGACGCTGCGGGCCGGCGGCACCAGCCTGAACGGCCAGGCGCAGGGCGACGGGATCCTGGTGGACGTTCGCCGGCACTGGTCCGGCGTGCAGGTCGAGGACGGCGGGGCTCGGGCTCGGGTGAAGCCGGGGACGCTGCTGGGCTACGCGAACCGCGTGCTCGCCTCGCACCAGCGGAAGCTGGGGCCCGATCCGGCCAGCACCGACATCGCCTGCGTCGGCGGGGTGATCGCGAACAACTCCGGCGGGATGCGCTGCGGCACGACCAGGGACTCCTATTCGACGGTTCGCGAGCTCAGCTTCGTGCTGCCCGTCCGGAACCGCGATCGACACGGGGGCACCGGGCGCCGAGGAGGAGTTCGCGCGCCTCGAGCCGGAGCTGGCGAGCGGTCTCGAGGAGATCCGCGACGAGATCAGGGCGGACGCCGAGCTCTCGGAGCGGATCCGGAAGAAGTTCGAGATCAAGAACACGACCGGCTACCGGCTCTGTGCTTTTTTGGACGCTGAGGCTCCGCTCGAGATCTTCCGCCGGCTGCTGGTCGGCAGCGAGGGGACGCTGGCCTTCATCTCCGAGGCGGTGTTCGAGACCGTGCCGCTGCCGCGGGTGACGGCGATCAGCTGGCTGCACTTCGACGGGATCGATTCGGCGACCGCGCCGGTCCCTGACCTGGTGGCCGCGGGCGCCTCCGCGGTCGAGCTGATGGTCGCCCCGGCGCTGATGGTCGCGAGCCAGAACATCGCCGGCACGCCCCAGGAGTGGATGGAGCTGCCGCCGGAGTCCGCCGCGCTGCTGGTCGAGTTCGGCGCCGACGACGAGGCCGGGCTCGACGCACTCGAGGCGAAGGGGATGGAGGTCCTCTCCAAGCACGAGCTGATCAAGCCCGCGGACTTCACCCGCGACCCGGAGCGAGTCGAGGTTGCGTGGACAGTCAGGGAGGGGCTGCACGGGCTGATCGGCCGCTTCCGCGCGCCCGGCACCTCGCTGATCATCGAGGACGTCTGCGTCCCTCCGGCGCGGATCGCCGAGTCGGCCCGGGATATCCAGGCGCTGCTCGGCGAGCACGGCTTCCTCACCGGGGTGGCGGGGCACACCTCCGCGGGGAACCTGCACTTCATGCTCACCCCCGACTTCTCCAAGCAGGAGGACACCGCCCGTTACGAGTCGCTGATCGGGAAGCTGGTCGAGCTGATCCTGGACAAGTACGACGGCTCGCTCAAGGCGGAGCACGGGACGGGGCTCAACATGGCCCCCTACGTCGAGCGGGAGTGGGGCCAGAAGGCGACGGAGATGATGTGGCGGGTGAAGTCGCTCGCCGACCCCGACGGGGTCCTCGGCCCTGGGGTGCTGCTCAACCGCGACCCCGAGGTCCACCTGAAGAACCTGAAGACGACGCCGGAGATCGAGGAGGTCGCGAACACCTGCGTCGAGTGCGGGTTCTGCGAGCCGGTCTGCCCCAGCCGGCACCTGACCCTGACGCCGCGCCAGCGCATCCTCGTGCGGCGCGAGATGGCCCGCCAGCCGCAGGGGTCGCCGGTCCAGACCGCGCTGCTTCAGGAGTACGAGTACGAGGGGATCCAGACCTGCGCCGCGGACGGCAGCTGCTCGATCGCCTGTCCGCTGGGAATCGACACGGGCAAGCTGATCAAGCAGTTCCGCCACCTCGAGCACGGCGAGCGGGCCGAGCGGCGGGCGGCGCGGCTCGCGAAGCGCTGGAAGGGAGTGGAGCGGGCCGCCCGCACCGGGCTGCGCTTCGGGCGCCCACTTGGTCTCGGCGCGAAGGCGGCGCGCGCGGTGCTCGCGGACGAGCTGGTTCCCGACTTCCCCCGTGAGATGCCGCGCGCCGCGTCGGGGCGGCTCCCGGCGACCGACCGAGAAGGAGCCGCCGCCGTCTATCTGCCCGCCTGCGTCAACCGGATCTTCGGCCGCTCGCGGAAGGCCGATGACAACCGCGGCCTGCCCGACGTCCTCGTCGAGCTCTCGGCCCGCGCAGGGTTGCCGGTCTGGATCCCCGACGACGTCGCCGGGACCTGCTGCGCCACGCCGTGGACCTCGAAGGGGTTCCACAGGGGCGCCGAGCTGATGTCGAACCGGACGATCGAGTCCCTCTGGCGCTGGAGCGGCGAGGGCGAGCTGCCGGTCGTCACCGACGCCAGCACCTGCGCCTGGTCACTCGCCACCGAGGTCGCCGATTCGCTGAGCGACGAGAACCGGGAGCGCCACGGCAAGCTCGCCTTCTTCGACTCGATCGCCTGGGCGAACGACCGTCTGCTGCCGAACCTGGAGGTGAGCCACAGGCTCGGCTCGGTCGCCGTCCACACCACCTGTTCGACCCGCCACGCCGGCCTCACCCGTCAGCTCCACGAGCTCGCCGCCGCGGTTGCCGACGATGTGGTCAGCCCGATCCGCGCGACCTGCTGCGGGATGGCGGGCGACCGCGGTCTGCTGCACCCGGAGCTGACGAAGTCGGCCACGGCGGACGAGGCCGCGGAACTCGGCGACCGGCAGTTCGACGCGCATCTCTGCTCCAACCGCACCTGTGAGATCGGCCTCGAGCAGGGAACCGGCCGGGCCTACGAGTCGTTCCTGTTCACGCTCGAGCGGGCTACGCGGGGCCCCTAGGGCCCCCAGCTACAGCGGCTGGTCCTGGCGAGAGTCGCCGGGCTGGGTGACGAGGTTCGCGGACCGCAGCCATTCCGCCGTCCGCCGGATCCCCGCGTCCAGGGAGACCTCCGGCTCCCAGCCGAGCCCTCGCGCCGCCTCGTTCGAGACGGTGCCGCGCCGGTCGAGCAGGTGCGTCCCGTGCCGCCCGAAGGGCGGCGGCACCCCGCGCAGCCGGGCGATCACCTCGGTCGCACCGCCCATCGCCCACAGCACCGGCTTCGGCAGGCTCATCGGCTCGGCGGTCCCGGTCGCCTCGGCCAGCCGCCGGAAGTAATCGGCGAAGGTCACCCCGTCGCCGTCCCAGACGGCGTAGGCCTGTCCGGGCTCGCCGCGGCGCAGGGCGGCGATGATTCCCGCGACGAGGTCGTCGATGTAGGCCGGGAGCATGATCCCCTCGCCGTGGTTCGGCAGCGCCAGCCGCCGGGCTCGCATCAGCTCCAGCGGTCGCACCACCCAGGGGATCGACTCCGGGCCGTAGACGTCGCCGGGCCGGACGATCACGGCGCCGCGCCGGGCCGCCATCCGGTCCGAGGCGCTCTTGGTGTCGATGTAGGGGATGCCGACGTTGCGGCGGGCGGCGGACTCGTCCTGGTGGGCCTCGTCCGTGTAGCCGTAGACGACGACCGAGCTGATCTGGACGACGCGGCCGCCGCCGGCAGCCTCGGCGGCGTCGAGCACGTTCGCGGTGCCCTGGACGTTGACTCGGATGAAGTCCTCCATCGGGCCCCACTCGCGGACGAAGGCGGCGGTGTGGATGACCGCGTCGACGTCGGCCAGCGCCTCGCGGATCGCGCCGGCGTCGCTGACGTCGGCGATCCGGGGCTCGGCGCCCGTCTCGCGCACGCGCTCGGCGAGCGCGTCGGTCACCTCGATCCCGACGACCTCGGTCCCCTCGGCGGCGAGCGCGCGAGACACCGCCGAGCCGATGAAGCCGGCGGCGCCGGTGACCGCGATGCGTTGGCCGGTCGGTGGTTCGCTTGCCGTGGCCATCAGGAGCCAACCTATACTCGCCGCGCTTGGCCGTGGGCACCGCCACCCGTCCGGTTCACCCGCGCCCCGGTCGCACCGCCGGGCGCAGTTCCCCATGGAAGCCCGTCGTGAAGGGCGCGGCCCTGGCTGCACTCGCCGGCGCCGTCGCGGTCCCGCTCCTGCGAAGGCGCCTCAAGATCCCGGCCGCCGCCACCACCGCCGCCGTCGCGGCCGGACCACTCGGGCTGGCCGTGGCCCAGCCGCGCAACCGTGCCCGCGACGCGGGCATGTACGCGCTGCAGATGTGGGCCTTCTTCGTCGGGCACGAGCTTCCCTACGACGACGAGAGGAAGCTGCGCAACCGCTTGAAGATCGAATACCCGCTGAAGCTGGACAGGGCGATCGGCGGCGGGCGGCTGCCGAACGCGCGCCTGCAGGAAGCCCTGGCCGGCCTGGGCCGGGCCAACACCTTCGACCGGACCATGGCCTGGGTCCACTGGCTCTGGTTCTTCGAGCCCCACGGCTCACTGGCCTGGATCCTCGCCCGCCACCCCGAGCGGTTCGCCCGCTCGGCACGGCAGATGTCGGCGGTCTACGACATCGGCTGCGCGGTCTACTACGCGGCGCCGACCGCCCCGCCGTGGTGGGCCTCGAAGCACGGGCACACCGACGACGAGGTGCGGCGGATCATGGTCGAGGTGGGGGAGAAGCAGTGGGGCCGCGCCTGGGACAGGATGTACTCGTCGCTCGACGGGAACCCCTGGGCGGCGATGCCGTCGCTGCACTTCGCGGCATCCGTGATGGCGGCGCTGCTGCTGGCCGAGGCGGGGCCGGCGGAGGCGGTCTTCGGCTGGGGCTACGCAGCGGCGCTCGGCTTCGCCCTCGTCTATCTCGGCGAGCACTACGTGACCGACCTGCTGGCGGGCGCGGCGCTCGTGATCGCGGTCCGCAAGGGAGAACCCCACTTCGAGCCGGCGGCCCTGGCGGTGAGCCGGGGGTTGCAGCGACTGGAGCGCATCGCCAACGAGTAGTCGGTTTGCGACGATGGGCAGGGTGAGGGAGGACCATCCCCACACACCTGAGGATCTGATCGAAGAAGCGGAGCCCAGCTTCTTCGCCGATCCCAAGCGGATCGTGCAGACCGCGGTCGCCGTGGTTTTGCTGACGGTCGCGATCTACGTGCTGCTGCCGAAGATCGTCGGCCTCGACGACGCGCTCAGCAAGGTCGGGGAGGGCGAGCCCATCTGGATCGGCGTCGCGGTCGGTTTCACCGTGCTCGCGTTCGCCGCCTACGTCGCCCTGTTCAAGGGGGTCGTCGGCGAGAAGGTCATCCACCTCACCGTCTCCGAGAGCTACCAGATCACCTTGGCGGGCCTCGCGGCGACCCGGCTCTTCTCAGCCGGCGGCGCCGGCGGCATCCTGCTGACCTACTGGGCCCTGCGCAAGGCGGGGATGCAGCGACGGCGGGCGGTCTGCCGGATGCTGGCGTTCCTGATCATCCAGTACTCGGTCTACCTCGCCGCCCTGATCGTCTTCGGGATCCTGCTGCGGGAGGGCGTGCTGCCCGGGAACGCCCCGTGGGGGATGACCGTGGTCCCCGCGATCATCGCCGGCGTCCTGCTGGTGATCATGTTGCTGATGGCGTTCGTGCCCGAGGACCTCGAGCGCCGCATCGACGGGATGGCCACCGGGCGCTTCGGGCGGTTCGCCCGGCGAATCGCCACGGCCCCGGCCACCTTCGCCCAGGCCACGCGAACCGCGATCGCGTACCTCCGCCAGGGGACCCAGGGGGTGCTGGCCTACGCGGGCGCGATCGGCTACTGGGCGGCCCAGATCGGGATCCTCTGGGCGAGCTTCCAGGCCTTCAACGTGGACGTTCCGTTCGGGGTCGTGATCATGGGTTTCTTCGTCGGCATGGTCGCCAACCTGTTCCCGCTCGCGCCGGGGGGAGTGGGGGCCGTGGACGCCGGGATGATCGGCGCGTTCGTCCTCTTCGGGCTGCCCGAGGAGGAGGTCTTCGTCGCGATCCTGACCTACCGCGTGATCGCCTTCTGGCTGCCGATCCCGCCGGGCATCATCGCCTTCTTCCAGCTCCGCAAGACGGTGCAGCGCTGGGAGGCCGAGGGGCAGAGAGGCTCCGGAGCAGATGGAGGCGACGGAGCGGCGTGCGGAGGAAGCCGAGGCCGCTCCCGCCTAGACTGCGCGGCGGCGTTCCTGGCCGAGGGCCGCTACTATAAAAAGTGAAGTAATGAACGACCAAAAGACTCGAAAACCTGATCATCGTCGGCGGGGGCCCCGCCGGCTACACGGCCGCGCTCTACGCGGCCCGCGCCGAGCTCGAGCCGCTGGTGATCGAGGGCTTCGCCTGGGGCGGCCAGCTCCAGAACACCACCGACGTCGAGAACTACCCCGGCTACCCCGAGGGGCAGATGGGGCCGGAGATGATGACCGACTTCCGCAAGCAGGCCGAGCGCTTCGGCACGCGGTTCATCACCGACGACGCGACCGAGCTGAAGCTCACCGACGGCGACGTGCACGAGGTCCACGTCGGCAAGGACGTCTACCGCGCCAAGGCCGTGATCCTCTCGATGGGTGCGGAGCCGAAGCGGCTCGGCATCCCGGGTGAGATGGAGCTCGCCGGCAAGGGCGTCTCGACCTGCGGCGTCTGCGACGGCGCCTTCTTCCGGGACGAGGACGTCGCCGTGATCGGCGGCGGCGACTCCGCGATGGAGGACTCGATCTTCATCTCGAAGTTCGCCAAGAACCTCACTTCGATCCATCGCCGCGACGAGTACCGGGCCTCGAAGATCATGGAGGAGCGCGCCCGCTCCAAGGACAACATCGACTTCCTGACCCCGTACGTCCCGACCGAGTTCGTCGAGGGCGACGACGGCAAGATCGGGAAGATCCGGCTGAAGAACGCCGACAGCGGGGAGGAGCGCGACCTCGAGGTCGGCGGCGCCTTCGTCGCCATCGGCCACATCCCGAAGTCCGAGCTGGTCGAGGGCCAGGTGGACCTCGACGACGAGGGCTACGTCAAGGTCCAGGAGCCGTCCACCAAGACGAACCTGACCGGCGTGTTCGCGGTCGGCGACCTCGTCGACCACACCTACCGCCAGGCCGTCACGGCCGCGGGCTCCGGCTGCAAGGGCGCCCTCGACGCCGAGTGGTTCCTGCGCGACATGCCCGGCCCCTCGCCGGAGCAGCACTGGTCGAAGCAGGCCGGCGAGGTCGTCCAGGCGGTCGAGGCGAGCTAGCCCCGGCTGCGAGAATCTGGCGCATCCAGGTTGAGCGCCGACCGACACCCAACCAGCGCAAGGGCAGAGACGGCCGGCGACCGCTCGGCATCGTCTGTCACACCACCCATGGCACGTTCGAGTCTGCCGGTGGCTGGCTTGCTGATCCAGCTTCGGGTGTCAGCGCCCATTACCTGATCGCCCTCGACGGGCGGACCATCCAATTCGTGGACGAGGCGGATACCGCCTTTCACGCAGGCAGGCTGCGCGATCCCACGGCGACCCTGCTCGCCGAGGAGGATCCGAACCGGGTCACGATCGGCATCGAGTTCGAGGACGACGGGAATCCCACAGGAGTCCAGCGGCCTGACGTCCAGTACCGCGCGGGCGCCGCGCTGATCGCTGCCGCCGCGCAGCGCTGGGGGATCTCACTGGACCGTGAGCATGTCGTGGGCCATCGCGAGCTCTTCGCGGCGAAGCTCTGTCCCGGAAACCTCGATCTTGACCGTCTTATCGCCGAGGCGGCCGCCGTGCGAGGGGGCGAGCGGCCGCTGCTTGCCCTGCTGCTGCCCGCAGGGAACTCGGCCAGAGACCTCCCCGGCTACCTCGAGTCCGCAGCCCACTGCGCCGACGCGGTGATCGCACTCGACGACGGCAGCACCGACAGAACCCGCGAGATCCTCGAATCGAGCAGCCTCGTCAAGACGGTCCTGGCCAATCCGCGGCGCGAGGGTTACTCCGGCTGGGACGACGCCGCAAACCGTGAGCGCCTGCTCGAGGCGGCCTCTCAGCTCGATCCACACTGGGTCGCGTTCCTCGATGCCGACGAGCGCCTCGACACCGAGGATGGCCGGGCGCTCCGGCGGTTCCTGCAGACGGACGCCCTGCCCGGCTGTGCCTACGGATTCGAGCTGCACCGGATGTGGGGAGAGGGACGGGCGGTCGACGGTTTCACCTGGGTTTTCCGCCTCTTTGCCCATGGACCCGGCCTGACGCTTCCTCCGAGGCGGCTGCATTTCAATCCCGTTCCCGTGCAGATTCCGCGCCGCGCCTGGATCCGATCGACGATCCGCGTGCGCCACCTCGACTCACCCCAGCGCCTCGCGCAGCGGCGCGCCAAGTACGAGCAGTCCGACCCCGAGCGCGCGCATGAACGGCGCCCGGCGAGGCTGCTCGAAGCGCCGGACCCCGAGCGTCTGGTCGAATGGCGGCCGCGCGACCCCGCGACCCCTGTGCTCGACCCGGACCGAGTCGCCGCCAGGCTCGCTCGCGAGGATTCGGACGCTGCGACGGTCGGGAAGCCTCCGGCGCTGCGCCTGGTCTGCCTGTTGCCCGTCCGCAATGGCGAGCGGGACCTGCCGGGTTACCTCGAGTCAGTGGAGCGGTTCGCGGACGCCGTCATCGCCCTGGACGATGGCAGTACCGACGGCACTCGCGAGATCCTGGACTCGAGTGATCTGGTCGAGGTCGTGCTGAGCAATCCCCGGCGCGAGGGGTACGCCGGCTGGGACGACGCAGCCAATCGGACGACGCTGCTGGATGAAGCGGTGCGCAGGGGCGTCGACTGGGCGCTGTGGCTCGATGCGGACGAGCGGATCGACCCGGACGACGCAGCGGCGCTGCGTGGGTTCATTGAGGGCGAACCCGACCCCGCCGTGGTGTACGGCTTCCGCGTCTTTCGAATGATCGGTGGCCTCGACCGCTACGACCAGGCGGGCCTGTGGGCATATCGCCTGTTCTCACCTCACCCGGGTCAAGAGCTACCCGATCGTCGCCTGCACCTGGTTCCGATCCCAATCTCGATCCCAGCGACGGACTACCAGCGGACCACGGTCCGGATCCAGCACCTCGCCGGCCTCGACGCGGCCCGCCGACTCCAGCGCTACGCCAAGTACGAACAAGCCGATCCGCAGCGGCGCTACCAGCGCGAGTACTCAGGGCTGCTGCAGCGGGCCACCGACACCAAGGAATGGCAGCCGCGCCCGCCCGGCTTGCCTGTCCTGGTTGACCCACTCGGCCGGGGCGCCACCGAGGAGCTGGACGTCGAGCAGCTTTCGGGCGACGCGCCTGTCCTCTCGGCGATCGTGATCTCGCGGAACGACGAGGACAGGATCGAGACGGCGGTGCGCTCCGTCGTCGAGCAGGAGTGCTCGCAGCCATTCGAGGTGATCGTGGTCGTCAGCGGCACTGATCGCACGGCCGAGATCGTGCGCAAGCGCTTTCCCGAGGTGACGCTGGTCGAGCTCGAGGGCACCGCCCTGCCCGGCCGCGCCCGCAACGCCGGGGTCGCCGCCGCGCGGGGCGAGTACGTCTCATTCCCCGGATCACACGTCGAGCTGCCGCCGGGGAGCCTGGCAGCCCGGATCGCCGCGCACGAACTGGGATACGCGATGGTGACCGGTTCGATCCTGAACGGGACACCGACGAGGTCGGGCTGGGCCAGCTACTTCCTGGACCACTCGGGTGCGCTCCCCGGCAGGCCCTCGGCCGAGCTCGAGGTGCCGCCCGCTCACTGCTCGTACGTCCGTGAGTTCCTGCTCGAGGCCGGCGGCTTCCCGGCGGACCTTCGCGCGGGCGAGGACACGGTCGTCAACACGAGGCTCTTCCACAACGGGCACCGTGCATACCGCTCCCAGGAGGTCCACCTGGTGCACCGCAGCCGCTGCGAGGGCCCATGGCGGCTGGTTCGTCACCACTTCACGCGCGGGCAGAGCTGGGGCCGGATCCTCACTCGGCGAGACCTCGGCGGGGGAGTCAGGGTTCGGAAGTTCCTGCTGTTCAGCTATGTGCCGACCCGCTTCCGCCGAGCGGGACGACAGGTACGGGAGTGGGGCGGGGACCTCGTGCCGCACTACCGGCGGGTGCGTCCGCTGGTGCTGGCGGGCGTTGTCGCGGCATGGGCGGGGCTGCTCTCGGAGCTACTTCGCCCCGGGCCGGGCCTACGGATGCTGATCGGCCCACCCCGCCGAGCCCCCGGCGAGGCGTCAGCGAACCAGGACGGCCATCCCGTCGATCTCGGCCTCGACGGCGTCGTCACCAAAGGTGGAGAAGGTCCAGCCGGCCCGGACAGCCGCCAGCTCCTCGAGCGCGAGAGGGTCCGATAGGGCGATCTCCTCCGCCGGTTCCAAGGCGGTGGCGAAGTCGAAACCCTGCGCGAGCAGCGCCTTGACAAGGACCTGTTGACGCGCGATCCGGCGAAGGTCTGATCCCACCTGTCCGACGGGGTATCGGGCGCCGATCCATTGGTGGACGCGCTCGCCGCTGAGGACCTCGCTCGGCGGCTCGAAACTCACCTCCCTGCGCCCATCCTCGATCGTCCCGTGTGGATCGAGCGGGTACCAGAGCTCGATCCTCTCGGCCACCGGGACCTCGACCGTGACGGCCTCCAGCACGCGCTCGGAGACGCGGCGCTCGAGGCAAAGGCTGTGTTGGATCTCGATCCCGTGCTCAGCCAACGCACCGGCCAGCCCCTCGTGCCCGCCGATCGCAAACGCACGGTTGACGCGACGCCCCAGCATGGGACACCAGAGGTCGCGCGGGATCCAGAGCAGCAGCTCGGCCCGCGGTTCCACGAGCACGAGCACATCCGTGTTGGCGTCGAGCCCCGGCTGATCCATGACGCCGACGGCCGTGGCCATATCGGGAGGGCTACTTCAGCTTCTGCGCGTCGCTGGCGAACCCGGTGTAACCCTGGGTGTCGGCGGCGGTCGCGAACACCGTGACCTTCGCCTTTTCGAGATTCATCAGCAGCTTCTTGCCCTTCTTGGTGAGCTTCAGCGCAACCTCCTGCACCCCGACACTCGCGAAGGTCACCTGACCCTTCGCGACGGTCTTGAGCTTGCCGTTCACCTTGACCTTCGCGATCAGGACGATGGTCGCCGCCTCTTCGATGTGGACGAACATCCTCAGCGTGCCGGATTTGATTACGGCGTCGATGTCGGTCGAGATCACATTGACCCCGGGCTCCGGACGGTAGAAGTCGGCGTTGGTGATGCTCTGCGCCTCGGCCCGGCTAGGCGAGAGCAGGTGCGCGTACGAGACCGCGGCGCCGACGGAGACCCCGGCGGCCACCAGCCGGCGGATCAGGGTCCGCCTGCTCATCCCCCCCTCGACATATGCGTTGACAAGTTCGTCCGTGGACATGCGCCCAAATCCTCCCGGCTCGGATGGCGGCAGTCTAGTGGCAGACCCCGTAGCTGACAAGGGCGGCGAGACAGCGGCGCTATCTTGGTCGCTCCGACGAGCAGCATCGAGGAGGTCGACAATGGCCGCGATCGAGAGTCCCGAGAAACTTGGGCTGAGGCCCGCCACCGAGTTCGACGAGGCGCACCAGACCTGGCCGCGGGGCGACCGGCCCGCCGCGATCCGCGAGGCGGCCGACGAGTTCCGCTCCCGCTTCGCAACCCCGGACAACCGGGTTCGCGGGGTCCGGACGGTCGACATCGCCTCCGCCGCCTACCCGGTCAAGTTCGCGTTCGGCGGGGCCGCCCACGCGGTCAACCCCTTCATCAACATCCTCAACCGGCTGGTCGTGGTCCAGTACGAGGACTTCGACGGGCGACCTGCGCACGCTGGTCTACGAGCCGACCGTCACCGAGGGGCCCGCGGAGGCGCCGTTCTACGAGCAGCTGCTCAGCCGCTACGGCGAGTTCCTCTCCTACAAGGTCTTCGCCAGCTTCTACAACGACGTGCCGCAGGCGCTCGCGAAGGCCGGCGTCAGGGCCGAGGACGTCGACTTCATCAGCTTCGACCACCTCCACGTCCAGGACGTCCGCTTCGTGCTGGGGACGACCGACCCGCCGCCCGGCCACGAGGCGCCGCTGGCGCCGATCTTCCCGAACGCGAAGCTGCTGACCCAGCGCCGCGAGTGGGACACCTTCGCCTCGCTCCACCCGATGCAGTGGGCCTGGTACGTGGAGGACGGGGTCAAGGGCATCCCCGAGGAGAACGTGGTCCTGATGGAGGGCGACGTCGAGCTCGGCAAGGGCGTCGCGCTGGTCTGGACCCCCGGTCACACCGACGGGAACCACTCGCTCTGCGTCAACACCAGCACCGGCGTCTGGGTCTCATCGGAGAACGGCGTGGCCGCCGACAACTGGCATCCCCATCTCTCGAAGATCCCCGGCGTGCGCAAGTTCGCCGAGTTCTTCAACCGCGAGGTCGTGCTCAACTCGAACACGCTCGAGGACTCGATCGACCAGTACGACTCGATGCTCAAGGAGAAGGCGCTGGCCGACGCCAACGCCAAGGACTCGCGCTACCGCAACGTCTTCCCCTCATCCGAGATGACCGACTGGCGCCGCCAGTGGCCGGTCGTGCCGACCTTCAGCTACGGCGGCATCAACGACGGCATCGTCAGCTCGGGCGGGTCCTCGGGCGCGTCGGGCAACGGCGCCCGCTCCAACGGCGCCGGCTAGCTAGTCCCGCTTCGCCCCGGGTTTCTTGCCCTTCTTCTTGCCGCCCTTCTTCTTCCCCTTGCCCTTCTTGCCGCGCGGGCGGTGGCCCAGGATCTCGACGACCTGTTGCCAGGTCGGGCGGTTGATCCAGTGGATCTCGTCGACGCTGACGCCGCCGGTGGTCCGGAAGCGGACGGCGTCGTGGCAGACCTGGTCGTCGCCCGTGGCGCAGTCGTCGCCGGCCGGGTAGAGCTGGGTGCGGGGGACGGCCGTCGCCGCCCGCAGGGTTGCGATCAGCGTGGCGCGGCAGCGCTTCAGGCGCTGCTTCTGTGACTTGCCGCTGCCGCAGTAGCTCCGCGAGAACGGGTCCTCGACCTGCTTGCCGAGCAGGGCTCGCAGGTCCTTCTCGAGGTAGGCGTACCAGCCGCCGAAGTAGGCACTCCCAACGGGCCCGGGTGGGTCGTCGAATGGAAGCGCCATCTTCAGGTGGTTGAAGAGCTCGTTGCCGAGCCTCGGGCGGAAGACGCCCTCGAGCGCCTTCGGCCACCAGGCGTCCAGAAGCTGGACGGCGAGGGCGTGGTCATAGGTGCCGTTGTGATCGCGGTCGCGCCGGTGCGCCCCGGTTCGGACCCACCCCAGCAGCGCGCCCACCTCGTTGCGGAGATCGCGCGGGACCCTTCCGGCGCGCAGCGCGCGGAGCATCCAGGGCAGCACCTGGCTGCCACGGAGGTCGACCGTGCCCGCGTCCTCCATCGCACTGATCAGGCCGGCCAGCGATGCCCTCTTCTTGCCGGCGATCAGGCGCCGCACGCGCTCGTCCAGCGACTGGCTGCGGTGGATCGAGCCGTACGCGTAGTTGTCGTCGGCGGCGCGGAAGCCATGCGCCTGCTTGTTGTTCCAGCTGGTGGTGAACCGCTGGTTGATCACCTGGGGATGCGCCGCGAACTTGACGTAGCGGGCGATGTTGAGATCGGGATTCCAGCCCCGCCAATCCCATTTGCCGGTGCCCCAGGTGGGGAACTCCGAGTCGGTGCCCTTCGCCCGGACCGGCATGTTCCCGGAGTTGAAGTACGCGGTATCGCGGTTGTCCGCGTAGAACCAGTTGAAGGTGAACCCGATCTTTTGGGCGGCTCGCTGGAACGAGCGCGCGCTCTTCACCCGCGAGGGGGTGTTGAAGTCCGAGAACCCGAGGGCCGAGTCGGCCTCGTGGAAGTAGGTCGAACGGAGCTTCGCGAACGCCACCGGCACCCCGTTGACGGTCCCGCGCTCGGCGATGATGCCGTGCACGGTGCGCTGCGCCTGGAGCCGGAACGTCTCCGGCGGGCTCGGGTCGATCGGGTTCGGGGTGATGTTGTTGACCCGCTCGAGCACCTCGATCGGCCGGCACTGGCCCCGCCACAGGTAGTGCATGGAGTTGATCGTCGGCTTGCCGCCGCTCGGCTCACAGAGCTTCTCCGCGAAGGTGTCGATGATGTCCTGGCCCGGCCGAGGTGGCCGACCAGGCGAAGTCCTGGCCGCGGCCGAGCAGGACGAACAGGTTGACCCCGACGAACGCGACGCCGCGGGCGTCGAAGTCGGGGGCATGCATGTCCTGCTCCATCAGGATCTGGGGAACGAAGTAGCTCACCTGCGGGCCGAAGACCGCCAGCGGGTGGCCGGAACGCGACTCGCGGCCCGAGACCAGTAGGGCGTTCGAGCCCCCGCTGAGCTCTCCGAGGCTGCCGATAGCCCGCCGGGGAGGCGACTCGGTGCCCTCGGGGTTCTTCTCCTGGGCGGCCCTCGTACCCGGCGGGGTGGCCGGGGGAGGCCGGTGCCGTCGTCTGGGCTGCCGGGCACCAGCGAGCCCCGGTCGGGGATCGCCACGGCCTTGCGGTTGATCTTGGTGCGCGGCTGATAGGGGAAGCGGCGCTTCGAGCACCGTCGTCGGCGCCTCGGGGTCATTGGCGCGGCGCAGGTCCTTCCATACCTTGATCCCCTTGACCTTGCCGAACCGGGCGCGGGCCGCGTTGTAGATCTCCGCGTTGTTGAGCTCGCCGCCGCCGCCCTTTCCGAAGATGCCGCCGACCAGCGACGCGGTCGCGATCACGTCGGTCCCCTTCCAGGGCGCGGGCAGCATTCCGAGCGCGCGCGTACTCGCCGGGCAGCTTGCGCCGGGTTGCCCAGCGCCTCGGTTATGTACTGGTTCACTGCCGGCGACGTAGTTGTTCAGGTCCTCCCGCAGCTGGACGCCCGCGGCCCCGTAGACCTCGTCCGCGAGGTCGATCTGCCGCTGGAGGTCCGCCTCGGTGTAGGGAGCCACGTCCCACTGCTCGGCGTCCATGGCCTTGTTGGCCCCACCGATGAACCCGGAGAGCTGGGCGCGGCCGGCATGGCGAAGCGCGTCCATGAAGAAGAGGCGGTCCTCGGCGCCGACGTAGCCGGCACCGAACATGAGGTTCGGCCGCGTGGTCCCGTAGATGTGGGGGACGCCGTAGCTGGAGTCGCGAATGACCGTGACGCCGGGCTTGGGGGAGTAGGTGCTGCCGGCGTCGCCGGGCTTGACGCCGAACGACCCGTCCTTGAAGAACTGGTCGACCTGGGCCCCGGCGAGCCCGGGGGTCGCGTAGACCAGGTCGCCGTACATACGGCGCTGGTCGTCGGAGTGCGAGGGCATCGTGCCGAGCGTCAGGAAGTTCAGGAGCTCTGCGCCGTTCACCGTTCGGCCCTGCCCGGGCGGGAGGATGTTCCGAAAGCCCCGGTAGTCGTTCGCCTGGTAGGGCTGGACCTGGGCCGCCGCCGGGGCCGGGAGTACCGCACACGCGATCGCGGCAAGCGGCAGCACCGCGACGAGTGCGCGCCGGGCCCCGCGACGTTTTCTGAGCCCGCAAGCCAAGCGATTCGACGTTAATGCAGGACGGGCCGTGGCGCGCCGGTCACCTCGGCCGGCGATGCGCCGTCGCTACCGTGCATAGATGGACCGCCGCTCATGGACGTTGCTGCTGATCCTCGGCGCGATCTGGGGCGCCTCCTACCTGTTCATCAAGATCGGCCTGCGGGACATGTCCCCCTCGGTGGTCTCGTTCCTGCGCGTGGCGCTGGGCGCGCTGGCGTTGCTGCCACTGGCCCTGTCGCAGGGCGCGCTGCGTGGCCTGGGCGCCCGGTTCTGGACGCTGCTCCTGGTCGGAGCGATCCAGGTCGCGGTGCCGTTCGTGCTGATCGCCCAGGGGGAGGAGGAGATCACCTCCGCGCTCGCCGGCATCCTCATCGCCTCGGCGCCGCTGTTCACGGCCCTGCTTGCCGTCTGGGTCGACCACGAGGAGCGCTCGAGCGGGCTGCGGCTGGTCGGCGTCCTCGTCGGGGTCGCCGGCGTCGGTTTCCTGCTGGGCGTCGACCTCGGCGGGAGCGGAGCGGCACTGCTCGGCGGGTTGATGGTCGTCCTCGCCGCCCTGGGTTATGCGATCGGCGGCTTCCTCGCCAAGCACCGGCTCTCGGAAATCTCCTCGGTGGGGGTCTCCACCGCGGTGATGATCTTCAGCTCGATCCTGCTGCTCCCCGCCGCCATCGCGACGGCCCCCGGCGAGGTGCCGGGAGCGGGGCCGCTGGCGGCGGTCGCAGTGCTCGGGGTGCTGGGGACCGGCATCGCGTTCGTCATCTTCTACGGCCTGATCGCCAGCGTGGGGCCGGCGCGGGCCTTCCTCGTCACCTACATCGCGCCGGGCTTCGCGGTCGTCTACGGCGCCGCGTTTCTGTCGGAGGAGGTGACGCCGGTGACCATCATCGGGCTCGCGCTGATCCTGGCCGGCTCCTGGCTCGCCGCCGAGGGGAGGCTGCCGTGGCAGCCCCGGACCGCGGAGGTGGACGAGGGGCCGCCGTCGATGCCGGTCGAGCCGGCCCTTCGCCGCTAGCTAGGCATCCGCGGAGAGAGGCGCCCTGGGCCGCCGCCTCGCGCAGCAGCGTCGCCGCCCGGTAGCCGTCCCCGTGCAGCTCGCGCAGCTCGTCGAGGATGCCCATCGCCCGAGCGGGGCCCAGGCGGTCGGCCCACTCGAGGGGCCCGATGGGCCAGTTGAAGCCGAGGCGCATCGCTGTGTCGATGTCCTCGGCCGAGGCGACGCCGTCGCCGAGGGCAAAGGCGGCCTCGTTCGAGATCTGGGCGCCAATCCTGTTGATCACGGCCGGAGCGAGCGGGCCGGCGACCTCCTCGAGGTCTGCCTCGTCGACGACCGGCCGGTCGGCGTGTACCTCCGGGTCCTCGGGCCGCTCGGCCTTCCCGCCCGGGTACTCGTAGAAGCCACGACCTGACTTGCGACCCAGCCGGCCCGAGGCGACCATCCGCGCCTGGATCGGGTGCGGCCGCCAGCGCGGCTCGCCGAAGGACTGCTCGAAGAAGGAGCGGGCGACGGCGAAGTTGACGTCGATTCCGATCAGATCCATCAGCTGGAACGGCCCCATGCGAAAGCCGCCCGCCACGCGGCAGATGCGGTCGATCTCGTCGTGAGCTGCGACGCCCTCGCCGAGCATCCGCAGCGACTCCAGCGTGAACGGCCGCGCACAGCGGTTGGCGACGAAGCCGATTCCGTCCCTGGCGCGGATCGGCGTGCGGCCCATGGCCTCGGCGACCTGAGTCGCGGTGTCGAGGGCCTCGGCGGAGCTCTCGTCGCCGAAGACGATCTCGACCAGCTTCAGCTTCGTGGGTGGATTGAAGAAGTGCATGCCGACGACGCGCTCGGGCTGCGGCACCCCGGCTGCGATCGCCGTGACCGAGAGGGAGGACGTGTTGGTCGCGAGCACGGCGTCGGGCCCGCAGACCTCCGCCAGCCGCCCGAAGAGCTCGCGCTTCAGCTCCAGGTCCTCCGGGGCGGCCTCGATCACGAGCTCGCGGTCCGCCAGATCGCCCAGCTCACCGGTCCCTCTGACGCCCTCCCCGGCGCTTTCGACGCCGGCGCGCAGCGCCTCCTCGTCCGGGTCGAACAGGACCGTGTCGAGCCCCGCGCCCGCGGCCAGCTCCGCGATCCCCGCGCCCATGGTCCCGGCGCCGACGACCCCTACGCTCGCCATCGCTACTTCCCCTCGAAGTCGGGCTTGCGCTTCTCCAGGAACGCCTGCATCGCCTCGACCCGGTCCTCGGTCGCCATCGCGACTCCGAACAGGCGCCGCTCCGCCTCGACGCCGGCGGTGAGGCCTGTCTCCTCGGCGGCGAGGATCGCCTGCTTGGCCAGTCGTGCGGCCAGTGGCGGGCGGCGGGCGATCACGGCGGCGACCTCCATCGCCCGGTCGAGCCAGTCGCGCTTCTTGGTCACCTCGTTGACCAGGCCCATCTCGTACGCCTCCTTCGCGCTGAAGCGCCGGCCGGTCAGGACAAGCTCCATCGCACGCTGCTTGCCGACGACGCGGGCGAGGCGCTGGGTGCCGCCGCCGCCGGGGATGATCGCCAGCGTGATCTCGGGCTGGCCGAACTCGGCCGTCTCCGAGGCGATGATCAGGTCGCAGGTCATGGCCAGCTCGCAGCCTCCGCCGAGCGCCCAGCCGGAGACGGCGGCGATCATCGGCTTCCTGACAGAAGCCAACCGCCGCCAGAACGGCTCGGTCGGGCTGAGCTCGTCGTTGATGCTGCGCTCGGCGAGCGCCTTCACGTCAGCGCCGGCGGCGAACGCCTCGTCGTTGCCGGCGATCACGATGCAGTTGATCGCGTCGTCGGCGTCGAAGGCCTCGATGGCCTCGATGAGCTCCTCGCGCAGGCCGGGGGAGAGGGCGTTGCGGGCGTCCGGTCGGTTCAGGCGGCACAGCGCCACCTTGCCGTCGACGGAGGTCTCGATCAGGCTCACGACTTGGGGGAGACCGGCAGCATCGCGTTGATCCCCGTGGCGTCGCGCCCGATGATCAGCTTGTGGATCTGGGAGGTGCCCTCGTACAGGGTGGTCACCCGCGCGTCCCGGAGGTAGCGCTCGACGGGGTAGTCGTCCACGTAGCCCGAGCCGCCGTGCACCTGGATCGCCGCGTTGGCGCACTCGACGGCCGACTCGGTGGCATAGAGCTTGGCGATCGAGGTCTCGACGGTCGAGGGCTCGCCCCGGTCCTTGAGCTCACCGGCGCGGTAGACCAGCATCCTGGCCGCGTCCCGCTTGACGATCATGTCGGCGATCAGCTCCTGGACCAGCTGGAAGCTCGCGATCGGCACGTCGAACTGCTTTCGCTCCTTGGCGTAGGCCACCGAGGCGTCGACGCAGCCGTCGCAGATTCCCACGCACCCGGCCGCGACGCTGTAGCGACCCTTGTCGAGGGCGGTCATCGCGACCTTGAAGCCGTCGCCGATCTCGCCGAGCATCGCCGACTCGGGGACCTCGACGCCGTCGAGCGAGATCTCGGCGGTGTCCGAGGCGCGCAGCCCAAGCTTGCCGTGGATCTCCTGGGCGCTGTAGCCGTCGGTTGAGGTCGGAACCAGGAACGCGGCGAGGCCCTTGTGCTTCTTCTCGGGATCGGTCTGCGCGAAGACGAGCGCGACGTCGGCCACGTTGCCCATCGAGATCCACATCTTGTTCCCGCTGATCGACCAGCCCGAGTCGGTCTTCTTGGCCCGGGTCCGGAGGTTGGCGGCGTCCGAGCCCGTGTCGGGCTCGGTCAGCGCGAAGCAGCCGAGCGCCTCGCCGGAGCAGAGCCGCGGAAGCCACTCCCGTTTCTGCTCCTCGGTTCCCCACTGTTCGATCGAGCCGCAGACGAGCGAGGTCTGGACCGAGACCACGGTGCGGGCGGAGGAATCGGCGCGGCCGACCTGCTCCACGACCAGCGCGTAGCCGATGTAGTCCAGCCCGCGGCCCCCGTACTCCTCGGCGACCGGGGCCCCGAGGTAGCCGACCTCGCCAAGCTTGCTCGCGAGCTCGCGGTCGAAGCGGCCGGCCCGATCGTTGTCGCGGACCCGGGGCATGATCTCCTTGTCCGCGAACTCCCGGGCGGCCTCTGAGATCAGCTTCTGTTCGTCGGTGAGCTGGAAGTCCAAGGGCGGACGCGGAAGCTTACGTCGAGGCCCGCTCGGGGAGCTCGCGCTCCAGCACCCGGGCGAAGGCATCGGTCGCCTCCTGGGTGCGGGGGCCGGGCGCCTCCGGCAGATCGACGTCGTCGATCGAGGCGACCGGCTGGACCTCGCGGGTGGTCGAGGCGAGGAACGCCTCATCCGCCGCCAGCAGCTCCTTAACGTCCCAGGACCCCTCCTCGACCTCCAGCGCCTCCACCAGCCGGGCGCGGGTGATCGACTCCAGGATCCCGGTCTCGATCGCGGGCGTGCGGAGGGTGCCATCGGGCGCAGCCCAGAACAGGGTGGAGGTGGGCGCCTCGAGGACGACGCCGTCCGGACGGACGAGCACCGCCTCCTCGGCGCCGCGCCCCTGCGCGATGCGGGTCGCCTGCATGTTGGCGGCGTAGGAGAGTGACTTGACGCCCGTGAGGATGATCGTCGGGCTGTAGGCCACCGACGCGAGGGTCACCGTCTCGCCGCGGGGAGGCAGGTTCTCCGTGAACGCCAGCCGGTGGCCCCCTCGGGTGAGCACGATCCGGAGCTGCCCCGGGTTCGTGCCGAACTGCTCCAGCAGTGCGTCGATCTCGGGCTCGAGCTTGCCGCGCTCGACGGGGAGCGCGATCGAGGCGGCCGAGCGCTCGATTCGGTCGAGATGGTCGGCGAGGGCGAACGGCATGCCGTCGTAGAGGCGAATCACCTCGAACACGCCGTCGCCTCGCAGCAGGCCGTCGTCGGCCGCCGGGATCGTGGCCTCAGGCGTGGGCACGATCTTGCCGTCGACGCTCGTGAGCTCAGGCGCGGGCACCGGCCGAGGCTATCGGAGCCCCGCTCAGGCACGGGCGGTCAACGCTTGTTGAGCCCAGGCTGCGATCCGCCAGCTGGGGGATGGGCGCCTTGTCCAATTTGCCGAAGTTCCGGTTTTTGCATACCGAAAAGGAGGTACCACCGTCGGGCAACCATGCCTTGGCTATCGAGTAAGGGAGGCGTTTTTTAATGAAGTCCAGGATCCGCGCCCGCAGGCGACTGGCTATTGCCGGTGCTGTAGCGGCGCTCACGATTGTCGCGTCGCTGCCTGCGACCGCGTCGGGTCAGGTCGGAGATGTTCTCAATGGCCTCGGTCTCGGTGAGTCCGGAGTCAGCGGCGTCGGAGGTGCTCCAGACAGCACCCCCGGCAACCCCCAGGCACAGGGAACGGTCGGCGCTGCCGATGTCGGCGCGCCAGCCGGAACCGAGCCGCTGCTCGGTGCCGAGGAGGCGGTCATCGGCCGCAGCGGCGCCCAACAGAACGACGACGGCAGCTACGAGGGTGGCATCACGATCCTCGGGCTTCTCGGCGAGGAGATCATCGGCGTCGAGACCTCCGAGGGCGAGGATGCGCACTCGCCGCTGCAGCCGATTCAGAACGTGCTGAATCAAATCTGCGACGGCAGCGAGGGCGCGGTCTGTCTCTCGGTTCTGGTCGCCAACTCGTCGAGTGGGGCCAACGGCTCCACCAACGATTTCGGCGTCCTTCGGGCTGAGTCGAACATCGGCGATCGCAACACGTCGGCCGGCGTCGCGGAGTCGAGCGCTTCCCTGAGTGAGGACGGGACGTGCCAGACCGCGACCGCCAGCAGCGGCGTCGCTCGCGCGAACGTGGGCGATGCGATCAACGCCCGCGTGCTCCAGAGCGAGGCGTCGGAGACCGCGTGCAACGACGGTTCTGAGACCTCGAGCGGCGACGGCACCGTCGCCGAGGTGAACGGCAACGACCTGCCGCTGCCCGCGGGCTGCGACGGAGTCGAGAACGGTGGCCAACAGGTCGCGACGGTCGCCGGCGTGTCGTGCAACGCCGCGGCGGAGGATGGATCGCGTTCGGCGATCGGGGTCGAGGTTCTGCCCGACCAGGACGTCGCCGGCAACGGTTCGGCCGCGAGCTCGTCGACCGCTGCCGAGGCCCCTGACGCCGACACGGCCCAGGGCCCTGGCCCGGATGACGGCACGGGCACCAGCCCGATTGGTGATGACGACACGGCGGGTGGCCCCGGTGACGATGGACCCGGTGGCCCCGGCGATGGTGGCGACAGCAGCACAAGCGCCGAAGGCGGCGCCGGTGCGGCCGCCGGCGAGGCCCAGCCCGGTGACGGCGAGGGCTCCCTCGCGTTCACCGGAGCGAATGTCACGATGCTCGCGCTGATCGGCCTGATGCTGGTCGTGTTCGGCATCGGGATCGCTGCGCGCCGGCCGCGCACTCGCGTCAGCGCCTAGCTGACGCGGCGGCAGCCGCAAGCATTGACGGAGGGGAGGCCTCGCGCCTCCCCTCCGTTTTTTTGTGCTGGAACTGCCGCACGCGACCTTGACTTCTAGGTAGTCTCCTGGCCGAATATTCGGTAGGGAACTGACCAAGGAGGATCAGTCGATGGAAGGGCAGCAGGTCCGAGTCGCCCGCTTCAAGCGCCCCGCAGTCCGCAGAAAGCGGCGTGCCCGATCGACGGCGGCCACGGTCGCCGCCATCCTCGGCTTGGCCACCGTGCCGGCGCTCTCATTCGGCGCGGCCGACGACCTGGTGAACGGCGTTCTCGGTGGGGTCGGCGAGCGTGCCGGCATCCCGGGCACGGGCACCGGCTACCAGCCGCCGCTCCACACCGGCGATCCCCACGGACAGGGCGCCGTCGCGACCATCGACATCGCTCCCTCCGACCAGCTGCCGCTGCCGAACAACGACCCCGCCAACGGCGACGAGGAGGTCGTGGTCGGCGACTCCCGCGGTGAGCAGAGCGGCGGCAAGTACCACGGGCGCGTGACGATCCTCCATGTCGGGCTCCTGTCGGCCATCGGGCTCCCCGATGTCGACATCGCCTTCAAGACGGAGGAAGGTCAGACGAGCACCGGGCCGCTCGGTCCGCTCCAGACCCAGCTCGATGCCTTCTGCACGGCCTCCGGCGACGCCGTCTGCCTGACCCTGCTGGCCGTGAACTCCTCGACCAGCTCGTCCGGGTCGCAGAACAGCTTCCAGACCGCCGGAGCCAGCCTCTTCGGGGGCCTGGCCACCGTGGACGTCCTGGAGTCGAGCGGCAACATCTCCAACGACGGCACCTGCCAGACGGCCAGCGGCAGCTCGTCCTGGCTGGACCTGAACATCGCTCAGGTCATCACCGCCGACGCCCTGCAGTCCTCCTCGACCAGCCAGGCCTGCAACAACGGCAGCCAGAGCCAGACCAACCAGTCCACGCTGCTGGACGTATTCGCTCTCGGGAACATTCCGATTCTGCCGATGGGCTGCAACGACGGCACGGCCGATACCGACGTCGTCCCGCCGGCCCCGATCGACGACATCATCGTGGCGTCCTGTCACGCCAACGACTCCAACGGGGTCGGCGAGGCCGTGACGCAGGCGGGCGCGCCCTACGGCGTCCGCGAGGCCCTCAGCATCTTCCTGCTCGGTGGCCTGATCAAGATCGTGGCCTCGGGGCCGGAGAGCAAGGCGACGGCGCCTCCCGTCATCGTCCCCGCCGGCGAGACCGGCGGCCCCGGCAACCCAGGGAATCCGGGCGGTCCGGGCGGGCCTGACGGGCCCGGCGACCCGGGCGGCCCGATCGCCGGCGAGGCTCAGGCCGGCGAGGACACGCTCGCCTTCACGGGTTCGAATCTGCTGCTGCTCGCGCTGATCGGCGCCGGCCTGGTCACCGCGGGGCTCGCGGTCACTACGCTGTCGCGTCATCGGGGAACGGCGACGCAGCTCTAGCGGCAGGAGGAGCGAAAGCTCCTCCTCCAGGCAGAAGGGGAGCGCTGCAAAGCGCTCCCCTTCACTTGCCTCAGAACGGCCGCGGCGGGCGCGGATGCGCCGTCCCACGGAGATCTGGGGGCGGCGCGCGGTTGCTCTCGGCCTCGGCCTGATCGCCCTGGCCGCGCTCGGCGGAGGGCTGTTGCTCGCCGGGGGCGACGACGATGACGGCGACGGAGTGGTCGCCCGAGCCGTCGGCGCAGGAGGCCGCCGAGGAGAGGCTGACCGAAGAAGGTCTCCGACCCGGCAAGCGGGAATCGCGGCCCGGATACCCGCTGGTTGGAAGCAGGAGCGCGACGAGCGCAGCAAGCTGATCGCGCTCGAGAGCGGCGACCGCTGCGTCTTGATCAGGCTGACGGCTCCGGTGCCCGCGAACCAGGCCGGCACGCTTTTCGACGACTCGCTCGCCAGGCTGCGCGATGACCTCGAGGGCGAGAAGGTGTCCCGCCTGAGCGGGCAGCGAGTCAGCGGCCTGCCCGGAGACAAGCGCGTTGCTCGAGGTCAAGGCTCCCGACGGGGATCCCGTCAGGGTGCTGATCATCGTCGGGCGGGGCGAGCGATTCGCCTACCTGACCCAGGTCGTTGCGCGCGATCCCGGGTGCGAGGCGCTGGTCGATTCCCAGCTGGTCCTCAACTCGGTCGAGTACAGCGAAGTAGTCAGAGCGCTTCGACGACCGTCGCGACACCCTGCCCGACCCCGACGCAGAGGGTTGCGATCCCGTAGCGCGCCTTGCGCCGGCGCAGCTCCCAGACCAGCGTTGTCACCAGGCGCGCGCCCGAGCAGCCGAGGGGGTGGCCGAGCGCGATCGCCCCGCCGTTCACGTTGAGCCGTTCCTCGTCGATGTCGAGCTCCGCGGCACAGGCCAGGACCTGGGCGGCGAACGCCTCGTTCAGCTCGATCAGGTCGATGTCGTCGAGCTTCAGCCCGGCCGCGTCCAGGGCCTTCGGGACTGCCCCAACGGGCCCGACGCCCATGTAGGCCGGGTCGACGCCGGCGACCCCCACGGAGACCACCCGCGCCAGCGGGTCGCGGCCGAGCTCCTCGGCGGATCTCTCGGTCGCGAGCACCAGGCACGCCGCCCCGTCGTTGAGCGTCGAGGAATTCCCGGCGGTGACGCTGCCGCCCTCGCGGAAGGCGGGCTTCAGGCCCTCCAGCTTCTCCAGCGTGGTGTCGGCCCGCGGCCCCTCGTCCTCGCTGACGGTGACCGGCTCCTCGCCGCGGCGTGAGGCCGGGACCTCGATCGGCGCAATCTCCTCGGCGAAGCGGCCGGATTCGCCGGCCTCGACCGCCCGCTGGTGGCTCTGGAGCGCGAAGCGGTCCTGCTCCTCTCGAGATACCCCGTAGCGCTCCGCGACGTTCTCGGCGGTCTCTCCCATCGCCTCGGTCGAGTACCTCTCCTCCATCCGCGGGTTGATCATGCGCCAGCCCAGGGTGGTGTCGTGAAGCGTCTGCTCGCCGCGGGGGAGGCCGCGCTCGGGCTTCTGGAGGACCCACGGCGCTCGGCTCATCGACTCGACCCCGCCCGCGAGGTAGAAGTCGCCCTCCTCCAGCTTCAACGAACGCGACGCCTGATTGACGGCCTCGAGCCCGGACGCGCAGAGCCGGTTGACGGTGACGCCGGGGACCTCGACCGGCAGCCCCGCCAGCAGGGAAGCCATCCGGGCCACGTCGCGGTTGTCCTCGCCCGACTGGTTTGCCGCGCCGAGGTAGACGTCCGCGATCCGCTCCGGGTCCAGCCCGGTGCGCTCGACGGCCGCGCCGATCACGTGTGCGGCCAGGTCATCGGGGCGGACACCCGAGAGAGCCCCGCGGTACGCGCCCATCGGCGTCCGCACGGCGTCGACGATCAGCGCCTCTGCCACGCGCGCCAGAGTACCCTGGCGCAGGGGCATGGAGCTCATAGCCGCAACCATCTTCCTGCTGTTCCTGCTCGTGCTGATCTCGGCCGGGCTCTGGCGGGCGACCCAGGATCACAGCGTCGCCGACCTGCTCGACTGGAAGCCGACCCGGTCGCCGGAGGTCGAGGCCCAGAACGAGATCGACGACGTGCAGCAGATGATCGACGCCCAGAACGAGTACCGCCGCAAGCGTGGGGCGAAGGAGATCACCGAGGCGGACGTCCAGCGCCAGGCGAAGGAGGACGAGCAGCTGCGGATGCGCGGCCGGGGCCCGTTCGCACACGGCGGCGGCCTGGACGACGAGATCGACGAGGAGCCGCCCGCGGAGGCGAAGCCGACCCGGAAGCCGAAGGCAAAGGCAAAGCGGAAGCCGAAGGCCAAGCCCCGCTAGTGGCGCGGGCGCTGATCGTCGGCTGCGGTTGCCGCGGCCGGGAGCTCGGCGTCGCGCTTCGGGCGCGGGGCTGGGAGGTGCGAGGGACCAGCAGGAGCGCGGCGGGCAGGGAGGCGATCGAGCGCGCCGGCATCGAGGCAGCCGAGGCGGACCCGGACCGCCCGGGGACGGTGCTCGATCTCTGCGGCGACGTCGCCGTGGTGGTCTGGCTGCTCGGCGCCGCGTCGGGCCCCGTCGAGCAGCTCGCCGCGATCCACGGCCCGAGGCTCGAGAGGTTGCTGGAGAAGCTCGTCGACAGCCCGGTGCGGGCGTTTCTCTACGAGGGAGACGCGGGCAGGGAGATCGTCGAGCGGGCGGGGGAGACGTGGCGGATCCGCGTCGGCTTCCTCAGCGGCGAACCCGAGGCCGATGCGGTCGAGGGCCTTCTTAAGAACTAGCGCCTAGTTGGCTGCGCCGGTGGAGCCGCTCGAGCCGGAGGCGCCGCCGCTCGCCGGCCTTCTGATCGGTGACGCTCTTGGTGCCGCCCCCGGGCGGGACCTCACCCGGCAGCGCCGGGCCTTGGTCCGAGGTGCGCACGTTGGTGCAGGCCGTTCCCTGATCGAACTCCGGTGGATTGCCGGGAGAGCCGCACGGTCCCGACGGGTCACGCGGGGAGACGACGTCACCCTCGTTGTTCACGCACCGGGTTGCGTTCTCGCCGACCTCGGTGCAGGTCACCTCGCCGGCCTTCTCTTCCGCATCCACCCAGGGCGCCTCGTCCGGGTACTCGTCCTCGGGCTGGTCGAACGCGTTGACGGCGGCGATCGAGCCGCCGATGAGCAGGACGATCAGGCCGATGACGATGCCGAAGAAGACGGCCTGGCTGCGGCGGGAGGGACCGTAGGAATGCCCGACGACCTCGCGCCGCTTGTCCTGGCCCATCGCGTCCACGTCGGACGGCTCGTGGGCCTTGGCCTCTTCGGACGGCTCGAACTTCTCGAGCTTGTCGATGTCGGCTGAGCTCGGGGCGGTGCCGCGGGTGGTCGTCTCCGACGACGACCTGGCCGCCGGTTTCTTGGCTGCCGACTTCCTGGCCGCGGCCTTCTTGGCTGCCGGCTTCTTGCTCCGCCCGTTGCTCCGTTCCGCCACGGGGTCAACTTACCCGGACCTACCTAATTTCTCCACCGACAACCGTTCGTTCCCGGTGGCCGGAGGGGGCCGAACAGAGCTAATTAGGTAAAGTCTGATCAGGATTTAGCTAATAAGGAAAGAGGGCCAGCCATGGCGGACTACGCGAATGACGTACTGGTCGAGACCGATTGGGTCGCCGACCACCTGGACGACGACGACATCCGGATCGTCGAGGTCGACGAGAACCCGGCGCTCTACGCCGAGGCGCACATCCCCGGCGCGATCGGGTTCGACTGGAAGGAGGACCTGCAGGACCAGGTGAAGCGCGATTTCCTCGGGCCCGGACGAGTTCGGCGAGCTGATGGGAAGCCGCGGCATCTCCAACGACCACACCGTCGTGCTCTACGGGGACCGCAACAACTGGTTCGCCGCCTACACCTACTGGTACTTCCGCTACTACGGGCACGACAAGGTCAAGCTGATCAACGGTCCCCGTGAGAAGTGGATCTCCGAGGGTCGCGACACGAGCACCGATGTGCCGTCCCACGAGGCCGCCGAGTTCAAGGCCAAGAAGGGCGACGACTCGATCCGCGCCCTGCGGGACGAGGTCCACAAGGCGCTCGAGAAGGACACCAACCTGGTCGACGTCCGCAGCCCGCAGGAGTACTCCGGCGAGCTGATCGCCATGGCGGGCTACGAGCAGGAGGGCGCGCAGCGCGGAGGTCACATCCCGGGCGCCGCGTCGGTCCCCTGGGCCCAGGCCGTGCAGGAGGACGGCACCTTCAAGTCGGCGGACGAGCTCCGTGAGCTGTACGAGGGCAAGGGCGTGATCTCGAACGGCGATCCGATCATCGCCTACTGCCGGATCGGCGAGCGCTCGGCGCACACCTGGTTCGTCCTGTCCGAGTTGCTTGGCGAGAAGGACGTCAAGAACTACGACGGCTCCTGGACCGAGTGGGGCAACATGGTCGCGGTCCCGATCGAGAAGGGCTGAGGGGCGCCACGCGCATAGGCTCCCGCTTGATGGCGGAGCCGATGAAGCGGTTCGAGGGCGCCGGCGGCGTCGAGATCGCCTGGCAGTCCTGGTTGCCGGGGCGGGAGCCGCGCGCGACGGTGGTGATCGCCCACGGCGTCTCCGAGCACTCCGACCGGTACGCCCACGTCGCGGAGCGGCTGAACCGCGCGGGGTATGTCGTCTACGCGCTCGACCATCGCGGCCACGGCGACTCGGGCGGGCCTCGGGCCGTGATCGACCGCGTTGGCAACGCGCGTCGCGGACATCGACACGATGATCGGGATCGCGCGCGGCGAGCATCCCGACGAAAAGCTGTTCCTGCTCGGCCACAGCATGGGCGGAGCGCTGGCGGCTGAGTACGCGATCGCCCACCAGGACCGGATCGACGGGCTTGTCCTGTCCGCGCCGGCGGCCGACGTCGAAGCGGCAAGTGCATTCGAACGGATCGCGGGGCGGGTGCTCTCCGCCATCGCGCCGAAGGCGGGCGTGTTCTCGGTGGACGCGGAGGGGGTGAGCCGCGACCCGGAGGTGGTTCGCCGCTACGTCGAGGACCCGCGGGTGTTCCATGGCAAGCTCCCGGCGCGCACCGTCTCCGAGCTGGTCGAAGCGGCGCAGACCATGCCCGAGCGGGTGCCGGCGATCACGGTGCCGCTGCTGGTGATGGTCGGCACCGGGGACGTGATCGTCCCGCCCGACGCCTCACGGATGATCGAGGGGCGGGCCGGATCGCAGGACAAGCGGCTGATCGAATACGACGGGCTCTACCACGAGATCCTGAACGAGCCCGAGCAGGGCCGGGTCATGGACGACCTGGTCGCCTGGCTCGACGCGCACGCCTAGCCCCCTGAGCCCCGGTTCCCGTTTGCGATCCGCACGGCTGTCCCGTACCTTCTCTACCTAGTTTTGTGGATGCGCCACGGGAGGCTGCACCACAGGGCTGAGCCGGATCACTTCACCACGCGGTACTTGAGGTGGGTGACGCCGGGCGCCTCGATCGCTTCGAGCTGCTCCAGCGCGAGCTCGGGCCCGACACGGTCCAAGGGTCGCTCTCCGTCGCCCAGTATCCGGGGGACGACACTGAGGAGGAACTCGTCCACCAGCCCTGCGGCGAGGGCTTGGCCAATCGTGCTCGCACCGCCCGCGATCAGCACGTCCTCGTCCCCGGCCGCCGCTCGAGCCCGCTCGATGGCCGATTCGATGCCGTCCGTGACGAAGTGGAAGGTGGTGTCACCCTCCATCTCCACCGGCTCCCGAGGGTGATGGGTGAGCACGAAGACCGGCGTGTGGTACGGAGGGTTGTCCCCCCACCAACCTTTCCAGGACCCGTCGCCCCAGTCGCCGCCTCCGACCGGGCCGAACATGTTCCGGCCCATGACCCTCGCGCCGCAGCCCGACTCCAGCTGCTCGACCACCGGGGTGCTGGCGTTCACCTCGCCGCCCTCCTTGCCGTGGGGCTTGAGCCACGCCTCGAGGTCGAACATCCATTCGTGCAGCTCCTCGCCGCCGGTACCGAGCGGCTCCTCCTCGCGCTGGTCCGGGCCGGCGGAGTAGCCGTCCAGGGAGATCGCCTGCTGGAACCTGACCTTGCTCATGGGGCCTCCTCTTCGCTTGCATTCCTTGGACGGACGGGGCGGGCGAAACTCATCGCGGCTCAATTCGCTCGAGCAGTTCGCCGAGGATCCGAGCCGTCGCGCCCCAGATCAGGTGCTCGTCGACGACGTAGGTGTCGGTGCGGAAGGGGACGCCGCGTCGGACGAGCCTGCGCTTGCCATAGCCGGCGCGGAGGTCCTCGAGCGAGGCGACGATGACGCTCTCGACCTCCGCCGGGTTGGGCTCGAAAGGAAGCCCTGGCTCGATCAGGCCGACGAAGGGGTGGACCTTGTAGTTGGTGACGAAGGTGCCGATGGGCGGCAGGGCGCCGACCACCTCGACGTCGTCGCGGCTCAGCTCGATCTCCTCCTCGGCCTCCCGCAGCGCCGTCTCCAGCAGGGTCTCGCCCGGGTCGCGGCGGCCGCCGGGGAACGAGATCTCGCCGGCGTGGCGGCGCAGGTCGTGGCGGCGCTCGGTGAAGACGAGGCCGGGGCTGCTCAGGCCAGCCGTGCAGCGGGACCAGCACCGCGGCCTCGGTGCGGCCGCCGGCCGCGTCGAGAGCGGCCGCCTCGTCGGGCTCCAGGAGCAGGTTGCGAAGGTCGGCGGTGGCCAGAGCTCAGATGATGACTTGGACCGTGCCGCCGTCCACGCTCCACGCCGCGCCCGAGACGTAGGACGCCTGCTCGGAGCAGAGGAAGACGATCGCCGCCGCGATCTCCTCCGGCTCCGCCAGCCTGCCGATCGGGCGCTTCGAACCGGCGGCGTCCAGTGCCTCCTCGCGACTGTCGTGGCCGGCCAGCTCCTTCGACTGGTCGAGGATGCCGCCGGGCTCCATCCAGAGCTCGGAGTGGACCGGCCCCGGTGTCACGGCGTTGACGAGGACGCCGTCGGCGGCGCAGCGGTCGGCGTAGAGGCGGGAGAGGGAGAGCTCGGCGGCCTTCGCGACGGAGTACTCGGACATGTTCGCCGACGGGCGCTTGCCCGCCGTGCTCGCCACGTTGACGATGCGGCCCCAGCCGCGCTCGCGCATCGCGGGGGTGGCGGCGCGCATCAGCCGCATCGGGGCCATCACGTTCAGGTCCCAGGCGGCGTACCAGTCCTCGTCGGGGACGTCGTCGAGGTCGCGCCACTTCGCGGTGCCCGCGTTGTTGACGACGACGTCGAGCTTCCCGAAGCGCTCCTCGGCCTCCTTGACGATGCGCTCGCCGGCGTCCCTGTCCGTGACGTCGCAGGCGAAGGACTCGGCGCGGCCGCCGGGCCCGAAGGCGACCGCCTCGTCCGCGGCCTTGACCAGGCGCTCCTCGTCGCGCGCGACCAGCAGCACGGCGGCGCCCTCGGCGCAGAGCAGCTTCGCCACCTCCAGGCCGATACCGCGGCTGGCGCCGGTGACGACGCACGCGCGCGTCTCCAGGCCGAGGTTCACGCGGCGAGCGGCTCGAGGGTGTCGGAGACCTCGATCTCGTTCTCGCGCGAGCGCTCGGTGGACGGGGCACTTGCCGGCGATCATCAGCAGCCGCTCTCGCTGCTCGTCGGTCAGCGCGCTCTTGGCTCCGAGACTGATCCGAACGTCGAACTGCGCCGGCATCTCCCGCGTCGTTCTCCTCGAAATCCACCTCGACCTCGATGCCGCCGAGGTCCCATTCCTTTCGTCCCGCATACATCAGCAGCGTGATCGAGGTGCACGACGCCAGCGATCCGGCGAGCAGCTCGGTCGGGGTTGGTCCTGAGTCGGTTCCGCCTCTGCTCTGCGGCTCGTCCACCATCAGGCGGTGCTCGCGAATCTCGATGTCGTGTCTCGTAGCCCTCGCTCTGCCGGGCAACCGCGCTAGGCATCGTCTCCGGTCCTCCCGGTCTGTTCCCGGCGCCCGGAGAAGAGCTGCGGGTTGTCCTCGTCGGCCCAGCGGGCCATCGCGTAGGCGAGGTCGGAGGCGCGGTTGAGGTAACCCAGGACGACCTCGGAGGAGAGGCCCTCCGAGTCGCGCAGCTCGACCACCCGCCGCTCCGCGCGGCGGATCGCGGCGCGCGCGACGTCGAGCGCCGCCGAGACCTCGGTGCCGCCGGGGATCACGAACTGGGGCGGGAGCTCGACCTGGCGCATGTAGCGGTCGATGTCCACCTCGAGCGCGTCGACCATTCCCTCGGTCACCCGGCTGACGCCGTCCTCGAGGCGGTCGCCGGCCTCCGGCGCGGTGGCCAGCTCCGCGCCGGCGACGAACAGCTCCTGCTGGAGCTGGAGGATGTCCGTGGCGAGGTCGCGGTGCTTGCGGTCGGTGCAGAGCGCGCGGGCGACGCCGAGCTCCGAGACGGCCTCGTCCACCGACCCGTAGGCCTCGGTGCGCGCGTCGTGCTTGGGGACGCGGCCGCCGTACCAGAGCGAGGTCGAGCCGTCATCGCCCTTGCGGGTGTAGATCTTGGCCACGGTCCGGCGAGACTAGCTCAGGGGGTTGAAGACGATGCCGGTGAGCAGCTTCGGGAAGAAGTACGTCGACTTGGGGGGCATCGTCTCGCCGGCGGCGGCGATGTCGCGGACCTGCTGGACCGGCGTGGGGCGGAGGAAGAAGACCGCGTCGTAGTCCTTGGACCGGAGCTTGGCGACCGCGTCCTCGCGGCTGGGCGTGTAGCCGAGCTGCTTCTTGGCGGCGATGTCGTCGGCGCTGAGTCCGACCGCGCCCTTGAGGAAGACCTCTTCCAGCACCGCGGCGTCGAGGTCGCGGTAGGCCTCGGAGCGGTCCGCAAGGTCCGTTGACTCCTGCAGGGGCGAGGCGCCGGACTTCGGCCGCAGGCGCCACGGCTTCAGGTGGTGGGAGTCCATGTAGCCGAAGCTGCCGGGCGGGTCGTCGGGCGATGGGACCAGATCCTCCTCGGCCACCTCCTCCAGCTCGTAGTGCTCGCGCGCGGCGTCGCGGATCGCCTCCTGCTGCTCGGGGGTCGTGTCCTTGAGCATCCGGTGGGTTCCGAACACGGTCAGGCCCGGGTCCTCCAGCGAGACGAGCGCCATCAGCACGTGGTCGGCGCCCTTGCCCTTGCCGACCTCGCGCTGGTAGGCGAGCGCGGTCTCGTAGCGGTGGTGGCCGTCGGCGATCAGCAGTTCTCCGGGCTCGAGCTCGGCGGTGACGGCCTCGTGGACCTTCGAGTCGGCGACCCGCCACACCCGGTGGGTGGTCCCCTCGTCGTCGGTGACTTCGCCCCAGGGCTCGCCGAGGGCGGGGCCGATGTGCTGCCAGGCATCGCCGGGATGCAGAGAGAAGATGGGAGAGAGGTTGTGGCGGGTGGCGCGGGTCAGGCGCAGCCGGTCCTCCTTCGGGCCGGGCTGCGTGCGCTCGTGGGCCCGGATCCCGGATCCATACGGCCTCAGACCGACTCGGGCGAGGAATCCGCGCCGCGTCTGGCGGCTGCCATCCGGGGCGTCGTAGTCCTGCTCCAGGGCCCAGATCGTCGGCTCGTCGTCGGTGACCACGGCGCCCTCGTCCTTCCAGCCCTCGAACAGCCTCGCCGCGTGCTCGTAGGGATCGCCTCCGTCCGGGTCCCGGGGCAGATCGATCTGCGACGACGTTGTAGGGCGACCGCGACTCCAGCTCTGCCCGCCGCGCGTCGTCGATCACGTCATAGGGAGGGGCGACGACGTCGGCGAGCGAGCCGACCTTGGCCAGGTCGTAGTGAACCGCCGGGAATGGAACCGCCTCCGCCACGAGCGCGGAACCCTAGCCACCGCCCGGCCGTCACACGTTCCTGACATTCCACGCGCCACTCGTGAACGAACGCTTGGTCGACTCTGGTCATGGCCTATCCGAAGTACTTGCGCGATCGGGTCAGGTCGGTCCGAGTCGAGCGGCAGTTCACGATCGACGAGCTCTCCGAGCGGTTCGCCTTGCCTCGTTCCACGATCTACTACTGGGTCCGAGACCTGCCGATTCCGAGGACGGGGCCTGGGGGAGGATTCTCGAAGGCAGGACAACGCAAGGGCGTTCGCAGCGTGCAGGCGAAGTACCGGCTCATCCGGGAGCAGGCCTACGAGCTGGGTCGCTGGGAGTTCCCACGTCTAGAGCCGCTACCGAACTTCCGCGATTTCGTTTGCATCTACATCGCCGAGGGCTACAAGAAGTCCCGCAACAACGTCTCGGTTGCGAACTCGGACCCCGCCGTGATTCGTCTCGTTCAGCCCTGGATCGTGGAGTTCACACGCAACAAGATCTCGTATGCCGTTCAGTACCACGCTGATCAGGACCTCGATGAGCTCCGCAGGCACTGGGGCGAGCTCCTTGGACGACCGTCCGGTGAGATCCGGATGCAGCGAAAGTCCAACAGCAAAGGATTGGCCGCGCGAACTTGGCGCTCCCGCTACGGGGTGCTCACGATTGCCGTGGGAGACACACAGTTCCGGGCACGGCTGCAGGGTTGGATCGATTGCCTGCAGGCCTCGTGGCTAGACTCGGTCACGTTCGGGGCGTAGCGAAACCTGGTATCGCGCAGCCTTTGGGTGGCTGAGATTCTCGGTTCAAATCCGGGCGCCCCGACTTTGAGCCGCTGGCGTCAGGCACGTGCGATCGCGCTGCTCCCGGGAACCGTGACGATCGTGATCCCGGCGCTGATCCTCCTGTTCGGCGGCGGGCCCGACGTCGGTTGGGGGCTCGACACGCCGCTGGCGGTCTTGATCACGGCGGCGGGCGCCACGCTGATCGCGGCCGGGTTCGCGCTCTGGGTCTGGACGGTGCGGCTGTTCGCTCAGATCGGCAAGGGCACACTGGCGCCCTGGGACCCGACCCGGAAGCTGGTCGCCGAGGGGCCCTACCGCCATCTGCGCAACCCGATGATCAGCGCCGTCACCGCCGTCCTGCTCGGCGAGGCCGCTGTGTTCGGCTCGATCGGGATCGCGATCGAGGCGGCGGTCTTCGCCGCCGTGAACCACATCTGGTTCCTCCTCGGCGAGGAGCCCGGCCTCGAGCGGCGCTTCGGCGACGAGTACCGCGAGTACCGGCAGAACGTTCCGCGCTGGGTCCCCCGCCGCACGCCCTGGACCGGCGCAGCTGCTAACGGCTAAACGCCGGCTCCGGTCGGATCGCCCTCGAGGTTCCGCGCCGTCTCCGACTTCGGCACCTCGCGGTGGTCCTTCAGCGTCCCCAGCACCCGGTCGCTGAGGTTGTTGGTGACCCCGTGCCAGTAGTTCTCGTTCTTGAAGTGGTGAAGGCGGTGGTTGCGCCAGACCGAGCGGTAGAGCTTCGACTTCGGCACATAGGAGGTGTGGATCAGGAAGTGGGTCCACTCGTACCCGAGCAGCAGCAGCGCGTCGAAGGCAAGCGCCGTCAGCAGGACCTCGATCGGGTACGAGCCGAAGACGAGCCAGACGAGGCCGCCGAAGAAGCCGATCACCAGCGGCGCGATTCCCAGCAGCAGCCCCGCGATCTGCCACGGATCGAGCAGCAGCTGGTCGAGGTCGTTGGGCGTCTTGTGGTGCACACCGTGGGCCCGGGAGGCGAGCGTGCGGTGCTCGCGTCCGCGGATCCGAATCGGCTTCATGTGGAGGATGAAGACGTGGATCGCCCATTCGCCGAACGGATAGATGACGAGCAACCCGGCCGCGGCGACGGCGTCGCGCCAGGTCAGGTCCCCGAGCGCGAGGCGCGCTCCCGCCAGCACCGCGAAAGCGCCGAGGATCACCCAGGCCGAGGGCCGGTGCGCGAAGTCCGCGGCGGCTTCGCGCAGCGTCTTCACCTCGCCGCTCCAGCGAGCTGTCCTTCGTGGATCGGCGACGGCCGTGGCCATCGCCGGACAGCCTAGCCCGAGACGTCCCTCATGACTCCGCGTAGGGATCCTCTTCGGCGGCCAGCTTGAGGGAGCCCTCCTTGACCTCGCTGAAGTGCCGCTCCTGGATCGGCAGCGCCCACTCGACCAGCTCGCGCAGCTCGTCCTCGCCGGCCTTCTCGTTGAGCTTGCCGAGGATCGCCCAGTGGCCGACCTCTCCCGCCTCCGCCATCGTCAGGAACTCGAAGCCGTCCAGGTCGTCGGAGTCCGAACCGAGGTAGGTCTGCATCATCTCGGTGGCCTCGCCCTTCGTCTCCTGCGCCTTGTCGAGGATCGCGGTCTTCTTGCCGTCGCGGTCCTCCGCGATCTCGGTGCACCGCTTCTCGGTCTCCTCGGCCTCCTCGCGCATCTGCCTCAGCTTCTCGAGCAGCGCGTCGTCGTCCACCAGGCCCTCGACCTTCTCGGTCGCCCCCTGCGCGGCCTGGGCCAGTCCCAGCACTTCGGCCAGCTTCTCTTCCAGCGTCGTCAGCTCCGCCATGTCGCCTCCTTTCGTCACGGCGGCGCCCCGGTGGCGCCGCGAAGTCCAAGGCGCCCTTACCCGGGATAGGGTCAGCCCATGCGGGGGTACACAACGTCGAGCCGCGACGGCATCGTGGTCGAGCGCGAGAAGTCGCCCCAGGACTGGCTCTCCGATCTCTGGCTCGCGGAGAGACTCGCCGCCCGGCTCTGACGAATCACGCCGGTACGCTGCGCGCAGGCCCCCGTAGCTCAGCTGGATAGAGCGTCGGTTTTCTAAACCGAGGGCCGCAGGTTCGAGTCCTGCCGGGGGCGCTAGATTTGCCCAGCACCTGGTGGGCGTAGCTCAGTTGGTAGAGCACCTGGTTGTGGTCCAGGAGGTCGCCGGTTCGAGACCGGTCGCTCACCTTGCGGTTGCTTGGAGCACTCGGACTTCGATTTGAGGAGGACTAGATGCGCAGGTTTTTTGAGAACAGGCAGATGGGCCGCGGGGCGATGATCGTCGCGATCGTGGCCCTCTGCGTCGGCCTCGGCGGCGGCGCGTTCGCCGCGAAGCTGAAGCTCTCCAAGAACGCGGTCAAGACCAAGAACATCAAGAACAACGCCGTCACCGAACGCAAGATCGCTGACGGGGCGATCAGCGGCGCCAAGCTCAACGCGGGCGCCGTCGCAAGCAAGGTCAGCATCATCAGCAAGCATCCGGGCCAGACGCTCAACGTGAACGCCGGTGAGTCAAATGCCGGGACCGTCACATGTCCTGCCGGCTATATCGCGATCGCCGGCCAGGCTGACTGGGTTTCGCCGACCAACGTTCTCGAGGAGATGCAGATGATCAGCACGCACCGCGATGACACGAATCCGGCCGTGTGGCACATCCGCATGGGTTCGAATAACGGTGATCAGGTTTGGCGGCTGTTTGCGACCTGCATCAAGGTCGACTAGGACCCTCGTCAGCGTCAAGGACGACTGGAAGAGGGTTTTCTGAGGCTGCCATCCCGCGGTCCTCGATTCGGCGCTAGTACGGGACGACCTGGAGGTCGCCGGTTCGAGACCGGTCGCTCACCTTGCGGTTGGTTGCTTGTCTGAATGGCGATACTGCCGAGGCGATGTCGGAAGAGAACGTGGAGACGTTCCAGCGCGGGATTGATGGCTTCAACCGCGGAGATCTTTCGGCGATGCCAGAACTGCTCGACGCCGATGTCGAATGGCACGTGTCGTTACTGACGATGTTCGGCGGTGAGGCGGCCGTCTTTCGCGGGCACGAGGAATACGTCGCCTACTTTCGAGAGCTTGAGGAGACCTTCGCCGAGTTCCGCATCGAGATCGAAGAGATCGAGGACCTGGGCGAGCGGCTCGTCGCGGTCGGCCGGTTCACCGGGCGGGGCAAAGCGAGCGGGGCCCCCTTCGAGACGCCGGTCGGCTACCTGATCGAGTTCAAAGGCGGCAAGGTCACCCGGATGGACGACTACCTCGATCCCGCGGAGGCCTTGGCGGTCGCGCGGCTGCGGGAGTAGGTCAGCGACCGCCCAAAGGATCGCGTAGCCGCAGGATCGCCCGAACGGCCGTTTGGTTCGAGAACCATCCCATCAGGGACCTTGCGGTTGGTTGCTCGTCCGATCTGGGACGGTCGGCGATCGGCGGCGTTCGCGCGCGTTTGACACGGCGTAAGCTACTTCGCATGCGTCGTCTCATCTGCGGGGTGGTCGCCTCGGTGGTGCTGGTGATGCCCTCCGGGGCCGCTGCCACCACCTTCAGCGTCAACGCGTTCCTGGACACCCAGAGCGACGGAGTCTGCGACGGGGATTGCACCGTTCGGGATGCGGTGACGACCGCCGACGGCTCGGACACCATTCTGCTGCCGCCGGGGACCCACACTGTCAGCCTGGCAGGCGCGTCTGAGGACGCCAATGCCAGCGGCGACATCGACGCGAACAGCGCCGACGATCCACTCACAATCAAGGGAACGGGGCCCGATCCCTCCGCGGTGACGATCGACGCCACCGGGCTGGGCGACCGGGTCTTCGATCTTTCGACCGGCGCGGAGTTCCTGATCGCGAATCTCACCATCACCGGGGGCAGCGGCGTCGACGGAGGTGGCATCCGGAACATCGGTCCCGAGCTGACGCTCTCCGAGGTGGTGCTCGACGGGAACACCGCGCCCGCCACCGGCGGCGCGATTCTGAATGGCAGCACCGCGACCGCCGGGAGCCGCGTCACGATCTTCAACTCGATCCTCACGGACAACCGGGCGCTGGCAGGGGACGGCGGAGCGATCCGCAACCAGGATGACGGGCGCTTGGCGATCATCGGGAGCTCCCTTGACGGCAACAGTGCCGAAGGGGGCAGCGGTGACGGTGGCGCAATCTTCAACGAGGACCAGGCGAGCCTGACCGTGGCGACGAGCCGGCTCGAGCAGAACGAGGCCTTCGCGGACGACTTCGTCGGCGGTGGGGGTGGGATCTACACCCAGAGCAGCAGCACCACGACGGTCAGTGGCAGCCTGATCGCCGGCAACGAGTCCGATAACGGGGGCGGCGGGATCTACGCCAACAACGACACCTCGCTCACCGTGATCGACAGCGTCGTCGCTGGCAACACGGCGCTTGCGCCGGCCGCGGAAAGGGGCGGCGGCGGGATCTTTGCCGGCAACGACTCCGCCGTGACGATCCTCCGGTCGACGCTCAGCGGGAACTCCGCGGTCCTCGGCGGCGGCGGCGTCATGCGCCAGAACGATGGCGTGCTCGAGATCGTCAACAGCACCTTGAGCGGCAACACCACTCCGGCAAGCGGGGGAGGGGTCCACGCGGACAGCGCCTCGTTCGGCCAGACTCGGATTGACCACAGCACGATCGCTCAGAACACCGCGGCGATCGCGGGGGGCGGCATCTTCAACGGCACGGAGTCCACTCTGTTCGAGCCGCTGGTGCTGGCCGGGACGATCGTCTCGGGCAACCTGGTCGCCGGCGCACCGCAGAACTGTGCCGCGGAGCTCGGCCGGAGCGGCTTTGCTGGTCTCGCGGGGCTTCAACCTCGACTCCGGCAGCACCTGCGGCTTCACCGCCACCGGCGACCTCCAGAACGCCAATGCCCTCCTCGGACCCCTCGCGGACAACGGCGGCCCCACGCTCACCCACCTGCCTGGTGCAGGTGGCGCCGCGATCGACGCTGGCGTCTCGGGAGGCCACGAAACCGACCAGCGAGGCGACGCGCGCACCGTCGATCAGCCGGCGAAGTCCAATGCACCAGGCTCCGACGGCACCGACATCGGCGCCGTCGAGTTGGCCCTCCAACCCACGCCAGCGCCCGTGGGTGGTCCCGAAGCCCGGGTTCAACCTCAAGGCGGCGATCGCCAAGTGCAAGAAGAAGTTCCCGAAGGGCAAGCAGCGTAAGAAGTGCATCAGGAAGGCCAGGGCCCGGGCCTGATCTAGCGCTCCTTGAGCACGAGTCGCTCCCCTGGGCCGTGGCGGCCGCGAGCAGCGAACGCACGAAAATCTCTAGTTTCGCGCTCGCGGGCCTAGCGCCTGAGCCGCAGGATCGCACGAACGGCCGTTTGGTTCGAAAGCCATCCCATCAGGGACCTTGCGGTTGCTTGCTTATCGCCGCGATACTCCATATGTGATGTCCGAGGGAAACGTGGAAACGGTCCGCCGCTCCTTTGACGCATTCAACCGTGGAGATCTGGACGTGGTTCCGGACCTCCTCGATGCCGACGCCGAGTGCCACCTTGTGCTGCTGACGATGCTCGGAGGCGAGGCGGCTGTTGTTCACGGACACGAGGAGTACCGCGACTTCTATCGCGACCTACAAGCGACCTTCGCGGAGTTTCACGCCGAGATCGGGGAGATCCACGACATGGGCGAACGGACCGTCTCAATTGGCCGATTGAGCGGGCGCGGAAAGGAAAGCGGGGCCGAATTCGAGATGCCGATCGGCTGGGTGCACGAGTTGAAGGGCGGCAAGATCACCCGGATCGACGACTACACCGAACCCCAGGAGGCCTTCGCGGCTGCGCGCCAACGGGAGTAGGTCAGGTCCCGTCCAAGGAAGGGAGTCGCAGGATCGCCCGAACGGCCGCTTCGTTCGAAAGCCAGCCAAGGTGGTTCGAGTACCGTCCAGCTAGGGACCTTGCGGTTGGTTGCTTGGTCCAGGGTCCATACTGGTTCGACGATGTCGGAGGAAAATGTCGAGGTTGTTCGCTGTGCGTACGAGCGGTTGAACGAGGGCGACCTCGACGGTTTTCTTCAGTCCTGTGCGAAGGACTGGGAGTTTCGCGACCTGCCTGATCTGCCCGGCTCAGGAGTGTTCATCGGCCACGACGCGATGCGCCGCTGGTACGCCAAGCTGGTTGATGCCTTTGAGAACTTGCGCTTTGACGTGGAGAAGTTCATCGATACGCCGGGCGATTGCGTGGTCTTGATGAGTCGGGCGAAGGGTCGCGGCAGGGGTAGCGGCGCCACAGTGGATCTGACTTTCTCGAGTGTCGCGACGCTGGCGCACGGAAAGCTGGTCAAGCTCATCGTCGACAGCGATCACAAAGATGCCCTGGAAGCTGCAGGGCTGCGGCGTCAGAGGCGGTATAGGAGAACACCGAGCCGCAGACCGCCCGAACGGCCGGTTGGTTCGAAAGCCATCCCATCAGGGACCTTGCGGTTGGTTGCTTATCCCGGCGATACTGCGCCGGCGATGTCGGAGGAGAACGTGGAGCTGGTGAGGGCCGGATTTGCCGCGTACAACCGTGGCGATCTCGATGCCGTCCTCGAAACGCATGACGTCGATGTGGAGTACGTAACGCTGCTCTTGGGAAACCATCGCGGCAAGGAGGCCTTGCGTCGGCTGTTCGAGGAGAATCGGGAGACGCTCACGGGCTACAGCCTCGATCCAGAGGAGTTGATAGATGCCGGCGACCAAGTGGTCGCAGTCGTCCGTCTAGGGGGCGCCGGGCGGGTGAGTGAGATCACCCTGGATGACCGGATCGCGTTCCTCTTCACGATCCAGGATGGCCTCCTGATTCGGCAACAGACCTTTCGGAACAAAGACGACGCCATTGAGGCATCGGGCTCAGGGGAGTAGGTCTCTCAGCCGCAGAATCGCCCGGACTGCCGTTCCGTTCGAAAGCCATCCAAGCCGGTTCGAACGTCGTCCAATCAGGGACCCTCAGGGGGGTTAGACTGCCGCCACACCGCTTGGGACGGGTGCTGGACGGCTGCTATCGACGTTTACGTCCATCGTCCTGTGACCCCACCTGTGACGCCACCACCGGGCTCGTCTCCAGCGTCACCGAGCGCCGGACCTACCGGCCGGCGCGCCGCCGCGCTGAAGAAGTGCAAGAAGAAGACGGCGCGGGCGAAGAAGAAGTGCAAGCGGAAGGCCGCAAAGCTCCCGCTGTGACAGCGGCTCCCGCGTCACCGTAGGGTTGCGGCCGTGCCGTTCACGCTCAGGAACCTCAAGGAGGACCTGGAGGACGTCGGGTCCAACTTCGACGGCGCGCCGGACCTGGAGTTCCGCCTGGCGACCGACGCGCTCGAGCTCGAGCAATCCGGCCTCAGCTACCAGCGCATCCCGCCCGGCTATCGCTTTCCGTACGGCCACACGCACGAGACGCAGGAGGAGGTGTACGTGGTCGTGCGCGGGAGCGGGCGGATGAAGCTCGACGACGAGATCATCGAGCTCAAGGAGTGGGATGCGGTGCGCGTCCCGCCCGGTACGTGGCGAGGCTACGAGGCCGGGCCGGAGGGCCTCGAGATCCTCGTCATCGGCGCGCCCAGCCTTGGCGAGGCTCGGCGCGAAGACGTCGAGGGCCAGCGCGACTGGTGGGCATAGGAGTAGCCTGGCTCCGCTCAGGTAGGTGCCAGCGCCCTCGCCTCGAGGGCGGCCGCGTCACAACACAGCTAGGGGAGCGCAATGGACTCCACGTTTGCCAGACGCATGGCAACTTGCGTGGGCGTCGGGGTGGTGTTCACGACCCTGTCCTTCGCGGCGCCATCCGCGGCTCAGGTGGGCGTCAACAACGCGCCCGTCAACACCGTCCCCGCAGACCAGAGCACCAACGAGGACACCAACCGCGTCTTCTCGACGGCGAACGGCAACGCGATCTTCGATCTCCGATCCCGACGACGCCGACAATTCCATCGCCGGGCGACGAGACGCTGCAGGTCACGCTGACCGCGACCAACGGCACGGTCACGCTCGGCGGCATCGCCGGGCTCGGCTTCAGCGCCGGCGACGGCACCGCCGACACCACCATGACCTTCAGCGGGACCCTCGCCAACATCAACGCCGCTCTTCACCGGCCTCAGCTTCGCGCCGAACGCCAACTTCAACGGCGCGGCGTCGCTTCAGATCCTCACCAACGACCTCGGCAACTTCGGCCCCGGCGGGCCCATGAGCGACACCGATCCGGTCGCGATCACGGTCAACGCCGTCAACGACGCGCCCGTCAACACCGTCCCCGTGGCCCAGAGCACCAACGAGGACACCAACCGCGTCTTCTCGGCGGCGAACGGCAACCAGATCGCGACCTCCGATCCCGATGACGCCGACAACGTCATCGTCGGCGACGAGATGCTGCAGGTCACGCTGACCGCCACCAACGGCAGGGTCACGCTCGGCGGCACCGGCGGACTCAGCTTCAGCGCCGGCGACGGCACCTCCGACACGACGATGACCTTCACCGGGACGCGGACCAACCTGAACAGCGCCATCTCGACCCTCACCTTCGCGCCGACCCTCAACTTCATCGGTGCGGCGTCGCTTCAGATCGTCTCCAACGACCTCGGCAACTTCGGGTCGGGCGGAGCGATGAGCGACACCGATCCGGTTGCGATCACGGTCAACTCCGTCAACGACGCGCCGATCAACACCGTCCCCGCAGCCCAGAGCACCAACGAGGACACGAACCGTGTCTTCTCGACGGCGAATGGCAACCCGATCTCGACCTCGGACCCCGACGACGCCGACAATTTCACCTCAGGCGACGAGACGCTGCGAGGTGACACTGATCGCGAACAACGGCACGATCACGCTCGGCGGCATCGCCGGGCTCGGCTTCAGCCTCGGCGACGGCACCTCCGACACAGCGATGACCTTCAGCGCGAACCTCGGCAACATCAACGCCGCTCTTCAGGGCCTCAGCTTCGCGCCGAATGCCGGCTTCAACGGCGCGGCGTCGCTTCAGATCCTCACCAACGACCTCGGCAATTTCGGGACAGGCGGGGCCATGAGCGACACCGATCCGGTCGGGATCACGGTCGGGGTTCCACCCTCAGTGCCTCCCGTGGTCACGCCGATCAGCGGCGCCACGGCCAAGACCGGTGCCAGGGCGGCGGGTCTCAAGAAGTGCAAGAAGAAGCGCGGCCAAGCGCGGAGGAACTGCATCAAGCGGGCAAAGAAGCTCCCCGTCTGAGGCGCAGGACCCTCAGCCGAGCTTCTCCGCAAGCATGAGGATGATCCCCTCCGGGCCGCGGAGGTAGCAGAGCCGGTAGCTGTCCTCGTATTGCTCCACCTCGCCCATGAGCTCCGTGCCGCGGGCTTGCAGCCCGGCGACGGTCGCGTCGATGTCATCGACGGAAAATGCGATGCGGCGGATGCCCAGGGTGTTCGGCGGCGCGAGCGGGTCGCCGTCCCGGGCCGGCGGGGATTGGAACTGCATCAGCTCGAGCTGTCCCTGGCCGTCCGGCGTCTCCAGAATTGCGAGGTCGCAGCGGACGCCCTCGAGCCCCACCACACGGTCCACCCAATCGCCCTCGACTTGCCCCTCACCCACCACCTTGAGCCCGAGCTCGACGAAGAACGCCTTCGCGGCCGCGAGGTCTTCGAGCACGATGCCGATGTTCTCCAAGCGTTGGATCGCCAAGCGCTCGATGGTACGGCCGACGGTCGGTCTTGACATTCCCCACCAAAGGAATAGGGTTGGCCCCGGCGCGATGGCGCCGACTGCCTCGACTCCGTCTGCGCCCCGCTATCGAGCGAGGGCCTTCACCGGCCCCGCAACTCGCAAGTCAGGAGCCGCAGATGGATTCCTCAGCCTCGACCTCAGCGGCCGCCGCCGATCAGGCAAAGGCCGAAAACGGCGCAATCCGCCCCTTCGAAGTAGATATTCCGCAAGAGGACCTGGACGAGCTCCGCCGGCGCATCGCCGCGACGCGGTGGCCCACCAAGGAGCTCGTCGACGACCGGTCGCAGGGCGTGCAGCTGGCGACGATGCAGGAGCTCGCCCGCTACTGGACGAGGACTACGACTGGCGCAAGTGCGAGGCGAAGCTGAACGCGCTGCCGCAGTTCACGACCGAGATCGACGGGGTCGAGATCCACTTCATCCACGTGCGGTCGGAGCACGAGGACGCGATGCCGCTGATCATGACCCACGGCTGGCCCGGCTCGGTCGTCGAGCTGCTGGAGACCGTCGGCCCGCTGACCGACCCGACCGCTCACGGCGGCACCGCAGGGGACGCGTTCCACCTGGTGCTGCCGTCCATGCCCGGCTACGGCTTCTCTAGCGAGCCGACCGAGCTCGGCTGGAACGCCGGCCGCGTCGCGCTGGCCTGGGCGGAGCTCATGAACCGCCTCGGCTACACCCGCTATGTCGCCCAGGGCGGCGACGTCGGCGCCGCCGTCACGGACCTGATGGGCCGCCAGGCGGCCGGAGGGGCTCGTCGGCATTCACACGAACATACTCGTGGCGGCACTGGGCATCGCCGACCAGCTGCCGGCGGAATCAGAGGCGGAACGCGCAGCGCACGAGGCGTTCGACACGTTCAAGCAGGACGGCTTCGGCTACTTCCTGGAGATGGCCACGCGGCCGCAGACGATCGGCTACGCCCTGCTGGACTCACCCGTCGCCATGGCCGCTTGGATGCTCGACCACGACACGGACAGCTATTACAAGTTCTCCCGCGCGTTTGTCGACGACGAGCCCGTGGGCAATCTCACCCGGGACCACGTCCTCGACAACATCACGACGTACTGGCTGACGGGCACCGGCGCCACGACCGCGCGGTCGTACTGGGAGGACGGACGAGCCCAAGCCGAAGCGGCTGCGAGCGGCCAGGCTCCTCCGGAGGTCTCGCCCCGGTCGGCTTCACGTCGTTCCCCGGCGAGATCTTCCGCGGCGCCGCGCAGCTGGGCCGAGGCCGCCTACCCCGGCCTCGCCTACTTCAACGAGGTCGACAAGGGCGGCCACTTCGCCGCCTGGGAGGAGCCGGAGCTGTTCTCGGAGGAGGTCCGGGCTGCATTCAGGTCGCGTGCGTTGAATCCCGCCGCCACCAAAGGAGGCGTCATGACCAGCACCACCGTCGAGACCGCAACCGAGATCCGTCCCTTCCATATCGACATTCCGGACGAAGCTCTGGATGACCTCCGTCGACGTATTGCGGCTACGAACTGGCCCGAACGAGAGACCGTCGGCGATTCGTCACAGGGGGTGCAGCTCGAGACGATCCGGGAGCTGGCGAGCTATTGGGCGACGGACTACGACTGGCGTACGTGCGAGGCAAGGCTGGACGCCCTCCCGCATTTCATCACCGAGATCGACGGCCTCGACATCCACTTCATCCACGTCAAGTCGCGCCACGAGGACGCGTTGCCGCTCATCGTCACGCATGGGTGGCCAGGCTCAATCATCGAACAGCTGAAGATCATCGATCGGCTGACCGATCCGACGGCCCACGGCGGCCGCGCCGAGGACGCGTTCGACATCGTTGTCCCGTCCATGCCCGGCTACGGGTTCTCCGGCAAGCCGACGAGCACTGGCTGGGGTCCCGAGCGCATCGGCCAAGCCTGGGCAGAACTGATGAAGCGGCTGGGCTACGGCCACTACGTTGCCCAGGGCGGCGACTGGGGAGCGTTCGTCGTCGACCAAATGGGCTTGCAGGCACCTGAGGGATTGCTTGCCATCCACACCAACATGCCCGCCACCGTTCCTGCTGACGTCGACAAGGCTGTCCGGGCCGGCGACCCGCCGCCATCCGGCCTCTCGGCTGAGGAGCGACGCGCCTATGAGCAGCTGGACAGAACGTACAAGCAGGTCGAGTACGCCCTGATGATGGCGGCGCGCCCGCAAACCTTGTACGGCATCGCGGATTCACCCGTTGGCCTGGCCGCCTGGCTTCTGGACCACAACGATGCCGACGGCCAGCCGGCCGCGGCGGTCGCCTCGGCTTTGAACCGGACGACGAGTGCGAACGGCGAACTGACGCGTGACGAGATCCTCGACAACATCACGCTGTATTGGCTGACGAACACGGGGGTCTCTGCGTCTCGTCTCTATTGGGAATACAAGGGAGGCTTTTTCAACGCCAAGGGCGTCTCCATTCCCGTGGCCGTGAGCGTCTTTCCCGGCGAGCAGTATCAGGCGCCGCGGAGTTGGGCGGAGCAGGCGTACCCCAACCTCATCTACTTCAACGAGGTCGACAAGGGCGGTCACTTCGCCGCCTGGGAGGAGCCCCAGCTGTTCTCGGAGGAGCTCCGGGCAGCATTCAGCTCGGTGCGATGAGAGTAGGGTGCTTTGGACGAAGCACTCGATAGAGGGTCTCGCGACCGCCGACCTCGTCGACGCCATGGGGCGGCTCCATCGGCATCGCTGCCATATCCACGACCTCGTCAGCCCGACTCCCGGGCGAGTCCTGTTCGGCCGGGCGGTGACCATCTCCTACTTCCCAAGCTGCTCCGCTTCCCTCGATCCCGAGCGCTACAACCTCGCGCGGCTTTTCTACGAGGCCGTCGGCGACGAGCCGGAGGGCAAGGTCGTGGTCCTGGCCAGCAACGGCTACACCGGCTCGTCCATGGGGGGCGGTACGAAGCTCTCGCGGCTGCAGGTCCACGGATGCGCGGGCGTGATCACCGACGGCCGCCTGCGTGACTTCGATGAGCTCGCCCAATTTGACTTCGCCGCCTACTGCTCGGGCGAGGCGACCAAGTGGGGCGGAGACGAGGTGACGCCATTCCAGGCGAACGTGCCGGTCGTCATCGCCGGCGTGGGAGTGATGCCCGGGCAGTACGTGTTCGCCGACAGCTCCGGGGCCGTGATGATCCCTGAGGGGCAGATCGACGAGGTACTGGCCGGGGCCCGGGCGGTCAACGAGGAGGACGCGGGCTTCCGCGAGCAGATCGCCACCGAGCGTTTGGGAGCGCCGCCGCGGAAGCGGAAGTGGGGGCGGGGGCACCAATGACAATCGAAGGGAGGGCCGAAATGAGCGACGAGGTCGAGATCACCAACCACCGCGCCGATGCGACGCAGAACGAGTCCCTGATCGGCATCGCGCGCATGGGCGCGGACGCGTTCGGGTACACCGCGGAGCTGCGCATCGACCGCGGCCTCGCGCAGCTCCTGCGACTGCGGGTCTCACAAATCAACAACTGCAGCTACTGCCTCAACCTCCACTACGAGGCCGCCCGCGACGCCGGGATCCCCCGCGCGAAGATCGACACGCTGACCGCGTGGTGGGAGACCGACCTGCACTCCGAGGCAGAGCAGGCCGCCCTCCGCTACACCGAGGCGCTTACCCGGGCCCCGGATACGGATGCCGATCAGGCCTTCCAGCGCTTCCACGACGGGCTCGCGAAGCACTTCGACGCCGAGGAGATCCTCGAGGTCATCGGCGTCGTCGTGAACATGAACGTGTGGACGCGGCTGAAGCTGGCCGAGGGGGCGAAGGTCAGCTGATCGTGGCTACTTCTTCTTCTTCTTCTTGCCCTTGATCTTCAGCTTTGCGGTCTGCGTATTGGCGAGTCCGCCCTGAGGCGCGAAGGTGATCCGGGCCGTCGCCGCCACCTTCCCCGTTCGCCGCAGTCTCTGCCTGGCGAGTTTTGAGAGCTGGAGCGCAACCGTGATCGTCGGGGGATCGCCGGAGGCGTCAGATGACTTCAGGAGAAGCTTCCGCTTCTTCGTCGACGCATCGCTCACCGAGACCTTGCCGGTCGCCTGAACGCTGACCAGGAGCTTGCGCCCCTTGACTACGAAGCTGAAGGCGTTGACGGCGGCGAAGATCTCGGCACTCGGGAAGCGGGTGGACCCGTCGTAGCCCCCGGCGACCAGGACCCGCCCGTCAGGTAGGGGTGCCGCGACGGCGCCGGTGCGGGGGGTGCCCAGGGCGCCTATGCCTGCCGAGCTGAACGAGTTGGCGGCGGGGTCGAAGACCTCGGCGCTCGCGAGGTAGCCACCAACCCCTTCGTCGATAACGCCCCCGCTGACCAGCACCCGCCCGTCGGGAAGTCGCGCGGCGGCGGGGGCTTGGCGGGCCGTGCCCATGGCGCCGATACCCGCCGAGCTGAACGAGTTGGTGGCCGGGTCGAAGGTCACAGCGCTCGCAAGAGGGGCGCCGTCGGTGCCGCCGACGATCAGGACCCTCCCGTCCGCGAGCGGCGCCGCGGCGGCGCGGGCGCGATCGGATCCCATGTCGTTCACCGGCGTGAACGAGTTGGTCGCCGGGTTGAAGACCTCGGCGCTGGACAGACGCGTGGTCCCGTCGTTGCCCCCGGCCACCAGCACCCGCCCGTCAGGGAGCGGCGCCGCGGCGGCGCGAACGCGGGCGATGCCCATGTCGCCCACCGGCGTGAAGGTGCCGGTGGCGGGGTCGAATACCTCGGCGCTCTCGAGATGGTGTTCGGTGCCGTCGTCGTAGCTGCCCCCGGCGACCAGCACCCGCCCGTCGGGGAGCGGTGCCGCGACGGCGCCGCGGCGAGGAGCGCCCATCGCGCCGATTCCCGCCGAGCTGAACGAGCCTGTGCCCGGGCTGAAGACCTCGGCGCTCGCGAGGTAGTGATCCCCCGCGCCGTCGTCGTAGAAGCCACCGGCCACGAGCACCCGCCCGTCTTTCAGTGGCGCCGCGGCGGCGGCGTAGCGAGCGGTGCCCATGGAGCCGGTCGAGCCGAAGGATCCGGCTCCCCCGCCGAGCGCGGCTGACGGGAGGAGCAACCCGAGGACCAGCGCCGGCCCGGCCAGGGCTGCGATTGCTCGCCTCACGTAGGACATCATCCCCGTTTCTTCGAGGCCGAGCACCCCATAAGTCGGTATTGCGATCAGGAAGCGCCTCTGCATTAATTCACCGCTCGCAGGGGCGGCCGGGACGTACCTAGACAGGGGTTTGACGGCAGGGAGGCGTGTGAACGGGCGAGGCCAATACGGGTACAGGAGTCTTTTGTTGTCGGCCGTCCTGCTGCTGGCGTGTTTCGTGTTGGCGCCCAGCGCTCTTGCGGCACCGGCGAACGACGACTTCCCCGGCGAGACGATCAGCGGCCTGCCGGCGTCAGCGTCGGTCGACAGCCCCGACGCGACGAAGGAGACGGGCGAGCCCGACCACGCCGGTAACGAGGGCGGCGCCTCGGTCTGGTGGAGCTGGACGGCGCCCGTCCTCGGGGCCGGTGACCGTCGACACCTGCGCCTCGGGCATCAACACGCTGCTCGGCGTCTACACGGGCTTCGGCCGTGAACTCACTGACCGAGGTGGTCAGCAATGACGACGCTCCCCCCGGATCCTGCGGGGACCCCACAAAGAGCCGGGTGAGCTTCGCCGCGACCGAGGGTGTGACCTACCGGATTGCGGTCGACGGATACGACGGTGAGTCGGGATTCATCGACCTCCAGATCGCAGTGCCTCCGCCACCCGACAACGACGACTTCCCCGGTCTGACGTTGAGCGGACTGCCGGACTCCGCGGGGGGAACCAACCTCGGGGCCACGAAGCAGACGGGTGAGCCGGACCACGCCGGCAACAGCGGCGGGAGTTCGGTCTGGTACAGCTGGACGGCGCCGTCGTCCGGGACGGTCACCGTCGACACCTGCGGGTCCGGGTTCAACACCCTCCTGGGGATCTACACCGGGCGCTGACGTGAGCTCCCTCACCGAGGTGGCCAGCGATGACGACACCTGCGGCGCAGGGGGAACGCGGAGCCGTGCCAGCTTCGTGGCAACCGAGTTCACCACCTACGCGATCGCGGTGGACGGCTTCGGGGGTGCGACCGGCGAGGTTCAGCTCGCGATCCAAGCGCCGCCGGCGAACGATGGGTTTCCGGGGACGACGCTCAGCGGCCTGCCCGCCTCGACGAACGGGAACAGCGCGGGGGCCACCAAGGAAACGGGCGAACCGGACCACTCGGCCGATAGCGGCGGCGCCTCCGTATGGTGGAGCTGGACGGCCCCATCCTCGGGGTCCGTGACGATCGACACCTGTGGATCCAACTTCGACACGCTGCTCGGCGTCTACACGGGTGACGACGTTGAGCTCACTCACCGAGGTGGCGAGCAGCGACGACGCCTGCGGGGTCGACGGAACGCGGAGCCGTGTGACCCTCGCGGTCACGGCGGGGACCGGCTACCGGATTGCCGTCGACGGCGTCCTCGCGGCGACTGGACCCATCCAGCTCAAGATCGAGCCCCCGCCCGCGAACGACGACTTCCCCGGGACGACGCTCAGCGGCCTGCCGAGCTCCGCGACGGGAACCAACCTCGGCGCCACCAAGCAGGCGGGCGAGCCGCCTCACGCCGGCAACAGCGGCGGGCATTCGGTCTGGTACAGCTGGACGGCGCCTTCCTCGGGGACTGTCGCGATCGACACCTGCAACTCCGGCTTCGACACGCTGCTCGGCGTCTACACGGGCTCCGCGGTGGAGTCCCTGGCCCCTGTGGCGAGCAGCGACGACTCCGATTCCTGCGGCGCCGAAAGCACGCGAAGCCGGATCACGTTCGCGGCGGCCGAGGGGACCGTCTACCGGATTGCGGTCGACGGCCGGGACGGGGCGACCGGCGGCGTCCAGCTGAAGATCGTCACGCCACCGGCGAACGACGACTTCCCGGGCGCGACCCTGACCGGCTTCCCGGCCTCGGCGACGGGAACGAACGTGAACGCGGGCAAGCAGGCGGGCGAGCCCGACCACGCCGAGGATGGCGGCGGCGCCTCCGTCTGGTGGAGCTGGACGGCGCCGTCCTCCGGCTGGGTCTCGATCGACACCTGCGGCTCCGACTTCGCCACGCTGCTCGGTGTCTACACGGGCTCCGCGGTGAACTTGCTGTCAGAGGTGCCCGGTGACCGCGACTCTTGTGGCCCCGAAGGTCTGCAGAGCCGGCTGACGTTCGAGACGACGGCGGGTACCACCTACAGGATCGCAGTCGACGGCTGGGGCGGTGAGACCGGGAACATCGACCTGGAGCTCGGGCCGCCGCCGCCGCCGGCGAACGACGACTTCCCGGGCGAGATGCCCGACGGCTTCGGGGAGAATCTCGGGACGAACGTCGGCGCGACGAAGCAGGCCGGCGAGGCCGACCACGCCGGTAACAGCGGCGGCGCCTCCGTCTGGTGGAGTTGGATGGCAGGGTCGTCCGGGACGGTCACGTTCGATACCTGCACGTCCGACTTCAACACGCTGCTCGCCGTCTACACGGGTGACTCCGTGGGCTCGCTGGTGGAGGTGGCGAGCAACGACGACGCCTGCGGGACTGGGGGCACCCGGAGCCGGGTGACCTTCGAAGCGACGGCGGGGACCACCTACCGGTTAGCGGTCGACGGCTACGGCGGGGCCCAGGGCGGTATCGACCTGTTGCTGAGTCACCCCACGCCCGCACCGGAGAACGATGATTTCCCTGGCACGGAGGTGCTCGAGGAGGGTTCCGTGACCGGGTCGAACGTCGGCGCCACCAAGCAGGCGGGCGAGCCCGATCACGCCGGGAACAGCGGCGGCGCCTCGGTCTGGTGGAGCTGGACGGCTCCCGAGGGAGCGGGGGAGGTGACCGTCGACGTCTGCTCCCCGGAATTCAGCACCCTGCTCGGGGTCTACACGGGCGCATCGGTCGACTCCCTGACGCCGGTGGCGAGCGATGACAGCGTCTCCACGCCCTGCGGCAACCAGAGCCAGGCCATCTTCACGGCGGTACCGGGAACCACCTATCGGATCGCGGTCGATGGCAACGCGGGAGCGGTGGGCTCCATCGAACTTGCGATTTCCGTCGCGCCCGCGAACGACGACTTCCCGGGCGCGACCCTGACCGGCCTACCGGTCGTGACGTCCGCGAACAGCGCCAGGGCCACCAAGCAGCCGGGCGAGCCCGACCACGCCGGATCCCCCGGCGGGAAATCGGTGTGGTGGAGCTGGACCGCCCTCACGTCGGAGACCATCGTCATCGACACCTGCGGATCCGACTTCGACACGGTGCTCGGCGTCTACACCGGCTCGGCGGTGAACTCGCTGACCGAGGTGGCGAGCAACGACAACTCCGCCGCGTGTCCATCCGGCGTGCTGAGCCAAGTCACCTTCGAGGCCACGGCCGGGATCACCTATCGGATTGCGGTCGACGGCGGTTCGGCGGCTCCCCGGAGGGGGGTCGGCGGCCGCGGCGGGGGTGCGTCCGCGGGCGGTCCGATCGTTCTCCACATCGCGCCTCCTCCGACGCCCCCCGCGAACGACGACTTCCCCGGGGCGACGTTGACCGGTCTGCCCATCGCCACCACCGGAAATACCTTCAACGCCACCAAACAGGCGGGGGAGCCCGACCACGCCGGAGACCCCGGCGGGCACTCGGTCTGGTGGAGCTGGACCGCCTCTGCCTCCGAAGAGATCGCGATCGACACCTGCGGCTCCGACTTCGACACCCTGCTCGGCGTCTACAGCGGCTCCGCGGTGGGCTCCCTGACCCCGGTGGCGAGCAACGACGACTCCGATGCCTGTGGCGTCGACAGCGTCCAGAGCCGCGTCACGTTCGCTGCGGCGGCCGGGAACCACCTATCGGATCGCGGTCGACGGCTTCGAGGGGGACAGGGGCAACGTCGACCTCTCAGTCGTGAGCCTCGCACCACCCCTGACCACCCCGCCGGCGACGCCGACTCCCCCCGCAAAGCCCAAGAAGAAGTGCAAGAAGCCCAAGGGCAAGAAGGGCGCCGCCGCGGCGAAGAAGTGCAAGAAGAAGAAGAAGAACAGGAAGTGAGCTCGGCAGGCTGTGTAACGTTGGCGAGCTTCCACGGACTGCATCGTCAAGCCAAGGAGGAAGCGATGGGCAGGTTCACATGTAGCTGCGCCGTGACAACGGTCGCCCTGTTGTCGCTCGCGCCGGCGGTCGCCAGCGCCGACACCTTTACGGTCACCACCAACAGCGACTCCGGCACGGGCTCGCTTCGCGACGCAGTCATGCAGTCCGAGGCGAACGACAACAGCCCCGACGCTCGACACGATCCTCTTCGACCTGCCGCTCACCGGGGGCGACACGATCGTGATCAACACAGGGCTCCCGCAGCTCGACGAGCGCGTGTCCATCAACGGCTGTTCCGACACCCCCAACAACGCCGGGCCATGCGTCGGCCTGCGCCACGCCACGACCGGGATGATCGACGCCGGATTCAGGGTGCTCTCCGACAACTCCTCGATCCAGGGCTTCGCCTTCACGAATCTCTACTCGGGCGTCCACACGCTCGATGGCTCGGTGCTGACGACGATCAAGAACAACTACTTCGGACTGCTGCTGGACGGTGTGACTCCTGAACTGATGGGAAACGGCCTGCAGCTCGATGGCGACGGTGCGACCGTCGGAGGCCCGGCGGGGGCCACCGGTGCCGCGCCCGCCGACCGCAACGTGATCGCCAACGCGTTCGAGCAGGGGATCATCATTCGGGGAGGGGCCTCCGGTCTATTCGTCGGGCGGCGACGACAACCAGATCCTTGGCAACTACATCGGCACCAACGCCAGCGGCAATTCGAGCGTCGGCGTCGAGAACCTCCATAACATCCGCATCCAGGACGGCAGCGTCAACACGGCCAGCGACAACATGATCGGCGGAACCCTCAGCGGCCCCCAGCAGGCGAGTGCTGCGTGCGACGGCCCCTGCAACGTCATCTCCGGCGCCGACGCCAACGGCATCGTGCTCTCGGCCACGGCCGCGCACGGGGTTCGGGGCACGACGATCGCGGGGAACCACATCGGCGTGGGCGCCGACGGCAGCGCCGACCTGGGCAACACGCTGCAGGGCATCTCGTTTCAGGCCGGCGGGTCAGGGGGCGCGCAGGGCACAGACATCGGGGGAATCGCGCCGGGCGCAGCCGGTGACGAGAACCTGATCTCCAACAACGGCGGAGCGGCGATCGGCATCGTTGGCGCACCAATCGGGACAACCGGATCGGCCGCAACCGCGGGGACGGAAACGGGGCGCCTGTTCATCGATCTTGGAGCGCGGGCCTGGGCAACATGACCGCCGCTCGCAGGACGGGATCGATGCTCCGACGATCACCACCGCGACGAGCGACCAGATCGCGGGCACGGTCGTCGCCAACCCAAACGCGGTCGTGCGCGTGTTCCGCAAGACGAACGCCACGCTGGGCGAGCTCGGCCTGTTCGTGGGTCAGGCCACGGCGAACGCAATGGGCGACTGGTCGTTCGACCCAGGTCGACCCGCTGCCCACCAACGGCCAGCTCGTGGTGGCCACGCAGACCAGCACCGTGACGACTGTCGAGGTAAGCACCTCGGAGCTCTCGACGGCAGTGCCGTTCACGCTGATTCCGCCTCCGTTCGTCCCACCCGCGAACCCCCCGGCCACGACGCCGCCTCCGCCGAAGAAGTGCAAGAAGGGGCAGAAGCTCAAGAAGGGCAAGTGCGTCAAGAAGAAGAAGAAAAGAAGAAGTGACGCCGGGGTCTCAGCGTGGCTTGGTCGCGCGCTCGAGGACCCGCCCCACGAACGGCATGGCCGGTGCGCGCCACACGTCTCGGTCCTCGAAGGGCCACGCGTAGATCGGGTTGCCGTCCCGAACCAGTTCGAGTAGACGTGGCTCACAGAGCTCTTCGGCGGACCACTCGTACAGCCGTTGCGCCCGCGGCTGGATCACCGCGTAGTCGAGCAACCGGCCGACGCGCCGCTCATCTGCGAGGTAGCTCTCGACGTCCCGGTCGAGCGGATAGCGGTCGGGCAGCACGCGGCCGAGGGAGAGAAACGCACCCGCCATGCCGAGCCTGGGATCGCCTAGCACGCGGCCGAGCGGGGCGAACCGCCCGAGCGCCAGGCGCGGCGCGCCGACGAGCGAGTGGGCATAGAGGACGCGGACGAGCGCGACGTTCATGAAGAACCGCTCCGGAGCGCTCTCCGCTTCGGCGAGCTCGCGGTGCTCCAGGTAGCCACACACGATGCTGGCGTTGTGGGCGCGGTACCAGTTGCGTCCCGTCGGCTCCGCGATGAATCTCATCCACAGCCGGACGGCCCCCGACGACGGCTCGCCGGGCCGATCGCCGGCGAGGGCGACCGATTCACAGCCATCCCTCAGCAGTCTCTCGTTGATCGCCCGCCACCAGACACTGCCCGGGGGAGAGGCGTCGGCTGGATTGAGCAGCCCGCGATTTGCCTGCCAGCGCATGAACGAGAGAGCGGCCCGGCGGAAAGGCAGGTGCCGCGGTGCCCGGCCCGTCGGGCCGTGGTAGGTGCGCTCGACCAGCGCCAGCCGCGCCTGCGGGTCGTCGAGCACGGCTGCGACCTGTGCTGTTGCCGATTTGACTGCGCTGGCATTGCGGCTCACCCCGAAAAGTCATACCTCGTCGTGGTTGCCGGCCTGGGCGCCGATTGCGGAAAACTACGTAGTGAGGTGCGGAGTACCACTCTTGCGCCTACGGGCCCCCGCTCATAGTGTGACCCTGCATTCGTGGGCGAACGTGCAAGAGGCACGTCGGGCGGTGCGGTGAGGAGGGAGCGAGGCCATGGAAGGCAGGTCGCCTCAAAATCGGGCGATCAAGAGTGGCCCGGTGTTGCACCGCGTCCTCCTCCAGGGCGTGCTCATAGCGGCGGTCTTGGTCATCCTCATGATCTCGCGCGGGCAGGCCCATGGCGGCGACACGGACGAGTGCGATGTCCTCGGCGGCACCGTCGTCGCGGGCCAGTGCCAGATTGCGGTCCCCGTCAACGCGACGAGCCCCGCGCACGGCGGCTCCTTCGACATTGCCCAGGACCTCCACATCCTCGGCACCGGCCGCATCGATGCCACGGGCCCGACGGGCGGGGCAACCGGCGGGATCACGCTGAACATCGCCGGTGACCTGATCATCGACGCCCCCACCGTGGCCAATGGAGGGCAGATCGAGGCGAACGACCCGGCGACACCCACCAACTCCGCCTCACCGATCACGATCAACGCGACAGGCGAGCTCTCGATGGCGGCCGGCAGCGTGATCAGCGCCAGCGACACGACCGCCGGGGGCAGCGCCGCTCCGATCAGCCTCGACTTCGGCGGCGGCTTCGATTCCGCCGGGACGATCGCGGCCGAGAACCCCAGCTCGGGGACGCCGATCGGCGACGGCGCGAGCATCGACATCGCCGCCGACGGGGACTTCAGGCTCAGGGACACGGGCCTGATCTCGACGAACGAGTCGGCGGGCAACGGCAGCGCCGCTCCCATCGACGTCACAGTCGGCGGCGCTATGAGGATGGACGCGGGAAGCCGAATCCGCGCGGAGAACACCAACCAGGCCGGCGACGGAGGAGCGATCACGGTCGACGTCGCCGGCGACATGACGATGAAGGGCGCGGCGTCCCCGGCCGCGGGTGCGAGCATCTCGAGCAGCGATACCGCCGGCAACGGCAACGCGAGCCCAACCGACGTCACCGTGGGCGGCGAGATGACGATGGAGGCGGGAAGCCGGATCCTCGCCGAGAACGCGACGGGCGGCAACGGAGGGGCGATCACGATCGACGTCGCCGGCAACATGACGATGGGGGGCGCGGCTCCGGCCGCAGGCGCCATCATCTCGAGCTCGTCCACCGGTGGCGGGACCAACAACGGCGGCAACATCACCATCGACGTCGGCGATTGCGACGCGACGCCTCCCACGGGCGACCTCGTGATCGAGCCGGGCGCGCAGGTCAAGGCGAACGCGCAGACCGCCTCGGCCGGCGAGATCGACATCAACGCCTGCCACAACATGGAGATGGACGGGCTGGTGGAGTCGGCGAGCAACCAGACCGGGACCAGCAGCACCGCCCGCGGCGGCGGGCCGATCGATCTCGTCGCGGGCTGCGTCCTCAACATCAGCGACGAGGGGAAGGTGAGCAGCCGCTCCCTCGACCCGCGCGGCGACCGCGTCCACCTCGAGGGCTGTGAGGTCAACGTGTTCGGGATCGTCGAATCGGTCGCCAGGGGCCACGCCAACCCAGACGAGGCAAACGGCTGCAAGGGCCCGGACCGTCCGGACAAGCCCAACGGCGTCCCGCTCGCGAACTATCCCTACGCCGTCCACTCGACGAACTGCGTCGAGATCTGGGGCCAGAACATCTTGATCGACTCGACCGGCACTCACAACGGGGAGGTGAGCGCCGACTCCGGCGGTGGCGGCAATGGCGGCACCGGCTGGATCGACCTCTACGCCCAGAAGAACCTGACGATCGCCGGCAACGCCGGGAGCCCTTACGCCGTCCACGCCGACGGCATGGGCGGCTCCGGCACCGATGGGGAGGAGGGCGGGCTGATCACCGCCAAGGCGCAGACCGGCACTCTCACGGCGAGCGGGCTGGCGTTCACCGCCTTCGCGGGCGACCAAGGCTCGAACAGCGACGGCGGCACGATCGTGCTCGAGTCCAACCTCGACCTCAACCTCGACGGCGCCACCGCCGACTCCGGGGGTGCCGACCTCGGCGGCAGGATCTCCGGGCGTTCGTTCAACGGGTCCGTGCTGGGAACGGCCGGCGGCGTTCTCGACACCTGCGGAGCCGTTCGAGGGGCGGAGACGGGTGTGCAGGACAACGTCTGCAGCGTCACCTTCGCCGGCAGCGTCACCCTGCAGGGCTGCGGTCCCGACCTCCTGCCAGGGCCTCCGAACGATGGGGTGAGCTACGCCGGCACGACCCAGCCGACCTTCACGCAGCCGGACGACGTGTGCGGAGGGGCGCCGGGCATCGCCGCCTATGTCGTCTTCGACACGACCATGTGGGCACGCTGTGACCCGAAGGGCAAGATCGAGCTCGTAAAGGAGCTCGACCCGGCCTCAGACCCGGGCCTCTTTGACCTGCTGATCGCCCAGGGCGCGACCAACATCGACACCGAGCCCGACGCCACAGACGGCGGCACCACCGGCGAGAACGAGGTCCCGACCGGCACCTATGAGGTCTCCGAGCAGGCCGGCTCGGTCGGCGCCCTCGGCGACTACCAAAAGCAGATCGCCTGCCGCTCCCAAAACGGCGCCGGACCGATCGTCGCCCAGACCCCGCCCGGCGATGACCCCGGCCCGCTCTCGGTGGCGGTCGGCTTCGGCGACGACATCGTCTGCACCGTCACCAACGTTCGCGAGGAGGGCAAGATCGAGCTCGTAAAGGAGCTCGACCCGGCCTCAGACCCGGGCCTCTTTGACCTGCTGATCGCCCAGGGCGCGACCAACATCGACACCGAGCCCGACGCCACAGACGGCGGCACCACCGGCGAGAACGAGGTCCCGACCGGCACCTATGAGGTCTCCGAGCAGGCCGGCTCGGTCGGCGCCCTCGGCGACTACCAAAAGCAGATCGCCTGCCGCTCCCAAAACGGCGCCGGACCGATCGTCGCCCAGACCCCGCCCGGCGATGACCCCGGCCCGCTCTCGGTGGCGGTCGGCTTCGGCGACGACATCGTCTGCACCGTCACCAACGTTCGCGAGGAGGGCAAGATCGAGCTCGTAAAGGAGCTCGACCCGGCCTCAGACCCGGGCCTCTTTGACCTGCTGATCGCCCAGGGCGCGACCAACATCGACACCGAGCCCGACGCCACAGACGGCGGCACCACCGGCGAGAACGAGGTCCCGACCGGCACCTATGAGGTCTCCGAGCAGGCCGGCTCGGTCGGCGCCCTCGGCGACTACCAAAAGCAGATCGCCTGCCGCTCCCAAAACGGCGCCGGACCGATCGTCGCCCAGACCCCGCCCGGCGATGACCCCGGCCCGCTCTCGGTGGCGGTCGGCTTCGGCGACGACATCGTCTGCACCGTCACCAACGTTCGCGAGGAGGGCAAGATCGAGCTCGTAAAGGAGCTCGACCCGGCCTCAGACCCGGGCCTCTTTGACCTGCTGATCGCCCAGGGCGCGACCAACATCGACACCGAGCCCGACGCCACAGACGGCGGCACCACCGGCGAGAACGAGGTCCCGACCGGCACCTATGAGGTCTCCGAGCAGGCCGGCTCGGTCGGCGCCCTCGGCGACTACCAAAAGCAGATCGCCTGCCGCTCCCAAAACGGCGCCGGACCGATCGTCGCCCAGACCCCGCCCGGCGATGACCCCGGCCCGCTCTCGGTGGCGGTCGGCTTCGGCGACGACATCGTCTGCACCGTCACCAACGTTCGCGAGGAGGGCAAGATCGAGCTCGTAAAGGAGCTCGACCCGGCCTCAGACCCGGGCCTCTTTGACCTGCTGATCGCCCAGGGCGCGACCAACATCGACACCGAGCCCGACGCCACAGACGGCGGCACCACCGGCGAGAACGAGGTCCCGACCGGCACCTATGAGGTCTCCGAGCAGGCCGGCTCGGTCGGCGCCCTCGGCGACTACCAAAAGCAGATCGCCTGCCGCTCCCAAAACGGCGCCGGACCGATCGTCGCCCAGACCCCGCCCGGCGATGACCCCGGCCCGCTCTCGGTGGCGGTCGGCTTCGGCGACGACATCGTCTGCGCCGTCACCAACGTTCGCGAGGCCCTGCCGCCGGGTCCGGGGGACCCGGGGGGTGGGACCGCCGGTGAGGTCGGAGGTGGAGGGGACCCGGCCCGAGGTGACCCGGGCGGCTCCGCCGCCGAGAACGTGCAGGACGGCGGCGGCAGCCTTCCGTTCACGGGCCTGCAGCTGGCGGCAATGGCGCTGTTCGGCGGTCTGCTGACCGTGGGGGGCGCCGCCTGGAGCCGACTCGGCCGGCGTGATCGGGGAGATGCGGCGGTGATCTCGCGGACGAACGTGGAGAGGGTCAAGGACGGGTTGGCGGCACACAATCGCGGTGACGTCGATGCCCTGAACGAGCTCTACGGCCCCGGCGCGGACTTCGAGACGCGAATTTTGGGGACTCGCCGTGACAGCGAAGCGCTATTGGCCGGATGCGACATCGAACCTGTGGAGTTGATCGATATCGACGACAGTGTGGTCGCGGTCGTCAAGGCGGCGAACGGGATGGATGCTCAGTTCGCCCTGGTTTTCGCATTCGAGGATGGGGCGGTGGTGGGGGAACGGGCCTTCCGGACCAGGGATGAAGCGGTCAAGGCCGCCACGTGGGCCGGTGCGGGCGCTGGCGAGGGCTACCGGTTCTTGTGATCCGACACTGGGGTAGCCCCTAGCCCCCGATCGGCGCCCTGGGGTTCGCCCCCCAGAACACCAGCGTCCCGAGCATGCCGATGATGTGGACGAAGATGATGTTCAGGAACATCGACTTCGCCGTCGCCGTTCCCACCCCGACCGGCCCCCCCGAGGCGGTGTAGCCGAAGTAGCAGCCGACCAGCACGATCACGGTCGCCATCGCCATCCCCTTGATCAGGGAGAACAGGAGATCGGGCGGGTTCTGGAACATCCAGAAGATCAGGAAGTAGCCGCCGGAGGAGACGTCCCCGACCTGCTCGACGACCGCGATCCAGGAGGCGAAGAAGCCGACGCCGACCGCGCCCAGGTAGAGGAAGGGCAGCACGATCCAGGCCGCCAGCAGCCTCGTCGCGGCGAGGAAGGTGATCGGGGGAACCCCCATCACCTCGAGCGCGTCGATCTCGTCTGAGATCCGCATCGCCCCGAGCTCGGCGACGATCCCGGTCCCGACCTTGGCGGCCATCATGTAGCCGAAGGCATAGGGGGTGATCTCGCGCAGGTCGCACCAGGCGCTGAAGACGCCGGCGTAGGCGGGGGCGCCCTGGGCACGCAGCAGGTAGGCGCCCTCGATCCCGCAGGTGAGGCCGAGATGAAGACGAGGCCCCAGATCACCAGGGCCGAGCCCAGGATCAGGATCCCCGCCTGCCGCAGCGTCTCGCCGAAGAACTGGAAGACGCGGCCCGAGTAGACCTGGCCCATCACCCGCACGCAGAAGCCGAAGATCTCTCCCGTGCCCTCGAGCCAGGAGCGTGGGACTGAGGTCCAGCCGCTCACGCCTACTTGATCACCTGCAGCTCGGGATGGGTCGCGAGCAGGGTCTGGGTGAAGACGTAGTTGAAGGCGAAGATGCCCATGAACGACATCACCACGGCTTCGTTCACCGCACGTCCCACGCCCTCGGCGCCTCCGGACGCAGTCATCCCCTTGTACGAGCAGACGATCGCGATGATCGCCCCGAAGCAGGTGGTCTTCACCACCGAGCCCCAGAGGTCGGTGACGGAGGCGTTGTTGAAGAGGGTGGCCAAGAAGCCGCCGAGTGGCTCCCCGTACATGAGCTCGGCCAGCATCCCGCCGGAGATCCCGAACACGATCGCGAAGATGTCGAGCAGCCCGGTGATCAGCATCAGCGCCAGGAACCGCGGCACGACGAGGTTCTTGATCGGGTCCACTCCCAGCACCTGAAGAGCGTCGAGCTCCTCGCGGATCTTTCGTGACCCCAGGTCCGCCGTGATCGCCGTGCCGGCGACTCCCGCGACCACCACAGCGGACACCAGCGGCGCGAACTCGCGGATCGAGGCAAGGACGAAAAAGCCTCCGAGGCGGTCGAGCGCTCCGAACAGCGACAGGAAGTTCGCCGCCTGCAGTCCGGGCGCCCCGAAGCTGACGGCGATCATCGAGACCATCATCGGGAACCAGCAGAGCTGGAGCGCAAACAGGAACTGCCCGATGAACTCGCCGCCGTAGGGGTACGGCGGGCGCAGCGACGAGACGACCGTCTTCGCGGCGAGCACGCAGATGTCGCCGACCTGTTCGAACAGGGACTTGGCGGGAAGAAATGCCCTGTCAGCGACGGCCCGGACCATCTATGGGCAGCCCGACGAGATCTTGACGCGCCACCAGTTCATCAGCGCACCCACCGGGCCCCAGGCGGGGGCGACCTGCCAGCGTCCGCAGCCGGGCTCTCCGATGCCCTCGACCGCGCCGGCCTCCCACTTGTGGGCGGCCGGGTCGGCGACGGCGGAATCGAGCTTCGCCCGCGCGACGTCCTGCTCCTCGGCCTCGCGCTCCGCCTTGGTCCGCGCCTTCTTCAACCGGCCGACGAGGTCGTCCCGGATCGCCTCCAGCTCGTTCAGGTCCGCCAGACCGGGGAACGGACCGCCGCCACGCGGCCTTTCGGAGATGTCCTTGCCCTCCGGATACGGGGCGAGGCTGGCCTCGAGCCGGGCGATCTGCCCGCGGAGCGAGTCGCGGGCGAGCCGGGCATCCTCGGGGGAGAGCTCCCCGGCCTCCTCGAGCCGCTCGTCGAACGGATCGCTCGCCGGGCTGCCGGAGTAGAGCGCCCGGGCCAGCTCGCGCGGGTCGATTCCCTGCGAAACGGCATCGGTCGCCACCTCGGACGCGAACTGTTCCAACGTCGGGGCCACGGTCACATACGGGGCGACGAAGGTCCCCAGTCCCTGGCGGGAGACGGCGAGGCCGTCGTCCTCCAGACGGCGGTAGACGCTGCGCGCCGTGTTGACGTTGACGCCTGCGCCCGCGGCGAAGTCCCTGACCCCCGGCAACCGCTCGAGGGAGGGAAGCCGGCCCGTCCCGATCAGTACCTGCAGCCGCCAGGCGAGGTTGATCCCGACGGGAAGGTCATCGCCGCGGGCCAGCTCAGGTAGGCGTCGCTCCGACTGTGCCATTGAACTAGCACACTAGTACATCTTGAGGACGCCTGCAACCGCTTTCTTTCGAGCTCGGCTAGCCCTCCGAAAGCACCGAGAGCACATTGCCCGAGGGGTCCTTGAACCAGGCGATCACCGGTCCCGGCCCGCGCGCGATGCCCTTCTCGTCCTGCTCGAAGCCCTCGTAGCGCTCGAAGGTGACGCCGCGGGAGCCGAGCTCGTCGACGACCGCGTCGACGTCGTCCACGTTGAAGTTGAGGATCGTGTAGCTCGCCGCGGTGGCGGCGGGCTGGAGGTAGACGAGGGTGTTGCGGCCCTCGGGATGCTCGAGCTGCATCAGCCCGTTCTCCTCGTCGAGCACCTTGACCTTCAGTCCCAGTGTCTCGCCGTAGAACTCCTTCGCCTTGCCGAGGTCGGTCACGGCGAAGCCGCTGTAGGCGTTGCTTTCTCCAAGCATGGTCAGCTCCTCTCTTCGGTTCCGGAATTAGAGACCCGGGCCCGGGGCGAAACTAATCGCCTGGGAGGGTCGCCGGCAGCCCGAAGCGCTCGTACACGGATGCGAGCTTCTCGTAGTCCGCCGGCTGGTACGGAGTCTGCGCCTGGACCTCGGGGTCCGGGTCCTGGCTCGAGCGGACGATGAAGGCGGTGACGTCGCTGATCTCTCGGCCCTCGAAGGTGAGGACGTTGAGTGCGAACGGGACGTACGCGTTCTCCTCCGGATCCCAGCTGTAGAAGGCGAGGGTGGGCTGGCCGTTGGCGTGCGTCTGCACCGCCTTCCACTTGAAGTCGCCCGAGAGCGGGGAACGCCGCATCCAGTTGGCGATCCCGTCGCGGCCGTGGTACCAGGTGCTCATCGGCGGCATCGAGAAGCATGCGTCCTCGGTCAGCATCCCGACCACGGCGTCGACGTCGCCACGGTCCCACGCCTCGACGTAGGCGTCGACGATCTCGCGGACCTGCTCGTCGCCGAGCTGGCGCAGCGTCGTCTGCTGGCTCTCCTCGGGGACCTTGTCGTCGATCGTCTTGCGCGCGCGCTGCAGCGCGCTGTTGACAGAGGCGACGGTGGTGTCAAGGGTCTCCGCGACCTCCTTGGCCGAGAACCCCAGCACCTCGCGGAGGATCAGCACCGCGCGCTGGTTGGAGGGCAGCAGCTGCAGCGCCGCGATGAACGCGAGCTCGACCGCCTCGCGCTGCTCGTAGCGCGCCTCGGGCCCCAGCGGACCGTCCTCGACCGCGAGTTGCTCGTCGGGGAAGGGCTCGATCCAGACCGACTCGACGACCGGGTCACCGGGCCCCTCGTGGGGGTCGGTGGCGGGGCCGTAGTCGATGGGCAGCACCCGTTTCGGCCGCTTTCCGATCGCATCGAGGCAGGTGTTGGTGGCGATCCGGTAGAGCCAGGCGCGCAGCGCCTTGGCGTCGTCCAGGCCGGAGAGCCCGCGCCAGGCGCGCAGCATCGCGTCCTGGAGGGCGTCCTCGGCGTCCTGAGCGGACCCGAGCATCCGATAGCAGTGCGCCTGCAGTTCGCGGCGGCGCGGCTCGACGAGCCGGCCGAAGGCCTGCTCATCGCCGTCGCGCGCAGCCTCGAGCAGCCCGGGGTCCGGCGCGGTCGCGCTTGTCGGGCCGGCGCTCATCCTCACGAGATTAGACAGGTTCGCGCGCCGGAATTCATCGCCACCGCCGAGTGCGATGAGTTCGCGGCCTCGGGACGGTCTTATTTGCGAACGGATGAAGACGGCCCCTGCCAACCCGGTGGTTCACCTCGAGCTCCACACCGGCGATCTGCCGGGCGCGCGGTCGTTCTACGAGGCGGTTTTCGGCTGGAGACCCGAGACGATCAAGGCGGGATCGCAGTCCTACCTTGGCCTCGCGTTGGGAGAGAGCCTGGACGGCGGGATGGTGGAGTGCGGGGCCCCGCGGCCGCTCTGGCTTCCCTACGTGGAGGTTCGGGAGCTTCGGGAGGTCACGGAGCGGGCGCGCGACCTCGGGGCCGGCGTGATGCTCGAGCCCCGGGAGGGCCCCGCCGGGTGGCGCAGCGTATTGACGACGGGGACCGCGGGCGAGATCGCCCTCTGGCAGCCGAAGCGATAGAGCCAATCTCCCGCGTGGCTCAAGCGGGGACCCCGGCGCACCGAATCAGACCTACATGCCCCTGACGCGCACGAAACTCGGCGCGATCGCGGCCGGTGCCCTCGTCGCCGCGGCGCTCGCCTTCGTCCTCGCCGACAAGGACGACGGGGAGGGAGGTTCTTGCGGTGACGTCCCGGCGATCGCCCTGACGCCGCCCGGCAGTGGGCCCGCCGCCTTCACGATGGGCCTGCGGGTCAACGACTCCGATGACGTCGCCGCGATTGAGTCCGCCCTCGGGTCGAGGATCCTGCCTCGCGACGTCTTCGTGATCAACACGGAGTATGCGGGCAGCGACCCCGCGGAGTGGGACCGGACGCTTTCCGAGGTGAAAAGCCGGTACCCGTGCAACCGAATCGCCTCGCTGAACGGGCTTGGGCCCAAGCCGGACAGGCCCGGCTACATGTTCGCCCTGACGGACGAGGCGGACGTCGACGCGATTCTGCTCGACTGGGAGCCCGACACCTGGAGCGAGGCGGGACAGGGCGAGTGGAACTCCGAGCTCGAGGCGAACCTCGGCCGCATCGACACGGCGCTGCGCTCGCTCTCATCGCGGGTGAGTCAGACCAAGGCGCATATGGGGCTCGTCCCCGACTACGTGCCGCCATGGGACTACGGCCGCACCGCCCGTGTGATCGCTGACGCGAACCGCGAGCTGGATCCCGACAACCGCGGCTTCCAGGTGGTACAGACCCAGCCCAACTGCGGCACGCCAGCGGCCCCCGGCCCGCTGATCGGCCCACTGACGGGGGAGCTCCGGCGTCAGTACGGGCTGGTGGCCGAGTTGGTCTCCACCGCCCATCTCGGCTTTGAGATCTCTTTCGATACATCCCCGCATTCGGGCGCGTCCGAGGCCGTGGATCGAATCGGACCCGCTCAGGCCGCCGCCTGCTCGCAACAGGTCCTGGCGGCGGGTGGCGCGGGAATCCTCTACTGGGCGACGCCGGAGTCAATGCGGGCCATGCTCGAAACGCCCTTCGGGCACCGGACGAGGCCCGCCGGCTAGGAGCACCGCACGCCTGCGGCACGCCTGCACGCGCTCGGCCGAACGGTCGAGTTGCGAAGCACTCAATAAGGGGGATACCTGCCCTTCAGCACGCAGGGTTATCCACCGATAGAGGGATAGGCATGGGTCCAACATTCGTCCCTGCCCGCGAACGGGCAATCAACAACGGCCATGAGGCCAGCTTCACCACCGGCAGGTCGATCGCCGGAGTCGTCGCGCTGCTCGCGGCGCTGGTGGCCTGCGTGCTGCTGACGGCCCCCGCCTCGGCCGAGCAGGCGTCGTCGAACACCCGCTCGTTCGCTTCCGGAAAGCTCGACCTCGGCGGCGAGCACAGCTGCGCGATCCTCTCCAACAACACCCTCAGGTGCTGGGGGGCTGGGGCCAACGGCCGCCTCGGCTACGGGAACACCAACGACATCGGCAACGACGAGCTCCCGAGCGCCGTCGGGCCTGTCAGCCTCGGGTCGGGCCGCACCCCGGTCGCGGTCGTGGGCGGCGAGGCACACACCTGCGCGCAGCTCGACAACGGCACGGTCCGGTGCTGGGGCTATGCCGCGCTCGGGGCCCTCGGGTACGGCAACACGAACGACATCGGCGACGCCGAGCTGCCGAGCGCGGTCGGCCCCGTGAACCTGGGCACCGGCCGTACGGCGGTCGCCATCACTTCGGGCGACGACCACACCTGCGCGATCCTCGACAACGGGACGGTGCGCTGCTGGGGACTCGGGACCAACGGCCGCCTCGGCTACGGGAACACCAACACCATTGGCGACAACGAGACGCCGGGCTCCGTCGGTCCGGTGAGTCTCGGCACCGGGCGGACCGCCGTCAGGATCAGCGCCGGGGACGCCCACACCTGCGCCCAGCTCGACAACGGCACGGTCCGCTGCTGGGGCGCCGCAGCCGTCGGCCAGCTCGGCTACGGCAACACCAGCGACATCGGCGACACCGAGGCACCGAGCGCAGCCGGGCCAGTGAACCTCGGCACGGGCCGCACCGCGATCGCCATCACGACGGGCGAGTTCCACACCTGCGCGATGCTCGACAACAACACCCTGAAGTGCTGGGGCGACGGGGCGCTCGGCCGACTCGGGTACGGGAACACCACCACCATCGGCGACAACGAGCTTCCCAGCGCGGTCGGGACGGTCAATGTCGGTACCGGCAGGTTCGCGATCGCGATCTCCGGCGGCGCGCAGCACACCTGCGCGGTGCTCGACAACAACACGCTTCGCTGCTGGGGCGAGGGCGACTTCGGGCGCCTCGGCTACGGCAACGTCAACGACATCGGCGACAACGAGACGCCGGGCTCGGTCGGGACGGTGAACCTGGGGACCGGCAGGACCGCCTTCACGGTCGCCACCGGCGACGCGCATACCTGTGCGGTGCTCGACAACGCAACCGTGAGGTGCTGGGGGGAGGCGGGCAACGGGCAGCTCGGCTACAGCAACACGAACGACATCGGCGACGGCGAGACGCCGGGCTCGGTGGGGACCGTCAGCCTCGGCAGCAACGTCGACACGGTCGACGGCGCGCCCACCGCGGTGGCCGACTCGGCCACCACCACTGAGGATGCCGCCGCCGGCGCGATCAGCGTGCTCGCGAACGACACGAACCCGGACGGCGGCCCGAAGACGATCTCCTCGGCCTCCGACCCCGCCAACGGCACCGTCGTGCTCACGGGCGGCACGTCCGGAGCGCACACCGGCCTCACCTACCGGCCGGACGCCAACTACTGCAACGACGGTGCGGCTCCCGACGACACCTTCACGTACACGCTGAACGGCGGCTCGACCGCCACCGTCTCGGTCGCCGTCACCTGCGTCAGCGACAACCCGGTGGCCGTCAACGACACGGCCACGAAGGCCGAGGACTCCGGCGCCACGGCGATCGGCGTGCTGGCCAACGACACCGACGTCGACGGGGGGACCAAGATCGTCCAGTCCACCTCGGACCCCGCCAACGGCACGGTCGTGATCACCGGCGCCGGCTCGGGCCTCACCTACGCGCCCGACGCGAATTACTGCAACGACGGCGCTACGCCCGACGACACCTTCACCTACACGCTGAACGGCGGCTCGACGGCCACGGTCTCGGTTGCCGTGACCTGCGTCGACGACAACCCGGTGGCCGTCAACAACGCCGCCACCAGGGCCGAGGACTCAGCGGCTACCGCGATCGACGTGCTCGACCAACGACACCGATGTCGACGGCGGCCCGAAGACGATCTCGTCCGCTAGCGATCCCGCGAACGGCACCGTCGTGCTCACGGGCGGCACCGCGGGCGCCCACACCGGCCTCACCTACCGGCCCGACGCCAACTACTGCAACGACGGCCCGACCCCCGACGACACCTTCACCTACACGCTGAACGGCGGCTCGACCGCGACCGTCTCGGTGGCGGTGACCTGCACCGACGACCTGCCCGTCGCTGTGAACGACCCGGCGACTAAGGGCGAGGACTCGGGCGCCACCGCGATCACCGTGCTGGCCAACGACACCGACGTCGACGGCGGCCCGAAGACGATCTCGTCCGCAACCGATCCCGCGAACGGCACCGTCGTGCTCACGGGGGGAACGTCGGGAGCCCACACCGGCCTCACCTACCGGCCGGACCCGAACTACTGCAACGACGGCGCGGCCCCCGACGACACCTTCACCTACACGCTCAACGGCGGCTCGACGGCGACGGTGTCCGTTGCCGTCACCTGCGTCGATGACAACCCGGTGGCCGTCAACGACACGGCCACGAAGGGCGAGGACTCGGGCGCCACGGCGATCGGCGTGCTGGCCAACGACACCGACATCGACGGCGGGACCAAGCTGGTCCAGTCCGCCTCGGACCCCGCCAACGGCACGGTCGCCATCACCGGCGGCGGCTCGGGCCTCACCTACACGCCGGACCCGAACTACTGCAACGACGGCGCGGCCCCCGACGACACCTTCACCTACACGCTGAACGGCGGCTCGACCGCGACCGTCTCGGTGGCGGTGACCTGCACCGACGACCTGCCGGTCGCGGTGAACGACACGACCACGAAGGCCGAGGACTCCGGCGCCACGGCGATCGGCGTGCTGGCCAATGACACCGATCCGGACGGCGGCCCCAAGACAATCCAGTCCGCCTCCGACCCTGCCAACGGCACGGTCGTCATCACCGGCGGGGGCTCGGGACTCACCTACGCGCCCGACACCGGCTACTGCAACGACGGCGCAGCCCCCGACGACACCTTCACCTACACCCTGAACGGCGGCTCGACGGCCACGGTCTCGGTGGCCGTGACCTGCACGGACGATGCCCCGACCGCGGTTGACGACGCGGCGATGGCGCACCAGGACTCCGGCACCGTCCCGATCGACGTGCTCGCCAACGACACCGACACCGATGGCGGCACCAAGGCCGTCCAGTCCGCCTCGGACCCCGCCAACGGCACCGTCGTGATCACCGGCGGCGGCTCGGGCCTCACCTACGAGCCCGACCCCGGCTATTGCAACGACGGAGGCCCGGACGACACCTTCACGTACACGATCAACGGCGGCTCGACCGCGACCGTATCGGTCACGGTTGTCTGCGTCGACGCGCCACCGACCGCCGTCGACGACTCGGTGACGAGGGCAGAGGACTCGGGCCAGACCGCGATCAACGTGCTCGCGAACGACACGGATCCCGACGGCGGGCTGAGGGTGATCTCGTCCACGACGCAGCCGGCCAACGGAACCGTCGAGGTGGACCCGGATGGCCTCAGCCTCACCTACGAACCCGATCCGGAGTACTGCAACGACGGGCCGTCCCCGGACGACACGTTCACCTACACGGCCAACGGCGGCTCGACCGCCACGGTCTCGGTAGCCGTCACCTGCCTGGAGGACGACCCCTTCGCGGTCGACGACTCGGAGACGGTGGCAGAGGACTCGGGTGCCACTGCCATCGACGTGCTGGCCAACGACACCGATCCGGATGGCGGCCAGAAGACCGTCCAATCCGCGTCCGACCCCGCCAACGGAACCGTTGCGATAACCGGCGGCGGCTCCGGTCTCACCTACACCCCCGACGCGGACTACTGCAACGGCGGCCCGACACCCGACGACACCTTCACGTACACCGTCAACGGCGGCTCCACCGCCACCGTCTCGGTCGCCGTCACCTGCACCAACGACAACCCGGTGGCCGTCAACGACACGGCCACGAAGTCCGAGGACTCCGGCGCCACGGCGATCGGCGTCCTGGTCAACGACACGGACGTCGACGGTGGCCTCAAGTCGATCCAGTCCGCCTCGGATCCCGCCAACGGCACGGTCGTGGTCACCGGCGGCGGCTCCGGCCTGACGTATTCCCCCGACGCGAACTACTGCAACGACGGGGCGGCCCCCGACGACACCTTCACCTACACGCTGAACGGCGGCTCGACCGCCACGGTCGCGGTCGCCGTGACCTGCGTCGCCGACGACCCCGTCGCGGCCGACGACTCTGACGCGGTGGCCGAGGACTCGGGCGCCGTGGCGATCGGCGTGCTGGCCAACGACACCGACGTCGATGGCGGGCCCACGACCATCCAGTCCGCCTCGGATCCGGCCAACGGCACGGTGGTCGTCACCGGCGGCGGCTCCGGCCTCACCTACACCCCCGACGCGAACTACTGCAACGGCGGCCCGACGCCCGACGACACCTTCACCTACACCCTCAACGGCGGCTCGACCGCGACGGTCTCGATCGGAGTGGGCTGCGTCGAGGACAACCCGGTGAGCGCCAATGACACGGCCACGAAGGGCGAGGACTCTGGTGCGACGGCGATCGCCGTGCTCGCCAACGACACCGACGTCGACGGCGGCCTGATGACGATCGCCTCGGCCTCGGATCCCGCCAACGGAACCACAGCGATCACCGGCGGCGGCTCCGGCCTGACGTACTCCCCCGACGCCAACTACTGCAACGACGGCGCGGCTCCCGATGACACCTTCACCTACACCCTCAACGGCGGCTCGACCGCCACGGTCTCGGTGGCGGTGACCTGCACCGACGACGACCCGGTGGCCGTGAACGACTCCGGGTTGGCGTCCCAGAACTCGGGAGTCGTCCCGATGGACGTTGTGGCCAACGACACCGATCCGGACGGCGGCATCAAGACCATCCAGTCCGCCTCCGACCCCGCCAACGGAACCGTTGCGATCACCGGCGGCGGCTCGAGCCTCACCTACGAGCCCGACACCGACTACTGCAACGACGGAGGCCCCGACGACACCTTCTCCTACACGCTGAACGGCGGCTCCACGGCGACGGTGTCGGTCACCGTCAGCTGCAGCGACATCAGCCCCGTCGCGGTGGACGACCCCGCGGCGACGACCGAGGATGCCGCACCGGTCACGGTGGACGTCCTCGCCAACGACACCAATTCCGACGGCGGGCTGAAGGTGATCTCATCCGCGACGGACCCCGTCAACGGCACAGTGGAAGTCGCCCCCGACGGCCTCCTGCTCGCCTATACGCCGAACCCGGATTACTGCAGCGAAGGAACCCCCGGTGACACCTTCACCTACACCCTGAACGGCGGCTCGACCGCCACCGTTTCGGTGGCGGTCGCCTGCATCGACGACGACCCGGTCGCGGTCGACGACTCCGCCTCGGTGGCCGTGGACTCGGGCCCGACCGCGATCGACGTGTTCGCCAACGACGACGATCCCGACGGCGGCCCGATCTCGATCGAATCCAACTCCGGCCCCATCGACGGCACGGTCGTCATCACCGGCGGCGGCTCCGGCCTGACGTACGAGCCGGACGCGGGCTACTGCAACGACAGCGGCCCCGACGACACCTTCACCTACACCCTCAACGGGGGGTCAACGGCAACCGTGTCGGTCGCCGTCGCCTGCGCGCCAGACCCGCCCACGCCGGATCCCCCGATCGTCAAGCCGGGTGAGCAGCGCCTGCACGTGCACCGCCTCGTGGTCCCGAAGAGCGCACCCGCAATGATCCGCAAGGGGATCCGGGCCCTGGTGAGCTGTGAGCTCGACTGCAAGGTCATGCTTGACGTGACCGTCCGCCCGTCGACCGCGGCCAAGCTGCGACTGACGGGCCTGCGCTTCGCCCATGGGTCGGTCACGACGGCCGCCGGCGAGCAGCGCTGGGTCATCGCCCGCCTGACGCGCAGCGCCAAGGCGGGCCTGCGCAACTACGGCGGAGGCGGTCGTTTGAGCGTCAAGGTGCGGGCGGTCGAGCCCTAGCGCCGGACGCCCCGCCGTTTTCGGGTGGCGCACGGTGTCGACACCGTGTCTAGACTCGCTTCAAGTACCACTGCGGGACACGGGAGAAGGACACGTGCGTGTACTGATCGCTGAGGACTCAGAGCCGGACCGGTTCATGATCCAACAGGCGGTGAAGGAAGCGGGTCATGACTGCGTCGTGACGGCGAGCGGGGTCGAGGCCTTCGAGGAGTTCCAGCGCGCCGGCGCGGACGTGATCATCAGCGATTGGCTGATGCCGGAGATGCAGGGCGACGAGCTCTGCCGCCGCGTGCGCGCTGAGCCGGGTCCCTACACGTACTTCGTGATGCTCACTGCGCTCGAGGACCCCGACAAGATCCGCGAGGGCATGGCGGCCGGCGCGGACGATTATCTGACCAAGCCGTTCGACGAAGCCGCGCTCCAGGCGCGGCTGCTCGCCGCCGAGCGCGTGACCGCGCTACATGGCCGGCTGGCAGCCGAGCGGGTGGCGCTCGAACAGGACAACTCCCGCCTGATGATGAACACCGGGCGCGACCCGCTGACGGGCCTGTCGGACCGCCGGCGGATGGCCGAGGACCTGGATCTGGTCGGCGCCGAGGTCGACCGCTACGGCGTCAGCTGCTGGCTGGCGCTCTGCGACATCGACAACTTCCGTGCCTTCAACGTCAACGAGGGACACGCCGCAGGCGACGACGTGCTTCGTGCCGTGGCGGGGGCGCTCCAGGCCGGCGCGCGCAAGGCCGATCGCGTCTACCGCCAGGGCGGAGGCCGGCTGATGGTCCTGATGACCGAGCAGGACCGCGAGGGTGCGGCGCTCGGCGCCGAGCGCCTGCGCATCCTGGTCGAGCACCTCGATATCGACCACCACGACAACCCCACGGGGGTGGTCACCATCAGCATCGGCGTCGCCGGGACGATGGGCGGTGAGCCGACGGACTCAGTCGACCTGATCCGGCGCTCCGGGACCGCGCTGAGCCTGGCGAAGCAGGGCGGCCGCAACCGGGTCGTCGTTGACGGCCTGGCCGACGCGCCGTCCTTCCCGGGTACTTGACTCTCCGGCCGTAGGCCGGCGAGGGCCTCCGGCGTCAGCCGGCGGTCCCTGCCGAAGGGCGCAGCCCGTAGGCACCGTCGGAGGGGCGAAGCCCCGTAGACGTCGGTATGGAGGAAGGGGAGGCTCCAAGGTGAATGGTGCAGGCGGAGTCAACCGTGATCGTCGACTGCGCCCACTACAAGGACGGCAAGCGCCTGCACGAAGGCCCGCTCGGCCTGGACGAGGCGGCTGGACGCACCGGCGAGTCGACCGACGACTTCATCTGGATCGGCCTGCACGAGCCGGAGCAGGGCGACCTGAAGAAGCTTCAGGCGCTCTTCGGCCTCCACGAGCTCGCGATCGAGGACGCCGAGCGCATGCACCAGCGCCCCAAGATCGAGGACTACGACGCGGGCTATTTCATCGTCCTCAAGACGGCGCACTACCACGAGGAGGAGGAGACCGTCCACTTCGGCGAGATCCACGTCTTCGCGGGTCCCGGCTATGTCGTCACCGTCCGCCACGGCCCCGGCAGCGAGCTGAAGACCGCGAGGCAGAGGCTGGAGGACCGCGCCGACCTGATGCGGATGGGGCCCGCGGCGGCGGTCTGGGCGATCGTCGACAAGGTCGTGGATGACTATCTGCCGGTGGTCGACGGGATCGAGGACGACATCGAGGAGGTCGAGAACGACGTCTTCGATGACGACATCCCGGCGCCGACGCAGCGCATCTACCACCTGAAGCGCGAGGTGATCGAGTTCCACCGCGCGGTCTGGCCGCTGCTCAGTCCGCTCGAGTTGCTGGAGCGCGGGGGCTTCGCCCGGGTCCCCGAGGAGCTGCGCCGGTTCTTCCGTGACGTTGCGGATCACGCCCGCCGCGTCGACGAGCAGGTGAACTCCCAGCGCGAGCTGCTGACGAGCATCCTCGAGGCGAACCTGGCCCTGGTCAGCGTCAGGCAGAACGACGTGGTCAAGAAGATCTCGAGCTGGGCGGCGATCATCGCCCTGCCCACGTTCATCGCCAGCGTCTACGGGATGAACTTCGAGCACATGCCGGAGCTCGACGAAAGCTGGGCCTATCCGGCCGTGCTCGCCGTGATGGCGCTGGGCGTCGTCACGCTGGTGACGTTCTTCCGCCGCATCGACTGGCTTTAGCGGCCACCAGGCCGCACTACTTGGAAGCGGGGGGCGAAGCCCGCAGCGACTAATGGTGGCGGCCGCTCGTGGCCGCGATCAAATGGCGAAGCTCGTCCGCCGCTACGCTCGGCCCGTGATCGTCCTCGGGCATGTCGGCGGCGGCACCTTCGAGCCGCTCCAGGTCGCCGGGCTGACGCTGGCCGCGGCCGCCTACGGCTTCCGCGCCGCGACGCTTTCGCGCGAGGGACGTCCCGTCGCCAACTGGCGGATCGCCTGCTTCGGGGCCGGGCTGGTCCTGATCGCGGGCGCCTTGGTCACCCCGCTCGCGCACCTGGGCGAGGAGCTCCTGCTCGCGCACATGACGCAGCACCTGGTGATGGCCGATCTCGGCGCCCTGCTGCTGGTGCTCGGCCTGACCGGGCCGGTGCTCCAGCCGCTGCTCGCCGTCCGCTGGCTGGGCTGGCTGCGGAAGCTCACCCATCCCCTGATCGCGCTGCCGCTGTGGGCGATCAACCTCTACGTCTGGCACATCCCCGGGCTCTACCAGGAGGCCCTGTCCAACGAGGCCGTGCACGCGCTGGAGCACGCCTGCTTCGTCGGCTTCGGGGTTCTGATGTGGATGCCGCTGGTGGGCCCGCTGCCGGTGCCGCGGTGGTTCGGCAGCGTGGCCAAGATCGGCTACGTGGTCGGCGTCCGCTTCGCCGGGACGGTGCTCGGCAACGTCTTCATGTGGGCGGACACGGTCCTGTACCCGGACTACGAGCGGACGGTGGGGGAGTGGGACATCAGCGCGCTGACCGACCAGGGGACGGCCGGGGTGATCATGACCATCGAGGGTGGGCTCGTCACTCTCGGCGTTCTGGCCTGGCTGTTCCTGCGCTGGGCCCAACAGGACACCGAGCGGCAGGAGTTGCTCGACCTGGCGGACGAGCGCGGCGTGCCGCTCAGCGACGCGCGAGCCGAGCGCGCGGTCACGTCCGGCCAGGGTGGGCGCCTCGCCGACAGGATCCGCGACGCCTAGATGAAGGGGGACCGCTTCCTCTATCTGCTCGTCTTCGTCGTCGGGGTCGCGAGCCTCGGCGCCGAGATCGCGGCGGCGCGTCTGATGGCCCCGTTCTTCGGCGCCTCGACGATCGTCTGGGCGAACACGATCGGCGTCGTGCTGGTCGCGCTCTCCGTCGGCTACTGGCTCGGCGGGCGCCTCGGGGACGCCCGCCCGCGGCTGCGGGACCTGTGCCTCGTCGTCCTGGCCGCCGCGGTGCTGCTCGCGGTCGTGCCCTTCGCCGCCCGGCCGTTCTTCGAGCTGTCCGTGGACGCCCTCGACGAGATCTCCGCTGGCGCCTTCGTCGGCTCGCTGGTCGGCGTCCTGTTCCTGATCGCGATCCCCGTGACGCTGCTCGGGACCTGTTCGCCCTGGGCGATCCGCCTGGCCAGCTCGGACGTCGAGCATGCGGGGCGCACCGCCGGCCGCCTCTACGCGATCTCGACCGTCGGGTCGCTGCTCGGGACGATGGTGTCGGCGCTGGTGTTGATCCCGTTCATCGGGACCCAGCGGACGTTTCTGACCTTCGCGGTGATGCTCGGCCTGGTGGCGGCAGCCGGCGTCGGCTGGCGGTACTTCGCCGTGCCGGCTGCGCTTGCCCTGGTGATCGCGGTCCCGGTCGGGACGCTGAAGGCTGCCGACGGGGAGAAGGTCCTGTTCGAGGAGGAGACCGAGGAGCAGTACATCCGGGTGATCGAGGAGGACGACGGCGACGTGGTGCTGGAGCTGAACGAGGGCCAGGCCGTCCACTCGATGATGCGGCCCGGCACCTACCTGACCGACAACGTCTGGGACGGCTATCTGGTGCTGCCGTTCGCCGTCCGCAGGGACCCGCCGGAGAAGATGGCGATCCTCGGCAACGCCGCCGGGACCACTGCCCGCGCGTACGGCCATTACTTCCCCGAGACGGAGATCGACGGCGTCGAGATCGACGCGAAGCTGACCGAGGTCGGGGAGCGCTACTTCGACCTCGACAACCCCAACCTCGAGACGCATCACGAGGACGCCCGGCCGTGGCTGCACTCAGCCGATGACGACTACGACGTGATCATGGTCGACGCCTACCGCCAGCCCTACATCCCCTTCTACCTCGCGACGAAGGAGTTCTTCGAGCTGGTGCGCGACCGGCTCGCTCCCGGCGGCGTCGTCATCGTCAACGCCGGCCACCCGGAGGGCAACGACGACCTCGAGAAGGTGCTGGGGCGCACGATGGCCGACGCTTTTCCCAACGTCCTGCGCGACCCGCTAGAGGACACGAACACGCTCCTGGTGGCCAGCGAGGCGCCGGTCTCCGCGCAGCGGCTGGCCGCGGCCGTACCGCGGCTGCCCGAGGAGCTGCGCGTCATCGCCGCCGGGGAGTCCCAGAACCTCGAGCCCCGGCTCGAGGGCGGCGAGGTCTACACGGACGACCGCGCCCCGGTCGAATGGCTGATCGACCGCTCGATCCTCGGCTACGCGAGCGACGACTAGGTCGTAGCTAGCGGGGGTCCCTGCCGCGAAGACGAGCGCCCCAGTACCGCACCAGCATCGGCGCGGCGGAGGCCAGGTCCCGGCCGAAAGACCAGACGCGCCCCGGCGGTCCGGTCAGCGCCCAGGCCTCGATCCGCTCCCGCCGCGAGCGCTCTAAGGTGCCACCGGTCATGGAGACGACGGTAAAGGAGCTGCCCGACTCGCGGGTCCGCGTCGAGGTTGACGTCGACCCGCAGGACGTCGAGGGCCGCATTTCGGAGACCGCCAAGAAGCTGGGCGGCGAGATGAAGCTTCCCGGCTTCCGGCAGGGCAAGGTGCCCCCCGAGATCGTCCTGCAGAAGCTCGGGCGGCAGGCCGTTCTCACCGAGGCGCTCGAGAACTCGCTCGGAGACTGGTACGAGCAGGCGATCCTCGCCTCCGGGGTGAACCCGATCGGGGACCCCAGCCTCGACCTGACGGAGCTGCCCGACGAGGGCCAGCCGCTCAAGTTCGCGATCGAGGTCGGGGTCCGGCCGCCCGCGACGATCGACGACTACAGGGGACTCGAAGTCGGCAAGGACGAGCCGGAGGTCCCCGCCGAAGCGGTTCAGGCCGAGCTCGACCGGCTGCGCGAGGCCTTCGCCAAGCTGAACCCCGTCGACCGGGCCGCCGCCGAGAACGACATCGTGCTGATCGACTACCGCGGGGAGATCGACGGCAAGGCGTTCGAGGGGGGAGAGGCGAGCGACTACCTGCTGGAGCTGGGGGCCGGACGCGTCCTCCCGGAGCTGGAGCAGGGGCTGGTCGGCGCCAAGGCCGGTGACGAAAAGGAGGTCGAGGTCACCTTCCCGGACGACTACCCGGCCGAGGAGCTGGCCGGCAAGGTGGCGGTCTTCAAGGTGAAGGCGAAGGAGGTCCGCGAGAAGGAGCTGCCGGAGCTGGACGACGACTTCGCCGCGGAGGCCTCCGAGTTCGACACGCTCGACGAGCTTCGGGAGGAGATCGCCGGGAAGATGCGCGAGTACCTGGAGTCCCAGGCGCAGGAGGGATTCCGCCGGGCCGCCCTCGACGTCGCCGCCGACAAGGTCAAGGTCGAGCTTCCCGGCACGCTGGTCGACGCCCGGGCCGCGGAGATGTGGTCGCGGCTCGAGCGCCAGCTCGCGCGCCAGGGAATGAGCCCGGACGCCTACCTCCAGGCGCAGGGCAAGACGCGCGAGGAGGTGCTCCAGGAGATACACCCGGATGCCGAGCGCGCTCTTCGGCGTGAGGCTGCGCTCGAGGCGGTCGCCGAGGCCGAGGGCCTAGAGGCGACCGAGGAGGAGATGCTCGAGGCGCTGCAGATCCCTCCCGGACACGAGGACCACGGCCACCCCGAGCCCACGGAGGCCCTGAAGGAGCTGCGCGAGAGCGGCCGGGACAAATTGCTGGCCGAGGACATTCGCATGCGCAAGGCGCTCGACCTGATCGCCTCAGAGGCGAAGCCGATCCCGCTGGAGGCGGCGAAGGCCCGCGAGGAGATCTGGACGCCGGAGAAGGAGCGCGAGGAGAAGGGCGGCCTCTGGACGCCCGGCTCGGACTAGCCGATCGCTACTTCCTCTTCTTCTTGCACTTCTTCTTGGCCGCCGCCGCGCTCTTCTTCTTCGCCTTCTTGCACTTCTTCTTCGGCGGGGTCTTGACGGCGGGGGGCCCGGCCGGGACCGGCTGCGGCAGGAAGGTCGCACCGGCGTTGATCTGGTAGCCGTCCGGGCTGTTGCCGGTCGGGCTGAGTGACTGGTCGATGGCAGGTGCCGCTGGGGAACTCAGCTGGGTGATGGTTCCGAACAGCGACGTCGCGCCGCCGTACCAGTAACAGATCACCGAGGCGCCGTCCGCCCAGAGCCCAAACGTGTCCCCGCCGATCACGGGCACGGGCGCCGGCAGGATGTAGGTCGCGATCCCTCCCGCCGGCAGGGGATTCGGCAGGGTCCGCGAGTCCGTCGCCACGACCTTGAAGGTGCTTGCGCTCGTCGGCCTGAGGATGACGAACGTCACGGGCTGCCCGGCGACGGTTGGCGGGCCCGTGCCGATCTGCCATTGGCTGATGGTCCCGGCCCCGGGGACGTGGTAGGGGATCCCGGTGGGATCGGTCCTCGGGGCGAAGACGAGGTCCGCAAAGCATGGGCCGAACGACGAGCCGGCGGGCTGTGCGGTGGAGCCGAGGGAGACCGGGGCCTGCGCGGCGGCCGCACCCGGCAGCGCCAAGGCGAACACGAGAGCCAACGTGAGGAGCAGCGACTTCCTTGTCACTGACTGTTCATCCAAGGTGAGCCTACTCCTGAAAGGGCCGTGTGACGAGTTCAGACGTCCAGCGACGTCTGCTGCTCGGGGTAGGTGACGTCGCCGTCCTCGACGACCGCGGACTCCGTCAGCTCGTGTTCTGACAGCGCGCCGTCGGGTCCGAGGTGCAGGACGTGCCAGCCCTCCGCTGCCATGGCGTCCGAGATCAGGCGGCGGTGGCACTGGGTCCAGTCGGCCTCGGCGCACATCATCGCGACCCGCTGCTCGCTCGCCAGGTTCTCCAGCCGCCTCAGGCCGTCCTCGAAGAGCTCGCCCTGCATGTGGTCGGCGTAGCCGCGGAACGGGCCCTCCTCCAGGGCCTTGTTCGGCGACTCGGGGTCCGGCTCGCGGCGGCCGCCGAGCTGCTCGCCGAGGTGCACGTAGCCGATCCCGGCCTCCTTCAGGGAGCCCGCCAGCGCCGAGCGGTTGAAGTGGGGGTACCGCGAGCGGGGGTTCTCGCGGACGTCGGCGATCAGCAGCACTCCGGCGCCGATGAGCAGCTCGACGAACTCCGACTCGTCGTGGTTGGAGTGGCCGACGGTGAGGATCTCCTTGTCGTGAGCCACCGCGGCATTCTCCCCCTCTTGCGGCAGATGGCGCAAGCTCGCTCGTTGGCACGGGAAGCCCGCCGGGGGCGGCCGCTATATTCACGCGCCATGAGTCCCCTGGTTCCGATGGTGGTCGAGCAGACGTCCCGCGGCGAGCGGGCGTTCGACATCTATTCCCGCCTCCTGAACGAGCGGATCATCTTCCTCGGCACCCCCGTGACCGAGGACATCGCGAACCTGATCGTCGCCCAGCTGATCCACCTCGAGTCCGAGGACCCGGACAAGGACGTCTCGATCTACGTCAACTCGCCGGGTGGCTCGGTGTACGCCGGCCTCGCGATCTACGACGCGATGCAGTTCATTAAGCCCGACGTGCAGACCATCTGCGTCGGCGTTGCGATGAGCATGGGCGCCCTGCTTCTTGCCGGCGGCAAGGAGGGCAAGCGGATGGCGCTTCCCAACGCGAAGATCCTGATCCATCAGGTCTCAGGCGGGTTCTCCGGCCAGGCCTCTGACATCGAGATCCACGCCAAGGAGATCATCGACGTCCGTCAGCGGCTCGACGAGATTATCTCCAAGCACACGGGTCAGGATCTCGAGAAGGTCGCGAAGGACACCGAGCGCGACTACTTCATGAGCGCGGAGGAGGCGAAGGAGTACAACATCGTCGACCGCGTCATTGAGCATCGCTAGGTCGCGCCGACTTCTTCCTCCCGCCGCACTGCTGATCGCGCTGGTGGCGCTGGTCCCAGTTGCATCCGCGCCCGCCGCCCAGGTGACGATCCAGAGCGCATCCGTCACCCCAGAGCGTTTCTTCTTCGACTCCGCGACTCCAATCGAGGTCCGGTTCACGATCCAGTCGCCGGGCGCCGCTGACATCGACGTCCAGTTCGTGAGGAAGGGCCTGGCGGCGAAGACGATCCGGGTTCAGGACGTCGCGCCGGGCGCCGAGCGGGTCGTGACCTGGAACGGAGTCACGTTGGAGGGCGCCGCTGCAAGAGACGGCAACTACCGGGTCCTCGTCGGCGAGGCGGGCGGACCGGCGAAGGTCGTCGGGAAGATCAACCTCCGAGGCCACATCTACCCCGTTCGCGGTCCCCACGGCAGCCGTGGGCCGGTCGGCGACTTCGGGGCACCTCGTAACGGCGGCCGCCTCCACGAGGGGTTCGACATCGTCGCCCGCTGCGGGACCCCGCTCGTCGCCGCGCGCGGAGGGGTGGTCGTCACGGAGAAGTTCGACGCCGCGCTCGACGGCCACTACGTGATCGTCAAGGGCCGCAAGGAGGGACGGACCACCTACCGCTATTCCCACCTGCCCGAGCCCTCACCGCTCGACGTCGGCGACCGGGTTCGGACAGGGGACCCCGTCGGCGTGGTGGGCAAGTCGGGCAACGCCGTTTCGGTCGGCTGCCACCTCCACACCGAGTTCCGGCGGAACGGCCGCTTCATAGACCCAGAGCCCCACCTGGGGGCCTGGGACCGCTTCAGCTAGTCGTTTGGTTGACCAGCGGCGGGGGGGCCGTTAGGCTGGTCCAAGCGCATCGAGAAGTCGAGAAGGGGCACTCGGCCAAGCGCGCAACGAGGAGGGACAAACGTGAGGCTGGCCCGCGAGGCGGAGGCGAAGCGATCTCGACTCACCCGCCGCGTTGTGCGCGTTTTGCTGGCGCTCAGCGCCTGCATGGTGGCTGGGATGGCCCTGCCGCCCGTTGTGGGCGCCGCGGTCATTTCGGTGGACACCGCCTCCGATGAATACGGCACGGGTGGGTCCTGCTCGCTGCGCGAGGCCGTGGAGTCGGCCAACACCAACACGGGATTCGGCGGGTGTATCAGCGGCGAGCTCTCCCCGGACACGCTCGTGATCCAATTCGCGGGTAACTACCAGCTCACCCGCCCGGGCGCGGATGACACGAACGTCCTCGGCGACCTCGACATCAGTGCCGGCGGTCTGACGATCGCACCTTCGGCGTACGGCATCACCGTGGACGGGTCGGGCGGCGGTGACAGGGTCTTCCACGTACACGGCGGCGTGCCCGCTGTGACGATTCAGGGCATCAACGTGCGTGGGGGCTCCACCAGCTTCTTCGGCGGGGCGATCGAGAACAACGGCGGCTTGACGCTGGCCGGCGTCACATTGAAGGACAACTACGCTGCCGCCGGTGGAGGCGCGCTCGCCACGATCAACTCGGGCGCCACGAACGCATACGACCTCACCATCTCCGGCAACACCACCGCAGGCGACGGCGGTGGAGTGCTGAACGCAGGCAGCGCCACGACGAGCATCAACAACGCGACGATCGCTGACAACTTCGCGGACGCCGACCTGACGGGCGCCGGCGGGGGCGGGGTTGCCAACAGCGGAACCTCACTGAGTCTCGCCAACACGATCGTGGCGGGCAATACGGATCTCATGGGCGGGGAGGCCGACGAGTGCAAGGGCACCCTGACCTCACAGGGACACAACATCCTTGGCAGCCTCGGCGAGTGTCCCTTCGCTCCCACCACGGGCGACCAGACCGCAACCCCGGTGCCGCTGCGCCCATTCGCCGACAACGGTGGCCTGACGTTGACCCGGGTACCCCTGGAGGGCAGCGCGGCGATCAATGCTGGGCACCCCGGCTCGGGCGGCGGAACCCCCTGTGTCCCATTCGAGCAACGAAACTTCACGAGGCCGATCGACGGTCGCTGTGACGTCGGCGCGATTGACCGCATCCCAGCGCAGACGATCACCCCAGGCGGAGGGTGCAGTCTGCAGGGGGCGCTCGACGCGGCATACATGAACGAACCCGTGGGCGCGTGTCCCCGCGGCGGCGACGTGTTCGACACGATTCCGCTCGGGGCCGGCACCTCGGTCATCTCTGTCCCCCTCCAGGTCCGGGCGCCGAGGGTGGCGGTGATCGGCCAGCCGGGGCAGACCGCGCTCGACGGCACGCTCACTGGCGCGAACGGGATTGTTCACGTCCACCCCGAGGCGGATGCGCTGCTCACAGGATTGACCATCGCCGGCGCGGACAGGTTTACGGGGCCCGGGGGCGGGATCGAGAACGAGGGGACACTGGAGCTCTCCGACTCGACCGTTCGCAACAACGTTGCCACCGGCGCAGGAGGAGGCATCCACTCGTCGGGGGCGCTGACCCTCAGCAACTCGACTATCCGCGACAACGTTTCCGGCGGCGCGGGGGCAGGCATCTACTCCACGGGGGACCTGACCCTGAGCAGGGTGACACTTTCCGCCAACCACAGTTCCGACAACGGCGGCGGGATAAGCGTGGAGGGCCCGGGTGCCACGACGCTCAGCAACGTCACGATCTCGGGCAACCGAGCCAACAACAACGGCGGCGGCCTGAGCGCGGGTGCCGGCAGCGGCGCCCTTCTCAACAACGTCACGGTCACAGCCAACACCGCGAACTTCGACAACTTCGGGACGAATGGTGGCGGAGGACTCGCCGGATCGGTGGATGTGACGATCGCCAATACGCTCGTCGCCGGCAACACCGACACGGGTAGCTCGAGCGCCCCAGAGTGCTCTGGCGGCTTGAGCTCGGCCGGGCACAACCTTCTGGGCGCCCTTACCGGCTGCGCGTTATCCGCGGGAACGGGTGACCAAACCGGCATCTCCACCCTCAATCTCGGCCCCTTGGCCAGCAACGGCGCCCCCACCATGACTCATGCGCTGCTGGCGGGGAGCTCTGCGCTGAACGCCGGTTACCCGGGCAGTGGGCCAGGTACCGCTTGCGCCACGACCGACCAGCGCGGCATCGCTCGCCCGCAGGAGGGGCGCTGCGACGTCGGCGCCTTCGAGTTCCAGCCGCCGGCCACGATCCCACCGCCAGCGGGGAATCCGCCGACGCCCACCGCTCCGGCGAAGAAGTGCAAGAAGGGCCGGAAGCTGAAGAAGGGCAAGTGCGTGAAGAAGAAAAAGAAGAAGAGGGCCTGAAAACGCTATAGCTAGCCGGGTCACGGGCTTCCTCGAACAACTCGGTATCGAGCACCCGGTCGTGCAGGCCGGCATGGGGGGAGGGATCTCCCGGCACGAGCTCGCGGCGGCGGTCTCGGAGGCCGGGGGACTGGGGACGATCGGGTTCCTGCCAGCGCCGCAGTTGGCGGCGGAGCTCGAGGCCGCCAGGGCGCTGACCTCCCATCCGGTCGCGGTCAACCTGCTGCTGCCCTTCGCCCGTGGCTCGCATCGCCGCGCCGCCGAGCACGCCGACGTCGTGGTCACGTTCTGGGGGGCGCCTCGCCGCCCCTGCGGCGGGATCTGGATCCATCAGTGCGGCAGCGTCTCGGAGGCGGTCGCCGCGCGGGACGCCGGCGCCGATGCCCTGATCGTCCAGGGTGTGGAGGCCGGGGGGCACGTCCGAGGCAACCTCCCGGCGCTCGAACTGCTCGACCGGGTGCGCGCTGCGGTGCCGGAGGGCTATCCGCTGCTGCTCGCCGGGGGCATCGCCGAGAGGGAGGACGTGAAGAGGGCCCTCGAGGCCGGCGCGACGGCCGCGGTGGCGGGTACGGCCTTCCTGCTGAGCGAGGAGAGCCGCGCGCATCCAAAGTACAAGCGGCGCCTGGTTGACGCCGGCGCGACTGCGCTCACCGAGCTGTACGGGCTCGGCTGGCCGGCCGCGCCTCACCGAGTCGTCCCGAACGCGTCGACCCGCCGCTGGGCGGGGAGCAACCCGCGCGGCCCCGGCTGGGTGCGCGCCGCCAACCGCGCTCTCTCCCCGCTCGCCAGCAGGGTCCCGCCGGGCGTGCAGGCGCGGCTGCTCTCGGGTCAGAGAGCGTCCCTGCCCCTCTTCTCCCCACAGCCGCCGACCGACGACGGGCCGGAGGGCCTGCTCGAAACCGGCCCGCTCTACGCAGGCGAAACGGTGCTTCGCCTCCGCGACGTCCGTCCCGCCACGGAGGTCGTCAGCGCCCTGGCGCTCTGATGCTCAGCCCTGCTTCACGAGCTTGAGCTTCTCCGACTGGGTGGCCGGCGCTCCGCCCGTGGGAGTGAAGGTGACCGACGGGGCGACGCGGGCGCTGCCCCGGTCCTCCAGCTTCCTCGCCGGCTTTCCCTTCGCGATCACCTTGAGCTTGACCAGGCCGCCCGCGGCCGCAGCCAGCGTCCGCGTCTGCCCCTTCACTCCCTTCCCGGCGAGTGCCACCGTTCCCGGCCCAGCCAGGTTGACCGTGATGGAGGCCTTTCCCTTCTTCTTGTTGCGCTGCGTTCGGGTGATGGTGAAGGCGTTCGACGGGTCGAACTCCGCGGAGACGTTCAGCCGGTAGTCGGGGCTGCTGAAGAACTGCGCCTGCTCTCCGTCGTCCGGATCCTCCGGGAAGCTGCCCCAGCGCGTCTCCCCAATCACCTGGAATGCGCAGCCGACCAGGTCGGACGTGCCGGTGGTGTCCACCCCGAGGATGTCGCCCGCCTTCACCGCCAGGTTCGTGGGGAACGGATTGACGGACGACGGGGTGAGTGGGCGAGGCCCGTCGTGGGTGGTGACCAGATAGACGTCGCCACCAAGCGGGCGCATGATCTTGAGAGCCATCATCTGGCTGGCGGCCGACGTCGCCCTCGTGCTCCACGAGGTGATCCGACCGGCGGCCGGGATGACGTACGAGGTGCCGGAGGTGACGGTCGGCTGGGTGTAGGCGCCGGAGGTCGGGCCGCAGGTGGCTGGGGTGAAGCCACTCGGGGCGACCTGGCCGATCGTGATCGTCGCCTGCGCCGATGGCGCCCCCAGCAGCGCCAGGATGCCGGCGACCAAGAAAGCACGTCTCCTCACGCGAGCAATCCTATGCCAGGGCTGATCGGTGCCGAACGGATGCCGGCAGGACTCCCCGCACGAACCTCGTAAAGAGACGCGTCAGGCCCGCCGATTGTGTGTCCTAAGCTCTTTGAGAAGGGAGTAGACCGCTGGCACGTCCCACCGAATCCAATGAGCAGCTCCTCTGCAGCTTCTGCGGAAAGTCGCAGCGCCAGGTCAAGAAGCTGATCGCCGGACCCGGCGTCTACATCTGCGACGAGTGCATCGATCTCTGCAACGAGATCATCGACGAGGAGCTGACCGCGCCGCCCACCTTCGAGCTCGAGAACCTGCCGAAGCCGAAGGAGATCAACGAGGTCCTGAACGAGTACGTGGTCGGCCAGGAGACCGCCAAGCGCGCGCTTTCGGTCGCCGTCTACAACCACTACAAGCGCGTCCAGATGGCGCAGGCCACCGACGGCGGCGAGATCGAGCTTCAGAAGTCGAACATCCTGCTGCTCGGCCCGACCGGCTGCGGCAAGACCCTGCTCGCCCAGACCCTGGCGAAGATCCTGAACGTCCCCTTTGCGATCGCCGACGCCACGGCGCTGACCGAGGCCGGCTACGTCGGCGAGGACGTCGAGAACATCCTTCTGAAGCTGATTCAGGCGGCCGACTTCGACGTGAAGAAGGCGGAGACGGGGATCATCTACATCGACGAGATCGACAAGATCGCCCGCAAGGCCGACAACCCGTCCATCACGCGCGACGTCTCCGGCGAGGGAGTGCAGCAGGCGCTCCTGAAGATCCTCGAGGGCACCACCGCCTCGGTGCCGCCCCAGGGCGGCCGCAAGCACCCCCACCAGGAGTTCCTGACGATCGACACGTCGAACATCCTGTTCGTCTGCGGCGGCTCGTTCGCCCAGCTCGACGACGTGATCGAGAAGCGGATCGGGAACCACGGCGTCGGCTTCGGGGCCGAGGTCACCTCCAACGTGGACAAGGATGTCGGCGAGAACTTCGAGCAGGTGCTGCCCGAGGACTTCATGGAGTACGGGCTGATCCCCGAGTTCATCGGCCGCCTTCCGGTGATCGCGGCGATCCACCAGCTGTCGCGCGACGATCTGATCACGATCTTGACGGAGCCGCGGAACGCGCTGACCAAGCAGTTCCAGCGCTTCTTCCAGTTCGACGACATCGACCTGGTCTTCGCGCCCGACTCGCTCTCCGCGATCGCCGATCGCGCCCTCGAGCGCGAGACCGGTGCCCGCGGCCTGCGCTCGATCCTCGAGGAGACGCTGATGGACGTGCAGTTCGAGCTGCCCTCGCGCGGCGACGTCAGCAAGTGCGTGGTCACGAAGGAGACGATCGAGAAGGGTCTGAAGCCCATGCTGGTCACCGACTCGAGCGGCAGCGATCAGCCCGCGCCCGAGGAAGAGGCACTGGGCGAGCAGACCGCCTAACCCGTCAGACCTGCGGGAAAACCCCGATGCGGTGGGGGCACCGCCCGCATAGGCTCCTAAAACGATGAGGCGCTCGCTCCTGCTGGCAGCGATCGCGGCCACCCTGCTGGTCGCGGCGCCCGGATCCGCAAGCGCCTTTACATGCACCCCGGCCGACGATTTCAACCGCGCCAACAGCTCGTCCCTGGGCGCGAACTGGACCGAGTCCGGCGGGGACCTCATGATTTTCGCCAATCACGTCGCGATCACTCAGTCGCAGGAGGGATATGCGCTCTACAACGCCGCCCCCTCCTCCGCGGCGTGCATGGATGTCGCCGGTGCGGCCTCGGGCGGGGTGGGCATCATCCTTCGCCATGTCTCTTCCAGCTCGGCCGTCCAGGTACTGGTGCAGGACCTTGCGGGTAACGATGGTCAATTCGACACGGTCACGTTCCGAAGCGCCTTGGGAAGCGGCACCTTTGCCACTGCGAACCTGACCCCCTTCATGTTCGGCAGCATCTATGCGGCGGTCGAAGGATCGAAGGTCGCACTGGTCGTCAACGGCGGGGCCCAGACGGTCGTCAGATCGGGTGCTCCGCAGAACGGCGGGACGACGGTCGGTATATCCGGTTTCTCGAACGTATCGATCGACAACTTCGCTACGGCCAACATCGATGACAACGATGCCGACACCGTCGGCAACCTGTTCGACAGCTGCCCGGCCGGGGTCGCGGCGGGCCTCGACACCGACGGCGACGGCTGCAAGGACGTCATGGAGGACGCCGACGACGACAACGACGGCGTCCTCGACACCGCCGACGGTTGCCCGGCCGGGGTCGCGGCGGGCCTCGACACCGACGGCGACGGTTGCAAGGACGCCATGGAGGACGCCAACGACGACAACGACGGCGTGCTCGATACCGCCGACAGCTGCCCGACGGTCCCGGCCACCACCGACGCCAACGGCGACGGCTGCACCGACCCGCCGCCCGCCACCGCGACCGTGAAGTGCTCGAAAACCGACGTGACCATCGCAGGCACCCCCGCAGGGGAGACGATCACCGGCACTCCCGAGCGCGACGTGATCGCCGGCGTCGGCGGCCGGGACAAGATCAAGGGCCTCGGAGGCGACGACGTGATCTGCGGCAACAGCGGCAACGACCGTCTCTTCGGCGGGCGGGGCGCGGACGTGCTGCGCGGCGGCAAGGGCCGTGACCGTCTCGTCGGCGGTCCGGGCGACGATGCGCTCAACCCGGGCAAGGGCGGCGGCGGCGGAGGCCCGAAGGACACGCTGCTTCCGTAGGGAGCGCTCACCCTGAATAATCGCGGCGTGGACGAGGCCCGCCGCAAGACCTTGGAGGAAACGACCCGCTGGGATCCGGGCGCGGTCGAGGAGCGCCTCTTCGAACGCTGGATGGCGGGCGGCTGGTTCCACCCGCCGGCCGAGGGCTCTCCGGAGGAGAACTACTCGATCGCGATCCCGCCGCCCAACGTCACCGGCGCCCTGCACATGGGTCACGCGCTCAACGGCACGATCCAGGACGCGCTGATCCGCATCAACCGGATGCGCGGCCGCAACACGATGTGGATCCTCGGCACCGACCACGCCGGGATCGCGACGCAGGCGGTGGTGGAGAAGGAGCTGGCGAAGGAGGGAGTCAGCCGCCACGACCTCGGACGCGAGAAGTTCGTCGAGAAGGTCTGGGAGTGGCGCGAGCAGTACGGCTCGACGATTCTCGATCAATTCAAGGCGATAGGCGCCTCCTGCGACTACGAGCGCGAGCGCTTCACCCTCGACGAGGGCTACGTCCGGGCGGTGTACCGCGTCTTCGTCGCGCTGTACGAGCAGGGCGCGATCTACCGCGACAACTACATGGTCAATTGGGACCCGGGGACCCAGTCGGCGATCTCCGACCTCGAGGTCGAGAACCGCGAGGTCGACGACACCCTCTTCCACATCGCCTATCCGCTCGAGGACGGCGGCGAGCTCGTCGTGGCGACGGTGCGGCCCGAGACGATGCTCGCCGACACAGCGGTCGCCGTGAACCCGAAGGACGATCGCTACAAGGACGCGATCGGGAAGACGGCCACACTGCCGCTCGTCGGCCGCAAGCTGCCGGTGATCGCCGACGAGCATGTGGACCCGGAGTTCGGCACCGGCGCGCTGAAGATCACCCCGGGCCACGACCCGAACGACTTCGAGATCGGCCGCGAGCACGGGCTCGAGGAGATCTCGGTGATCGGCGAGGACGGGAAGATCACCGACGCCGCGCCCGAGCGCTTCCGCGGCATGCCGGCGGCCGAGGCCCAGAAGGCCGTGGTCGCGGAGCTCCGCGAGCAGGACCTGATCCGCAACGAGGAGGCCTACCGCCACTCCGTCCCGTTCTCGCACCGCTCGGGCGAGCGCGTCGAGCCGCTGATCTCGCTGCAGTGGTTCTGCCGCATGGACGAGCTGGCCGCTCCGGCGATCGAGGTGGTGAAGGAGGGGAGGGTCCGCTTCGTCCCCGAGCAGCCCCACACCAAGGTCTACCTCGACTGGATGGAGCGGATCCGCCCCTGGTGCATCTCCCGCCAGCTCTGGTGGGGCCACCGGCTGCCGGTCTGGTACCGGGACGACGAGACCTACGTCGGCGAGGAGCCGCCGGAGGGCGATGGCTGGGTCCAGGAGGAGGACGTCCTCGACACCTGGTTCAGCTCGGCGCTGTGGCCGTTCGCGACGCTGGGCTGGCCTGACGAGAAAAGTCCCGAATTGCAGGCCTTTTTCCCGACCGACGTGCTCAGCACGGCCCGCGACATCATCTTCCTCTGGGTCGCGCGGATGATCATGACCTCGCTTGAGTTCACCGATGACATCCCGTTCCGCGACGTCTACGTGCACTCCGTGATCCAGGCGCCCGACGGGCGGCGGATGTCGAAGAGCCTGGGGACCGGGATCGACCCGCTCGACGAGATCCAGGTGCACGGCGCCGACGCGCTGCGCTTCGGCCTGCTGGCGATGTCCTCCGCGCAGGACGTGCGCTACTCGGAGGCCCGGGTCAAGCAGGGTCGGGACCTCGCCAACAAGATGTGGAACGCGTCGCGGCTGATCCTGCTGAACGCCAGGGGCGAGGCCGTCCCGGACAAGCCGCCGTCAAGCCGGGTGGAGGACCGTTGGATCGCGTCGCGGCTGCAGCGGGCGATCAACTCGGTGACCGAGTCGATCGGCTCCTATGACTTCTCCCACGCGAGCCTCGACCTCTACGAGTTCTTCTGGTCCGAGCTCTGCGACTGGTACCTGGAGATCGTCAAGGAGCGGCTCTACGAGGGCGACGAGGACGCGTCGGCGACCCTGCTCTGGGCGCTCGAGCAGGTGCTGGCGCTGGCGCACCCGTTCATGCCTTTCGTCACCGAGGAGGTCTACTCGTACCTGCCCGGCGCCGATCCCGAGACGCTGGTCATCCACCCGTTCCCCGAGGAGGACGACTCGCTGATCGACGAGGGGGCCGAGCGCGAGATCGGCGCCGCGATCGAGCTCACCCGTGGCCTGCGTCGCTGGCGCGACCTGGCCGGCGTGGCGGCCGGCGACGTGCTGTCGGCTAGGGCGAACGGCGACGCACCGCACGAGCTGGTCGCGCGTCTGGCGCGCGTCGACTTCGCCGGCGGCGACGGGGAGGCGATGGCGACGATCGGCGGCATCGACCTGCTCGAAACCGAGGGCATCGACCCCGAGGCGGTGCGGACGCGGATCGAGGAGCGGCGCGAGAAGCTGCGTTCCGAGGTCGCCCGTGCCGAGGGCAAGCTCTCGAACGAGCGCTTCGTGGAGAAGGCGCCCGCCGACGTGGTCGACGAGGAGCGCCAGAAGCTCGACGCATACCGCGCCGAGCTCGAGGAACTGGGCGGATAGCCGAGCGCTACGAAGAGATCCTGCTGGCCCGGGAGCCCCTCGGCTGGAGGCTCGGGCTGGAGCGCATGCGCCGGCTCTGCTCGCTGCTCGGCATGCCGCAGAACCGCTTCGGCTCCGATCCACGTCGTCGGCACGAACGGGAAGACCTCGGTCACCCGGATGACGGCCGCGCTGCTCGAGGCCGAGGGCGTCAGGACCGGCGCCTACACCTCGCCGCACATCCTCGACTGGCGCGAGCGGATCGAGATCGGCGGCGAGCCGATCTCCGGCGAGGCGTTCACGCAGGGCGCTCGAGCGTGCCGAGGAATCGGCCGTGGTCGCCGATCGCGCGGCGGGGGAGGAGGGCCCGGTCACCCAGTACGAGCTGCTGACCGCGGCGGCGTTCCTCGCGTTCGCCGAGGCGCGGGTGGAGATCGCGGTGATCGAGGCAGGGCTCGGTGGCCGCCTCGACGCCACCAACGTGATCCCGTCGAAGGTGACGGTCCTGACCTCGGTCGGTCTCGACCACACGGAGTGGCTGGGGGAGACGGTCGAGGAGATCGCGGCGGAGAAGCTCGCGGTGCTGCGTGACCACACGGCGCTGGTCTACGGGCAGGTCGCCGGCGGTCGTTGAGCCGGTGGTCGATGCGCGCAAGCCGCCGAGCACCACGCCGAGTGCAGCCGTGTTGGGCAGCTGGCGGCCCGGGTTTCAGGCCAGAAACTCGGGACTCTGGCCGCCGATGCGGCAGAGGCGCTCGGCGGGTCGGCCCCGAGTCAGGCTGCACGGTCTCGAGATCGTGGAACTGCTCGGCTCGATTCCCGGCAGGGCGCAGTGTCGGATGCGGGACGCCGGTCGAGGTGTTCGACGCCGCCCACAACCCCGACGGCGCCCGAGCCCTGGCCGAGTTGCTGCCCGAGCTCGTTCCTCCCGCGGAGGAGCGGCTCTGTCTGCGCCGGCGCGAGATCCGCGCGAGGTCGTCTGCTGCCTGGCGGTCCTGGAGGGCAAGGACGCGAAGGGGATCGTCGAGGGGCTGGCGCCCGCCTGCTCGCACTTCGTCTGCACCGAGATCCCCGAGGAGGCGATGACGGGAACCGGGCGGCCGGACGCGCGCTCGGTTCCGGCGAAGGAGCTGGCGCGGCTGTGTGAGGCGGCCGGTGCCGACGCCGAGGCGGTCAGCGACCCGCTCGCGGCCTGGGCCCGCGCCAGGGAGCTTGCGCGCGAGCGCGGAGGGGTGGCGCTGGCCGCCGGTTCGCATTACCTTCTGAGCTGCATATGGACCGAGAGGCGCGCTCCGAGCTCCTGACGATGATGGGCCTGGTGGCCCTGGTCGTCGCCGTGGTCATTTTGATCTTCTTCGCGATCGGCTACGCGTTCGGTTCCCTCTTCCTCTGACGCAGGGCTTTCGCACCCCCGCCTTCACCCCGTTCACCCCCAAATCCGTACACTCGGCGCCTCTCCACCCCCGGAACCGATGCTCATCGCACTCTTTGGCATAGACAGCGGGCCACTCAGCCTGGTCTTCAACCTGCTGGTCCTCTTCCTGATCGTCGTCTACGTCGCGCTGATCTACTGGACCTACCTGGACGCGCGGCGCAGGATCGAGGACCCGGTGCTGATCGCCTGCGCGACCGCCGCCTCCATCTTCCCCTTCGTCGGGACCGTCATCTACACGATCCTGCGGCCGCCGGAGTTCATCGAGGACCGCCAGGAGCGCGAGCTCGAGCTGCGGGCCGCCGAGCTGCGGCTCCGCCAGCTGATCGAGCAGTCGTGTCCCCACTGCGAGTACCCGATCGCGAACAACTACCTGGCCTGCCCGAACTGCGAGCGCCGCCTGCGCGGCCCCTGCCGCAAGTGCCGGAAGCCGCTTGACCCGAAGTGGGGCATCTGCCCTTTCTGCGAGACCGAGGTGCGCAAGCAGCGCGCCGAGCGCACCGGCCCGGATCGCGAGCGCAGCCGCCGCCGTACCGCTCGCACCGCGGCGGAACGGCCATCGGACGGCAGCACCCGCAGCGACCGGCCGAAGCGCCGGGCACCGCGAGCCCCGGTGGGCGACCGCCCGCCGAGGCCGAGCAGCGGCTCGAGCCGCACGAGCTGAGCCGCGGTGAGCGGCACCGAACGCACCCTGATCCTGGTCAAGCCCGACGCCTTCGAGCGGAGGCTCACCGGCGAGGTGATCGCACGCTTCGAGCGCAAGGGGCTGAGCCTTGTCGCACTCAAGCTGATGGCTGCCGACGAGGAGATCGCCAACACCCACTACGCCGAGCACAAGGAGAAGCCGTTCTTCGGCGAGCTGGTCTCCTTCATCACCGGCGGCCCGCTTGTGGCGATGGTCCTCGAGGGCCCGAACGCCATCAAGGCCGCCCGTCAGGTGATCGGCGCCACCGATCCGGTGGAGGCCGACGCGGGCTCGATCCGCGGCGAGTTCGGCACCGAGGTCACCTTCAACCTCGTGCACGGGTCCGACTCCCCCGAGTCGGCCGAGCGCGAGACGAAGATCTGGTTCCCCGAGCTCTGACCTAGGGTTGGCGCGTGGCGCCGGCCAAGATCGTCCTCGCCTCCCGCTCCCCCCAGCGCCACGCGCTGCTGGCCGCGCTCGGCGTCGAGTTCGAGGTGGCGAAGCCGCAGGTCGAGGAGCAGACCGAGGGCGACCCCCGCGAGCTCGTGCTCGACAACGCCCGCTGGAAGGCGTCGCAGGTGGCGGCGACGGCGAAGCCCGGCACGCTCGTGATCGCCGGCGACACGGAGGTCGTGCTCGACGGCCGCGCTCTCGGCCAGCCGAAGGACGAGGCTGAGGCCCGGGCCCACCTCGAGTCGCTGTCCGGGCGCGAGCACGAGGTCCTCGGAGCCCTGGCCCTGCTCGGGCCCGAGCTGGAGGACGGTCGGCCGCGGACGCGGGAGGGGATGACGGTGTCCAGGGTGCGCTTCCGCACCCTGGAGCCCGGGCTCCTGGACGGCTATCTCGCCTCGGAGGAGTGGCGCGGCCGGGCGGGTTCCTACGCGATCCAGGGGCTCGGCTCGGCCCTAGTCGAGGAGGTCAGCGGGGACGTCTCGAACGTGATCGGGCTGCCGATTCCCCTCTTACTGGAGCTGGAGCCCTCGTTTCAGCGCAGTTAGAGGCACCCGCTACCTTCGTCGCCTATGTATCGGAAGCAAGTCCGCCGCAGGCGGGCCGTTCTCCTGTTGCTCGTCGCCGCCTCGCTGACGCTGCTCAGCCTGTACTACCGCGAGGGCAACGACGGGCCGCTTCACAGCGTGCAGCGCGTCGTGGCGGCCGTCCTCGGCCCCCTCGAGGAGGGGGCCGATCGCGCGCTCAAGCCCGTCAGGGACCTGGTCAATTGGTTCGACGAGACCTTCGAGGCGCGCGGCGAGAACGACGAGCTCCAGGACGAGGTGACCGAGCTGCGGGACCAGCTCGCCCAGGCTCAGACAGGAGCCCAGCAGAGCGAGGAGCTCGGCAGGCTCACGGAGCTCACCAGCGGAGGCCTGGTCCCCGACGGGCAGAAGCCGGTCACCGCCCGGGTGATCGGACGCTCCCCGACCGTCTGGTACTCGACGGTGTCCATCGACAAGGGATCGAGCTCGGGAATCCGGGTTGACGATCCCGTCGTCGCGGCGGATGGGCTGGCCGGCCGAATCACCGCCACCACCTCCGGGACCGCCCAGGTCACCCTGATCACCGACCAGAACAGCTCGGTCACGGGCCGGGTCCTCCCGAGCGGCGCGACCGGGGTGGTCGAGCCCGACATCGGCAACCCGCGGGACCTGCAGCTCAACTTCGTCCAGCGCGGCAAGGAGATCGCCGACGGCCAGATGGTCGTGACCGCCGGGTTCTCGACGGGTGACCTCGGCTCGATCTTCCCGCCCGGCATCCCGATCGGCGAGGTGACCGAGTCGAGCCTGGAGGAGCAGCAGGCCTACCAGCGGGTTCACCTCCGAGCCTTCGCGGACCTGCGGGACATGGAGTTCGTGCAGGTCCTGACCGGGGGCGGCACGTGATCCTGACCCCGTCCATCGGTGTCCGGCTGGCCCTCCTGGGCCTGGTGACCGCCCTGCTCCAGGTGGCGTTCTTCGCCAAGATCGAGCTGCTCGGGACGAGCCCGGACGGCGCGACCCTGGTCGTGATGACGCTGGGCCTCCTGGGCGGCTGCGTTGCCGGTGCGGTCGGCGGCTTCTCGATCGGCCTGGTGATCGACTGCCTCGCCTTCCAGACCCTGGGCGGCTTCGCCGCCCCGCTGATGGCGGTCGGGTACGTGGCGGGCCGTTACCGGGAGACCGTGGGCCAGCCCAAGCGCAGCGCGGTCGTCCTGCTCGGGGCGACGCTGACCCTGCTCGCCGCGGCGGCGATCGCGGCGATCCAGATCGGCACCGGAATCGAGGTCGACGTCAGCACGCTGGTCCTGCGTGATGCGTTCGTTAAGACGCTTTTCGGCGCACTGCTTGCCGTTCCGATGTACAGGCTCGTCAGACTGGTGTTGAGACCCGCCGTGATCGACGACCGGCCGAGCAGGCGGAGGCCCGTCGCTCCGGCGGCCGAAACCGGCACGCCATAGATGTTCCGCCACGGACCCGACACCCAGCTGCCCAGGAACTCACCGTCGCTCGCGCTGCGGGTGACGATCCTGACCGGGATCGCGATCGCGGTGCTGTCGGTGCTCGCGCTCCGCCTCTGGTACCTGCAGGTCCTCTCGGGCGACGACTTCCGCGAGCAGGCCAACGACAACCGGGTGCGCGAGATCCGCGTCCAGGCTCCGCGCGGAGACATCCTCGACCGCGACGGCAAGGTCCTCGTGGCAAACCGGACCGTGCTGGCGCTCCAGGTCGAGCCGGATGACCTGCCGAAGCCGGGGCCGAGGCGCGCGTTCGTGATGCGGACCCTCGAGGACGTGACGGGCATGACGCCGCCGGAGATCGAGGCCGAGATCGTCGCGGTCCGCAAGGAGGCGCCATCGAGCCCCGTGATCCTCAAGAAGGGACTCGGAGCGGGCAAGGCCTTCTACCTGCGCGAGCGGCAGTCGAACCTGCCCGGTGTCAGCGTCGATCGCGTCTTCACCCGGGATTACCAGCAGGGAACGATCGCCGCCCACCTGTTCGGCAACGTGGGCGAGGTCACAGCCGAGCAGCTCGAGCAGCCGCGCTACTCGGGGCTCGAGCAGGGGGACTCGGTGGGCCAGTCCGGGATCGAGTACGAGTACGACCGCTTCCTGCGTGGCAAGGCGGGGGAGGCCCGCACCCAGGTCGACGCCCTCGGCAACCCGACCGGGCAGCTGGCCTCGAAGCCGGCCAAGGCCGGCGACAGCATCCGGCTCACACTCGACGCGGACGTCCAGTCCTACGCAGAAAGCGTGGTCTCGTCCTTCGGCCTGCCCGGGGCATTCGTCGCGATGAACGTGAACGACGGCTCGGTCGTCGCGATGGGGTCGGTGCCCACCTTCGATCCCGACGTGTTCAGCCGCCCCCTGTCCCCGCGTCAGTACAAGGCACTCACCTCCGAGGAGACCGACGCGCCGCTCGCGAACCGCGCGATCCAGGGCCTGTACCCGACCGGATCGGTGTTCAAGTTGATCACGGCGACCGGTGCTCTCGAGGAGAACGTGATCGAGCCCGGCACGACCGTCGTCGACGACGGACTGGTCCAGGTGAAGGGCGATGCGCGCGAGTTCCGAAACGCCGGCGAGGCGGTCTTCGGCCCGATAGACATGGACGACGCGCTCAAGGTCTCCTCGGACGTCTACTTCTACGAGCTCGGCATCGACATGAACGTGGACACCGGGCGCGGCGGGGCCCTGCAGGACTGGGCGCGCCAGCTCGGGATCGGCGAGACCACAGGGATCGACCTCCCTGCCGAGACCGAGGGGCTCCTGCCCACGCCCGCCTGGCGCAACCGCCTCTACCGGGAGGACCTCGGCGACCGGCCCTGGACGATCGGCGACAGCATCAACCTCTCGGTCGGCCAGGGCGACCTCCAGGCGAACCCGCTGCAGATGGCGGTCGCCTACGCGGCGATCGGCAACGGAGGCACCATCGTCACGCCCCATCTCGCCGACACCGTGGAGAGCGTCACCGGCGAGGTTCTCCAGGAGATCCGCCCCACGGCCAAGCGCCAGGTGGAGATCTCCGACGAGACCCGCAACACGATCATGACCGGCCTGACCCGCGCCGCGATGGAGCAGGGAGGGACCTCCTACGAGGTCTTCGGCAACTTCCCCGTGCCCGTCGCCGGCAAGACCGGAACCGCCGAGCGCGCCCCCAACCCCGATCAGTCGTGGTACATCGCCCTCGCGCCCGCGGACAAGCCGGAGGTCGTGGTCGCGGTGACGATCGAGCGGGGCGGATTCGGCGTGGACGCCGCGGCGCCGGTGGCCGCCCGGATCCTCGAGAAGTACTTCCAGGTCGGCTTCACCGACCCGGTGGCCGTCGCCGAGCGCCCGGGGACCACGGAGTGACCTGATGGCCAACTACCCTCAGACCATCGAGGCGGCTCGACCCACGCGTCCTCTGGGACTCGACCCCCGCCGCACCTCGATCGGAGAGCGGCTCAACCTGCCCTGGCTGGACGGCTGGATGCTGGCCGCCGCCATCGGGCTGATGGCCTTCAGCATCTTCACGCTCGCCGCCGCGACGCGCGACGACATCCCGGGCGACCCGCTCTATTTCGTGCTGCGCCAGTCGGTCTACGCCCTGATCGGGATCGCGCTGATGTTCGCCGTCGCGCGCATCGACTACTCGCGCTTCCGCGAGATCCGGGTCGGCATCTACTCGGCGATGTTCGCCACGATCACGCTCGTCCTGCTCTTCGGCGCCGCCGCCCGCGGCTCGCGCCGCTGGATCGAGCTTCCGTACTTCCGGTTCCAGCCCTCGGAGCTGGCCAAGGTCCTGCTCGTCGTCTCTCTGGCGGCGTTCGTGATCGAGCGGACGCGCCGCGGCAAGGACCTCAAGCAGACGTTTCTCCTGCTGTGCCTGGGGGCGGCACCCGCTCTGCTCGTTTTCCTGCAACCCGACCTCGGCACGGGCCTCGTGCTGATGGTCATTACACTGTCCATACTGTTCGTCGCCGGAGTTCGTTGGACGCACTTCGCGCTGATGGGTGGAGCCGCGGCTGTTCTTGCCGCTCTCGCGCTCGTCGTCGCACCCGCGGCCGGCGTTCCGGTCCTGCAGGACTACCAGCAGGAACGGCTCACAAGCTTTCTCAACCCGAGCGACGATCCCGATGATTCGAGCTACCAGACAAATCAGGCCAGGATCGCCATCGGCGCCGGTGGCAAGACCGGACGCGGCGACCAGGCAACCCAGACTGAGCTCAGGTTTCTCCCCGAGCGGCATACCGACTTCATCTTTGCCGTGGTCGGGGAGCGATTCGGATTCATCGGGGCAGCATTCGTTCTATCCCTCTACGCCCTGCTTATCTGGAGAATCTTGCGCTCTACTGATGCTCTCCAAGAACTTGTACGGGACCCTGATCGCAGGCGGCATCGCAGCGATGCTGATCTTCCAGGTCCTGGTCAACGTCGGCATGAATCTGGGGATCATGCCGGTGACCGGGATCACCCTGCCGCTGATGAGCTACGGAGGTTCCTCCGTGCTCGTCACCTTCATCGCGATCGGGCTCCTTCAGAGCATCCACGTTCAGGCGCAGCTCAACTCCCGTGACAGCAGGGCTCGACCCGCACTGTCGCGCTGAGAGCCCGAGAGCACGCACATACAAACCCGAGCCCGACCCGCGCCGCCAACGGCGGCCCGTCGGCCCGGCTGCGTGCTCTCAGCTCCGCGCTGAAAGGAACAACATGAAGAAGACAATTCTCGTATCGGTCGACCGGGGTGAGACCCGTGTCTCCGTACTCGAGGGAAAGGGAGCACCCTCCCGGTCAGCGAAGGGGGGCCGTCGCAAGAAGGCCCAGCCCGGCGATGAGTGGAAGGTCTCCGAGCTCTACGTCGAGCGCCGAGGCAAGCGCTCGATCGTGGGCAACATCTACAAGGGCAAGGTCGACAACGTCCTGCCCGGAATGGAGGCCGCCTTCGTCGACATCGGCCTCGAGCGAAACGGCTTCCTCCACGTCGACGAGATCGTCACCCCGGACGGCAAGGCGGTCCCCAAGCGCGGCCGCGGCCGCGGCCGTCAGCATCGCCGAGCTGCTGAAGCCCGGCCAGGAGATCATCGTCCAGGTCGTCAAGGACCCCCTGAAGACGAAGGGAGCCCGGCTGTCCATGCAGCTCTCCATCGCCGGCCGCTATCTCGTCTACATGCCGCAGGGCGGCGGCATCGGCGTCTCCAAGCGCCTTCCGGACGGCGAGCGCCAGCGCCTGCGCAAGCTGATCGAGGGCACGGACATCGGGGGCGGTGGCGTGATCGTGCGCACCGCGGCCCAGGGCGCGAAGAAGGAGGACTTCAAGCGCGAGATCGCCTACCTCCACCGCCTCAACGAGGTCGTCGAGCAGCGCGCCGGGAAGTCCGCGGCGGGCCAGATGGTCTTCCAGGAGGCGGACCTCTCGATCCGCGTCGTCCGCGACGTGCTGGTCGAGGAGTTCGAGGCAGCGATCATCGACGACGACAAGCAGCACGATCGCGTCACGAAGTTCCTCGAGCGCACGGCGCCCGAGCTCGCTTCGAGCGTCGAGCTCTACAAGGAGAAGACCTCGCTGCTCGAGAAGTGGGACGTCCAGAAGGCGTTCGACTCGGTCCTGTCGAGGCGGGTCGACCTGCCCTCGGGCGGCTATCTCATGATCGACTACGCCGAGGCGTCTGACCGTGATCGACATCAACACCGGCAGCTTCACCGGCCGCGGCAAGGGCCGGCTGGAGGACACGATCACGAAGGTCAACGTCGAGGCCGCCGAGGAGGTGGTCCGCCAGCTGCGCATGCGCGACATCGGCGGGATCATCGTCATCGACTTCATCGACATGGCGCGGTCGAAGAACCGCGACCAGGTCCTGAAGACGCTGCGGAACGCCCTGGACCAGGACCGGACCAAGACCTACGTGGTCGAGGTCTCGCCACTGGGGCTGGTCGAGATGACCCGCCAGAACGTCACCGACGGCGTCCGCGAGATCCTCACCAAGCCCTGCCCGACCTGCCATGGGGAGGGCGTGGTGAGCTCGGAGGAGACGGTCGCGATCACGATCGTGCGGCGGCTCTCGGAGGTCGCCGCCGAGCAGAAGAAGCCCGAGGCGTTCCTCGTCCGGGTCAATCCGCTGGTCGCGCGCGAGCTGCTCCATCCCGAGTCCGGGCTCGCCGAGCTGGAGGAGGAGAGCGGCAAGCACTTCCACTTCCAGGGAGGCGACGCGCTGCCGCTCGACACCTTCGACGTGGTCGAGAGCGGGACGCACGCGGAGATCGAGGAGCGGGCTCTGCCGTTCCGCGTCGGCGAGGAGGTCCTCGTCACGATCGAGGAGCCGCACATGTACAACGCCGACGACGCGATCGCCCGCGTCGACTCCTACATCGTCAGCGTCACCGGCGGCGCCAAGTTCGTCGGCGAGCGGCGACTGGTGCGGATCGATGACGTGGGGCGCTCCGCCGCAACGGCCGCCCTGCTGGAGAACGGCGAGAGCCCTGACGGCGAGAAGCTAGAATCGGCGGCCGCCGGTGGGCGCAGGCGTCGCGGAAGCAGGGGCGGAAGGCGACGCACGCGCGCATCTGCCGAAACCAAGAAGGACTAGACATGTACGCAGTCGTGGAGACAGGTGGCAAGCAGTACCGCGTCGAGAAGGGCACGACCCTGCTCGTGGATCGCCTCAGCGCGGACGAGGGCGCCAAGGTCGACCTGCGCCCGGTTGCCTTCCGCGACAAGGAGATGGTCCTCGGCGAGGACCTCGAGAAGGTCAAGGTCGAGGCGAAGGTCGCCGGCCACGAGCGCGGGCCGAAGATCCGCGTCTTCAAGTACAAGGCCAAGAAGGGCTACCGCAAGCGCCAGGGCCACCGCTCCGAGCTGACCAGGCTCGAGGTCACGGACATCAAGATGCTGAGCCGAAAGCGCCCGCCGCAGCGAAGGAGAGGAAGGATGGCGCATAAGAAGGGACTCGGATCCAGCCGCAACGGAAGGGACTCAAACCCCAAGTACCTCGGGGTCAAGATCTTCGACGGCCAGAAGGTGAGCGGCGGCGAGATCATCGTCCGCCAGCGCGGCACCCGCTTCCGCCCCGGCGACGGCGTCGGCCTCGGCCGGGACCACTCGATCTTCGCCAAGCGCCCGGGCGTGGTCACCTTCTCCACCGGCCGCCGCGGCCGCACCGTCTCGGTCACCAAAGGCGAGTAGCGCTTCCTTCTCGGCCGCCTGGCCGGGCGTGTGAGTTTGAGTTCTTCCCTCGCGGGTAGGGTGTCCAGAACTCGCGGGCGCATGGCTCGGATGCACGAGACCGACAAGGGGGGGCTCAACCCGTAGGACGCCGCGAGACGAGGGGGAGCGCCACAAGCGCAAGGGAGGTACCGAATGCAGCGGCTGACCGTGTTGGCCGTGGCCGTGTTCTCCGTCCTGCTGTTCGCCTTCGGCGGCACCGCGTTCGCCGCCGGTCCGAGCGGCTCGACTGAGTGCCAGCTCGCGGACGACGATTGCGACGGGGCGATCGACGAAGATCCCGCCGGCGACGCCAACGGCGACCTGAACGACGACGACGACGGCGACGGAGCCGTCGACGAGGACGCCGCCGGTGACGCCGCGGACGATCCTGGTGAGAACCAGGTGACGTGCGCGGCCGGGTCGCAGGACGTGGGGGGTGTCTTCCACCTCTACGCCGGCGCCAACGGCGCCGAGGCCTGTGCCGACGATGGCTCGGCGCTGCCGATCGACGGTCGCGTGATCGCGACCACGGATCAGGGCGGCTACGCGGCCATCGACGGGGATAACAACAACCCGGAGCCGGCCAACGGCTACGCACGGATCGATCAGAGCGGGCCCCACTGCGGCAACCTGGCCAACCAGGATTCGACCGCGACGGACCAGAGCGCCAACACCGCCGCGGACTGCGGCTAGATCCGTCGAACGCAATGCGGCGGGGGGCAAGTGTCCCCCGCCGCGTGTGTTTCCCGCATCCGAACCCGCCGTGAAGGGCCTCCGGGGCGCATTCAAGACTGAGGAAAACTACGGATGTGCGTGGGCGGCCGTCGGCCTACGATCACGCAGTCCGTTAGGGGTTGAGGCGGCAGGGGCCGCGTCAGGACGGGAGGTCTTACGTGGTCCAAGGTGTTCATCGACATCTGACTGTCATCTCGTTCGCGCTCACCCTCAGCTGGGCGGGACTGAGCGCGCCCGCCGCGCTCGCCGACCCGCCCGCGAACGACAACCGGCCGAGCGCAGAGCTCGTCTCGGCCGGCGTCCTGGTCAACGGCACCAACACAGAGGCCACGGCCGAGACCGGAGAGCCGGCCCACGGGGGGCAACCCGCTGAGGCTTCGGTCTGGTACCGCTGGGAGCCCACGCTCGGTGGACAGGCGAGCGTCTCGATCACCGCCGGCGTTCACCGCTTCGCGGTGTATGCCGAGGACGCGCTCGGAGGCCTGACGGAGGTCGCGGACATGAGTGACGAGACCTTCGACGTGGTGGCCGGAACCGACTACCTGATCGCCGTGGACAGCAGCGAATTCACGGGGGGATTTGGGTTCTACATCACCCACCTCTCGCCGCCTGCCAACGACGACCGCTCCGCGGCGCAGGCCATCGGGGACGAGTTCCACAACTTCGCCGCCAACAACATCAGGGCGACCGAGGAAACGGGGGAGCCCGATCACGCGGGCAACGCCGGCGGCTCCTCGGTCTGGTACGCGTGGACCGCGCCTATCAGCGGGCGCGCCTTCGTCGATACCTGCTTCTCTGGATTCGACACGCTGCTTGCCGCCTACAGCGAGTCGGGCGGGACGCTGACCGAGCGCGCGAGCCTCGACGACGGGGGATGCCGCCCGGGCGGTGGTCGCAACCCGCTCGGAAGCCAGATCGAGTGGAAGGTCCGGGTCGGTGAGACCTATCTGATCGCGGTGGACGGGAAGGGCGGGGCCGAGGGAAGCTTCACCTTCAACCTCCAGCTGCAGCCGGCCCCGGCGAACGACGAGCTCTCGGCGGCGGAGGCGCTCAGCGGCAGCTTTGCCCACGTCTTCGCCGGCAACAGCGATGCCACCGAGGAACCCGGCGAACCGGATCACGCGGGTCAGCCGGGAGGGGCCTCGGTTTGGTACTCGTGGCAGGCTCCGGCGAGCGGCCGCGTCTCCATAGACGTGTGCGGCGGCGACGGAGACCCCGTGCTCGGCGTCTATACGGGCGCAACGCAGGCGACGCTGGTTGAGGTGGCCGGCGACGACGACTCCTGTGCGGGTGGCGAGTCGAGTAACGATCTCGGCGCCCGCGTCGCCTTCCAGGCCGAAGCGGGGGAGACCTACCGGATCGCGGTGGACTCCGCCGACGGGTCCAACCTCGGCTTTGAGCTCCAACTCGTCGCCAACGACGACTTCGCTGCCGCCCAGGTGCTGACGGGGACCTCGGCGTTCCTCCAGGGCGCCAACCGGTTCGCGACCCAGGAGGCCGGCGAGCCGGACCACAACGGCGCGGCCGGCGGTGCGTCCGTCTGGTACTCGTGGACGGCGCCCAGCTCCCGACGTTCCAGCATCGGCGTGCAGCCCGCGAGCCATGCCCTCCTCAAGGCCTATACCGGCAATGCGCCGGGCTCGCTGGAGCCCGTTTCGGCGTGCAGCGGCTGCACGAGCACCGCGAACCGGCTGGTCTTCGACGCCGTCGCCGGCACGACGTACCGTTTCGCCGTCGACGGGGTCCATCAGGCCGGCGCACCGGCCGAAGTTGGCTTCGAGCTCACCCTCGTCGGCGGTCCCGCGAACGACGACTTCGCCGGGGCGGAGGAGGTCATGCTCGGGGAGCCGGCCGGCGGCCAGACCGAGCTCGCCGGGAAGGAGACAGGCGAGCCGAACCACGCCGGGCACCCCGGTGGCCGCTCGCTCTGGTACCGGATCACGCCGGATCACGACGCCGGGATCCTGATCAACGCTACGGCCGGTACGGACTGCTCCGACCCCCTCCACGACACCGTGCTCGCCGTGTACACGGCTTCCGGGCCGGTGCCGCCCTTCACCAATCTCGAGCAGGTCGCGGCCAACGACGACAGGGAGCCCGGCTGGCTCTGCGCCGGGCTGAAGTTCCGCGGCGAGGCCGGCACGACGTACTACGTCGCGATCGACCAGAAGGACCCGTCGCTGACGAGCGTCGGCTTCACGACGTTCGAGCAGGAGCTGCCGGAGAACGACGACTTCGCGACCGCGACGACGCTGGCGCTTCAGGAGTTCAACGGCGCCGTCTTCGCCGGGGACAACGGCGACAACGTCTTCGCCACTAAGGAGAGCGGCGAGCCGGATCACACGGGCAACGCGGGCGGGGCGTCGCTGTGGTGGAAGTTCACCCCGACGAGGTCGGGTGCCTACCGGCTGGACAACTGCAACTCGACCGGGTCGACCTCGCTCCAGAACGGCATGGTGGGGGTCTATACGGCGAACGGCACACCGGCCGCCGTGGACGACCTGCAGGCGGTCGCCAGCGATGACGACTCGTGTCCGGCGGGGGACAACAGCAACGACCAGGGCTTCCGGCTGAACATGACCGCCGTCGCCGGCACCACCTACTACGTGGCGGTGGACGGATTCGACTCCGGCGGCGGACCTTCCCGCGGCGGGTTCGCACTGAACCTCCAGGGCCCGCCCACGAACGACCGGCTCGCTGACGCGGTGACGCTCACCGGCACCGCCGCCACCGCGGATGGGCGGAACGAACTCGGCAGCAAGGAGGCGGGGGAGCCCGACCACGCCGGCGACCAGGGAGGTTCGTCGGTCTGGTATCGCTGGACCGCCCCGGAGGCCGGCACCTACCGGTTTGCGACCTGCAACGCGAACTTCGACTCGACGCTCGCCGTCTACGACGGCACGGCGTACGGGTCGCTGACCCCGGTCGCGTCCGCCGATGACGGTTGCGGCACCGCCGGCGGCGGCAGCCGGGTGAGCTTCCCGGCCGTCGCCGGGACCACCTACTCGATCGCGGTCGACGGCAAGCGGACACTGGGGGAGGCCGCTCAGGGGACCTTCCGGATCACGGTCGCGAAGCCGGTCGCGAACGACGACATCGCCGACGCCATCGCACTGACCGGGGACGAGGACACCGAGACGGGCAACAACGTCGGCGCGAGCGCTGAGCCGGGCGAGCCGATCCATGCCGGCATGCAGGCTCAGTCATCCGTCTGGTACCGCTGGACGGCGCCGCGGACGGGCCGGCTCCTCCTCCATACCTGCGACTCAAGCTTCCCCGGCGCCCTGGCCGTGTACTCCAGTACCTCTTCGTCGCCCGCGGTGACCGATATCCAGGGTGTCGCCTCGGACGACGCTTCCTGCGGATCGGGCAACGGCGGAGCCGTCAACTTCCGCGCCGTCAGCGGCCAGACCTACTGGTTCGCGGTTGACGGCGTCCCCGGGGGAGACGTCAGCATCGTCCTCTGGCAGTCGCCGCTAGCGAACGACTACCGCGTCGACGCCGAACTGCTCGAGGGCGCCACGGACTTCGCGACCGGCGACAACACGAACGCCACCTCGGAGGCGGGAGAGCTCGAGCCGTTCAGCGACAGCGCCGGCTCGACGCTCTGGTACCGCTGGACGGCTCCGTCGAAGGGTCGGCTGACTCTGCACACCTGCACGAGTGACTTCGACACGCAGCTCGCCGTCTACGTCGAAGACGTGGCCAACAGCGAGTTCGACCAGGTCGGCGGGGATGACGACTCCTGCCCCGGCAGCCCCAACACGCTTGGCAGCCAGCTCGCCCTCTCCGCCGTTGCCGGGACCACCTACTGGATCCAGGTCGACGGGACCCGCGTCGGGCCCGGTGATTTCAGCCTCGGGGCCTTCACCCTCGGCCTGGGGTTCGAGCCAAATCCGATTGACGACTTCGCCACCCCTCAGGTGCTGCCCGCGTCCGGCGGTGACATCAGCGGCTCGAACACCCTCGCCACGAAGGAGGCTGGCGAGCCGAACCACGGCGGCGACCCGGGGGGCGCATCCATCTGGTACAGCTGGACCCCATCGAAGTCCGCGAAGGCCACGTTCGCGCTTTGCGGCGATCCCTTCGACGGGGTGCTGGGCATCTACACCGGCTCCACCCTCGGCGGCCTCCAGGCGGTTGATGCGACCACCTCGGCTTGCGAAGGTGGGTTCAAGGGCGTGGTCCGGACCTTCCGTGCTCAGGCGGGCATGACCTACCGGATCGCGGTGGACGGACGCCGCGACGTCGGCACCGCCGAGCCGTCCCGCGGGGCGACCAGATTCCTGTTCACGCAGGGTGACCCTCCCGCGAACGATGCGTTCGGCGCTGCGGAGGTCCTGCCCGCAACCGGCACGAGGACCGGAAGCAACGACAACGGGAACAGCGAGGCTGGGGAGCCGTCCCACGGCACCGGTGCCCTCGGTTACAGCGTCTGGTACACGTGGACGGCCCCGACCGACGGTTCGCTGGAGCTGGAGCTCTGCGGCTTCGACGGACTGCTCGGCATCTACCAAGGGCAGAGCGTGTCGACCCTGTCAGCGCTCCCCGCCGAGCGAGAGGGCTGCACCACCCAGACCGGCGATCCGCTGCCGGGCAAGACGGCGCAGCTCTTCGTAGCCGCGGGACAGGTCGTCCGCATCGCCGTCGACGGCCGTGCCGGCGGTGCAACCGAGGGCACGTTCACGCTGCGGTCTCGATTCGTCGCCAACGCCGCACCCCAGACCGAGATTCTCTCTGCGCAGGTCAACCAGGCGGCCCGCACCGCCACGTTCGAATTCACCGCGAACGACGACGGAAAGCCTCCGCTGAGCTTCGAGTGCAGTCTCGACGCCGCTCCCTTCTCGGCCTGCCAGTCCAGCTCGTCGCAGTCCTACCCGAACCTCGCACCGGGCCAGCACACGTTCGCGGTGCGCGCGCGCGACGGCTTCGGCCTGGCGGACTTGACGCCGGCCCAGTACCACGTGGCGATCGACGCCCCCGCCTCGACTCCCGCACAGCCGAGCCCGCAGCCGAGCCCGCCGGCGAAGAAGAAGAAGAAAAAGAAGAAGAAGAAAAAGAAGAAGCGGTAGGGACCCGGCTAACGTCGGGCGCGTGCTTTACGACAAGGCGAAGATCTACGTCAGAGGGAGGCCGTGGCGGCAACGGCGTGGTCTCCTTCAGGCGCGAGGCGCACGTCCCCCGGGGCGGACCCGACGGCGGCGACGGTGGGCGCGGTGGAGAGGTCCTGCTCGTCTGCGACGAGGGCCGCCGCGACCTGAGCTCCCTCGGCCGCAGCAAGCACTTCCGCGCCGGCCGCGGGGCGCACGGGCAGGGCGCTCGGAAGCAGGGGGAGAGCGGGGAGGACAGGGTGGTGATCGTTCCCCCCGGCACCGTGGTGCACGGGCTGGACGGGTCGGTGACGGAACTGCTCGAGGATGGGCAGCGGGTTGTGGTCGCGCGCGGAGGCGCCGGCGGCCACGGCAACAAGCGCTTCGCGACCTCGACCCGGCAGGCCCCGCGATTCGCAGAGCAGGGACTCGAGGGCGAGTCCGGCTGGATCGAGCTGCGGCTGAAGCTGCTGGCGGACACCGGCCTGGTCGGGCTGCCGAACGCGGGCAAGTCGAGCCTGCTGGCGACCCTGACCCGCGCCGCGCCGAAGGTCGCGGACTATCCGTTCACGACGCTCGAGCCGGCTCTCGGCACGATCGAGGTGGACGACCGCCAGATCGTCCTGGCTGACATCCCGGGTCTGATCGAGGGCGCCGCGGGCGGGGCGGGCCTCGGACACGAGTTCCTCGCGCACGTCGAGCGCTGCCGCCTCCTCGTCCATCTGGTGGAGATCGAGCCGGCCGAGGGGGATCCGGAATCCAACTACGAGGCGGTCCGCCGGGAGCTCGCCGACTACGGCGCGGGCCTGGACCAACTCCCGGAGATCGTTGCCCTCTCCAAGGCTGACCTCGTCCCCGAGGAGCGGGTCGCCGAGCTCGTCGCCGAGTGGAGGCAACGCCTCGGTGATGCCGCCCGCGACGTCCTTGCGATCTCTTCGGCCACCAGCACCGGCCTCGATGATCTCCGCCGTTCGGTAGTCGCGGCGCTGCCTGAAGTGAGCGAGGGCGGTCGCGGCGGGAGAACCGTCGATGGCCGCCCCCCGCCCAGCCCCATCGCCGGCCCTCCCGCCGCGCCCGCCCCGGCCCAATTCGAGGCGGAGCATCGCGTGTACAAGCCCGGGGCGGACGAGGGGTTCGAGGTAGAGCAGGAAGGGAAGGGGCGCTGGCGGGTCAGCGGACGCGGGATCGAGTTGCTGTTCGCCAGGCACGACCTCAGCAATCCCGAAGCACTGGATTACCTCGAGCAAAGGCTGCGTGAGATCGGGGTAATCGCCGAGCTGCAGCGCGCCGGATTCGAGCCGGGCGACGATGTGGTGATCGGGGAGACCGAGCTCGAGCTCACGCCTTAATTGGGCGTTTCCGACTCAACAACAGGGGCGAGCTTGCCGAATAGTTAGGCATGCCCTCGCAATTCAGAAGGCTGATCACGCCTGCGGTGGCGGTCATGGTCGTGGCTTTTGTCGCGCTCCCCGCGGCTGCGCTGGGACAGGCCTCCGAGATCCAGGTCACGCTCGAGGACCCCGTTGTGAACCAGTCGCCCACCGAGGTCATCCAGCAGGCGCCGATCCCGGCTGGAAAGAAGCCGAGCGGAGATGACAAGGGCGCCACCGCGCCCGCCGTCGCGGCGACTCCCGCACCGAGCGGCGGCTCGGATGACACTGTCGGCCGACTTCCGTTCACGGGCATCGACCTGCTGATGCTCGTCGGGGTCGCGATGCTCGTCACCGGCGTCGGGTTCGCGGTTCGCCAGGCCGCCAGACCGCGGCACGCTCGCTTCTAGCACCGCCGAATCGGCGCATCGCCGGATTCGCGCCTTTAGCTTTCACGGGGTGCACCGGCTTCTGGGAGGAGGCGTCGCCGCGGGGCTCATCGTGGCCCTAGGCATCGCGCTGAGCGCGCCGGCTGCCCCTGCGCAGAGCGGCGAGCTGCGGGTCGGCGTGGGGGTCGAGGACGCCTCCTGGCACGTCGGCGCGTCGGCAGGCCAGTACGCGGGCTCGCCGGAGAGCCCACAGCCGTCGCCCAACGACCCGAGCGGCAACGTCGACGACTTCGTCTCCCACGAGGCGGAGACCTTCGACCCGACGGGTCACTCAACCCGCCGCTACCCCTCGTACGGGATCCAGTCGCGCCTCTCGGTTCGCGCGATCGTGATCGAGGGCCCCGACGGGACGCGCGACGGCGCTGCTGAAGAACGACCAGTACATCCCCCAGGACCTGGTCTACCGCCGCGCCGGGCAGATCGTGCAGGAGGATTGTCCCGAGTGCGGAATCGGGCCCGCCAACCTGACCATGGCGGCCACCCACGATCACTCCTCACCGATGTACTCGTCGACCTCGTGGGGCGTGTGGGCGTTCCAGGACGTGTTCGACGTTCGCTTCTTCGAGTACCTGGCACAGCAGATGGCGACCGCCGTCGAGGAGGCCGTGAACGGGCCGAGTCAGGACGACGACGAACAGAGCCAGGCCCTGACGGAGGCGAGGGTCGGGGCCCGTTCGACCTACTTCGACAAGACCCACCGCCACTCGTTCGGCCCGGACCGCGCGGATGACGGCAGCCCTGCCGGCTATCCGCATGGGGACACCGACCACGACCTGACCGTGATCCGTTTCGACAAGACCGACGGCACGCCGCTGGCGAACCTCGTCAACTTCAGCCTGCACCCCGAGTTCCTCGACGGCAACGACCTGATCAGTGCCGACTACGTCGCCCCTCTGCAGCGCATGCTCGAGCGCGAGACCGGGGCGGTCACGGTCTACACGCAGGGGGCTGTCGGGACCTCCGAGCCGGAGCGCTCGGTCTGGCACTCGATCCACGAGCGCCACGAGTACTCGGACCGCAACTACGCCCAGGCGGAGCTGGGGGCCCGCCGGATGGCCGATGCCGCCAGGAGTGCCTGGCAGAAGATCGGCGACGGCGCCCCTGCGGGTGACGACAAGTTCCTGCCCTACTCGGCCTTCGGGGCTGCGCCCCAGGTCCAGACGGCCGACCGCTGGTACCCCGGGCCGTTCTCACACCCCTACCCGGGGGTTTCCAACTGCCGTGTGGACTCGAGCCCCGGCATCCCGATCGCCGGACTGCCCAACTGCACGGAGCTTCCCTTCGGTGCCCAGGACGCGCTCGATCAGATCCCGGTGCCCGAGCCGGTCACCGATCAGATCGGCCCCTTCGATCCGGGTGTGGGCCTCGACCAGCTTCGCGATGCCGGCGTCGGCGTTCCGACGAACTACTCGGCGCCGTCCTACACGGGCCTCCAGGAGGACATCGACGTCCACCTCCAGGCGATCCGGATCGGCCCGCTGCTCCTGCCGATCTGCTCGTGCGAGCAGTGGTGGGACCAGAGCCGCAACATCGAGCTGCGCACCGACAAGATCGTCGGCAACGAGACCGCGCCCGGCAACCTCGGCTACGACTGGGGTGCACAGTGCACGCCCAACAACGACGGCACCTATCCGCCCGACGACGACGGCATCGGGCCCGACACCGGCACGGGCACCTGGAGCTGCCCCAACAGCGAGCCGCCGGTGACCCACCACGAGTACCTGCGGATGCGCGCCCAGGTCAACAACCCCGCCAACGGCTGGAACGACGCGGCCAACGCCGGGCAGGCTGAGTCCGAGGACCCGACGCCGAGCCAGATCAAGGGCAACTACACGCACGACGACCGCTGCGGCGCCACCCCGGCGACCCCCGGGAACGACGACCTGGCCGGCGCCTGCACCGAGGCCCTCTCCGCCTCCGCGAGCCTCGGCTACGAGATGACGGTCCCGATCTCGATGGCGAACGACTACAACGGCTACATCGCGTCCTACCGCGAGTACCAGCGCGGCGATCACTACCGAAAGGCGCTGACCGGGTGGGGGCCGCACTCGAGCGACTACATGGCTTCGCGGCTGGTGACGCTGGGCCGGCAGTTCAACAACCCGGCCTACGTCCGGCCCCTCGACCAGGTGCAGGAGGACCAGCTCCAGCCGAAGGTGCTGGCCGACCTCGCCGTCAACAACCAGCGGGCGACGGCGCTCGGGACCGTCGGGGGTGGCGTTCTGGACGCCTACGAGGCGGGCCTGCCCGACGACGGCGGCACGGAGCAGGCGCTCGAGCAGCCGCAGGACATCGAGCGCTTCGACGCGGCGTTCTTCCGCTGGAACGGAGGATCCAACTTCACCGACAACCCGTCGGTCACGGTCGAGCGCAAGACGGGCCCTGGTCCGGATGACTGGGAGCCCTACGCGGACCAGACCGGCGAGCTCCCGGTCACCCTCAAGTTCCCGCGCACCCAGGATGCCCCGGCGTACACGCAGGGGGACCAGCAGTGGCATTGGACCGCCCGCTTCGAGGCGATGGTCGCCGGGGATGAGGACCAGCCCATCAACACGGGCGACCGGGCCGCGGCGACCCCGGCCGGGACCTATCGCTTCATGGTGGAGGGGCAGCGCCGCGAGGGGGGCCAGGTCACCGACTACGAGGTCACCTCCGAGGACTTCGAGGTCCGGCCCTGGGACGGGATCCTGGTCCAGGACTTCAAGCTCGAGGGCGACTCGACGATGAGCTTCCAGATCGGGCCGACCATCCACGCGCAACGCCACCGGCTGCCCGCAGGACCAGATCGGGCCCGTGGACTATCCGGACACCCACGCCGATCCGGCCCGGTTCATCCGCTACCAGCTAGCTGCAAGACGCAGGCGGGCGATCCGCGACGTCGAGTGGTTCTGCTTCACCTGCACCTGGCGGCCCTGGCTGGACTTCGGCGACGCCGATATCGGCCAGCCGTCCGGATCCGGCTCGGCAACGGCACCTTCGAGACCGTCCCGGCGACCGCGCCAGGGCGGCCGCTGGGTGACCTCCCGCGAGCTGCGCCAGAACGAGGTGCGCGGTCGTCGAGACCGGCGACGTGCTCGATGCCCACGGCAACACGAACCAGAGTCGATCGAGCTCACCCTGGGCACTGCGCCGGCCGACGCCGACGGTGACGGTGACCTCGACGGCCAGGACAACTGCGTCAACGACCCGAACCCGGGCCAGGAGGACGGCGACAGCGACGGGATCGGCGATGCCTGTGACGGGTTCCCGGATCTCGACGGTGACGGCGTCGCCGACGCTGACGACGAATGCCCGAACGAGATGGGGCCGGCCGCAAACGACGGCTGCCCGCTGCCGCCCATCGTCGACACCGACGGCGACGGCGTGCTCGACGACGCCGACCAGTGCCCCTCGGTTCCGGGGCCGCCCGACAACAACGGGTGCCCGCGCCCGCCGAACCCGGTTGACGGCGACGGCGACGGCGTTCCCAACAACGCGGATGGCTGCCCGAACGAGCCCGGCACCATCGACAACTTCGGCTGCCCGCTGCCAGGATCGAGCCAGCCGGCTCCCGAGGGCGGAAGCTGCGCGACCCCGCGCGTGGGCACTCCCGGCCGCGACTCGCTGGTCGGCACCCGCGCGGGCGACCTGCTGCTCGGCAAGCGGGGCGGCGACACGATCAGCGGCGGCGACGGGCCGGACTGCGTGTTCGGCGGCCCCGGGACCGACGCTCTGGACGGCCAGGGCGGCGACGACCTCGTGCGCGGCGGCGACGGACGCGATCGCGTCGCCGGCGGCGAGGGGAATGACGTCGTCAGCGGCGGCCGCGGCCCGGACAGGATCACCGGCGGCAATGGCGGCGACTTCCTGCGCGCCGTGGACGGCGACGACGACCGGGTCAACTGCGGCCCGGGGGCGGACCGGGCGAAGATCGGGCCGGGCGACAGGACGCGCGGCTGCGAGAAGGTCAAGCGCATCAAGCGTCTCAAGGGCTAGCCCCTCGCGCCTAGACTGGCGCGCATGACCGTGGTCGCGAAACTGGGCTCCTCGATCGTCGCCGGCGAGGACCGCGAGCTGCGCGCGGACGTGCTCGACACCGTCACCGCGCAGGTCGGCGAGCTCCACGACGGCGGCGAGAACGTCGTCCTCGTCACCTCGGGCGCGATCGCCCGCGGCATGCGCGTGCTCGAGCTCGGCGCGCGCCCGAACGCCATCGACGAGCTGCAGGCGGCGAGCGCGGTCGGCCAGGGCAGCCTGTTCCGCGCCTACGAGGAGCGGCTCGCGGGCCACTCGGTCCGCGCGGCCCAGGTCCTGCTGACCGCCTCGGACCTGCAGATGCGGACCCACTACCTGAACGCGCGGCAGACGCTGCGGCGGCTGCTCGACTGGCGCGTGGTGCCCGTGGTGAACGAGAACGACACCACGGCCACCGACGAGATCACCTTCGGGGACAACGACTTCCTCGCGGCGCAGGTGGCGATCATGCTCGAGGCCCGGCTGCTGGTGCTGCTCACCGACCAGGCCGGCCTCTACACGAGCGACCCGCGGCAGGACGACTCCGCGGAGCTCGTCACCGAGGTCCGTCAGGAGGCCGAGCTGGCCGAGTACGAGATCGGCGAGCACACCTCGCCCCTCGGGCTCGGGGGAATGCGAAGCAAGACGTCGGCGGCTGAGATGGCGAACGCAGCCGGGATCCCCGCCGTGATCTGCGACGGGACCTCCGAGGGGACGCTGAAGGCCGCCGCGTCCGGCGAGGAGGTCGGCACCCGCTTCCACCCCCATCGCGAGCGCGCCTCCAGCTTCAAGCTCTGGCTCCGCTACGCCAAGCCCAGCCACGGCACGCTCCGGGTCGACGAGGGCGCCGCGCGCGTGCTGCGCGAGAGGGGCAGCAGCCTGCTCCCGGTCGGCATCACCGAGGTCGAGGGCGAGTTCGAGGCCGGCGACGCGGTCGAGGTCGCGGCCGGACGGCAAGGCGATCGGCAAGGGCATCGTCAACTACTCGGCGGAGGAGCTGCGCCGGATCAAGGGCATGCGCACGGACAAGGTGCGCGAGCTGATCCCGCACGCCTCCGAGGAGGCGGTGCACCGCGACTACTTCGTGCTCACGTAACTGGAGCGCGGCGGTAGAGTCCCTGCCGTGGCTGAGGAGACGGTTGCGGCACTTGGTGAGGCCGAGCGCAGGATCCTGACGGCGGTCTGCGACACGGTCGTTCCCTCGATCGAGAAGGACCGCGACCCGGACGGCCTCTGGGCGCGCAAGGCCAGCGACATCGGCATCGACGCCGCGGCGACCCAGCTGATCGAGGACATCCCTGACCCGGTGCTGCGCGGCGGCATCGTCCAGCTGCTCCAGGCCTTCGGGGGCATGGGGATCACGCGGGCGACTCAGGAGTCGCGCGAGCAGATCATGCGCAACGTCTCACTCTCGAGCCCGGAGGCGGCGGGTGGAGTGGCGGCTCTGATCGGGATGACCCTCTTCCTCCATTACGGAGCCCCGGACCCCGAGACCGGGCAGAACCCCAACTGGAAGACCTTCGGCTACCCGGGACCGACCTCCCCGCCTCCGCAGGTGGAGAAGCCGCTCAAGGTCCACGAGCCGTCGGGCGGAACGGAGGAGCTCGAGGCCGACGTCGTGATCGTCGGCTCCGGCTCGGGTGGCTCGGTGATCGCGGCCGGTGCTCGCCGGCCAGGGGATGGACGTGGTCGTCCTCGAGGCCGGGGGCTATTTCAACGAGGCCGACTTCAACCAGCTCGAGCTGCCGGCCTACCAGCAGATGTTCTGGCGCGGCGGGCCCAACCCGACCGCCGAGGGCAACGTCAGCCTGGTCGCCGGGACCACGCTCGGCGGCGGCACGACGATCAACTGGACCAACTGCCTGCGGACACGGCCGTGGGTCCGCGAGGAATGGGCATCCCACGGCCTCGACGGAGTGGACGGCGAGGACTTCGACCGCCACCTCGACGCGGTGCTCGGCCGGATCGGGGCCAACGCCGACTGCAGCGACCTCAACGGGCCCCAGCAGCGGATGAAGGCGAGGGCGCCGAGGAGCTCGGCTGGAGCCTGGAGACGATCGTCCGCAACACAGACCGGGCCAAGTACACGCCCGAGACGGCCGGTTACCTCGGCTTCGGCGACCAGTCCGGCAGCAAGCAGAGCGCCGACCGCACCTGGCTAGCGGACGCGCAGGAGGCCGGCGCCCGCTTCCTCACCCACACGCGCGTGCAGCGGATCCTCGTGGAGGGCGGCAGGGCGGCCGGGGTGGAGGGGGCGTGGATCCATCCCGACGGCCGCACCGCGGAGGTCAAAGTCCGCGCGCCGCGGGTCGTGGTGGCCTGCGGCGCGCTCGAGTCGCCCGCGCTGCTGAGGCGGTCGGACATCGGCGGGCCGGCGGTCGGCGACTACCTGCGGCTGCATCCATCTTCAGTCATCGGCGCCCTCTACGGCACCGATCAGAAGGCATGGTGGGGGGCGCCGCAGGCGGGCCTCTGCGACGAGTTCGCGAACACCGGCGAGGGATTCGGCGTGCTGGTCGAGACCGCCGCAGTACGCACCGGGCCTGATCGGGTCGGCCACCCCCTGGGTCTCGGGCGCCGACCACAAGCAACGGATGCAGGACTTCAGGTACACGGCCACGCTGATCGGGCTGACGCGAGACCGCGGCCACGGCCGGGTCGACGTCGACGCGGACGGCGAGTCCGTCGCCTCCTACCCGGTGGCCGACGAGCACGACCTCTTCAACCTGCGCAAGGGCGTCGAGGCCCAGATCCGGATCCACGAGGCCGCGGGGGCGCACCAGATCCAGCCGCTGGCGGCGGGCGCGCCCACCTGGCGCCGCGGCGAGGACCTCGAATCCTTCATCAGCAGGTCGAACCGGATTCCCTTCCGCGCCGGCGGCCACCGGCTGTTCAGCGCGCACCAGATGGGCACCTGCCGGATGGGCGAGGACCCGCAGACGTCCGTGGCCGACACCATCGGCGAGGTGCACGACACGCCCGGCGTCTGGATCGGCGACGGCAGCGCCTTCCCGACGTCGTCGGGGACCAACCCGATGGTCTCGATCATGGCGCTGGCCCACCGCACGGCGGAGGCGATCGCCGAGGACGCCGGCGCTGCTACAACGACAGCTGCGGCGACGACGAACGGCGCCGGCGAATCCAAGGAGGTCCCCGTTGGCAACTGAGGCTCCCGCAGCACCCGAAGTCGGCCATCCCACCGAGCCGATCGTCCGCGACAAGCTCTACATCGGGGGAGAGTGGGTTGACCCCGCGGGGTCGGGGACCATCGAGGTGCTCGACTCGACGACCGAGGAGGTCATCGGCCGCGTGCCCGAGGGCACCTCCGAGGACGTGGACCGCGCCGCCAAGGCCGCCCGCGCCGGCTTCGACGTCTGGTCGCAGGTGCCGCTCGAGCAGCGGCTCGACGCCTGTTCGGCGATCTCGGCCGCGCTCGCGGGCCGGGCGGAGGAGATCGCCCGGATCATCTCCGCCGAGGTGGGGATGCCCTTCGGGCAGTCCCAGCAGATCCAGGCCGGCCTGCCGACGATGGAGTTCGCCGCGATGGCCCAGGTCGCCAACGAGGTGGTCTGGGAGGAGCAGATCGGCAACTCGCTGGTGGTGCGCGAGCCGATCGGCGTGGTCGGATCGATCACTCCCTGGAACTTTCCCCTGAACCAGCTCGGCATCAAGGTCGCGCCCGCGCTGGCCGCCGGTTGTACCGTCGTCGCGAAGCCGAGCGAGATCACGCCGTTGAACGCGTTCATCCTCGCGGAGATCATCGACGAGCTCGATCTCCCCGCGGGGGTCTTCAACCTCGTCACCGGCTACGGGCAGGATGTCGGCGAGGCGATCGCCGGACATCCCGAGGTCGACATGGTCTCGTTCACCGGCTCCACCCGCGCGGGACGACGCGTGAGCGAGGTGGCCGCGGGCAGTGTGAAGCGCGTCAGCCTGGAGCTCGGCGGCAAGTCCGCGAACGTGATCCTCGAGGACGCCGACCTGAAGGCCGCCGTCTCCGTCGGCGTCTCCAACTGCTACCTCAACTCGGGGCAGACCTGCAGCGCGCACACGCGGATGCTGGTTCCGCGCGAGAGGCTCGCCGAGGCCGAGGAGATCGCCAAGGCGGCTGCCGAGAAGGCCCAGCCCGGGGATCCCTTCGAGCCAGGCACACGTCTCGGCCCGCTGGTCTCCGAGGCACAGCGCGACCGCGTCCGCGAGTACATCGACAAGGGCGAGCAGGAGGGCGCGAAGCTGGTGACCGGCGGAAGCGAGCCGCCCGAGGGCCTGGACAAGGGCTACTTCGTCCGGCCGACCGTCTTCTCGGAGGTGAAGCCGGACATGACGATCGCCCAGGAGGAGATCTTCGGACCGGTCCTTTCGATCATCCCCTACGACGACGAGGACGAGGCGCTCGAGATCGCCAACGGGACGCTGTACGGGCTCGACGGCGGCGTCTGGTCGGGCGACCCCGAGCGCGCGAAGGAGTTCGCGCGGCGGATGCGCACCGGCCAGGTCCAGATCAACGGCGCCACGTTCAACCCGATGGCGCCGTTCGGCGGCTACAAGCAGTCCGGGCACGGGCGCGAGCGCGGCCGGTTCGGCCTCGAGGAGTTCCTCGAGGTCAAGTCCATTCAGCTCTAGTAACGGCTGCAACTAGCCGGTTTCGGGTATGCCCCTGCCCGGGTACGCACACGCATGGGGGTCATGCGGGTCTCCCGCCACGGGAGGCGGGAGCCCGCGCCGGAAAACGACTTGAAAGGAGCCCGTCATGGCTGACGAGCTGAATGGCAAGCGAATCGCTTTCCTTATGGACAACGAGGGCGTCGAGCAGGTGGAGCTGGAGAAGCCGCTCGAAGCGGTGCGCGAAGCAGGCGCCGAGGTCGACGTGATCGCGCCCAAGGCGAGCGGGATCCAGGCCTTCAACCACCTCGACAAGGGCGACACGTTCGACGTCGACAAGACGGTCTCGGACGCGGATGCCGGCGACTACGACGGCATCGTGCTGCCGGGCGGCGTCGCCAACCCGGACAACCTGCGCCAGGACACCGACGCGGTGGAGTTCCTCCGCGCGTTCTTCGAGGCGGGCAAGCCGGTGGCCGCGATCTGCCACGCGCCGTGGATGCTGGTCGAGGCGGACGTGGTCAAGGGCCGGAAGGTCACCTCGTGGCCGAGCGTGCGGACGGACCTGGAGAACGCCGGCGCCGAGTGGGTCGACGAGGAGGTAGTCACCGACTCCGGCCTCGTCACCAGCCGCAAGCCCGACGACCTGCCGGCGTTCTGCGCCAAGGCGGTCGAGGAGTTCGGCGAGGGCGTCCATGAGGAGCAGGCCGAGAAGACCCAGGCCTGACCGCGGGAGCAGCCTTGGCTCAACACACCGCCGAGATCAAACGCGGCGCCTTGCTGGCGGAGCGCTATCGGGTGCTCCGCCCGCTCGGCACCGGCGGGATGGCGACCGTCTTCCTGGCGGAGGACCAGCGGCTGGGCCGCGAGGTCGCCGTGAAGCGCCTCAGCTCCGACGCGCCTGAGGACGCGCCCCTGCGCTTCGATCGCGAGGCGCGAATGGGGGCCTCGCTGAACCACCCGAACCTGGTGTCGATCTTCGACACGGTCCAGGACGCGGAGGGGACGCTGATCGTCATGGAGTACGTTCCCGGCCGGACGCTCTCCGAGCTGGCCGACGGGAAGCCAGTGGCCCCCGAACAGGCGGTCCCGATCCTGCGAGGGGTGGCCGAGGCGCTCGACCACGTCCACGCCGAGGGCGTCGTCCACCGGGACATCAAGCCGGGGAACGTCCTGGTGCGCGACGACGGGACGGTCAAGCTGGCGGACCTCGGAATCGCGCGGCAGACGGACGCGACCCAGATAACCAGGGAGGGACAGGTCGTCGGGACCCTGCCCTACATGGCGCCCGAGCGCAGGGAGCGCCCCGGCGCGGGCGGGCCTGAGAGCGACGTCTTCGCCCTCGCCGCGATGGCCTACGAGCTGCTCACCGGCCGGCCACCCGGCCGGGATCCTGACTTGAGGCGGGACTGGGCCGAGGCACCGCCTGCCGCGGGCACGGTGATCGAGCGGGGCCTCCATCCGGACCCTCAGCAGCGGCAACCCTCCGCCGGGCGGCTGATCGCCGACCTCGAAGAAGCGCTGGGCGCGACCGGTGAGAGGAGCGCAACCACGGCGACCGTCCCCTTCGACCCCGGCATCGCGCGGGGGAACGGCCGCGCGCCTGCGGCAACCAGCGCTGGCTCGAGACGGGGGATTCCGAGGCTGGCTGCGATCGCGGGCCTCGCCCTGCTTGGGCTGGCGCTGCTCGTGGCCGTCATCTCGGGCACCGGCGGCGGCGACGACGGTGGCGGCGGTGGCGAGCAGGCCGCCGATAGGCAGGTCGCGGAGCCGCCGGCCGAGGAGCCCGCACCGGCTCCCGCACCCGAGCCCGCGCCCGCTCCGGCAGAGCCGACCTCGGGTGGCTCAGCGGACGCGGCCGCGCTGAACGACGAAGGCTTCGCGCTGATCGGACAGGGCCGATACGACGAGGCGATTCCGATCCTCGAGCAGGCGGTCGCGGCGTCCGAGGGCGGCGGCGGGCTCACCTACGCCTACGCGCTCTTCAACCTCGGCAACGCCCTGCGCCTCGCCGGCCGCCCGGAGGAGGCGATCCCCATCCTCGAGCAGAGGCTCGAGATCCCCAACCAGCAGGATGAGGTGGCTCGCGAGCTCGAGTTGGCCCGCGAGCAGGCCGGGCAGGGCGGCGATGGCGGCGGCGAGGAAGGCGACTAGCCGGTACCGATTAGATTCGTCGCGTCGGCAGGTCCTAGTTTGTGCAGATGGCCAAGCTGATCTTCTTCACGCTCGCCTCGCTCGACGGCTACACCGAGGATGAGGACGGCAAGTTCGACTGGGCCGCGCCGGACGCGGAGGTGCACTCCTTCGCCAACGAGCTCGCGCGGCCGATCGGCACCTGCCTCTACGGCCGCCGGATGTACGAGACGATGACCGCCTGGGAGGACCCGGCCGGCATCGAGGGCCAGCCGCCGCACATACGGGAGTTCGCGGAGATCTGGCAGGGCGCCGAGAAGGTCGTCTACTCGAGGTCGCTCAAGGAACCGTCCACGGCGAGGACGCGGATCGAGCGGGAGTTCGACTCCGCGGAGGTCCGAAAGCTGAAGGAGTCGGCCGACCGGGATCTGATGATCGGCGGCCCGGAGCTGGCCGCGGAGGCGTTCAGGGCAGGTCTCGTCGACGAGTGCCAGCTGTTGCTCGTGCCGGCTGCGGTCGGGGGAGGCAAGCGGGCGCTTCCGGATGGTGTCCGGCTCGACCTGGAGCTGCTGGACGAGCGGCGGTTCGGCAACGGCACGGTCTTCCTGCGGTATCGATCCGCCGGGTAGGCGCGAGGCCGCCGGTACCCTGTTGCGACCGTGGCGACTGCGGCAAAAACGGTTGAGCAGGTCTGTCGCGAGGCCAAGGAGGCCTCGCACGTGCTCGCGCGCGCGGACCGCGAGACCAAGGACGCCGCGCTGCTCGACCTCGCCAAGCGGCTGGAGGATCGGTCGGCGGAGCTGATCGACGCCAATGCGGCCGACGTCGAGGCCGGCCGCGGCGAGGACCTGAACGACGCGCTGATCGACAGGCTGACGCTCACCGACGAGCGGGTGGCCGACATGGCGGCGGGCGTGCGCGAGATCGCGGAGCTTGACGATCCAATCGGCGAGCTGGTCGAGGGGTGGAAGCTGAAGAACGGGCTCGACGTGAAGAAGGAGCGGGTCCCGATCGGGGTCGTCGGGATCGTCTACGAGGCGCGCCCGAACGTCACGATCGATGCAGCAGCCCTGTGTCTCAAGAGTGGAAATGCCGCGGTGCTGCGGGGCTCGAGCAGCGCGGAGACTTCGAACGGGGCGCTGGCGGCGCTGGTCGCCGAGTCGCTCGACGCGGTCGGCCTTCCCGAGGCGGCGGTCTCGCTGCTCGCGGGCGGCGGTCACGAGCAGCTGCGGGAGCTGGCAGTGCAGGAGGGCCTGGTCGACCTGATCATCCCCCGCGGAGGCGAGGGGCTGAAGCACGCGCTGAAGGAGGTGGCGAAGGTCCCGGTCATGTACGCGGCGGCCGGCAACTGCCACGTCTACGTGCACGAGGACGCGGACCTGGAGATGGCGGGGCGGATCGCCTACAACGCGAAGGTGCAGCGCCCCGGCGTCTGCAACGCGGCCGAAACGCTGATCGTGCACGACGCGGTGGCGGCGGAGCTGCTGCCCGGCCTGCTGGAGCAGCTCAGCGAGGCCGGGGTGGACCTGGTCGGGGACGAGCGGGCGCGCTCGGCGGCCGGTGAGGTCCTGGTCGACGAGGCGAGTGACGAGGACTGGGACACCGAGTACCTCGGGATGAAGATGGCGGTGGGTGTCGTCGACTCGCTCGACGACGCGATCCAGCACGTCAACAGGCATGGCACGGGGCACTCCGAGGCGATCGTGACCTCCTCGGACGAGGCGGCGGATCGAGTTCACCGGTGGTGTGGACGCGGCTGCGGTCTACGTGAACGCCTCGACGCGCTTCACCGACGGCTACGAGTTCGGGATGGGGGCGGAGATCGGCAACTCGACCCAGAAGCTTCACGCCCGCGGCCCGATCGGCCTGCGCGAGCTGACCACCACCAAGTACGTCGTCCACGGCAGCGGCCAGATCAGGGAGTAGGACGTCGCCGCCATCGGGGTTCTCGGCGGGGCCTTCAACCCGCCGCACGTCGGGCACCTGCTCCTCGCGCAGGAGGCGCGGTGGCAGCTGGGGCTGGACCGGGTGCTGCTGATGACGACCGGGCGCGCGCCGCACAAGACCATCGAGCCGGAGCCGGGGCCGGATCTGCGGCTGGAGCTGACGCGGGCCGCGGAGACCGACGGTGTCGAGGCGTCGGGGCTGGAGGTCGAGCGCGACGAGCCGTCCTACACGTTCCGGACCCTGGAGCTGCTTCGGGAGCAGGAGCCCGACGCGGAGCTGTTCTGGCTGATGGGAGCGGACATGGCGGCTGCGCTGCCCCAGTGGGAGCGGCCGGAGCGCGTGGTGGAGCTGGCGCGGCTCGGGGTGGTGCCGCGGGAGGGCGTCGGCGAGGAGGACGTTCGTGCGGCGCTGGAGCGGCTCGGTGCCGCCGACCGGGCGGAGATAATCGAGATGCCACTTTGCGGGGTGTCCTCGACATTGATCAGGGAGCGAGCGGCGGCGGGCCGGCCGCTGCGGCATCTGGTTCCGGAGCGGGTGGGGGAGCTGATCGAGGAGAGGGGGCTGTACCGGTGAGCGCCGTGGGGACCGGGTCGGAGACGCTGGCGCGGCGGATCGCGGCGGTGGCGGACGACAAGCAGGCGACGGACCTCGTGGCTCTCGATGTCCGACCGCTGGTCGGATACACGGACTTTCTCGTGATCGCGACGGCGCGGAACGAGCGGCAGGCGAAGGCGATCCACGACGAGCTGGTGCGTGCGCTGAAGGAGGAGGGACAGACTCCGGCGCGGGTGGAGGGGGTGCAGGAGGCCCAGTGGATCCTGCTCGACTACCTGGACTGCGTGGTGCACGTGTTCACGCCCGAGACGAGGGAGCGGTACCGGCTGGAGCAGCTCTGGGGCGAGGCGGAGCAGCTGGATCTGGATATCTGAGGGCGCGCGGCGGGTCCGTCCGTGCCCGTGCCTAAGTTGCCGGGCGTGGGCGAGCGCTTTCGACGCACCCGGGACGGCTACGACCCCGAGCAGGTGGATTCGCTGATCGCCGAGCGGGAGGCGCGTCTCGTGCGGCTGGAGACCGAGGCGCAGGAGATGGCCCGGCGGGTGATCGAGACCGAGGAGCGGATGCAGACGCTGATCGGCGAGCGGGAAGACGCGGAGCGGGTCGCGGCTGCCGCCACCGGGCCGGTCGCGAAGCTGGAGGAGGTCTACGGGCAGGCGCGGCGGCAGGCCACTCGGATCAGGATGAAGGCGCTGGATGACGCCGTCCAGATCGCGGAGCGAGTGACGGAGCTTTCGCGGATGCGCGACGAGTTGGGATCGAAGGTGACGGAGCTGGCGGGGAAGGCGGGGCATCAAGGTCGGATCGGATGAGCGGGCGCCGGTGGGGTTCGAGCCGGTCGGTCCGAGCCAGGTGGAGACGATCGAGGAGGAGGGGCGGCTCGCCGGCGTCTATGCGGGGCCGGTGCGGATCGACTTCGGGCCGGTGCGCGACTTCGCGCAGCTCACGGCCTTCGAGGACGCGGCGCGCGGGATTCCCGGCGCGCGCAACGTCAGCGTGATGGGCTTCTCGGGCGGCAGGGCGACGCTGTCGCTGAGCCTGGAGTCGCCGGCCGAGCTGCTCTCCGAGCTGAAGGAGCGGGCGCCGTTCGAGTTCCGGCTGCGCGAGGCGAACGGCGACGGGCTGCTGCTGGACGTGGTCGGGGAGGGTGCGGACGTGGATGACGCCGGGTTCGCCCAGCGGCCGGCGGCCGAGCACGGCTGAGGGCACCTTCTCGGTCGATCGCCCGCACACGGTGCTCGACGAGCGCGACACCGACGCGGCGTAGTTGCGGCTGCGTAGCGCAGACGTGCCGCTCTAACATTGCCGACCGACCAGGGGCTGTAGCTCAGTTGGCCAGAGCGTCCGGCTGGCAGCCGGAAGGTCGCGGGTTCGAATCCCGCCAGCTCCATCCAATACTTGCTTGCTTAGCGGCTACTCCGACAGCCCGGCGGCTTCGAGGGCTTTGTCCTTGTCGCCGAAGTCGGTGAAGTGGGTCATTCGCCCGTCCCGGAACCTCGCCACAACCGTGAAGGGAAGCTCGGTTTCAACCCCGCTTCCCTTGCCGGTGGCACGGGTGGTCCCAAGTGCCAGCACCCGGTCACCAAGATCACGAACATCGGGGCAATCAACCTGCAGAGCATCGAAACTCTCAACGAAGTCCGCGAAGAGCGCCCTCACCTGCTCCAGTCCGGTGGCGCTCCCCAGCAAATCTGCGACTCGGTGTTCGAACTGGACCTCAGGATCCATGAACTGCAGGGCGCCGGGTATGTCCATGCGGTTGATTGCCTCGACCATTTCCGAGAACAGCTCGGCGTTGTCGCGCGACACCTGAGCCACGCTACCGCGCTCAGTGCTTCAGCAGCGACATGAGGCGACTGACCAGTCGTGGGTTCGACAGTTGTCCCGCCAACTCCATACGCCCGTCGCGCCTTAGCTACGATCTCGGCCGCAAAACGCAGCTAGGAAAGGCAGGAAACACATGCAGGGCAGGAGCAGGACGCTCGCCGTCGCGCTGGCGGCACTGGTCGCGATGTCGTTCGCCGGCGTCGCCGACGCCAAGAAGAAGAAGAAGCCCCCCTTCAACCCGACGGGGACCTACAGCACGCAGAAGGCCTCGGAGGCCAACAACCTCCTCTTCACGATCGCTGGGGGGAAGATCACCAAGCTCAGCGTCACCGTCGCCCCGACCGGCTGTCCGTCACAGGGCCCGGTCGAGCCCGGCATCGAGCCGGAGACGAAGGACTATGAAGTCACCAGTCCGATCGCGCTGACGAAAAGCGTGAAGAAGACGAAGAAGGGCAAGAAGGTGACGTACTCCGCCGCCTACGACGGCCCGGCGTATTCCAATCCGCAATTCGTCGCGCCCGACAGGAAGATCTCCACCTCGATGAAGATCACCCGGGCGGGCGTCGCCACCCGGCACCGCGACGGGCACCATGACGGTCACTCCGGAGGACCCGGTGACGCCGGGCCTCGACTGCACGCCGATCACATTCCCCTTCAAGGCGGGGAAGAACCAGTCCCGCGGCGGCCGCTAGAGACGAACGGGCCAGTGCTCGCGCCCGGTCCAGCGCCGGGCGTGAGCGCTCGTCCATCCGCATCCGCACGCGCCACGGCGCGCCGGAGAAGTTGAAGTTCGCGACCGTCGCGAACCCCTCCTCGTCCTCGCGGAGAGCCAGCAGCAGGTGCGCAACCCGGTCGCCTCCCGGCAGGTCACCGGCCTCGCCGACCCGGACGCACCAGCAGTCCACCCGCCGCCCGCCCGGCCGCACCATCAGCGCCCCCTCCTCGCCGACGAGCCACACGCCCAGCCTTCCGCGCTGGAGTGCCAACCCGGTCCGTGAGAGCAGCTCCCGCTCGTCGTGGCCGACCAGGTCGCCGAGCAGCCCCAGCGCCACTCCCTCCGCGCCGGCATCGGCCCGTTTCCGGCGGCTCGCGCTGCGCTCGCTGCCGATCGGCACGACCGCCCGGGCCCCGCGTCCGGCCTGGAGGTAGAGCACCGCCACGCCGTGCGCGAACAGGAACGCCGCGGCAGGTGCCGCCACCGGCTTCAGGGCCACCAGCCCAACCGTCGGCAACCCGAACGTCAGCACCACGCCGAGGCTCCACAGCGTCCACCGCCGCCCCTCGCGGCGCAGCGTGCGCACGCTCGTCCGCCGCCGCCACGGAATCGCGGCGGCCTCGGCCAGCCCTCGGCTCTCGACCTGTGCCGCCTCCAAGGCGGCGCCTAGCCTCCGGCGATCGGGCGGCGCAGCACCACCAGCTCGGCATCGAGCGGCAGCTCGCGAACCACCTCGGCCGTGCCGTCGGCCCGGCTCACGCTCGCCAGCATCCCGGTCGTCGAGCTCCCGCCGGAACGCGGCGACTGCGGCCTCCTCCGACGCCGGATCACCGTTGGTCCAGCTCGCGACCTCCGTGTGCCCGGTCCGGTCCATCCTGATCAGGCGTGCCATCCCGTCTCCTTTCCTCGGTCCAACCCACGATACGCCGCTCCCGACCCCGCCTGGGTGAGATGCGCACCCCCGCCGGACCGCTTCTTACACTGGCCGCGTGAGCCCCGTCTTCATCGGCGGCACGGGCCGTTGCGGGACGCACGTCGTCGCCTCGATGGTCGCCCGCGCCGGGCAAGACGCCCTGGTCCCGTCCGAGCTCCGGCTCCACGTCTCGCCCGAGGCGATCGAGGGATTCGTCAGCGGCCGCCGCAGCCGTCGGTCGCTGGTCCGGGGCCTGCTCAGCCACTGGTGGCGGCACGCGCCGGCCTGGGACCCCACGCAGGTGCGCGGCGCCCACCGGATCGCGCCGCGCCGCCGTTACCTCCGGGCCGTGGCGCGCCTCGCCGCGTCAGCTCCCGGCGCGGACCGTCTCGCCGTCTCGCGCCGGTTCGTCAGCACCCTGCTCGACCCCCTGGCCCCGGCGCCGGGCGCATGGATCGAGAAGTCGCCAGACAACTGCGCCGCGGCCGGGTTCCTCGGCCGGCTCTACCCGGACCTGCGGCTGATCCACGTCATCCGCGACGGCCGCGACGTCGCCTCCTCCTTCATGCGGGTCCCCTGGGCGCCCGACGACTTCGACCACGCCCTGGCCGTCTGGGAGCGGGGCATGCTCGACGCACACCGGGGCACCCTCGAGCTCCCGCAGCGGCAGGTCCACCGAGTCCTGCTCGAGGACCTGGTCGCGCGCGACCGGGACCGGTCCTACCGGGCGCTGCTCGCGTTTCTCGGGCTGCCGGACGAGCCGGGGTCGCGCTCGTTCTTCGACCGCGAGGTCACCGCGGCCCGCGCGCGGATCGGCCGCTGGCGAACCGACCTCGACCCGGCTCACCACGGGCGCGCCGAGAGCCTCTATGAGGCGACCCTGGAACGGCTTCGCGCTGCCGGCGTGCACCCGCTGCCGCTGGCGGACACCGACAGCGGTCCCGCCGTTCCCGCCGAACCGGACGCATCCGTCGCAGAGATCTCCCCGCTCGACCCCTGGGCCGCAACCACCCGCCGGGCCGCGTAGGGGGCCGGGGAGCGCCGGGGCGCGCTCGTAAACTGGCGCCGATGGGCGAGCACGGGAACAACCCCGCCGACGAGGCCGCGTCGCGTTACGACCCGCGCGCGATCGAGCGCCGCTGGCAGGAGGTCTGGGATCAGGAGGGCACCTGGGTGGTGCCCAACCCCGGCGATCCCGGCTTCGACGACTCGAAGCCGAAGAACTACGTGCTCGAGATGCTGCCCTACCCGTCGGGCGAGCCCCACGTCGGCCACCTCAAGTGCTACTCGGTCGGCGACGCCATCGCCCACTTCCGGCGCCGCCGCGGCTTCAACGTGATCCACCCGATGGGCTACGACGCCTTCGGCCTCCCCGCCGAGAACAACGCAATCAACACCGGGCAGCACCCCCGAGAGGCCACCGAGCAGTCGATCGCATCCTTCCGCGAGCAGTTCAAGCAGTGGGGGATCTCCCTCGACTGGACCCGCGAGGTCGGCACCCACGAGCCCAGCTACTACCGCTGGACCCAGTGGATCTTCCTGAAGCTCTACGAGCAGGGCCTCGCCTATCGCGACGAGGCGCTCGTCAACTGGTGCCCGAAGGACGCCACCGTCCTCGCCAACGAGCAGGTGATCGACGGCCACTGCGAGCGCTGCGGCACGCTGGTCGAGCAGCGCAAGCTCGAGCAGTGGTTCTTCAAGATCACCGACTACGCCGACCGCCTGCTGGATGACTTCAAGCTCCTGGAGTCGTGGCCCGAGCACGTGGTCACCATGCAGCGCAACTGGATCGGGAGGTCCGAGGGCGCCGAGGTCGTCTTCCGCTGCGAGGACATCGACCAGGACTTCACCGTCTTCACCACCCGGCCCGACACGCTCTTCGGCGCGACCTTCTTCGTGCTCGCGCCCGAGCACCCCGACGTGGAGCGCCTCGCCGCCGGGACCGAGCACGAGGCGGAGGTCCGCGAATACGTGAACCGGGCCGCGCGCGCCACCCACGAGGAGCGCGCCGAGGAGGAGCGCCAGAAGACGGGGGTCCCGCTCGGCCGCGAGATCACCAACCCGGTCAACGGCGAGCGCATCCCGATGTTCGTCGCCGACTACGTGCTGATGGAGTACGGGACCGGGCGCGGTCATGGCGGTGCCCGCTCATGACCAGCGCGACTACGAGTTCGCCACCAGGTTCGACCTGCCCATCCGCCAGGTCGTCGCGCCCGAGGGCGACGACGAGGGAGTGGAGAAGGGCGCGATGGTCGAGCACACCGAGGACGAGCGCCTGATCAACTCCGGTGAGTTCGACGGAATGAGCGCACCCGAGGCGATCGAGGCCATCACCAAATGGCTGGAGAAGCGCGACCTCGGCAAGCACGCCGTCAACTACCGCCTGCGCGACTGGCTGGTGAGCCGCCAGCGCTACTGGGGTGCCCCGATCCCCTTCGTCTACTGCGATACGGACGGGATGGTCCCGGTCCCCGAGGACCAGCTCCCGGTCGAGCTCCCCGACATCGACGATTACGCGCCGAAGGGCAAGAGCCCGCTCGCGGCCGCCGAGGACTGGGTCAACACCACCTGTCCGAAGTGCGGCGGACCCGCCCGCCGCGAGACGGACACGATGGACACGTTCGTCGACTCCTCGTGGTACTTCCTCCGCTACCTCGACTCCAAGAACGACGAGGCCCCATGGAGCCGCGAGGCCGCGGATTACTGGATGCCCGTGGACCAATACATCGGCGGCGTCGAGCACGCGATTCTGCACCTGATGTACGCGCGCTTCTTCGTCAAGGCGCTCGCGGACATGGACCTGCTCGGCGTGCAGGAGCCGTTCACCAACCTGTTCGCGCAGGGAATGATCACGCGCGACGGGGCGAAGATGTCGAAGTCGCGCGGCAACACGGTCAGCCCGGCGGAGTTCGTCGAGCGCTACGGCGCCGACACCACCCGCACCTACATCTGCTTCATGGGCCCGCCGATCAAGGGCGGCGACTGGTCCGACGAGGGCGTCGAGGGCGTCTACCGCTTCCTCGCCCGGGTCTGGCGGCTGGGGCAGGAGGTCGCGGAGCGCGTCGGTCGCCGGCGGGGAGACCGATGGAGCCGGCAGCGCCGAGGGCGAGGCCCGCGAGCTGCTCGCCAAGGCGCACTGGGCGATCGACAAGGTCACCCGCGACATCGAGCCGAGGTTCCAGTTCAACACGGCCATCGCCGCGGTGATGGAGCTGGTCAACGAGATCTACGGACTCAAGGACGGCCTCTACGGCGACCCTGCGGGGGACGCCGCCGTCCGCTTCGCCACCGCAACCGCCGCGTCGCTGCTCTTCCCCTTCGCCCCACATCTCGGGGCCGAGGTCTACGAGCAGCTGATGGGCGTTCGCGTCTGGGAGCAGCCCTGGCCCGAGGCGGACCCCGAGCTGCTGGAGCACGACACCTTCATGCTGGTCGTGCAGGTCAACGGCAAGCTGCGCGACCGGATCGAGGTCGTCGCCGACACTCCCGAGGAGGAACTCGTCCGTCTGGCCAAGGAGAGCGAGAAGGTCCAGGCACATCTGGACGGCCACGAGATCGTCAAGGAGGTCGTCGTTCCCGGCAAGCTCGTCAATCTCGTTGTAAAGGGTTGATCTGCTAGAAAGCGCCTCGTGCTGGTCAGGCGGCTCGCGGAAGCTCCGGTGGAGGAGTGGCACAAGCTCCGCACCAACATCCTCATGGACGCGGGGGAACTCGGCTCGCGCCACATGTCCGTCACCTGGATCGAGGTCCCGCCGGGCGTCGACCAGGCCCTGCACTCCCACGAGGAGGCTGAGCAGGTCTACGTCGTCGACCAGCGGCAGCGGCTCGATGACCGTCGCCGGCGACAAGCAGGACCTCGCCGAGGGCGACCTGGTCATGGTCCCGCCGGCCACCGACCACTCGATCTCGAACGGCGGCGACAGCGACCTCTGCTGCGTCTCGGTCCAGTCCCCGGCGGTCACGGTCTCCGAGGTCTTCGCGCCCACTCCCACCGGGGTCTCCGAGTACGAGGACGACGAGGACTGAGCGCGGTACGCAAGCGGATCCTCGCGCGGGGCAGGGTCCAGGGCGTCTTCTTCAGGGACACCGTCCGGAAGCGGGCCGAGGCGACCGGCGTGGCGGGGTGGGTCACCAATAGGGACGACGGCGCTGTCGAGGCCGCCTTTGAGGGCGATCCCGACCGTGTGGACGAGCTGGTGGAGCTCTGCCGCAGCGGGCCCGGGCGAGCCGAGGTCACCGAGCTCGAGGTAACCGAGGAGGAGCCCGAGGGCCTCTCCGGGTTCGAGATCCGTTAGCGACTAGTCACACCCTGCGCGCACCCCGCGCGCGGCGCCGCGCGAGCTTCGGGCGGTGCCTGAGCTGAGCCGCTCCCAGCTGATCGTGTACGCGGCAGTCGCGATCGCCGTGCTGCTGGTCGGCGCCCGCTGGATCCGCTCCGATCCGGATCCCCCCGCGTCGGCCTCGAACGGCGTCAGCTTCGCCGCCGACGCCGAGGGATCCGGCGGCGGCTCAGGCGACGTGGTGGTCCACGTGGCGGGCGCGGTTCGGCGGCCCGGCGTCTACCGGCTGCCCGCCGGCTCCCGTGTCGCGGACGCCGTCCGTCGCGCCCAGGGGGTCGCGGCCGGTGGCGCTCAGGACGGGATCAACCTCGCCGCCCGCCTGGCCGACGGCCAGCAGGTCGTCGTCCCGGGCCGCAGCGCCGCCGGCGCCGCCCCGGCCGAGGGCCCGGTCAGCCTCGGCAGCGCCACCGTCGAGCAGCTCGACGAGATCGAGGGGATCGGCCCGGTCACCGCCCAGAAGATCATCGAGTTCCGCGACCAGCACGGCGGGCTCTCCTCGGTCGAGGAGCTCGATCAGATCAGCGGCATCGGGCCCTCGACGATGGAGGCCCTGCGGGCGGAGCTGCAGCCCTAGTTGCCGACCTTCTCCCAGCTTTCCTTGCCCTCCTCGACCTGCCCGCGGCTCGTCTCGCGCGCGTTGGACGACAGGCGCGTGCTGGGCGGCACCTGGTCCTGGCCGGACTGACGCTGGGCCTCTGGCGCTCTGCGCCTCCTTGCACCGCCGCGGCCGCTGGCGCTGCCTGCGCTCACCGCCCTGCTGCTCATCGGCGGCGTGCTCGCACGGCGAGGGTGGCTGGTCCCCGTTGCACTCCTCGCGTGCTTGGTCGGCCTGGTCGCGGGCTCGGCCCGCCTGTACGGCATCGATGCGGGTGCGCTGCGCTTCGAACCCGGCCAGGAGGTGTCCCTGACCGGCGTGCTCACCGCTCCGCCGCGCCGGCAGGCCGATGGCACGTCGCTAGAGCTCGAGACCGCGGACGGCCGCGTGCTCGGGCTCAGCCGCTTTCCAGCGGACGATCTCCATGTCGGCGCCGAGCTGGCGCTGCGGGGCCGCACCGCGGAGCCGCCGCCGTGGCAGGCCGGGTCCCTTCGTCGCCGCGGCGTGGCCGCCGTCGTCGAGGTGTCGGAGCTGGAGCCGACAGGGGAGAGAAGGGGTGGCGTCCCGGGACGCCTCGACGTGGTGCGCCGGCGGGCCGAGGCCGCCCTCGAGCGCGGCATGCCGGAGGCGCAGGCGGCGCTCGCCCGCGGCTTCGTCCTCGGCCAGGACGACCGCATCGACCCAGCCACCCGCGAGGACTTCAAGCGGTCGGGACTCGCCCACCTGCTTGCGGTCAGCGGCCAGAACATCGTCCTGCTCTGCCTGCTGGCCTGGCCCCTGCTCGCGCTGGCGGGCCTGACCCTTCGGACCCGGCTCCTGTTGCTGCTGGCCTTGATCGCGGTCTATGTGCCGGTGGCGGGCGCCGGCGCTTCGATCCAGCGGGCCGGGGTGATGGGCGCAGCGGGGCTGGCCGCCGCGCTAGCGAGCACGCCGCGCTCGCGCTGGTACGCGCTGCTGCTGGCGGCGGCAATCACGCTCGCCATCAATCCCCGCGTCAGCGGCGACATCGGCTGGCAGCTCAGCTTCGCGGCCGTGGTCGGGATCCTCGATCTGGTCTCGCCCTCTCGTCGGGATGATCGCGCGGAACCCACCGCGCGGCTCGCCGCGTCATGCACTTGCCGAGGGCGCCGCCATCACGATCGCCGCCACGCTGGCGACGGCGCCGCTGATGGCGCACCACTTCGACTCATTCTCGCTCGCATCGCTGCCCGCGAACCTCCTGGCCCTTCCCGCGGTCGCTCCGGCGATGTGGCTCGGGATGCTCGCCGGAATCGCCGGCCAGGTCCCCGCGATTCCGGTCGAGCCGCTCAACTGGCTGAACGCGCTCTGCCTGGCCTACATCGCGCAGGTCGCCGCGGTGGCTGGGCCAGCCGGACTGGGCCCTGCTCGACATTCGGCTGCCGACATGGCAGGGCGTCGCCGTGGTCTACATCGCGCTTGTCGCCGTGATGCGGGTCGGTCTTCGGGCGGTCCAGCGGCGGAACAGCCTTCGTCTGAGGGCTGGGCGCGGGGCATCCCCTCAGGACCCGCCTCGCTTCGCTCGGCTCTTGACTGTCCTTCGGGGACGCCCCGCACCCAGCCTTGTGGCGGTGGCGGTTGCCGCTGCAGGACTGATCGCGTGGCCGCTCCTACAGGGCAGCGACGGCCCAGAGAACGACCCAGAGGTCCTGCGCATATCGGTTCTGGACGTCGGTCAGGGTGACTCGATCCTGTTGGACCCGCCGCAGGGTGAACCGTTGCTGGTGGACACGGGACCAAGTGGCGCCGGCATAGCCGGGCTCCTGCGCGAGCAGCGTGTTTCTTCACTGGCCGCTGTTCTGGTCACTCACGACCAGTCGGATCATTCGGGTGGGCTGGCGGAGGTGCTCCGGTCGGCGAGCGTCGAGCGCGTGGCCTACGCGGCTCCCGCCGCAGATCTGATTGCGACGGCGCGGGCTGCCGGGGCCGAGCCCCTGCAGCTCGGGCGAGGGAAGCGAGGTTCGGTCCGGTGAGTTGCGACTGACCGTTCTCTGGCCTCCACGAGCGTTGCTGGACGCCCGCCAGCCGGTCGCCACGAGCGCGGTCGATCCCAACGCGTTGTCGCTGGTGATCCACGCCGAGTGGCGGCACCTCTCGATGCTGCTGACCGGGGACGCCGAGGCCGAGGCGGTGCCGATGGACCCGGGGCCCGTGGACGTCCTCAAGGTCGTCCCATCACGGCAGCGAGGACGCGGGGCTCGGGTCGTTGCTGGCGAAGTCGGTGCCGGAGCTGGCGGTGATCTCGGTCGGCGACAACTCCTACGGCCATCCGACGCCGGAGACGCTTGCCGAGCTCGGCAAGCGCGGCGTTCCGGTCGCCCGGACTGACATGGCCGGAACGGTCGAGATCGAGGCGGACGCCGCCGGCTGGCGCCTGCTGCCCTGATGATTGGCGCTGGTGGCCGCGCCGCGGCCGCCAATACACTCGGCTCGTGGCCCAGGCGAACGAGATCAAGCCCGCGTACCTGATCACCGGCAGCGACGAGGCCAAGATCGTCAGGGCGCGGAGCCGGCTGCGCGACCGCGCCGAGGCGGAGGGCGGCCCCGGCGCCCTCGAGGCCTTCGAGGCCGGCGACGGGCGGCGCGCGCCCGACGCGGAGGCGTTCCTCAACGCGCTCAACGCCACCTCGCTGCTCGCCTCGCACCGCTACCTGCTCGTCGACGGGGCCGACGCCTGGAGCAAGGCGGACGCCGAGCGGGTCGCCGAGGCGCTCGGCACGCCGCCACCTGACACGACCATCGCGCTGGTCGCGCACGGGAAGACCGACCCGCAAGCTCGAAGAAGGCGGTGGAGATGGCCGGGGGAGAGGTGCTCACCTACGACGCTCCGCGCGACCGGGACATGCCGAAGAGCCTGGTCGCCGAGGCGCGCGAGCTCGGCTTCGACCTGGACCTGGACGCGGCCCGGATGCTGGTGCAGCGCCTGGGGCCCAGGCCGATGCGGCTGCGCACCGAGCTCGAGCGCCTGGCTCTCTGGGCCGGAGCGGGCGGCAGCGTCGGGCCGCGGCGGATCTCGACGCGATGATCGCCGACACCTCCGAGTCCGCGATCTGGCTGCTCGCCGACGCCGTGATCGAGGGGGACGAGGCCGAGACCCTTCGTGTGGCCGAACAGCTGGTCGCGCAGGGCGAGGCGCTCCCGCGGATCATCTATTCGGTGGCGCCGCGGCTGCGCGACGCGCTCAAGGCGGCACGGGCGCTCGAGGCGGGGACGCCGCCGAAGGAGGTCGCCGGCGGCCTCAAGATGCACCCCTACGCCGCCAAGCTGCTGGTCTCGCGGGTGAAGGGACGCGCGCCCGAGGAGCTTGACTCCTCGATCCGCGCGATGGCCGACCTGGAGCTCTGGTCCCGTGGCGGCTCGGACTACTCGGAGGGGGTCGCCCTGACGATGGCCCTGATCAAGTCGGTCACCGGCGAGACCGAGGACGTCCCGGATCTGACCTGGTCTGCGGTCTAGGCAGGCTTCTTGCCGGCGCGGACGCGCGCGGCACGGGCCTTCTTGCGGGCGCCGGTATTGCGGTGCATCGCGCCCTTCTGAACCGCCTTGTCGACGCGTGAGACCAGCGCCTTGTGCTCCTCGTCGGCCTTGGCGTCGTCGCCTGAGGCGACCGCGCTCTCCAGCCTGCGGAAATGGGTCTTAACCGCGCTGGCGAAGCGCAGGTTCTCGTGGCGCTCCCGCTCGGTGCGCGCGATCCGCTTCTTCTGTGACGCGATGTTTGCCATTAGGGATGATTGCCATTGCAAGACCCGTGAGGCGGGCGGCGAATGAGAATAGGGGAATAACCATGCCTGCGCCCGGCGAGAGAGAGCCGTTCGACCCATCCGGCCCCACCGAGTCCGCGGAGGAACGCCCGCGCCCGCGGCGCGACTACTCCGTGGACACGGACACGTTCACGGCGATCCCGGTGCCGAGCCCGTCGCAGCCGTTCGAGCCACCCGAGTTCGACGAGAAGGAGGGGCGACTGGGCCTCTCGACCGCGTTCTTCTCGGCCGCGACCGCCCTCTCGCGCGTGGCGGGCCTGGTGCGCGAGATCGTCGCGGCCAGCTACTTCGGCATCTCGGGCGCGATGTCCGCGTTCACGATCGCCTTCCAGGTCCCGAACCTCGTCCGCAGCCTGTTCGCCGACGCCGCGATCCAGGCCGCGTTCGTGCCCGTCTTCACCGAGGAGCTGGAGAAGGGGAACAAGCGGGAAGCGTTCCGCCTCGCGTCGACGTTGCTCTTCCTCGTCACGATGCTGCTCGGCGCGATCACCGCGCTCTTCGTCCTTCTCGCGCCGCTGATCGTCCCGCTGTTCGCCCCGGGGTTCGAGGGGGAGACCAAGGACCTGACGATCACCCTGGCGCAGATCCTGTTCCCGATCCTGATCATGCTCGGCGCGACGGGGATGGTCGTGGGCATCCTCAACAGCTACGACCGCTTCGCGGCTTTCGCGATCTCGCCGTTCTTCTGGAACGTGGCGATCATCGCCGTGCTCGTGGCCCTGGCCCCGGCCTTCGAGGAGGACGACCGCATCTACGCGTACGCGATCGGCGTGCTGGTCGGCACGGCGATCCAGCTGGCGATCCCGGCCTGGGACCTGCGGAACACGCCGTTCAAGTTCGAGTGGAACTTCGACTGGCGTTCGCCCGGTGTCCGCCGCGTGCTGCTGCTGATGCTCCCGGTCACCATCAGCCTCGGCCTCATCAACTTCAACCTGATCATCAACAGCTTCTTCGGCACCCTCGTCTCCGACCAGGCCCCGGCGGCGATCGACAAGGCATTCCGCATCTACATGCTGCCCCAGGGGATCTTCTCGGTCGCGATCGCGACCGTGATCTTCCCGACGCTGGCGCGGTTCGCGGCGCGCGAGGAGTACGACGACCTGCGCTCCACCATGGCCAACGGGATGCGCCAGATCCTGCTGATGCTGATCCCGGCGGCCGCCGCGATCCTGGTCCTCTCGGAGCCGATGGTCCGGCTGGTCTACGAGCGCGGCGAGTTCGACGCCTCCCAGACCGAGCTGGTCGCCGAGGCGCTCTTCTGGTTCTCGTTCTCCCTCCCGTTCAACGGGCTCTTCCTGCTGCTGACCCGAACCTTCTTCAGCCTCCAGCGGCCCTGGGTACCGACCGCGATCTCGGGGGTCAACCTGGCGATCACCGCCGGCGCGGCGGCGGCGCTGTACGAGCCGTTCGGCGTCGGAGGCATCGTGGCGGCGACCGCGATCGCCACCGCCGCCAGCGTGATCGCGCAGTGCTTCGTCCTGCGTGACGATCTCGGCGGGCTCGAGCTGACGTCGCTGATCAGCAGCGCCGTCCGGGTTCTGTTCGCGGCCGCGCTGCTGGCCGGCGTGAGCTACGTCGTCTGGGACGTCCTCGACGAGGCGCTGGGCCGGGGGGTCGGAGGCCAGATCGCCTCGCTCGGCGTCGCCCTCACCGCGGGCGCGGCGGTCTACCTCGGCGCCGTGCTCGCCCTGCGCGTGCCCGAGGCGGGCCAGGTCGTGCGCCTGATCCGGCGCGTCGGCAACTAGCCTGAGTCGCATGGCGGAGGACATGGAGCTTGCGCTGGCGAACGATGCTCAGCGCCTATGAGGCCTGCAACCGCGGGGACTTCGACGCGGCGGCCGAGCAGCTTCACCCCGAGGTCGAGCTTCTTCCGCGTCTCGGACGTCGAGACCAACCTGCGCGGGCAAGGACGCGGTGCGGGAGAACATGGGAGCCCGAGGTCTGGGAGAAGCAGCAGGTCGAGGTCCACGGGCACCGAGGTCATCGGCGAGTCGGTGGTCGTCGACACCACGTTCCACGCCGTAGGCCGCGGCAGCGGCATCGAGCTGCACCAGGAGGGCTTCCACGTCTGGCGGATCCGCGACGGCAAGGGCGCGTCGAGTTCCGGTTCTTCCTCGACCGCGACGAGGCCGTCGCGGCCGCGCGCGGCGGCTGAGACCCCACGCCCTACCCTTCCGTCCCCATGGAGAGGATCAGGAACTTCTCGATCATCGCCCACATCGACCACGGCAAGTCGACGCTCGCGGACCGCATCCTCGAGCTGACCGGGGCCGTGGACGAGCGCTCGCACATGCCGCAGCTGCTCGACTCGATGGAGCTCGAGCGCGAGCGCGGGATCACGATCAAGGCGCAGGCCGTCCAGGTCCCGTTCACCGCGGCCGACGGCGAGACCTACAGCCTCCACCTGATCGACACGCCCGGTCACGTCGACTTCTCCTATGAGGTCTCGCGCAGCCTCGCCGCCTGCGAGGGCGCGGTCCTGGTCGTCGACGCCGCACAGGGAGTCGAGGCCCAGACGGTCGCCAACGCCTACGCGGCGATCGACGCCGGGCTCGAGCTGATCCCGGTGCTGAACAAGGTCGACCTGCCGGGCGCCCATCCGGACGAGGTCGCCGCGCAGGTCGCGGACCTGCTCGGCGGCGAACCCGACGACGCGCTGCGGATCTCCGCCAAGACGGGCGAGGGTGTGCGCGAGGTGCTGCAGGCGATCGTGGATCGGGTTCCGCCCCCGGAGGGTGAGCCCAAGGCCCCGCCGCGCGCATTGATCTTCGACTCCGAGTTCGACCAGTACCGGGGCGTCGTGGCCTACCTGCGGATGGTGGACGGCGAGTTCACCAAGCACGACTCGATCGTCGCGATGCAGCAGGGGACCGAGTCCGACATCGACGACATCGGCTACTTCAAGCCGGTGATGACATCCAGTCGAGGGATGTCGGCCGGCGAGGTCGGCTACGTGATCACTGGGATCAAGGACGTCAGCAAGCTGCGGGTCGGCGACACGCTCACCAGCCGGGAGCGTCCGGCGTCAGGAGGCGCTGCCCGGCTACCGCGAGGTCCGCCCGATGGTCTTCTGCGGCCTGTTCCCGATCGACACTGACCGCTACGAGGACCTGCGCGATGCGCTCGAGAAATTGGCGTTGAACGACGCGGCCCTCTCGTACGAGCCGGAGACCTCCGATGCCCTCGGCTTCGGCTTTCGCTGCGGCTTCCTCGGCCTGCTGCACATGGACATCGTGCGCGAGCGCCTCGAGCGGGAGTACGACCTGGAGCTGCTCGCGACCACGCCCAACGTCCGCTACGAGGTGAGGCTGATCGGCGGAGAGCTGGTCGAGGTCCACAGCCCGACCGACATGCCGGACCCGGCATCGATCGAGGAGATCCTCGAGCCCTACATCCGGGCGACGATCATCGCCCCGAACGACCATGTCGGTGCCGTCATGGAGCTGTGCCAGAAGCGCCGAGGAGAGCACATCGGAATCCACTACCTCTCGCCGGAGAGGGTCCAGATCCAATACGACCTACCGCTCGCCGAGATCGTCCTCGACTTCTTCGACCAGCTCAAGTCACGGAGCAAGGGATATGCGTCGCTGGACTACGAGCCGATCGATAACCGGCCATCGAACCTGGTCAAGCTCGACGTGCTCCTGGCCGGCGACAAGGTGGACGCCCTCTCGCTGGTCGTGCACAAGGACGCCTCCTACGACCAGGGCCGGGTCCTGGTCGAGCGCCTCCGCAAGACGATCCCGCGCCAGCAGTTCGACGTGCCCGTCCAGGCGGCGATCGGCGCCAACGTGATCGCGCGCGAGACGGTCAAGGCTGTCCGCAAGGACGTCACGGCGAAGCTCTACGGCGGCGACGTCACCCGGAAGCGGAAGCTGCTGGAGAAGCAGAAGAAGGGCAAGAAGCGGATGAAGCAGGTCGGCGCGGTCGAGGTCCCGCAGGAGGCATTCCTCGCCGTGCTCGAGCTCGACGGGGACTAGTCGAGTCCCTCCTCCGAGCTGACCCGCGTCAGCGGCAGCCCCAGGCGGTCCTCGACGTCCTCCAGCGGATCCTCGGCCCCCTCGCGGAGCAGCACGATCTCGTCCGCCGGGTATGCGCGCAGCTCGTCCTCGAGCGCCTGAGCCGGATCGCTGTCACCGACGGACCCACTCACGGGAAGCCCCGCGGCGACCAGGGCTCCAGCCGCGTGCGCGAGGCGACGCTCGGCCTCGGCGCGGGCCGGGTCGTCACCGGAGAGCCAGCGGTCGAGCTTGGCGCTTGGAACGGGCACGACGAGGCGGACGTCATCCGCATTTGCGGCGAGCCTTGCGATTCGCTCGGCCGCGGTGGGCGTCGCCTCCGCGGTTGCGACCACCATCAGCCGGCGGCCGTCATCCACGTGGTGGGCGACCTCGAGGGGAGGCCTGTGCTTCTGCCGGGCGGCGATGACGAGCAGCGTCACCACGGCGACCGCCCCGGCCGCCAGGCCGAGCCCGGAGCCCTCGATCGTGAGCATGCCCACCAGCATCGCCAGCACGATCGGGACCGCGATCGCCGCGACGGCGACCGGAAGCGCCCAGTTCTTCAGGTGAAGGTTGCCGCTGGAGTCCGAATAGGTGAGGCGTGCCATGAGACGAAGGTACCCGGCCCGGCGCCGGCCAACCGCGTCTGTCTAGACTCTCGCGCGCTCATGCCCGTCAAGACGGACGCAGTCGGAAAGGAATGGCCGGGGGCCGACTACGAGGTCGGCACCGAGAAGATCCGCGAGTACGCGAACGCGGTCGGTGAGACGAATCCGGTCCACCACGAGCACGAGGCCGCCAAGGAGGCCGGCTTCCGCGACGTGGTCGCGCCGCCGATGTTCTGCGTCGTCTACAAGTGGCGCGCGATGGCCGTCGCCGGGACCGACCCCGAGGTGGGCATGAACCTCGCCGCCCTCGTCCACGGAGGCCAGGAGTTCGTCTGGGAGGAGCCGGTGTGCAATGGCGACGTGATCACCACGACGCCGAAGTGCACCGAGATCTACGAAAAGGACGACAAGGGCTTCTACGTGTTCGAGACCACCTCGGTCAACCAGGACGGCAAGGTGGTCTGCCGCGGCACCTGGACCAACATCGTCCGCGGAGTCTGAGCTGGTATGACCGGCATCCCCGGACGCGAAGCGGAGGAGATGCCGTGATGAAGCTGGGCGATTCAATCCCCGAGCTGCGAGTGACTCCCGACAAGTACCTGCCGCACCGCTACGCGGGCGCCTCCGGGGACTTCAACCCGATCCACCTCGACCCGGAGTTCGCGAAGGCGGTGGGCCTGCAGGGCAACATCCTTCACGGCCTCTGGATGATGGCCCAGGTCGCCAGGGCCAACACCGAGGCGGCCGGGGGCGACCCGAGGGCGCTGAAGCGGCTCTCGGTCCAGTTCCGCGGCATGGGCCTCCCCGAGCAGGAGCTGGTCGTCACCGGGACCGTGAAGGAGGCGGGCGACGGCACCGTCGTGATCGACACCGTCGCCGCCCAGGGCGATAACCAGGTGATTCGCAACGCGGAGGCCGAGCTCGCCGGCTAGCCGGCCGGTCGGTAGACCTGCAGCATCGGGCCGCCCAGGTTCTGCACGTCAACCAGCTCCAGGTCGGTCTTGTCCGCCGTTTCGGGGAAGACGCGCTTGCCCGAGCCGACCACCACCGGGAAGACCATCAGCCGGTACTCGTCGATCAGACCCGCCTCGTGCAGGGCGTGGACCAGCTGGCAGCTGCCCGCGACGAGGATCGGACCGCCGTCCGACTCCTTCAGCTTCCTGACCTCCCCGATCACGTCTCCCGTGATCTTGGTGCAGTTCTCCCACTCGAGCTCGTCGAGCGTGGAGGTGACCACGTACTTCTGCATCGCGTTCATCTTGTCCGCGAACTCTCCCGAGCGGTTCGGCCAGGCGCCGGCGAAGCTCTCGTAGGTGACGCGGCCGAGCAGCTGCGCATCGACCTCGTCCACCTCCTGGCCCTTGTACGCCAGGGACTCATCGGTGTGGTCCTGCATCGCCCAGCCGGAGTGCGGGTGGCTGGCCTCGCCGCCCGGCGCCTCCATCACACCGTCGGCGGTCACGAACTCCGTCACGATCAGCTTTCTCATTTTTCGGCTCTCCTAGTTGGTTGCGGCGTCGAACACTAAGACCGGACCGGGGCCGGAGACTCATCGCACGGGGACCCGGCGGCCCTCGCTCCTAGAATTCCCCCCCATGCTCACCGAGCGGCAGAAGACGATCCTCGGCGCGGTCGTCCAGGGCTACGTCGAGAACGGCCGACCCGTCGGCTCGCGCGTGGTCGCGTCCAGGCGCGAGATCGAGTGGAGCCCCTCCACGATCCGGGCCGAGCTCGCCAACCTGGAGGGCGGCGGCTACCTGAACCATCCCCACACGTCGGCGGGGCGGGTTCCCACCGATTCGGGCTACCGCTTCTACGTGGAGCAGCTGCTCTCCTCGGACAGCGTGCTGCCCCCCGCCGCGGGCGCTGACCTGCGCCTGAGCCGGATGAGGCGCGAGGTCGAGGAGGCGATCCGGGAGACGACCGGCGCTCTCGCTCAGGTCAACGACCTGGTCGCATTGGTCACCGCGCCGCCGCTGCACACGGCGACGATCCACCGGGTCGAGGTTCTGCGGCTGCAGCCGCGGGTCGTGATGGTCGTCGTGATCGCTTCGAACGGCGGCGTGTCCAAGCGCGTCTTCACCTTCGACGAGGAGGTCGACCCCGGTCTGGTGGAGTGGGCCTCGAGCTACCTGAACGAACGGCTGGCGGGACTCGGGCTCGGCGCCCGCATGGCCGCCTCGCGCCTGGCCGATCCGGAGCTCGGTCCGCGCGAGGAGGAGTTCCTGAAGGAGATCGGAGCCGCGTTCACCAGCCTCGCCGATTCCGAGGAGACCCTGTACGTGGACGGAACAGCGCGGCTCCTCTCCGAGGAGCATTCGGCGGACCTCCCGCACGCCGAGGAGCTGATGCAGGCGCTCGAGCTCAGGGTCAACCTGCTGCAGACGCTGCGCTCCGCCCTCGACGAGCGCTCGGTCTTCGCCTGGATCGGCGATGAGAACCCTCAGCCCGAGCTCCGCTCGGTCAGCGTCGTCGGTGCCAACTACGGGCTCGGATACCGGAACCTCGGCGCGGTGGGGGTGGTGGGCCCGATGCGGATGGACTACGCGACGGCGATCGCCTCGGTGCGCGAGGCGGCCGGCGAGCTGTCCCGCTTCTTCGAAGCGGTCTACGACGAGTAGGCGCCCGATGGCGGTGAAGCGCGACTACTACGAGGTACTCGGCGTCGAACGCGACGTCTCGGAAGCGGAGCTGAAGTCCGCCTTCCGCCGTCTCGCCCGTGAGGTGCACCCGGACGTCAACGCAGACGACCCGGAGGCCGAGGAGAAGTTCAAGCAGGCGGCCGAGGCGTACGAGGTCCTCTCGGATCCGGAGCGGCGGCGAACGTACGACGCACTGGGGCACGAGGGGCTTCGCTCGGGCGGCTGGTCGCCGAGGACCGCCGGGTTCGGCGGGATCCAGGACATCTTCGAGGCGTTCTTCGGCGGCGACCCGTTCGGCGGCGTCGGCCGGCGCGGCCCCGCGGCCGGGGGCGACATCCTTGCGTCGGTCGAGATCGATCTCGTCGAGGTGCTGGAGGGCGTGGAGCGCGAGGTCTCGTTCGAGGCGGTGAGCCTCTGCGAGGCCTGCCGAGGAAACGGGGCCCAGCCCGGCACCCCGATCAACGCGTGCGAGCAGTGCGAGGGAACCGGGCAGCTCCGCCAGGTGACCCAGAGCGTCTTCGGCCAGGTCGTCCGGGCGATGCCGTGCGACCGCTGCGGCGGCGACGGACGGGTGCCCGAGAAGCCCTGCGAGACGTGCGGCGGCGACGGCCGGATCACCGACGTCCGCACCTGGGAGGTCGACATTCCAGCGGGGATCGAGGACGGTCAGCGGATCAGGATCGCCGGAGCCGGACACGCCGGCGAGGCGGGCGGGCGGCAGGGCGACCTCTACGTCGAGGTCCAGGTGGTCGGGGACGAGAACTTCGCCCGGCAGGGCACCGAGCTTGTCGGCCGGGTCAAGGTCCCTGTGACGACCGCGATGCTCGGCGGCGAGGTCTCGGTGCCCACGCTGAACGGGGACCAAACAGTCGAGGTCCCCAGGGGCGCCCAGCATGGCGACGTCTCCGTCCTCAAGGGCGAGGGGCTGCCGCCGCTTCGCGGCAAGCGCCGGGGCGACCTGCACATGATCTTCGAGCTCGACGTCCCGAGGAGGCTCAGCAAGGATCAGCGCAAGGCGGCCGAGCGGCTCGCGGAGACGCTCGGCGATCTCGAACCGGCGCGCCGCCCGTGATCCGCCTCGCTGTCCGCTGCGAACCCGAGTACGCGGAGCCGGTCCTCGCCAACCTGCTGGAGCTCGCCCCGAACGGGGTGGAGGAGGACCGCGGACCCGGCTGGGTCGAGTACGCGATCTACGGTCCCCCCGGCGAGGTCCCCGACCTCGGCGAGGTCCAGGCGGCCGCGGGCGGTGGGCTCGTCGACGTAACCACGACCTCGGTCCCGGACGACTGGGCCGACCGCTGGGCCGACTTCCACCGCCCGGTCGTGGTCGGCGGCCGAATCGGGATTCGCCCATCGTGGTGGGATCCGACCGACGGGCTGATCGACGTCGTCGTCGATCCCGGGCGCGCATTCGGGACGGGCGGCCATCCGACGACCCGCCTCACGCTGGCGCTGATGCTGGTCCTGGAGGAGGCCGGGGAGGCGTCGGGACCGGCCGCCGACTGGGGGACCGGCTCGGGCGTGCTGGCGATCGCCGCCGGCAAGCTCGGCTGGGGGCCGATCACCGCCTGCGACCGGGAGCCGGCCTCTTTGGAGGCGGCCGCCGCCAACGCCGAGGCGAACGGGGTGGAGCTCGCCGTCGAGCGCGTGGACGTGCGGGAGTCGGCGCCGCCGTCCGCCCCGACCGTGATCGCCAACCTGACGGCGCAGCTGCTGATCGAGTGCGCGCAACACCTGGGCGAGGGCGATCAGCCGCCTGAGCGGCTCGTCTGCTCCGGGATGCTCGTCGAGCAATGCGATGAGGTGGCGGAGGCGTTTGCCGCCGTCGGGCTTCACGAGCACGAGCGCCGGTCCGAAGGCGACTGGGCCGCGCTGCTGCTGCGGAGATAGCCTGCCGGCATGACCCCACGGGTCCTCATCTACATCCCTCTGTCCCGCACGAAGAGCACGGGATGAGCTCCGACGTCACCGCCTACGAGGTCGGGGTCTTCGTCCACATCCTCGCCGTGGTCGTCGGGATCGGCCCGACCTACGCGTATCCGATCGTGCTCGCCTGGGCCGAGCGATTTGCGCCGCAGGCAGTGCCGGCCGTCTACGCGTCGCTGCGCCGCTGCGACCGGCTTTTGGTCACGCCCGGCCTCGTGATCGTGCTGCTGGCGGGCCTCTATGCCGTCTCCGAGGCGAAGCTCAAGGTCTCGGAGTCATGGGTCAGCCTCGGAATCGTCACGGTGCTCGTGCTGCTCGGCATGACGCACGCCTACTTCGGGCCACGCTGGGAGCGTGGGATCGAGCTCGCCGAGCGCGACCTCAAGGCGGGTGGCGAGCTCAGCGACGAGTTCCGCTCGAACTCGAAGCAGATGGCGATCGCCGGCATCCTGATGTCGCTGCTAGTCGTCGTGACCATCTTCTTCATGGTCGCGAAGCCGTAGGCGGCGAGGGGCTAGCCCGGGAAGGGCCGGCAGGGCTCGCCGCGCAGCGACGGACAGGGCGGCAGTCCCTTGGGAGCCGGGCCGCCCGGCACCAGCGGCAGGATCAGGCGCGACTCGTGGTTCGGGGAGAACTTCACGCTGACGTTGGCGTCGCCCGCCGGGATGGTCTCGGCGAAGGCCCAGACCGGCTGGTCGCCGGCCGGCGGCGTGATCGTGACGCGAATGCGGGAGCCGGCCCGGTAGTAGTGCCCCTGGTAGTAGAGCGGCACCACCAGGTGGGTGTACTCGCCCTTCGTCAGCTTTGACGCGTCCTCGCGGCGCATGCTGAGGACCGGCTCGAGGACGGTGCTCCGCTTCTTGTCCAGCTTGCGCAGGGTGGTCCGCAGCCAGCCGCTCTGGACGTAGGTCTCCTTGCCGTCCGGGCGCACCTCCGAGATGGTCACCTGGAGGTCGATGTTCGGAACTGACGCCTTGATGAATGCGTGCAGGGCGCCGGCGCCTAGGATCCTGTGGTCGCTGGTGAGGGGCCCCGTCACGTAGGACGCTGCCTTGCCAGGAGGCGGCTGCAGCCACTCATAGCTCGGGTTGTTGGTCCAGAGGTCGCCACCGCCGGTGTTGGTGCCGACGAAGTTGTCGGCCGGGCGCGATTCCTTGTCCCAGACGAAGCTGTCGGTGCCGCCCTTCTTCGCAGCCTTGCCGCGCAGGGTCCCCTGGTCCCCGAGGAACCAGGTCTTCGCCTTCGTGCCCGGCACCGGGAGGCTCTTGAAGCTCTGCTCGAAGGCCGGGACGGGATGGCCCTTCGGCGAGGCGCCGTTGTCGAACAGGACGCGGATGCGTGGCTGCGCCTCGAATGCGGCCTTGGCCGTCTCGAAGGTGGGCTGGCTGCGGATCGGGTCCGGCGGCAGCGTCACGCCGGACACGCCCATGACCTGCTGATAGATGATCGGGGCCAGGGCGGCAGCGCCCGGCGGCAGCACGGGTCTTCGCTGCGCGACGTAGAGCTCGAGGAAGTCGAACCAGCGGTTGAAGGTCTCCGGGTCCAAGGCGTCCACGTGGAGGCCGTTGGTGAACGTGAACCACTCCCGCTTGGTGCCCGTGAAGCGGTCGGCGAGGTTGGGACAGAACGCGCCCGTCTGCTCGTCGTTGAACTGGCAGGCCATGAAGGTGGGCACCTTGATCTTGTTGACGAACTTCGCCGGGGTCAGCGGGTTCGCGACCTTGGGCCGGTAGAAGCGGTTGTTCCGGACCTTTTCGAGGATGTCCGTGGCGGCCGTGTGGAGCACCTGGTTCGCCGCGCACTGCTGATCGCCGGCCTGGATCTGGTCCCAGGCCCAGCGCTGGCCCTGGTCGGGGTTGGGACCGGCAGGCCTGGCGTCCTCCGCGCGGTCCTCGGCCCACGCGAAGGCGAAGCCGGTGTTGAGGATCCCGCCGGGGTAGAGCGTCGTCGCCACGCCCTCGATCACCGAGAGGGGCGTGATCCCGGCGAGGTGCGGGGGCTTGGCCGCGGCGACGAAGAGCTGACTGATACCGCCGTAGGAGAGGCCGGCCATGCCGACCTTGCCGTTCATGACCCAGGGCTGGCGGGCGACGGTCTCGACCACGTCGTATCCGTCGAGGCCCTGGAGCCGCTCGAAGAAGTCGAAGGCGCCGCCCGAGCAGCCGGTGCCGCGCATGTTCACGTCCACCACCGCGTACCCGAGCTGGGTCAGGATCGGGGCGATTCCGCTCTCCGGGCCACTGGGATCGGCGTAGCCGTAGCCCGAGTACTCGACCACTGTGGGATAGGGCGGGGGGCCTGTCGGCAGGCGGACGGCGATCGCGAGCTTCGTGCCGTCGCGGGTGCTCATGTAGCCGTAGCCGCTGGTGGGGATCGTCTGGTTGTAGACGGTGCTGTTCTTCGGGGGCGCGTTCCTGGAGTTCATGACGTTGACGGTCACGGTCGTGCCGTCCGGCGCCTTCACCCGGTAGTTCTTGCCGGCGTCGACCCTGCGGAAGAGGGCGCCGCCCAGCTCCCCGACGGGCTCCACGCCGACCCGCTCGCCGCGCCGGTCGAACAGCCTCACCTTCTCGCCGGGGTTGCCACCGGTCACGTAGACCTGGTTGACGCTCCCACCGGCGCTGATCGCGCCGGAGGCGCTCGCGGGCACGGCCGCGGCGGCAAGTGCCACGACGACGACGATCCACTTCAGATGCCTAGCGCTTCCAGCGCTTCTCAACCTGCTGCCTCTCCTCAGCTCTCCCTGGAACGCGGACAAGCATAGGCGAAGTCATCATCTGGGTAAGTGGGGCCCGCGGATCGCAGACCCGAGCTGCCCATCGCCGTCTTCGACTCCGGGGTCGGCGGCCTGACCGTCCTGCACGAATGCCTGGTCTCGCTTCCCGAGGAGGACTTCGTCTATTTCGGCGACGACGCGCGATTCCCGTACGGCGCCCGCAGCACCGACCAGCTGCGCGACCACGTCCGCCAGGTGACGAGCTTCCTGCTCGACCGCGGCGCCAAGCTCGTCGTGATCGCCTGCAACTCGGCCGCGTCGGCGGGGCTCGAGGCGGCACACGAGGTGGCGGGCACCCACGGCGTGGAGGTGGTCGCGGTGATCGAGCCGGAGGCGGAGATCGCGGCGGCCGTCACCGACAACGGCAGGGTCGGCGTGCTCGCCACCCCGGCGACCGTTCGCAGCGAGGCGTACATCAGGGCGCTCGGCAGCCAGCATCGCAAGCTGGAGGTGACCGAGGTCGAGGCGCCCGACCTCGCCGCCGTGATCCAGCGCGGCTTTCCCTTCGAGCAGAACGTGGTCGAGATGGTGCGCTCCTACTGCGCGCCGCTGAAGCGAGCCGGCGTCGACACCGTGATCCTCGGATGCACCCACTACCCGCTGGTGGCGCCCATGCTCCAGCGGACCCTGGGGCGGGACGTGCGCCTGGTGACCGCGGGCCACGCGATCGCCGCGACGGTCCAGCGCGTGCTCACCGAGGGCGGGCTCACCAGGGACCGGTCCGAGGAGGGCACCTACCGGTTCATCTGCACCGGCGATCCCGACGCGTTCCGCGAGCTGGGTACGCGCTTCCTGCAGATGCCCCTGGGCGAGGTCGAGCTGGCCGAGCTGCCGTGATCGCCGCCACGGAGGTGAACGTGCCCCTGTGGCCCTGGGGCGTCCTCATCATCGGGCTCGGGATCTACGCCGTCGCCGTGGCCGCCTTCCTCGCCGCGGGCCGCCGGGAGGACGCCCGAGCGCTGGCCGGTTTCATCCCGGATTCGTGGTCATGGTCGGGCGCCTCGCGCGCGATCCGCGGATCTCCCGGCCGCGACGCCTGACCTGCTGGCGGTGCTCGCCTACCTGGCGATGCCGATCGACCTGATCCCGGACTTCCTGCCGGGCGCCGGCCAGCTGGATGACGCCGTCCTGCTGGCGCTGGCGCTGCGGGTGTTGATCCGCGGCGGCGGGGTCGATCTGGTGCGCGAGGCGTGGCCAGGCCCGGACGCCTCGCTTCGCCTGATCCTGCGGGCCGCGGGCCTGGAGTCGAACGGCCACGGCTCCGCGGGCCCAGGGCTACGCTTAGCGCATGGGCATCCTCGAACAGGTTCAGGACGATGTGAAGACGGCGATGAAGGCGGGCGAGAAGGAGCGCGTCGGCCAGCTCCGCATGATCGTCAATGCCCTCCAGCAGGAGCAGAAGGAGGGCAAGGGCGACGAGGTCGCCGCGCTCCAGCGCGAGCGCAAGCGGCGCATCGACGCCGCCGAGTCCCTGCGCGAGGGCGGCCGCGAGGAGCAGGCCTCGAAGGAGGACGACGAGGCGAAGCTGATCGAGGGTTACCTGCCGGAGCAGCTCTCGGACGAGGAGCTGGGGGAGCTGGTCGCGAGTGCGATCGAGGAGTCGGGCGCCACCGAGGCCAAGGACATGGGGAACGTGATGAAGGCGCTGATGCCGAAGGTCGCCGGCCGCGCGGACGGCAAGCGGGTCAGCGGGGCGGTGCGGGACAAGCTTGGCTCGTAGGCAGCTGACGATCGACAACGCGGTCGCCGCCGAGCTGGCGGGATCGGAGGACGCGGTCCTGCGGACGCTCGAGGGCCATCTGGACTGTCGACCTCTTCCTTCGCGGGAACGTCCTCACATTGGACGGCGACGACGGCGACCTGCAGCACCGCCGAGACGGTGGTCGGAGAGCTCGTCGACCTGATCGAGCAGGGCCACGAGATCGCGCCGGGCACGATCGAGGCGGTCACCGGCGCCCTCGACAAGCACGAGGACCCCGGCCAGATCCTGGAGGACGTCGTCTGGCAGCACCGCAACACGCGGGTGGCGCCGAAGACGGTCAACCAGAAGCACTACGTCGACTCGATCCGCGACCACACGATCACCTTCGGGATCGGCCCGGCGGGCACCGGCAAGACCTTCCTGGCCGTGGCGATGGCCGCGGCAGCGCTCTCGCGCGGCGAGGTCCAGCGCGTGATCCTGACGCGGCCGGCGGTCGAGGCCGGCGAGCGGCTCGGGTTCCTGCCCGGCGACATCCAGGCCAAGGTCGACCCCTATCTGCGTCCGCTCTTCGACGCGCTCTACGACATGCTCGACCCGGAGCGGGTCAACTCCTACTTCGAGCGCGGCACGATCGAGGTCGCGCCGCTGGCGTTCATGCGGGGCCGCTCGCTGAACAACTCCTTCGTCATCCTCGACGAGGCCCAGAACACGAGCCCGGAGCAGATGAAGATGTTCCTGACGCGGCTCGGGTTCGAGTCGCGGATGGTGGTGACCGGGGACGTCACCCAGATCGACCTGGAGCGCGGCTCCAAGTCCGGCCTGGTCGAGGTCGGCGAGATCCTCGACGAGGTCGAGGACATCAACTTCATCCGCTTCGGCGGCGAGGACGTGGTCCGGCACAAGCTGGTTCAGCGGATCGTCGCCGCGTACGGCGAGCACTCGGAGCGGCAGCGGGAGCGACGGGGGCGACTGAGCTGGACCTCTCGGACGTCCCCGCTGATCTGAGGCCGGCGGTGAAGGGCGGCGCTGATCGCCGCGGGGGTCGACAACGGCCACATCGGCGTGGAGCTCGTGGGGGAGGGCCGGATGCGGACGCTCAACTTCGCGCACCGCGGCAAGGACGAGGCGACCGACGTCCTCGCGTTCCCGATCGACGACCAGCCCGCCGAGAGCGGTCCCCGCGAGCTCGGCGACGTCTTCATCTGCCCCGAGCGGGCCACCGACGTGAACGAGGCGGCCGTCCACGGCGCCCTCCACCTCTGCGGGCTCGATCACGACTCCGACCAGGGCGAGATGCTCGCGCTGCAGGAGAAGGTGATGGGCGAGCTGCGCGGCGACAGGCCTTGACCGAGACCCGGTCCGGGTTCGTCGGCGTCGCCGGGCGGCCGAACGCCGGCAAGTCCACGCTGGTCAACGCGATCGTCGGCGCCCACGTGGCGATCGTCTCGGAGCGTCCCCAGACCACCCGGCGCGCGGTTCGTGGCGTCGCGACCGACGTCGAGGCGGGCTGGCAGCTCGTCCTCGTGGACCTGCCCGGCGTGCAGCGCCCGCGCGACGCGCTCACCGAGCGGATGCAGCGCCGGGTCGAGCGCGAGCTCGCGGACGCCGACGCCGTCCTGTTCGTCGTCAACGGGGAGGAGGGCGTCGGCCCGGGTGACCGCTTCATCTCGAAGGCGCTCCTGTCGGCGAACAGCGACACGCCCGTCGTCTGTGTCGTCAACAAGATCGACCGCCTCAGCAAAGCCGAGACGGCGGCGGTGCTGGCCGCGGCGGCCAAGCTCGACGGGATCGGCGAGGTCTTCCCCGTCAGCGCGAAGACGGGTGACGGGCTCGGGCCCGCTGGTCGAGCACCTCGCGAGCCTGGTCCCCGAGGGGCCGCTGATGTACGAGCCGGAGCAGCGCTCCGACCAGCCCAGCGAGGTGCTGCTGGCCGAGCTGATCCGAGAGCAGGTCCTGCGCCGCACCCGCGAGGAGCTGCCGCACGCGGTCGAGGTCGAGGTCGGCGGAGGTGGAGACGCGAGACGACGGGCTGACGGAGGTCACGGCGCAGATCTGGGCCGAGACGGAGTCCCAGAAGGGCATCCTGATCGGCGCCGGCGGCAAGAAGATCAAGGAGATCGGCTCCGGCGCCCGCACCGAGCTCGAGCGCGAGTTGGGCACGAAGGTCTTTCTGGACCTGAAGGTCCGCGTCCGCGGCCACTGGCGCCGGGACGAGGCGCTGCTGGACCGGCTCGGGATCGAGTAGCAGCCGGCTCCCTACTCACTAGTCCGCTTGACTCGCGTGCCCGGCCCGGAGAGACTGGGCCGGTGACTTCCTCCGTCAGGAGAGCCGATTACAGGTGGCAGTCCTCCTGCGGCGTCGCAACCGTCTGGCTGTCGGTCGCGGCCAGTGCGCTGGCCGCGACCATTGCGCCCACCACCACCGCGGACGAGTTCGCCATGGGGGCCGGGTGCTCTCTGCGGGAGGCGATTCAGGCAGCTCAGACCGACGGCGACCTTCGATAGCTGCGTCGCCGGCCGACGACGACGACGCCGACACGATCGTGCTCCAGTCCGGCCAGACCTATTCCCTCAGCATCATGGGCCTGGACGACGCGAACGCAACGGGGGACCTCGACGTCGTCGGCCAGACCAACGACCGAACCCTGACGATCCAGTCCAACGGCGCAGCGCTCGCCACCGATCGACGCCAACGGGGACGGCCTCGGTGGCGACCCTGCCACCACGGGTGATCGTGCGATCGACGTTCCGAGCTCGAGCCAGATGAACTCGGTGACTTTCGCCGGCCTCGGAATTACCGATGGGTCCGGCGCCGACGGCGGCGGGATCTGCGTCCACCAACGTCAACACGATCCTGCTGACGATCAACGGGGTCGAGGATTTTCGGCAATCACCCCGTGGGCGCCATGGGCGGTCTCAGATCAGACGGCGATAACACGACGATCACGAACAGCTCGATCGACACGAACACCGCGACGAGGATCGGAGGGCTCCAGCGAGTCTCGGCGACATGACCATCACCGGCAGCACGATCAGCGGGAATACCGCCACGTCGCAAGTCAGCGGGGGACTCGAGGTCATCGGTGCCATCCAACGTCGATCCTCATCAACTCGACGGTGAGCGGCAACTCGTCCACCTTAGACGCGGGTGGGATCTTCATCGACGGGGACCTCGACGCCGTCAGTTCGACGATCGCGTCGAACACCGCGGACAGCGATGACGCAGGGGGTGGCAATGGTGGCGGGGTCTACATCAATTTCGGGAGCGCCAGCATGGCCAACACGATCATCGCTGACAACATCGACGAGAGCGATCCGGTTTTCGCCGACTGCTTCGGAATTCCGGGCAGCGACGGCACAACCTGTTCGAGGGAATCTGCAGCTCGGTTCCCCCCAGACATCATCGGGGTTGATCCCCTCCTTGCAGCGCTCGCGCCGAACGGGGGTCCCACCCAGACCCGGGCGCTGATGCCGGGCAGCCCCGCGATCAACGCGGGCAACGCCGCGACGCCGGGAGGCCTCGGCGCCTGCCCCGCAACGGACCAGCGAGGGCTGCCGCGTGGTGGTGCCGCAGGGCGGTGTGACATCGGAGCGTTCGAGGTGCAGCCCGCGCCTCCGGTCACCCCACCGAGTTCGTCGGCGCCGCCCGCGAAGAAGAAGTGCAAGAAGGGGCGGAAGCTCAAGAAGGGCAAGTGCGTCAAGAAGAAAAGAAGAAGAAGTAGCCCCACGCCACCCCTGAACCCGCGCCTTCAGGCGCGCGAGCAGGCGAAACGTACAATCGCCTGATGGTCGTTCAAACCGAGAGAGACGCCGCCAAGGTCCGCTTCGACGACCGCGGGCTGGCGCCGTGCGTGATGCAGGACTCCCGCACCGGGGAGGTGCTGACCCTCGCCTACGTGAACGAGGAGGCGCTGCGCCTCACGCTCGAGACGCGCGAGATGCACCTCTACAGCCGCTCGCGCAACGAGATCTGGCACAAGGGTGCGACCTCGGGCAACTTCCTGCGGCTCCGGCAGCTCCGCTACGACTGCGACGGCGACGCGCTGGTCGCGCTGGTCGAGCCGACCGGGCCCGCCTGCCACACGGGCGAGCGCTCCTGCTTCTACCGCGACCTCGAGGGATCGGCCGAAGCCGCCGAGGACGCCCCGCCGGCGCCGGGCGAGCCGACGCCGGCCCCGTACGAGGCGCTGGCCGAGCTCGAGCGAACCCTGCTCGAGCGCCAGCGCGAGCGCCCCGGTGGCAGCTACACCGTGGAGCTGCTGGACGACCCGAAGCTCGCCTCCTCCAAGGTGAAGGAGGAGGCGAACGAGGTGATCAAGGCGGTCCGGGGTGAGTCGGAGGAGCGCGTCGCCGAGGAGGGCGCCGACGTGATCTACCACCTCGCGGTCCTGCTGCTCTCGCGCGGCGTCTCGATGGCCGAGGTGCTGCAGATCCTCAACGGCCGGCGCAGGTAGCGCCGGAGTGATCTGATCATGGCCTCGCCGGCGACGACGACTCCGGGACCCCCGGGCGTGGAGCCCGAGCTGGACCGTGCGCGCGAGCTCGCGGCGGACGCCAACGTCATCCCGGTCGCCTATCGCTTCATCGACGACACGGAGACCCCGGTGAGCGCGTTCCTCAAGCTGCGCGGAGACGGCCCGTCGTTCCTGCTCGAGTCCGCGGAGCAGGGCAGGCTCGGCCGCTTCTCATTCCTCGGGTTCCGTCCCCGGTCGATCCTGCGCTGGACCGACGGCACCCTGAGCGAGTGGGATGGAGAGTCGGCGATTCTCGGCGGCGACCCCGACCGGACCAGCGAGGTCGCCGATCCGTACGCGGCGGTCGCCGACTATCTCGGTCGCTACGAGATCGCGGAGCGGGAGTCACTCCCGCCGTTCGCCGGCGGGGCCGTCGGGTTCTTCGGCTACGACCTCGTGCGGTCGGTCGAGCCCGTCGGCGAGCCAAAGCCGGACCCGGTCGGGCTCCCGGATATGGCGCTGATGATCAGCGACGTTCTCGTCGCGTTCGACCACCAGCGACACGAGGTCTCGATCATCGCCAACGCCTTCGTGGAGGACGGGATCGACGAGGCGTATGCGGCCGCGGTGGAGGCGATCGGATACGTCCGGGATCGGCTCAACGAGCCCGTTCCGGTCACCGAGGCCGCCGAAATGGAGTTCGACGCGCGCACGGAGTTCGGCGCCAATATGACCCAAGAGGAGTTCGAGGCGACCGTCTCGCGGATCATCGAGTACGTCCATGCGGGCGACGCGTTCCAGGTGGTCCCCTCCCAGCGCTTCAGCGCGGAGTGCCCCGTCGAGGCGTTCTCGATCTACCGCGGGTTGCGCACGATCAACCCTTCGCCGTACATGTACTTCCTCGACTTCGGCGACTTCGAGATCGCCGGCGCGTCCCCGGAGCCGCTGGTGAAGGTGGCCGGCGACCGGGTCGAGACCCGGCCGATCGCCGGGACCTATCCGCGCTCGGGCGACGAGGAGGAGGACCGGAGCCGCGCGGAGCGCCTGCTCCAAGACCCGAAGGAACGGGCCGAGCACGTGATGCTGGTCGACCTCGGGCGGAACGACCTCGGACGCGTCTGCGAGTACGGCTCCGTGAGCGTCGACGAGTTCATGGTCGTCGAGACCTACTCGCACCTCCTCCACATCGTCAGCCAGGTGTCCGGACGGCTCAGCGAGGGGGTCGGCCCGATGGACGTGCTGCGCTCGGCGCTGCCGGCGGGAACGCTCTCGGGTGCTCCCAAGGTCAGGGCGATGCAGATCATCAACGAGCTCGAGCCTCACAAGCGCGGGTCCTACGGCGGCGCCATCGGATACCTCTCCTACACCGGCGACCTCGACACCGCCATCCACATCCGCACCGCCGTGGTCAAGGACGGCATGGTCCACGTGCAGGCCGGCGGGGGGACGGTGGCCGACGCCAAGCCCACCTACGAGTACAACGAGTCGGTGACCAAGGCGAAGGCGGTCTTCCGCGCCGTCGAGCTGGCCGCCGCCCAACCGGAGTGGCCATGAGCGTGGAGCGAAGCGGAACGCGAATACAGGTACAGCGAAGCCGATGAACGTTCTCGTCCTGGACAACTACGACTCCTTCACCTACAACCTCGTCCAGTACCTGGGCGAGCTCGGGGCGGAGGTCGAGACCTTGCGCAACGACAAGGCGACGGTCGACGAGCTGCTCGAGCGCGGAGCCGACCGGCTCGTCGTCTCGCCGGGCCCATGCACTCCCGCTGAGGCGGGCATCTCGATTGAGGCCGTGAGGCGGTTCGCGGAGGCGGGCACCCCGGTCCTCGGCGTCTGCCTCGGCCACCAGGCGCTGGTCGAGGCCTTCGGCGGGAAGGTCACCGTCGGGGATCCGATCCACGGGAAGGACGCCGAGGTCGAGCACGACGGGCGCACGATCTTCGACGGGCTGCCGAGCCCGCTGGTCGCCGGCCGCTACCACTCGCTGATCGCCGACCCCGATCTCCCGGACGAGTTGGAGCAGACCGCGAGCTTCGAGGGAGTGGTGATGGGGGTGCGGCATCGCGAGCTGCCCGCCGAGGGCGTCCAGTTCCACCCCGAATCGGTGCTGACGCCGCAGGGCAAGCACCTGCTCTCGAACTTCCTCGGCGACGGCTGATGCCGAACGAAATCCTCACCCGGGCCATCGACGAGCTCTGCGCCGGCTCGCACCTGACGGCCGATCACGCCTCGGCCGCGCTCGCCGAGATCATGGAGGGGCGCGCGAGCGAGGTCCAGACCGCTGCGTTCCTGATCGCGCTGCGGGCGAAGGGCGAGACCGTCCCCGAGCTGGTCGGCCTGGCTCGGACGATGCGTTCGCTCGCGGCGCCGGTCAAGGTGGCGCGCAGGGACCTGGTCGACACGGCGGGAACCGGCGGCGGCCCGACGACTTTCAACATCTCCACGACGGCGGCGCTGATCGCCGCCGGGGCGGGCTGCTCGGTCGCCAAGCACGGCAACCGCTCGGCGACCAGCCGCTCGGGATCCGCCGACCTGCTCGAGGCACTCGGCGTCCAGATCGAGCTCAGCCCCGGGCAGGTCGCGACCTGCATCGACGAGCTCGGCTTCGGGTTCATGTTCGCTCCGAAGCACCACTCCGCCATGAAGCACGTCGTCCCGGTCCGCAAGGAGCTGGGGGTGCGGACCATCTTCAACTTCCTCGGCCCCCTCACCAATCCGGCGGGCGCCGGGCGCCAACTGCTCGGGGTCTCGGACCGGAACTTCCAGGAGACGATCGCCGAGGCGCTGCTGGGGCTCGAGACCGAGCGTGCCCTGGTGGTGTCTGCGGACGACGGGATGGACGAGCTCAGCGTCGGGTCGCGGACGCGCGTGATCGAGGTCGCGGCGGGCCGCACCGAGGAGTGGTTCATCGAGCCGGAGGACCTCGGGTTCGAGCCTGCCGGGATCGACGCGATCGCCGGGGGCTCCCCCGAGGAGAACGCCGCCGTGACCCGGCGGGTGCTGGATGGGGAGGCCGGTGCCTCCCTCGACGTGTCGCTGCTGAACGCGGGGGCGGCGATCCTCGTCGGTGGTGGCGCCGACGATCTCAAGACCGGCGTCGAGAAGGCGCGCGAGGCGGTCAGCTCGGGCGCCGCGAGCAAGGTCCTGGAGCGATTGGCCGAGCGCAGCGGCCAGCTGACGTCCCAGGGAGGCTAGGCCGCTAAGGTCGCAAACCGGATGGGCCTTCCCCAATGGGCATGATCGAAGCACTCATCGACGCGGCCCGGGCGGGGGTGCAGCGCCGCAGTGAGGCGACCCCGCTCAGCGAGCTCGAAGCGTCCCTGCCCCAGGGACGCGAGGGCAGGCCGTTCGACGAGGCGCTCACGCGCCCCGGCCTCTCGCTGATCGCCGAATTCAAGCGCCGTTCGCCGAGCGCCGGCGAGATCAGGCCGGGGGCAACCCCCGAGGAGATGGCCGCGGCCTACGAGGCGGGCGGCGCCGCGGCCCTGTCGGTCCTCACCGACGAGTCCAACTTCGGCGGGAGCTACGAGGACCTGAGGGCGGCCCGCGGCGCCTGCGAGCTGCCGATCCTGCAGAAGGACTTCGTGGTCGACCCGTACCAGCTCTACGAGGCGGCGGTCAACGGTGCCGACGCGATCCTGCTGATCGTCGCCGCGCTCTCGGACGAGGACCTCGCCTCGCTGTTCGAGATCGCGAATGGGCTCGACCTCGACTCCGTGGTCGAGGTCCACGACGAGCCCGAGCTGGAACGGGCCCTTGCGATGGACGCCGACGTGATCGGGATCAATAACCGCAACCTCGACGACTTCAGCGTCGACGTGCAGCGGACCTTCGAGCTGATCACCGACGTCCCGGCAGGCAAGACGGTCGTCTCCGAGAGCGGGATCGCGGAGCGCGAGACCCTGGAGGAGCTGGAGCGGGTCGGCGTGGACGCGGTGCTGATCGGGGAGGCGCTGATGCGCGCCGAGGATCCCGAGGCCAAGGTTCGCGAGTTGACAACGGACGAGCAAACGACCCGCGAGCACCTCCTTTAGTCAGTCGGACGCGTTCCCTGCGTGTGGCGCGCTACGCGGCGGCCGGCTCGGGCACCGAGCCGTGCTGGATCAGAGCCTCGGCGGTGTCGGCGATCGAGTCCTCGATGGGCATCGGGCTCCAGCCGAGGGTGGACCGCGCCTTCTCGGAGGAAACCTCCATCCGCCTGCCGAGCTCGCCGACGATCGTCTTCAGGCCTCCGTCGAACAGGGCCATCACCCGCACCGCGAAGTTCGGGACCGTGCGGGTCGGTGCCTTCGCCGCCCGCTCACCCAGGCGCTCGCGGAGGATCTCCGCCACCTCGCCCATCCACAGGTATCTGTCCGAGGCGATGAACCGCTCGCCCCCGGCCTTGGGATCGGTCATCGCGAGGATCTCCAGGTCGGCGACGTCTCGAACGTCAACGAAGCTGAATCCCAGCTTCGGAACTCCGGGCATCCCCTTCAGCATCCGCTCGATCACCTCGAGCGAGTAGGACATGTCGTTGGCCAGGACCGGCCCGAGAATCGCCCCGGGATTGATCACCGCAAGCCGGTCCTCCTGGGCACGCTCGCGGACCAGCTCCCAGGCCGCCATCTCCGCGACGGTCTTCGATCGCGCGTAGGGAGTGAGGTCGGGGTTGTGGAGGTCCGTCCAGTACTCCTCGTTGATCGGGCCGTCCGGCGGCGTCGCCGGACTGCGCAGCGCAGCGACCGAGGAGGTCACAACGACCCGCTTGGCGCCGGCGTCGAGTGCCGCGCCGAGCACCCGCAGCGTGCCTTCGCGGGCGGGGACGATCAGCTCGTCGGGATCCTTCGGCTGGGATGGAGGGAACGGCGAGGCGACATGGAGCACGTAGTCGCACCCCGCCACCGCCTCCTGCCAGCCGTCGTCCCTGGTCAGGTCGGCGGCCATCACGGTCAGGCGATCGCCGGCGTCGACCTGCGGCTCGAACCGCGAGCGCAGCTCAGGCTCCTTCGCCAGGTCGCGGACCGTGGTGCGAACGGCGTAACCGCGCTCGAGAAGCTTGATCACGCACCAGCCGCCGAGGAAGCCGGAGCCGCCGGTGACGAGAACGGTGCTGTCGGCAGCCGCCATGCCGACCACCCTAGGGACTTCTGCGACCCTTGGGTCATGACCAAGGTGAAGGTCTGTGGCATGACGAATCTGGACGACGCGGCACACGCGGCGGACCTCGGCGCGTGGGCGATCGGCCTGATCCACGATCCGAACAGCCCCCGCTTTGTCGAGGGCGCGGCGGCCGAGGAGATCGGTGCGGCGCTGAAGCGCCGCTGCGAGGTGGCGGGGGTGTTCGTGAACGCCCCGATGGAGGACGTGGTCGAGGCCGCCGAGCGCGAGCAGCTCACGATCGTCCAGCTGCACGGCGACGAGGGGCCCTCGTTCTGCACCGAGGCGGCGCGCCGGACCGGCGCCAAGGTGATGAAGGCCTTCCGGGTTCGCAGCATCGCCGACGTACGGGGGGCCGAGGCCTTCCGGACCGACTTCCACCTCTTCGACGCTCATCGCCACGGCACGCCGGGCGGCACCGGCGAGAGCTTCGACTGGGAGCTGCTGGCCGAGCGCCGCTCCAAGGTGCCGATGGTCCTTGCGGGAGGCCTGACGCCGGAGAACGTGGCCGACGCGATCGCCGCCCCTCGCCCGTATGCAGTCGACGTGGTCACCGGGGTCGAGGCCGAGCCCGGCCGCAAGGACCACGACAAGGTCGAGCGCTTCATCGAGGCCGTGCGCGCCACCCAGGGCGCAGAGGTTTCGCGATGAGCGCCCCGGCTGTTCAGGACCGCTTCGGCCCCTACGGGGGACGCTTCGTCCCCGAGACGCTGATCGCGGCCCTCGACGAGCTGACCGCGGCCTGGGCCGAGGCGCGCGAGGACAAGGACTTTCGCTCCCAGCTCGACAGCCTGCTGCGCGACTTCGTCGGGCGGCCGACCCCGCTCTACCTCGCCGAGCGGCTGTCGGAGCGCGTGGGTCGCCGCGTCTACCTGAAGCGCGAGGACCTCTGCCACACCGGTGCGCACAAGATCAACAACGCCGTCGGCCAGGCGCTTCTCGCCAAGCGGATGGGCAAGACCCGGATCATCGCCGAGACCGGCGCGGGCCAGCACGGCGTCGCGACCGCGACCGCGTGCGCGCTGCTCGGCCTGGAGTGCGCCGTCTACATGGGGACCGAGGACATCCGCCGCCAGCGGCCGAACGTCGAGCGGATGAACCTGCTCGGGGCGGAGGTCATCGCCGTCGATGCGGGCGCGCGAACCCTGAAGGAGGCGGTCAGCGCCGCCATCCGCGACTGGGTCGCGACGGTCGGCGACACGCACTACGTGATCGGCTCCGCGGTCGGACCGGCGCCATATCCGGCACTGGTGCGAGACCTCCAGCGCGTGATCGGCGACGAGGCGCGCTCGCAGGCCCTCGAGGCCGAGGGATCGCTCCCCGCCCGCGTGATCGCCTGCGTCGGCGGCGGCTCCAACTCGATCGGGACCTTCTACGCGTTCCTCGACGATCCGGTCGAGCTGATCGGAGTCGAGGCCGCCGGGGAGGGGCTCGATTCCGGCCGCCACGGCGCCTCGCTCGTCGCCGGGGAGACCGGCGTTCTCCACGGAGCCCTGTCGGCGGTGCTCGCCGACGAGAGCGGCCAGATCCTGGAGGCGCACTCGGTGTCCGCCGGGCTCGACTACCCCGGCGTCGGGCCGGAGCACGCGCACCTGCGCGACACCGGGCGCGCCACCTACTTCGCGGTCACCGATGCCGACGCGCTGCAGGCCTTCCGCGAGCTGGCCCGGCTCGAGGGGATCATCCCGGCGCTCGAGCCATCACATGCAATCGCGTGGCTCCTCGCCGACGACTCGGGCAGGGACGGCTATGACGTCCTCTGCCTCTCCGGGCGCGGCGACAAGGACATGGACGAGGTCACCGCCAAGCTCGAGCAGCTCGATGGCTGAGGCGGTCGCAACCGGGGAGGCCCGGATCGCCGACGCCTTCGCGGCCTCGCGGGCGGATGGCCGGGCCGCGCTGATGCCGTACCTGATGGCCGGGTTCCCCGACCTGGAGGGCTCGAAGGCGATCGCCCGTGCCTACGCCGATTCAGGGGCTGACCTGATCGAGCTCGGGGTGCCGTTCTCGGATCCGCTCGCGGACGGCCCGGTGATCCACGCCGCGGCGACCGCCGCGCTCGAAGCGGGAACGACGCTGGACTCCGCGCTCGAGGTGTGCCGCGACGTCGCCGACCGCGCGCCCGTGGTCCCGATGGTCTACGCGAACATGATCCTCGCGGGGGGCGGGCCGGCCGAGTTCGCGGGCAGACTCGCCAAGGCCGGCGCCTCCGGGGCGATCGTGCCGGACCTGCCGCTGGAGGAGGCCCAGTCGATTCGCGAGGAGCTGTCAGGCCGCGGGCTGGCGCTTGTCCCGCTGGTCGCACCGACGACCCCGCCCGAGCGGCGACGGGCGATCGCCGAGAGCGCGCTCGGCTTCATCTACGTCGTCTCGACGGTCGGCGTCACCGGCGAGCGCAAGGAGCTGCCTCCCGAACTGACCGAGCTCGTCTCCTCGGTCCGGGACGTCGCCGGAGTTCCGGCCGCGGTCGGATTCGGGATCGCGACGCCCGAACAGGCAGGCGCCGTCGCCGGCCTCGCCGACGGGGTGATCATCGGAAGCCGCCTCGTTCGCGAGGTCCAGGAGGCCGAGAACCTCGACTCCGCCCTGAAGGCGATCTCCACGTTCCTCGGCGAGGTGCGCGTGGCCCTCGAGAGCGGATGAGCCCGGACCGGACCACCGTCGACGCCGACGGGGCGCCCGCGGCGATCGGCCCGTACAGCCACGCCGTCGTCGCGAACGGCTTCCTGTTCTGCTCGGGCCAGATTCCCCTGGACCCGGAGTCCGGGGAGCTGGTCGGAAAGACGGCGCAGGAGCAGACAACCCGGTGTCTCGGAAACCTCGAGGCGGTCTGCGGAGCGGCGGGAACCAGCCTCGCCCGGGCAGTGAGGGTGACGGTCTTCACCACGCAGATGCACCGGTTCGAGGAGATCAACGAGGCGTACGCGGAGTTCTTCCCGGACGAGCCTCCCGCGCGGGTGGTGGTCGGCGTGGCGGCGCTGCCGAAGGCGGCAACGGTCGAGATCGACGCGATCGTGGCCGTCGGGTAGATTGCGCCCGATGCTGCTGCTCGTCTTCACGGTGCTCGGTGCCTGCGCGATGCTGATCGGATACGCGTTCAACCTCGCGGGCCCGGTCTGCGCGATCCTGTTTCTCGGCGGGGTCTTCACGGGTGCCCTGCTGCGGGTCGCTCAGCCGATCATCGACTGGGCCACCAGGCCCTAGCCCGACGTGCGCATAGGAGTCCTCACCGGCGGAGGGGACTGTCCCGGCCTGAACGCCGTGATCCGAGCGATCGTCCGGAAGGGAGTCGGCGAGTACGGACACGAGTTCCTCGGCTACCGCGACGGCTGGCGGGGTCCGCTCGAGAACGACAGCCGCCCGCTCGGGATTCCTGAAGTCCGCGGGATTCTGCCGCGGGGCGGGACGATTCTCGGATCTTCGCGGACCAACCCCCTGAAGGAGGAGGGCGGCATCGAAAAGGTCAGGGCGAACCTCGCCGACGCGAAGGTGGACGGCCTGATCGCGATCGGGGGAGAGGACACGCTCGGGGTCGCCACCAAGCTCAGTGGCGAGGGGGTCAAGGTCGTCGGGGTTCCGAAGACGATCGACAACGACCTCGGCGCCACCGACTACACCTTCGGCTTCGACACCGCGGTCAACATCGCGATGGAGGCGATCGACCGCCTGCACACCACCGCCGAGAGCCACAAGCGGGCGTTGATCGTCGAGGTGATGGGCCGGCACGCCGGCTGGATCGCCTTCCATGCCGGGGTGGCGGGTGGCGCCAACGTGATCCTGATCCCGGAGATCGAGTTCGACATCGAGCAGGTCTGCGAGTACATCGAACGGCGCTTCGAGCAGCAGTACTCGCCGATCATCGTCGCCGCGGAGGGCGCCCAGCCCAAGGGCGGGATCCCGGAGGCGGAGGACGCTCCCACGGACGCGTTCGGGCACATCCGCCTCGGCGGCATCGCCCAGTGGCTCGAGGGGGAGATCCAGCGGCGGACCGGCAAGGACGCACGCGCCACCGTGCTCGGGCACGTTCAGCGCGGGGGAACGCCGACGGCGTTCGACCGGGTGCTCGCCACGCGCTTCGGGCTGCATGCGATCGACGCCGCCCACAACGGAGATTGGGGCCAGATGACGGCGCTGCGGGCCACCGACATCACCCTGGTCGCCCTGGAGGAGGCGACCAGGGAGCTGAAGCAGGTTCCGGAATCCCTCTACCGCGAGGCCGAGGTCTTCTTCGGGTCGTGAGCGGTCCGCACGCAATTCTCTACGACGCCGACTGCGGCTTCTGCCGCTGGGCCCTGAACAAGGTCCTGGCCTGGGACCGGCGCCGCCGGCTGCGGCCCGTCGCGATCCAGAGCGACGAGGGGCAGAAGCTGCTCTCGGAGCTGCCGGCCGACCGTCGGCTCGAGTCATGGCACCTCGTCGCGCCGGACGGTGCCGTTCGCTCCGCCGGATCCGCGCTCGCCCCCCTGGCGCGGCAGCTTCGCGGCGGCGGTCCACTCGCATTCCTCTTCGACCGCTTCCCGCGGGCCAGCGAGCGGGGCTACCGCTGGATCGCCGACAACCGCGGCCGCTGGGCGCGCCTGCTGCACACCGGGTGCCCCGAGCTGCGGCGGGCCTAGGACGCGATGCGGCGAACGGCGATCGCCCTGGCGCTCCTCGCGACGACCCTCGCCGGCTGCGGCGGGGGGGCCGGTGAGGTCGATGGGCCGGTGTCGGTCTACGTCAGCCTGCCCCTGACCGGCCCCCGGCAGATGGACGGCAAGGACGCCGCCGACGGTGCCCGGCTCGCCATGGAGCAGGCCGGCGAGAAGGCCGGGGACCTCGACGTTCAGGCGATCTACCTCGACGATGCGAAGGGCAGCCGCTGGGACCCCGCGGCCGTCGGCGCCAATGCCCGCCAGGCGGTGCAGGATTCGGGCACCGCGGCGTACATCGGGGAGCTCGACTCGGAGCCGACTCGGGCCTCGGTGCCGATCACCAACGAGGCCGGCATCGTCCAGATCTCACCAGGGGCAGGCGGGGTGGACCTGACCGGGCCGGCCGAGGGGTATCCCGACTCGCCCGGCCGCTATCGCCCCTCGGGCGACCCCACCTTCGTGCGTCTCGTCCCCGCCGACCTGCTTCAGGCCCGGGCCGCCGCAGAGTGGGCCGCGGAGCTCGACTTCAAGCAGGTCGACGTGGTCTCCGACGGCACGCCGTTCGGCGAGTTGATGGCCGACCAGTTCACCCGTGCCGGCGAGGCGGCCGGCGTCGAGGTCCAGCCGACCGGGCAGGGCGGCCGCGCCGGCGGGCGGCTCGGGGTCTTCCTCGCGGGGGAGGGTCAGGTGGAGCTGGGCGGAGACGGGGCCACGTCGATCTTCGCCACCGACGCCGCGCTTCAGGACCCCAGGGGACCGGGCCTCGGGTTCTTCACGGCTGCCGCCCTGCATCCGAGTCGTCTTCCGGATTCGGGCTTCGCGGCCGAGTTCGAGCAGCGCTTCGGCCGGGCCCCGGGTCCCTACGCCGCCTACGGGTTCGAGGCGATGTCGGTTGCCCTGAACGCGATCGAGGAGGGGAGCGGAGACGCCGACGGCTTCCGCGGGCGGGTCAGGGACGCCGTCCTCGACACCGACCGGACGGAGTCAGCGCTCGGCCGCTACTCGATCACCGAGGAGGGCGACACGACCCTATGCGCGATCCAGCGCTATGAGGTCGAGGGCGGAGAGCCGCGGCCAGTCGCCGCTCCCTGCCCGCCGGGCTCCTAGATCTCCGACTTGGGGACGTCCCCGAGCGGGCCCGGGCCGCCGGTGCGGGCCGAGACCCAGTCCCGCATCTCGGGCAGCAGCTCGGGATCGATCTGGTGCTGGACGCGGGTCTCCTTGTAGGTGACGTACAGGCCGCCGTCCTCCATCAGGTCGCGAGCGCGCCGGCCGAAGCCAACGGGAATCACGGGGTCGTAGGCGCCGTGGGTGATGAACGCCGACAGGCCCTTCTTCGCGCGGATGTCGACGCGCCAGCCGCGGACCGTTGGCAGGAAGCCGCTCATGCCGAGGATCCCGGCGACTCGGGGGCGGCCGGTGCCCAGCGCGACCGAGTACGACATCCCCGCGCCCTGGCTGAACCCGCCGATCACGGTCTGCTCCCAGCGCAGCCCGCGCTCCCGCAGCCACGCGTCGAGAAACCGGGTGAGAGCCTGGATCGAGGCGAGAAAGGTCTCCTCGTCGGGGTGCCCGACCCGCTCGATCACGTACCAGTGCCGGCCCCCGGGCGGGATGCCCGTGATCGGCGCGCCGGGTGTCATGCCGACGAGCCGGCCCTCGGGATCGAGCTCGTCCAGCAGCGGATGGAGGTCGGTCTCGTCGACGGCGCGGCCGTGGAGCAGGATCAGGGCGCCCTCCGGGTCTCCGGCGGGCTCGCGGACGAGGTGCGGAAGCTCGGCTATGGCTTCGCCGTTGCCTGGCGCGGATTCCGGATCGGCGTCAACAGCGGCTCGACCCGCTCGCGCAGATGCTCGTAGTCGGGCGGCAGCGAGAGCTTCTCGCCCAGGTGCTCGATCGGCTCGTCCACGGCGAAGCCCGGGCCCAGGGTCGCGATCTCGAACAGCACGCCGCTGGGCTCGCGGAAGTAGATCGACTTGAAGTAGAAGCGGTCGATCACCGGGGTCGGGTTGGCGCCGCCCTCGATCGCCGTCTCACGCCACGCCTCGTGCTCCTCCGGCTTCGACCCCCAGGCGATGTGGTGGACCGTGCCGGCCCCCTGGAGGCCGCGCTCGGCCGGCGGCTCGTCGTAGATGAAGAGCCCGCCGCGCTCCTCCCCGCGTGCCTCCCAGCCCCCGTCCGTGCGACTGAACGCCAGGGTCTCCAGCAGCCGGTCGCTCGCCTCGGGGCGGCTCGAGTAGGCGCGGGCATGATCGAAGCCCTGAAGCGCCACTTCCGACGGGACCTCCGGATGGTCTGCGATCAGCTGCTGGTCGGGGACCGTCGAGACGCGCAGCTCGTGGGTGAGGCCCTCTGGGTCGTCGAAGCGGAGGCGGTCGCCGTCTCGCTCGCTCTCGGTTCCGTGCGCCTTCAGCCGCTCGGCCCAGAAGTCGAGCGCCTCCGGGTCGGCGACCCGCCAGCCGACCGTGTGGATCATCCCGTCGCCCGCCCGCCCGCGGCCAGCGCCGGGGAACTCGAAGAAGGTGATGTCGGAGCCGGCGTCGCCCTCTTCGTCGGCGTAGAACAGGTGGTAGATGGTCGGGTCGTCCTGGTTCACCGTCTTCTTCACGAGACGGAGGCCGAGCACGCCCGCGTAGAAGTCGACGTTCCCCTGCGCGTCGCCGGTGATCGCCGTGATGTGGTGGATCCCCTCGAGCTTCACTGCAACGTAGCCGTAGCGAGCGGCGGCCAGGGCCTCGTCGATGTCCGGGTGGCGGAACTCGTAACCCGAGGTCGGTGGCGCGGCGCGGCAGCACCCGCGCTCCGCCCGCGACGGTGTCGGCGAGCTCGCCGCCGCGGAGCAGCGCCACGGCGAGCTTCGGGACCGGGAAGAACGCCGGCCGGTGGAGCGCGCGCCCGAGCGCCTTCGAGAGCTCACGATTGGTGACCGGGTTGGGGGCCGTCGCGTTGAGGGTGCCGCTGACCCTGTCGTTGTCGAGCGCCCAGAGGATGATCCTGACCTCGTCGTCGAGGTGGATCCACGACATGAACTGCTCCCCTCCGGCGATCGGGCCGCCGAGGCCGAGTTTGAACGGCAGCAGGAGCTGCTTGACCAGGCCGCCCTCCTTGGTCAACACCAGACCCGTCCGGAGGATGACGGTCCGCATCCCGAGGCTCTCGGCCTCGCGTTCCGCGGCCTCCCACTCGGCCGGCAGCTCCGCGGCGAACCCCTCGCCGACCTTCGAGTCCTCGTCGACGACGTGGGCGCCGCGGTCGCCGTAGTAGCCGATCGCCGACTGCCCGATGAACGTCTTGGGCTTTTCGTCGAGCGTCCGGATCCCGTCGAGCAGGTTCTTCGCGGCCGTCACCCGGCTGTCGCGAATGCGTCTCTTGGCTTCATCGGTGAGCCGCTGGTTGATCTCCTCGCCGATCAGGTTGACGACGGCATCCACGCCCACGAACGCCTCGGTGGGGGGCCGCGCGCTCGCGGCCTGCCACGCGTGCCAGGTCACGGTGGGGTTCGTGCCGCGCGCCCGCTCGGGGTCGCGGGTGAGCCCGACGACCTCGTCACCGCGCGCCAGCAGAGCGTCGGCGACCGCCGAGCCGATCATCCCTGTCGCGCCCGTGATCAGGACCCGCATCAGGCGCGGCACTCTACCGAGCCGGGTCTACGGGCAGCGGTGGTCGCCCCCGATGATCACCGCCACGTCGACGTCCGGGAACAGGGTCGGCGTCACGCGATCCATCGGCGTGACGGGGTCGATCTCCAGACGTTGCGCGATCTGCTCGGCCTCGGCCCGGTGACCGTCCTCGTACATGACGACCGAGGTGGGGTGGTGCCTCTCGTGGTCCCGCACCGTCACCACGGTCGTTCCCCTTCGGCGTTCCCCGTCCGCCGCGCAGACGGTCGTGTCGATCTGGGCGATTCCCCCCATGAAGAACGCGACCTCGGCCTCCTCGCGAGCCTCGCTTCCGCATCCGGAGGAGGCGATCGCAGCCATCAGGAGCAGAACGCCGGCCCAGCGCATCGGGCCGTGACGCATCAGGTCCCGGCGATGTCCGGAGCTTCGGCCTCCGCGGTGCCGTCGCCTGACCCGACCATCTCGTAGGTCCCGGTGTCGTCGCTGAAGCGGGCGAGCCCCTCGGCCTTCGCCTCCTCGACGACCGCCTTGGCGACGGTCGGTGCGACGTCGCGGTTGAAGACCGACGGGATCACATAGTCCTCGGAGAGGTCCTCCTCGGAGACGACCTCGGCGATCCCGCGAGCCGCGGCGAGCTTCATCTCCTCGGTGATCGAGGGCGCTCCGGCGTCGAGGGCGCCGCGGAAGATCCCCGGGAAGCAGAGCACGTTGTTGATCTGGTTCGGGTAGTCCGAGCGGCCGGTGGCCATGATCCGGACGAAGGGCTCGGCCTCCTCGGGCATCACCTCGGGGGTCGGGTTCGCCATTGCGAACACGATCGGGTCCTTGTTCATCTTCTCCAGCGACTTGGCCTCGACCAGGCCAGGCCCGGCCAGGCCGATGAAGAGGTCGCAGCCCTCGATCACGTCGTTGGGACCACCGCTCTCGTGCTCCGGGTTCGTGTTCTCGGCGAACCAGCGCTTGATCCCCGACATCTCGTCCTTGACGTAGTCCTCACGGTCAACGGAGATGGCGCCCTTGCGGTCGCAGCCGATGATCTCTGTGATTCCTGCGTCCTGCATCATCTTGGTGCAGGCAACGCCGGCCGCGCCCGTGCCCAGGACCAGCACGCGCAGGCTCTCGATTGGCTTGCCGACGATCTTCAGCGAGTTGAACAGCGCGGCCATGACGACGACGGCGGTGCCGTGCTGGTCGTCGTGGAAGACGGGGATGTCGAGCTCCTGCTTCAGGCGCTCCTCGATCTCGAAGCAGCGTGGGGCGGAGATGTCCTCGAGGTTGATGCCGCCGAAGGTGGGCGCCATCAGCTTGACCGTCTGGATGATCTCCTCGGGATCGTTGGTAGCGAGGCAGATCGGAAAGGCGTCCACCTGGGCGAACTCCTTGAACAGCATCGCCTTGCCCTCCATCACCGGCATCGCGGCCTCGGGGCCGATGTCGCCGAGTCCGAGCACGGCCGAGCCGTCGGAGACCACGGCGACGGTGTTCGCCTTGATCGTGAAGTCGAAGGCCTTGCTCCGGTCCGCCGCGATGTACTCGCAAACACGAGCGACACCGGGGGTGTACGCCATGCTGAGGTCATCGCGGGTCTTCAGCGGGTACTTGTTGTGCTGCTCGATCTTGCCCTTCTTGTGCATCTCGAAGGTGCGGTCCGTGTAGCCGAGCACCTTGGCGCCGCGCGTGGAGCCGATCGAGCGCAGGATCTGCTCCCAGTGCTCGGGGCTGTTGGCGTCGATCGTGAACTCGCGGACGCGCTTGCCCTCCGTGCCCGCTCCGGGCACCAGGTCCACGGACTGAAGCGCCCCGCCGGCCTCGGCGATCTGCCCCGTCAGCTTGCCGAGGGGCTCCTGGCGCGCGTCGAGCTCGACCCGGACGGTGACGCTGTACTGAGCGCTCGCTGCCATGGGCCGATGATCATAGGCACGCCCGCGCCTCCGCCCGCACGCGGCATGGCGCGAGCGGTCGGGGCGGGTGCAGGCGAAAAGCGGCGGGGGAGGGGGCGAGAGCCCACAAGTGGCGGCTTTGTTCACCTATGTCGAACAAACCCGCCAGTAGGGACAGGGTGCTGGCCGAGATCGCCGGTCGGCAGCATGGCGTCGTCACTGCCCAACAACTCGCTCGCGTTGGCCTCTCTAGAGCCGCCATTTGCGCTCGTGTGAAGGCGGGCCGCCTTCACCGCATCCACCGTGGCGTCTACGCGGTGGGGCATCCACAACTCACGTTCGAGGGCCGGTGCATGGCCGCGTTCCTGGCCTGCTGTTCGGACCCGGCGCGACTCTGTGGCGCGGTCAGCCACCTCAGCGCGGCGGCTCTATGGGGAATCGTGCGAGTCGGCGACGGGCCGATCCACGTTTCGCTCTCGTCGAAGGGAGGCCGGGCAAGGCGGGAAGGGATCGTCATCCACCGCCCACCTAGCCTCCGTTCGGGTGACATGACGCGCAAGGCTGGGGTCTGGCTGACGAAGCCGGCTCGGACGCTTCGCGACCTGGCCCGCGCCGCTTCGCCAGCCCTTCATCACCGGGCGACGCGGCGAGCGTTGGACCTGCGACTCGTGTCCGAGGATGAACTCGGAGAAGACGTCGATCTCACCCGCAGCGAGCTCGAGCGCATGTTCCTGCGCCTCTGCCGACGGCACCGGCTCCCCGTGCCGGAGGTGAACGCCCGCGTCGTCCTGCTGCCAATCGGCTCCACGCGCGCCAGTGGCCGTCGGCCCGCCGTGTACGAGGTCGATTTCGTGTGGCGCGAGGCCCGCCTCATCGTCGAGACCGACGGGTTTCGGCACCACGGACACCGCGAGGCCTTCGAGGCCGACCGCGCGCGCGACGCCGCCCTCCAGGGCCTCGGGTTTCGCGTGCTCCGCTTCACCTACCGCCAGGTGAAGGAGTCACCGCATGACGTTGCCGTCACCCTGCGCACCGTTCTCGAAGACCGCTTGGCAGGGTGAGAGCCGCGGCTTGGGTCACGACGGCGTCGAGGTGGACGGGCACCTGGACCGCAGCGCGTCGTAGGTCCGCCGCCGCTCCGGGTCCGAGAGCCGTAGAGGACCGGCGGGGTGCGCTCCTATGATGGGCCGGTGCCCGCGACGAAGCCGAGGAAGCCCGCCGCGAAGAAGAAGGCGGCCGCGAAGAAGAAGCCCGGCGAGCTCTTCCTGATCGACGGAAATTCGCTCGCCTACCGCGCGTTCTTTGCACTGCCGGAGTCGATCGCGACGCACGACGGGCGGCCCACCAACGCGATCTACGGGCTCGCCTCGATGTTCGCCAAAATGCTGGCAGACCACAGGCCGGCCGCAGTGGTGGTCGCCTGGGACGCTGGGATGTCGGGCCGCGAGGTCACCTACGAGCCCTACAAGGCCCAGCGCAAGCCTCGCCCGGACCTCCTGAGGGAGCAGTGGCCCCATTTCATGCCCCTGGCCGAGGCCTTCGGCTTCACCAACGTCAAGGTCGACGGCTACGAGGCCGACGACGTGATCGCGTCGCTGACGAAGCGCGCGCGGGAGGAGGGGATCGACGTGATGGTCGTGTCCGGCGACCGCGACGTCTACCAGCTGGTCGAGAAGGGCGTGCGCGTGATGACGACGTCCCGCGGCGTCACGGACACGAAGATCTACGACGCCGCCGGCGTCAAGGAGCGCTACGGCGTCCCGCCCGAGCTCGTCACCGACCTGATCGGCCTGAAGGGCGACACCTCGGACAACATCCCCGGCGTCCCCGGCATCGGCGACAAGACCGCCGCCCAGCTGCTCCAGGAGTTCGGCTCGCTCGAGGAGGTCCTGAACAACGTCGACAAGATCTCGGGCGCGAAGCGCAAGGAGAACCTCACGAACCACGCCGAGGACGCGCGTATCTCAAAGCAGCTCGCGACCGCCGTCCTCGACGTGGATTTCGAGCTGGACCTGGACGAGCTGATGGACTCGACGATGGACCGGAGCCGCCTGCGCGAGGTAGCCCGGGAGTTCGAGCTGCGCGTGATCATGGAGCGGCTCGAGGAGGAGCTCGGCGCCGACTTCGTCCCGGAAGGCTCGGTGGACGAGGAGCTCGACGTGAGCTCCGAGGAGGGCAGCGTCGGCGACCTGGCCAAGGGGCAGATCGCCCTGGCTATCGCAGCGGGGACCTGGGCCGCGTCGGACGGCAAGAAGATCGTTACCGGCGAGTGCAAGGACTTCAAGGGCCTGATCGCGGACCTGAGGGGCCGGCCTCTGTTGGGCCACGACATCAAGAGCCTCGGCGGGGGAGCACAGCACGGCCTGCTGGCGGCGGCGGACAAAGGCCAGCTCGAGCTTCACCACGACACCATGGTCGGCGCCTACCTCCTCGATCCGGCCCGCCGGACCTACGACCTTGTTGACGTCGCCGCCCAGCGCGGGCTGGCCGCCGCGCCGCGTGAGGAGGATGCGAAGAAGGACGACGCTCAGCTCGAGCTCGGGGAGGAGGCCGAGGTCGCGGACCCGGCGGCCGAGGCCCGGCTGGTCTTCGAGATCGCGAAGTTGCAGCGCGAGGGGATGAAGGAGCACGGCCTCGAGAAGCTGATGGACGAGGTCGAGATGCCGCTCGTCGAGGTTCTGGCCGTGATGGAGCGGGTCGGCGTCAAGCTCGACGCGAAGCGGCTCGCGGACATCGGCAAGGGCTTCGAGCGACGGATCGCCGAGTTGCAGGCCGACATCTTCAAGCACGCCGGCCACGAGTTCACGATCGGCTCTCCACAGCAGCTGGCCGAGGTGCTGTTCGACGAGCTCGGCCTGACCAAGAAGCGCCGCGGCAAGACGGGCTTCTCCACCGACGCGCGCGTCCTCGGCCAGATCCGCGACGAGCACGAGGTCATCCCCCTGATCGAGCGCTGGCGCGAGTTGACGAAGCTGAAGAGCACCTACCTCGACGCCCTCCCCGAGTTGATCGATCCGGACAGCGGGCGAATCCACACGACCTTCAACCAGACCGCAACCGCCACCGGCCGCCTCTCCAGCACCAACCCGAACCTCCAGAACATCCCGATCCGCAGCGAGGAGGGCAGGCCGATCCGCTCCTGCTTCGTCGCCCCGCGAGGCCAGCGCCTGCTGTCGGCCGACTACAACCAGATCGAACTGCGGATCCTCGCCCAGATAGCCGACGAGCCGGCCCTTCGCGAGATCTTCGAGCGCGGCGAGGACATCCACACGGCCACCGCGGCCGGGATCATCGGCGCCGACCCCGAGAAGGTCACCCCCGGGGAACGCTCCAAGGCCAAGATGGTCAACTACGGCATCGCGTACGGGCTCTCGGCCTACGGCCTCGCCGACCGTCTCAACATCGAGCAGGACGAGGCCGCCGAGTACATCAAGCGCTATTTCGAGCGCTTCCCGGCGGTCAAGCGCTACATCGACGAGACGATCGAGTTCGCCAAGGAGAACGGGTACGTGCAGACGATGCTCGGCCGCCGCCGCCCGATCCCGGAGCTGCGCTCCGGCCGGCCCCAGGTCCGCAGCCAGGGCGAGCGCCTGGCGGTCAACATGCCAATCCAGGGCACCTCGGCGGACATCATCAAGATCGCGATGGTCCGCGCCCACCGCGCCCTGGCCGAGTCCGATCTGAAGACGCGGCTTGTCCTCCAGATCCACGACGAGCTGCTGTTCGAGGGGCCGACGGCGGAGATGGAGGAGGCGGCGAAGCTCGTCGAGCCGGCGATGTGCGGCGCGGTCGAACTCGACCCGGCACTTGCCGTGGACATCGGCGTCGGCCAGGACTGGCTCGCGGCGAAGTAGAAATACTCGCGGTCGCAGTTTGGCGAGTGCCGCGCAGGGGGAGACGGGAGCAATGGACGTCGACGAGATTCTGTTCGTCCCGGTCGGCATCGCCGCCGGGATCGCCGCGGGCGCGCTGGGGCGCGTCGCCTTCGACCGTCTCTGGGGTCTGATCGACGAAGAGGAGCCGCCCGAGCCCGAGCACCGGGACGTCTCCCTGGCGAAGCTGGCGCTGGCAGGCGCGCTGCAGGGCGCGATCTTCAGGGTCACCCGCGCTCTAGCCGAGCACGGGGCGCGCCGGAGCTTTCAGCGCTGGACGGGCAACTGGCCGGGAGAGCAGCGGCCCGAGCCCAAATAGCTCGCACCTGAAAACCGTCACCACCTGAGAACATCGTCACGTGGACAAGGGCCTCGCCGTCTTCCTGATGGCCGTCGTCGGCGGCCTGATCGCGCTGCAGGCGCCGATCAACGCCGGGCTGGGCAAGGCGACCGGGTCGTTCGCGGCCGCGCTGGTCTCGTTTGCGATCGGCACCGTCGCCCTCGCCGCGATCGTGGTGCTCAGCGGCAAGGCGGGCGGGGTCCCGGAGGCGGCCAACGTCTCCTGGTACTACCTCCTCGGCGGGCTGCTCGGCGCCGCCTACGTCTTCTCTGCGCTGGTTCTCGTGGACGAGATCGGCGCCGGCGGCGTGGCCGCCGCGACGGTAACCGGGCAGCTCACGGCCTCAGTCGCCCTGGACCGAGCGGGCGCATTCGGTCTCGATCAGGAGCCGCTGACGTGGGAGCGCGTCCTGGGCGTGGCCCTGCTGCTGGCGGGCACCTACCTGGTCGTCCGGTAGCGAGCTCTAGCGGTCGATCCGGAGCTTCGCCTCGGTCTCGAGGAAGCGGCCGATGTCCGCGGTCTCCCGCTCCAGTCCGTCCCGAGCCCCTCTCGGCGGCCGCCCGAAGGGCTCGACGGCGACGGTGATCGATCCCCGCCCGCGCTCGAGCTTCCAGCCCGCGAAGACGACGCCGTCTGCGATCGCGCACCGGTAGCCGGCCATGAGCGGCAGCCGCGCCGTGTGCTTCGGCCGGACCGAGAGGACCCTGCCCCTGTGGCCGAGCATGTGGTTGTCCCAGGTGCCGAGCAGCCTGATCGAGGGCTCGTCCAGGGGCGGCGGGTCGAGCAGCTCGGGCAGGGCAATCATCGGGCCGTGGGCGGTCATGACCTCCACCGACTCGTCGACCTGCTCCAGACCCCGGCGCGCGTCGGAGACCTTGATCTTTCCCCAGTAGGCGAAGTCGTGGACGGTCGCGGGGCCGTACGCCTTGAGGTAGCGCCGGGCCAGCCGGCCCCAGCCCCCCTCGCCCGGATCCTCGCCTGGTGGTCCCGGCGCAAAGGGCCCCTTCGGGTCGAGGGCGGGACGCATGACGAGCACGCCCTCCAGGGCTGCGGCGTGGAACGACCAGTAGTAGGGCGCGTTCGCCTCGGCGTCCTCGCCGCGCTCGATCCCGTGTCTCGCCAGGAGCTCGCGGGTCTCGTCGCGGCTCAGCGGCCCCCGCTCCAGCTCTGGGCGCAGAGCGCCAAACGCCTTCGGGAGTCTCTCCCAGGCCCCGAGCTGCTTCAGGCGCCGCTCCGCCGGCCGCATCGGGGTCGAGGCGAGCAGCGGCCGCATCCAGGCGAGGTCCTCGTCGGCGAACAAATGGATGGTGTTACGCATCAGCCAGCTGCGGCAGACCGGCCGCGCTTCCGCCTCCTTGGCTGCTGCCGTGGCCGTCAGCCCGTCGATGCGGGCGCGCAGCGCGAACCTGGCCGTGGGCACGTCCTGGGCTTGGAGTGAGAGACAGCTCCTCGCCGCCTGCTCGATGGACGAGAAGCCATGTCCCGGCAACAGGCCCTGCGCCCGTAGGCGCAGCAGCAGCACCTCGCGGCCGGAGAGCTCGGCGGCCGGCAAGCCGGCTACGCGACCTGCGCCAGCGCCCGGCCGGCTTGGGGACCAGCGCGTGCTGTCGCGCGTAGGAAGGCGGCGCGATCTCGAGGTAGTGGCCGAAGGACCACTCGACCATCCTCGGGCGGCTGACGAAGCGGACGAAGCGCGCGAGCGCCGTCGGCGGCACCCGTGGGATCACCCGCTGCGTCTTCAGCATCCAGTCGAACTTCCAGCCGTGGGCGTCGGAGAACGCGCCGTAGCGCTCCATTGCCCGCTCGCGCGTCTGGCGGCCGGACAGCACCTCGCGCAGCTCGTTCCCGCAGGCGATGGCGAAGTAGAACGCGGTGCGGATTCCCTCGGCGGTGAGAGGCAGGCAGTGGCCTGCTGAATCGCCGGCGAAGAAGACATTGCCACCCGTGGCGGGACGGAGCCGATGAGGAATCCAGTTGCCCTGGTAACCGACGGCCTCGCTCTCGAGGTCCTCGGCGAGGCGTACCGTGGGCTCCTTGACGTGGAACCTGGGATCGAAAGAGCCGATCCCGATGCGAACCTCGTCGCGCGCGGGAAAGCTCCACCCGTAGCCCGCGGGGACGTAGGAGCGGTCGATCCAGATCTCGAGCTCATCCGACTCGCCGCCGGGGTGGACCTCGAGCCCGCGCGAGAGCGGAGCGTCCGGCGGCTGGTAGCCGTCGTCGAGGTCCAGCACCCGGCGCCAGCCGAGACAGTCGACGACGAGCGGCGCCGAGAGCTCGCCGCGGTCGGTCGCGATTCGCACGGGGCGGCTGGAAGCGGGCTCCAGCGGCTCGGCCCGGCCCTCGACCTTGGCGGTCTCGAACTCGGCGTCGGTGCCCTCGAACAGCTCCGCGCAGAGCTCGCGGTAGTCGAACGTGGAGAAGCTGAAGGGGAGACGCATCTTCCGTGAGACGTGCGGCGTGTGGATGACCAGGTCCGGGAAGGTCTGGCGGATCGAGCCCGCCAGCCCCATCGCCTCGAGCCACTCGGTCGGCGCCGCGCAGGCGCTGGTCTGGCGCTCACCGACCTCGTAACGATCGAGGACGAGGACGCGGGCGTCGGTGCCGGCTAGCTGGCGGGCCACGGTCAGGCCGGCGAAGCTGGCGCCGCAGACGATCACGTCGTAGTCGCCCGCGAGCGAGGTGCGCTCGGCGCCGCGCTTGGTGAGTCGAGTGGGCATGAGGCCGCTGAGGGTAGTCGAGTGGGTGCCCGCGCCGAGACTCACGGCCTATCGCTCTAGACTGTCGCGCCGTGGCAACGACCGACACAGCCGCAACTGAGACCGTGCCTGAGGACGGGACGGAGACGCCTGCGTCCGATGCGGGCGCGCAGGCGAGCGCGCCCCCCGCCCCGCCCGCATCCACCGACCTCATGATCGAGGTCGACGGCAAGCTCGTCCCCAATTACGACGCGACGATTCATCCCTTCGAGGAAGGCGACGTCGTCAACGGCAAGGTCGTCCGCATCGACAAGGACGAGGTCCTGGTCGACATCGGCTACAAGAGCGAGGGGGTCATTCCCTCCAACGAGCTCTCCATCCGCAAGTCCGTTGACCCCTCCGAGGAGGTCGAGCTGGGCGAGGAGGTGGACGCCCTCGTCCTCACCAAGGAGGACCAGGAGGGCCGTCTGATCCTCTCCAAGAAGCGCGCCCGCTTTGAGAAGGCATGGCGCCGGATCGAGGGGGCGGCCGAGTCCGGTGAGCCGGTCGAGGGCACCGTGATCGAGGTCGTCAAGGGCGGCCTGATCCTCGACCTCGGCGTGCGGGGCTTCCTGCCCGCCTCGCTGGTGGACATCCGTCGCGTGCAGAACCTGGACGAGTTCATGGGCCAGAAGCTCGAGTGCCGCGTGATCGAGCTCAACCGCTCGCGCAACAACGTCGTCCTCTCCCGCCGCGCCGTCCTGGAGGAGGAGCGCAAGGAGGTCCGCGAGCAGATCCTCGGTCGCCTCGAGCCCGGCCAGGTCGTGGAAGGCAAGATCTCCAACATCGTGGACTTCGGCGCCTTCGTCGACCTCGAGGGCATCGACGGCCTGATCCACATCTCCGAGCTCTCCTGGAGCCATGTCAACCATCCTTCCGAGGTTCTCTCGATCGGCGACACCGTCACCGTCAAGGTCCTGGACATCGATCGCGACCGCCAGCGGATCTCGCTGGGCCTGAAGCAGACGCAGGAGGACCCCTGGCAGCGCGTCCTCAACGAGTACGGCGTCGGCGAGATCGTCGAGGGCACGGTCACCAAGATCGTCGCGTTCGGTGCGTTCGTGCAGATCCTGCCCGGCGTCGAGGGCCTGGTCCACATCTCCGAGCTGGCCCAGCACCACGTTGAGAACCCCGCCGAGGTCGTCGCCCCCGGCGACGAGCTCAAGGTCAAGATCCTGGAGGTGGACGACTCGCGCCGCCGGCTGTCACTGAGTGTCAAGCAGGTCGAGGGCCAGGAGCTCGAGCCGAAGGACCCGGCGACGGTCCCGCCGCTGCCGGATGCCGGCAGGAGCGATCAGGAGGCTGACCCCGAGACCCCTGCCGAGGAGTCCCCCGCCGCCGAGGTGGAGGCCCCACCCGCCGAGGAGGCTCCGGTTGAGGACGCTCCCGAGGAGGAGCCGCCCGCCGAGGAGCCGCCCGCCGAGGAGCCGCCCGCCGAGGAGCCGCCCGCCGAGGAGCCGCCCGCCGAGGAGCCGCCCGCCGAGGAGCCGCCGGCCGCCGAGGAACCACCTGCAGAGGAGCCTCCGAGCGAGGAACAGCCCGCCGAGGAGCCTCCGAGCGAGAGCTGAGCGTCGCCCTTGTGACGCGCTTCATCGGGCTGACGGGGGGAATCGGAGCCGGCAAGTCGGAGGCGCTGGCCGCTTTCGAGCGGCTGGGAGCCGCGACGCTGTCCACGGACCTCGTCGCTCACGAGCTGCTGGACGACGCCGAGGTGCGGGACCTGCTGGTCGAGCGCTGGGGCGACGAGGTCGCGCCGGGCGGCCGGGTGGATCGCAACCGCGTCGCCGAGCTGGTCTTCGAGCGTCCCGACGAGCTCGCCTGGCTCGAGAGCGTCACCCACCCGCGGGTCGGGGCTGCGGTGCTCGAATGGCGCAGCCGCGTGGAGCCGGAGGCCGAGATCGGGGTGGTCGAGGTCCCGCTGCTGTTCGAAGCCGGCATGGAGGGCGCCTTCGACGCGACGGTGGCGGTGGTGGCCCGCGACGAGATCCGTGAGCGGCGGCTTCGCGAACGCGGCCAGCCCGGGCTCGAGGGCCGCGAGGCTCGTCAGCTCGACCAGGACGAGAAGGCGGCGCGCGCCGACCACGTAGTTCGAAACGAGGGCACGCTCGAGGAGCTCGAGCAGCGCCTCGCGGAGGTGATGTCGGCGGTTGGGGGATCGGGATGAGCCGCCGCAAGGCCAGGCGCCGCAAGCCGCGGCGCCGCGCCCCCCGGCGGCGCAAGGGAGGCCGGCGCCGCCGGGTCGTCTTGATCGGCGCGGCGGTCCTGGTCGGTCTTGCCGCCGGGCTCGCGATCGCCAACCGGGACGAGCTCGAAGACACGATCCGGGAGGGCTTCACTCTCCCGCTTCGGCACGACGACATCATCCGCCAGCAGGCGGAGGAGAAGGACGTGCCGCCGGACCTGATCGCGGCGGTGATCTACCGCGAGTCGAAGTTCCGCGACCAGACCTCGAATGCGGGCGCCCGCGGTCTGATGCAGGTCACACCTGAGACTGCGCGGGGGATCGCGGCGGAGACCAAGGGAACGGAGTTCGAGGAGGAGGACCTCTCAGATCCCGACGTCAACATCCGCTACGGGACCCACTACCTGCGAGAGCTCCTCGACATGTACGGCGGCAACGAGGTCGCGGCCCTCGCCGCCTACAACGCGGGCCCGTCGAACGCCGACGCGTGGGGTGGGGCCGGCCTGGGGGTAGAGGACATCCAGTTCCCAGACACCCGCGAGTACGTGGAGGACGTGCTCGACAAGCGCGGCGAGTACGCGGACCACTACTCGGACGAGCTCGGGTTGGACTAGGCGAGCTGGTGCTCGAGCGAGGTCTCGAGCTTCGGATCGGGGCCGTGCACAGCCCGCTCGATCCTCAGGCGGGCGCTGCGGCCGTGGATGGTCAGCGTCGCGATCTGGTTGTCGAACGTGGGAGGCTCGACGAGCTCCCATCGGATCCCCCGGTCCCTGACCCCGGCGGACCTTCTGAGCCCGCGACCGATCAGCCGGGCCGCACGTGATGAGCCGAACCTCGCGATCCGCCGCTCCTGGTTGTCGAGCGGGTTCCGGTACGGCGAGCAGACGGCCTGCCAGACCGGACTCCGCACCCCCTCCTCGCGGGGGAACTTGACCTCGGCGAGATAGGCATGGTGGATATCGCCCCCGAGGGTGATCACCGTTGAGGGCGCCTCACCGCGCCGTCCCGCGGCGACGTCCGCAAGCAGACCGGTGATCCGCTCGAACGAGTCCTGGAACGCGCCCCAATGCTCCAGGTCGATCGCCCGGCGAATGCGCTCGCCTGGGCCCTTCATCAGACGACCCCAGGCGCCGGCACAGACGGCCTCATTCCAGGCCTCGAGGTTCTGCATCGCGGGGGGCATCAGGATCGGAAGCGTGTCGGCGACGATCACGTGGTCAAAGCCGCCCTTGACGCGATCGTTCAACCAGTCCCACTCGTCGTCGTCGAACATCTTGCGGGGCTTCTCGCCGAGGACCCGGCCCTCCCGCGAGTCGAGCCAGACCAGCCTGACGGTGTCGCCCAATGTCCGGGAGTAGCTCCAGCGACGCCCCTCGCTGCCCCAGTCGGCCTCGTCCGCCCACTCGCACAGCATCGGCCAGGCGTCGTCCTGCTCGCAGACCTTCGGCAGCAGCCCTCGCTCCTCGAGCTTGCGCGGCGAGAGGTTGCCGAGGTGCTGATAGGTCCAGTAGGAGACCAGCGCCGCCCGGATCCGGTCCTTCCACCACGGCTGCTCCCGCATCTCCTCGAGCCACGAGATCGACGTGTTCCAGTCGTCGTGGACGTCGTGGTCGTCGAAGAGCATCGTCGAGCCGACGGTCGAGAGCAGCCAGCGCACGATCGGGTCGCTCCACGATTCGCGATACAGCCGGGCGTACTCCTCGAAGTCGGCGACTTCGTCGTGCGGGGGCTTGCTCGTGTCCCGGCGCTGGCTGATGAAGGCTCGGGTCTCGGGCGCGTCCTCGTCGGCGTAGACCTGGTCCCCGAGCATGAACAGCAGCTGCGGCCACTGATCGGGGTCCTGCTCCAGCATCCGCAGCGCGTAGGTCCGCAGGGCGTCGTTGCCCCGGCCGCGCTCCTCGTCCTCGTCCTTGGACAGACACCACGGCTCGTCGTGCGGAACCGAGACCCTGCATGACCCGAAGGCCATCCGGATCTCGCGCTCGGGATCGATCGTCCTGATCACGCTCGGCGGCAGCTCCGAGTCCGGCTCGGGCCAGCGCAGCTCACCGTCCAGCCGCACCTCGTAGGGCGTGGTGGAGCCTGGCTCGAGGTCCTCGAGGAACACCAGGCCGTAGTGATGGCCCTGGATGCAGAACGTGTCCGCCGTCCTCCCGAGCACCTCGACCTCGCAGGCCTCGTCAGCTTCGACCCAGATCGTCGCCTGGCTCTCGTCGACGTACCTGAGCAGTGGTCCCAGCAGCAGCCCCGCCATCCGGCCAAGTTAGCGGCCCGGGGATCGTGACCACGACTTCTGTTGCCCGTAGTGTTAGTGAGGAGGTGAGATTCCGAGGAAAAAGGGCGGCGGTGGCCGCGAGCTGTGCGCTCGCGCTCTCGTGCGCGCTCGTTCCCGTCGTCGCGGCCGCCAAGGAGGGGCCCACGGCGAGGCCGTCGATCGTCGGCGGCAAGGTTGCCGATCCGGCCGCGTGGCCCTTCGCGGCGGCGATTCTCTTCGACGGCAGGGTGGGGTGCGGCGCCTCGGTCCTGTCAAGCACCAAGGTGCTGACCGCTGCCCACTGCGCGCTGGGGATCAGCCTCACCCGCCTCCAGGTGGTCACCGGTCGGCCGAACCTGGCCGATCCGGGCGCCGGGCAGAGCAGCGGCGTCCTCTCGGCGACCGTCCATCCCGACTTCACCGTGACGGGCGATCACGACCTCGCGGTCCTGAGGTTGGCCACGCCGACCTCCGCCCCCGCGGTGATCCCGGCCACCCCGAGTGACAACGGGGCGATCGCTCCCGGCAAGCGCGTGCAGGTGGCCGGCTGGGGGTCACAGAAGCCGGGCGGAGGGAGCATCTCGGCCGTCCTCAAGCAGACGACGCTCAGGGTGCTGCGGGCCCGCCCCTGTCTGTCGATCTTCGACCCCCATAACTTCAATCCCGGGTCGATGTTCTGCGCCCAAGGGACGAAGAAGATCGGCAAGAAGAGCAAGAAGCAATTCACCAGCGCCTGCCGCGGAGACAGCGGCGGACCCGTGATCGCGAACACCCCGGCCGGTGTCCGTCAGGTGGGCGTGGTCTCGTTCGGCCCCCGAAAGTGCGGCAAGGTCTTCCCGGCCGTGTACGCCAAGGTCTCGTCCGGCTCCGACTTCATCGCCGCGGCGGTCGCGGCCCCATGAGGAGAACGCGGCTTCTCGCCGTCGTCCTGGCCCTCGCCTGCGTCGGCTCCGTGGCGGCAGGGACAGCGGCGGCCGGCGGCGGCGGCAAGGCGCGCACGAGCATCGTCGGGGGCGGCCCGGCGGACTTCACGCGCTGGCCATTCACGGTCGCCCTGCTGAGGCAGGGTAAGTTCGCGTGCGGCGGCTCGGTGATCGCGCCGACGAAGGTCCTGACGGCAGCGCACTGCATTGAGCGGATCTCAGTCGCGAAGCTCACGGTCATCGCCAACCGGCCGCAGATCGACGCGCACGGCACCGGTGAGGTGATCGGCGTGACCCACGCGATCCCCCATCCCGACTACATCGACACGCGCCGCCACGACATGGCGGTCCTGACGCTCGCTCAGGGGACGAGCGCGCCGGCGGTGGCGCTGGCCACCCCCGACGAGAACAACGCCGGCACGCTTGTCGGGACCCCGCTCCGCGTCGCCGGCTGGGGGGCAAAGAACCCCTTCGGCGTGAAGCTCGCCCGGTACATCAAGGAGACCTTCGAGAGCGTCCGGACCACCCGGCGCTGCCGCAAGGCCTACGGAAAGTTCGTCTTCTCCGCCCAGTCGATGATCTGCACGCTGGGCAGGAGGCTCGGGCGCTTCAAGCCGATCCCGATCCACTCGAGCGCCTGCTCGGGCGACAGCGGCGGTCCGCTGATCGCCGATCTGCCGACCGGCCCTCGCCAGGTCGGGATCGTCTCCTACGGCGGGAGTCTCTGCGGCCTGCCGGGCGCCCCGACCGTCTACTCGCGGGTCTCGGACGGGCTCGACTTCATCAAGCCCCACGCCGGGCTTCCCTAGCGGCCACCAGGTCCTGGCTACCCTGGACCCGTGGCCAAGTTCAAGCTGAATCCCGCGTACACGCCGACCGCTGACCAGCCGAAGGCGATTGCCGGCCTGGCCGAGGGGCTCGGGGCCGGGGAGAAGAACCAGACGCTGCTCGGCGCGACCGGCACCGGCAAGACGTTCACGATGGCGGCGACGATCGAGGCCGTCCAGCGGCCGGCGCTGGTGATCGCGCACAACAAGACGCTGGCCGCGCAGCTCTGCAACGAGTTCCGGGAGTTCTTCCCGGACAACGCCGTCGAGTACTTCGTCAGCTACTACGACTACTACCAGCCCGAGGCATACGTCCCGGCGCAGGACCTCTACATCGAGAAGGACTCCTCCATCAACGACGAGATCGACCGGCTGCGCCACTCCGCAACGGCCTCGCTGTTCGCGCGCAAGGACGTGATCATCGTCGCCTCGGTCTCGTGCATCTACGGGATCGGCTCCCCGCAGCTCTACAAGGACCAGATGCACCTGTTCAAGGTCGGGGACTGGATCGACCGCCAGGAGCTCTTCCGGAAGCTGATCGGGATGCAGTACCGCCGCAACGACTCGAGCCTCGGCCGCGGCACCTTCAGCGCCCGCGGCGAGGTGCTGGAGATCATGCCGGCCTACGCCGAGTCGGCCTACCGGATCCAGCTCTTCGGGGACGAGATCGAGGGCATCCAGCACTTCGACCCGCTGACCGGCGAGATCCTCGACGTGATCGACCACGTCTCGGTCTGGCCGGCGAGCCACTACGCCATCAAGGAGGACACGATCGAGCGGGCGGTCAACGAGATCGGCCATGAGCTGATCGAGCAGGTGAAGGAGTTCGAGAAGCAGGGCAAGCAGCTCGAGGCCCACCGCCTCCAGCAGCGGACCCGCTACGACATGGAGATGCTGCGCGAGCTCGGCTTCTGCTCCGGGATCGAGAACTACTCACGCATCCTCGACGGGCGGGTGGCCGGCGAGCCGCCCTACACGCTGATCGACTACTTCCCCGACGACTTCGTCTGCTTCGTCGATGAGTCCCATCAGACGATCCCTCAGATCGGCGGGATGTACGAGGGCGACTTCTCCCGCAAGACGACGCTCGTGGACTTCGGCTTCCGCCTGCCGTCCGCGATCGACAACCGACCGCTCAAGTTCGACGAGTTCCTCGACCGGATCGGGCAGATGGTGCTCCTCTCGGCGACACCGGGACCGTGGGAGCGCGCCAACTCAGAACGGGTCGTCGAGCAGATCGTGCGCCCGACGGGGATCGTCGACCCCGAGGTCGAGGTGCGCGAGACCAAGAACCAGATCGACGACCTGATGAACGAAGTCAGGATGAGAGCCGAGCGGGACGAGCGGGTCCTGGTCACGACGCTGACCAAGAAGATGGCCGAGGACCTGACCGAGTACCTGCTGGAGCACGGCTTCCGCGTCCGCTACCTGCACTCAGAGGTCGACACGCTGGAGCGGATCCAGATCATCCGCGAGCTGCGCCTCGGCGAGTACGACGTCCTGGTCGGGGTCAACCTGCTGCGCGAGGGACTGGACCTGCCCGAGGTCTCACTCGTCGGGATCCTCGACGCCGACAAGGAAGGGTTCCTCCGCGGCGAGACCAGCCTGATCCAGACGATCGGCCGCGCCGCCCGGAACGTCAAGGGGAAGGTCCTGATGTATGCGGACAAACAGACTTCTGCGATGCGCATGGCGATCTCCGAGACGGACCGCCGCCGCGCGATTCAGGTCGCCTACAACGAGGAGCACGGGATCACGCCGGAGACCGTCAAGAAGGGCATCTCCGACATGGCCGAGTTCCTGGCGATGGAGTCCAATGCGCCCCAGAAGCGCCGCCGCCGCCGCGACTCGACGGCCACCAAGACCCCCGAGGAGCTGGAGAAGCTCTGCGTCGAGCTCGAGGAGGAGATGCTCGCCGCCGCCGAAGACCTCCGCTTCGAGGAGGCCGCCCGGATCCGCGACGAGCTGAAGGAGCTCCGCGCGGATCTCGACGCCATTCGCGCCTAGACCCCCTCAGGCTTCCGTTCCCGGGTCTCCCACCACTCGTCGCTGTAGGAGATCGTGATCTCCTCGCCCGCACGGATGTCGCGGAGGGCGATGAACTCGTAGGTGTCGGCAGCCACGTAGACGTATTCGGCGTTCGGAGCCTCGGAGTGGTTGTAGAGGCTGCCGTATCCGAGCATCAGGGCCGTCCCGTCGGAGTCGTCGCCCGGGTCGACCACGTAGTCGGTCAGGACGCCGCCGGCATCGGCCGGGTCGAGGGCGAGGACGGGGCACACCTCGATCGTCTCCCCTGAGGCGATCGGAGCCGTCGCGATGACGCCGCGGCCGAGCGGCGTCTCGTCGATTCGGATCGAGCTGGGAGGGCTGATCTCGGTTGCCACGCGCGAAGCGTAATCGGCTCAGTGTGCGTCGGCCGACGGCGCCGGATCGGGCAGGCGCATCATTTGGAACGAGAAGATGAAGCCGAGGATGCTCGCGAGCAGGGGGATCAGCAGGGCGATCTGAAACGCCTGCGGTCTCGCCTCGTCGTTGATGCGGACGATCTCGTCCTGGATGTCGTCCGGCTGCTCGGCGAGCTGTTCCTCCAGCCCCGCGTCGCTCATCACCTCGGCGTCGTCCTCGAGGACCTGAGCTACCTGTTCCTTTTCGGCCGCCGGCAGGACGTCGCTCGCGTCGGACTTGTTGGTGAACGTGATCGAGAGGGCGGCAAGCAGGACCGCGCCGGCGACCGCGATCCCCACCGACAGCCCGAACGAGGAGATCGCCGAGTTGACGCCGGACGCCTCGCCGACTCTCTCCGCCGAAATCGGGGCCAGCGTGTAGTTGTTGATCTGCGAGGCCAGCAATCCCAGCCCGGCTCCGCAGAACATCAGGGGGATCACGAGGTACACGCTCGTATCCACCCGCGGGACGATCGGGATCATGGCGAGGCAGCCGAGGCCGAGCAGGAGGAAGCCCGCCCGGATCAGGCTGCTCGGGCGCCGCCTGCCGGCTCTCCTTCCGGCAAGCAGCGCGATGAAGAACATCGTCAGCGAGAGCGGCGCCAGGGAGATCCCGGCCTGCAACGCGTTGTATCCGAGGTCGAGCTGCAGGTAGATGGGCAGCGCGATCAGGAGGCCGCCGAGTGCGATCTGCTGCAGGATGCTCTGGCGAATCCCGAAGTTGAAGAGCTTGGCGTCGAAGAGGCCAGGGTCGAACAGCGCGGCCTTGCCCTCGCGCTTGCGGCGGCGGAGCCACCGGAAGAGCGCGACCGAGCACACCGTCCCCGCGGCGAGAAGCAACCCGACGTACTCGCCACCCTCCTGCCAGACCAGGACTCCGAGCACCAGGAGGCACATCCCCACTGCCGACAGCGCCGACCCGACGTAGTCGACTTTCCGGTCGCCGGTAAAGGGGACCTCGCGGATCATCCCGCTGCCGAACAGGACGCCCGCGATGATCACCGCCTCGAGGGCGAAGCCGACACGCCACGAGATCACGGTGGTGAGGAAGCCTCCGATCAGCGGGCCGATCGCCGCGGCGATGGCGCCCGAGGCCCCGATAAGCGCATAGACCTTCGCCTGCATCTTCCCCTCGAAGTTGCCGTGGATGAGCGACTGCATCGCCGGGAGATAGAGCGCGGCGCCGAGGCCGCCGATGACCGCCCAGAAGACGATGATCGCCGCCAGCCCCTGGGCGAACACCATCGCGATGGCGCCCGAGGCATAGAGGACGAGGCCGGTCACGTACGCCCGCTTACGGCCGAACAAATCGCCGAGCTTGCTCCCGATCAGGATGAAGGCGGCGGAGACCAGGGCCTCCAGGGCGACCGCGGACTGGACTCCGCTGACAGTCGTGTCGAGATCCTTCACGACCGCCGAGATCGAGACGTTCATCAGCGACGTGTCGATGACGAAGACGAACATCGCCATCGCCAGGAGGATGCCCAGCCGCGGGGTGCCCGTCTCGGACGCCAGGGGCGCTAGCTCCGGCTGAGGCGCCCGCGCCAGCGCTCGGAGCCGCGCTCCCAGGTTTCATCCGGGAACTCGCGGGCTGTCTGACGGCGCAGGGCCTCCCAGCCGAGGGTGATGAACCCGATCAGGAGGACCGAGATCGTGACCCGCTTGAAGCCCTCGGTCGGGGCCCACCAGAAGAGCAGCGCCAGCAGGACGAGCAGCGAGACGTAGGCGATCCCGGGGCGTTGCAGGAGCGGGGCGAGCTCCCGGCGGGCGGCCACCGCGGCGCCGCCGGGCCCGGAGATCCAGGCCGCGATCAGGATGAAGATTCCGTAGAGGATCATGGCCTGGCCGCCGTCGCCGAGCATCGAGGTCGCGATCGTCCAGGTCTCGTCGATGGCCGGCTCCACGGCGGCGGTCGAGGCGAGCGAGTCGACGACGACGTCGCCCGCGAGGCCGCGCACAGCGAGGATCACGACGCCGATGGTGAGGAACGCGATGCCCACCATCCGCAGAGCCTCGCGCCGCCAGCCGCGGGCGAGCGCCACCGCACCGGCCCACAAAGCCAGGGCGATCAGGGTGAGGAAGAGTGCGGCGCCGCGAATGGCGTTGACCACCTTCTGGGCGGCGGAGAGCTCTTCAGGCTTCAGGACCTCGATCTGCCCGGCGTCCTCCGGAAGCCGGGAGGCAACGTCGATGCCCACGCGATCGCCGAGTTGGTCGATCAGCGGACCGAGATCGAGTGAGACGACCTCTTCGCTGTCGTCCTTCACCACCTTCAGCAGGGTCTCGTGCGCGGCGCGGTTGGCCTCCTCCCAGAGCCTCTGAACCCGCGGGCTTTGCAGCGCCCTGTCGGCCGCGCGGCCGGCGAGCTCCCGGAGCGCGCCGGCCGCCGGGCCCGAGAGCCGGGCGAGGTCCGGCGGCAGTCGCTGCTCGAGCTCGGCCTGGACGTCGACGTTGGTGAACAGCGTGTCGACCATGAACGCGGAGATCTGGTCGCGGACCTCCTCGTTCTCCAGCAGCTCGGAGCTCGTCTCGGTCCAGTTGTCCGTTTCGAGGGCCTGGCGGTTCGCCCAGATGGACAGGACCGCGGCGAGACCGATGACCGTCGCCAGCACGATCATGGCGATCGCGAGCCCACGGTGGTCTCGACCGGTGCCCCTCGTGTCCCTTGAACCTTCCATGGCCTGCCCGATCAAATCACACGACGGACTCTCAGGCGCATAGGATCGACGCGTGAGGAAGCTGTTCCTGATCGCACTCGCGGTTCTCGCGCTCGGCCTCGCCGCCTGCGGCGACGACGATGATGACGAGACCACGACCACCGAACCGGCGCCTGCGGTCACCGAGGAGCCGGCCGCGACCGAGACCCAGGCGGAGGATCCGGCCGCAGGGGAGACCGCCGACCTGCCGCTCTGCGACGAGACCGGCACCGTGCGCCCGTGCCGGACCGAGGACGGAGCCGTCCTGGAGGAGGGCGGCGAGAACGCCGGTGAGGTCAGCGACCTACCGCTCTGCTCCGAGGCCGAGCCGCCGTGCCGCAATCCGGATGGCAGTTTCGTCGAGCCATGAGCCTGAACTGAGCAACCGGGGTAATCTCGCTGCATATGAGCGCAGAGGAACTGGCAAGACAGGCAGCGGAGCGCGTGCGCGAGGTCGTCGTTGCGGCCGAGCGCAAGGCCGAGCAGATCATCCGCGAGGCCGAGCAGGAGGCCGTCGAGATCAAGCAGCGGGCGGAGACCGAGGCGCGCGAGAAGCTGGAGCGCGCAAGGAACGCCTTGAGCGAGCTGGCGGGGGAGACCCCAGGCCCCGACCCGGCGCCCCAGCCGACGCCGCCCACGCCGATGCCGGAGCCGACCCCCGATCCGACGCCGGAGCCCTCACCCGAGCCGATCCCCGAGCCGCAGCCGCCGGCTGCCCAGCCGACCGCGGCGAACAGCTCCGGCGGCGGCGACGCCGCAGCCCGAATGGTCGCGATGAAGATGGCGCTCGACGGCAAGGGCCGTGACGAGATCGAGGCCGAGCTGGAGTCGAAGTTCGGCGCCGGCGACCGCTCCGCGCTCGTCGGCGACGTGCTCTCGCGCGCCGGCAGCGCCGCCTAGCGCGGCTTCGCCTCACCCTCCCTGAAGGTCCCCGCCTCGCCGCCCTCGCGAGCGCCGCGCGCGTACTCGGCCATGTCCTGCGACCAGAACTCGACCACGTTGTCGTCGGGGTCGGTGACGTAGATCGCGCGGCCGGGGCCGAGCTGGACCGGTCCCTCCACCTCGATGCCGTTGTTGCGCAGCCGCTCCAGGATCCGGCCGATCTCCTCATCCCCGACGTGGAGGGCGAAGTGGACGTGGGCGCCGCCACGCCCGCCGGCCAACCCGACCTGCGGCGTCCACAGCCCCAGCCGCGCCGTGTCCCCGACCAGGTACCAGTAGCGGCCCTCGCGGCCCTCGCCGAAGAGCGTCTCCTCGAACCCGAGGGCGTCGCGGTAGAAGCGGCGTGACGCCTCGAGGTTGGAGACCTCGAGCACAAGTTCGGATATTCCGCTGACCGGCGGTGCCTGAGCCACTGAGGTCAGCCTAGACCGCTCGTACACTTGTTCGCATGGCTCGTTCGGAGAAGATTGTCATCTCCGGGGCGCGTGAGCACAACCTCAAGGGCATCGACCTCGAGCTGCCGCGCAACGCCCTGATCGTCACCACCGGCCTCTCCGGGTCCGGGAAGTCGAGCCTTGCCTTCGACACGATCTACGCCGAGGGGCAGCGCCGTTACGTCGAGTCGCTCTCCGCCTACGCCCGGCAGTTCCTCGGGCTGATGGAGAAGCCCGACGTCGATTCGATCGAGGGCCTCTCGCCCGCGATCTCGATCGACCAGAAGACCACCTCGCGAAACCCGCGCTCCACGGTGGGCACCGTCACCGAGGTCTATGACTACCTGCGCCTTCTCTGGGCGCGGATCGGCAAGCCCCACTGCCCCGAGTGCGGCGAGCCGATCGAGGGGCAGTCGGTCGAGCAGATCGCCGACCGGGTCATGACCCTCCCCGAGAGAACGAGGTTCATGGTGATGGCCCCGGTCGTCAGGGGACGGAAGGGCGAGTTCGAGAAGCTGCTCGAGCAGTTTCGGCTGGAGGGTTACAGCCGCGTCAGGGTCGACGGCGAGCTGAGGCGCCTGGACGAGGAGATCAAGCTCGAAAAGAAGTTCAACCACGACGTCTCAGTGGTCGTCGACCGGCTCGTGATGAAGTCGGACCTGCGCAGGCGGCTGGTCGAGTCGCTCGAGGCGGCCGCCGCCCTGGCCGGCGGGGTCGTCGAGATCGACGTGATCAGCGGCCCCGGACGCGAAGCGGAGGAGCCGCGAGATGGCGAAGCCAGGTCGGGCGGCGTCAAGGGAGCAAAGGGGGCCGGGGAGCTTCCACCGGACATCTCCGAGCGCTTCACCTACAGCGAGCGCTTCGCCTGCCTCAACTGCAGCACCTCGATTCCCGAGCTGGAGCCACGGATCTTCTCCTTCAACTCGCCCCACGGCGCCTGCGAGCGCTGCCACGGGCTCGGCTTCCAGCGGGTGATCGACCCGGAGCTGGTCGTGCCGGACCCGACCCTTTCACTGTCCGAGGGGGCGCTCCAGCCGTGGCGGACCGGCCACTCCCGCTACTGGAAGCGGCTGGTCGAGTCGGTGGCCTCATCGGCAAGGGTGGACCTGGACACGCCGTGGCAGGACCTCTCTAACGAGGAGCGCGAGCTCTTCCTCTACGGCACCGGCTCGGACCGGCACAAGGTCAGCTACACGAACCGGTTCGGGCGGCGACGCTCCTACCGCGTCCGCTTCGAGGGGATCGTCAACAACCTCGAACGGCGCTACGAGGAGACCGACTCCGATGCCGTGCGGGAGCGGGTGGAGGGCTACATGGCCGAGCGGCCGTGCCCGGACTGCAAGGGCGCCCGCCTGCGGCCGGAGAGCCTCGCCGTCAAGGTCGGCGGGATCAGCATCAGCGAGTACACCGAGCTGTCGGCGCGCGGCGCGCTGGAGTGGATCAACGACCTCGAGATGACCGAGACCGAGCAGGCAATCGCGAGGTTGCTGATCCGGGAGATCAACGAGCGCCTCGCGTTCCTCGAGAACGTGGGCGTCGGCTACCTGAACCTCGCCCGGTCGGCGCGGACCCTGTCGGGTGGCGAGGCCCAGCGGATCAGGCTGGCGACGCAGATCGGGTCGAGCCTGGTGGGAGTGCTCTACATCCTCGACGAGCCGTCGATCGGCCTGCACCAGCGCGACAACGCGAAGCTGATCGCGACGCTCGAGCGCCTGCGCGACCTCGGCAACACCGTGATCGTGGTGGAACACGACGAGGGCACGATGCGCTCGGCGGACCACCTCGTCGACCTGGGGCCTGGGGCAGGCGAGCACGGCGGCTACGTGGTCGCCGAGGGAACGCCCGAGCAGGTCGAGGCCGACCCGGCATCGCTCACCGGCCAGTACCTCGCGGGCAAGCGGACGATCGCGATCCCCGAAAAACGACGCGACCCCCGCGGCGAGCTGACGGTGCGCGGCGCCAGCCAGCACAACCTCAAAAAGATCAACGTCGACATCCCCCTCGGGGTCTTCTGCTGCGTGACCGGGGTCTCGGGCTCGGGCAAGTCGACCCTCGTCAACGAGACGCTCTATCCGGCCGTGGCCAACCGCCTGCACCAGGCCAAACTGCGGCCCGGCTCGCACAAGCGCATCGACGGGATCGAGCAGGTCGACAAGATCATCAACATCGACCAGTCGCCCATCGGGCGGACGCCCCGCTCGAACCCGGCGACCTACACGAACGTCTTCGACCACATCCGCCAGCTCTACTCGAACACGCGCGAGGCGCGGGCGCGCGGCTACAAGCCGGGCCGCTTCAGCTTCAACGTCAAGGGCGGTCGGTGTGAGGTGTGTCGCGGCGACGGCCAGATCAAGATCGAGATGCACTTCCTGCCCGACGTCTACGTGCCGTGTGAGCAGTGCCACGGCAAGCGCTACAACCGCGAGACGCTCGAGGTCCGCTTCAAGGGCAAGTCGATCGCGGACGTGCTCGAGATGTCCGTGGCCGAGGCGGTCGAGTTCTTCTCGGATATCCCCAAGATCAACCGGCGCCTGCGCACGCTGCACGACGTCGGGCTCGACTACATCCGCCTCGGCCAGCCCGCGACGCAGCTCTCCGGCGGCGAGGCGCAGCGCGTGAAGCTCGCGACCGAGCTCTCCAAGGTCGCCACCGGCGACACGCTCTACATCCTCGACGAGCCGACGACCGGGCTGCACTTCGCGGACGTCCAGCGCCTGCTCGACGTGCTCGGCCGCCTGGTCGAGGCCGGCAACACGGTCGTCGTGATCGAGCACAACCTCGATGTCATCAAGACCGCCGATCGGATCATCGACCTCGGCCCCGAGGGCGGGGAGGAGGGTGGCCAGGTACTCGCCACCGGCACGCCCGAGGAGGTCGCCGCCGTGCCCGAGTCCTACACGGGCCAGTACCTCGCCGACCTGGTCGAGCCCGAGGTCAAGGTCGCACGGTCCCGCAAGCGCAAGCAGCCGGTGGCCGCCTGATGTGCCGATCCGATCTGACGGTTCTCAGAGGACTCCTCGGCGAGCGTCTGCGAGGCTTGCGCAATGGGTCTCGCCGAGTGGCGGACGTGGCGCGCGAAGCGCCGCTGGTACGAGCGCAACTCCCAGTGGCGCCGACGTCGCAGGCTCAACCGCCACGCCGCTGAGGGCGGTTTCTTCATTCGCTATCCCGTCGAGGGGGAGCTGCTCGAGGCCCTCGACTCGGACCGCCTGGAGATCGGGAAGGACACCCTGCTCGAACCGGGCTGCTGGCTGACGCTCTCCCCGGAGGCGAGAATCTCGATCGGCGAGGGTTGCTTCCTCAACCGGGAGACGATGCTGGCGGCGAGCGAGCTGATCGAGATCGGCGATCACGTGATGTTCGCCAACCACTGCTTCGTCGGTGACTCGGACCACGCCTACGACGACCCCGATCGGCCGATCACGCACCAGGGCTTCATCAAGCGCGGTCCGGTCCGGATCGGCTCGAACTGCTGGTTCGGCGTCAACTGCGTGGTCACGGGCGGGGTGACCATCGGCGATCGCTGCGTGATCGGTGCGAACTCCGTGGTCACGCAGGACATCCCGCGGGGGACGATCGCGGCAGGCGCGCCGGCCAAGGTGATCCGCGAGATCGAGTTCAGAAGCCGCTAGGAGACGAGGCTGACGACGACGGTTCGCTCGCGCGGCCGGTCGTCGAAGTCGATCAGGACGAGCTGCTGCCAGGTGCCCAGCGCGAGCCTGGCGTCCACCACGGGCACCGCCTCCGATGGGCCGACCAGCGTGGCGCGCTGGTGGGCGTGGGAGTTCGAGTCATGGTTGAGGCGGTTGTGCTCGTAGTCGCCCTTGACGGGAATCAGGCGGTCGAGCAGCGCCTTCAGGTCGGCGACGCCGCCGGGCTCGAACTCCATTGTGGAGACCGCGGCCGTCGATCCCCTGACGAACACGTTCACGAACCCCTCCGTCGAGCCGTGCTCATCCACGATCGCCTGCACCTGAGCGGTGATGTCGATCACGTCCCCGTCCCCCTGCGTGGACAGCTCTATCAACGAGGTGTCGACGGGCACGGCCGGAAGGTATCGGTCCGGGAGCCGCCGGGGCCGTGCGTAGACTCGCCGCACCCAATCCGGAGGGGATAAATGGCAGCAAGAAGAGCACCGCGTAAGGCCGACGTCGAGATGCTTGCGGCGCTGGCGCAGTTCTGGTGGCTGATGCTCGGTCTCGGCATCGCCTGGACCGTGGCCGCCCTGGTCATCCTGCAGTTCGACCAGGCATCGATCAACACCGTCGGTGTGATCGTCGGAATCATGTTCGTCGGCGCCGCGGTGCAGAACTTCGCGCTCGCCGGCCTCGTCGGCGGCTGGGCGAAGTGGTTGTTCGGGATCTTCGGGGTGCTGTTCGTAGGCGCCTCGGTGGTCTCGTTCATCAGCCCGGAGGACACGTTCGCGGCACTTGCGGACACCCTCGGGTTCCTGTTCCTGATCATCGGCGTCTTCTGGATCATCGAGGCATTCGCGGGCCGCGACGCCAACGAGCTCTGGTGGCTCGGGCTGGTCTCGGGGATCCTGATGGTGACCCTGGCCTTCTATACCAGCGGCCAGTTCTTCATCGAGAAGGCGTACACGTTGCTCATCTTCGCCGGCATCTGGGCCCTGATGCAGGGCGTCAAGGACATCGTCCTGGCGTTCCAGCTGAAGAAGCTGAAGGCCTAGTCAAGCCTGAAGAACAGCGACGGGCCGGGCTTGCGCCCGGCCCGTTCGCTGCAACCTCGATTGGTTCGGGGTCAGACGCCGCGCGGGTGCGCCCCGTGCCCGATGTGGAACGCGTCCAGCAGCTTGGGCACGAAGTACAGACCGCTCACACCGACCAGCACGTAGAGCACGTCGGTGAAGGTCCCGGTCCCGAAGATCTCGGTGATGACGTTCGTCTCACCGCCGGTGACTCCGAGGATGCCCCAGTTGAGGGCTCCCACGATCATCAGGAACAGTGCCAGCGGCTCGAACCTCTTCAGCATCTCCATCACTCACCTCCTGGTAAAGTAAGTGGCTATTGTCACTAACTGATACCCCGCCCAGGAGGCCTGGTTACCAAAGGTAAGCGGGCGAACTAACTCGGTGCGGGCGACGGCGCAGCCTCAGCCTCGGCGCGCACGCGGGCGCGTTCCAGGTCGACCGAGATGTGCATGATCGCGGCAGCGAGCGGAGCGGCCAGAATCAATCCGATGGCGCCGAACAGCGCGCCGCCCGCGATCGTCAGCACCAGCACCGCCAGCGGGTGGATGCCCAGCGCCGCGCCGTAGGCGATCGGCTGCACCACCTGCTGGAGCGGACCGTTGGAGAGCAGTTGGATCACGACCATCCCGGCGGCAGCCTCCTCGCCGGCTCCTCCCAGCGCGAGCAGCACCGAGAACGCGCCCGCGCTCCACGCTCCGATGTAAGGGACGTAGCCGCCGAGGAAGGTGATGACCGCGATCGTCCCGGCCTGCGGGATGCCGAGCAGGAGCGCGCCGCCACCGACGAGGATGGCCGAGAACAGGGCGACGATCGTGACGCCCAGGAAGTAGCCGCGCATGGACTCGGCCGTCCTGCTCGTGACGGTGTGGGCTACCTCGGGAGGAACGCCCATGTGCCGCTCCGCCCAGGCGCCGATTGCGGGCCCGTCCTTGAGCAGGAAGAAGAGGCTGAGGATCGTCATCGCCGCGAAGAACGCCAGCGACGAGAGTTTCTCGATTCCGGCGGCGACGCCTGAGATCAGGACCTCGAAGGAGTCGCTGAGGCCCGAGCTGACGTCGTCGTTCGCCTGCCGCGCCTCCCGGTCGCTGACGCCGAGGTCGTTGAGCCAGCCCTCGAGCTTGTCGGCACCCGCCCTCAGATGGTCACTGATGCCGTCCGTCTCGCTGGCGATCCCGTGGAGGACCAGGTAGGTGGCAAGGCAGCCCACGGCGACGACGCCGAGCATGACGAGCAGAGCGCCGAGCCCCCGTGGGACGCCGTGGCTTTTCATCCAGTTCACGAGCGGTCCCGCCACCGCCGCGATCACCCCCGCCACCACGACGGGGACGAAGATCACCGAGGTCAGGGTGAGCAGCCAGACGACGCCCGCCGCCAGCACGAAGACCCCGACCAGCAGCCAGGAGGTGAAGCCGGCATCGCGGAGCCAGCCCGGCGCGGAGAAGATGCCGGACAGCTCGCTGGGGTCGATCTCGACGAACTCGTCCTCGCGCTCGTCCCCCTGCTCGCCACTCGGCTTCAGGCGACGCAGGCGGCCCCTGATCATCGGCCGATCCCCTTCATGATGCCCACCTAATCACACCCCATGGACAGCCTGACCTACATCGGACACTCGACCACGCTGCTGCGGCTCGGCGGCGCCGCGATCATCACCGATCCCATGCTGCGGAACTGGCTCGGGCCGCTGCGGCGGCAGGGGCCCAGCCCCGCGCCGGAGCTGCTGACGCAGCCGGATGTGATCCTGATCTCCCATCTGCATCGTGACCATCTCGATCTGCCGTCGCTGCGCCGGCTCCCGGAGGAGGCTGTCCTGGTGGTCCCGCGCGGCGCCTCGAAGTGGGTGGCCCGGTCGGGCCGCGAGATCCGCGAGTTGGGCCGCGGCGAGACGATGACGGTCGGCGGGATCGATGTGACCGGAGTGCGGGCGGAGCACGGTGGGCATCGACATCGCCGCGGGGACGAGATCGAGGCGCTCGGGTACCTGATCGACGCCGGGGGCCCACGCACATACTTCGCCGGCGACACCGACCTGTTCGACGAGATGTCGGAGATCGGCCCGGTCGACCTGGCGCTTCTCCCGGTCTGGGGGTGGGGACCCAAGGTGGGCGCCGGGCACCTCGACCCGCAACGGGCCGCGGAGGCCCTCACCCTGCTTCGCCCGAGGATCGCGGTGCCGATCCACTGGGGCACCTTCTACCCCGCGGGCCTGAGGCGATTGAGTCCCGGGCCCCTGGTGGAGCCTCCGCGCGAGTTCGCCCGGCTTGCGGCCGAGACGGCGCCGGAGGTGGAGGTTCGCGTCCTGGAGCCGGGTGAGGAGACCGGCCTGTGATCCGAGCGGTCTTCAGTGCGATTCGCCTCCTCCTGCTCTGGCTGCTGGTCGCGCTCGTCTTCTGGAGCGGGACGGAGCTGTTCGGCGACATCGACCCGAGCTTCGAGGCGATCCTGGCGACGACCGCGCTGATCGCGATCCTGAACGCACTGCTCTGGCCGCTCGCGATCAGGGTGCTGCTGCCGCTCACCGTCGTCACGTTCGGCCTCGGCTCGCTCCTGATCAACGCCGGGGTCGTGGCGCTCGCCGTTCGGGCGGTCGATGGCGCCTGGCCGGGGTTGGGGGACGCGATCCTCGCGTCCTTCCTGCTCTCGGTCAGCCTGATGCTGCTCGCGCCGGCGCTCAGCATCGACGACGATGCGCGCCAGCTCCGGTTCGTGCGCCGCCGGGCGCGAACGGCCGACCCGGCGAACCGGACCGACGTACCCGGCGTGATCATGTTCGAGATCGACGGCCTGGCTGAGCCTGTGCTGAGGGAAGCGCTCGCGGCGGGACACGTCCCGACGATGGCGCGCTGGCTCGACGAGGGGAGCCACAGGATCGTGCCCTGGGAATGCGATCTCTCCTCCCAGACGGGCGCCAGCCAGGCCGGGCTGTTGCTCGGCAGCAACGAGGACATGCCGGCGTTCCGTTGGTACGAGAAGGAGAGCGGCCGGACGATGGTCTCGAACAGCGCCAAGGACGCCGTGGAGATCGAGCGTCGCCACTCTGACGGTGGTGGTCTCCTCGCCGCCGGCGGAGCCAGCCGGGGGAACCTGTTCTCAGGCGACGCCCCGCGGTGCTCAGCCACCATGAGCGTCCTTCGGGATAGAAAGCGCTCCAGCGCGCAGGAGTACTTCGCCTACTTCGCCGATCCCTACGGCTTCACGCGGACCATCGCCCTCTACCTCTGGGACGTGCTGCTCGAGCTCCGGGCGGCACGGCGGCAGCGCCGCAGCGGCGCCGAGCACGTCCATCGCGGCGGGATCTATCCGTTCCTGCGCGGCGCGATCACGGTGGTCATGCGCGACCTCAACGTCGCGACGCTGTTCGGCGACATCGTCGAGGGAACCCCGGTCGTCTACTCGACGTTCGTGGGCTACGACGAGGTCGCGCATCACTCGGGGGTCAGCGAGCCGGACGCCTTCGCGGTCCTGAAGCAGCACGACGCCCAGCTCGCGCGACTGGAGAAGGCCGTCGAGCTGGCCCCGCGCCCCTACCACCTGATGGTGCTCTCCGACCACGGACAGACCCAGGGGCGCCCCTTCCGCCAGCGCTACGGGATCGAGCTGGAGGACCTCGTCAGCGACGCCCTCGACCAGGGGGACGTCTACGCGCCGGCCGCGCCGGACGAGGGGCTGACGACGGTCGGCGGCGCGCTCACCGACGCCCGGGACGAGGAGGGCGCCGGCGCCAGGTTGCTCGCCCGCGCGACCCGCGAGCAGACCATCGACGGGGAGGTGGTGCTGGGACCGAATCGCGAGGCCATGGAGGAGTCGAAGAAGGACGCGTCCGGCCATGAGGCGATCGTGCTCGCCTCGGGCGGGCTCGGACTGATCTCGCTGCCCGAGGCCGACCACCGGCTGTCGCTGGGGGAGATCCAGGCGCTGCATCCCCGGTTGCTGCCGGCTCTCACCGAGCACCCCGGAATCGGCTTCGTGATGGTCCGCTCCGAGCGCGAGGGTGCGGTCGTCCTGGGAAGCGGGGGTCGCAGGCGGCTTGCGGACGACCAGATCGAGGGTGAGGACCCTCTGCGCGACTTCGGGACGAACGCCGCCCACCATCTGCGGCGCACCGACGGCTTTACCCACTGCCCCGACATCCTCGTCAACTGCGTCTACGACGCAGACTCGAACGAGGTCGCGCCGTTCGAGGAGTTCATGGGCTCGCACGGGGGGCTGGGCGGCTGGCAGGGCCTGCCCTTCGCCCTCGTTCCGGCCGCCTGGAGCGAGCCGGACGGCCCAATCGTGGGGGCCGAGGCCATGCACGACACGATCAGGACCTGGCTCGCCGAGACGGGCCTCGAGCTGAAGCCACACTCGGAAGAGTGAAGACGCGGGAGCCCGGACGTGCCGGGCTCCCGCGTCCGCAGGTCAGCGAACGGCTTGCTCGTCGTCGCCGTAGACGATGATCCCGTGCAGCACCCAGACGCAGAGCGCGAACACGCCGAGGGACCACCAGGGGTTCGCACCGCCCACCGCGATCAGCGCATGGATGGCGCCGAGGCTCGCGGCGATGATGCCGATCACCCGGCCGAACGTGTTGCCGGCGAGCAGTGAAAGACCGCCGATCACCTGAAGCGCCCCGAGGGCGATCAGCACCCAGCCGAGGGTGTTCAGGTCGTCGAAGATGAACCGGGTGTCGTTGAGGTAGATGTTCGCCTCGTCGAGCGCACCGATTCCGTAGATGATGTTGATCGTTCCCACCAGCGCAAGCAGAATGCCCGCGAAGGCGGCCCGGCCAGCACCTCTCATGTGGTCTCCTTCCGTAGCCGTCCTATCTGAACGGCGGGTTCAGCCCGTCCGCGCAGGAGGCTACTGACCGCTGCGGACTGCCCGGACTAGCGCTCGGGCGGAGGAGGAGGATCGCCTGCGCGTGCCTTCAGGGCGGCCTCAATGGCGCCCAGACGCGCCTCGATCCGCTCAAGCCGCTCAGGGGTCTCGGGCCCCTCTTCCTCGTGGCGCCGCTTCCGAGCCTGCTCGATCAGCGTGGCGGTGACGGCAGCGGCTCCGACGGTGATCAGGGCGATCCCCTGCAGCATCACGACGGCCGCGATGATGCGCCCGCCCGTCTGCTCCGGCACGACGTCGCCGTAGCCCACGGTGGTCACCGTCTGGAGCGACCACCAGAGGCTCTCACCGAGGTCGGGGAACTCGCGGTGATCCAGAAGCCAGATGGCGAACCCGCCGGCGATCGTCACGAGTGTCGTCAGCAGGACGATGATGTGGGCCGCGCGGCGGGCGGTGAGGGGACCGCGCAACAGCCGTTGTGACATCACGCCGGCGCGGCGGAATTCGGAACGGTCGCCCATGGCGGCGGATTATCACCACTCGGGGGAAAGCCATAGGGTCGCGGAACCTTGAGCAAGCCGGCGACCATTCTCATGCTGGGCATGGCGCAGTTCGTGATGGTCCTGGACACGACCGTCATGAACGTGTCGATCACGGAGGTCGTCTCCGACCTCGACACGACCGTCGCTGCCGTGCAGCTGGCGATCACGGCATACGCGCTGGTGATGGCCGCCTTCATGCTGACCGGCGCGAAGCTCGGGGACATGTTCGGGCGCCGGCGCATCTTTGCGATCGGCCTCGGCGTCTACGGCGCCGGTTCACTGATCACCGCCCTCAGCCCGAACGTCGGCGTGCTGCTGCTCGGGTGGTCCGTGGTGGAGGGCCTGGGCGCCGTGCTGGTGATTCCCGCGATCGCGGCCCTGACCGCCGCCAACTACGAGGGCCGCGAGCGGGCATTGGCCTTCGGCCTACTCGGCGGCATCGCCGGCGCCGGTGTGGCGGCCGGGCCGCTGATCGGCGGGTTCGTCACGAGCGCATTGACGTGGCGGGTCGTGTTCGCCGCGGAGACCGTCGTCATGATCGTCATCCTGGTCTTCGGCGTGCGGCGGATCCAGGATTCGACCGCCGGGGCCGGTGGGACCCTGGACCGGGTCGGGGCGGCGCTCTCGGCCGCAGGTATGGGGCTGGTCGTCTTCGGAATCCTGAAGAGCAGCGAGTGGGGGCTGATCACGCCCGCGGGCGCGCTGGAGATCGGGGGCACCGAGATCACCCCGTTCGGCTTCTCGGTCGTTCCTTTCCTGGTCGCTGCGGGCGTTGCCTTCCTCGCCGCGTTCCGACGGTGGGAGATGCGGCTCGTGAGCCTCGGGAGGGAGCCGCTGTTGAGCCCGGACCTTCTCCGCATCCCGCAGCTGCGCGCAGGGGTCTCGATGTTCGTCGCGACCTACCTGATCATGGCGGGCAGCTTCTTCGTGCTCCCCCTCTACCTGCAGCTCGTCCTCGACAAGGACGCGCTGGAGACGGGGATCGCGATCATGCCGATCTCGATCGCGATGATCATCGCCGCGATCGCCGGGGGGCGCCTCTCGACGAAGGTCTCTCCGCGCAGGATCGTCCAGTCGGGCCTGTTCATCCTGTTCGTCTCGCTCGCCGGGCTGATGGCGTCGATCTCGCCGGATCTCACGGGCGCCCTGTTCTCGGTCTCGCTCGCGGGGTTCGGCGCAGGCGTCGGGCTCGCCATCTCCCAGCTCGGGAACGTGACCATGAGCTCTGTGGACGCGTCCCGCAGCAGCGAGGTGGGCGGCCTCCAGGGCGCCGCCCAGAGCCTCGGGAACTCGCTCGGGACGGCCATGATCGGCGCGATCCTGCTGGCAGGGCTGACCAGCGGCTTCCACGAGCGCATCCTGGCGGACGACCGAGTCCCCTCGAACGTCCAGCAGGAGATCGTCGAAGGCAGCAAGCAGGGGGTGGAGATGGTGTCGCGATCGACGGCCGAGATGACCGCGGAGGACGCGGGGCTCTCCGAGAACGAGGTTGAGGCGGTGGTCGACTCCTACGAGGATGCGCAGATCGATGCGCTGAAGCGGGCGCTGCTCGCGGCTGCGACTGTTCTCGCTGGTCGCCCTCTGGTTCGCCGGGGACCTGCCACGAACGACCTTGGGCGGCCGACCGGCCGCGCAGCCGGCCTGACGGGATAGCTCCGGCCGCTCGCATACCCCAGGTGGGGTATCGAGGCCTGCCCCAACACCTCCGAAAACCTTCCCGCAAGGCCTGCCGCTGCGCGACGAACGAGATAGCTCTCGCCGTGGTCGCAGGGAAATGGCAGTCAAGCGGAGGTCCAAGAAAATGGGTAGTTCCCGACTCGAAGTACTGGCCAGGCGTCCAAAGCGGACACTTGTTGCACTGGCCGTGGCCCTGGCGGCCGTCGGCGTCGCCGTCGGTTCAGGCGCGACGTTCACGGCGCAGAGCGCCAACCCCGGCAACGCGTTCACGGCCGGAACCCTGACCATGTCCAACTCGAACGACGCCGCGGCGATCCTGACCGCGAGCAACCTGCGTCCCGGAGATGCGACCGTGGGCACGGTTGACATCGAGAACACCGGCTCGCTGTCCGGCACGTTCAGCCTCAGCCGGTCGGCGATCAGCAACTCCGATGTCGTCAACCCGATGGATACGCAGATGGACATGCTGATTGAGGACTGCGGTCTCTTCGTCCTCGCGGTTCCGCCCACCTGCACACCGGCGGCCACTGACGTCTACACCGGCACGCTCGCCGCGATGACGGGCACGTACACGCTCGGCAGCCTGGCACCGGCGGACAGGCACCGGTACCGGTTCGAGGCGACGTTCAACAACGGCGCCGGCAACCAGTACCAGGGCGACAACACCACCGCCACGTTCCAGTGGGACGCCAGCTAGGCGAACCACTGACGGCTGTAACCGATCCAGGGGGCCCCGACTGGGGCCCCCTGGTCTGGGATCCCCGGTCGCGCTCCCTGCGACAGGCCGAGGCTCCTCCGGAACGCCCGCCGGAGAACGTCTACTGGACCGCGACGAAGAAGACGCTCAGCCTGGTCGCGACGGTGATGATCGTCTTTCTGGCGCTGGTGATGTTCCTGCCGGGGCTGCTGGGCTACGAGCGGTACGTGATCACGGGCGGCTCGATGGGCGGGACCTTCGAACGCGGCTCGATCGTCTTTGCGGAGGCCGTCGCGGTGGAGGACCTCGACGTCGGCGACGTGATCACCTACGACCCGCCGCCCGAGGCGCACACGGCGGGGATGGTCACGCACCGGATCTACGGCATCGAGACCGGGGAGGAGGGCGAAACCGTCTTCCAGACGAAGGGGGACGCCAACGACCAGCCGGATGCCTGGCGATTCACCCTCGACCAGGGCTCCCAGGCCCGGGTCCAGTACCTGCACCTGCCCCTCGTCGGCTATGTCCCGGCCGCGCTCGGCAAGCGTGAGCTGCGCATGCTCCTCATCGGCCTTCCCGCCCTGCTGCTGGCGATCGGGGTGATCGCCAGGTTGTGGCGTGAGGCAGGTCGCGAGGCCGGCCGCGAGGCGGCCGCGGCGGAGGTGGCGCGGCGATGACCCGGAGCTCGAGGTGGGCGCGCCCGCTGACGCTGCTTCTGCTGCTCCTCCTGCTCGTCATGCTGCTGCTGGCCTCGCGGTGGCCGACGTCCGACGCCGGCTTCAGCGATCAGAGCTCGAACCCCGACAACACCATGCGGTCGGCGGAGAACTTCTGATCAGGGCTCGGTCGTCATCGCGATGACGACGGCATGCGCGCGCGTTCGGGCGTGAACCCGTCCCATCGCGTTGCGAATGTGGGTCTTGACGGTCTGCGGCGAGAGCACGAGCCGCGCGGCGATCTCGCTTCCGGTCAGACCCGAGCCGAGCAGTCGCAGGATCTGATGCTCTCGGGGGGTGAACGCCGCCTCGGTCCCTGACCCGAGGGTCGCGAGCTCGTCGAAGCGCGGGTGCAGGTACCTCTCGCCGCGCTGGACGGCGCGCAGCGCGGTGGCGAGCTCATCGACGCCGTCGGCCTTGGCCGCGAACCCGTGGGCGCCGCAGGCAAGTGCGTCCGTGACCGTGGCGGGATCGTCAGATCCGGTGAAGACGACGACCTTCAGCTGCGGGTTGGCGCCCCGGATCTCGCGGATCAATGTGCCGCCGTCGACGTCCGGCATGCAGAGGTCGACGACGAGCACGTCCGGCACCTCGCGCTCCAGCGCAAGCTTCGCCTCCTCGGCATTCTCGGCGGAGGCGGCGATGCGAAAGCCTCGGCGCTCGAGCAGCACGGTCAGCCCCTCCCGAATCGCGGCATGGTCGTCCACCAGGACGACCGAGGAGAATTTGCACGACGCCTCCATGCAGGGAGTTTCGGCCGAAATCGGCGCCAGTCGGCCGCGCGGCGGACGAATGTTCCGGTTGCTACCCGATAGTGGGGAGAACTACCAGTCCCAGGGGGTGTCCGTGCCCACCAGCGACTCCTCCGAGAGGTAGCGCCTGAACTCCTTCAGCTCCTCGGGCGGGATCGAGTACGAGTGCTCCTCGTCCGGGAAGGCGCCGGAGCGAACGTCCTCCGTGTAGCTGCGGACGCCGTTCACCATCTGCTCGCGAACCTCGGCGTAGCGGCGCACGAACCGCGGCGTGTGCCCGGCGTAGATCCCGAGCAGGTCGTGGAAGACCAGCACCTGGCCGTCGGTCGCGGGGCCGGCCCCGATCCCGATCACCGGGACCTCGAGCCGGTCCATCAGCTCCTCGGTCACGGCGGCGGGAATCGCCTCGAAGACAACGGCGAAGCAGCCGATCGACTGCAGGGCCAGCGTGTCCTCGGCCAGCTTGGCGGCGGCCTCGGCGGTGCGGCCCTGAGCCTTGAAGCCCCCGAGGGCGGTGGCGGTCTGCGGGGTGAGCCCCACGTGGCCCATCACCGGGATGCCCGCACGGATGATGGCCCGCGCGCGGTCGACGGACGCACCGCCGCGCTCGAGCTTGACGGCGTCCACGCTCGCCTCCTTGACGAAGCGCTGCGCGTTGCGGACCGCGTCCTCGTTCGAGGTCTCATAGGAGCCGAACGGCATGTCCCCGATCAGCAGCGGGGTCTTCAGCCCCCGGCGCACGGCCTTGGTCATGGTCAGCATCTCGTCCATCTCGACCGGTGTGGTCGCGTCGTAGCCGAGCACGACCATCGCGGCGGTATCGCCCACGAGCACGATGTCCACTCCGGCCTCCTCGGCGACCTGCGCCGACGGGAAGTCGTAGGCGGTCACCATCACGATCGGCTCGCCGGAGCGCTTCATCTCGGCGACCCGGGGGATCGTCATCGGGGCCCGCTCGACGGAGCCGCTCGAGTCGGACGGGTCTGCCGGGCGTTTCTGCTCGCGGTCCTGCGGGGGGCGGGTCATCCGGGCACCTCCTCGCTCGCTCCGTCCAGCAGCACGGACGGGTCGCTGTCAATGGCGACGGCCTGATTCTCGTCGTCCACGTGGACGACGATCGGCGAGTACCGCTCGAGGTCCTTCTCGTCGAAGGCGCCGAAGGAGGCGATGATCACCTTGTCGCCTTCCCTGACCAGGTGCGCCGCGGCGCCATTCACCTGAACGGTGCCCGATCCCGGCTCGCCCTCGATGGCGTAGGTGACGAACCGGGCCGCGTTGTCGATGTCCCAGACGTGAACCTGCTCGTTGGGGAGCATGTCCGCCTGGCGCATCAGCTCGGGGTCGAGCGTGATGCTGCCGACGTAGTCGACGTCACAGGCCGTCACGGTCGCGCGGTGGATCTTGGACTTCAGCATCTGCCTCTGCATCAGGTCTCCTTCTCAGGTGTCGAGATCACGACGTTGTCGATCAGCCGGGCCCTGCCCACCTGGGCCGCGACGGCCAGCAGCACAGGCCGTCCATTGAGCTCCGCGACCGGAGAGAGGTCCTCCGCGTCGCGTGCCTCCACGTACTCGGGGTCGATCCCCTCCTTGCGAAGTCCTTCGGCCACCCCGGCGACCAGCGCCTCAGTCGAGGTCTCGCCGCCGGCCGCGGCCTGCTCAGCCGTTCGGAGCGCGGCGGAGATCGCCGCCGCCCGGGCGCGCTCCTCATCGTCCAGATAGGCGTTGCGCGAGCTCAGGGCGAGCCCGTCCTCCTCGCGGACGGTCGGCAGCACCCGAATCTCGACGGGAAGGTCGAGGTCCTCGGTCATCCGCCGGATGACGATCGCCTGCTGCGCGTCCTTGCGCCCGAAATAGGCGAGGTCGGGCTGGACGGAGTTGAAGAGCTTGGCCACGATGGTGATGACGCCGCGGAAGTGGGAGGGACCGCGCCGGGCGGGGTCTCCATCAAGTACCCCGGTGAGGGCCGTGTCAACCTCGACGGCGGTGGCGAAGCCCGGGGGGTACATCTCCTCGGCGGAGGGGGTCCAGAGCAGGTCCACGCCCTCCGCCGCGGCGAGCTCGGCGTCGCGGGCCTCGTCCCGCGGATAGGAGTCGAGGTCCTCGTCCGGCCCGAACTGGGTCGGGTTGACGAAGAGGCTGACGACCACCAGGTCGCACTCCCTTCGGGCCTGCCTCATCAGCGACAGGTGCCCGTCGTGGAACGCGCCCATCGTCGGGACCAGGCCGATCCTCATGCCCTCTCGCCGCGGTCCGGCAAGCGCTTCGCGCAGCTCGGCCTTCGTAATCACGGTCCTCACGACGTCGCCACCGCCCTCGTCCGCTCGGCGAGCGCGTCGTAGGCCGGCAGCAGCTCGGGGGCGAGCTCGGCCAGCGCCTGGCGGTGGCGCTCCACGGTGGCGGCGTCGCCGCGGGCGATCGGCCCGGTGAGCGCATCGGGCCCGCGCTCCGCCCAGTTGGCCGCCGTCCGGAGGACCAGCGGGGCGAGCAGCTCGCGCGCGTCCTCGATGCCCGCGCGGGCCATGACCTCGGTCGCGGACTCCTCGAGCGCGACCAGGAAGTTCGACGCGATGGACGCGGCTGCGTGGTACGCGTCGCGGCGATCCTCGGGGACCTCGAAGGGCGTCATCCCGAGCGTCTCCGCGAGGGCGCGCGCGAACTCGAGCGCCGGGGCGTCGGAGCCCGCGATCGCGCAGGGGGTCCCGGTCACCTGGGTGGATGCATCGGGGAAGGTCTGAAGCGGGTGAAGCGAGAAGCGCGCATCCGCTCCGGCGGCGTCGAGCGCGTCGAGCGTGGTGGCGCCGCTGGTGTGGGCGACGAACCGTGGACCTCTCTCCCCGGCCTCCCCGATCGCGGCGGCCGTGGCCGGGATCGCCTCGTCGGGCACGCAGAGCAGCACGGCGTCGGCTCCGGGCGCCGCCGCAGCGACGTCACTGGTGGGGACGAGGCGCAGGCCCGTCAGCCCCGCCGCCTCGCCCGCGGCCGCCAGGCTGCGGCCGACACGGCCACGGCCGACGACCACGATCGTGGCGTCACGGAGGTCTAGGTGGGCGGTGTGGTCTTCCCGTTCCAGTTCCCGCATCGGAGATACCAGACGGCTTTCTGGTGGGGACGAGTGGTTCTTCCGGGTCCACGCTTCGAAGAAGTCGCGGCCTGCGGAAAGCATAGCCAGGGGGTGTCGCCATCCGCCACTACCATCGGAGCCGTGCCGATCTACGAGTTCTCATGCGCTGCCTGCGGTGAGGAGTTTGAGGAGCTGGTCGGCTCGCACGTGGGCAAGGCGGAGAAGGACGTTCGCTGTCCCGCATGCAGTTCCGATCGGCTCGAGCGCAGGTCGACGTCCGGGCATGCCCCGCTCCCGAAGGGGATGACGCCGGGCCAGCGCCGCCGCCTCGAGCAGAAGCGCGGCACCGACCGCGGCGGCGCCAAGGAGCGGTTCAAGCAGCAGCGCGCGAACGAGCGCGCGATGTCGCGGCGCGGAGGGAGACGGGGTGGCTGAGGTGAGGACAGCCACTCCCGAGGCCTTGGGCGATGCCGACGACGCGGCCGCCCGGCGCGAGCGCCTCGTGGAGGCCTACCGCGAGGCGGCGAACTGCGAGCGCTGCCCGCTCGCCAAGACTCGGACCAAGGTCGTGTTCGGCGCGGGCAACGCGGACGCCGACCTGATGTTCGTCGGCGAGGCACCCGGCGCCGAGGAGGACCGGCAGGGGCTGCCGTTCGTCGGGCGCGCGGGGAAGTTTCTCGAGGAGCTGCTGGAGGGGATCGGGATGAAGCGCGAAGACGTGTTCATCAACAACGTGCTCATGAGCCGCCCTCCTGGCAACCGCGATCCGCAGGGAGAGGAGATTGAGGCGTGCCGACCGTGGCTTGACCTGCGGATCGAGCTGATCCAGCCGCGGCTGATCTGCACGCTCGGGAACTTCGCCACCAAGCTGCTGACCGCGAACCCGACCGGGATCACGCGCGTTCGCGGCACCGCCCAGGAGCACACGGTCGGCGGGCGGCGGCTGCGGATCCTCCCGCTCCTGCATCCGGCAGCGGGGCTGCGGACCCCGGCGATGGCCGAGCAACTCCGTGAGGACTTCAAGCTGATCGGTGACCTGCTGGCGCTGCCATTGCCCGAGCCCGTCGTGGCGCCACTCCAGGTTCCCGAGGGGGAGCCCAAGCCCGACCAGCTCGGGCTCCTCGGCGGACCGTAGGATCGGCTCGTGCCCAGCCCGCTGCGCCACCTGGCGGAGCTCGCCGCCTCGCCGGCGACCAGCCGCCTGCGGAATCGCGGCGACCGCGGCGCGCTGGCTGATCTGGAGTCCCGGCCGCTCGAGCTGCCCGCGAGCCTCGAGATCCAGTGGCTCGGCGTTTCCGGCTACCGCATCGCCTTCGAGGGAAAGAGCCTCTACATCGACCCGTATCTGTCGCGGGTGCCGCTGCGCAGCCTGCTGCTGAGGCGGCAAGCGATTCCCGATCCCGCGGCGATCGACCGGTTCCTGCCGGCCACGGACGACTGCGCCGGGGTCCTGGTCGGCCACACGCACTTCGACCACGCCGTGGACGCGCCGGCCGTGGCGCGGCGGTTCGGCTGCAGGGCCTACGGCTCCGGCTCGCTCGTTCACCTGATGAGCCTGCACGGCCTCGCCGACCGCGCCGTCGAGGTCGAGCCGCATCGCGTCTACGGGCTCGGTCCGTTCGAGGTGAGCTTCGTTCCGAGCGTCCACTCGAAGCTGCTGCTCGGCCTCGCCGTCCCGTACTCCGGGGAGCTCACCTGCGAGCACCTGGACGCGCTGCACCCCGCGGCGTATGCCTGCGGGCAGGTCTGGGGGATCAGGATCGAGGTCGCCGGGATCTCCATCTACCACCAGGGCAGCGCCAACCTGATCGACGAACAGGTGCCCGAGGGCGGGGTCGACGTCTTCCTGGCCGGAGTGGCGGGGCGCAACTTCACGGACCGCTACTGGGAGCGGATCCTCCCGAAGCTCGACCCGGCCGCCGTGGTCCCCACCCACTACGACGACTTCTTCGTTCCCCTGGACGAGGATCTGGACCTGATCGGGAACGCGCGGGTCGGTGACGTGCCGGATGAGGTCGCCGCCGTCAGCCGGGACGCGACGGTCGCGGCGCTGCCGCGGCTGGAGCCGATCCGTGGCTGAGTTGGCCGAGCGCACCGCCGGCCCGGCCGAGACCGAGGCCCTCGGCGAGCGCCTGGCAAGCGACCTTCGTCCGGGCGACGTGGTCCTGATCAGCGGCGAGCTCGGCGCGGGCAAGACGACCCTGATTCGGGGCATCTGCAGGGCGCTCGGCGTCACGGAGCCGGTCACCTCGCCGACGTTCACGATCGGCCACCGCTACCGGGGGCGCCTGCCGGTCTCCCACCTCGACCTCTACCGGCTCGGCGACCTCGACGCCGAGGACCCGGCCCTCCTCGAGGACTACCTGACCCCCGAAGCCGTCGCCCTGGTCGAGTGGCCACAGGCGGCTGAGCCGGGACTGCAGCGGGTCACGCGCCGGATCGAGCTCCGCCACGCCGGCGGTGACGAGCGCGAGCTGACGATCAGCCCGCTAGTAGCCGCCCGAGTCGTCGGCGCCCTCGGTCTCGGTCGCCTCCTCGGCTTCCTTCTGAGCCTCGTCGAGCTGCTGCTGGGCCTCGTCGGCCTTCTCGTCGGCCTCCTGCTGGGCCTCGTCGACCTCCTTCTCGGCGTCCTCGAGCGCCTCGTTCCCCTTCTGCTCGGCCTCGTCGATCTGCTCCTGCGCGTCGTCGACGGCGTCCTGCGCGTCGTCGCTGTCGTCGCAGCCCGCGAAGGCGATGCCAGCCACGCCGATCGCAAGCGCGACGAGGAGCGTCCGCCAGTGGGCGACGATCCGGGTGAACCTGCTGGAGTCTGCGTCCATGTTTGCTTCTCCCCTCAATCCGTTGGTGCCGGCCGAGTCGGGACCATATCCGTGACGGTCGTCCTCGGGATCGACAGCGCCACGGCCGATGCGGTCGTCGCCACCTCCGACGGCGAGGCGATGGTCCGCGAGGTCGCGGTGGCGCCGGAGGATGGGCGGCCGAGGCACTCGGAGCTGCTCCTGACCGAGATCGAGCGATCGGTGGATGCGGCGGGCGGCTGGGACCGGATCGAGCGGATCGCGGTCGGGGTCGGGCCGGGGTCATTCACCGGCCTGCGCATCGGGATCGCCACCGCGCGCGGGCTCGCTCAGGCCAGGGGGCTGCCGCTGGCGCCGGTGAGCTCGCTCGCCGCGCTGGCGCGGGGGATCGCCGGGCACCCGGACGCGGGCGAAGGGCGGGTGCTGCCGGTTCTCGACGCCCGCCGGGGGCAGGTGTTCGCCGCGCTCTACGACCTCGGTGGAGAGCCGATCTGGGAGCCGCTGGTCGCCGATCCCGACGAGCTCGCAGGGAGGATTGCCGGATCGCAGGCCACGCTGGCGGCCGGGGAGGGGGCGCTACGCTTTGCGGCGGAGCTGGAGGCAGCTGGAGTCGCGGTCGCTCCCCCGGACGACGCGGTTCACCGGATCGGAGGACGACATGTCTGCGCCCTCGGAGCGGAGGCGGCACAGGTGCCACCGGCTCAGGTCCAGCCCGTCTACCTGAGAGTGCCGGATGCAAAGCGATGGCTTGACAGAGATAAGCGAGATTTCCGCTCCTGAGGCCGGATTGACGCTCCGCCGGCTCACCTACGGCGATCTCCCCGCCGTGATCTCGATCGAGCGCCGCTCGTTCCCCACGCCCTGGTCGCTGGCGATGTTCGTGCTTGAGCTGTCGAAGCCGTCGGGCATCTGCCTCGCCGCGGAGGACGCCGACGGCCTGGTCGGCTACCTCGTCTGCGCCCGCTACGACGAGGTCTGGCATCTGATGAACGTCGCCATCCACCCGGACCGCCGGCGGGAGGGGATCGCCACCGACCTGATTCGCCGCCTGCTGGAGGATGCGGGCAGGGACGCGCGCTTCACGCTCGAGGTCCGGGTCTCGAACGGCCCGGCGATCCAGATGTACGAGGGCTTCGGGTTCCGCTCGGCGGGCGTCCGGCGCCGCTACTACCACGACAACGGCGAGGACGCCCTGATCATGTGGGGGCCATCGGCCCCTCAGCTACAGACCTAGGTCCCTCCCAGAGAGTTCTCGCTGAGTCGAATCTAGATGCCCCTTCTCGCAATAGAGACCTCCTGTGACGACACCTGCGCCGCCGTCGTCGACGGCCCTCTCGTGCTCTCGAACGTCGTCTCCTCGCAGGCGGCGTTCCATGAGGAGTACGGGGGAGTGGTCCCCGAGGTGGCCTCGCGCCACCACCTGGAGCTCGTCAATCCCGTCGTGGACGCCGCGCTCGAGCAGGCCGGGACCTCGCTCGGCGAGGTGGATGCCGTCGCCGTCACCCAGGGCCCGGGCCTGATCGGCGCCCTCCTGGTCGGGCTCAGCACGGCGAAGGCGCTTGCCGCGGCCTGGCGCAAGCCGCTGCTTCCGGTCGATCACCTCCAGGGGCACGTCGCAGCGAACTTCCTCGAGCCGGAGCCGCTCGACCCGCCGTTCCTCTGCCTTGTCGCCAGCGGAGGCCACACGCTGCTCGCCGGCGTTCGCGACCGCCGGGGCTACGAGACCCTCGGCTCGACCCTCGACGACGCCGCCGGTGAGGCGTTCGACAAGGGGGCGCGGCTGCTCGGCCTCGGCTACCCCGGCGGCCCCGCGATCCAGGGCGCCGCCGAGGGGGGCGATCCCGATGCGTTCGACTTCCCGGTCGCCATGAGCCGGGACCCCGGGCTCGACTTCTCGTTCAGCGGGTTGAAGACCGCGCTGGTCTACAGGGTCCGCGAGCTGGGCGGCGAGGGCACGCGCGATGCCGCGGGCGATCTGGCGGCCTCCTTCCAGCGAGCGATCGTCGACCAGCTGATCGCCAAGCTGGGCCGCGCCGCAGAGTCCGGAGAGTGGAGCGCGATCGCGCTGGGCGGTGGAGTCGCCGCGAACGCCGAGCTCCGCCGGCGGACGGGCGAGCTCTGCGACCGGCTCGGGCTGAAGCTGAAGCTGGTCCCGATCCAGCTCTGCACCGACAACGCCGCGATGATCGGGGCCGCCGCGCAGGACGCGGAGCCGATCCCGTATCCCGACTATCTGACCTTCGATGCATTCGCCACCGATCGTTCGGCTGTACGCGCGGCCTGACTGCCACCTCTGCGACGAGGCGCGCGCGGAGCTCGAGGCGATGCTGGCGAAAGGCGCCGCCTTCGAGCTGGAGGAGGTGGACATCGACGGGGACGACGACCTGCTTCGCCGCTTCCTCGAGCGCATCCCCGTGATCGAGGTCGGCGGTGAGATCGTCAGCGAGCTGGGGCTCGATGCCGACGGGCTTCGCTCGCGGCTCGCTACCTTGTCCTGATGATCCAGGATGGGGTCACCGGGACGGCCGCGCAGGAAGGGCCGGCGATCGAGGATGGCGACCGGCTCTCGTTGGGAGTGGCCGCCCGCCTCTCGCGCTACCTGCAGGTGCTGACCCAAGCGCGCAAGATGGGGAAGGACACGATCTCCTCACAGGAGCTCTCGGACTACACCCACATCAACTCGACCCAGATCCGCCGGGACCTCTCGGGCTTCGGGAAGTTCGGCAAGCGGGGGGTCGGCTACAACGTCGATTCGCTCGTCCGCGAGATCCGGAAGATCCTGCGCACCGCGGGCCAGCACAACATCGCCCTGTTCGGCGCGGGCAACCTCGGCCAGGCGATCGCCAGCTCCGACATCTTCGCCGACCACGGATTCCGGATCGTCGCGATGTTCGACGTCGAGCCGACGGTGATCGGGCGCAGCGTCGGGGGCCTTGCGGTGCGTCACTTCGATGACCTCGAGCGGGTGGTGACGGACGAGAACGTGGTCGTCGGCGTGATCGCCGTGCCGGCGGACAACGCCCAGGAGGTCGCCGACCGGTTGGTCGACAGCGGCGTCAAGATCATCTTCAACTACTCCGAGCAGTTGCTCCAGGTCCCGCCGGAGGTCACCGTCCACACCTCGAGCCCGGCCGTTGACCTCCTCTACGCGCTCTACTTCTATCTGACCTGAGGCACCCAGGACCCGCGTGGCCAGCGACGAGGCGCAGGATCACGGTCTGGATCTGGAGCGGGTCCGCCAGACCTTCGAGGACTCGACCGACTTCACGATCGGGCTCGAGGAGGAGTTCGCGATCGTCGATCCCGCCACGCTCGACCTGGAGCACCGCTTCGAACAGCTCCACGGCGCCGCGCAGAAGGACGACGTGCTCGCCGATTCGGTCCGGGGAGAGCTCATCGACACCGAGATCGAGATTCGCTCCGGCCGCGGGGAGACGTTCGCCGACGCGGAGCGGATGCAGCGCGAATGCCGGCGGCGGCTGTTCGCGCTGGCCGAGTCGATGGATTTGGGGCTGGCGGCGACGGGGACCCACCCGTGGGCGAGCTACCTGGACCAGCGGATCATCGGCACCGACCACTACCAGCGGCTGCGCGAGGAGCTGCGCTGGGTCGCGCAGCGCAACAACACCTGGAGCCTCCACGTCCACGTCGGCATCCAGGGGGCGGACCGCGCGGTCGCCGTCTCGGACTGGATGCGCGAGCTGCTCCCGCCGCTGCTGGCGCTCTCGGCAAATTCGCCATTTCTCGACCATCGCGACACCGGCCTTCACTCGATTCGCACCGAGATCTTCACTCGGACCTTCCCGCGCTGCGGCGTGCACGAGCCATTCCGCAGCTGGGCGGAGTACGAGGACTTCGTCCGCCTGCTGAAGGAGACCGATGCGATCGCCGAGGCGACCCAGCTCTGGTGGAGCGTCCGGCCCCACCACGCGTTCGGCACGGTCGAGGTGCGGATCTGCGATGCGCAGTCCCGCGGCGACGAGTCGCTCAACCTGGCTGCGCTGATGGCGGCCTGCGTGGCCCAGACTGCGCTCGAGTACGACGAGCACGGCTAAATCCGGCGAAGGGCGCGCGGGAGGGTGCAGGCGACGGGGGCGGCGCCCCGCTGGGGCAGCGTCAGATCGAGGAGAACCTCTGGCGCGCGATCCGCTGGGGGATGGACGGGGAGATGATCGACTTCCGGAAGCGCGCGCTCGTGCCGACCCGCCAGGTGGTCGAGGAGCTGGTGGAGTGGACGGAGCCCGCGCGCCGCCAGCTCGGTCTGGACGTGGAGATCCCCGAGCAGAACGGCGCTCAGCGGGCACGGGCGGCGCTCGCCGAGGGGCGGCCGATCGAGGAGATCTACCGGCACGCGGTGCAGGACACTGCCTCGACCTATCCGGCGGAGCCGGTCCCGGTGGGGGATGATTGACTCGATGGGAGACGAGGAGAAGGCGGGCGGACACCCGAGGGGGACGCCGAGCGAGGAGGAGATCCGCGCCCAGCTCGAGGAGGAGATCCGCAAGGTCAAGGTCGAGGACGTGATCCTGCAGAGCGCGGTGAGCATCCTGAACCTCTCGGCGCGCCGGATCGCCAAGGAGGACGAGCGCGACCTGGAGCAGGCGAGGGTCGGGATCGACGCCGCCCGGGCGCTGACCGAGCTCGTCCCGGAGGATGCGCGGACCCAGCTGCGCCAGGCCGTATCCGAGCTACAGGTGCTCTACGCGAAGCACGCGGGAGAGGCTGACGGCTAGACTGGCGCCCGCTTTTCCCCCGGACCCGACCTTCATGGGAGTGACTCTTGACTGACTTTCTGACCGATTACGGCGTCGTCGTCGCGCTCGGCGCCGCCGGCCTGGCCGTCGTCTACGGCCTGCTGATCACCCAGCGCCTGCTCGCCAAGCCGGCCGGCAACGACCTCATGATCGAGATCTCCGGCGCCGTGCAGGAGGGCGCCAGCGCCTACCTGCGACGCCAGTACACGATCATCGGCGCCGTCGGCGTCGGTCATCGCCGTCCTGCTGATCCCGCTGCAGAACGTGGAGACGGCGATCGGCTTCGTGATCGGCGGCGTGCTCTCCGGCGCCGCCGGGTTCATCGGCATGAACCTGTCCGTTCGCGCCAACTCGCGCGTCGCGGAGGCCGCCCGGGGCGGCATTCCGCCGGCGCTCGACATCGCCTTCAAGGGCGGATCGGTCACCGGGCTGCTGGTGGTCGGCCTGGCGCTGCTCGGCGTCGCCGGCTACTTCGGCGCCCTGCTGCTCTTCTTCGACTTCGACGACCGCGAGGCGATCGACGCCCTGATCGGCCTCAGCTTCGGCGGTTCCCTGATCTCCGTCTTCGCCCGCCTCGGCGGCGGCATCTTCACCAAGGCCGCCGACGTCGGCGCGGACCTGGTCGGCAAGATCGAGGCCGGGATTCCCGAGGACGACCCGCGCAACCCGGCCGTGATCGCGGACAACGTCGGCGACAACGTCGGCGACTGCGCCGGCATGGCCGCGGACCTGTTCGAGACGTACGTGGTCACCGCGGTCGCCGTGATGCTGCTCGGCGTCCTCACCTTCACCGAGGAGTTCTCGCGCGAGGTGGCGATCTATCCGCTGGCAATGGGTGCCGTGGCGATCGTCGCCTCGATCGTCGGCGCGCTGGCGGTGCGGACCCGGTCCGGGAACGTCGAGCGGGCGCTCTACCAGGGCCTGGTGGTCTCGGCGCTGATCTCGGCCGCGGCGTTCTACCCGGTCACCGACTGGCTGATGAGCGACGCCCTCCAGTTCGGCCTCGCCGAGGCGGGCGCGGACGCGATCAGCGTCGGCGACCTCTACCTCTGCGCGCTGATCGGCCTCGGAGTCACGGCGCTGCTGTTCGTGATCACCGACTACTACACGTCGACGCGGTTCCGGCCGGTGCGCACGATCGCCGAGGCGTCGCAGACCGGACACGCGACGAACATCATCCAGGGGCTCGCCCAGGGCTTCCAGTCCACGGCCGCGCCCGTGCTGGTGATCGCGCTCGCGATCCTCGGCGCGAACGAGCTCGCCGGTATCTACGGCATCGCGATCGCGGTGATGGCGCAGCTCTCGCTCTGCGGCCTGATCGTCGCTCTCGACGCCTTCGGGCCGATCACGGACAACGCGGGCGGCATCGCCGAGATGGCGGACCTGCCGCAGGACGTCCGCGACATCACCGATCCGCTCGACGCGGTCGGCAACACCACGAAGGCCGTCACCAAGGGTTACGCCATCGGCTCGGCTGCCCTTGCCGCGCTGGTGCTGTTCAAGGCGTTCGAGATCGATCTGGCCGAGGAGGGCGAGGCGACGACATTCGCCCTCGCCTCGCCCGAGGTGCTGGTCGGGCTGCTGATCGGCGGGATCATGGTCTACCTCTTCTCCGCCCTCGCGATCGAGGCGGTCGGCCGCGCCGGCGCCGGCGTCGTCGAGGAGGTCCGCCGCCAGTTCCGCGAGAAGCCGGGGATCCTGAAGGGGACGGAGAAGCCGGAGTATGGGCACGCGGTGAGCATCGTCACCGCCTCGGCTCAGCGGGAGATGATCCTGCCCTCGCTGATCCCGATCGTCATCCCCGTCATCGTCGGCGTCCTGTCCGTCGAGGCCCTCGGCGGCCTGCTGATCGGCGTGATCGTCGTCGGCATCTTCGCTGCGATCTCGATGACCGCCGGAGGCGGCGCCTGGGACAACGCGAAGAAGCTGATCGAGGATGGCTCCTACGGCGGCAAGGGCTCCGACGCCCATGCCGCCTCGATCACGGGGGACACGGTCGGCGACCCCTACAAGGACACCGCCGGGCCGGCGATCAACCCGATGATCAAGGTGGCGAACATCGTGGCGCTGCTGATCATCCCGATCATCACCTAGCGGCCACCAGGCCGCACTACTTCGGAGCGGCGGGGCGGCAGCCCCGCCGCGACTAATGCGGGCGGCCGCTCGTGGCCGCGACCAAATGGCGAAGCCGTCCCTAGACCCGCCCTGAGCCAGGCGTATATTCGACCGCGCTTTGGCTCGACGGATACCTAGGGACGAATCGCTGTCGCGGGTGCACGGCACCGGTGCGCTGTTCGCGGCCGCCTACGGCAACGTGGGCTCGTCGATCTACTACGCGCTCGGCGTGGTCGCGCTCTATGCGCTGGGCCTGACCCCGATCACGTTCATGATCGCGGGACTGATCTTCGTCTTCACCGCCGCGACCTACACCGAGGCGACGGTCATGTACCCGGAGGCCGGCGGATCCTCGAGCTTCGCCCGGCACGCCTTCAACGAGGCGGTGAGCTTCTTCGCGGCGTGGGGGCAGATCCTCACCTACATCATCACGATCGCCATCTCGGCGTTCTTCGTGCCTCACTACCTGGCGGTCTTCTGGGAACCGCTCGGCCACGGACCGGGCGACGTGATCGGCGGCATCATCCTGATCGCGGGCCTCGCTGTGCTGAACGTAAGGGGGACCGAGGAGTCGGCCCGGCTGAACCTGGTCCTGGCCGTGGCAGACCTCGCGACCCAGGTCCTGCTGGTGCTCATCGGACTCGTCCTCGTGCTGGATCCGGCGCTCCTGGTCGAGCAGGTGGACCTGGGGGTCGCGCCGACCTGGAGCGATGCGCTGCTCGGGATCGCGGTGGGGATGGTGGCGTACACCGGGATCGAGACGATCTCGAACATGGCCGAGGAGGCCAAGGACGCCGAGACGACGATCCCGAGGGGCGTGGGGCTGGTCGTCGCGGCGGTGATCGGGCTCTACGCGCTGCTGCCGATCATCGCGCTGTCGGCGATGCCCGTCACGCAGGACGGCGGGACGTATACGACCGAGCTGGCGACGACCTACGCCGATGATCCCGTGCTCGGGATCGTCGACAACATCGGGCTGGGAGCCGGCCTGACGGAGGCGCTCAGCGTCTACGTCGGCCTGCTGGCTGCGGTGATCCTCCTGATCGCCACCAACGCGGCCCTGATCGGGGTCTCCCGGCTGACCTACTCGATGGGCCAGCATCGCCAGCTGCCCGAGCGGCTGCGCCAGGTGCATCCGACCTTCCGGACGCCATACGTCGCGATCATCGTCTTCTCGCTCGTCGCCTGCGCGACGCTGATCCCCGGCAAGACCACGTTCCTGGCGACGATGTACTCGTTCGGAGCGATGCTCTCGTTCACGGTCGCCCACGTCTCGGTGATCCGGCTGCGGCAGAAGGACCCCGATCGCGAGCGCGGCTGGACGCCGCCGCTGAATCTGAACGTCCGGGGAGTGTCGGTGCCGCTCACCGCGGTGCTCGGGGGGCTCGGGACGTTCGGGGCGTTCGTCGTGGTCATGGCCCTGGACCCGCCAACCCTCGTCTTTGGGGGCGGCTGGATGATCGCCGGGATGCTGGTGTACGTCGCGTACCGTCGCCAACAGGGGCTGCCGATCACCGAGACCGTGAAGGTGGACCTCCTCGAGCCGCTCGGGGTCGAGGAGATCGAGTACCGGAGCGTGCTGGTGCCGTTCGACGACACCGAGCCGTTCTCGGAGGAGAGCGTTGCGACCGCCGTGAAGCTGGCCACCAAGCGGCGGCGCGGAATCCACGTCGTCGCGGTGCTGACCGTGCCGCGACATCTGCCGCTCGACGCGCCCCTGGAGGAGCAGGAGCGGGCGGTGCGATCGAAGATCGAGCAGGCGAAGCTGATCGGTGGCACGCGGGTGACGGGGCACGTGCACCGGGTCCGGCCCGATCAGGCCGGACACTCGGTCGCCGCCGAGGCGCGCGAGATGAAGGCGAGTGCACTGGTGATGGGGCTGCGCTACCGGAACGGCGTTCCGATCTACACGAAGACTTTGGAGACGGTCCTGGCCGAGCGGCCCTGCCGGGTGCTGGTGATCGCCGAGCCGGACAGGGCCCGGGAGGATGCGCCGGCATGACTCGCCGGGCGCCATCGGTCGACGAGGGCTATCAGCTCGCCGTCCGCATCTTCTCGGTGACGATCATCGGCTTCGGGCTGGCGATCATCGTCGTCACGCTGGCGCGCGGCGGCGGGCCGCTGTCGGTCGGCATCGTGTTCGGCGTCCTGTTCACAGCGGTCGGCTGCGGGCGCCTCTACCTCTCCCTCCGAGGGTGAGGATGCGAAGGCTGCTCGGCGTCCCCTTCCTGTACACGGCGGCCGCCTCGGCCGTCGGGTTCTCCGTGTACTTCTCGATCGGGGTCGTGGCCGACTACGGCCTCGGGCTGACGCCGCTGATCTTCCTTGCCGCCGGGTTGATGTTCGCGCTGACGACCCTCACCTACGTGGAGGGCGGCGCGATGTTCCGGGAGCGCGGCGGCTCCTCGATGTTCGCCCGGCACGCGTTCAACGAGCTGGTCAGCTTCATCGCCGGCTGGGCGATCCTGATCGACTACGCGATCGTGATCGCGGCGGCCGCGATCACCGTTCCCCATTACCTGACGCCGATCTCGTCCGAGTTCGCGGAGGGCGGTGCGGAGATCGTCGTGGCGGCCGCGGTGATCGTCTTCGTGGCGATGGTCAACGTCCTCGGCATCACCGGGGCGAACCGACAGACGCGGCTGGTCGCTCTTGCGTTCGCCGACCTGGTGCTGCAGCTCGCGGTGATCGGGATCGGGGTGGCGGTGCTCTGGGATCCCTCCGCGCTCACGGACAACCTCGAGGTCTTCGGGTCGCCGAGCCTCGAGGACGCGATCTACGCGGCGGTGGTGGCGACGATCGCGTTCGCCGGGATCGAGGCGGCGAGCGACCTGGCTCCCGACCTCGAGTTCGAGCCGGACGACCTGCGCCGGGTCCTCACGGCGGGGTCGGTGGTGGTGCCGCTGATGTACGCGGGGATCGCTGCGATCGCGCTGATGGCGGTGCCGGTCGTACCTGGAGCCGACGGCCCCGAGACCGCGCTGGCCGGGGACCTCGTCGAGAACCCGATCCTCGGCGTGGTGCAGCAGTTCGAGCCGGGGTGGCTGGCCAGCACGATGGAGTGGCTGACGATGCTGGTGGCGGTGCCGGTGCTGATCTGGGCGGCGAGCACGGCGATGCTCGGTGTCTCCCGGCACGTCTACTCGCTCGCGACCAACCGGCAGATCCCGAGTTGGGCGGGGAAACTGCACGCGGAGCACTCGACGCCATTCGTGGCGATCGGGATCGCGTCCGTGCTGGCGCTGGCGCTCGCCCTGCCGGCGGACATCAAGTTCCTTGCCGCCGTCTACGCGTTCGGGGCACTGCTGGCGGCGACCATCGCCCATCTGTCGGTGATCCGGCTTCGGTTCACCGATCCCGACCGGGAGCGCCCGTACCGGGTGCCGTTCAACCTGCGCCGCCGCAGGGGGGACCAGGTGGTCCTGGTGCCGATTCCCGCCGCCTTCGCCGGCCTGGTCAGCGCCCTGGCGCTGCTCAGCGTCTTCCTCTTCCACGAGGAGGCGGTCTACGTCGGCGGCGGCTGGATGGCCTTCGGGCTCGTTGCCTACGTCTTCTATCGGCTGGTCGTCGAGAACACCTCGCTGACCAAGCGGGTGAGCGTGCCCGAGTCGGCCCTGAAGAAGCAGGTCGAGGCCGTCCGGTACTCGACGATCCTGGTGCCGGTGTTCGGCACCCCGCTCGACGACGACATCGTCCCACGGCGGGCCGGCTGGCCGACGCCGAGGCGAAGGAGGGGGCGAAGCCGCCGAAGCTCGACATCGTCTTCGTCGCCGAGATCCCGCTGACCGTGCCGATCGACGCGCCTCTGCCCAAGGAGACGAGGGAGAAGGCCGACCGGGCGCTGGCGCGGGCGCTCGACGTCGGGGATGAGTACGAGAACGTCGACGTGGGGACGGCGTTCACCAGGGCGCGGACCGTGGGCGCCGGGATCGTCGCGGAGGCGGAGCAGCGCGGCGCCGAGGTGATCGTGATGGGGGCGGAGCCGCCGAGCAGGGTCCGGGGCGGAGCCGTACTCGGCGGCGTCGGGACCTCGCGGCCGGACGAGGTCGGAAGGGTGACCGAGTACGTGCTGCGCAAGGCGCCGTGCCGGGTGCTGTTGACGGCGCCGCCCGAGGAATCCTGAGGTTAGCGAGGACTCGCGTGCCGGGATGAGCCGTGTAGCTCGGACCCGTGGGACTACTCTCACGGCGTGTTCATCCTCGTAGTCGGTTGCGGGCGCGTCGGTCGAACGTGGCGCGGACGATGCTCCGTGAGGGGCACGAGGTCTCGTGCCTGGACGAGGACCCCGAGTCGCACGCGCGCCTCGAGCTCGACCTCGACGGCTCCTGGGAGGACGCGGGCGGCAAGTTCAGCGTCGGGACGGCCCTGGAGGTGGACGCGCTGCTGGAGGCGGGGATCGAGCGGGCCGACGCGTTCATCGCCTCGACGGACGGCGACAACACGAACATCATCATCGCCCAGATCGCTCAGCGCCGGTTCAACGTGCCGAAGGTGATCGCGCGGATCCTGGATCCGCTTCGCGCCGAGTGGTACGAGAAGCAGGGCGTGCACACGATCTGCCCGACGAGCGTTGCGATCGGGATGCTGGAGCAGGAGGTGCGCGAAGCGGCCGCGAGCGGTGTCACCGGGGTGGGCAGCGGCGCTCCGCGAGGCGGCGTGGACCACGAGGACGCCGAGGACAGCTGAGCGTGGCGACGGGCAAGTACATGATCATCGTCGGGGGAGGCAAGGTCGGCTGGAACCTGGCGCGGGAGCTGATCGACAAGGGGAACGAGGTGACCCTGATCGAGAGCAACCGGAACCGGTACCTGACGGTCGAGCAGGAGCTGGAGCACAGCGTCCAGTACGGGGACGCTTCGGAGCTGTGGGTGCTGGAGCGGGCGGGAATATCCCGCGCCGACCTCGTGATCGCGGTGACCGGCGACGACGAGGACAACATGCTGATCTGCCAGGTCGCGAAGGAGAAGTACCTCGTGGACCGGATCATCGCCCGGGTCAACAACCCGCGCAACCGGCAGTGGTTCGAGCTGCTCGGGGTCAAGCCCTACGTCTCGGCGACGGACCTGATCCTGCGGGTGCTGGAGCACGAGGTCCCGGAGTACGGGCTGGTGCACCTGCTCGACCTGCCCGAGGAGCGGCTGGAGATCATCGAGATCCTGCTGTCCGAGGACTCGCAGGTGATCGGCCAGCGGGTCGGGGACCTGACGATGCCGGAGGGCAGCCTGCTGATCTCCGTGCTGCGCGACGGCGGCGGGTTTGTGCCGACGCCGGAGACGATGCTGCAGTCGGGGGACGAGGTGCTGGCGGTGCTCGACCCCGGGTTGGAGGAGGATCTGAAGGCATTCTTCGGACCGGACGGCTCGAGTGGCTGAGAACAAGGTCGACTTCCTGCTCATCGGCGGCGGCATGGCTTCCGCCAACTGCGCGGCGGAGCTGCGCAAGCGCGGTGTCGACGGCACGATCATGCTCGTCGGACGCGAGCCGGAGACGCCGTACGAGCGGCCCCCGCTGTCCAAGGAGTACATGCGCGGTGACGCGAAGCGTGAGGACGCGTACGTCAATCCGCCCGACTGGTACGAGGAGAACTCGGTCGAGCTGCGGACCTCGACCAATGTGATGTCGCTCGACACCGAGAAGCGGCGGGCGAAGCTCCAGGGCGGGGACGAGGTGGAGTTCGGGAAGGCGCTGATCGCCACCGGGGCGAACGTGAACATCCTGCGCGTGGACGGGGCGGAGCTGGACGAGATCCACTACCTGCGCGCCTTCGGCAACTCGGACTCCATTCGCGAGTCGGCGGAGAAGGCGAAGCGGGTGGTGCTGATCGGCGGCAGCTACATCGGCTGCGAGGTGGCGGCGTCGCTGACGGCGAAGGGGGTCGACTGCGCGATCGTGATGATGGAGGACGTGGCGCTGTCCCGGACGTTCGGCGAAGACGCGGGGCGGTTCTTCCACGACATCCTGGTCGAGAAGGGGGTGGAGGTCCACGGCGGCGAGACCCTGGCCGCGTTCGAGGGGGACAGGCAGGTCCAGGCCGTGGTGACCGAGAGTGGGATGACGGTCGAGGGGGACTGCGTGGTCGTGGGGGCGGGGGTGAAGCCGGACGTGATGATCGCCCAGCGCGCGGGGTTGGAGATCGACGAGGACATGGGCGGGATCCTGTGCGACTCGACGCTGCAGACGTCGGTCGAGGGGA
>CAWGQG010000003.1:0-862485 GCA_963824785.1 uncultured Solirubrobacterales bacterium
TCGACGCTCTCGACCTCATGTGCTCGGCGCCCACCTCGTCGTATCGGGTCTGTTTCCTCAACAGCCGCGAGTACCGCTCCACGGTCACCCACGCGATCGGGCTTCTCAAACAACAAGTTGTAGGCCAGTCGCTCCTGGACCTCATGAACGCTTTCAGCTCCCGAAGGATCCGCCTGGTCGGAGGCGGCTAGCTGCTCGATTCGGCTGCAATAGGAGTCATACCCAAGGAAGTAATCAACGCCTCCGGTGGTGACCTGGTAGAGCACATCCCAGAGGGCACGCGGCGTTAGGTGGAGCTGAGCGCTTAGCGACGCATCCCAAAGCGCGTTCTTTAGGGCACCCCGGAACTCCGCGGTCTTGAGGATTTCGAGATTCGGTGCGGACGAAACACCATTCACGCACTGGGCATTCCGAGCACTTCTCGCCACTCTCAAAGAGGACTCCTTCCTCATTGTCTGGGTCAAGCCTGTTAAGCATCCCATCGAAGAGAGTCTCGTCCGCGCCCCACCCGAGGACGTCTCGCCGATCAAGATTGACGATCTCGTAGTCCCATTGAGCATCAGCAACCTCATCGCTAAGCCCCAGTTCGAAGCTGATGACCTTTTCCAGGGCATCAAGACGATTCTCCTCGCCTGTTGCGTGCGACGCCGCAAAGAACGAGAGTGCCATGCCAGTGTTCATGGCAATGATCGCTGCCTTCGCGCTAGATGGCAGCTCAGCTCCTCGTCCTCAAACGGCGCAAAGAACGCCCGAAGACGTCGAAGCTGATCTTCCCCAGGGCTCTCGGCATGCGTCGCGTCCCGAAGGATGTCCAGGTCATCAGCTGACCCGAGCCGCTCAACGATCCGCTCGATCAAGTCGCTCTTGCCATCGCCTGCATTCCCCGACAGCACGACCAGCAAGGGGCGCGTGCGCCCGCTACTTCGCCAGGCCTCGATCCGGGCCAGACCCAGTCTTCGACCTCGTCCGGCACATGCATGCGCCGCTGGAGCTCCGTATAGCCGGCCTCGGAAACGACCCATTCGTCAGAAGACTGACGGAGTTGACATAGGCGCTCGATCAGGTCCATAGGCCGATCCTAAGCAACTAGCCCTGCTGATTGCACCTGGCCTGCCTCAGCGGGGATTTCCAAGCAGCAGAGGCGTGGCTAGGCTCACTGCTTTCGCATTTTGCGGTGACTCGTTGCTCTCCGTGGGACGTCCTCCAGGGACCCGGCTAACGTTCCAAATCACGGATGCGAAGCTCAGAGCAACTAGTCGCCGGGCGTATTTACTCCCGGAACGAACTGCGGGATTTGTTCGATATCCGAGATAAGACGATCGACACTGGGATCTTCGTCCCGGCAGGCCATGAATCCGTTTGGCTCTTTGTCACTGAGGAACAGCCACCTGACATGACGCCGTACTCCGATTCGCTGCAAGGGGATGATCTGCATTGGCAAGGCCAACTTGGGGGCCGTGGTTATCACCTCGTAGTCGACCACGAAGTGCAGGGACGCGAGCTATTGGTCTTCTTCAGGAAGACAAAGACCGAGCATCCGAACTACGCGTTCAGGTTTCTCGGTCAGTTTCGATACGTGAGCCATCGGGGATCCCGGCCCTGCGGATTTTGTGCTGAGGCCAATTGCTCATCCGGCATGACCGACTTCCTCGCACCTGAGGTTCGAAGCCGGGTCATGTCCCGGATCCGTTCAAAGGACACGAAACCTGAGCTAGCGCTGAGACGGGGCCTCTTCGCTGTCGGCCTGCGGGGTTGGCGGTGCCACCCCCGCGGCGTACCTGGAAAGCCTGATGTCGCCTTCACGAGGTGGGGAGTTGCCGTTTTTGTCGATGGTCGCTTTTGGCACGGTCATCCAAGCTATTTCACCCCGGGAAGTCGGGGCGACTATTGGGGTCAAAAATCGCTCGCACAAAGGAACGGGACCGAATCGCAACCGCCGCCTTGCGTGCAGCGGGCTGGAAGGTACTTCGGTTCTGGGATTTTGAAGTCGAACAACAGCTGGATGAATGCGTTGGCGCCGTTATTGACGCCCTTGCTGCTCAGAAACGCGAGGGCAGTCTCGGTTCTATCCGCGCTACCAGTGCTGCCTAGATAGCGACAGCCGTGACGTCCGCATGTCGGTGATGGGATACGAGATAAGCCGCTCGAAGAGCAGCGACAATCTCCCGGCCGAGTGCAGCTGCAACTGGAGGCGGGGAAGGCGTTGCCTACCTGTCGATAAGCAGCGGTTTTTCCACCGGAGAACGGCCAGCGGGCCGGGAACCCCTGCAGCAAGCCTGCCATTTGGACGGTCAAGCGCGGGGGCCCAATCCAGTCGGGCCCGGGCGGCGCATCTGCCAGCACATGAGCGTCGATTCCGAGTTCGGCCCACCGCCGCTTGCTTTGCGTCGGGCCAAGGTCAGGCCCTCCATGTTTTTTGGATCCGCCGACGAGTGCTGGTCCGGGAGCGTTTGCGACCCGGGCCCAGTCCGCCGCCAGTGGCCATCCGTCACGCGACATTTCCCGTTTTAGAACGCCTCCGACAGTCCTCTTACGAGCGCGGCCGGCTGGCCAAGTGAACGTGGGGCTCGTTCCGGGATCTCCACCGATCGTGATATTGAGGTCCCGCCGGAATCCAACGAGTACTGATCGAAGTCGTGTCTGTGCGATGCCGAAATCGGACGAGTCCACGATTTTCCACGCACACGAGTAATCCAGTCGGGTCAACTTGCGACGGAGCATGGATCGGTAATCCGCGAAGTTACGTCCAAGTAGCCCTTTCACGTTCTCGATCATCACGGCGTCAGGCTGGCACTCCGCGATCAGGCGCAACGCCTCTGGAATAGGTCTCGCTCGTCTTTTTCGGCCCCAGGCGCAAACCTGCCCGCGAGAATGGAGGGCAGGGCACGCCGCCAGCCAGAAGTCCGACTTGCCCTCGATAGCGTGCACCTCGAAAATCTCTGGAGATCGACTTCGCGGACTGCCGGTCGCCATCGTCTGCGACTTCGTAAGGTCTCGCAGCAGTGGGGGCTATTTTCAACCAGGGCGAGGTGCTCGAAGCCGCGCGTTCAAGGCCCAGGGCGTCATCCTGCACCAGCGCAGATCTCAATAGCTGTGAGTAGGGGCTCCACGCGCTCGCCCGAACCTAGTACGAATTCCGAAGGGTCGCGCTAAGCACGCTCCCCAATCTAGAGGGAGATGTACTCGGAATAATCGGGATAGCGAACGGAGTGGATACAAACGGCACAAGAGTGCCTCACTGCACTAGGCCAGGTTCGCCCGCCGCGGGTAGACGACCTCGGGATCGGTGAGGACGTTGACCAGGGCGGGCTTGCCGGAGGCGAAGGCGCGCTCCAGGGCGGGCTGGAGCTCGTCGGGCGAGCGGACCAGCTCGCCGTGGCAGCCGAGGGCCGAGACGACCTCGTCGTAGCGGGTCTCGGGGGTGAGCTCGGCGGCGAGGGAGTAGCCGTAGAGGAACTTCATCGGGTGGTGCTCGAGCGCCCAGATGCCGTTGTTGCCGACGACGCCGACGATCGGGAGGTTGTGGCGGGCCATCGTGTCGAACTCGAGGCCCGAGAAGCCGAAGGCGCCGTCGCCCAGGAGCAGGCAGACCTGGCGGTCGGGGTGGGCGAGCTTCGCGCCGATCGCCTGGCCGGGGCCGGCGCCGAGGCAGCCGTAGGGGCCCGGGTCCATCCAGCAGCCGGGCTCCCAGGTCTCGAAGACGCGGCCGGCGAAGCTGACGAAGTCGCCGCCGTCGCCGATCACGATCGCGTCGCGGTCGAGGAACTCGCCCAGCTCCTTGTAGAGGCGCATCGGGTGGAGCGGGGAGCGGTCGTCGTTCAGCGCCTCCGTCTCCTCTGAGCGCTTCTCGGTCTCGGTCTCGCGCAGCTCGGCGACCCAGTCGTCGGTGCCGGATGAGTCGCCGCGCCGACTCGCGGATCGCGGCCAGGGTCGCCTCGATGTCGCCGACCAGGTCGACGTCGGGCTGGCGGTTCTTCTCCAGCCGGTTGGGGCCGAAGTCGAGGCGGATCAGCTTCGCGTCCTCGGACCGATCGACTGCGCCGAAGCCGAGGCGGAAGTCGAGCGGGACGCCGATCACCAGCGCGACGTCGCAGCCCTTGAGCCCGGCGCCGCGGGCGCGGCTGAAGTAGAGCTCGTGGTCGGGCGGCATGCAGCCGCGGCCGAGGCCGTTGAGGAAGACCGGGATCCCGAGCGCCTCGGCCAGCTCGCGCAGCTCGCCCTCGCCGTGGGCCCAGTAGAGGTTGGAGCCGGCCATGATCGCCGGGCGCTCGGCCTCGGCCAGCAGCTTGGCGGCCTCCTCCACCCCATCGGCCGGCTCGACGGCGCGCGCCGGGCTCCTCGGGCGGGTCGGCCTCGCCCTCCATGAAGACGACGTCGAGCGGGTAGTCGACGAAGGTCGGGCCCAGCGCGGGCTCCATCGCGCGGTCGAGCGCCTCGGCGGTGGCGCGCGGGATGTCGGTCGTCTCCTTGACGGTCTCGGCGTGCTTCACCAGCGGGCTGACGAACGGCAGGTGGTCGATCTCCTGGAGCGAGCCCATCCCCCACCGCATCTCGGGCGCGCGGCCGCCGAGCGTCACCATCGGCACGCCGTCGGCCTGCGCGGAGGCGATCGCGCTGATGCCGTTGGTCACGCCGGCGCCGGCGGTGAGGGCGCAGACGCCCGGCTCGCGGGTCGCCTTGGCCCAGCCGATCGCGGCGAAGGCGGCGGCCTGCTCGTGGCGGAAGTCGATGACGTCGATCCCCTCGGCCTTGCAGCCGTCGTAGATCGAGAAGAGGTGGCCGCCGCTGAGGGTGAAGAGCTTGCTGACGCCGCGGCTCTTCAGCGCCTGGGCGACCAGCCGGCCGCCGTGGACCGACGCCCGCGCCGCCGACCTGGGGTGCCGCCTCCTCCTGAACCTTCTCCTCAGTCGCCACGCCGCGAGCCTAGCGGAGCACTGCGTAGGCGTCGTCGTGCGAACCGGTAGAGGTAGCGGGGCGGCAGTGAGCGGGCCGCCATCAGCGCGCCGCGCGCGGATCGAGGCTCAGCGGGTCTGGGCCGGGGTCCCGGCCGGCGGAAACCGCGGCTAGGCGTGGCAGAGCGTAGTCCCATCCAAGCCGGTGGAACGTGTGCATGTCTTGTGGGAGGTCGCGGTGGGTGAGGCGCAGCAGCGTTCCCTGTCCGTCGGGCTCGAGCGAGATCTCGACCGTGCTCTCGCCGGGCGCTACGGGCAGCGCTCCGTCCTCCCAGCCCCAGGTGAAGACCAGCCTGCGGTCGGGGACGATCTCTATCACCTCGCCGCTGACGCGCTCGTGGCCGCTGATGTTGACGCCGTAGTCGCCGCCGGGCCGGGGATGGAGCACTGCCTCGGTGCCCATCCAGCGCACCATCTTCGCCGGGTCGGTGAGGAACTCGAACACGGTCGCCGGAGCCGCGTCGATCCTGATCTCACGTTGAACGACCTCAGCGGCGGTCGCGGTTTGCGCCACGGCTTTTCTCCTCTGCTTCGACCTCGCGCTTGAGCTGCTCGAGGCGGTCGCCCCAGAAGTCGTCGAGGAACGCGCGCAACTCGATCAGCCCCTCGGGGCGGACGCGGTAGATACGTCGGGCACCGTCACGACGCTCGCTGACCAGCCCGGCGCCGTGCAGGACGCGCAGGTGCTGCGAGACCGCTTGTCTGGTGACGTCGAAGTGCGCGGCGATCGTCCCCGCGGTCATCTCCTTGTCGCGGACCAGTCGCAGGATCTCCCGCCGTCGCGGCTCGACTATGGCCTCGATTGCTGCTTGCACGCCAGTTGGCAGGATAGCAAGTCTGCAAGGCGAGCTCCTTACGCAAGTTGACATTTGCGCAAGTATCATGCTTACCTACTTTTCGTACGAGTCAATACTACGAAGGGAGCAGAGGAATGAATGCGGCTTCACTGCGGTTTCGAACGATGATCGGCGCCAGCGCGTGTGCCGTCGCCGGCGCGTTGGCCCTTGCCGGGGGCGTGACCTCGGCGCAGGCGGCAACCAGATGCACCTGGGGGGGCACGCCCGCTAACCCCACCGGCACCATCTCCTTCAACCCCGGGCTCACCCAATTTCCGGCGCCGTTCGCGCTCAAGTTCAAGGCCGTCGGCGTGGTCGAGGGCGGCGGACCGTGCCACGGGCAGACCGTGATCTTCGACGGGCAGGCCGACGCGGGCTCCAGCTGCGGCGGCGGTGTCGGCTTCGAAGGCCGCGTGATCGGCCTTCCGGGCGTCGCCTGGTTGTGGGGCAGAGGCGTCGGCCCCGTGGTCCGCGAGCTCCTCTACGACAAGAACGGCAACCTGGTTGGCTCCGACCAAGCCATCGTCCAGCCGCCACCGGACGATCCCACGTTCAGCGCCTGCAACACCCCCCAGGGCTTCACGGGCAAGGGTGCGAGGTTCAGCGGCGAGTTTGATCTGTTCTCGCCTTGACGGACGGAGCTCTCCGTGACAGCGACCCTCGGTTTCGTAGGCCGAGGGTCGCTACGCGCGTTGAGACTGGCGGCGATTCCGACGCCGGCCGCTCCGGCCGCCTTGACGATTGCTCTTGCCTGGCATGCCCATTCCCATTTGAGGGCCGACCGTTCCCAGCCAGTCTCGCATCGTGGCTTCGGTCATGCCCGGCAGGCCGATCCGCATCGAACTCCCGATTCAGGCCAAGGTCTGACGCGACCTTCCTCATCTCGTGCGACTGGTCGGGCAGCACGAAGCTCGCGGCAACGCCGGTGGCGCCGGCGCGGCCGGTCCGCCCCGTGCGGTGCACGTAGGCGTCGCGGTCCTCCGGCGCGTCGAAGTTGATCACGTGGGTGATCTCGGCGACGTCGATGCCGCGGGCCGCGACGTCGGTCGCGACCAGCGTGTCGCAGTCGCCCTTCTCGAAGCTGGCGAGGGCTCGGCGGCGCTGGCTCTGGTTCTTGTTGCCGTGCATCGCCAGGGCGCTGATCTTGTGGCGGCCCAGCTTCTTCACCAGGCGGTCGGCGCCGCGCTTGGTGCGGACGAAGACCAGGGTGCGGCCTCGCTCCGAGTCGCGGAGCTCGCCGACCAGGGCGTCGACCTTGCCGTCGTGGCGCAGGTGGACGAAGCGGTGCTCGATGTCGGCCTTCTCCACCTTCGGCGCGTGGACGTGGCGCTTGGCGTTGCGGGTGTAGGCCTTGGCGAGCTTGCCGGCGGCGCCCTCCAGCGTCGCCGAGAAGAACAGCGTCTGGCGGTCGCGCGGCATCTGCTTGACGATGCGGTCGACCGGGGGCTTGAAGCCCATGTCGAGCATGCGGTCGGCCTCGTCGAGGACGAGGATCTCGATGTTCTTCAGGTTGAAGACGCCTCGCTCGAGCAGGTCCTCGAGGCGGCCGGGGGTGGCCACGACGATGTGGGCCTGGGCGGCCTTGCGGGCCTGGGCCTGGATCCCGACCCCGCCGAAGACCGGCGCGATCTTGAGGGCTCGCGAGTGCGCGACGGTGCGGAGCTCGTCGACGATCTGCTCGGCGAGCTCGCGGGTGGGCGCCAGGACGAGCGCCGCGGGGCGGCGCGCCTCGGCGCTGATTCGATCGACCATGGGAACGCCGAAGGCGAGCGTCTTGCCCGACCCGGTCGGCGACTGGACGAGTACGTCATCCCCGTTCAGGACGTCTGCGATGCAGAGCCTCTGGACGGCGAATGGTTCTGTGATGCCGCGCTTGGCGAGTGCGCCCGCGATAGGGGCGGACACGCCGAGATCGGCGAAAGACTGCTTTGACATATAGGTACTTCTCCTTACGAAAGTGATTCGGGGAGATATTCGAAATTCCCCGACACTCTTTGAGAAGCACAGGAGAGAAACGAAATCCCTCGGGGACTAATCCGCGTGGCGGCGGTCACCCGACGTGGACGACCGTAGCAGGGTTCGGCGACAGCGCCGCCGAACCCCACCCAGACGCTGCTACTTCGCGTCGCTGCCCGCGTCGCTGTCCTTGTCGTCGCCGCCGGTGAGCTTGTCCTTCACCGAGTCGACCACGTGCTCGACCTTGTCCTTGATCGAGGATCCCTCTTCCTGTCGGTCTGGACGGCCGGCTCGGCCTGGACCTCGTCGCTGCCCGCGTCCTTGACTTCTTCCTGTCTGATCAGTCATCTGTGCCCCTTTCGGAGACGGATGGCGAGAGCGCGTGCGGCGCAATCGGTTCCGCCCCGTATCGGGTCCCATCCGCACTGGTTGCGAACGAGCCCTCCGGACGAGAGTACTGGTCGCCCACCGCGGAGGGTTCGGCCCTAACCTGGCCCGCCCCCATGGCCCGCCGCGAGGACATCCGGAACGTCGCGATCATCGCCCACGTCGATCACGGCAAGACGACGCTGGTCGACGCGATGCTGTGGCAGTCCGGCGCGTTTCGCAGCGGGCAGGACGTCGACGAGCGGGTGATGGACTCGACCGATCTCGAGCGGGAGAAGGGGATCACGATCCTCGCCAAGAACACGTCGGTTCCGCTACGGCGAGGTCAAGTTCAACATCATCGACACGCCCGGGCACGCCGACTTCGGCGGGGAGGTCGAGCGCGGGCTGACGATGGTGGACGGGGTGCTGCTGCTGGTCGACGCGTCCGAGGGGCCGCTGCCGCAGACGCGGTTCGTGCTGCGCAAGGCGCTGGAGGCGCACCTGCCGGTGATCCTGGTCGTGAACAAGGTGGACCGGCCCGACGCGCGGATCGGCGAGGTCGTGGACGAGGTCTACGAGCTCTTCCTGGACCTCGACGCCGACGAGTCCCAGATCGACTTCCCCATCGTCTACACGAACGCCAGGGCCGGCTGGGCGGCGCTGGAGGAGGGTGCCGAGGGCAAGGACCTCGCGCCGCTGATGGACCTGATCGTGGAGCGGATCCCGGCGCCCGAGTACGACCCCGACCACCCGCTGCAGGCGCACGTCACCAACCTCGACGCCTCGCCCTACGTCGGCCGGCTCGCGCTCTGCCGCGTCCGCAACGGCACGATCCGCGACGGGCAGCAGATCGCCTGGTGCCGCGCCAGCGGCGAGGTCGAGCGGGCGGCCGTCAGCAAGCTCTACGTGACCGAGGCGCTCGACCGCGTCGAGGCCGACGAGGCCGGGCCCGGCGAGATCATCGCCGTCGCCGGACTGGAGGAGGTGACGATCGGCGAGACGCTCGCCGATCCCGAGGACCCGCGGCCGCTGCCGGTCATCTCGGTGGACGAGCCCTCGCTGTCGATCACGGTCGGGATCAACACCTCTCCCCTCGCCGGCCAGGACGGCACCAGGCTGACCGCGAGCCAGATCAAGGACCGCCTGGATCAGGAGCTGGTCGGCAACGTCTCGATCCGCGTGCGCGACACCGACCGGCCCGACTCGTGGGAGGTCGAGGGGCGCGGCGAGCTGCAGCTCGTCGTCCTGCTGGAGCTGATGCGCCGCGAGGGCTTCGAGCTGACCGCCGGCCAGCCCCAGGTCCTGACCCGCGAGGTCGACGGCAAGCTCTGCGAGCCGGTCGAGCGCGTGTCGATCGACATCCCCGAGGAGTTCGTCGGCGTCGTCACCCAGGCGCTCGCCGGCCGCAAGGGCCGGATGGAGCAGATGGTCAACCACTCCACCGGCTGGGTCCGGCTGGAGTTCCTGGTGCCGGCGCGCGGGCTGATCGGCTTCCGCACCGAGTTCCTGACCGAGACCCGCGGCACCGGGATCCTCCACCACGTCTTCAACGGCTGGGAGCCCTGGGCCGGCGACCTGCGCCTCCGCCCCACCGGCTCCCTGGTCGCCGACCGCCGCGGCAGGACCGCCGCCTTCGCGCTCTTCGCCCTGCAGGAGCGGGGAACGCTCTTCGTCGGCCCCGGCGAGGAGGTCTACGAGGGAATGGTCGTCGGCGAGAACGCCCGCCGCGAGGACCTGGACGTCAACGCGATCAAGGAGAAGCAGCAGACCAACGTCCGCGCGGCCGCCGCCGACGAGATGGTGAAGCTGGTCCCGGCCAAGCGGCTCTCGCTGGAGGAGGCGGTCGAGCTGGTCCGCGAGGACGAGTGCGTCGAGGTGACGCCGGAGAACATCCGCCCGCGGAAGGTGCTGCTGGACAAGAACGACCGGGTCCGGGCGGCGCGGCAGGTCGCGCGGGCCTGACCCGGTCGTCCTCGGGGGCGAGCCGGTCTGACCGCGTCCTCAGGCATGGTGTGGGAGTGAGCGAGCTGCCGGCGAAGGATCTGCCCGAGCGCGAGGAGGCGCAGATGGCGCTGCGCGGCCTCGCCGAGCTTGCGCCCGAGGAGCTGAAGCCGGGCGGGACCGGATACGAGGGGCCGCGCGATCCCGACGCGCTGCTGGCTCACCTCGGCTACGAGGAGTTCCGCCCCGGGCAGCGCGACGTGGTCGAGGCGACCCTCGCCGGCCGCGACTCGCTGGTGGTGATGCCGACCGGCGGCGGCAAGAGCCTCTGCTACCAGCTGCCGGGGCTGGCCTCGGGCGACCTGACGATCGTGGTCAGCCCGCTGATCGCGCTGATGGCCGACCAGTGGCGGCGGCTGTCGGCCGGCGGGCACCCCGCGGTGATGATCGCCTCGGGGCTGCCGGGCGAGGTGACGAAGGAGGCGTTCGACCAGATCCGCGACGGCCGCGCCCGCATCGTCTACTGCTCGCCCGAGCGGTTCGCCTCGCCCAAGTTCCTGGACGCGTTGAGCAAGCGCACCGTGGACCTGTTCGCCGTGGACGAGGCCCACTGCATCTCCGAGTGGGGGCACGACTTCCGGCCCGACTACCTGCGGCTGCCGCGGGTGGTCGAGCGGCTCGGCCGGCCGACGGTGATGGCCTGCACGGCGACGGCGACCGAGGAGGTCTCCACGGAGATCGCCCAGCGCCTCGGCCTGGACGACCCCCTGATGGTCCGCGCGGGCTTCGACCGCCCGAACCTCTCCTTCGACATCGTCCAGTTCGAGGGCAAGGGGTCGAAGGCGCGCAAGCTCGCACTGCTCCGTCACGGGCTCTCGGACCCGGCGAACCGCCCGGCGATCGTCTACGCCGGGACCCGCCGCGACACCGAGGAGGTCGCCGAGGCGCTGCGCCAGACCGGCCTGACCGCCGCGCCCTACCACGCGGGCATGCCGCCGGACGAGCGCGCCTCGGCCCAGCACCGGTTCATGACCGACGACGCCGACGTGATCGTCGCCACCAACGCCTTCGGGATGGGCGTCGACAAGGCCGACGTGCGCTCGCTCTGGCACTGGGCGATCCCGACGAGCGTCGAGGCCTACTACCAGGAGGCCGGGCGCGCGGGACGCGACGGGCTGCCCGCCCGGGCGGTGCTGCTGGCCGGTCGCAGCGATCTCGGGCGTTTGGTGCGCTTCATCAACCAGCGCGAGGTCGAGGCCGAGAGCATCAGCTTCTACGTCCAGCGGCTGAAGGCCGGCGCCGACTCCGACGGCCGCATCGAGATCGACAACCCGCGCGACGAGGCCGACCGCATCCGCCTGGCGATCGCCGAGCGCTCGGGCGCGTGCACGGTCGAGGCCGCACCCGGCGGGCCGGCTGGAGGTGACGCTGACCGGCGCCGTTCGATCTCGCCAGGGCCCGCGCCGTCTGCAAGGCCGCGACGGACCGCTCGTGGCGCGCCTACCGCGCGATCGAGAAGTTCGGCTTCTCTGACGCCTGCCGGCGGCGCCGGCTCCTGGACCACTTCGGGGACTCGACCCCGACGGCGCCCGACGGGGCGCTGCTGCGACGTCTGCGACCCGGACTCGTGGCTGCCGGACCCCGAGACGCTCAACGTGCGGCCGGTGAAGAAGGGCGCGAAGCGCCGCGCCCGACATCGAGCTCTCAGCAGAGGACCAGGAGCTGTTCGAGAAGCTGCGACGGTGGCGGCAGATCAGGGCCAAGGGCAAGCCCGCCTACACCGTCGCCAACAACCGGACGCTGGAGGGGATCGCCGCGACGAAGCCGGCGGACGTCGACGCTCTCGCCGAGATCCACGGGGTCGGCCCCGCCTTCATCAAGCGGCACGCCGACGAGATCCTGGAACTGGTCGCCGCGCGGAGCTAGTCGCGCTTGGCGCGCTCGAGCCGGGCGTCGGCGTAGTCCGAAGCCTGCTTCAGGTCCCGCATGCGCCGCTTGCTGCTGGCGGGCTCGCCACGGACCTCGCTGCGATAGGACTCGAGGCGTTCGCGGGCGTTGCGCGCTTCCATCTTCAGCTGCATCAACTTCGCCGGGTGCATGCCCAGCTGAGTTCGTTCAGTCATCAGGCTCCACTCATTGTGCCCTCGAGATGTGGTTCGCACGAAGGAAGAGGGTGAGCCGCCGGGCGAATGCTGCACACCCAGGGTACAGCGACCGCGGGTCGCTACTTGCCCTTCGCCTTCTGCGCTCGCCCGCTGCTTGATGTAGGCCTTGCCCTGGGTCCGCGCCAGCTCGACCAGGTTGCCGAGCGCGATGTTGACGTCCGCGAGGTGCAGGCCCCAGGTCGCGTCGGGGGTCGCGTTCAGGTTGCGGGCGTTGCCGATCGGCGCGATCTTCAGGACGTGCGCGCCGTTCTCCCTGACGCAGGCGCCGGTGTAGTGGTCCCGCGGCTCGACCCACGGGGTCGGGGCCGTCGGCGGCGGGCCGGCGAAGGTGACGGTGATGCCCTGGCCGATCGTCCCCGGGAACGGGGCGGTCGGGATCAGGGTCCGCAGCGCGGCGCTGCCGCCGCCGAGCGCGGCGGGGTTGGTGCAGAGGACCTCGAGGTCGGTGCGGCCGGCGAGGCCGAAGATGTCGGCGAAGGTGGAGTTGGGCTTGCCGAAGGCGGCGTCGTCCGGCGGCGTCTCGTCGAAGGTGGAGTAGGCGACGACGCAGCCGGTGCGCTTCGGCTTGTTGCAGGCCGGGATCTTCTGGAAGACCCCGCCGACGCCGCTCCCCTGCTTCACCAGGACGTTGCCGCCGAGCAGCATCGCCGAGATCAGCCGCCGCCTCGCCGGCTTGTACGGATCGATCTTGCCGCGGATCAGCTGGGTCAGCATCCCGGTGCCCTGCGAGTGGCCGATCAGGACGACCCCGCGGCCGTTGTTGTGCTTGCGCATGTACTCGGCGAAGGCGGCCTTGACGTCGCCGTAGGCGAGCTCGAGCGCTGAGACGGGCACGTCGGGATCCTGGATCGCGTCCAGGGTGAGCTGCCGGTACATCGGCGCCCAGACCCGGCAGACGTCCGAGAAGCGCGAGGCCTGGAAGTGCGCGACCGCGATCTGCTCGGGGTCGATGCTGAGGTCCGAGTTCGTCCCCTCGTCCTCGCTGACGGTCGGATAGACGTAGAAGCAGTCGAACTTCGGCTTGTTCGCGACCCGGTCGTTGTCGGTCCGCGCCCCGCCGGCAGTCGGGTAGACCGTGGTGGTCAGGTCCCCGTAGCAGGGGTTCGGCGACGTGCCCGGCTTGCAGAGCCAGGTGGTCGCGGCCGATGCCGGCGCCGCCGCAGTCCCGCTGATCAGTGCCGTCGCCGCGAGTGCAGCGACGACGAGGAGTCCCTTCCTCACCGCGTCCACGTTACCGGCGCGCCGAGGCCGTCCGTCAGTGGTTTCCCGCAGACCTGCCCGCCGCGGCCGGCTACTCCGGCGTGCAGGCGTCCAGGATCTCGGGGGCGATCGGCGCGTCCGGCGGCAGGTCGGTGGCGCGGACGCTGATGACGATCAGGAAGCCCGGTCGATCGCGCCCTGGCACTCCGGGTTGTCCTCGGCGAAGTCTTCGAGTGCGGCCATCTTGTCGGCCTCGAGCAGGACGATGAACTCCTCGGCGGTGACGTCGTAGGACTCCCCGCCGTCGCTGGTCGCCTCGGTCGTCGCCCCGCCGTTGTCGCCGCCATCGTCGTCGTCCCCGCCACAGGCGGCGGCGCCGAAGGCCAGGGCAGCGGCCACTCCCAGGAGTGCGATCCGTCGAATCACGGCGCGGAACCCTACCGCTCGGCCGGGTCCATCGGATGAAGCTCGGAGCGCTCCAGCGCCTCGGTCCGCAGGTGCGCGATCGCCTGGTACTCGGGCGAGCCGATCATGTCGACGAAGGTCTGGCGGCTCGGGTACTCGGCGATCGCGACCAGGTCCCAGCGCGCGTCGCCGATCAGCGCCGTCGCCGGAACGCCGGCGTACACGAGCCGGCCACCCAGCCCCTCGAGGATCGGCTCCACCGCGTTCGCGTACTCCTCGTAGCGCTCGCGGCCGCCGTCCGGCTTGAAGGCGAGCAGGTTCAGCATCTGGACCGGGGTTCCGTCGCCGAGGCGCTCGGAGAACGCGGCGAAGCCCTCCTTGCTCAGGGGCTCGGCGGGGGCGGGCGCGTCGTTCACGCGCCCACCCTATTCCGTCGAACCTGAGGAACTAGTCCTGCTTGACCGCCGCGAGGTCGAGGACCAGCTTGACCTTGTCGGCGACGACCGCGTTGCCGCTGCCGAGGGCCGCGTTGAACTTCATCCCGTAGTCCTTGCGGGACAGCTGGCCCGTGATGTCGAGGCCAATGCGCTCCTCGTCCTGCATGCCGCTCTCGACGTAGCCGCCGAGCTCGGCGTCCAGCTCGACCTCGTTCGTGACCCCGTGGATCGTGAGGTCACCGATCACCTTGAACGTGTCCTCGTCGACCGGCTCGAACCGCTTGGACTCGAACCTGATCTCCGGGTAGCGCTCCGCGTCGAAGAAGTCGTCCGAGCGCAGGTGGTCGTCGCGCTGCTCCACCCCGGTGTCGACCGAGGCCACCCTGATCGTGGCGGTGGCCCTCGCGTCGGAGAGGTCATCGCCGATCACGAGCTCGCCGTCGTAGTCGCTGAACTCGCCCCGGACGGTGGTGACGCCCAGGTGCTTGACGGCGAACCCGATCTTGGAGTGGGCCTTGTCGGCGACCCAGGTTCCGGTCGGGATTCCGGTCTTCTCAAGTGTTGCTGTCGTCATGGCTGCCTCCTCTAGTTCCTTGCGTGTGCAAACAACTGTAGCAGCATTGCTTGCGTACGCAACTATCTGAGGTAAGCTTGGAACCATGGAAGCGACCGAGATCAGGAAGAAGCAGCGCACCGAGGCAAGCGAGCTGGGGATCAGCGCCTGGGCGAACTTCCTCCGCGGGCACGCGCGCCTGGTCCGTGAGCTCGACGCGGAGCTGCAGGATTCGCACGGCTCCTCCCTCGGGGACTTCGACGTGCTCGTGCAGCTCGCCGTCGCCGACGAGGGCCGGCTGCGGATGTGCGAGCTCGCGTCGGCGATCGTCCTCTCCCCCAGCGGCCTCTCCCGCCGGGTGGACCGCCTGGAGAGGGCGGGGCTGGTCGCGCGCGAGCGCGGCAGCTCGGACGCCCGCAACGTCGAGGCGCGGCTGACGCCCGCGGGCAAGCGGCTCTACCAGCGCCTCCGCAAGACCCACGTGGCGGGAATCGAGGAGCGCTTCAACAGCAGGTTCAGCGACCGGGAGCTCGAGACGCTGCGCGAGCTGCTCGGCCGGCTGCAGCCCGACTAGCCACCGCCCTCCTCGCACGACTAGGTCATCCGTTTAGGGGTTTTCCACGGACCGGGTCTGCCGGGAAACACGGTTGGCAGCGGGTCGTTCGGTGCCTAATCTCTTCTGCATGAGTGGCGGACACGGACACGACCGGGAAATCGCAGGGGCGCCCATCGAGTCGATCGTCATGGTTCTGCCGGCGCTCCTGATCCTTGCCGCTTTCTCGCTGGGTCTGTTTTAGGCAGGAGAGACGCCTGGGGCGATCGCCTGACGGGAGGTCAGGCGAGCACCCGGGTGTCTCGCCTGCTCTAGAGGCTCTCCAGCTCTTCCTGAGCCGACCTGATCTCTTTCTCCGCGTCGGCGACCTGCGCCTCACGCTTCTCGGCCTCCTCGCGCGCCCGCTCGAGCGCAGCCTGCTCTCGCTTCGAGGCGCTTCTCCGCCGCGGCGAGCCGGCGCTCGGCGTCCCGGCGCTTGCGGGCGGCCTCCTGGCGCGCCTTGCGTTCGGCCGCCTCCGACGCGTCGCTCCTCGCCCTTCTTGGCCGGCCGCGTCTCCTTCGCGGTGCCCGCCCCCGCGAGCCCGAGGCCGCTGGCGCGCTGCTCGCGCTCCAGCCGGCCGAGCTCGATCGCGCGGGCGACGTCGGGGTCGGACGATGCCGCCTGGAGCGTCTCCCCCACCCGATCGAGGATCTGGATGCTGACGTCGTGCTCTTGGCCGATCCCCGCGGCGCATGTGAGCAGCTCGTCGATCGTTTCCTGCTCGCCGCTGGCGGCCTTGCGAATGGCGTTGCGGTCGCCCCAGCCCGAGAGCATCCGCTCCTGGAGCTTGCGCAGCTCGACGCCCGTCTCGAGCAGCTGCTTCACCAGATTGGGCTTGCGTCCCGGGCAGCTGGTTGACGAGCCACGCGGCGCGGGTCGGCTTCTTCAGGCCCTTGACCCAGTCGGCGGCGTCCGACTTGCCGTCGGCCCGCAGCTTCTTCGCGAGCTCGTTCCGGTCTGCCGTGAAGCTCTCCAGAGGCCCGCGGTAGAGACCCGCGATCGCGGTGTCGGGGACTCCCTTCGGCGGATTGATCGGGGTCGCGTCTGCCACGCCCCGATTGTGACGGGGCTCAGCCCCCCGGCAGGGTGCGGGTGCCGACGCCGGAGCCGCCGTCCGCGGCGTCGGAGCGGCCGAGGCCGGTCGCCGTTGGATCGCCGAGCGGGTCCTTGATGTCCTCGCCGGGGCCGGTGGAGACGGCGTCGGGGATCACCGGGGCGAAGAGCTCGACCGGGCGGGCGATGCCGCGCAGGTCGTGCTCGCCGCGGGACTCCACCTCGATCGTCTCGGAGAGCTGGCCGCGGGTCTCGTCGGTGATCAGGACCGGGTCGCCGGTCTCGCGGGTGCTTGGCCTCCGCGCGGGAGACGACGTTGACGGCGTCGCCGATGACGCTGAAGGAGAGACGGCCGGCGCCGCCGATCGCGCCCGCGACGACCTTGCCCGTGTTGACGCCGACCCCGATCCGGAAGCCGCCGGGCTCGCGGCTGTTGATCGTGCGCGCCAACTCGACCGCGCACTGGACCGCGCGGTCGGCGTGGTCGGGCAGGCGCTCGGGGGCGCCGAAGACGGCGAGGAGCCCATCGCCGATGAACTGGTCGACGTGGCCGCGGTGGCGGTGGACGATCGGGACGATCAGCTCGAACAGCTCGTTCAGGCGCGCGACGATCTCCGCCGCGCCCGACTCGGCGGCGGCGCCGGTGAAGTTCTGCACGTCGCAGAAGACCAGCGAGACCTCGACCTCCGCCCCCTTGGGGTCGTAGTCGGAGCTGATGATGTGGCGGGCGACCTCCTCGTCGAGGTAGGTGCCGAACGCCTCGCGCAGGCGCTCGCGCTCGGCCAGGCCGTCGACCATCTGGTTGAAGGAGCTCGCGAGCTCTCCGAACTCGTCCGAGGTGGTGACCGGCACGTGCTCGTCGAAGCGGCCCTGGCGGATCCGCTCGGTCGCCGACTCGAGGTCGCCGACCGGGCGCAGGATCGAGCGGGTCAGCAGCACGGTCAGCTCGAAGCTGATCGTGAAGGCGACGGCGAGCGCGATCAGCACGTTCAGGCCGAGCGCGGAGGCCCCTCCCCCGTCGGCCGTGAGCGCCGCCACGGTGACGCCGGTGATCACGTTGATCAGCGGCAGCGAGCCGAGCAGCTTCACCCGCAGCGGGATCGCGGGGCGGTCGATCTGCAGCGGGGCCTCGAGCGCCACGTCGATGTCGAACAGGATCGGGCGCATCGCGAGCTCGAGCGCGAGGTAGTGCAGGATCGCCGAGTAGCCGAGCGCGATCAGCCCCGCGCCGAGCAGCGGGAAGAAGGCGAGCCAGGAGAGGTCGTAGATGAAGATGGCCGCGACCGCGACGGGCAGCGTCACCAGGAAGATCGGGAACCACATGTCGCGGCGGACGAGCTCGTACGGGGTCGAGACCGCGATCCGCCAGGCCTCGGCGGTCTGCTCGGGGTTGCGGTCGCCCGCGATCCACCTGGTGAGCGGCGCCATGCGCCTGTAGCCGCGGTAGAGCACGATCACGAGCACCAGCGCGGTGAGCGCGAAGGTGAGGAAGAGGACGTCGAGCAGCGCGTCCTTGCCGGCGTCGTAATAGAAGCTGAGCAGGGAGACCGAGCCCGCCGCGATCAGGAACGCGCTCTGGAGCTCCAGCGTCAGGAAGATCGCCGGGTAGCGGTGGCCCGTCTTTCGGTAGAGCCACGTGAGGGGATGAGCCAGCGTGGCGGCCATCGGGGGATTGTCCCCGACTGACCGGCAGTTGTCGGTTGACGGGTCACACAAGGCACGGCAGGATGTGCGCATGGGAGTGCGCAGGACCGTCCTGCTGGCCACGATCACCGCTGCCCTGCTCGCCGCGGCAGGCACGGCCGCGACGGGCGTGTTCCTCGACAAGGGGACCGACAAGGGCGGCTCGCCGCTCGCCTACGCCAGCGGCAAGGCGGTCGCGCCCTCGAAGCTGTACGCACGGGTGACCTCGAAGCCCAAGGGCCGCATCGACCTCGACTACGACACCAACTGCTCGAAGGACGCGAAGAACAAGGTCCGCCTGATCGAGCTCTCCAAGAAGTCGCCGTTCCGCCTGCAGCTGAAGAAGGGCTTCAAGCGCCCCGACGAGTGCCTGGTCGACGCCCTCGCCGCCTACGACGACGGCAACATCAGCGGCACCATCCGGATCGAGCTGACGGCGAAGTAGCAATACGCTCCGCTCCCAACCGGAGGAGGAGCGAATGGTCCTGGCAACCAGCAAGATCAGCGACTTCGACCAGTTCTGGTCGGTGTTCAGCACCAAGGGCGCCGCGAAGCGCAAGGAGCACGGTTCGCGCGGCACCACCGTCTATCGCGACGCCAACGACCCCGGCCGCGTGATCGTGCTGATGGACATCGAGGAGGAGGGCTTCAAGGCGCTCGTCTCCGACCCCGACATGCCGGCGATCTTCGAGGAGGCCGGGCTGGCGGGGCCGCCGGAGCCCGTCTTCGTCGAGGAGGCCGGGAAGCTCGACAGCTAGGTGGCCACCGCGGAGCTCACCGTGATCGGCCTCGGCCGCTCCGAGCCGAGCGCCAGTGTCTACATCGCCGAGATCCAGCGCCGGCTGGCCGCGCAGGACCGCGTCGGCTACGAGCTGCACGGGATGGGAACGAACCTCGAGGGCTCGACCGAGGACATCCTCGAGCTCGTCGCCGAGCTACACCGGGTGCCATTCGAGCTGGGCCTGCCCCGCGTCTACTCGGTGCTGAAGCTGGATGAGCGCCGTGACAAGGAACAGACCCTCGCCGACAAGGTCAGCTCAGTCCGGGACCACCTGGTTGACGAGCCCTAGGGTCTTCTTCACGGCCCCGTTGCCGCCACCGTTGCCGCCACTGTTGCCGCCGCCGGTTGAGCTCGGGGCGGGGGTGTCACCCTTCTTGGCCTGACCGGGCGGAACGACCGGCTTCGGCGGCGCTACCGGCTTGGCCTTCGTCTGACCGGGAGGCGTTCCGTCCTTGCCGACGGCCTTGCCGTTGCCTCCGGCGTTGCTGCCGCTGTTCCCATTGCCCTGGCCACCGTTGTTGCCCTTGGCCTTGTCGTGGCCGGGCGGAATGCCGCGCTTGCCGAGCGCCCGGCCGCGGCCCTGCTCGCCGTTGCCGCGCCCGCGCTCGCGGGCGGGGTTGGACTTGTCAAGGCCCTTGCCCTTGCCCTGGGCCGGATCGTCTCCGGTCGTGGACTCATCGGAGTCGCCACCGGTGCCGCTGGCGTCACTCGAGTCCTCCTGGTTGGGCAGCGAGATCCCAGCCGCCTTGAAGACGTCCTGCGCGGGGTCGGGAAGCTTCACGCCGGCGACCGCCAGTCCCGCGAACAGCGCGGGGACGAGCATCGCCGCGAACGCGATCCGCGCGGCCATCGCGAAGCGTGGCCTGCGGCGCGGAATCGGCTTGATCCGGACATTCGACGCCGGCGCCGACCTGGCCGCGGCGCGCGTCCCCGCCGCTGCGGCCGCGGCCAGCTCGGGCACGACGTTGCGCCCGAGCGCGGCATCCGGCGAAGCCATCAGCGTGGCTCGCGTAGCCAGTGCGAACAGGTTGAGCTCGCGGTCGTCCTCGGGTGTCAGGCGCATTGCCATCTCATCCCGAAAAGCGTCGTTCCCGCTCACTGGGTTACCCCCTCCTGCTGGAGCTGCCGCTTGATCGCGGCCAAGCCCTCGCCTCTGGAGCTGCTTGACCGCGCCTGTGCGCTTGCCGAGCGCCTCGGCGCACTGATCGAGCGACAGATCGCCCACGATCCGCAGCAGCAGCACGTCGCGCTGGTCCGGCGAGAGCGAATCGAGCACGCGCCGCACCTGCTCAGCGCCGATCCGCTCCAATGCCTCGGTCTCGGCGTCGCCGAGGGGTACGCCCTCGGGCTCAGGCGGCTCCGCGACCAGGTCGACCGGGCGTCGCGCGGCGTGCCGGCGGGCGTCGATCAGGCGATGGTGGGCGATCGTGAAGACCCAGCCCCGGAACTGCGGCCAGTCGCCCTCGAACTTGTGCAGGTCGCGGGCGGCCTGGAGGAACGCCTCGCTCAGGGTGTCCTCGGGGTCGGACAGGCTCGAGCCGCGCAGGTAGCCGAGCACGGCAGGGGAAAGCTCTCCCCAGATCTCGGCCCACGCCGCCTCGTCCCCCTCACGGGCGGCGGCAAGCAGCCCGTCGAATCGCTCAGGGGCCATCAGGGCGACGGTAGCGGACGACGAGGCCATGGGATTCGGTTCGGCTGTGACGCCCGGGCGCTTGACCCCAATAACCGGTAACCGCCCGGGAGTCGGTCGAATGTCCAACCACCCAATAGTGGGGATGTCCCGGTCGGGAGCGCGGACCGCTCCAGCAGACAGTGACCTCGACGACCATCACTTCGACCACCATCAGGAGGGATCCAATGCGTAAGAGAACTCACCGCCTGCTCGCGCTCGCCGTCGCGGCCTCGCTGTCGCTGGCGATCGGTGCGGGCTCGGCCGGCGCCGTCAAGCCCGAGGGCACGCCGGGTGGCGGCAAGGCCAAGAAGCCGAACGCCGCGAAGCTCTGCAAGGCCGAGCGCGCCGACATCGGCGACGACGCCTTCCGCGAGAGGTACGGCACGACAAGAACGGCAAGAACGCGCACGGCAAGTGCGTCTCGAGCATGAAGAAGAAGCAGGACGACGGCGGCGAGGAAGACCCCGTCACCGCTTAACGAAGTCCAGCTCCTCTCTGGCGACACGAGCGCCCGGCCCAGGCCGGGCGCGTGTCGTTCTGGGGGCGCGCGCGGGGCACGCGGGAGAGGTGCCGGGGGTGGGACTCGAACCCACACTGCCCCAAGGGGCCGCCGATTTTAAGTCGGCGTGCGTCAACCAATTGCGCCACCCCGGCGTGCGCTGATCGTACCCGCGCCCACGCACGGCCCCGGTCGTACATGTGCCGGGCGCGGCAACCCGATCTTCACCTCCAGGCACGCGTCTGCCGATGTAGTGCGGACCATGTTCCGCGAGGTCGCACTTGTCACCTTCACCGCCGGGATGCTCGGCACCAGCGCCGCGACGTTCCACAACGCGAGCGTCACCGGGACCCCGCAAAGGCCGCCGGCGGTCGAGCGACCCGCCACGGCCCCGGACGAGAGCAAGAAGCCGAAGCCCAAGGCCGCTCGGGACACCGTCGCCCTGCGCATTCCGTAGCCGCCGGGGTCGAACTGACGTCCAAGGGCGTGTCCTTTTCGTCATTTCCGGCGCTTTCCCAGCCGTAAGGACCGTAGGGACCGTAGGCCCCGGGGGAGTGGGCCATCCAGAGAGCTAGGAGGCAAAGAAATGCTGAGAGTTGCACCCGTAATCCTGTGCGCGGCCGTGATGGGTATCGGCTTCGCTTCGTTGGCAGTCGCGGACGGGGACCCCGTCGGCGACACACGTGAGGACAGCAGCGGAGGCGGAATCAACCGTGACCTGAAGGGCGCTACCCATGGCCACAAGGGCAAGAGGCTCAAGCACGGCGTCTCCGTCTACGGCAAGCAGATCGCGAGCGAGGACATCAACCTCTACATCAACACGAACAGGTCGGCGACCCCTGAGTACGTCGTCGACACGGTGGATGGCGTGATGGCCGTCCGTCGCACGAGCAACGGCCAGGTCACCGGGCCGGTCAAGCTCATCGTCGTGTCCGAGGTGAAGGTCAGGTTCCTGTTCAGCCCGAGCGCGATCGGCAAGCCGAAGGCCTACGGCTGGTACGTCCAGCTCGAGTCGAACAAGGGCGACGTGTATGACCGCGCGCCCAACGCCGGCTTCAACAAGCACAAGCTGGCCGACTACGCGAGATTCACGCCTGCCGCCCCCGGGCCCAGCCGGGCTCGGGGGCAGGCACGCCCAGGATTAGGCGTGCGTAAAGAGATCTCCAGTTCATGCCCACCCCGCCGATGGGTACTAGGAATTGCGCGACGATTAAGCGTCCTGACGCGCAACCTAGGCGCTGTTACCGTGTTCATTCAGGCGTAGGAGCGCTCCACCCGCAGCATGAAGCTGCACCCTTTCCGGCCTTGGAAGCGTCCACACTCACACACGCACAGCGACGCGGGCTCTTTGCCCGGCGTTCCCCCCTTCTCAAGTTCCAGTCCGACGAGAGCCTCGTCGCACTGACGCGCCGGGGCCACCAGCACGCCTTCGAGGCGCTGGTCGAGCGGTACCAGTCCCGCCTGCTGGGCTTCTGCCGCCAGATGCTGCGCTCGACCGAGGACGCCGAGGACGTGCTCCAGGAGGTGTTCGTCGCCTCCTACAACGCGATGGTCGCCGACGATCGGACGATCGCGGTGCGGCCCTGGCTCTACCGGATCTGCCGCAACCGCTGCCTCAACCACCTGCGCAAGCCCAAGGCCGACGGCCAGGACACGATGGACACGATGCCGCACATGAACGGCGTCACCACCCTCGAGCGCGTGCAGACCCGCGAGGAGTTCCGCGAGCTTCTCGCCGACGTCAGCCACCTGCCCGAGACGCAGCGCTCGGCGCTGCTGCTGCGGGAGATCGACGCGATGTCCTACGAGGAGATCGCCCAGGCCATGGACACGACCGTCCCCGGCGTCAAGTCACTGCTGGTCCGCGCGCGGATCGCGCTCGCCGAGTCGAGCCAGGCCCGCCAGCTCACCTGCGGCGAGGTCCGCGTGGAGCTGGCCGAGGCCGCCGAGGGCCTCGCCAAGGTCTCCGGCCCGGTCCGCCGCCACATCAAGGCCTGTGAGCCCTGCAAGGACTTCCGCCAGCAGCTGCGCAAGGACTCGAAGGTCCTCGCGGCCCTCTTCCCCGCCGGCCCGCTGCTCGCGCTGAAGGGCGCGATCCTGGCGAAGGTCTCGGGAGTCTTCGGGGGTGCATCTGGAGGGGCAGCAGGCGGTGGTGGCGCTGGTGCCGCAGCTGCCGGCGCAGGCGGCGCCGGCGCGACGGCAGCCGGCGGCGCGGCCGCTGTCGGTGGAGCCGCGGCGGCCACCGGCGGTGCCGCGAGCGCCGCGGGCGCAGTCGGCGCCGCGATCACGACCAAGGCGGCCGCTGGGCTCGCCACGGCGGCGATCGTCACGGCCGGTGCGGTCGAGGTGAAGCACATCGCTGAGAAGGACCCCGCCGCCAAGTCGGCCGGCAACACGCCTGCCAAGACCAAGCCCGCCCCCGCCCCGGCCGCCGCCACAGTCGTGCCCCTCGTCGCGCCGCCGGTGGAGGAGGTCGCCCCGCCGGCCGAGGAGACTGCTCCGCCCGAGGAGGTCGTGGTCGACCCGGTCGCGACGGACTCCGCCACCGACGAGGACAAGGAAGCTCACAAGCAGAAGAACACCGCGACCACCGGCGAGGACGAGGAGGGCACCAAGCCCGCCGGCCCGGTCACCACGGGCGTCACCCCGGCCTGCGAGGGCCAGGACGCCTTCACCAACCCGGCCTGCGACGGCTCCTCAGATACCGAGGTGGCCCCGGCCGCCCCGGCCGCCCCCGTTCAGACCGGCGCGAAGATCAAGCAGTCGAAGTCGAAGTCGAAGTCGACCTCTAGGCAGAAGCGGGGACGAGGCCGATCGCCTTCATCCGGCGCGAAAGACACTGCGCCGCGAAAGCGTGCACGTCCTCGCGGCTGACGCCGAATAGCTCCAGGTCGTCCTCGGTTGCCCACGGCGGGTCGATGACCCGGTCCGCCACCGGAATCGCCTCCTCCAGCATCTTCTGCATCACCTCGCGATAGCGCGCGTCCTCCTGGGCCTTGTCCATCAGGAACCGCACGCCGAACGCGATGTGGCGGTGCTCGTCGCGAGCCACCTTCGAGAAGCCCTCCACGAACCCCGGCAGCGTGTTCTGCTGCTCGTTGTACTCGATGATGAAGTGCTGGCCGGAGAGGGCGAGCATCCCCTCGATGACCATGTGGTAGAGCGTCACCGCCTCGACCAGCGCGTCCTGGTCTGAGGGCTCCTCGGCCAAGCGGTCGACCCGCGGCTTCAGCAGCCCGTCGAAGAGCTCGGCGAACGCGGGGCTCAGGTGCTCCTCGAGGGCATCGAGGCGCTGCTTCAGCTCCTCGGTCCCCTCCAGCACCCCGACCTCGTTGAAGAAGCGATCGAAGAACTGGACGTGCCGGGCCTCGTCGGCGATCTGGGTGCAGAGGAAGATCCGCTGCGCCTCGGTCGGCGCCGCCCGCATGATCGGCCCGAGTTCGTCGGCGACCTTCTGCTCCCCGATGAAGAAGCTCGAGAGTCCGTACATGCGCTGGTAGCGCTCCTCCTCCGGGATCCGCTCGTGCCAGTCGATCCGGTCCTGGGTGAAGTCGAGCTCCTGGGTCAACCACTGCTGGCGCTCCCAGAGCAGGTAGAGGTCCTCGTAGCTGAGGATCTTGGCGTTGCCCGAATCGGCGGCCTTTTGGAGAGCCGGGTCCGAGGTGGCCTTGAAGTCCTCGCGCTCCGCCCGCTCCGGTCTCCCTCTCGTCGCTTCCCTGGCCTCCATCACCGCTCCTCTCATCGCTCGACTGGCGTCGCCCAGACTACCGACTGGACTGGCTGGCTGGCCAGTTTCGGTCGCAAAATCCGTCAGGCACAGGAGTCACCCTTCAATTACCGAATCTTGTGCTTATCGACACAGCTCTTCCGGCCGATATTTCTTGTTGAGAGCTGAGAGGTATGAGATGGCACATCCCGCGACACCGCCCTTCGCCCGAGGCAACCGCCTCCTCAGCTGCGACCTGCAGCACCGGCGGCTCTGGGTCGGCGACCAGCGACTCCACCACGGGGCAACCGGGATCGCCGTCATTGGCGCAGGCCTCGCCGGCCTCCTGGCCCGCCGCACCCCAGCGACCCGCGCCCTGGCCTACACGCTCGCGGGCGGGATCCTGATGGCGCACGACTGGAAGGACCGCGGCGAATGGTTCCGCCGCGGCCCCCAGGTCGACTGAGCCCTTTGGGGCGCCTTTCTTGCCTCTACAGCAAAGTAAGCGCCCCAACCCAGTCGATGCACTAGCTGGCCCGTCTGAGATCGGTCGGCGAGCCGGCCAGGCCCGCCCTGACGGCCGATGCAACCACGCCGGGCGACTCCTTCACCTGCCAATAGGTGAAGCGCACGACCCGAAAGCCGAGGGCCTGAATCTCGGCGTCCTTGACCCTGTCGCGCTCGAAGGCCAGCCGATCACCATGGTGGCGGAAGCTGTCGGTCTCGGCAACCAGAGCATGCTCTCGCCAGAGGAAATCGACCTCCCACCGCCCCAGCGGCACATTGACCTCGGGCAATGGAAGGCGGCGTCGGCGACACAGCCTCAGGAAGAGTCGCTCGAGCTCACTGCGGGCGAGGTCGGTGCCCCGGGGGAGCTCGTCATCGGAGATCAGCTCAAGGTCGAGCGCGCGCCTGGTCGCGCGCTGGACCAGGCTGGGAGACGCAACGCGTCGGAAATCCCTGAGGGTCCGCGCAGGTCGCGTTACGGGGATTCCATCGCGACGGGTCAGCTCCGCTGCCGACAGTACGCGCGGGCGGTGGATGGCGATGCCATCGCGCGGTCTGCGTCCGGACCGGTCGATCAGTGAGACATCGATCGGCCCCGCCACGGCCGGCAACATCCGCCAGAGTGCAGCGGCAGCGCGGTGGCTGACAACCGCAATGAAGGCGTGCTCGACTGTTTGGGGTCCTCCCGGCAGGATCCTGCCCCCCTCATTGCCGCTGTTCGAGTCATCGCTGCGGTCTATCCGAGCCGGGGGTTCAGCGCCACACGCCAGAACCGCCGCGTGGCAGCGGCCTTCGAACGTCAGGCGCGGGTGGCCGACGGCGTACACGCCGCGGTGAATGCGGTGGAGTCGACCCGCCTTTACCCGCCGTGTGATCCCCGTCGGCCCTAAACCGGCGGCACGCAACTGCTTGGCGGTCACCACCCCCTGCTGCCGCGCGGCGATCGAAGCGAGCGCTCGGTCCCGTGGGACGCCTTTCTTGCCCATATGGCAAGTAAGGCGCCCCGGAGGGGGATTCGCCCCCGCGGGACCAGCGGGCGCGGGCCGCGCGGCTATTTCTCCGGTGGGAAGTTTTCGCCCGGCTTCAGGATCACGCACTCCGCTGAGGTCTTGGAGTCCACGTCCTTCTTGAACGCCTTGACGTCGGTCTCGATCGGCGGGAACGTGTCGTAGTGCATCGGCACGACCTGATTCGGTCCGATCAGCTCGACGGCGCGAACCGCGTCGTGGCGGTCCATCGTGTAGTGCCCGCCGATCGGGACCAGCGCGATGTCCACCGGCGTGGACTCGGCGATCAGCTTCAGGTCCCCGAACAGGGCCGTGTCGCCGAGGTGGTAGACGGTGACGCCGCCCATGTTGACCACGAGTCCCGCCGGCGGGCCGATCACGATGCCGGACTCGGCGCTGTAGGGATCGTTCGGGTCACCCGGCAGCGTGTTGGTGTGAAAGGCCTGCACCAGCTTCACCCAGCCCCAGTCGGCCGTGACTGTCCCGCCGAGGTTGGGGTCGCTCGTCGTCTCGACCCCCTGGCCGTCGAACCACTTGGCGATCTCCACCATCGCGATGCAGTGGGCGCCGGTGCGCTTGGCGATCGGCACGGCGTCGGCCATGTGGTCCACGTGCCCGTGGGTGATCAGGATGTGGTCGGGGTCCTCGACGTCGTCGGCCGTCGCCACCGCCGCGGGGTTGTTCGGCTTCAGGAACGGGTCGATCAGGACCCGGTGGTCACCGTCGACGAGCTCGAAGCACGCGTGGCCGTGAAAGTGGATCTCCATTCGGTTCATGCCTCCGTTGTCGGTTGAAGTTGCTCAGTCACCGTCGCGCCTCTCCCACATGTGCATCGCACCGTAATCGCGATAGCCGAGCCTCGCGTAGACGGGATTCCCCAACTTCGTGGATTGAAGCGTCGTCGTCCCGAGTCCGGACTCGCGGGCCTCGCGCAGCGCGTGCGCCAGCAGCCGGCCCGAGATGCCGTGGCCGCGCGCCTCGGGAAGGACGGCCACCCACTCGATCGCCGCGTCGTCGCCATGCGGCCAGACGGCGAGGGTGCCGACCGTCTCGCCGTCGAGATCGGCGAAGTAAGGAACCAGCTCGGGCATTTCCGCGGTCTCCATCGCCCGGAACTCGCCCGGCGCCCAGCCGTACGCGATCTCGTTGATCCGCGCCATCGTGGCGAGGTCGTACTCCTGCCTGATCTCGAAGGCGGGCTCGCCCTCTGGCTCGCGCAGCTCCGAGAGCTCCATCGCCATGTCGTCGGGCTGCGCGTCGTCCTTGTGGCCGGCGGCCTCGAGGGCCGCGGCGACCTCGGTGTCCTCCTCGGGGGTCCAGACCGTCCACGCCTTCACCCCCGCCTCCTCGTAGGCCGCCGCGATCTCGTCGAGCGCGCCCAGGAACGCCCGGCCGCCGCCTGCACCCTCCCGCGCACCGGAGGTGTCGAGATGGGTGTCATAGAAGACGGAGTTGAAGATCGACCGGGTCGGCGACTCGGGGAAGATCGTCGCCTGCCAGCCGTCACGCTCGAGCACCTCGGCCCCCGAGAGCTCGGCCAGCCGGCGCCAGAACGGCGGCTGCCCCTCGCGGATCAGCCGCTTCCACCCCGCGTCGTCCGCCGGCGTCGCCATGGATCTACCGCTTGCGTGCGAGCGTGATGCCGTCGGCGACGCCGAGCACGGCCACCTCCACGCGCTCGTCCTCGGCGAGCCGGTCGTTGAGCTCGGCGGTGACCCGAGCCGCCTCGTCGTCGCCGGGCTCGAGGACGGTGCCACCGCGCAGGGTGTTGTCGAGCATGATCAGGCCGTTGCGCCGCATCCGCGTGAAGACCTGCTCGAAGTAGTCGCTGTACTCGGTCTTGTCGGCGTCGATGAAGGCGAAGTCGAACTCCTCCGCTGCGGGCATCTCGCGCAGCGTGTCGAGCGCGGGGCCCACCTTGATCTCGGCTCTCTCGGCAAGACCGGCGGCATCCAGATGCCCTCGCGCCCGCTCGGCGTAGCCCTCGTCGAGCTCCAGGCAGACCAACTCCCCGTCCTCGGGGAGCCCGCGGGCGATCGCCACCGCGCCGTAGCCGAGGAACGTGCCGACCTCGAGCGCGCGGCGCGCGCCGATCGCCGCCACCACGACCGTGATGAAGGCGGCCTGATCGCCCGCGATCTGCATCAGCGCCAGGTCGCCCATCGCCTCGCCTGCCGCTTCGATCTCAGGCACCGTGCCGTCTCGGAAAGAGCTGTGCTCGACCGCGTAGCGGTGGAGCTCGGGCGTGATGGCCAGGAACTTGTCCGTCACTGACCGGGGTCCCGCTGGCGCCCGCGTACACCCGCGGCCGCGAAGCCGCAGGCCGCGCCCACCGCGGCGGCGGCGAGCCCGGCGAAGACGTTGGCGAAGTCCTCGACCAGCGGCAGCATGATCAGGACGACGGCGCAGACGGCGACGCCGATGAGGTCCACTCCCTCGGCCTCGGGGTCCGCGCGAAGCTCCCGCGACTTGAGGACGGCCCAGGTGGTCAGCATCCCCAGGGCGATCCCGTTGCCGCCGGCGAGCAGCAGCAGGTCGTTGTCACCGCCGAGCGCGTCCTCGATCCCCTCCGCGGCGAACATGCCGAGGGCGCCGCAGGCGATCATCAGCACCGCCGTCGCGATCGTGCCGAGCCGCCGCTCGACCGCCGAGCCGAAGATGACGATCCCGAGCGAGGCGACGAACCAGTAGCCCACGTCGGGATAGACGAACGGCGAGGCGAGGTATCGCCACCACTCGTCGTCGAAGAAGGGCCCGACGATTCCGCCGAGGTCCTCGAAGCTGAGCAGCCCGGAGCGCTGAACGAGGATGAGCACCGCCGGGATCAGGACGCAGGCGATCGTCGCGTAGGGCCGCCCACCGAGCTCGATCCGCGGCGCGCTGGGCCCCCGCTCACGGCGTCGCCGCCGGCGGCGGGACTCGCGCGGGGCCAGCTCGTCGCCGCGGCGCTCGAGCTTCGGGGCCCGCTTGCGGATCCGGTTCCCGCAGTACGGGCACTCGGTGACGTACGGGCTGACCTCGGAGCCGCAGCTCCCGCAGACCACGTGGAGGTCAGGCGTGCTCACGCTGTGAGGATATCCGCGCGCGCTCGGCCCACCGGTTCAGCTCGAAGAGCAGCCGCGCCAGCTCGCGGCCGCTGCCGGTGAGCTGGTAGGAGCGCGCCTCGTTCCGCTCGATCACCCCGGCCTCTGCCAGCTCGCGCAGGCGGTCCGAGAGCACCGACGGGCTGATGCCGGCCCGCGCGCGCAGGTCCGAGAAGCTGAGCTGCTCGCGGCGCAGCTCCCAGACCAGGCGGAGGGTCCATCGACGCCCCAACAGCTCGAGGGCGACCGGCATCGGGCGTTCCGTGGCCATCTGCTTCTATTTTCGTATCAGAGGAGGCGGAAAGCAAGCACTTGCTTCGATTTCCGTACTTAGTTGTGTCGGATTTACGCAGTTTTCGCTTCGAAAGCGAAAGAAATGCGCGCGTGCATTCCGCACACTGGTCACAGCTCCGGCGGGGTGAGATACTCGCCACGACCGAGAACGGACTCTCCTTGAGGGGCTTGGGTTGAGGAAGCTCATCTGCACGCTGTGCCTGGCTGGTGGATTGGTGCTCACGGCGGCGCCGGCGTCCCAAGCCGCCGTCGTGCTGAACGAGGTGAACTGCGAGGGCACCGACTGGGTCGAGCTCGTCAACACCGGGCCGGCCGCCGCCGACGTCTCGGAGTGGCTCGTGACCGACGACCCGCTGGACTCGACGCGGGCGGACCACCGCTGGCGCTTCCCGGCCGGCACCTCGATCCCCGCGGGCGGAGACGTCGTGGTCGAGAAGGGCGACGCGGGCTTCCCGTTCGGGATCAGCTGCGGCGGGGACACCATCCGCATCGCCGACGCCGCCGACGCGCCGGTTGACGCGATCGAGGTCCCGTCACAGGCCGCCAGCGCGAACACCTGGGGCCGCTACCCGAACGGGACTGGCCCCTGGATGCAGACGACCCCCACGAAGGGAGAGCCGAACCAGCCCTCGTCGACCGACCCGCCCCCCGACGCCGCGGCCTGGCTGTTCGACCCCGGCAACGTCGTCGAGATCAACCTCACCGCGCCACCGGAGTCGGTCGAGGCGCTCGAGCAGGCCACGATGGATGACCCGGGCGACTACGTCGACGCGACGTTCTCGCTGACCACCGTGGGCGGCACCTACGGGCCGATCGATGTCGGCATCCGCCTGAAGGGGAGCTACGGATCGTTCCGGCCGCTGTCGGCGAAGTCGGCGTTCAAGCTCAAGTTCAACCACTCGGTGGGGAGCCAGCGCTTCCTCGGCCTGAAGAAGCTGACGCTCAACAACATGGTCCAGGACCCGTCGAACGTGCACGAGGTCCTCTCCTACGAGATCTTCCGCAACGCCGGCGTCGCGGCCCCCCGGACCGGCTACGCCTACGTGCGCCTCAACGGGCAGGACTACGGGCTGTACCTCAACGTCGAGGCGCTCGACGAGGTGGCGCTCTCGCGCTGGTTCGACTCCACGCGGCACCTCTTCGAGGGCGGCCTCGGACAGGACGTCGACCCCGGCGAGGCGGGCCTCTTCGAGGTCGACGAGGGCAGCGAGACCGAGCTCGGGGACCTGGAGGCGCTGATCGACGCCGTCAATACCCACGACCCGTTCTCGGAGGCGGTGAGCGAGGTCGCGGACTTGGAGCAGATGACCCAGATGTGGGCGGTCGAGCGCTACGTCGGGCACTGGGACGGCTACTCGGGCGACCGGGTGTGGCCCAACAACTACTACCTCCACAGCGACGCGAGCGGCCGCTTCAGCATGCTCCCCTGGGGGACCGACCAGACACTGGTCGAGCGCTCCGGATTCGACGGTCACGCCCCGGGCCTGATGTTCGCCCGCTGCCTCCGGGACGCCCCCTGCCGTGAGCTCTACCGCCTCGGCGTCGCAAAGGCGCTGGCGACGGCCCAGGGCCTCGACCTGGACGGGCTCGCCGAGCGCACGGCCGCGACGCTCGCGCCATGGCAGGCGCTGGACCCGCGTCGCGAGTACTCGCTCGGGGACATCGAGGCGGCGGTCCAGGCAACGCGGAGCGTCCTCGCGGCCCGGCCGGAGGACGCCACCGCCTGGCTCGAGTCCGAGGCGCAGGGCCCCGACCCGCCTCTCGATCCGGCCCCCTCCGAGAGCCCGCAGACGACGATCACGCGGGTCGTCCTGGGGCCGGGAGGACGCAGGGCGAAGGTCCACTTCAGCTCGAACGTGACCGACGCCTCGTTCGAGTGCCGAGACCGCGCGAGCCCATATCGCCCCTGCACCTCGCCGGTGAGCATCCGCCGCGCGCGCCTCGCCGGCTTCAGGGTCCGGGCGGTCCACGCGGACGGCCTCGTCGACCTCACCCCGGCCAAGCCGAGGCTCCGCGGCTGACCCTGCGGCGCCTTAGGGCGCGCTCGCGTCGAGGATCTCGCGCATCAGGCCCTTGATGTCGCCGTCGTGCTTCTCGAGCCAGTCGAGCTGGCGGCGGGCCCCCGTGCCCCGCTCGATCAGATCGGAGAGACCCCGCAGCTCGGTCTCGCAGCCGAGCTCGCGGGCGTCCTCCGAGAGGTCGTCGATCACCCCTCGCGCCATCTCGGCGGCGTCGACGTCCTCCCCGCGGGAGAAGTCGATCAGCTTGCCCTCGATCCCCACCAGCGCGGCGCGCACCTTGTTGTCGTCGATCAGCTCCCAGGGATGCTCGACGCTGGGAACGCCGTCGTCGTAGCGGGTGCTGTACCGGTGCGCCAGGGACACGACCAGGGCGGCGAAGCCGATCGTGTGCTCGACGCGGGTCTGCTGGTCGAACACCCGTACCTCGACCGTGCCGAGGTTCGGGTGCGGCCGCACGTCCCACCACAGGTAGGTGTAGTCCTCGATCGCCCCCGCGTTCATCATCAGCTCGACGCGGTGCGAGTAGATCTCCCAGCTGCCGTAGTACGGGGGGATCCCGATCCGCGGGAAGGCGCGGAAGACAGGCGTGCGCGTGGACATGTTGCCCGTGACCCTCCCCTGCCACAGCGGCGAGTTCGACGACATGCCGAGCAGCAGCGGCAGCCAGCCCCGCATGCCATCGGCGACGTAGATCGCCTTCTCCGGGTCGTCGATGCCGACGTGCACGTGCGTCCCGAAGATGATCTCGCGCTGGGCGACCCAGCCGAGTTCGGCGGCCAGCTGCAGGTAGCGCTCCCGTTCGACGAACTTCTGGTCGAGGTAGCGGGCCGAGGGATGGGTGCCGGCCGCGCCGATCTCCAAGCCGAGCTTCTGGGCGCAGGACCGGACCTGGGTGCGCAGCTCGCGAAGCTGGGCGGCCGCGTCGACCAGGTTCTGGCACGGCAACGTGGCGATCTCGAGCACGGACTGCATCAGCTCGGGCTTGACGTGGCCGGGCAGGTCGTCGGGGAGCGCGTCGAGGATGCGCTCGATCGACTGCGAGAGCTCGAGGCTCTCGCCGTCGCAGATCATCAGCTCCTCCTCCACGCCGACCGTGTAGAGGTCGCTGCTGCCGAAGTTATGGTCGAGCACAGCGGGGTACATATACTCATCCAGCCAGTCGCGGAAACTCAGGAGGTCCCTCAAAAGTGGAAGTGAAGTCGGTCACCGAGCAGAAATCGCTGCTCGCCAACCTCAGCCCAGGCAAGCGCACACGCCTGCGGCGCCTGCTGTTCGAGTTCGGCCCGGGCAAGGGAACGCTGCTCCTGTTGCCGATCGACCAGGGCATCGAGCACGGCCCCAAGGACTTCTTCGCCAACCCGGCGTCCAAGGACCCCGAGTACCAGTTCAGGCTCGCGGCCGAGGCGGGCTACTCCGCGATCGCCTGCGAGATCGGCCTCGCGCAGAAGTACTACCCGGACTACGCCGGCCAGGTCCCGCTGATCCTGAAGCTGAACGGGAAGACCGACGTGCCGCCCTCCGACCAGCCCGTCTCCCCCTGCAACGCCACGGTGGAGGACGCGGTGGCGCTCGGCGCCGACGCCGTCGGCTACACGTCGTACGTGGGCTCGGCGCGCCAGGAGGAGGACTTCATCCAGCTCCGACAGGTCCGCCAGGACTGCGACCGCTTCGGGATCCCGCTCGTCATCTGGGCGTATCCGCGCGGCGAGTTCATCGACAAGAAGGGCGGCCGCGACTCCTTCTACGCGATCGACTACGCGGCGCGGATCGCGATGGAGATGGGCGCCGACGTCGTCAAGCTCAACTATCCGAAGTTCTCGGACAAGGACAAGGATGCCCCGGCCCCCTACAACGAGATGGACATCGACCAGGGGGAGGCGATCCGCCAGGCCGTCGAGTCCGCGGGCCGCTCGCTGGTGGTGCTGTCCGGCGGCTCCAAGGCCGACGACGATGCCGTGATCGGCCAGACCAAGGCGATCATGGAGGCCGGCGGCTCGGGCGTGATCTACGGCCGCAACGTCTGGCAGCGCGAGTGGAACGAGGCGCTGGAGATGATCGAGCAGATCAAGGAGATCATGCTCTCCAGCGTCCGCCGGATTCCGTAGCGGCCACCAGGCCGCCGACTAATCAACTCCGCTCGCCGCTCATAGGGTCATGAGACGCGGTTCTCTGCGCAGCCTGGTGCTGGTGGCGGTCCTGGTGGCCGTGGTCGTCCTCTCGCGCTGCGACGCAGGAGACGAGGAGAGCGCGGACCCGCGGTTCGCACCCGGCAAGGAGCTGGTCGCCGTGGTCACGGACGTGGTCGACGGGGACACGATCGAGGTCCAGCTGCCCGACGGCTCGGAGGAAGACGTCCGCTACATCGGCATCGACACGCCCGAGTCGGTCAAGCCCGACAGCCCGGTCGAGTGCGGCGGGCCGGAGGCGGCGCGGCAAAACGAGCGGTTCGTCGGCGGCCGGCACGTGCTGCTCAAGTTCGACGCCGAGACCCGCGACGCCTACGGCCGCCTGCTCGCCTACGTGTACATCCGCGGCAAGAAAGACGTCCTGGTGAACGCGCAGCTGGTCGAGCTGGGATTCGCCCGAACGCTCGAAATCGAGCCCAATACGTCGCTCGCGAAGCTGTTCAACGCACTCGAGGCGGAGGCCGGCCGCGAGGGCCGGGGGCTCTGGGGCAACTGCGGGTGGTAGGCACGGCCGTTGGTACCCTGACCGGCCCGATGGCCCAGATGCGACACCGACAGAGCATGGCTCAGATCGAGCTGGCGTTCGAGCAGGAGATGGCGCTCGAGCGGCGGCGGCGTGAGCAGCTGCGCAAGCGCGCCTCGAACCGCTCGCGCGCCCGTCGCATCGCCCGCACGGAGTCACGGGGCAAGGTCAGGTTCAGCGTTCTGCTCGTCGCGCTCACGGTCACCGTGGTGACGGTGGTCGCGGTGATGTTCGAGACGCTGGCCTGGCTGATGGGCTAGCGGCCCGACCGGCGCTACGGGCTGAGCCGCTCCAGCGCCTTTTCGACCTCGCCCGTGCCGTTGATCGCCGCGGCCTGCTCGGCCTCGATCCGGTGATAGACCTCGTCACGGAAGATGTCCACGTCACGCGGCGCGGTGATCCCCAAGCGGACCTTCTCGCCGGCCACGGAGAGCACCTGGACCTCGATGCCGTCACCGATGATGATGCTCTGGCCCGGCTTCCTTGTCAGTACCAGCATCTCTGCCTCCACTCGTTTTGCGCGTAAATACCGTCGGCAGGCCTCTCCAGCTGCCTACCAATAAATAGGTACTCTAGCGAAGGGTCTCCGGGCGTGTGCAGGTTCGGTTGGGCGGCCGGGGGCCGTTGCTAGAGTCACGCGCTCGATGGCCAGGAAATCTCTGAGACCGCAGCTGAACCAGATCCGCGCCTGGGTGCGCCAGGGGCGGACCGACGCCTGGATCGCCCACCAGCTCGAGATCCCCGCCGCGCAGCTCCGCGACTTCATCGACAAGAACGGGCTGAGTGAGGAGGGCGAGGATCCCTCCGGCGACGTCGACCTGCGCGACGAGATCGAGGCGGAGATCGAGGCCGAGCTCGACGCCGAGCCCGAGGAGGAGGAAGAAGAGCCCGAGGAGGAGGGCGCGACCGACGAGGACGCCGGCGACGGCGACGGCGGGCGCGAGGCTGGCTCCGAGTCCGGTGGACGCAGGCGCCGCCGGCGCGGCGGCCGGGGGCGCAGCAGGCGCCGGTCCCGGCCGCTGGAGGCGACCTTCGATCACGGGGACAAGGACGGCTACGGACTCTGGCTCGATCCGGCCGTGAAGGACAACTCGGTCTACACCGAGCACTGGGCCGGCCACCGCGCGCTCAAGGTGACGATCGAGCCCGAGCGGATCGTGCTCGAGCGCACCGGCGACGACGACTAGCCGCTGGACCGCCGTGGCCGCGGGGGACGCCGAGCAGGCGCCTGCCTAGCGTTCCCACTACTGGCGACCGGAGGGTCGTCACTAATGGTCTTGCGATCGCGCCGCCGATGCGATTGGCTTTGCGTAGCGATGCGAGTTGCCCGTCGTACCCCTTTGGTCTTGGTCACCGCCCTGTTGACCGTGCTGGTGCTGGCGGTCCCGGCTCGCACGGAAACCGTCAAGAAGACGCTCCACGACGGCACGGTCATCAGCTGCCGGGTTTCGCACACGAACATCTTCGAGGACGTCGTCGCGTTCAGAATCCGCGAGGCGAAGGCCGACCGCAAGGTGGAGTCCAAACTGAAAAAGGACGTGGCGGTCGAGGCGGCGGTCGCGCTGATCTTCCTCTCGCAGTCCAACGCCCATCCCCGGGCCGTCGTGGACGGCTCCGACAAGGGCGTGCTGAAGGGGAAGAAGGGCATCGGGGACTACGAGATGACCTTCAACAGCTTCGGGACCTACCAGGTGAACATCAAGCTCACCGCGAAGGGATTCAAGCCCGCGACGGACTCGTTCAAGTTCCAGGTGACCGACACCAACGGCGGCGACTGCAAGATGGTCCCCTGAGGGTCTACTCGGTGGGAAGAACGCGGCCGCCGGCGTAGTCGGTGGCGCCGCGGAGGTACAGGTGGAAGGCGCCGTCGACGATCGCCTGCGGGTCGAGGTCGACCGCGTCCATCGGCATCGCGTCGCGGGCGGCGGCCAGGCACCAGTCCGTGCCCTGGCCGTAGAGATCGGCCAGCTGGGCGGACGAGAACGTCGGCCCGATCCGGCGGCGGAGCTCGTCCCGAATCGCCTCCACGGCGCGATTCAGCCTTCCCGCCATCCTGGGCTGGCTCGAGAGCTCTCGCAGCCGGGCATACCCCTCCTCCCACTGATAGATCGCGTTGTCGAGGGGATAGCTCACCGGTCGGGGATTACCCGCTTGTCCGCCTTCTTATCGGGCGCGGTCTGTTCCGGCACGATCTCGATCTCCGCTCTCGATGCGGACCTGACAGGCGGCGGGATCGAGCGGCCCGGTGATCCTCCAGACGTCGACGAGGTTTTCGCCGGCGACCCGCTGCGCCTGCGGCGCCGCCGACATCCACAGACCCTGAATGGGCGGCGTGGCCGACTCCGGGTCGTCCTGGTCGTATTCAGGCGTGGTGACGACGAAGTCGAAGTCGCCCTCGTTGACTCGGGCGATGAACTCGGGGCAGGCCTCGAGCTGGGCGAAGGCGCCACGATCCTCGCGGTCGCCGAGGTAGGTGACCACGTTCGAGGAGTCCGGGCCCCAGAGGCCGTATTGGAAGAGGGCGCCGGTGGTTCCGACCAGGCCGATCTCGACGTCCTGCTCTTCCCGCGCCCACTGGTAGGCCGCCCCGAGGCCCTGTTCGAGCTCGATCGAGGGCTGCTCGTCCGTCGGGTATTCCGGGGTGGCGTCCGAGTAGCGGAGGTCGAGGTAGTCCTCCTGGGCGGAATGCCCGGCGAAGGCCAGGCCGACGAGGGAGGCGGCGGCGATCGCGGCCACCGCCACGCCGGGGACGCCACGGCGCGCGAGCAGGACCAGCAGCGGCGGGAGCGCCACCAGCGGAAGCGCGAGCAGCAGCGTGCCCGGGACGTCGTCGGTGTCGATGCCGTCGACCACATCCGAGCTGACCACGGCGAGGACGGCGAACAGGGCGAACGCGGCGTAGCGCCAGGCCAGTGGCCGCCGGACCAGCGAGGGCGTGATCGCAGCCAGCACCAGCGCCAGGGCGAGGCCGGGCGCCAGGTAGCGGATGTTGAGCCGGAAGCCGACGGGCGATCCCTCCGGTCCCGAGGCCCCCAGCGGTGTCAGCAGGTAGGCGACCGCGGCGAACAGGGCCACGGCGGCGAGCATCCGCTCGAGCCGGCCGCCGCGCCAGAGCCAGATCACGACGCCGAGCACGGCGACGCCGAGGAACAGGAACCAGAGATCCCCCAGCCGTTCCTCCAGCCCCGGCCTGAAGAAACGGCCCCAGATGTCGGAGTCGGTGGCGTAGTGGGCGATCGAGAACGGGTCGCGCCCCTCGAGCTCCTCGGGCTTGTCGAGCGGACCGATGTCCACGAACGGGAACGGGGTGTGGGCCACGATCGCGTTGCGGACGTACCAGAGGCCCCCACCGGCCAACAGCGCACCGATCCAGGCGAGCGCCGCGCGCCCGCGCGTGCCGGCCTCGCTGATCACGATCACTCCGATCGACAACGCCAGCACCGGTGGCACCGCCGTCAGCTTCGTCCCCAGGGCCAAACCCGCGGCAAGCCCTGCGACTACGAGGACACCGGCCGCCGGCCCGTCGGCCATCAAGGATTTTTTGGGAATGTCCGCCGGGCCGCCGTCCGGTGTCCTCCACCCAGCGGCGTTGACCAGGATGGCGACGGAGGACAGGAAGAGAGCGATCGCGACGATGTCGTTGTTCGCGTTCCCCGGCTGGCGCGAGAACATCAGGTCCGCCGACATCAGCGCCGCGATCGCTGCGACCGCCGCTGGTCCTGCGCCGTACGGCCTTCCGATGCACCAGGCAGCCAGGAGCGCCAGTCCCAGCCATAGGAGGTTCAGGAGCGGCGAGAGGAAGTCGTTGCCGAGCAGCAGCAGGCCGTCGGCGTGGAGCAGCTCCGAGACCTGCGGGTAGAACCAGTTCAGGTAGAGCGGGTCGGTGAAGAGCAGCTCGGTGACCGAGCCGGTCTGCGCGATGTGCGCCGCGAACGGCATGTGGTACCAGAGCGAGTCGCCGCCATAGATGCCTCGGTCCAGGGCGAGCAGCGTCGGGCCCGCCCACTGGGCGGCCACGAGCAGGGCGATGCCGATGGCCAGCGCCACCTCCAGCGGGTAGACGGTCCTGGCGGGCCGCATGCCCTTCCCCTCGTCCGGTCCGAGGGTGCGGCCGACCTGGAAGGCACCGAGCGCCGCGATGCCGCAGGCGGCGACCAGCAGCGGGCCGTCGAGCAGGCCGAAGAGTCCGAGCAGCTCCGAGAGCAGGACGAGCATCCCGATTCCCAGCACCGCCTCGGCCAGCAGGGCGGGAGCGCCCGACCAGCCCGGCAGCAGCCCACGGCGCGCCGTGCGGGCGGCGAACGCGAGCGACGCGACGATCGCCGCGAGGCCGACCATCCCGAGCACGTAGTCGCCCGTGTCGCTCACTTGCATCCCTCCGGATCGAGATCGCCGTTGACGGCGAAGATCGAGAGCTTCGCGGTCCGCGTCTCCTCGTCGAGCTCCGGGGCATCCACCAGCCAGCCGCGCTCCGGCGAGGAGCCGACGTCGTCGGGGTCGTTGAGGTCGAGGTCGGGGGTGGTGACAACGTAGTCGTAGCCGCCGTCGTTGATCGCCTCACGCAGGGCCGGGCAGTTCTCGATCGCCACGAAGTTGCCGCCACCCTGCCGATCGCCGAGATAGTCGACCCGGTTCGAGAGCTCGTCGCCGTAGAGCAGGTACTGGTTGTAGGCGCCGCTCGTGCCGACCACGGCGATCCGCAGTCCCGACGTGTCCTTCGCGAACGTGGCCAGCTCGTCCAGCTCGAAGCGGAAGTCCTCGGTGTCGGTGTAGCGGCTGTCGAGGTAGTCGTCCTGGCGCTCCCAACCGGCGGCGGCGATCGCGAGGCCCAGGACCCCGGCGGCGATGGCGGCCGGGACGGCGGCGCGTCTGGCGAGCAGAGCGATCCCGACCGGGGCCGCGATCAGGAGCAGGCCGATCAGCACCGCCACCGGGACCGAGGCGAAGGTCTCGTCCCAGATGTAGGCCGAGTCCGAGTACTGGGAGGTGATCGCCAGCGCCGCGAGGCCGCCGATCAGCAGCGGCAGGCGGAACCGCTGCGGCGTCAGCTTCGGCTCGAGGGGCAGCAGCGCCAGTCCCAGCGCCAGGGCGGGGACGAGGTAGCGCAGGTTGATGCCGAAGGCTCGGGGGTCGCCGTCGGGGCCGGCCGCGGTCAGCGGCGTGAACAGGTACGCCATCGCCGAGACGACCGCCACCACCCCGCAGAGCCGGACCGCCGCGGAGCGCGGGCGCCAGAGCGCGAGGGCGGCACCGGCGGCTGGCGCCGCCAGCAGCAGGAACCAGAGCGGTCCGAGCAGGTTGCTGATCGCCTTGCGGAAGTCGCTCCAGACGTCGGTGTCCGGGTTCTCGAAGATGTAGTGGCTGACGCTGAAGTCGTCGCGGCCCTCCAGCCCCCGCCCGGGGCCGGGCAGGTCGATCGGGCCGACGTCCTGGATCCACGGCAGCGGGTTGCCGCTGTGGATCAGGTTCCTCAGGAACCAGAACCCCGCGGTGGCCGCGATGCCGCCGAGCAGCCACAGCAGCGCCGCGCGCCGCGCGCCCGGCGGCATGATCAGCGGCAGGCCGACGGCGAACGCCGCGACGCCGCCGGCCACTGTCAGCTTCGTACCGAGCGCCAGTCCGAGGGAAAGACCGCAGATCAGCAGGGTGGCGTTGAGGGGGGCGCCCGAGAGGGCCCGCTCGGCGGCTTCGCCGGACTTCCTCGCGGACCCATCTCGGTCGCCCCCCTCCCCAGCGTCTTCTGTATCCGCCGCTCCCCGACTGGCAGCCCAGGCATTGATGAGGATGGCTGCAGCCGCGAGCAGGAGCGCGACCGGGGCCATGTCGTTTGCCGGGGTTCCGGCCTCGCGGGGGACCATCGGGCCCGTGTCGAGGATCACGGCGACTGCGACCAGCGAGAGCGGGGCGACACCGTAGGGGCGGCCGATGCACCAGGCCGCGAGCAATGCGAGGCCCAGGAAGCCGAAGTTGACCAGCGGCGAGAGTAGGTCGCGGTCGAAGAGGACGATGCCGGCGGCGTGGAGCAGCTCGGAGTTCTGCGGGTAGAACCAGTTCAGGTAGAGCGGGTCGGTGAGGTGCAGGCCCCAGATCGACCCGGTCTCGGCCGCGCGGGCGGCGAACGGGCCGTGGTACCAGAGCGTGTCGAAGGTGAGCATCCCCCGGCCCCAGACGTCCTGGAGCCCGGTGGCCCAGTGCGAGGCGAGGAAGACCGCAGCCAAAAGCGCAATGAGGAGGTGGATGGTCGGGATCGGCGGCGCCGGTGGAGTCTCCGACGTCGTCGGGGCGCCTTTCCTGCGGTATGCGCAAGGAAGGCGCCCCGGACGGCGTCCGGCGCCGCGACCAGGCGACCACGCCGGCGCCGATCGCGATCGAGGCGCCGATCAGCGCAACGGGACTCGAGCAGCCCCACCGCCCCGAGCAGCTGCAGCAGGACGGTCAGCAGCGACAGCCCGATCACGGCCTCCACGAGCCGGGCGGGCGCCCCCTCCCACCCGGGCAGCCAGCGGCGCCGCAGGTGGACGGCGGCCAGCCCGATGGGGACGGCGACGGCGACCAAGCCGGCGACGCCGGCCAGGTACTCGCCGAAGCTCAAGGTCTCGGCGGCGGCGCCTGGGCCCGGATGCAGCCGCGCGGGTCGAGCTCGCCGGTCAGCTCGTAGACGTACGCGACCTCACTGCCCTCGCCACCGGTGTTCTCGACGACGACCCTGCTCGCGTCGCCCCTGGTGTCCGTCCAGGCCACCTCGACCGGGAACTCGGACTGGGTCCGCTGATCGGGGCTGATCACGACGTAGTCGTAGTCGCCCTCGTTCAGGGCCTCGCGCCACTGCTCGCACTCGCCGATGGGGCGATACGTCCCATGCCCTGAGGTGTCGGCGACGTACTGCACGTGGTTCGAGAGATCGCTGCCGTAGAAGACGTACTGCTTGAACCCGGCCTTGCCGCCGACCACCGCGATGCGGGCGTCGGTGAGGTCCTCGCGGTTGACGAAGGCGAGCGCGCGCCTGATCCCCTCCGGGAAGTCCCGCGGAGCGGTCTCGGCCCGGTAGCGGTCGTCGAGATAGTCGTCGTTCCGTGCCGACCCGATGCCGACGGCGAGGCCGACGACAAGGGCGGCGGCGACCGCGATCACCGGCAGCGACGTCCCCCGCCTGTGGGCCAGCGTCAGGGCGACGGGCGCCCCGATCACGAACAGCGGCCAGGACGACCCCCTCGACCAGGAAGCGGCGCTCCCAGACCTCGGGCTCGATGTCCCAGACGGGCAGCGCCGAGGCCAGCAGCAGGACGCCGAGGCCGCCCAGCAGCCAGTTCTGGGCCCTCTCCCTGGTCAGAGCGGTGTCCACCGCGAGCAGCAGGGCACCGAGGGCCAGCGCGGGCGAGGAGTAGCGGAGGTTGACCTCGAAGGCCGAGGGCGCGCCCTCGGGCCCTGCCGCTGTCAGCGGCGTGAACAGGTACGCGATCCCGCTGAAGAGGGCGACGAACCCGAGCATCCGGATCATCGGGGTGCGGCCGCGCCAGACGGCGAGAACGATCCCGGCGAGGACAGCGGCCAGCGTCAGCGGCCAGAGGTCTCCGAAGCTGTCGTGGAGGCCCGGGAGCAGGTAGTCGGCGATCACGGTGCCGTCGGGCGGGACCAGATAGTCCGAGACGGTGTGCGGATCGCGGATGTCGATGTCGAGCTGGTCGGGGCCAGGCAGCGGCCCCTTGTCGATCCAGGGGAGCGGGTTGCCCGACTCGACCAGGTTGCGGAGGAACCAGAAGCCGCCGGTGACGAGCGCGCTGCCGGCCCAGATCAGCGCGGTCCTGATCCGGTCGCCGCGGGCGGCGACGGCGATCACGCCGATGGTGAGCAGGCCGAACGGCGCCAGCAGGTTGAGCTTCGTCCCCAGCGCGAGACCGGCGGCGAGGCCGGCGACGATCAGCGCTCCGCGAGGGAAGATCGGCTCGAGCGCCGCGCCCGTCGCCACGAACCCGCGGCGTGGGGGCTCCGCCACAGCGGCATCCGCCTCCGGAGAGCCACCCGCGATCGGGCGGGCGGATTTCGCCGCAGCGCGGGCCTGCGCGTCGGCGTTGACCAGGATCGCGGCCGACGCGAGCAGGAAGAAGAGGCCCGCGGTGTCGTTCTTTCCGTCGCCGGGCTGGTAGAGCAGCAGCATCTCGGCGTCGAGGATCAGCGCCAGGCCCAGCAGCGCCGTGGCCGCCGCGCCGTAGGGACGGCCGAAGCACCAGGCGGCCAGCAGGCAGAGCGACATCCAGCCGAGGTTCATGAGCGGCGAGAGGAAGTCGGTGCCGCCCAGGAAGAGCTGTCCCACCGAGTGGAGCAGCTCCGAGTTCTGCGGGTAGAACCAGACGGTCAGCCGCAGCACCTCGGTGAAGTGCAGGGCGCCGACCTGGGCATCCTGGACGAAGCGGGTGGCAAACGGCGCGTTGTGCCAGGTCGTGTTCGGCAGGTACATCCCGATGTCGAGCCCGACCTGCGTCGGCATCGCCCAGTGCAGCGCGACAAGGAGGGCCGCGGCGGTGGCGACGCCGAGCGCGATCGGCCGCAGCGGTGGCGAGGGCAGGTCGATCCACTCGCGCGATCCCCCGGCCGCGAGGCCGGTGCCGACCCCGGCCACGATCCCCGCCGCGAGGACCCAGCCGGGCTCGTAGAGCCCGACGACCCCGATCAGCTCCAGGATCACGACCAGCATGCGAGATGCCGAGGACGATCTCCGCCAGGCGCGCCGGCGCGCCGTCCCAGCTCGGCAGCAGCCGGCCGCGCAGCCGGACCGCGCCGAACCCGATCGCGCCGGCCAGCACCAGCAGCATCACCGCGCCGCCGATGAACTCGCCCGGGCTCACTGCTTCGGCTCGCCGCCGATCACGCCGTCCATGTTGATGTCCTCGCCCGTGAGGATCTCCTGCTGGCGGTTGTACTCCTCCAGCGCAGCCTGCTCGACTCCCTTGTCCGCGCGGAACGCGTTCTCGGCCGCGCCGCAGGTCGTGAGATCGAGGTCACCGTCGATCCGGTACACCGCGGCGAGGTGTGCCGGAATCGCCGAAGGCACGACCGCTCTTGACGTTCCGCTTCACCGGCGTGCCGTGCCCGACCCAGTAGAGCTCGGGGGCGATTCGGTCCTCCTGCCGGATCCGGGGCGTGACCACGACGTACTCGTAGTCGCCTCTGTTGATCGCTCGCCGCAGGTCCTTGCAGCTGGCGATCTGGCGGAAGGTGCCCCGGCGGAGCCCCTGGCCCAGGTACTGGACATGGTTGGAGAGATCGTCGCCGTAGAAGACGTACTGGCCGAAGGCGCTGGCGCGGCCGACGACCCCGATCCGCGAATCGTTGGTGAGCTTGCCGAACTCCTGGACCTTCTTCCAGGCCGGGGTGGAGCGGAACCCGCCCTCGAGCGGCGGCGCAACCGAGGCCTCGTAGCGGTTCTCGATGTACTGCTCCCGCTGCGTGTCGCCGATGATCACGGCCGCCGCCATCGCGGCGACCCCGACCGCGACGAGCACGGCTCGATGGGCGACCCTGGTTCGCGACAGCGCGACGAGACCGGCCGGAACGCCGATCACGAGCAGGGCCAGGATCAGCGACTCGTCGAGGTGGCCGTAGTTCCAGGATGGGGACGCATCGATGCCTAAGCCGTCGGGCCGGAAGGTTCCCTGGAGGACGAGGAGCCCGTAGACGCCGATCAGGGCCCACTCGAAGTTGCGGTGCCGCACGGCCGGGATCAGGGGGATCAGCACCAGCGCCAGGAGCAGGGCCGGCGCGACGTAGCGAAGGTTGGCGTCGAATCCGGTCGGCTGACCGAGGCCGCCTGACGCGGTCAGCGGCGTGAAGACGTAGGCGATCGCGGCGACGATCCCGGTGACGGCGAGGACGCGCATCAGGCTGGTCCGGCCCCAGAGCAGCGCCACAACCAGGCCGATCCCGGCGCCGGCCAGGATCAGCGGCCAGAGCGGCCCCAGGCGATCGTCCAGGACCGGGAAGAACCAGTCCTTCCAGATGTGCGGGTCGTTGTAGTACTCGCTGAGGCTGTGGGGCTCGCGCGGGTAGAAGCCCCCCTGCTCGGGCCCCGGCAGGTCAATCGGCCCGAGCTTGTCGATCTGGGGCAGCGGGTTGGCGGCGTGCCAGATGTTGCGGCCGTACCAGAAGCCCGAGGTGATGATCATGCCTCCGAGCCAGATGCCTTGGGCCTTCAGCCAGTGCCGGCGGCCGGCGAGGAACGCGATCCCGAGCGTCAGGGCACCGATCGTCGCCAGCAGGGTGATCTTGGTGCCGATCCCCAGTCCGGCCGCGAGGGCGGCGATGAACAGCGGCCCCGCCCCGACCGTGGCGAGGGCCCGCGGGTCGCCGGCGACCGGAACGTCCTCGACGACGCCCTCCTGGGGGTGCTCCTCGGTCGCCCTGGGGTCGAAGCCGGGCTCGCCGTTGCCGAGGGGGCGGGCCGATGAACCCGCCTCCGTCGCGGACGGCCTCGCCCGCGCCGTCGCGGCCCCGTTGACCAGGAATGCGATCACGGCTAAGAGGAAGAAGAGGCCGGCGATGTCGTTCGGCGCGTTGCCCGCCTGCGAGCCGACCAGCATCTCGGAGTCGAGGATCACCGCGGCGCCGAGCAGGGTCGCCGCGCCGACGGCGTACGGGCGGCCGATGCACCACGCCGCCAGCAGCGCCAGCGCGAGCCAGCCGAGGTTCATCAGCGTCGAGAGGAAGTCGGTGTCCATCGCGACCATGCCGACCGCGTGGAGGAGCTCCGAGTTCTGCGGATAGAACCAGGCCGTCAGCTTGAGCGGATCGGTCAGGTGGAGCGGCCCGACCTCGCCGGTCTGTGCGAACCGGCCTGAGAAGGACATGTGGTACCAGGTGGTGTCCTGGTAGTACATGCCGGTGTCCATCGCCTCCTGGCTCGGTTCAGCCCAGTGGGCGACCACCAGCGCGGAGGCGACGATGGCGACCGCCAACATCGCGCGGTTGGGCCTGACGGCGGGGAACTCTCCCTGCTCCGGTCGCGGCGCCAGGCGCCGACGGGCGAAGTGAGCGCCCGCGAGGCCGACGATCGCGCAGGCCAGCACCAGCGGGACCTCCTCGAGCAGCTTGAACAGGCCCAGCAGCTCGGAGACGACCACCAGCGCCGAGAGGCCGAGCACGATCTCGGCGAGCCGGGCGAGAGCGCCATACCAGGCCGGCACGAGCAGGGCTCGCACGTAGAAGGCGCCAAGGCCCAGAGAGGCGGCGATAACCGCCAGCTCAGCCGCGCCCAGCAGATACTGGCCAGTGGTCACGTCAAATGGCTCGATTCAGACAAAAGCGCGCGGCCTTTCAGGCTGCGCGCAGGCGCGGAACTATACCCGCGCCCCCTGAGCCGGGAGGCGCGGCAGGCGCGAGTCGTCAGTCCTCCAGGCCCTCGATCGAGTAGAGCTTCGCGCCCGGCTCGACCATTCCCATCTTGCGAGCCTCACGCTCGATCGCGGGCTGGCTCGCGGCGTGATCGACCTGCGCCTTCAGCTGAGCGTTCTCGGCCTTGAGATCCACCAGCCGCTCCTTGCTCGCGTTGGAGTCCCGCCAGGCGTCGATCAAGTTGACGACCGGATTCAGGTACGAGACCAGCACGCCGAACAGGACCAGCACCAGAGCGATCCGCCCGACACGATCCCACCTGACGCGCGTGGGCCCGACCCGCGGGCGAACCCGCCTAGGCCCCGGTCTCCTTGATGCGTAAGCGCCGCTGCTCACGCCTGGGAATTCGCCGCCTGCGCCTAGCTCCCTGCGCGACCGTCCTCCAGGCAGGACGCGGCGTCGCTGCCCTCTACCGTTCGAAGACCGAGGCGCCGGGGAAGGTGGCGCGGTCGCCCAGCTCCTCGGCGATGCGCAGCAGCCGGTTGTACTTGGCGGTGCGATCGGAGCGCGACGGCGCGCCCGTCTTGATCTGCCCGGCCCCGGTCCCCACCGCGAGGTCGGCGATCGTCGTGTCCTCGGTCTCGCCTGAGCGGTGGGAGATCACCGTGGTGTAGCCCGCGTCGCGGGCGATCTGGATCGCCTCGAGGGTCTCGGTCAGCGTCCCGATCTGGTTGACCTTGATCAGGATCGAGTTGGCGACGCCCGCATCGATCCCGCGCCGCAGCCGCTCGGGGTTGGTGACGAACAGGTCGTCGCCGACGAGCTGGGTGCTGTGCATGGAGAGCTTCTCGGTCAGCAGCCTCCACCCCTCCCAGTCCTCCTCGTCCATTCCGTCCTCGATCGAGACGATCGGGAACCGGTCGACGAGCTCGTGCCAGTAGTCGGCCATCTCCGGCGGGCTCAGCTTGCGCCCCTCGTGCTCGAGGACATAGGTGCCGTCCTGGAAGAGCTCGCTGGTCGCCGGGTCCATCGCGATCATCACGTCCACCCCCGGTGCGTACCCCGCGGCCTCGATCGCGGCGATCAGATAGTCGAGCGCGGCCTGATTCGACTTGAGGTCGGGGGCGAACCCTCCCTCGTCGCCTCCGGCCGTCGAGAGGCCGTGCTTCTTCAGCTCCGCCTTGAGGGTGTGGAAGATCTCGGTGCCGACTCGCATGCACTCCTCGAAGTCCGAGGCCCCGGCGGGGACGATCATGAACTCCTGGAAGTCGACGGAGTTGTCGGCGTGGGCGCCCCCGTTGAGCACGTTCATCATCGGCACCGGCAGCACGGACGGCTCGCCCGTCTCCTTCGCGCCGGTCGCCGCGTAGAGCTCGGAGAGGTGTTCGTAAAGCCGGCGATTCGCATCGGCCGCCGCCGCCTTGGCGGCCGCCAGCGAGACGCCGAGAATCGCGTTCGCCCCGAGGCGCCCTTTGTTCGGCGTCCCGTCCAGGTCGATCATCGCCCGGTCGAGTGCCACCTGGTCGGCGGCGTCGGTCCCCTTCAGCGCATCGGCGATCTCGCCGTTCACGTTCGCGACCGCCTTGGTCACGCCCTTGCCGTTCCAGGCATCGCCGCCGTCGCGCAACTCGACCGCCTCGAACTCGCCGGTGGAGGCGCCTGACGGGACCGCCGCCCAGCCGGCGGCGCCGGCGTCGAGCCGCACATCAACCTCGACGGTGGGGTTGCCGCGCGAGTCGAGGATCTGGCGGCCCTGAATCGATTCGATGGCGCCCATGGGCGCGGGGTTTTCAGCGCTTCTCCTGGTCGGCTCAGCCGCTTCGCAGCCGCGGCGCAGCGCCAGCTCCGGGTCCACACCCAGGCGCCGGGACTCCCTCACGAGCTCGAGCAGCTGCTCGCCGAGCTCGCGCTCGGCCGCATCGCGGGTCTCGTCGTCCGAGGTCGGGTCGCCCGGTCGCTCGCCCGACGCGGAGCCCTGGGGATCGAGCCGCCTCAGCGTCTTGCGGGCGTACGTCAACGCCGGCAGGTTCTCCGGCAGCTCACCTGGCTCACCCTTCCCCTCGACCTCGCGCTTGATCGTCTCCCACTGGGCCAGGACCTCGCCGGCGGAATCCAGCTCGCGGTCCCCGTACACGTGTGGGTGGCGGCGGATCAGCTTGGCCGCGCAGGACTCGGCGACCGCCGCCAGGCTGCCCTGCCCCCTCTCTTCAAGCAATAGGGAGAGGAAGAGGACCTGGAAGAGGACGTCGCCAAGCTCGTCGACCATCGCCTCGGTGTCGTCCCGGCGAGCGGCGTCGGCGAGCTCGTAGGCCTCCTCGACGGTGTGGGGCACGATCGAGCGCGCGTCCTGCTCGCGGTCCCACGGGCACTTCTCGCGCAGCTCGCGGGTGATCGCGTCGAGCCGGCCCAGGGCCTGTAACGCGGCCGGATCGCTGTCGCTGGGCACCGGCGTTGCCGCCGGACTAGCCCTGCGGTACCGCGCCGGGCGGAACGCCGCCTGGGATGCCTCCCGGGAAGCCGCCGGGGATTTCGGGCTGCTCCACGTCCTCACCCGGCGGGTGCGGGCGCTGCTCCTTGGGCTGGGCGGGCTGCCCCTGCTCCGACTTCGGCAACACCGCCGGCGGAGTCGTCAGAGGAGGCGTGCCGAGGATCTCGCCGACGGTCCGCCCGGCGACCGGCGCAGGACACCCCTGCTCCTCGAGCTGCTGGTCCTGCTGCTCCTGGGCCAGCTCCGGATCTGGACAGGGCTGGGAAGCCGGGGTGAAGTTGTTGCAGAACTCGAACGCGAAGTCCTCGGCGCAGATCGTCTTCTCGATCCAGCGATCCTGGTAGTCCATGATGAAGTTCTGGACGTAGGACTGCTCGAACTGCGGTGCCAGCAGCTGTTCGATCTGACCCCTCACGTCGGAGAGCGGCTGGACCCCGCCCTCGGTGATCGTGTCGACCTGGAAGACGTAGAAGCCCTGGGTGGTCGAGATCGGGTCGCTGACCACACCCTCCTCCGCGCCGAAGATCGCCTCGTCGAGGGCCGGCTCGAACGATTCCTCGGTCACGCCCACGCGGACACCGCCCTCGTTCTTGGTGGTGGTGTCGGTCGAGAACTCCGCCGCCACCTGCTTCCAGCTCTCGGGTGAGTTGTCGGCGTCGAGAGCAGTCTTGGCCTGCTGGGCCTTCGCCTCGTCCGCGTTCAGGATGTAGCGGATGTCCCGACTGGCGGGCTGCTCGAAGGTCGTCTCGTTCGACTCGTAGTACTGCTCGATGTCATCCTCGCTCGGCGGGGGTGCCTCCTCGGCGAGGTCCTCCTGGATCTTGGTGCTGACCAGCTCCAGCCGGAACTGGTCGCCGAGCTCCTCCTCGGTCAGACCGGCCTCGGTCAGCGCCTTCTGGAAGGCCTTCGGGTCGGTGAGCTGCTGCTGCTGGCGAACGGACTGGATCTCCTGGTCGATCTCCGACGGAGTGACCTCCACGCCGCGCTCCTCGGCCTCGTTCTCGAGCCAGGTCTCCTGGAGGAGGCGCCCAAGCGCCTGGTTGCGGAGCTCCTCGTACTCCGGGGTGCCCTCCTCGGGAGGAGCCGGCAGCTGCTGCTGCTCGATGGCCTGCGCGAAAACCACGTCGAAGTCCTCGCGCGAGATGTCCTCGCCGTCCACCGACGCGACGGCGTCACCGGACGGGCCGTCCGCGGTGATCCCTCGGGTGATCGCGGCGACGGCCAGCATGATCACCAGCGCCGCACCAAAGATGATCGCGGCGGTCCGCGCGTTGAGTTTGCCCCGCATACGAGGCGGCAGGATAACGAGGCTTCTAATCAGGCGCTAAGCCGCCGATGGCGCTGCGGCCCGAATCTCGCTCAGCGCCTCGACCAGCGCGGTCAGTGACGCCAGCCGCGCGCCCGGCTCATCCGGAACCTCGATCGCGGCGACCTGCTCGCGCCACTGGTAGCCGGCCTCCGGCATTCGCTCCCTGAGCGCGGCGGCCTGCTCGGAGTCGAGCTCCAGCGGCGAGACCCGCAGCTTCCCGGCTCGGAACTCGACGATGCGAACCCCCACGGCGCCGAGCTCGATCCGGGCGCGCTGAAGCTCGAGCAGGTTCTGGACCGGGGTCGGCACCGGGCCGAAGCGGTCCTCCAGCTCCTCGCGCAGCGCCCGCAGCTCGGCGCGCTCGCGAGAGGCGGCGACGCGGCGGTGGATGTCGATCTTCGCCTCCTCGAAGGGCACGTAGTCGGCGGGCAGGTACGCGTCCACGTCGAGCTCCACCCGGACCGGCTCCCTGTCCGCGGCGGCCTCGACGTCGGCCGAGACCTCCTCGCCCTCACGCATCGCCTCGGCCGCGTCCTCGAGCATCTGGCAGTAGAGCTCGAACCCGACGGCGGCGACATGACCGGACTGCTCGTCCCCGAGCAGGTTGCCCGCGCCGCGGATCTCGAGGTCGCGCATCGCCACGCGGAAGCCGGACCCGAGCTCGGTGTTGTCGGAGATCGTCGCCAGCCGCGCGGCCGCGTCCGCCGTCAGCGTCTCGGGAGACGGGTAGAGCATGTACGCGTAGGCCCGCTCGCGGCTCCGGCCGACCCGGCCGCGGATCTGGTACGCCTGCGCCAGACCGAGCTGATCGGCGCGCTCGACCACCAGGGTGTTCGCGTTCGGGATGTCGAGGCCCGACTCGATGATCGTCGTGGTCACCAGCAGGTCGTGCTCGCCGCGAACGAAGGCGAGCATCGTCGCCTCCAGGTCGAGCTCGTTCATCTGCCCGTGCGCCTCGGCGATTCCGACCCCCGGCAGCATCCCCCGCAGCCGCTCCGCCGTCTCACTGAGGGTCTCGATGTAGTTGTGGAGGAAGAAGGCCTGGCCGCCTCGATCGACCTCGCGCTGAATCGCCCGCCGGACCAGTTCCTCGTCGTAGGGGCCGACGTAGGTGCGGACCGGTCGCCGACCCTCCGGCGGCGTCTCGATCACCGAGATGTCGCGGAGACCCGCGAGCGACATCTGCAGCGTCCGGGGGATCGGCGTCGCGGAGAGCGAGAGCACGTCGACCTTCAGCTTGATCTGGCGCAGCAGTTCCTTCTGCTTGACACCGAAGCGCTGCTCCTCGTCCACGATCAGCAGGCCCAGGTCCTTCGCGCGGACGTCGCGCGAGAGCAGGCGGTGAGTCCCGATCAGGATGTCCACCCTCCCCTCGCGGAACCGCTGGATGGCCTCCTTCTGCTCGGCCGGCTTGCGCAGGCGGGAGACCATCTCGAGGTTGAACGGCGAGTCGGCGAGGCGTTCCCGGAAGGTCCCGAAGTGCTGCTGCGCGAGGATCGTCGTCGGCACCAGCATCATCACCTGCTTGCCTTCGCCCGCCGCCTTGTGCGCGGCGCGGAGCGCGACCTCGGTCTTGCCGTATCCGACGTCCCCGCAGATCAGGCGGTCCATCGGGCGCTCGGACTCCATGTCGCCCTTGACCGCGTCGATCGCCTCGAGCTGGTCGGGCGTCTCGCGATAGGGGAACGCGGCCTCGAAGTCGATCTGCATCTCGCCATCGGGCGGGAAGACGTGTCCCTTGCGGACCTGGCGCTCGGCGTAGAGGTTGAGCAGCTCGCCGGCCATCTCCTGGGCGGCCCGCCGCGCGCGCGCCTTCATCGTCTGCCAGCGCTTGCCGCCGAGTGCGCTCAGCTGCGGGTCGCCGCCGTCGGCGCCGACGTACCGGCTGATCTTCGCGAGCTGGTCGGTCGGGGCGAAGACGCGGTCCCCGCCGCGGTACTCGAGCTCGAGGTAGTCCCGGGTCACGCCGGCCAGGGTCTTCGTGTCGAAGCCCGAGAAGCGAGCGACCCCGTGGTCCTCGTGGACGACCAGGTCCCCGACGCGCAGCTCGATGGCCGCTGCGATGCGCGCCCTGGCCCGGGCAGGCTCGGCCGCCGGACGGCGCCGGTGGACCAGGCGCGCATACGGGATCACCGCCAGCTTCAGGTCCGGGGCCAGGAAGCCTTCCCGCAGGTTGGCCTCGGCGAAGTGGACGCTCGGCTCGGAGCTGAGCCGGTCCCGAAGCGGGGGTGCGTCGACGCGGGCCAGGTTGTAGCGGGCGCGCTCGGCCTCCCCTCCGCGCTCGAAGGCGACCACCGCCCGGTAACCCGGACCGGATCAGCTTCTCCAGCTCCCCCTCCCCCTCCGCCGGCGTCCGCGAGGGGAACTCGGCCCGCTGGGCCCGCAGGGAGTGCTCCTGGTCCTCCGCGTCGGCAGCCGTGAGCCGGAGGCCCGCCCGTTCGGCCAGCGGCTCGGCGACGTCCACGTACAGGCGGCGCGCGTCCTCGTCGTGCATCGCCGCCGTCACGTCCTCCCAGTGGTCCGCCAGCGCCCCGGGGATCTCCTCCGCGGCGGTGATCGCGACCAGCGCCTCATCCGGAACGAGTTCGAGTGGAGCGAGGAAGCGGTCCACTGGCAGAACCTCCTCCAGCTTCGGCCGCTCCGGCTCGTCCCCGTTCTCGCTCGGGCCCACGAGACCGGCCTCGTCCCGGTGCTCGGCGGCCAGCTCCGCGGCCGGCGCGAGCTCGACCCTCTCCGCCTCGCCGAGGGAACGCTGGGTGAAGGTCGAGAACCAGCGCAGCGACTCGATCTCGTCGCCGAACAGCTCGACGCGGACCGCGCGCTCCTCGGTCGCGGGGTAGACGTCGAGGATCCCGCCGCGGACCGCGAACTGCCCGCGCTCCTCGACCTGCTCGACGCGCTCGTAGCCGGCGTCCGCCAGCAGCTCGGCGACGTCGCCCAGGTCCACCTGCTCGTCCTTGTGGAGCACCAGGCCGTCCGGCCGCAACTCGGGGTCGGGGACCGCTTCTGCCAGCGCGATTGCACTGGCCACCACCACAGGGGTGGGGTCACCGGGGGGCGGCCCGTCGGTCAGGCTAGAAGCGTTTTTACTGCCCGCCGGGCCGCCCCCCGGCGCCCCCTTCCCAGCGCCGGCGGTCAAAGCGGTCAGGGCCGCCACGCGCAGGCCCGCCAGGTGCGGCGGTGGAGCGACATGAGAGAGGTAGCCCGTTCCGCGCGAGGGATAGAGATGGACGCGGCGGGGGGCCAGGAACGCGTGCAGATCGGAAGCGAGGTCTCTTGCCGAGCGGTCGTCAGCGGCGACCAGGAGGGCGGGCCGGGATGCCGCCGCGCCGGACTCGACCAGCGCGGCCAGCACGTAGGGCCGCAGCGACGTCGAGACGTACGCCTCGGTCGGAGCATCGCCGAGCGCTCCCGCCAGGGCCTGGAAGCGGGCGTTCTCCTCGGCGATCTCCAGAAGCGGTCTCAGCGACATCTCAACTCCGTTCGGGCATGACGAATGACCGGAACGACGTTCCGGCCTCACCACCGGGCATGGGCCCGGCCGGGAATCAGCCTAGCGGTGCCAAGATGCGCGGATGCCCGAGCTGCTCGCCTTCCTCGGGGTCTCGGCGATCCTGGCCGTCACCCCCGGTCCCGACATGGCGCTGACCGCGCGCAACGCCCTGGTCGCGGGACGGGCGGCGGTGCCGGTGACCGTCGCCGGGATCTGCGCGGGGATCGTCGTCCACTTCCTCGCCGCCGCGGTGGGGCTATCCGCGCTGCTCAAGGCCTCATCGGAGGCCTACGCGGTCGTCAAGATCCTCGGCGGCGCCTACCTGGTCTACCTCGGGATCCAGGCCTGGCGGGCCTCGATGAGCGAGGAGGGCGACCAGGACTGGATGCTCGGCCCGGCGCGCAGGTTCGCCGGCGGCAGCGCCTTTCGCCAGGGGTTCGTCTCGAACGTCCTCAATCCGAAGCTCGTCGTCTTCTTCATCTCGGTGATGCCCCAGTTCACGACGGGCGAGGGCAGCTTCTTCGTCCAGGTGCTGATCCTCGGCGCGGCCTTCGAGCTGCTCACGATCGCCTGGCTGATGACCTACGGGCTGGCGGTGGCGCGCGTCGGCGAGACGATGCGCCACCCGCGGATCCGCCGGCTGCTGGAGCGGGTCAGCGGAACGGTCCTGATCGCGCTCGGGCTCCAGGTCGCCGTCGACGGCGCCCGCGACCTCTAGTCCCGCGACGTCGGAAGCCCGGGACCGGAGCGCTGCCACTCGACCTGGCCGCGGCCCTCGTCGGCCGAGCGCTCGACCACGCCGTCCCAGCGGTGGAGCATCTCCTTCATGCGCGCCACCGACTCGGGCGGGTGGGCGGCGACCTCGGCGGCCAGCTCCACGGCCGCCTCCTCGGTGCGGGCCGCGGGAGCGACGCGATGGACCAGGTTCATGCGCAGCGCCTCGTCGGCGCTGACGTTGCGCGAGGTGAGCAGCAGGTACTTGGCGACGGAGAGCCCGCAGAGGCTCACGAGCCGCGCCGGACCGACCGGGACGCCGAGCGCGGCGCCGGGGAAGCGCAGGCGCAGGTTCCCGCCCGCGACCCGCAGGTCGCAGGCGATCGCGACCTCGGCGCCTCCCCCGACCACCGATCCGTGGCAGGCGGCGACGGTCGGCTTCGGGAAGGAGACGATCGCGTCGTAGAGATCGGCGAAGAGCTGCATCCGCCGGACCTTGCCGTCGTCGTCCATCTCCTCCCTCACGTCGGCTCCCGCGGAGAGGCCGAGGTGGTCGTTGGAGGAGATGACCACCGCGCGAACCGCGTCGTCGTCGCGGGCGGCCGCCAGGTGCTCGAGCAGCTCCTCGAGCATCTGGGTGTTCATCGCGTTGCGCGCGTCCTCGCGCTCGAGCCGGAGGACGGCGACCCCGGTCTCGGGATCGACGCTGTAGGCGGTCAGGCTCATGTCACCCATCCTCCTGCACCTCGCCGGCCGCCAGCCGCTCGACCAGGCTCTCGGTCTCATCCGCCGCGGCGGCGACGAGCGCCGCGACCTCGTCGCGCGGCTCCCGGAAGCGGCCGAGCACGTGCGCGGAGACGATCTCCGGGTCGGTGGAGTCGGGCCTGCCGACCCCCGCCCGCACCCGCCAGAAGTCCGGCCCGCCGAGCCCGCGGCCCATGCTCTTGAGCCCGTTGTGCCCGGCCAGGCCGCCGCCGAGCTTGCTGCGCACCTCGCCGAAGGGAAGGTCGATCTCGTCGTGGAGGACGACGACCTGCTCGAGGTCGACGCCCAGCTCGCCGCGCGCGGGACCGGCGGCCGAGCCCGACTCGTTCATGTAGGTCTGCGGGAGCAGCACCGCGACCCGCGGTCCGCCGGGACGGATGCGGCCCTCGGCGATCAGCCCGCCGTACCGCTTCCTGGCGCGGGGCAGGTCCCAGCGCCGGGAGAGCTCGTCCGCGATCTCGAAGCCGACGTTGTGCCGCGTCCCGGCGTACTCGGACCCCGGGTTGCCGAGGCCCACGACCAGCACATCCGCACGTGAGGGCTCGCGCCGCCGGGAGCGGCGAAACAGCGACAGGGGCTACTCCCCGCCCTCGCCGCCCTTGGATTCCTCGCCGATGCGCTCGGGCTGCGGCTGCTCGGCCTCGCCCTCCTCGCCCTCGGCCGGCTCCTCGCCCTCCTCGCGCTCGATCGGCTCGCCGTCCTCGCCGACGAGCTCCGCCTCCTCCTCCAGCTCCGGCTCGGGCTCCTCCTCGAGGCGCGGGGGGCTCAGGGTGGCGATCGTGATCTCCTCGGGGTCGTCCACGACGAACTTGACGCCGCTGGGCGGCTCCACCGCGGCGAGGCTGATGGTGTCGCCGATCACCATGTCGAGGACCAGCACGCTGATGCTCTCGGGAATCTCGGTTGGCAGCGCCTCGACCGTGACCTCGCGGGTGACGTGCTCGAGCACTCCGCCCTCTCGGACGCCGGGGGACTGCTCCCCGCCCTCGAGCTCGATCGGGACCTCGGCCTGGATCGCCTGGTCCAGCCGGACCTCGTGGAAGTCGATGTGGGTGATGTCGCCGCGAACCGGGTGGTTCTGCTGCTCCTTGATCACGACGGGGACCGCCTTCGTCCCGTCGATCTCCAGGTCGAGCAGGGTGTGGCCCTCGCCGAGGAGGTGGCGCAGCTCGCGCTCGTTCACCTGGAAGGGGCGCGCCTCGTCTCCCTCGCCGTAGACGATGCCCGGCACGAAGCCCTCGCGGCGCAGGCGCCGGCTTGCCCGCGAGCCGAATTGCTCGCGTGGCTTGACGCTCAGTGTTGCCCGGTCTGCAGCCATTTGCGCGGGCCAGGGTAGAACATGTGGTTCCCAATGGCCACGGAACGCGACAACAAGGGCGGCGAGGAGCGCGGCGAGGAGAAGCCGTGGCGCATCGACCCGCCCGATCCTGACTCCGAGGAGGACCGCAGCGAGCGGATCCCGGGCAGTCGCCTGGGCCGCTCGGCGAAGCTCGGCCGCGCCGTCGGGGGCCAGGCCACCCGCTACGCCGGCACCCGCGCCGCCAACATCGGCCGCTCCGAGGAGAAGGCCCAGGAGCGGATGGAGACCCGCCACATCGAGTCAGCGCTGAAGATGGCCGAGGTCCTGGGGCACATGAAGGGCGCCGCGATGAAGGTGGGCCAGATGGCCTCGTTCATCGACATCGACTTCCTGCCGCCCGAGTACCGCGAGATCTACCAGGAGCGGCTCGCCAAGCTGCGCACCAGCGCCCCCGCGATGCCGTGGGACAAGGTGAAGGAGGTGCTCGACGAGGAGTACGACGAGCCCCTGGACCGGATCTTCGGTTCGTTCGAGCGCGAGGCCTTCGCCGCGGCCTCGATCGGGCAGGTCCACCGCGCGACGCTGCGCGACGGGACGAAGGTCGCGGTCAAGGTCCAGTACCCCGGCATCGCCGATGCGCTCGAGTCCGACATGGCGAACGCCGGGATGATCGTCCGGCTCGCCAAGGCGCTCGCACCCGGCATCGACGCGAAGGCGGTGGCCGACGAGCTGCGCGAGCGGGTGCTGGAGGAACTGGACTACGAGTTCGAGGCCCAGAACCAGCGCGCCTTCGCGCGGGCATACGACGATCACCCGTTCATCGTCGTCCCGAAGGTGCACTCGCGAATCTCGAGGCGGCGGGTGCTGGTCAGCGATTACATCGAGGGCCTGGGCTTCGAGGAGGTGAAGAAGCTCGACCAGTTCGACCGCGACCTGTTCGGCGAGATCGTCTTCCGCTTCTGCTTCGGCTCGATCTACCACCTCCAGCACTTCAACGCCGATACCCACCCGGGCAACTACCTGCTGATGGAGGACGGGCGGGTCGCGTTCCTCGACTTCGGCATGACGAAGCGGCTGAGCGAGGGCCAGATCATGCTCGAGCAGCGGGCCGTCGACGCCGCGACGCGCGACGACCCGGAGGGGCTGCGGGAGGCGCTCGACGAGATCGGCTTCCTTCGCAACCCGACCAGGGTCGACGCCGAGCGGCTGATGGAGCACGTGAAGCTCGTGGGCGGCTGGTACCTCGAGGACGAGGAGCTCGAGATCACGCCGAAGCGGGTGATGAAGATGATCGAGGTCACCTCCGACCCGCGCTCAGACTTCTACGACATGATCCGCAAGGAGAGCCTCCCCGCCGACGAGCTGATGGGACGGCGGATGGAGACCGGCCTGCTGGCCGTGTTGGCCCAGCTGCGGGCAACCGCGAACTGGCACCGGATCATGCGCGAGTGGGTCTACGCGGATGCGCCGTCGACGGTGCTCGGCGAGGCGGAGTGGCGCTACTTCGAGCGCCGCGGCGTCGCACAGACGCCGGGCCTCGCAACGCGGGTCTAGTCGCCGTCCTTCTCGGCGCCCGAGGCGCCGCCCTCGAGCTGCTCGAACAGGCGGGGGTCGTTCGTGCAGATCCCGTGGACCCCCATCGCGGCCAGCTCGCGCATCCGCGCGACGTCGTCCACGGTCCACGCGATCAGCTCGACCCCGGCGTCCTCCGCCGCCTCGACGAGCCTCGGGGTGACGATCTGGTGGTAGGCCCAGACCGCCGATGCCTCGAGCTCGGCCGTGCGGGCAGCGAGCATCTTCGGGAAGCGGCGCCGGATCGTGGCGAGGCCGGCGGCCAGCATCGGGCCGGCCCAGCGGTCGCGGGTCCAGTCGCGGCGCGTCTTCGGGTAGGTCCAGCCGCGCCGCAGGTCCGGCTCGAGCTGCCGCAGCTTCTGAAGGCTCTCGACCTCCATGGTCGAAACCATCGCCCTCTCGATCAGGCCCCGTCCCGAAAGCGCGCCGGCCAGCTCGGCCTCGCGGCCCGGGAGCTTCAGGTCGCAGTCGATCTCGACCTGGTCGAGCGGAGGCTCGCAGAACGCGTCGAGGGCGTCGGACAGCGAGAGTGCCTGGCGCTTCAGAGCGTCCTCGTGGTCGTGGGCGACCACCAGCCGGCCCTCGCGGTCGCGCAGGACGTCGAGCTCGATCATGTCCACGCCGAGCTCGATCGCCGCGTCGAAGCTCTCCAGGGTGTTGCCGGGGACGACCGCGTCGGCGCCCTTGTGGCCGATCCGCCGGAACACGTTTCCGTTTTCTTGCAGGGGCTTTTCGGCGCCGCCCTCGGCCTTGGCCATCCGCCCATGTTGGCCTATCCGGCTTAGGGAGGCGTGTTAGGTTGGGCGAGCCTTGCGCCGAACGCTGATCCTGCTGGTCTGTGCCGCCGCGCTGGCGGCGGTCGCGGGCTGCGGCGAGTCCGACCAGGAGCAGGCACGCGAGATCGTGCAGGACTACGTCGACGCCCAGAACGAAGGTGACTTCGACCGCATCTGCGAGCTCTATAGCGACAGGCTCAAGCAGGAGTTCGGGATCGGGGAGAACTGCGCCGATTTCGTCGAGGAAGCGTCATCCGGAGCGGAGGGCGATGAGCGGTTCGAGATCGTCGACGTCCGAGTGCGCGACGAGCGAGCGGCGGCCGACCTGAACGTCAGGCGCGAATCGGAGGGCCCGGCACGCATCAGCCTCAGCCTCGAGAACGAGGACGGCGACTGGAAGATCACCGGCCTGCAGTAGCCGCTGATCTCAGAACAGCTGGTTCTGCCCGGCGAAGATCTCTGAGACCGAGTCGTCGCTGAAGATGCGCCGGATCGAGTCGGCGAGCGTGCTTGCGGTCGAGATCACGGTGATCTTGTCCGGCGCGTTCGGGCGCTGCGGAAGCGTGTCGGTGACGACGATCTGGTCGATGGCCGAGTCGGCGATCCGCTCGTAGGCGGGCCCGGAGAAGACGCCGTGGGTGGCGCAGGCGATCACTCGCTTGGCGCCCTCCTCCAGCACGGTGGTGGCGGCGGCGGTGAGGGTGCCGGCCGTGTCGATCATGTCGTCGACCAGGACGGCGGTCTTGTCCTTGACGTCGCCGACCACGTAGCCGATCTCGGCGACCTGCTGTGCCGGCCTTTCCTTCTCCATCACCGCCCAGTGAGTCCCGATCTTGCGGGCGAAGTTCCGCGCCGTCTTCACGCGCCCGGCGTCGGGCGAGACGATGACGGTCTCCTCGTCGTGTCCGAGGGTGGCGATGTAGTCGCTGAGCATCGGCATCGCGGTCATGTGGTCCACCGGGACGTCGAAGAAGCCCTGGATCTGGCCGGCGTGCAGGTCCATGGTGAGCACGCGGTCCACGCCGACGCGCTCGAGGCAGTGGGCGATGATCCGCGCCGTGATGGGCTCGCGGGGGGCCGACTTCTTGTCCTGTCGGGCGTAGCCGTACCAGGGCATGACGGCGATGATCCGGTGCGCGGAAGCGCCCTGCGCGGCGTCGATCATCGCCAGCAGCTCGACCAGAGCGTCGTTCGGGGTCATCCCCTCGGCGACATTGGAGGCGGTGGACTGGACGAGGAACACGTCGGCGCCGCGAATCGACTCCTCGTAGCGGCAGTAGATCTCGCCGTCGGAGAAGGTCTTGAGGGTGACCTGGCCGAGGTCGACGCCGAGGTTCTCGCCGATCTTGGCGGCGAGCTCCATCGAGGCGCGCCCGCCGAAGACCATCAGGCGCTTCGTGTAGTCCTGGGTGATGCCGGTGACCGGCTGCACCTCGGTGCTGGTGTCGATCGCGCTCACGAGCCCTTCCCCTCGCTCTCGGCTTCCTTTGCCTTCTTCTCCGCGTAGCCCTCGATGTTCTCTTGGTCTGGCCGCGTGATCCCGAGCGCCCCGGGCGGGACATCGTCCGTGATCACCGAGCCGGCCCCAGTGTATGCCTCATCCCCGACCTCCACTGGGGCCACGAGTGCGGTGTCCACGCCGGTTTTCACGTTCTTTCCGAGCTTTGTTCTGTGCTTCTGGAAGCCGTCGTAGTTCGCGGTGATGGTCCCGGCGCCGAGATTGGATCCCTCGCCGACGTCCGCGTCCCCCACGTAGGAGAGGTGCGGGACCTTCGCGCCCTCCCCGATCTCGGAGTTCTTGATCTCGACGAAGGCGCCGGCCTTGGAGTCCTTGCCCAGGCGGGCGTCGGGGCGCAGGTAGGCGAACGGGCCGATCTGGGCGCCGTCCGCAACCTCGCACTCGGTCAGGTAGGAGTGGGGAACGGTGACGCGCTCGCCGAGCTTGGCATCGATCAGCGTGGTCATCGGGCCGAGCACCGAGCCGGAGCCGACGCTCGTCCTTCCCCTCAGCGACGTGCCCGGGGCGATCACGACGTCGGGATCGATCTCGACGTCGGCGTCCACCCAGGTGGAGTTCGGGTCGAGGATCGTCACGCCGTTCCGCATGTGCTCGTCGAGGAGCCGGCGGCGGACCTCCTCGGCCGCGCGCGACAGGTCGACGCGGTCGTTCACCCCCAGGTTCACCCCGGGATCCGGGGACTGGTAGGCGGCGATGGTGCGGCCCGCGTCGCGCATCAGCGGCAGCACGTCGCCCAGGTAGTACTCGCCCTGGGAGTTGTCGTTGCTGATCCCGCCGAGCGCCTCGACCAGCGCCGCGGCGTCGAACGCGTAGGTGCCGGCGTTCACCTCCCTGATCGCCAGCTCCTCCTCCGTGGCGTCGCCGGGCTTCTTCGCCTCGACGATGCGCTCCACCTCACCCTTGTCGTTGCGGACGATGCGGCCGTAGGCGCCCGGGTCCTCCAGCTCTGTGGTCATCAGCGTCGCGGCGGCGCCGGCCTCGCGATGCGTGGCGACCAGGGCGTCGATGATCTCGGCCGAGACCAGCGGGTGGTCGCCCGAGAGGACGATCACGGTCTCGCTTCCCTCGATCACCTCCTTGGCCGCGCGCAGGGCGCCGCCGGTGCCGTCGGCCTCAGGCTGGACGACGGTCTCCGTCCCGTTCGGAAGCGCCGGAGAGAGGTCGCGGTCGGGCGAGACGATCACGCACACGCGCTCGGCGCCGGCCTCGCGGGCAGCGAGGATGGGCCAGGCGACCATCGGTCGCCCACAGACCTCATGCAGGACCTTGGGCACGTCGGACCGCATCCGCGTCCCCTGGCCCGCGGCCATGATCAAAGCCGTCGGAGCCGCGCTCACCCCAGAAGGGTAGACGCGGACCCCCGATCGTGGCGGTCGCGACGGTGCGGCGTGCCTAGGCCTCGCGCAGCGGCGAGCGGCGCTCGACCAGCTCCGCGACGCCCGTGTCCACGTCGTAGACGAGCCCGGACACCGACATCTCGGCCGGCAGCAGCGGGTTCGCCGCGAGGGCCTCGATGTCCACCCGGATCCCCGCGTGAGGGTCCTTCACTTCCTTCGTCCCCAGCTCCTCGACGGGCACCCCGAGGTAGGCGGCGAGGCCCTCCCGGGCCTCGGGCCCGTCCAACCGGGCCATGCCGCACCGCGTGTGCTGCATGAGGATCAGCTCGAAGCCGCCCGTCATGCCGTTCGCCGCGACCACCTGAGCCAGGAGTGCCAGGTTCTGGAGCACGCCGGGCGTGACCCGGCCGCCCACAGTGCGGATCACCGCCGCGTCACCGAGCTCGAGCCCGAGGACCTCCGCGGGATCGACTCGCTGGTCGACGCAGGTGACGATGGCCGTGCGCAGCCGCGGGGTCGGCGGCAGACCCGCGTCGTGTTCCTCGGCGAAACGAGCGTTTCGCTCCAGCAGCTCCGAGATGACGTCCAACTCAGGCCGCCTCCACCGGTGCGCCCTGCTCCTGCGCCGCCATCGCCGCCTCGACGAGCTCCACGACCGCCTTCGGCGCCTTGTCCGGCGACCCGGAGTCGAACGGGGGCTGGGGGTCGTATTCGATCCCGAGCTGGACGGCCTGGGCGATCTCGTCGTTGTAGAGGTGGCTGATCAGGTGGAGGGCCATGTCGATCCCGGCTGAGACCCCTGCGGCGGTGATGATCTTGCCGTGCTCGACGACGCGTTCCGCGACGGGCTTCGCGCCGAGGTCGGCCAACAGGTCCCGGGCTCCCCAGTAGGTCGTCGCCGGCGCGCCGTCCAGCAGGCCGGCCGCAGCCAGCAGGAGGGACCCGGTGCAGACCGACGTCGTCCAGGTGGTCGTCTCGTGCACCTGACGGATCCAGTCGAGCGTCGGCTCGTGCTCGAGCAGGGCTCGCGTTCCGTAGCCGCCCGGAACCACGATCACGTCGGGCGAGGTGACCTCTGCGAACGAGCGCTGGGCCATCAGGGTGACGCTCCCGTCCTCGTTGGAGACCGGCCCGGCCTGCTCGGCGACGAAGAAGCTCTCGACGTCGGGCACGGCGTTCAGTGCGTCATGTGGCCCGATGATGTCGAGGGCGGCGAACTTGTCATAGAGGACGCAGGCGACTTGCATTGGGACTCCTTCTGTCAATTGACGGAGACGGGGACCCGGCGGAACCGGGCACGGTAGTCGGCGGGGGGCACGCCCACCCGGCGGGCGAACGCGCGGCGCATCGTCTCGGGGGTGCCGAAGCCGCAGGCCTCGGCGACCTCCTCGATCGGATCGGAGCCGCGCTCGAGCCGGTTGCGCGCGGCCTCGACGCGGAGCTGCTCGACGTACACGGCGGGGGTGAAGCCGGTCTCGCGCCGGAAGGCACGGGCGAAGTTTCGCGGGCTCATCGCGGCCCGGTCGGCGAGCGTCTCGACGCGCAGGTCGCCGGCCAGGTTGTCCGCCATCCAAGCCTGGAGGTCGCGGATGGGCTCACGGCGCGCCGGGGGCGCCTCCATGTGCGAGCTGAACTGGGACTGGCCGCCGGGCCGCTGCAGAAAGAGAACGAGCCAGCGCGCAGCCTCGCGGGCGATCTCCGGCCCCAGGTCCTCCTCGACGAGGGCCAGGGCGAGATCCATCCCTGAGGTGACGCCGGCGGAGGTCCAGAGCTCCTTGTCGCCGCCGTCGTCGCGAACGAAGATCGGGTCGGGATCGACGGTGACGTCGGGGTAGCGACGGGCGAGCTCGGGGCACGAGGCCCAGTGGGTGGTGACGCGCCGGCCTCCGAGCAGGCCCGCGGCGGCGAGCAGGAAGGTGCCGCTGCAGACCGAGGAAATCCGGTTCGAGCGACCGGCCGCGCGGCGGACCCAGGTGACGAGCTCCTTGTCCTCCTCGGCCTCGTGGACGCCGAAGCCTCCGGCGATCAGCAGCGTGTCGATCGCGCCGCGGCACTCCTTCAGGGTCTTCGCGGGCGCGATGCCGTAGCCGCCGTGGCGCGTCGTGATCGGCCCCCTGGTGCGAGCGACGAACTCGATCTCGTAGTTGCGGCCGCCGGAGAGCTGGTCGGCGGCGGCGAACACCTCGGCGGGCCCGACGACGTCGAGGGGCTGCAGGCCCGGGTAGGCGACCATGACGATGCGGCGGGGCTTGGCTGAAGTGCTCATGCCGGCATGGTCCCCCATTTTCGATCCGGCGTCAATGACCAATGCCGGACGATTTCTGCCAGACCCTCCGCGGACTACAGCCCGGCTGCCGACCTAGACTGGACTGCGCGCTCCGGGGTGGTGTACTTGGACAGCACGCCTGGTTTTGGTCCAGGAAGAGGGGGTTCGACTCCTCCCCCCGGAACTCGCGAAGGGGCATAGAACGGCCGCCGTGGGACTAACCTGATCACATGGAGCGCGTGGCCTGGACCGACGAACGGCTTGACGATCTTTCGCGCCGGATGGACCTCGGCTTCGAACGAGTCAATCGCGAGCTCCACGGGCTCCGCTCCGAGATCGCAGACCTACGCTCCACGCTGATTCGATTCGGCGGCGGGATCATGGTCGGCCTGGGCGGTGTGATGGTGGGGCTGGTTGGAGTCATCGCCGCCGTCGTAACGACCGCCTGACTCTCCCAGAGGCGATACTGGCCCGGCGATGTCGGAAGCGCACGTCGAGGCGGTTCAAGCGCGGTACGCGGAATTCGCCCGTGGCGATTTCACCCGCCTTATGGACCTGCCTGACAACTACGAGTTCGTAGCCAGCGCGGACCTGCCCGACGCGGGGAACTACACCGGAGAGGACGCGCGACGCTGGATACGGGCGTGGGTCGAGTCCTTCGACGGACTGACCATCGAGGCCACCGAGCTGATCGATGCCGGCGACAGGGTCCTCGCCGCAATCACCCAGAGGGGCCGTCCCCGCGGCAGCCTGACGATGGTGGAGGGTCGCTGGTACACGGTGGACACGTTCCGTGACGGCGAGAGCATCCGCACGGAGGCATTCGCCGAACGAGCTGAGGCGCTCGAGGCGGCCGGTCTGCCACCGGCGTAGCTATTCCGCTTCGCCCTGGCGGGGCACCTTGCCGGCCTGGGTCCCCGGCTCGCGGGCCGGGCCGAGCGGCGCCGCGATCCCCAGCACCCTCATCGACTTGAGCCCGAGGCCCAGCTTCTCCCGTCCCTCGGTGGAGGTGACGTCGTGCCCGCAGAGCTCCTTGGCGCGCTCGAGCCGGTACCGGATCGTGTGCCGGTGCGTGAAGAGCCGCTGCGCGGTGGCGGCGACGTTGCCGTCGTTGTCGAGATAGGTCTCGACGGTGTTGACCAGCTCTGTCTCGTACTGCTCGTCGTAGGCGACCAGCGGCTCGAGCGTCTCGGAGTAGAAGCGCTCCAGCTCGGCGGGGTCCTCGCTCATCGCCGGCAGCAGCAGCCGGTAGGCGCCGGTGTCCTCGAACGCAAGCAGCCGCGCTCCCTCCGCCTCCCCCACGTTGGCCGCCAGGCGCGCCTCCTGCCCGGCCCGGTAGAGGTCCACCGGGTCGGCGGCGAGGCGGCTGCGCGCAACGGTCACCGTGAACCCGGACTCGCCCTCCAGCTCTGCCGCAAGCGATTCCGCGGCGCGCGCCAGCCTCTCGTCGCTGTCCGCGGGGACGAGCGCGATCACCTCGGCGGCCTCGCCGTGCGGCTGCTCGCTCTCGGCCGCAAGGGCGCTCGAGCTCAGCGCGCGCACACCCCGCATCGCCAGGGTCAGCACCCGCGCCCGCCAGTCGCCGCTCTGCGCAGCCTGGGGATGCACGCGGGCGATCAGCACCCCGCCGCCGTCCGAGAAGTCGGCGCCGAGCTCGGCGGCACGGGCCTGAATGTCGCCACGGTCGGTGATCCGGCGCGCCAGGAGCGAACGGACGAAGTCGCCGGCGGCCTCCTCGCTCGCCCACTCGGGCGAGCGCGAGCGCTCGAGCTCCAACGCGAGCAGCGTGGCCACCATCCGCAGCAGCGCGCTCCCCGGCTCGCCGTCGCCGCGCGGGCGCCAGCGCAGCTCGCCGACCGCGTTGTCGGCGACACGCAGCTCCACGGACTCGACGCCCTGCGCCGAAGAGAGCAGCTTGCTCTCCTCGTCAGGCGAGGCCGCCGCGACCGCCAGTACCGCGCTGGAGCGGTCGATAAGGGCGACGCTGGCGTCCAGCGCCTTCCCGGCCGCGCGCGCCACCGCGGGCAGGCCGGCCCCCGACTCGATCGCCTCGGTCAGCGCCTCGAGCGTGCCCTCTCCGGCGCTCGTGCGCTCTCGTTCCTTCGCGTTCATCGGAGCATTTTAGGTGCCGGGTGGTCCCCCTATAACCAGGTGCTGATCTGGTCCCACTCGTAGAAGACGAGCAGGCCGATCGCGAGCCCGGCGAGCACGAGAGCCGCCAGCACGAACAGCGAGAGGAACGCGGCCGCGAACTTCTCCCAGGTCCGTCCGTAGGACCCGAGGGCGGGCGCGAGGATCAGGCCGCCGAACGCCAGCAGCGACACGAGACCGGCGGCGCCGAACAGGTAGTACTCAGTGCCGAGTGCCAGCAGTGGGGCGGCGAGTGCGTCGGCCAGGGCCATCGCGGCGAAGAATGCCACGGATGTGGACGGTGACGAGGGCGAGGGCGGCGGCGAGCGAGAAGGCCGCCACTCCGAGCCCCCACCCGGCCAGCACGTCGCTCATCCAGTGCACCCGCAGATAGACCCGGGTGAGCCCGATCGCCGCGGCGATCACGATCCCCGCCACGATCAGCAGGCTGCGGCGGGTGAAGCCGGGGACCAGCCTGAGGGCGACGGTGGCGGCGAGCCAGACGTAGATCGTCGACTGCGCCGCGTGGCCGCTGGGGAACGAGGTGTTGCGGCTCGCATCGTCCAGGGGGGCGAGCGGCCGCGGCCGGTCGGTCCAGTCCTTGATCTCGCCCGGAAGGATCGCGATCACGATGACGCCGGCGAGCAGCACGAACAGCTCCATCCAGCGCCGAGCCGCGGCCAACCCGATCGCCGCGGCGCCCGCGATCGGGTAGACCACGGCGGCCGACCCGAAGTCCGTGACCGTCCGCGCCAGGTCGTCGAGCCAGTCGGTGCGGATCTCGTTGACGAGATCGAGGTAGGTCCGATCGAGCGCGGTCGGCCCGGGTGTTTCAGCGATCACCGACCAGTAGACGATCAGGACGTAGAGGCCCACCGCGGCGACCGCGAGCAGCGAGGTCAGCTCCAGCCCCACCCCGGTCCCGGGCGTCAGCCGGCGCCAGAGGAAGACAGCCTGGGGCTTCAGCCGGCGCGCCGTGGCGAGCACTGGGCGCAGCATCCTCCGCCGCCCCATCGCCGCCACGATCCGCTCACGGTTCTCCGCCTTGCCCAGGAATCGCCTCAGCGCGATCAGCGCGACAACGAACCCGACGAAGAAGCCGAACGCAATCAGCCCCTGGCTCACGATCCCGGCTACCTCGTCGAGCCTCTGCGACGCGAAGTACCCGAGCAGCGTGAAGGTGGCCGCCCAGAGCCCGGTCCCGAGGATGCTGTACGGGGCAAAGTCTCGGTAGCGCATCCGGCTGGTGCCGGCGATGAACGGCGCCAGCGCGCGGACCAGCCCGATGAACCTCCCGATCAGGATCGTCTTGCCGCCGTGGCGCTTGAAGTAGTCCTCGACCTGCCGAAGCCGAGCCTCGGTGATCCGCACCCGCTCTCCGTGCCGGACGAGGAACCCGCGGCCGAGGCGGGACCCGAAGATGAAGCTGACGGTGTCGCCCAGGAACGCGGCGACCCAGGTGATCGTGAGGATGATCGGCAGGGAGATGTCGCCCTGCCCGGCCACGGCCCCCCCGAGGATCACGGTGAACTCGCCGGGCGCCACCAGACCCGACGAACGCGCCCGTCTCCAGGAAAGCCAGGACCGCCACCAGGCCGTAGGTCCAGGCGCCGAGCTCCTCGGAGAGGTCCTTGATGATCTCCTCGAAGTCGAAGTCGGGCAGCCGGTCCCGGAAGACGAGGATCCCGATCACCACCGCCGCGATCAGCCCGCGTCGGACCCAGACCCGGTTCGAGCGGAGCCATTTCATCGCCCGGTCCATCATGCCGCCGCCTCCAGGGGCTTCGTCGCCACCGCGTCGGGATAGTCGCCGCGAAGCTCCATCAGGGCCTCCGCCGCCCGCCCGTGGGTACGGAACAGCCCGAACGCGGTCGGACCCGAGCCGGTCAGCATCGCGTGCTCGGCCCCGGCGCCCTCCAGCGCGCGCAAGCCCTCGGCGACCTCGGGCCGCAGCGCGATCGCGGCCGGCTGCAGGTCGTTGACGAGGTGCTCGGGATAGTCGAGCGGCGACGCCCCGGTCGCCAGCGCGTCGTGCAGGCGGCGGCGGATCGCGTCGAGCTCCGCGTGGCTGCGCGGGCTACCGAGCCGGTCCGCCTCGCGGTAGACGTCGGCGGTCGAGAGGCCCTCGGCCTGCGGGAGCAGGACCAGCGCGTGCTCGCCGGGCGGGTCGATCGGCTCCAGCACCTCCCCAGCCCCGGCGACCAGGGAGGGACGCGGCTCGAGCTGGGAGGGAACGTCGGCGCCGAGCGAGATCGCCAGGTCCCTGATCCCCTCGACCTGCCCGCGGGCCAGGCGCAACACCGCCGCGGCGTCGGCGCTGCCGCCCCCGAGGCCCGCGGCGATCGGAATCCGCTTCTCGATCTCGACCCGCAGCGGCGGCGAGTCCCAGCCGAGCTCGCGCAGTCCCTCGAGCGCGGCTGCGACCAGGTTCGGGCCCTCGACTGCGGGACAGACGACCTCGTCGCCGGGCCCTTCGATCTCGGTGACGGTGAGCTCGTCGCAGAGATCCAGCGGCTCGAACACGGACCGCAGCTCGTGCAGCCCGTCCTCGCGGACCGGTCCCAGATAGAGGCAGAGATTGAGCTTTGCCGGCGCCTCGAGCTTCACCATCCGAGCTCCCGTTCCAGCGCCTCGAACTGCGCCGGCGACAGCGCCTCGGCGCGCGCGTCCGCGGGCAGCCCGAGCGCCTCCAGGGCATCCCGCGCGCGGTCCAGGCTGCCCGGCCTGGCCAGCTCGAGCGAGCGGGCCAGAGACTTGCGCCGGTGGGCGAACGCGGCCCGCACCAACTCGCGGAGCGCGGACGAGGCGGCCGGGCCGGTGCGGGTCAGCCGGAGCAGAGCCGACTCCACGCGGGGCCGCGGCGTGAACACGGCCGGATCGATCGTCCGCACCAGCTCCACCTCGGCGGCGTGCTGCGCCAGGACGCTGGGCGAGCCGTAGGCCTTCGTGCCCGGAGAAGCGCGCAGGCGATCGGCGATCTCGCGCTGGACCATCACCAGCCACGACGAGACCGAGGGAAGCTCCGCGATCGTCCGCAACAGCAGGGGCGTCGCCACCGAGTAGGGGAGATTGGCGACCATCGTGGTCGGAGCCGGATCGAGCGCGGCGAGGTCCACCTTCATGGCATCACCCCAGATCAGCCGGACGTTCCCCGCCTCGGCGGCGAGCGGCTCGAGCTCGGGGCGGAGGCGCTCGTCCAGCTCCACCACATATACGGCGGCTGCGGCAGGCGCCAGAAGCTCGGTCAGCGCCCCGCCACCCCCGCCCACCTCGAGGACCACGTCGCTGGAACCGAGATCGGCATCGCGCACGATCGCCTCCAGCAGGTTGCGGTCGGCCAGGAAGTTCTGCCCCAGCCGCCGCTGCCGCCGCCCGGGGGTCGGCTTCGCTACCACCCGAAGACGCGGGCGGCGTTGGCCTCCACCGTCCGCTCGAGCTCGTCGTAGGTGACGCCCCGCGCCTCCGCCAGCGACTCCGCGGTCGCGATGACGTTTGCGGGCTGGTTCGGCTTGCCCCGCACCGGCTGCGGGGCCAGGATAGGGCGAATCCGTCTCCACCAGCAGCCGGTCCTCCGGGACCAGGCTCGCGGCCTCACGGAGGTCATCGGCCTTCGGATAGGTGAGGTTGCCCGCGAACGAGCAGTACCAGCCGCGCTCGGCGGCGGGCTCGATCCAGGCAGGGCCGGCCGTGTAGCAGTGCAGGATCACGTCGGTCTGGGCCTCGGCGCTCAGCGTCGCGAACGCCTCCTCGGCGACCTCGCTCGCGCCGCCGGTGCGGTCGCGGAGGTGGATGACGAGCGGCTTGCCGGTCCGGTTGGCGATCCCGATCTGGCTCAGGAAGGCGCGCTGCTGCTGCTCCGGCTCCGCGCGGTCGCGAAAGTAGTCGAGGCCCGTCTCCCCGATCGCGACCACCCCATCGTCGCCGGCCAGGCTCTCCAGCTCGTCGGCCTCCCCCTCGCCGAACTCCCCGGCGGAGTTGGGATGGCGCCCGACCGCCGCGAAGACCTCCTCGTGGGCCCGTGCAAGCGCGACCGCGCCGGGGTTCGACTCGGGTCCCAGCCCGACGGTCAGGATCCGGCGCACGCCCGCCTCCCGGGCGGCCGCGATCAGCTCATCTTCCCCGGCCTCGCAGAGGCCGAGGTGGGCGTGACTGTCGATCACGCGGCGAGTCTAGGCCGCGCGGAGCGTCACTTGAACTTGAAGGTGCGCGCGTCGGTGTCGGTGTTGCCGGTCAGCGGATCGACCGCTTGGTACGAGGTCCTGAACTTCGACTTCCCCTTGTTCTCCTTGAGGAAGGCGAGGCCCTGCTTGGTGAGCTTCAGGTAGCCCTCGAAGATCTGGCCGGCGGGGAAATGCCCGGTGAGCCCCTCGGAGACCAGGTTGGGACCCGGAATCACGAGGGTCATCTCCACCGTGACGTCGCACTCGACCGTGCAGACCCCCAGGAACCTGACCCGGCGCTGCAACTTGATCTTGCCCTTGGTCTTGTAGTTGGCGAGCGTCTCGACCTCGGCGTACGGGGTGACGCTCGCCTCGCCCACCGGAGCCAGCCCGGAGGACGCGCCCGCCGTCGCGGGAATCGCTCCCGCGAGCGCCATGCACCCAGCCAGAATGGCGATCCTTGCCCTGGTCCCGCTCACGCCCGGGACGCTAGCACCAACCTCCGGGCTACTTGGAAGGCTCGAGCTTCGGGAAGAGCGGTTCCAGCTCGCCGAGCTTCTGCCCGCCCGGGCGGGAGCAGAACTCGTCCAGCCGGCGCCGGCGCTCGCCGAGCGCCTCCAGCAACCGGTCGGTCGTGTCCGGCATGTAGGCGTGGAGCAGCAGCGACGTGACCCGCAATCCCTCGGCCAGCCCATAGAGCACCCCGTCGAGGCGGTCCCGGTTGCTGTCGTCCTTCGCCAGGTCCCAGGGCCGGGACTCTTCGACGTACTGGTTCAGCCGGCGGACCAGCTTCCAGATCTCCTCGAGCGCCTGGGTCAGCTCGACGCGTTGCAGCAGCTCGCGCACCCGGTCGGTCGCGCCCTCGAACGTCTCGGCCAGAGCAGACTCGGCCCCGGCGTCCGGCACGACCCCGTCGCGATAGCGCCCGATCATCGAGAGGGTGCGATTGACGAGGTTCCCGTACTCGTTCGCCAGCTCGGACTCGTAGCGGGCCTCGAAGCCCGCCGGCGAGATCTGGCCGTCCTGGCCGAAGGAGACCTCTCGCATGCAGTAGTAGCGGAGGGCGTCCGCACCGAACTTGTCGATCACGTCGTCGGGATCGATCACGTTGCCGAGCGACTTGCCCATCTTCTGGCCCTCCATCAGCAGATAGCCGTGGATGTACATCCCGCGCGGGACCTCGATCTGCGCCGCCATCAGGAAGGCCGGCCAGTAGACCGCATGGAACTTGAGGATGTCCTTGGCCAGGATGTGGAAGGCGGGCCAGAACATCTTCGTCAGGTCCTCGCCCTCGCGGGCGTAGCTGAGCGCCGAGTAGTAGTTGAGGAGCGCGTCGAACCAGACGTAGATCACCTGGTCCGGGTCCCAGGGAACGGGCACCCCCCACTTCAGCGTCGGCCGTGAGAGCGACACGTCCTTCAGCCCCTGCTTGATGAACGACAGCGCCTCGTTGCGGCGGAAATCCGGCTGGACGAAGTCGGGACGCTCGGCATAGAGCTTCTCCAGCGGCTCCTGGAAGGCGGAAAGGCGGAAGAACCAGTTCTCCTGCTTCTCCCGGGTCAGGTCGATCTTGTGGATCGGGCACTTGTTGCCGTCCGCGATCTCCGACTCCGTCTTGAAGTCCGCGCAGCGCGGGCAGTACCAGCCCTCGTAGGTGCCCTCGTAGACGTGGCCGAAGTCGTAGACCCGCTGGACGACCTCCTGCACCCGCTTCTGGTGGCCCTCGTCCGTCGTCCTGATGAAGAAATCGTTCGACGCGTTGACCTTCTTCGCCATCTCCTTGAACCGCGGCGCAAGGCGGTCGCCGAGCTCGCGCGGCGTGATCCCCTCGCGCTCTGCCTGCTGCGCCACCGGCTCGCCGAACTCGTCGGTGCCGGTCAGGAAGTAGACGTCCTCCCCGCGCTGGCGGTGGTGGCGGGCCAGGACGTCGGCCGCGATCGTCGAGTAGGCGTGGCCCAGGTGAGGCTCACCGTTGACGTAGTAGATGGGAGTCGTGACGTAAAAGCTCAAGGCAGTGAGCCTGAGCCTACTTACAGGAGCTCGCCCTGCCCCTTTGCCCCCGGCTTGCGGCGCTTTCGGGGGATCCCCGCCGCCTCGGTGAGCGCCTCCTCCATGTCGGCCAGGATTGCCCGTGCGGACCGCGAGGAGACGATGGGCTCTGCCATCTCGTCCACGTGCACGTAGGTGCGCCGCCCGTCGCCCCGGTCCTTGCCCTCGAGCGGCACCAGGGCGTAGATGCGGTCGGCCTTGGCGAACTTGCCGTAGCCGAGGGAGATCAGTCTTGGATCGCGCTTCGCCATAAGTCCTGCAAACAACCGTACCGCGCAGCGCTGGAGCCTACGGGCTTCGCCCTTCGGCTGACATCGCCGGCCTTCGGCCGGAGAGTCTGCCGCCGGGACTACCGCCGTGGATCGCGCCCGGTGAGCCCGCGGTAGAGGTCGTTCGCGGGCACGCCCGTGAGCGCCGAGACCACGCTGGCCGCTGCGCGGGGACGGGCCCCGGCGCGGACCAGCCCGCGCAGCGCGTCGACCGCGAAGCCGATGTCGCCGGCGGCCTCCGAACCGTCCGCGGCCGGGCCGATCACGACCACGATCTCGCCGCGGACCTCGTCCCGGAAGCGCCGGGAGAGCTCGCCGAGGGTCCCGCGCGCGATCTCCTCGTGCAGCTTGGTGAGCTCGCGACAGACGGCTGCGGGCCGGTCCGGCGCCATGGTCGCGAGGGCCGCCAGCGACTCCGCGAGCCTGCGCGGCGACTCGAACGCGATCACGGTCTCGGGCGACTGCAGCACCCGCTCCAGCTCGCCGGTCCGGCGCGGCAGGAAGCCCTGGAAGCGCCAGCGGTGGGTCGGGAGGCCGGAGGCCACCAGCGCGGTGGTGACGGCAGACGGCCCGGGGAGCACCTCGATCTCGAGGTCGCGGTCGATGCAGGCCCGGATCAGGCGGAAGCCCGGGTCGGAGATCGCCGGGGTGCCGGCGTCGGAGACCAGGGCGACGTTGTCGCCGCGCTCGATCCGCTGGGCGAGCTCGCGGGCCCGGTCCGCCTCGTTGCCCTCGTGGTAGGAGACGAGGCGCATCGCCTGGATCTCGAGCCGCTCCAGCAGGATCCCCGTGCGGCGGGTGTCCTCACTCGCGATCACGTCGGCCTCGTGGAGCGCCCGCCGGACGCGCGCCGTGACGTCCTCGAGGTTCCCGATCGGGGTGGGGCAGACGACGAGCTTGCCGGGCATCGCCTAGCCCTCCTGGCCGGCGAATGGGATCTCGGTCCCGACCTCGATCTCCAGCGCGCGCTCGGTCAGGGCCATCGCGGCGGCGCCGATCATCCCGGCGTCGCTGCCCAGCTCGGCGCTCTTCACCTCGACCCGGTTCATCGGCGGCAGCGCCCGTTCGCGCAGCTCGGCCCGGGCGGGATCCAGGAGCAGGTCGCCCGCCCCCTCCGCGACCCCGCCTCCGACGACGATCACGTCGGGATCGAAGGTGTTGGCGAAGCTCGCCAGCGCGACCCCGAGGTGCCGCCCCGCACGATTCAGGACCTCGCGCGCGGCGTGATCCCCCTCCAGGGCCGCCTCCGTCACCGTTCGCCCCGTCACCCCGTCGCCGCGCGCGAGCGCGTGGCCGAGGGCCGAGTCCGGCTCCCGGCCCGCTGCCGCAACGCCCTCGCGGGCGAGGGCCGTGCCCGAGGACATCGTCTCGACGCAGCCGTGGTTCGGGCAGGTGCCCTGGCAGGGGGGGCCGTCCTCATCCACCACGACGTGGCCGAGCTCGGCGCCGGCGCCGGTGGATCCGCGGTAGAGGGTGTCGTGCAGGATGAGGCCGCCGCCGATCCCCGTCCCGATGGTCAGCACGACCGCGTTCTTCGCCCCCCGGGCCGCGCCGAAACGGTGCTCGGCGAGCGCGGCGCAGTTGGCATCGTTGTCGATGAAGACCGGGAAGCCCAGGCGCCGCTGCATCAGGTCCCGGATCGGGACGTCCGTGATCGGCAGGTTGACCGCGTTGATGGCCACCCCGCGCTCGCGATCGATGGTGCAGGGAATGCCGAGCCCGGCGGCCACGGCGTCGGGCCGGGCCTCCTTGGCCTCGCGCAGCTCCTGCTCCAGGTGGTCGAGCAGATCCGCCTCGGTCCTCCCGGCGGAGGTCTCACGGCTCGCGTAGGAGATCTTCTGGCTCTCGTCCACGACCCCGACCAGGAGCTTGGTGCCGCCGAGATCGACCCCGATCGCCTCCATATACCTAGATGGGTCGGGTGTCGCGCGTCATGGGGCGGATGTCGCGCGTCGGCGCCATTCGCAAGTATTGATACCCGATGACCCCGCAGGGAGAGGACCGGCCGCCCGACAAGCCGGACGAGCCGGAGAAGCCGGGGCCACCGGACGAGCCGGCGCAGCCGGACGAACCGGCGCAGCCGGACGAGCCGGACAAGCCCGACAAGCCGGATCGCCCGGAGAAGCCCGAGTACACGGTCTACCGCTCCGGCAAGGGCGAGGTCGAGGAGGGCGAGCGACGCGAGCTCCCTGACAAGGCCAAGAAACCGGCGAGCGGCGAGAAGCCCGACTACCGGGTCTACCGCTCGCGTCCGAGCCTCCGGGACCGGTTCGGGAAGAAGAAGCCCGACCTCGCCGGCATTCGCAAGGACGCCGGGGACGGCGGGGGGCTCAGGGGCCGGTTGTCGCGGCTCGGCGGCGGCGGGAAGCGCCGCTGGCTCCGCTGGGTCCTGATCGGAATCGCCGTCTGGTTCCTGATCAGCTTCATCAGCTTCGCGATCTCGGCGCAGATCCAGAAGGGCGAGCTCGACGACTCCACGAAGGAGGCCCTGAAGGGCGGGCCCGACCTGCTGGCCGGGCAGAACATCCTGATCCTCGGCGGGGACCGCCGGGGAGACCGGCAGGAGAACGCCAGCGGCTCGGAGGGGCAGGGGCCGCCCCGGGCCGACACGATCATGGTCCTGCACGCCTCGCTGACCTCGTTCCGGAAGCTGTCGATCCCGCGCGACACCCTGGCAGCGATCCCGGATTGCGGGACCCAGAAGATCAACGCGTCGCTGGCGTGCAACACCAACAGTCCCGACGGGAACGCCGCCTCGACCATCCGGACCGTCTCGGACTTCCTCGGGATCGACATCCACCACCTGCTGATCATCGACTTCGACGGCTTCGCGGATCTGATCAACACGCTCGGCGGGGTGAAGGTGGACATCCCGAACAACAAGAACGTCAGCCAGGTCTGCAAGCGCCGCGACGTTGTCATCGCCGGAGACGTCGATGGCGGCAAGGAGCAGGGCGGCATCTCGCTCGGCCTGCCGGCCGGCGAAACCACGCTCGAGGGCGACAAGGCGCTGGCGCTGGCGCGGCTGCGGCAGAACGAGTGCGACCCGGGCGAGGACGACACCGACCGCGCCGCGCGTCAGCAGCTGATCCTGAACGGCATCAAGAGCCGCCTCACCAGCATCACGCGCCTCCCCTACAACTTCGTCAAGGGCCCCTGGATCGGCTGGAACATGCCGAAGGCGTTCATCAGCGACATGGGCGGGTTCACGCTGCCCCAGCTCGGGATCGCCGCCCTCTTCGGCGGCTCGGGCGAGACCAACGTGCTCGGCAAGGAGACCGCCTCCCCGGGCCCCAACGGCAGCCTCGTCGTCTCCGACAGCGAGTGCCGCGAGGCGGTCGAGGAGCTCACCGGCGGCGAGCCCGACCGCGAGCCGGCCTGCAGTCCCTAGCTAGTCGGAGCCCGAGCCGGTCTTCGCCTTGCCGGAGTCGGACTTCTTCGAGTCCGATGACTTGGACGAGTCCGACTTCGATTCGGACTTCGAGCTCGAGTCCGACGGCTTCGACTCGCCCCCCTCACTGCTCTTGGAGGCGGCGCCCGCCTTCTCCTTGTTCTTGTAGTCGGTGTTGTAGAAGCCCGATCCCTTGAAGTGGACCGCAATGGGGTGGAAGACCCGCTCCACCGGCGCACCGCATTCCTCGCAGGCGGTCACGGGCTCGTCGGACATGCTCTGGAACACCTCGAAGGTGTGGTCGTTGGAGCAGCGGTACTCGTAGATCGGCATCGGGCGAGTATGCCAGCGGCCGCGCTCGACCCTGGGCGCAAGCTAGCCTGCCGCGGATGGCTGACGTGACCCTCGACAAGGTCGTCGCGCTCTGCAAGCGCCGCGGCTTCATCTTCCAGTCCTCCGAGATCTACGGCGGGCTCGCCTCGACCTACGACTACGGCCACTACGGCGTGCTGCTGAAGAACAACGTCAAGGCCGAGTGGTGGCGCGCGGTCGTCCAGGAGCGCGACGACATGGTCGCCCTGGACGCGGCGATCCTGATGCACCCGAAGACCTGGGAGGCGTCCGGCCACCTCGAGGGGTTCACCGACCCGCTGGTCCAGTGCCTCGGCAAGTGCAAGAAGCGCTGGCGCGAGGACCACGTGCGCGAGGAGCAGCTCGGGGCCGAGGACGCCGAAGGCGAGATCACCTGCCCTGAGTGCGGCGGCGAGCTCTCGGAGCCGCGCCAGTTCAACCTGATGTTCCAGACCTTCATGGGCCCGGTCCAGGACGACGCCAACACGGTCTTCCTGCGGCCCGAGACCGCGCAGGGGATCTTCGTCAACTTCAAGAACGTCCTCCAGTTCGCCCGCAAGAAGCCGCCGTTCGGCATCGCGCAGGTCGGCAAGGCGTTCCGGAACGAGATCACCCCCGGCAACTTCATCTTCCGCACCCGCGAGTTCGAGCAGATGGAGATCGAGTTCTTCGTCCCGCCGGACGAGGCGGCCGAGTGGCACAAGCGCTGGATGGACGAGCGGATGTCCTGGTACACCCGGCTCGGGATCCGGCCCGCGAAGCTGCAGCTGCGCGAGCACGGCCCCGACGAGCTCTCCCACTACTCCAGCGCCACCTCCGACATCGAGTACGAGTTCCCGATGGGATTCTCCGAGCTCGAGGGGATCGCCAACCGCGGCGACTTCGACCTGACCCAGCACGCGAAGTTCAGCGGCGAGAAGCTCGAGTACGTGGACTCGGCGGACGGCAGCCGCTACATGCCCCACGTGATCGAGCCCTCGGCCGGCGCCGACCGGGCGACCCTCGCCTTCATGGTCGACGGCTTCTACGAGGAGGAGGTCGAGGGCCGCGAGCGCGTCGTGCTGCGGCTGCACCCGCGGCTCGCCCCGGTCAAGGTCGCCGTCCTGCCCTTCGTCAACAAGGACGGGCAGCCCGAGAAGGCCCGCGAGATCTACGAGGATCTTCGCCCGCTGATGTCGGCCGAGTTCGACACCGGTGGCACGATCGGAAAGCGCTACCGCCGCCAGGACGAGATCGGCACCCCCTGGGGCATCACGGTGGACCACCAGACGATGGAGGACGGCACCGTCACCCTCCGCGACCGCGACACGCTCGACCAGTCGCGTGTGGCGATCGAGGGGCTCGGCGACGAGCTCCTGCGCCGGCTCCAGGAGCCCTGGACCCCGCCCGACTGACCCCCGCCGGCTCAGTCGTAACGCCGCACCAGAACCGGCGCACAGCGCCAAAAGATCTGCTTCTCTACCCACAACTTGGTACTACCTAAGACTCGGTAGTAGCGACCGCCTCGTCAACTCGTCAGCACAACCACGTGGAGGGGAAGGGAATGCCCGACTCGAAGCACGTCCGGAAGATCGTCCTCGGCATCGCCGTCAGCGCCGTCACGCTGATCTCGGCTGCGCCGGCCACCGCGACGCCCGTCGCCACCAACGACGCCGCGTACGCAGGCCTCGGCCGCGTCTTCCCCGATCCCATGGCCGGCTGCCAGCACTCGCCTTCCGACGAGCCGTGCTCGCCGAACGCCCAGGGCAACATCCCCGCCCTCCAGTTCATCCAGTTCGGGGAGCTCCAGGACGCGCTGCGGTACATGAACCAGGACTCGGAGTGGCAGAAGTACATGGAGGTCTGGCCCCTGGACACCGGACAGTTCCCCGGTAACACCCTTTCCAACCTCGAGTTCACCCCCAGCGAGGCCTTCAGGTCCGCCGGGCTGCCCACGAGCGACCTCGGCCGCAAGCGGTCCGATCTCTACGTCGTCCGCGTCACCGACGAGTCGGTGCCCGACGCCGGCAAGAAGCGCTACGCGCTCTCCCTGTCCATCCACGGGATCGAGCGCGCCGGTGCCGAGGGTGGCACCAGGGCGATGGAGGACCTGGTCACGGCCTTCACGACCGGCCTCAACGACGACCCGATCGTCCCGGACTCGGTCGACCCGGACGCCCCCACCTTCGAGGATGTCCTCAAGGACACGATCATCTACTTCACCTATCCGAACCCCGACGGCTGGCGCCGTGGCTCTGCCACCGACGTGGTCGACCGGGATGACGACCCGACGAACCCGAACGACAACGGCGACACTTCGCTCGAGGGAATCGGCGGCGGCGGAGTCTTCTTCCAGCGCTACAACGGCAACGGCGTCGATCCCAACCGGGACTGGCCGGACATCGGTTACTCGTACCGCGGCTACAGCGGCGGCTCCGAGCCGGAGACGCGGGCCTTCCAGAGCTTCTACGAGCAGGCTGAGGCGGAGGGCGGCGAGTTCGCGGCCGGCGACGATCTGCACGGCATGCCGTTCGCGGACGCGCTCTCCTACACCATGCTTCCCCACGGAAGCCACGACTTTGCCAAGGACCAGCGGATCCGCGACGCGGCGGAGAAGATCCACGCGGCCTCCGAGGCGGCGCTGCTGTGGTCGCCGGCGATCCAGGCCGACACCGAGCCACACGGCGGCGGCTTCCAGTGCATCCCCAACGCCACCGTGCCGCTGGGCGACAAGTGCGTTCAGATGTACGGACAGACGTGGGGCACCGTCTACGACACGATCAACTACACGACCACCGGAACCCTCGGCGACTGGTACGACTCGAACGCGGGCTTGGGCGGGGACGGCATCTCCAACGAGATGTCCTTCTCGCACCTGGACAAGAACATCGTCTTCGACCCGCACACCGAGCAGCTGCATGTGGACGGGAACAAGGCGCTGATCTACGCCCACATCGACAACATCCTCAATCCGCCGGCCGATCCCACCTTTGAGGCCGAGGGCGCCAAGGGCTACGTGGCGAACCCGCGCGTTCGCCGGGCAGAGCAGTCGAGCCCGCCGAGCTCAGGACCGCTGCAGGCGCCGATCGACATGGGCCCGAAGCCGCAGCCGGTGCCGAGCCCGGAGGGCGGCGGCACCCGCACGATCTACGACGCCAGCGATGGCTTTCACGTCGATCCGGGCCAGGGTGGCTTCCGCGTCGACGTGACGAGCGCGAACGCCCAGGGCATCGGCACGACCTACCCGGTCGTGGACCAGGTGCGCCTGCGGGTCGAGTGCATCTGCGACGACCACCACGGCCCGGCCGACCTCCACCAGCCGGAGTGGACCGTGGTCGCCGAGGACTACAACCAGAAGCAGCTCTACCTCTCCGCCGGTCTGACGGCCGCGGTCAACAACCCGCAGGCCACGAACGGCGATGGAAGCCCGACCCAGTGGCGCATCGTCGTCGAGGCTGATGACGCAACCCTCGTCGGGGTCGCCGGCAATAACGTGGAGCAGCCCACGTTCTACGGGGCGACCAAGGCACACGTCGAGTTCACGAGCGGTCCTGCGACCTCGGACGGGTCAGGGACGGATCGGGCCCCGCGCCTGGCCGAGTACGACGTGGCGAACACCGACTTCCTCTCCGACCTGAACAGGTTCAGCGAGGACGGCGAGAAGTTCGACACGGTCGATCCGGATGCGGTACTCGGCGGCGAGCAGGACCTGAGCGAGCTCGACACACTCGTTCTCGCGGACAACGCTCTGCCGGGCTACAGGGGCCTGTACGGCTCCAACGACACCGAACCCATCCCGCCCCCGAACGACGCTCTCGCCATCGAGAGCCAGACCGAGACCATTCCGGCGGCGCACCAATCCGGGACGGACAACCCAGGCAACGAGCCGCGAGCCCGGGTGCCGGGTTCCTTCGAGGTCGTCCCGTTCACGCTCGGCGCTCCGCCTGAGCGGGCGAACAAGTCGATGAAGATCCAGATCTCGCTGGCCAACCCGGACGACGGCGACTTCGACATGACGCTGTACAAGGTCAACGAGGACGGAAGCGAGGATTTCGTCGGCAACTCGGGCAACTCGAACTCCGCCGAGGAGATCACCGTTGGCTCGCCCGAGCCGGGCGACTACAAGCTGTACGTCGACAACTGGCTCGCGACCGGCGACACGCACTGGTTCGGTGACATCACCTTCGTGGGCTTCGAGCAGCCCCCGGCGGAGGAGGGCCCGAGCGACACCGGTGCCTACACCGCTGCCGAGAAGGACCAGTGGACCGCGAAGCTGCGCGAGTTCGCGGAGCAGGGCGGCAACCTGGTCCTCACCGACGGCGCGCTGCAGGCGCTGCCGGACCTGGTGCCCGGCATCAAGCGCAAGCACGTGATCGAACAGGCGGTCTACGTCGGCCAGGTCGCTTTCAGCGACGGCGAGAACGACACGACCGATGACCCGCTGGCCGAGGGCATCAGTTCGCCCGGGTCGCGGTTCAACACCGGCATGCGCCGGCAGACATACGAGCCCACCCCGCTCGGCTTCGCCATCCAGGACGAGGACGGCGGCGACCAGTCGAACTCACCGCAGTACGACGTCGACCGCACCGCGTGGGAGGAGGCAGGAGGCCGCTACGTGGCGGGCTCGGCCAACAGCGGCACCCGTAACGCGCAGGCGGTCTACGACCGGGTCACGATCGGCGAGATCGAGGTCGGCGACGGCCAGATCAGGATCATCGGTTCGCTGCTGCCGCAGCCGAGCAACCAGTTCGACCATCCGCTCGGAGTCGAGCCACACGCGGTCACGTACACCGGGTACATGCTGGCCGAGAACCTGTTCGACTGGCGCAACCCGAACCGGCCGGACGACCCCGGTCCTGGACCCGGCCCGGGCCCCGGCGGCGGCGATCAGACCGCAGGCTCGGACCTGCCGTCCAACACGGCGCCGGTCAGCGGCAAGGCCAAGAGGTGCAAGAAGAAGGCCCGCGCCAAGAAGAAGAAGTGCAAGAAGCGTAAGACGCGCTAGCGCCAGCGTTCCCCGGAGCTGAGGCGCTCCTGGCCGATCCAGGCGAAGTCCATCGCCACCTGCAGCACGTCCTCCTTCGCCACCTCGGGATGCAGGTCCCACCAGTCGGCGAGCGACTGCATCGCCCCGACCATCTGCACCGCGACCGCCTGCATCAGCCGGTCGAGCTCGGGGCCGTCCGGGAACGCCTGGGCGGCCTTCTCGCTCATCAGCGCGACGATCGCGGCGGCGACGCCGTCGCGCAGCCGCTCCATCGCCACTGCGACGTCCGGGTCCCCGGCGTTGCGGAAGATGATCCGCCAGGCTCCGCGCCGCTCCTCGACGAACCCGAAGAAGGCCTCGAGCCCGTCGCGCATCCGGTCCTCCGGCTCCTCGGCGGCAAGGACGGCTGTGCTGATCCGTTCGATCAGCTCGCCGACGTGCATCTCGAGCATCGCCACGAACAGGTCCCGCTTCGAGGCGAAGTGCTCGTAGATCAGCGCCTTGGAGACGCCGGCGCGTTCCGCCACCACGTCGAGGGAGGTCTCGTGATAGCCGCCGTCGGCGAACGCCGAGCGGGCGGCCTCGAGAATGACGAGGCGCCGGTCGGCGGCCGACATCCGGGCGCGGGGCTGGGCGGGCTTGTTCTGTGTGCGCGAAGTCACTGTTCTAACTGACCAGTCAGTCAGTTAGTATACGGGCCAGCCGGACCCCCGAAACGACGCAGCAGGAGGACTCAGCGATGGCGACCCCCACCACTCCGAGCAAGGCCGACAGCGGAAAGGCGACCAACGGCGCGGGATCGCGCAAGCCCCTGAAGCGGGACGACATCTCCGCCAAGGCCGGCGACCAGATCTCCTACGAGGACCTCTACAAGCGCTGGGAACAGGGGAACTGGAAGGCGTATGACATCGACTTCTCCCAGGACAAGCAGGGCTGGGAGGCGCTGTCCGAGATCCAGCGCTCCTCGGCGCTCTGGATCTACTCGATGTTCTTCTACGGCGAGGATGCGGTCACCGACGGTCTCTCTCCCTACATCGACGCCGCGCCGAAGGAGGAGCAGAAGTACTTCCTCGCGACCCAGCAGGTCGACGAGGCCCGGCACGCCGTCTTCTTCCATCGCTTCTTCAAGGAGGTCATCGGCGCGGGCGACACGCTCTCGGCCGGGCTCGCCTTCACCGAGCCCTACCTCGACTGGGGGTACAAGGGCGTCTTCAACCGGCTCGAGACGATGTGCGACGAGCTCCGCCAGGACCGCTCGCTGCCGAAGTTCGCGCAGGCGATCACGCTCTACCACCTGATCATCGAGGCCGCGATGGCCCAGCCGGGCCAGCACTACATCGAGGACTTCTTCACCAAGGACGGCTCGATGCCCGGCTTCTCGGAGGGCATGCACAACGTCGCGCGCGACGAGCAGCGCCACATCGGCTTCGGCGTCAAGGTCCTGTCCGAGCTGCTCGCCGAGTCCGACGAGTGCAAGGCGGCGGTGGACGAGATCCTCAGCGAGATGCTGCCCTACCTCAGCTCGGTGTTCATCCCGCCGAACTGGGACGAGGAGTACACGCGCTGCTACGGCTTCACCCTCGAGGACATCTTCGCCTTCGGGATGCGCTCGGTCGAGATGAAGTGGAAGGCGATCGGCTACCCGATGGACGAGATGCCGCCCGGCATCTACCCGTTCGACCCCGAGATGCCCCACAAGGAGCGCGCCGAGCGTCAGCTGAAGCTCCTGCGCGCCGGTGTGCTGGGCCCGCCCAACGGCCCGGCCCAGAGCTCACCCGAGGTCCAGGCGATCTACTTCGACGTGGTCGCCCGCTCGGCCAACACCGACCAGGTGGACCGCCCGACCACGGTCCAGTGGCGGTTTGCCGACGCCGACCCGTGGCATATCCGCATCGATAACGGATCGACCAAGGCCGTCCAGGGCGAGGCGCCGGACGCGGACCTGACGCTGGAGACCACCTGGCCCGACTGGATCGAGATGTCCATGCGAGGCGAGAACCCGGCACGCCTGATCATGCAGCGTCGCCTGCGCCCACGTGGCTCGCTCCGCCAGTTCGCGCGGATGCGGAAGATCTGGGAACCCAGAAAGGTCGCGTAGCTAGCTGCCGAGCAGCTTCTGCTTCTGAGCCTCGAACTCGGCGTCGGTGATCTCGCCGGCGTCGCGCTTCTTGTCGAGGTGCTCGATCACCGTCAGCGGGTCCTGGGGCGGCGGTGAGACCCCGCCGCCGAAACCGCCCGCGTTGGGGATGTCGACACCTGAGCCGAACAGGGCGCCGAGGATCTTCTCCTGGAGCCCCGGGACGGTGCTCGCGTCGATCGTCTGGCCCTCCTTGTCGGGGTCGATCCCGTTCTCGCGCAGGACCTCCTCGACCTTCTCGCGCGCGCCGGTGCCACGCAGGTCGATCGTCTGGCTGGACTGCTCCACCTCGACGTCGGCCGAGCTCGGATCGATTCCGTGCTGGTTCAGCGTGCTGGTCCAGCCGGAATCTCCCATCGAGACGCTCTGGGAATCGGGGATCGCGGAGCCCTGGACCATCGCCTCGAACTCCGGCGTGCCGGGCTCGGGAATCGCCTTCTCGTCGTTCTTCTTGAGGAAATCGAACAGACCCATGACTGACCCGATCCTACGCCTCCCCCGCCCCCTCGTCGGAGGAGGCTCCGAGCTGATCCACCCCGGCCAGGCTCGCCGGGCGGCCCGGCAGGTACATGGAGGTGCCGGTCGCCAGCGCGACGCTCTTGCCCTCGGCGTTGGTCAGCTCAGCCGAGGCGATCGCCAGGGTGCGGCCCTGGTGCTGGACGCGCGCCGTAGCCGTGATCTCCTCACCGTCGGGGAAGACCGGCCGCAGGTAGTTGACTTTCAGGTCGAGCGGGGCCGTGGCGGTTCCGGCGGGCGCGGTGCTGAACACCGCGCCGGCGAGCGCGGCCTCGGCGAGCATCGCGGTGAAGCCGCCCTGCACCGTTCCCGCTGAGGTCGACAGCCATTTGCTGCAAGGCAGAACCATCGCCACCTCGCCGTCGGAGACCTCGGTGAGCCGGATACCCGTGAGGTGGTGAAGCGGGGACGGCGGCAGCTCGCCGCTCAGGAAGGCCTTGAGCGTCTCGCGGCCATTGCGGCGCTCGAACTCCCCCTGGGCGATCACCTCGCCCTCGACCTCACGGCGAAGCGGGTCGTCGGAACTGTCACCGGGCGACGCCTGGTCGAGGACCGGCATCTCTCCGGGCGGGTCGGGCGCCGGCTCGACCGGGGGAAAGACGCTGCAGCGCGAGGTTCCGTGGGCGATCAGCTGCTCCTCGTCGTCGAGCAGGAACGCCTCGGAGAGGCCCATCGAGCGGCCGCGGTGGATGAGCTGGCCGGAGCCGTTGACGACGCGATCGGGGCCTGGGAGCACCGGCCGCAGGAAGGTCAGGGAGAGCTCAGCGGTGGTCATCAGCTGCCCAGCCGGCAGATCGCCATGGACGACCGACCCGAGACAGGCGTCGCCGATCAACGCCAGGACACCGCCGGGGATCAGGCCGGTCGAGTTGGCGAACCACGGCGAGGCCGGCATCTCGAACGTCGAATGGCCGCGCGAGCCGGCCGTCATCCGCAGCTCGGTCAGGAAGCTCATCGGCGAGTGGGGCGTGCGGCCCTCTCGCCCGGCGCGGTGGCGCTCGATCCCCGGCAGGGCGATCAGCGAGACGTCGGGGTAGCCGCCCTTGGCGGGTTCCTGCCAGATCATGTGGGCGAATCTAGCTAGCTAGGCGCGTGCCGGCTCGGGCGCGGCCTTGGGCGACAGCTCCGCCTTCGGGACCTCGCCCTCGAGGCCGATGTGCGGCACCACCCGGTCGAGCCAGCCCGGCAGCCACCAGTTCCACTTGCCCATCAGCTGCATCGCCGCCGGGACCAGGATCAGGCGCACCAGGGTGGCGTCGATGGCGATCGCGATGGCGTTCCCGAGTCCCAGCTCCTTGATCGAGGGGACGCCGGTGAGCACGAAGACGGAGAAGACCGCGGTCATGATCAGCGCCGCTGAGGAAATCGTCCCGGCGCTCGACGCGAGCCCCTCGGCGACCGCCCGCTGGTTGTCGCCGTGCTCCTCGTAGCGCTCCTTGATCCGCGCCAGCAGGAAGACCTCGTAGTCCATGGAGAGCCCGAAGACCACGGCGAGCACCAGCGGCGGGGTCAGCGTGTCGACGGCGCCCAGGCTCTGGAAGCCGAGAAAGCCGTCGAGCCAGCCCCACTGGAAGACGACGACCAGCACGCCGTAGGCCGCCCCGATCGAGAGCAGGTTCATCAGGATCGCCTTCAGAGGCAGCAGCAGCGAGCGCAGCATCACGGCCAGGACGACGAACGAGAAGGCGAGGACGAAGAGGATGATCTTCCACATCGAGCCGTTGATCTGATTCCGCGCGTCGTGGACCCGTGCGGGCTCGCCGCCGACGTCCACCGTGGCGACCGAGCCCAGCTCGGACTCGGGGACCGTCTCGTTGCGAAGCTCGTCGACGAGGTCGACGGCGGCCTGCGACTCCGCGGCGGCGTGTGGGAAGACGTCGATCAGCACCTGGTCGCCGCCGCCCACCGGCGGCGCGACCCGTGCCACCTCCGGGTCCTCCCGCACCTCGGCGGCGAATGCCTGAGCCGCCTTCGCATTCCCGGGCCGCTCGAAGGTTCCTCTGCCGAAGGTCGCCACGACGCGGATGGCGTCCCCGCCGCCGCCGGTGGTCGCGGCGGCCAGCTCGGTGCCGACCCGCGCGTCGTGGTCCTCGGGGAACTGCTTGATGGCGCCGTTCCCCGTCTGGATGCTCAGGACCGGGAAGGCCAGCGTCAGCAGGACCGCGGACACGGCGACGACCGAGAGCACGGGGCGCCGCATGACCCGGGCGGTCCAGCTCTCCCAGAAGCTGGGCCGGTCCGGGTTGGTGGAGCCCCGCCGGCGCCGCTTGCGCCAGACCGCGCGGCCGCCGCGCATCACGTTCCAAGCGACGCCGCCGGCCTCGACCCGGTGGCCGAGCAGGCGGATCAGGGCGGGGAGCAGCGTCGTGGCGACGAGGATCGCGACCGCGACCACCACCATCGCGCCGAGGGCCATCGAGCGCAGCGCCTGATTCTGGATCATCCAGAGCCCGGCGAGGGAGATGATCACCGCGGCGCCGGAGAAGGTGACGGCGAGGCCCGAGGTCGCCAGGGCCTCGGCACGGGCGGCCGGAGCGGGGTTGCCGGCGCGAACGGACTCGCGGAAGCGGGCGAGGATGAACAGGGAGTAGTCAACGGCGACCCCGATCCCGATCATCGAGGCCATGCTGGTGACGAAGACCGACATCTCCATCTCCTGGGACAGCAGGAAGATGATCGCCCCGGTGATGAGCACCGCCACCGCTCCGAGCGCCAGCGGCAGCGCGGCGGCGGCGAGAGAGCCGAAGACGGCAATCAGGATCAGCGCCACGATCGGGAAGCCGGTCGCCTCGGCCTTCTCCAGGTCCTCGGAAGAGAGCTCCGTCAGCGCCGCCCACATCGCGGGCTGGCCGACCACGTAGGGGGTGACGCCCTCGTCGGCCTCGCCCGGCGAGAACTCCTCGCGCAGTTCGGTCGAGGTGTTGACCAGCTCATCGGCATCGCCCTCGGCGCGCAGCGGCATCACCGCGACCTTCTGCTGCGCCAGGGCCTGCTGCGCCCCGGCGACCGACTTCGCCGGAACAGAGACGCCCTCCACGGACTCGGCCTGCTTGGTCGCCCGCTTGACGGCCGCGGACCTCTGCTCCACGGTCGCGCCGGGCTCGGGCTCGAGCACGATTGCGATCCGGCCGACGTCGGAGGTGTCGAAGCTCTGCATGACGGCCTGCTCGACGGCCTCCGACTGGCTGCCGGGCACGTCGAAGCCGCCGCCGCTCAGGTCCTCTGTCTGCCGAGCCGCGAGCGGCAGCGAGACCGCGACGACCAGGACCCACGCGGCGACTACCCACCAGCGCCGCCGGGTCAGGAACTGCGAGAGCTTGACCATGAAGACCCTCACGTCGAGGGTCTCCAGAAGCTTGGCCGACCAGCCAGTTTCTCCATACAGGCAGTATGTGAAATCGGGTAGCCGAGCACTGTGAGTTCGCTCACGGCGCCCCCATCGGCTGGGGGTGTCAGTCCGCGGTCAGCAGATGACGGGCGGCCGCGGTCGCGGCCTCGATCGCGGGCGCGTGATCGCGATCGGGGTCCGAGAGCATCTGCAGCGCGATCCCATCGGCGAGCGCGAAGAGGAAACCGACGACGGCGTCTGAGTCGTAACGCAACGCGATCACGCCCTCCCGCTCCTTCGCTCGAAGGATGTCCGAGACGTGATCGCGGGTCCGCTTGAAGAGCTCGCCGACCTCCTTGCGGATCTCCGGGTTGCGCCGTCCCGCGGTGAAGAGGTCGAACAGCAGCACCCAGAAGCCGGGCTCGTTCTGGATCGAGTCCTGGAGGTCCGCAACCAGCACGGCGAGGAGCTCGTCGGCGCTGCCGGCTCCGCCCAGCGGCTCGTCAAGCCGCGTGATCCGGTGCTCGGTGTCGCGGCGGACGACCTCGACCAGCAGGGCCTCCTTGGTGCCGAAGTAGTAGTGGAGCAGCCCCCGGCTGACGCCGGCCTCGCGGGCGACGTGCTCGAAGGTCGAGCCCGAGATGCCGCGGCGGGCGACGCTCGAGCGCATCGCCTCGACGATGCGCGACGCCTTCTCGCCGCTGAGCTCCCGGGTCTGGGGGGTCTGCGTAGCCTCCATCGCCCCCACTGTAGGGACTCCGTGGGAAGGACCTCGCCGCCTCGAGATCCCGTGGACGGTCAGCCCGGCGAGGTGGCGGCGCTGATCAGCAGGGACACGCCCCCGGCGATCAGCAGCAGCGCCAGAAACACGATCACGCGGAACTCAGCGGTCGTCCATGCCCGCATGCGAGCAGTCCAGCACTCCCTGACCCCCCATGCAAGCCCAGTACTCGGTAACTGGACGACTCGTCAGCTAGATGCACGGGCGGGTTGTGCCCGGGGATCACGACCGCGGGGTCGAGCTCGCGGATCCGCTTCCACTGCTCGAGCAGCTGCTCCCGCTCGGGGCCGAAGTCCTCGGGCAGGTCCATCTCGTCGAAGTACTCGGGCAGCGGCCCGACGCAGTCCGAGGGGATCGCCACCAGGCCGTCGTCGGTGTCCACGAGCAGGGTGATCAGCCCGTCGCAGTGGCCCGGGGTGAGGATCCAGCGCAGGCCGGGCTCGATCTCCCCCTCCTCCCCGTCGACGACCTCGAGGTTCGCGTTCTCCAGCTGGCCGGCGACGATCTGGGCGTAGGGCGCCTCGGTCTCGATCTTGTGGACCCAGGTCCGGCGCATCGGCCAGGCCGCCAGCCCCTCGGCATGGTCGAAGTGCAGATGGGTCAGGATCACGTCCTTGACCTCGTTCGGGTCGACCCCGAGCTCCTGCATCGCCCCGAGCAGGGCGTTCCCCTGCATGATCAGCCCGGGATCGACGAGGTAGTCCCGCTCGCCCCGGACCAGGACCGTGTTGGGGAACGCGACCATCCCGACCGCCTTCCCCTCGGCCTGAATCTCCTTGTAGCGCTTGAAGCCATCGGCGGAGCTCTTCACCGGCACAGGCTGCGGCTCACCGTCCTCGACGGTGAAGATGTAGCGCTGGGCCGGGATCAGTAGGTGGACGCTCGCCATGGCTGAAAGCTATCGAGGGCGGCCAGAACCGGCGCCCAGAACAACGAGGGCGGCCATCGGCCGCCCTCGAAGCTCTTGGATCGCCGTCCTCCTAGGAGGTCGGCACGGTCTCCTGGGCCGGGGTGGTGGTCGAGGTGTACTCGAACTCCTCCTCGGCGCCGAACAGCCTGTCCAGCACGGCGTTGCGGGCGTCCTCGCTCAGGATCAGGATCAGGGCGGCGCCCACGATCCCGACCAGCAGCGCCTTGCCGAGGCCGAAGCCTCCGCCGCTGCGCCTGCCGCGGATCGCGTCCGCTGCGTCCTTGAACGACTCGGCCGCCTGGCTCAGGTCGCGGTGGACCTTCTTGTCGTCCAGGATCGCCTTCGCGGGCCCCTTGCCGTTCGACATGCGCGCGTATGCGTCCCTGGCTGCCTCGAACGCCACGCGGATGTTCTGACGAAGCTCTTCGTCCTCGAGCAGGCGTCGCACGTAGGGGTTCGAGGCGACCGACTTGGCCGTGTCTCCGGCCTTAGCGCTTCTGCTTTGCCCCATTGGCTATCGCTCTCCTCGGTCTCGGGTCAACAGTCAGGCCAGGATATACCCGCTCCTCGCGCGCCGAACCCCCGTCGGCTAAGTCGCGGCTAGGCGGGCACCTTGCGCTACGGCCTTGCCCTCGGAAGCTCAGCAGTCGCTCGAGCGACAGCCAGCGCCTGCCCGATCTCCTCGACGTAGTGGAACTCGAGCCCGCCGCGCTCGTGGTCGGGGATCTCCTCCACGTCCGCCTCGTTGCGGTCGGGAAGGATCACCTCCTTCATCTTGGCGCGCTGGGCGGCGAGCACCTTCTCCTTGATCCCGCCCACGGGCAGGACCTGGCCGGTGAGCGTGATCTCACCCGTCATCGCGACCTCGTTGCGAACGGGCCGGCCGCTGACCAGCGACGCGAGCGCGGTCGCCATCGCCACACCGGCGGACGGACCGTCCTTGGGAACCGCCCCCGCGGGCACGTGGATGTGGATGTCGTGCTCGGCGAACCAGTTCTCGGGCAGCGCCGGCGCGAGCACCGAGTAGTGGCCCCGGACGTAGGAGAGCGCGGCCTGCGCGGACTCCTTCATCACGTCGCCGAGCTGCCCGGTGATCGTGAGCTTGCCCGAGCCGGGCACGGCGGTCGCCTCGATGAACAGGACCTCGCCGCCGACCGGCGTCCAGGCGAGGCCCGTCGCGACACCCGGCACCTCGGTGCGGCGGCGCGACTCGCTGAAGAACTTCTGCTTGCCCAGGAGCTCGCGCGCCCTCTTGGCCGAGACATGCGATCTTGCCGTCGACCGTTCCCCTCGGCGACCTGGCGGGCGATCTTGCGCAGCACGGTCCCGATCTGGCGCTCGAGGTTGCGAACGCCGGCCTCGCGCGTGTACTCCTCGATGGTCGCCCTGACCGCGGCGTCGGCGAACTCGACCTGAGAGGCCTTGAGGCCGTTGGCAGCGAGCTGGCGCGGCACCAGGTACTGCTTGGCGATGTGGAGCTTCTCGTCGACCGTGTAGCCGGCGAGCTGGATCGTCTCCATCCGGTCCTGGAGCGGGCCGGGGATCGGGTCCAGGATGTTCGCCGTCGCGATGAACAGCACGTCCGAGAGGTCGAACGGCAGGTCGAGGTAGTGATCGCGGAAGCTCGAGTTCTGGGCGGGGTCGAGGACCTCCAGCATCGCGCTCGCCGGGTCGCCGCGGAAGTCGGCGCCCATCTTGTCGATCTCGTCGATCATGAACACCGGATTGCGGGTGCCCGCGTCGCGCAGCGCGCGGATGATCGTGCCGGGCATCGCGCCGATGTAGGTGCGGCGGTGGCCGCGGATCTCGGCCTCGTCGCGCACGCCGCCGACCGAGATCCGCTCGAACTTGCGGCCGAGCGCCCGGGCGATGGACTTGCCGAGGCTGGTCTTGCCGACGCCGGGCGGCCCCACGAAGCAGAGGATCGGCCCGGGCGACTCCGGGTTCAGCTTGCGGACGGCGAGGTACTCGAGGATGCGGTCCTTGACCTCCTCGAGGTCGTAGTGGTCCTCGTCGAGGACCTCGCGCGCATGTGAGATGTCGAGGTCGTCCTCGGTCTCCTCGTTCCAGGGCAGATCGAGGATCCACTCGAGGTAGCTGCGGATGACCCCGTACTCGGCGGCGGCCGGGGGCAGCTTCTCGAGCCGGCCGAGCTCGCGCTCGGCCGCCTTCTGCGCCTCCTCGGGCAGCTTCGCCTGCTCGACCCTCTCGCGCAGCTCGTTGATCTCGGCCTGCTGCTCGTCCCCCTCGCCGAGCTCGTCCTGGATCGCCTTCATCTGCTGGCGCAGGAAATACTCGCGCTGGCCCTTGTCGATCTCCGACTCGACCTGGGACTGGATCTTCGTCCCCAGCCTCACGACCTCCAGCTCCCTGGTCAGGATCTCCGAGAGGCGGCGCAGCCGCTTGGATACGTTCACCTGTTCGAGCAGCTCCTGCTTCTCCTCCACCGAGATGCGCAGCGCCCCGGCGATCAGATGGCCGAGCGCGGAGGGTTCGTCGAAGTTCGCGACGGCGAGCTGCAGCTCCTCGGGCAGGTAGGGGATCTGCTCGATGATCTCGCTGAAGGTGTTCTGGACGTTGCGGGTGAGCGCCTCGAGCTCGGGTGAGGGCTCGAGCACGTCGGGCAGCGGCTGGATCCGCGCCACCAGGTAGGGGTCCTCGGAGACGTAGTCGACGAGCTTGATCCGCTCACCGCCCTGGACCAGGATCCGAAGCGTGCCGTCGGGCATCCGCATCATCCGCGCCACCGCTCCTGCGACGCCGACGTCGTAGAGGTCCTTGGGCCCCGGCGTGTCATTGGCGGGGTCCTTGGAGGCGACCATCGCCAGCATCCGGTTGCCCTGGAGGACGTCGTTGACGAGCTTGACCGACCGCTCCTGGCCCACGGCCAGCGGCGTCAGCGTGTCCGGGAAGGTGGCGGTCTCGCGGAGCGGGAGGACAGGCAGCGCGTCGGGCAGGGGCTCCTGCGCCCGGATCGCGTCATCGACGTCCGGGATCTCGACGACCTCGATCTCAGGGGTCTCGAAATCGGCCTCGGGAGTCTCTACGTCTGTCTTCATCTCGGCCATCGGGTGGCCTCCTTCTTCTGCCGCGCTCTACTCAGCGCGCTCGATCGGGACCTGGCGCGCGTTCTCCGGCGCCCGCACCGGCAGCTCGACCCGCAGGATCCCGTCCTCGTAGGTGGCCTGAGCCTCGTCGGCCTTGACGTCCGTCGACAGCTCGACGATCCGCCTGAAGGGGCCCGAGGCAAGCTCGACCCTCTGGTAGGTCCGGCCCTCGGTCTCGCGGACGGGGCGCTCGCCCGTGATGATCAGCGCGCGGCCGCGCACCTCGATCTGGACTGCGTCGATGTCGACCCCGGGGATCTCCGCCTTGACGATCGCCTTCTCCGGGCGGTCCTCGCCGCAGTAGTAGACGTCCACGCGCGGGAGCGAACGCCCCGGGCTGGCTGCGTGCGGTGCGGTAGCCGGCCTGGTCCCAGAAGTCGCCCAGGAGCTCGTCCATCTCGCGGCGCATGCGCGCGAAATCGGCGAACGGATCTCTCTGCGGTGGCTTGGTCATCTCCTGAAAGCGTAGCCCGGCTCAGCCTCACACCTCGTACGTGGCGCCCTCGCGGGCGATCTCGACCGGCCCGCCGAAGCCGCGCTCCGCCTCCTCGCGGGCCCACTCGGTGCCCAGGTCCTCCGAGATATGGGTGATGACGACGCGCTTCACCCCCGCCGCCTTGGCGTGGGCGCCCGCCTCCTCCGGCGTCATGTGGCCGCGGACGCCGGTGCGCTCAGGGCGCGGCAACGTCCCCTCCACCAGCAGCAGGTCCGCGTCGCGGGCGGTCTCCACCAGCTCCTCGCCGGGGCGGGAGTCCGCTCCGAAGACGACCCGGCTGCCGGCGCTTTGCAGGGAGATGGCGTGCGTGTCGATGAAATGGGGCACCGGGTGGAATCCGACCTCGATGGGGCCGACGGTCACCGTGTCCCCCGGCTTGTACTCCTCGATCTCGAAGGCGTTCTCGATCAGGTCCTCGTTGCCCCAGGCGCCGACCACCTGCCTGAAGGTCTTGATGGAGTCGGGCGGGGCGATCAGGCGCGGGCGGGCGGGCGAGTCGGTCCCGGGCCAGGTGTGGACGGGTACGGGCTGCTGCTTGGGGGCGTAGGTGAGGGCGTAGGAGTAGGGGACCAGGTCGAGCCAGTGATCGGCGTGTAGGTGGGAGATCACCGCGGCGTCGAGATCGACGTAGTCGATGTGCTCGCGCAGCTTGCCGAAGACTCCGTTGCCGCAGTCGACGAGGAGGCTGGTCTCCTCCGCCCGCACCAGATATCCGCTGCAAGCGCCCCCGGCGTCCTGCCAGGAGGGCGACTTGCCGAGGATCGTGACTCTCAATGAAGTTCGAGTCTCATCGCGTGCCCCGCGGAGACTCTAGCTTCAAGCGGTTCGGGCTTCGCTGCTCAGGTACTGCGGGTGGGCGGCGGCGAGCAGGGAGGGCTGCACCGGGGGCACCAGCCCGGCCGGGCTGTCGGACCGGAAGGTCGGGCACGGCTCGTTGATCCCGAGCGCGCAGAGGTTTCGCTGTCGAAAGAAACACTGATCGCAGGTGCGGGCACCAGCGCGCGCTCGACTCTCGGCCAAGGTCCGTCTCCTCTCTACAGGTCTGCCAGCGGGCCCTGCGCCCGCTGCGTCTAGATTGCCGTCCCGGCTCTCGTTCATCCGCGACGCGCAGCCATCATGCCACGCCTAAACCGTGCCTGGGATGGGCGTTTCCGCAAATGGCGCTGCTCTTCATCTCAGGGTTACCATGAAGTTGTGTCCAAGGAGCGGACAAATCAGCTCGCGGCGTCTCCGCCGATGTTCGAGAGCCGGTTCCTTGACTTCTTCACCCGGGTCCATCCGGCGCTGCCGGCGATCGTCTTCGGCCCGGTGGTGGCCGGCGGGATCTGGCTCGGGATCGACCGCGGCCTCTCCGGCGGGACCGCCGCTCTGCTGTTCGGCGCCGGACTCGTGATCTGGACCCCGACCGAGTACTGGCTCCACCGCCTCGTCTTCCACTGGAAGCCGAAGTTCCGCGGCGGCGACCGGCTCCACTTCATGATCCACGGCGTCCATCACGACCATCCGAACGACGCGATGCGGCTGGTGATGCCTCCGGCCGCGGCGATTCCGCTCGCGGCCCTGTTCCTCGGGCTCTTCGTGCTGATCTTCGGGACCCCCCACGCGTTCCCGATCTTCTCCGGGTTCATCGCGGGCTACCTGGTCTACGACTACACCCACTACCACGTGCATCACCACACGCCGAGGACGGACCTAGGCCGCAAGCTGCGCGAGCAGCACATGCGCCACCACTTCCAGGACCACCACTACGGCTTCGGCGTCTCCTCGCCGCTCTGGGACGTGGTCTTCCGGACTCTGCCGCGCAGGACCGGAAGGCCGAGGCTACGAAGTCGCGGCGCTACGCAACCCGGCTAGCCGGCTCCTCCCCCTCCAGCACCGCGATCGCGTTCTCGGCGGCCAGCCGGGCCATCCCCTCGCGCGACTTCGTCGTGGCCGAGCCGATGTGCGGGCAGGAGCACGCAGTTCGGCGCCTCGAGCAGGTCCGGGTGCACCTGGGGCTCGTTCTCGTAGACGTCGAGCCCGCCGCGCCGAGCCGTCCATCGCGAAGGGCCGCCGCGAGGGCGCGCTTCGTCCACCAGGGACCCGCGGGAGGTGTTGACCAGGACGCCCGCGGGTCCGATCGCGTCGAGCTCCGGCCGCTCCGATCAGGTGGTGTGTCTCCGGGCCCGCCGGGCGCGTGCACGCTGACGACGTCGGCGCCGTCCAGCAGCTCGGGGAGCTCCATCCGGCGCGCGGCGAGATCGCGCTCGGCGTCCGGCTTCGCGGAACGAGCCGTGTAGACGACCTCGGCGCCGAGCGCGTGGGCCAGCTCCGCGTAGCGGCCACCGATGCGGCCCAGGCCGATCACGCCGACCGTCGCCTCCCGCAGCTCGAGCCCGAGGTAGGCCGCCGGGTCCCAGCCCCGCCAGCGGCCCTGGCGCAGGTCGCGCTCGGCGTCGCTCATCCGGCGGCAGGCGGCCAACGTCAGCGCCAGGGCCAGCTCCGCGGTCGCCTCGGTCAGCACCCCCGGGGTGTTGGTGACGACGACCCCGCGCTCGCGGCAGGCGTCGAGGTCGACGTTGTCGTGGCCGACGGCGAAGTTGGAGACGACCTTGAGCTGCTCCCGCCGGTGTCCAGCAGCTCGCCGTCGATCCGGAACCGAGGGATCGGCGATCAAGCGCCGAGGCCCCGGAGCCAGTTCGAGCAGCTCCTCGCGACCGGCATCGAGCCCGCCCTCGCGCAACTCGTAGCGCTGCTCAGCAGATCGCGCCCGGCGGGCAGCAGGACCCGGGCGATGACACACCACTGATTCGAATCATTCATTAGTCACACTGTGATTCGCGGTCATGTAACGGTTACAGTGGTTGTGACCTCAGACTCACTACAAGAGCAGGGAAAGGACACAGATACATGCCCGACACAGTTGACAGAGCGCGAGCGCTGCTGGAAGAGCGTCGCACAGAGCTGCAGCAGGAGCTGCGCCAGATCGAGAGCGCGATCTCCGGGCTGACCGGCCGCAAGCGCGGCCCCGGCCGGCCCGAGGGCTCGGGCGGCGGAACGCGCCGGCGCGCGGCCGCCGCGGCGGCACCCGCGCCGACCAGGCCGTCAAGTTCATCACCCAGAGCCCGGGCATCAACGCCTCGGACCTCTCGCGCAAGATGAAGCTGAAGGCGCCGAACTACCTCTACCGGGTGCTGCCCGAGCTGGAGAAGGACGGCCGGATCAAGAAGAAGGGCAAGGGCTACCACCCCGCCTAGACGTCGCTGAGGTCGCGCTCGAAGTACGTCTCCGCGACGCCGACCGCCAGCAGCGCCGCCAGCAGCGAGGTAGGTGACCGCGACGTAGACCCGCGTCCGGGTCGGGATGTCGTGGAAGGCCTGCGACTCCGGGCTCTTGCGCGCCTTCCAGCGGCGCCAGCTCTCGAGGCCCCGAACAGGAGCACCAGCAGCAGGATCGGGTTCGGGAAGAAGACGGTGAGCACGACGAGGCCGGCGAAGCCCGCGAACCAGACCCAGGGCGAGAGCGCGGCCATCGCCCTGCCGCCGTCGAGCGGCACCACCGGCAGCAGGTTGAAGAGGTTCAGGAAGAAGCCGATGTAGGCGAGCGCCCGCCAGAAGTCCTCCCCGGTGGCGAGCCAGATGCCGAGCGGGATGAGCGTCGCGAGCGTGCCGAGAATCGGCCCGGCCAGCCCCACCCTGGCCTCGGCCGCCGCGTCCTTGCCCATCGACTTGGCGGCGATCACCGCGCCGAGGAAGGGGATGAACATCGGCGCGGAGGCCTCGATCCCCTCGCGGCGGAGCTGGATCACGTGGCCAAGCTCGTGCAGCAGCAGGAGCAGCACGAAGCCGACTGCGAACGGCCAGCCGAAGATCAGCTGGTAGGCCGCGATCGAGACCAGCATCGACGCCGAGGTCGTGAACAGCTTCAGCTTCGGCAGCGCGAGCAGGACGACCTTCAGCTTCGCCCCGAACTTGACCAGCAGCAGGCCGGCGGCCACGGCGATGCCGCCGATGCGCTTCAGCAGGCGTTGGTCGCGGCCGGAGCCGGGGTGAATCGGCTCGACGTCGCGTTCGGGGACCTCCGGGTATCGGTGGGCTTCCATCGCCACCGACTGTAGCCCGGCGCCCCCGCGGGAACCTAAAGCTGGACCTAAATCAGGTCCTTGACCGCGTCGCGCTCCTCCTTGAGCTCGGCGACGGTGGCGTCGATCCGCTCGCGGGAGAAGTCGTCGATCTCGAGGCCCTCGACGATCGAGTATCCCCGTCCTTGCAGGTGCACGGGAAGCCTGAGATGAGGCCCTCGTCGACGTCGTAGGAGCCGTCGGAGGGAACGGCCATCGAGACCCAGTCGCCGTCAGGCGTGCCGAGCACCCAGTCGTGAACGTGGTCGATCGCGGCGCTGGCGGCGGAGGCCGCGGACGAGGCGCCGCGGGCGTCGATGATCTCCGCTCCGCGCTTGCCCACCCTGGGGATGTACTCGTCGGCGATCCACTTCTCGTCGCCGACGCGTCCCAGGCGACTCCCGTCGACCTCGCAGTGGGTCAGGTCGGGGTACTGGTCGGGGAGTGGTTGCCCCAGACGCTCATCTTCTTGATCGACTCGAGACCCGGCGCTCGAACTTCTTCGAGAGCTGCGCCATCGCGCGGTTGTGATCCAGGCGGACCATCGCGTTGAAGCGCTCGTCGGGGACGTCGGGCGCGTTGTTCATCGCGATCAGGCAGTTGGTGTTGGCCGGGTTGCCGACCACGAGGATCTTCACGTCGTCGGCCGCGCCGGCGTTGATCGCCTCGCCCTGCGGCTTGAAGATGCCGCCGTTCGCCTCGAGCAGGTCCGAGCGCTCCATCCCCTTCCCGCGCGGGCGGGCGCCGATCAGCAGGCCGACCTGGCAGCCGTCGAACGCCTGCTTGGGGTCGTCGTAGATCTCGATGCCCTCCAGCAGCGGGAAGGCGCAGTCGTCGAGCTCCATCGCGGTGCCCTCGGCGGCCTTGACCGCATCGGGGATCTCGAGCAGGTGCAGGTGGACCCTGGTGTCGGGGCCGAGCATCTCGCCGGCGGCGACGCGGAAGAGGATGGCGTAGCCGATCTGGCCGGCGGCGCCGGTGACGGTGACGTTGACGGCGTTCTCACGGGTGAGGTCACTTCATCTCCTTCTGAAGGTTTTCGTCGATCGAGGCCAGGAACTCCTCGGTGGTGAGGAACTCCTGGTCGGGGCCGATCAGCAGGGCCAGGTCCTTGGTCATCTTGCCGCTCTCGACCGTTTCCACACACACCCGCTCCAGCGTCTCGGCGAACTGCGAGACCTCGGGCGTGTCGTCCATCCGGCCGCGCGCGGCGAGGCCGCGGGTCCAGGCGAAGATCGAGGCGATCGGGTTGGTCGAAGTCTTCTTGCCCTGCTGGTGCTGGCGGTAGTGGCGGGTGACGGTGCCGTGGGCCGCCTCGGCCTCGACCGTCTTGCCGTCGGGAGTCATCAGCACGCTCGTCATCAGCCCCAGTGAGCCGAAGCCCTGGGCGACGGTGTCGGACTGGACGTCACCGTCGTAGTTCTTGCAGGCCCAGACGTAACCGCCCTCCCACTTCAGCGCCGCGGCGACCATGTCGTCGATCAGGCGGTGCTCGTAGGTCAGGCCCTTGGCCTCGAAGTCGGACTTGAACTCGGCGTCGAAGATCTCCTGGAACAGGTCCTTGAAGCGCCCGTCGTAGGTCTTCAGGATCGTGTTCTTGGTCGACATGTAGACCGGGAACTCGCGCTCGAGGCCGTAGCGGAACGAGGCGCGGGCGAAGTCGCGGATCGACGCGTCGAGGTTGTACATCGCCATCGCGATCCCGCCTCCGCCGCACCTCACCGCGCGGGAAGTCGTAGACGTCGAGCTCGATCGGGCTCTCGAGGAGTCGTTCGGCTGGAAGCTGAGCGTCAGCTTGCCGCCGCCGGCCGGGACCAGCGTGTCGGTCGCGCGGTACTGGTCGCCGAAGGCGTGACGGCCGATGATGATCGGCTTGGTCCAGCCCGGCACCAGCCGGGGGACGTTCGAGATCACGATCGGCTCGCGGAAGATGACGCCGCCGAGGATGTTCCGGATCGTCCCGTTGGGCGAGCGGTACATCTCCTTGAGGCCGAACTCCTTGACCCGGGCCTCGTCCGGGGTGATCGTCGCGCACTTGACGCCGACGCCGTGCTTCTTGATCGCGTTCGCCGCGTCGACCGTGATCTGGTCGCTGGGTCGCGTCGCGGCTCTCGATCCCGAGGTCGAAGTACACGAGCTCGATGTCGAGATAGGGCAGGATCAGCTGCTCCTTGATGAAGGCCCAGATGATCCGGGTCATCTCGTCGCCGTCGAGCTCGACGATCGGGTTCTTGACTTTGATCTTCGCCATGGCCCCCCGCCGGAACGGGGGGCCTGACCCTACCGCGAGGCGCGCGGAGCCAGCGTCAGCACTTGCGCTCCACGTCGCGGCCCGCGCCCCCCTTGCACTTGTCCTTCTTGGCGCCGCCGACGAGCAGGTCGGCACCGCCCTGCCCAGCAGCCGGTCCTTGCCGGCGTTGCCCTTGAGCTTGTCCTTGCCCTTCCGCCGAGGAGCTTGTCGTTGCCCTTGCCGCCCTTGAGCGTGTCCTTGCCGTTGCCGCCGCAGAGGCCGTCCTTGGCGCGCCATGCCCATAAGCGTGTCCTTGCCGGCGAGGCCGAGGATGCCGTCGGCGCCCGTGCGTGCCCACGAGCTTGTCCTTGCCGGCCGTGCCGACGCGGTTGACGATCACGCCTTGCGCAGACGCGCCAACTCGTAGGCGCCGATGTCGGCTGCTCCGCGGAGCGCCGCGCTGATCGGCCGGGGTCGGCGCCCGGCTCCCGCGCCGTCGAGGGCCGGGCTGCCGGGCAGCAGCGCGTGGGTCGAGGTCGGCCCGCCGTTGTCGGCGAGGGGGCCGAGCAGCGGGTTGGCGCCGCGGCCTTGTCGCCGGGGCCCGCCACGAAGTCGCAGCCCGTCGGGTCGCCGATCAGGTTGTTACCGACGGAGATGAACCCGGCGGAGCAATCGGTGTCGGAGGAGTCCGCCGCGTTCACGTCCGTGTTCCCGGCGATGATCGTGTTGCTGATGGTGAGCGGCCCCTCCTCGCGGTGGAAGCCGCCCCCGTTCCTGCTCGAGTTGCCCGTGACGGTGACGTGATTCAACGTCATCAGCGCGGTGCTGTCCTGGTCGATGCCGCCGCTGTCGCTGGTGTCGGCGCGATTGCCGGACACGGTCACGTTGGTGATCGCTGCGGCGCCGGAGCTTGCAATGCCGCCGCCGAAGCTCCCCGTCGAGGTGTTTCCGGTCACGGTGGAGTCCGTGAGGGTGAGGACACCGTTGTTCTGGATTCCCGCCCCCGACCCTGCGGTGCGCCCGTTGCGCACGGTGAGCCGCGAAAGGATGAGGTTGCTCGCGGCGCCGACGTTGTGAAGGACGCGGTCGATGCCGCCGCCGTCGAGGACCACCGGTCCGGAGCCAGCAGGAAAGATCGAGATGGTGCTGCCGTCGGCGATGTCGAGATCGCCCCCGGTGTTGGCGTCCGGGGTGCCGGCGGCCGGGAGGGAGAGCGTGTAGGTCCCGGCGGGGAGCGGAATCGAGTCCGCGCCCGATCCCGCCGGGCAGCCGCCGAAGGCGGCATCCGTGTTAGCCGCCTGGATCGCCTCGCGCAATGAGCACGACGCGCCGGTGTTGAACTCGTCCGCGGTCGTGTTCGGCGTGATCACGGCTGCCCAGGCGGGCGTCGCCGTGCAGCCCGATCGCCGCGATCGCCAGGGTCATGGCTGCGAGTGCTGCACGGGCTCTGCTTCTCATCGGGTCCCTCCCTCGGGTCGTACTGCCGGCGGAGCCTAATACAACCCACCGAGCGCGTCCAGGGTGCGGTGGATGGCAGAATGGGTCCATGGCCACCGTCGAAAGGCCCACCGGCGTGCGCACCCACGAGGTGGCGAACCAGGCGCCCCCGATCGGGGACTACAACGTCTTTGAGGCCGACCGCGCGATGGTCGAGGCGGTCAACCGCGAGGGTGCCGACTGGGCCGTGGACAGGATCTCGGCCGTCGGCAAGCTGGCGGGGACCGAGCGCTTGAACGAGCTGGGCCGGCTCGCGAACGAGAACCCGCCGAAGCTGCGCACCCACGACCGCTACGGCAACCGTGTGGACGAGGTCGACTTCCACCCCTCCTGGCACGAGCTGCTCGGGCTGGCCGTGGAGCACGAGCTGCATTCGCTGCCCTGGAACCAGCCCGGGCCGGGCGCCCATGTCGCGCGCGCCGCGGCGTTCATGTGCTTCTCGCAGGCCGAGGCCGGCGTCGGCTGCCCGGTCTCGATGACCTACTCGGCGATCCCGGCGATCCGCCACCAGCCCGAGCTGGCCGAGGAGTGGGAGCCCCGGTGGCTCTCGACCGGCTACGACCCGGAGAACAAGCCCGCGACCGAGAAGCCCGGCGCGCTGGCCGGGATGGGCATGACCGAGAAGCAGGGCGGCTCCGACGTCCGCGCCAACACCACGGTCGCCAGGCCGCTGAACGGCGGCGGCCCGGGCGCCGAGTACGAGCTCACCGGCCACAAGTGGTTCATGTCCGCGCCGATGTGCGACGCGTTCCTGGTTCTGGCGCAGGCCGAGGGCGGGATCAGCTGCTTCCTCTTCCCGCGCTGGACACCCGACGGCGAGCGCAACAACTTCCGCCTCCAGCGCCTCAAGGACAAGCTCGGCAACCGCTCCAACGCCTCCTCGGAGATCGAGTTCGACGGCGCCTGGGCGCGGCTCGTCGGCGAGGAGGGCGCGGGCGTGCGGACGATCATCGAGATGGTCAACCACACCCGGCTCGACTGCACCACCGGCAGCGCGACCGGGATGCGCGCCGGGGTCGTCCAGGCGATCCACCACGCCTCCCACCGCTCGACCTTCGGCAAGACGCTCATGGACCAGCCGCTGATGCAGAACGTGCTGGCCGACCTGGCGGTCGAGTCCGAGGCGGCGACGCTGTCGGGGCTGCGGCTGGCCCGCGCCTACGACGAGGCGATCGCGGGCGACGACGAGGCCCAGGCCTTCAAGCGGATCGCGAACGCCGTCCTCAAGTACTGGACCTGCAAGCGGGCGCCGGAGCACGCGGTCGAGTGCCTCGAGTGCCTGGGCGGGAACGGCTACGTCGAGGAGTCCGGGATGCCGCGCCTATATAGAGAGGCGCCGCTGAGCTCGATCTGGGAGGGCTCGGGCAACGTCCAGTGCCTGGACGTGCTGCGGGCGATGATCAAGAACCCGGAGTCGGTCGACGCGTTCTTCAACGAGGTGAACGAGGCGGCCGGCGCCGAGCCGCGCCTCGACGCCCACGTCAAGGAGCTGCGCTCCCAGATGGAGGACATGACGAACATCGAGGCCCGCGCCCGCCGCCTGGTCGAGAGCATGGCCCTCGCCCTCCAGGGCTCGATCCTCGTCCGCTACGGCGACGAGGCCGTCGCCGACGCGTTCGTCTCCTCCCGCCTCTCGGGCGACTGGGGCCAGGTCTTCGGCACCCTGCCCGGCGACACGGACTTCAAGCGCATCATCGACCGCCACGCGGTCGCGGCGTAGCGCCTCAGCCGGGCTCAGGGATCACGCCGGGCTCGTAGCGGTGGGTTCTCCCGTGACGCTTCGGGCGCTGTCGCCCGAGGCCAGCCCCCACGAGACGATCCGCTCCGGATGGATCCGGATCAGGGGCCTGTCGCCATCCACCGCCTCGGCCCGGCCGCGGATCTCCACGCCTCGCGGCTGCCACGGGTCGGATGCTGTGCAGATCGTCCACGACGAACGCCGCGCGTCCGAACCTCTGCACGTCTCGCCACTTCTTGCTCCCCACCATCGTGTAGCCCGCGGACCTCGATCGCATCGTGCTGCGGCGCTGTAGCGGAACCCGACCGGGACCACATGAGGCGTTCCATCAGCGCCGACCGTCGCGATGCGGCCCAGGCGAGCTGGCAGTGCCCGTCCGCATGTACTCGCCCTTGCTGGCCAGGAACTCGAGCTCGCACTCGGTGAAGACGCTCATGCGGCCTCCCCTCGCCAGATGCGGTCGATGATCGCGTCGATCCGGCGGCGCGAGTCCGCCTCATCGGTCGAGAGCGAAGATGCGGCTGCCCGCCCGCAGCGGCCCACGGGACCAGCACGTCGAAGTCGAGGCCCCGGATCAGCTCCAGGCTCTCGATGTAGCTGCTCGCGATCGCTGGAGTCGAGCACCGCGGCGACCCACTCCCCGTCGTCGAGGTAGATCGTGTCGCCGGTGAACAGCATCCGGTGCTCACCGTTGTCCCAGAGGTAGGCCGTGGCTCCCGGGGTGTGGCCGGGCGTTGGGATCACCTCGAAATCCTCGTCGAGGACGTGGCGCCGCGAGAAGGTCGCCCGCACCTGGTAGTTGCGCGTGACCGACTTCGCACTCGGCCTCGTGCACGAACAGCGGCGCGTCGACCCAGTCCGAGGCGAAGGCCGCCTCGTGCCGGTGGTTCAGGTAATGGCGGGAGATCCCGCCGAGGCCGCGGATCGTGTGGGCCTCGGACTCGAGTCGGTGTCGTGCTGTAGATGAGGATGTTCCCGCGGGGGCGCTGCAGCAGGAACGCGCGGACCTCGCAGAGACGGCGCGAACGGGAGCGGCTCCGGCGCCAACGCGAACAGCCCGGGGGGATCCGCCGACGCCCCATCGGCGTCGCCCGGCAGCCCGTGCCTTGGCGACGGCGCGGTCGTAGCTGAGGCGGATCATCGCGATCACGTCGCGGACGTCGTCGTCGGTCTCGATCGCGGCGCGAGGCGTAGCCCGGCTTGCCGGGGAAGACGGGGTGGTAGTCGATCCGCCCCGCGTCGTAGAGCTCGTGCCAGACCTCCTTCGGGAAACCCCCGTGGAACGCGTGATCGCCGTGCAGGTGGCCGAGCTGCACGGCGACCGAGGGTGAAGCCGAACTCGCCCCGGCGGCCGAGGCCGGCCTCCACGCCGGGCCAGGATGTCACCTCCTCGGTGATGCGCTCGCTTGGTGTCTTGACGGCAGTGGACTGGGTCATGGGTCCCCCTTCCGAGACGGAGATCGTCTTTCATCTCAAAAATACAAGCTCAAGTAAGCTTGAAGTCAAGTGCCAGAACGAACTTCTCACCATCGGCGAGGTCTCGCGCCGCAGCGGCGTCGCCTCCTCCGCCCTGCGCTTCTACGAGGAGCGCGGCCTGATCACGTCGGAGCGCGCCGGGCTCGGGCCACCGCCGCTACCACCGCGCGGTGATCCGCCGGATCGCTTTCATCGTCTTCGCCCAGCGGGTCGGTCTCACCCTCGAGGAGATCGCCGCCGAGCTTGCGAAGCTCCCTGAGAACCGAGCTCCCGACGCGCAGGGACTGGGCCAAGCTGTCGGGCTCCTGGACAGGGCGGATCGATGACCGGATCGCGGAGCTCGAGCGGCTCAAGGCCGGCCTGACCGAGTGCATCGGGTGCGGATGTCTCTCACTGGACAAGTGCAAGCTGGCGAACCCCGAGGACCGCGCGGCGCGGCGGGGGCCCGGCCCGCGCTACTGGCTCGGCGACCGGCCCGCAACCAAGCCGGCCTAGAGCTCCTCCCGGATGCGGCTCGGCAATCCCTCGTCAAACCGCTCGAGCCCGTCGTCGGGAATCGGCTCCCAGGGTGCGGCGTAGGCGACGTAGGCGCGGAAAGCCGGCCTCACCCCCGGGTCGCCGTCGAATGCGGACATCCGCACGCTCATCTGGCTCGGGTCGTCCGGGTTGCGGGTGAACAGGTGCGCGCCGCACTCGCGGCAGAAGCACTTCTCGAAGCCGCCGTCGGGATGGCGCCAGGCCTGAACGAGCCGGTTGCCCTTCGTCAGCCGGAACGTGTTCCCGTCGATGTACGTCTGCGCGGAGGCGCCGCTGCCGGTCCGGCCCTGGCAGCGGGTGCAGTGGCAGTAGCCGGCGACCTTCGCGGGCTCGCTCAGCTCGAAGCGGATCGCTCCGCAGAGGCAGCCGCCCGTGGTCGAAGCCTCAGGCAAACCTGGCGAGGGACCGGGCGCGGCGCTTCTCGGCCTCGGCCTCGCGGTCCTTCGGCGGCGCCTTCGTCACCAGCGAGTCGAGCAGCTTCCGCGTCGCCGCAGAGACCTCCTCGACGGCCAGGTCGAACGCCTCCTGGTTCGCCTTCGACGGCTTGTTCGAGCCGCTGATCTTGCGGACGTACTGAAGCGACGCGTCGTCGACCTCTTCATGGGTCGCCGGCGGGTCGAAGTTATGGAGTTGTCTGATGTTTCTGCACATGGCCTGAGACTACCGCCGGCATTCGGTCGCGGCCACGAGTGGGCCTAGAGCCCGTGATTGGGCCACTCGGGGTCCGGCCCTCCTTGAAGGCGCCGGCCCCGATCGCGTGCGAGTCGCTGCGGGCGAACATCGAGTAGCAGTTCTCGGCCTCGCGCCGGAGCTGCTCCTCGTAGGTCCGGCCGACGTTGCGCACCATCGTCTCCTTGTCGGAGCGAATCGCGCCCTGCGGCAACTCCGCTATCTGGTGCGCGAGCTCCAGCGCCCGCTCGAGCGACTTGCCCTCGGGCACGACCTCGTTGGCGAGCCCGATCCGGAGCGCCTCCTCCGCCTCCACCGGCCGGCCGGTGATGATCAGCTCCATCGCGCGCCCGTAGCCGACCGCGAGCGCCAGCCGGACGCACATACCGTCGCCGCCAACGATGTTCCAGCGCCGCTCGAGCGCACCGAAGACCGCGTTCTCGGCCGCGATCCGGATGTCGGCGAGCAGGGCGTTCTCCAGCCCCGCCGCCACGGCCCAGCCGTTGACGGCGGCGATCACCGGCTTGAAGACGTCGACCCGCCGGGTGTACCCGCACTCTCCCGGCGAATCGAAGATGTTGACCTTGAACTCGTCCCAGTCGGGTGCTCCCGCCTCGCCGAGGTCGGCCGCGTCCTGGAGGTCCCAGCCCGCGCAGAAGGCGTCCCCCTCGCCGGTGGTCACCAGGACGAACGCGTCCGGGTCGTCGCGGAACCGGCGCCAGGCGTCGTGCAGCTCGCTGTTCATCTTTCTGCTGACCGCGTTGCGCTGCTCGGGCCGTGCGTAGGTAAGGATGGTGACGTGGCCGTCCTGTTCGTAACGGAGCGTCTCGTAGGCGTCACTCATGCGGGTCCTCCTCGGTCGCGGGGCCCCGGACGCTATCCGCGCAGGCACGGTCGCGGCTCAAGCGCCCAGTCCCGGCATCCGATTCATGCCTGGTGAAGCGCGTGCCGCTGCTCAATCGCCTGCTCGAACCCCTGCCCGCCGCCCCGCGGGCCGACGCCGTGCGCGCGGCGGGCATGCTGCTGCTCGCAGGCGGCCTGCTGGCGCTGCTGACCGTCGTGCTGCCGCCCCCCGCCGAGGGCTCCGAGAGCCTGATCCTGATCGTCGGCTCGATTGCAACCACCGGCGGGCTGATCCTGCTGCTCGGCCGCCCGTACGTGAGCGAAAACGGGCTCTCGGCAATCGCCCTGTTCGGGACCGTGATGATCACCGTCGCCACTCACGAGGGCGGCCCCGACGCCGGCACGGCGGACAACGAGATCCTCTTCCTCTGGATCAGCCTCTACGCGTTCTACTTCCTCTCCCTCCCCCACGCGCTCGGCCAGGTCGCGGTCATCGCTGTCGCATACGCGTGGTTGCTTGCGTCCCAGGACGTGCTGGCCGAGGAGGCGGCGACCCGCTGGCTGGTGACGATGACCTCGCTGATCGTGGCCGGGCTGGTCGTGTCGCAGCTGCGCAGCTCGATCTACCGGAGGGTGGACGAGCTTGCCGAGCGCGCCAGCGTCGACAGCCTGACCGGGCTCATGAACCGTGACTCGCTCGACGAACGGTTCGCGGCCGAGCGCGCCCGCGCCGACAGCGAGGGGACACCGGTCAGCGTCCTGGCGGTGGACATCGACGGGTTCAAGGCGCTGAACGATGCCTTCGGTCATCCGTTCGGGGACCGGGTCCTCCAGGAGGTCGCCGCCGCGATCAAGCATTGGACCCGGCGACTCGATGCGGTCGCGCGGCTGGGCGGGGACGAGCTGGGGGTGCTCCTGCCCGGCGCCGCGCCGGGCGACGCCCTGTCCGTCGCCGAGAGCATCCGCCAGGCGATCGCCGGCTCAAACGGCCCGAAGAACGTGCGGCTCACCGTCAGCGTCGGGGTGGCGACTGCGGAGGCACCGATCCCTTCCTTCGGCGAGCTCTGGCAGGCCGCCGACGCCGCGATGTACGAGGCGAAGCGCTCCGGCGGTGACCAGGTTCGCGCGGTCGGCATGAACGGAGTGGAGCCCGAGAGCCCCGCGGCTCCCACGCACTGGGACCCGCGCCCTGCGCAAGGGCCGACGCCTGACGCCGCCCCCGAGCAGGGACTCGCGTAGCCGTAAGATCGGTTGCATGCCGGCGGGCGCGATCACGCTGTTCCACGTGCGCGGGATCAGGATCAGCGTGGACTGGTCCTGGTTCCTGATCCTCTTTCTGATCATCTTCAGCTTGTCCGGTTTCTACGAGGACGTGACGAACGCCCCGCAGGACTCGTTCGGGCCCTATGCCCTCGCGGTCATCAGCGCATTGCTCTTCTTCGGCTCCATCCTGCTCCACGAGCTCGGCCACGCTGTCGTGGCGATCCGCCGCGGCATCGGGATCAGCGGAATCACGCTCTGGCTGTTCGGTGGAATTGCGCAACTCGAGCGGGATACGGACTCGCCGGGGACCGAGTTCAAGGTCGCGGTCGCCGGGCCCGCGGTCACCGCGCTGATCATCCTGGTGGGGGGAGGGATCGGGATCGCCCTGAGCGGAGTCGACGACTTCACCGAGGCGATGCTCATCAACGAGAGCGCACCCGTCTCGGAAGTGGCGGCCGTGCTTGGCTGGATCACCTTCGTCAACCTCTGGCTGCTGGGCTTCAACCTGATCCCGGCCTTCCCGCTCGACGGGGGGCGGATCGCCCGAGCGCTCGTCTGGTGGCGGACGGGCGACCGGACCAAGGCGACCCGAGTTGCCGCCACCCTCGGGCGGGGCTTCGCGTACATCCTCTTCGGACTGGCCATCTTCCTGTTCATCGACGGCGACATCTTCAGCGCGGTCTGGATCGGGTTCCTCGGCTTCATTCTCAACGGCTCGGCCCGCGGCGCAGTTGCGCAGAGCGAGCTGACCCGCAGCATCGAGGGCGTCTCCGTCAGCGACGTGATGGACCGCGAGCCCGTGGCGATCCCGGAGGGCCTGCCGATCGAGCGGGCGCTCGACGAGTACTTCCTCCGGTACGGCTACCCCTGGTTCCCCGTCGTGGACGAGCGCGAGCGCTTCGTCGGCCTGATCGACCAGGGGGCCGCGCAGGGGATTCCCGCGACCGAGCAGACGGCCGCCACCGTCGGCGACATCCTCGCCCGCGACAGCGGCACGGCCTCGGTCAGCGAGGACTCGCCGCTCGAGGCCCTGCTCGGAAACCAGGCGCTCCGCCGCCTCGGCGCCCTCGCGGCCGTGGACTCCGACGGCCGGCTGCGGGGAATGATTACGCTCGATGCCGTCGGCCGGGCGCTGCGGCCGCCCACCCCGCTTGGCCCCACCACTGGCGGCTGATGCCAGCGCGGCGTCGCGGCGCGCCGCGAATATAGGATCAGCCTCGAATGCCGGACCACGACGTACTTGTGATCGGAGCGGGGCTCGCCGGACAGCGTGCCGCGCTGGCCGCGGCCGAGGAGGGGGTCTCGGTCGGGATCATCAGCAAGGTCCACCCCGTGCGCTCCCACTCGAACGCCGCACAGGGCGGGATCAACGCCGCGCTCAACCCCGACGACTCGTGGGAGTCGCACGCCTTCGACACCATCAAGGGCTCGGACTACCTCGCCGACCAGGACTCGGTCGAGATCATGGCCCGCGAGGCACCGGATGAGCTGCTGCACCTCGAGCACCTCGGCGTCACCTTCCACCGCAACGAGAAGGGCGAGCTCGGGACCCGGGCCTTCGGCGGCGCGTCCGCCGCGCGCACCTACTACGTCGCCGACATCACCGGCCAGGCGATCATGCACGTCCTCTACGAGCAGCTCATGAAGTACTCCGACGAGGTCGCGCGCTACGAGGAGTTCTTCACCACGGCGCTGGCGATGAACGACGAGGGCGAGTGCGTCGGCGCCATCTGCCGGAACATCACCGACGGCTCGATGGAGCACTTCGGGGCCAAGGCGGTGATCCTCGCCACCGGCGGCAACGGGCAGGTCTGGCAGCCGACCACCAACGCCCTGATCTGCACCGGCGACGGAATCGCGATGGCCCACCGTGTCGGGGCCACGCTGATGGACATGGAGATGATCCAGTACCACCCGACCACCCTGGCGGGCAAGGGGTTCCTGATCACCGAGGGAGCGCGCGGCGAGGGGGCGCACCTGCTGAACGCCAATGGCGAGCGCTTCATGGAGAAGTACGCGCCGAACAAGATGGAGCTCGCCTCCCGGGACGTGGTGAGCCGCGCCGAGCAGACCGAGATCAACGAGGGCCGGGGCTTCCCCGACGGGACCGTGGCGCTCGACATCACCGTGGTCCCGCGGAAGCGCATCCACGAGGCCCTGCGCGAGATCGTCCTGGTGGGCCGCGACTTCGCCGGTGTGGACATCACCAAGGAGCCGATCCACATCAAGCCGGGCAACCACTACACGATGGGCGGCGTCAAGACCGACGTGCACGGCCGCACAGACGTCCCCGGGCTGTACGCGGCCGGCGAGGTCGCCTGCGTCTCGGTCCACGGGGGCAACCGCCTCGGTGCCAACTCGCTGCTCGACACGCTGATCTTCGGCAAGCACTCGGGCCGAGACGCGGCCGAACGCGCCAAGGGACGCGGCTCCGTGCATGCCCCCCACTCGGCATTGAAGGACGAGGAGGCCGCGATCGCCGAGATCATGGGCCGCGAGAAGGGCTCGGGCCGGCGGGTCTCCGAGATCAGGAAGGAGCTCGGCGAGACGATGGACAAGCACGTCGCGGTGTTCCGCGACAAGGAGGGGCTCGAGACGGCGCTCGAGACCGTCCGGCGCCTCAAGGAGGAGGCTGGGTCCTGCTACATCGACGACCGCGGCTCGGTCTTCAACCAGGACGTGCTGGGGGCGATCGAGCTCGGGTTCATGATCGAGAACGCCGAGGCCACCTGCGTCGCCGCGATCCACCGCACCGAGAGCCGCGGCGCCCAGTTCCGCACCGACTTCCCCGAGCGGAACGACGAGGAGTGGCTGAAACACATCGACCTCAAGCGCGGCGACGACGGCAGCCCGGAGATCAGCTACTCCGAGGTCACGATCACCCAGTGGGAGCCGCAGGAGCGCACGTACTGATGACTGGAACGCGTGGCCGCACGGGTAGGGTGAGGACCGATGGCTGAGTACACGCTCAAGGTGCGGCGCTTCCAGCCGGAATCGAACGAGCCTCCGTACTGGGAGACCTTCGACGTCGAGCTCGATCCGACGCTCTCGGTCCTCGACGGCCTGCTCCAGGCCAAGGACCGCGACGACGGCTCGCTGGCGGTGCGCTGCTCCTGCCGCGCCGCGATCTGCGGCTCCTGCGGGATGAAGATCAACGGCCAGTCCGGGCTCGCCTGCAAGACGCAGATCGGCGAGGCGAGCGAATGGGCGAACCGCGAGAGCACGAACGGAACCACCGCCCCGATCGTGGTCGAGCCGATGGGCAACATGCCCGTCGTCAAGGACCTCGTCACGGACATGGAGTCGACGCACTGGACCAAGATCCGCCGCGTCACCCCGTGGCTGCTGCCGGAGGGCGACCCGCCCGAGCGCGAGTACATCGTCCCGCCCGAGTCGATGATCGACGTGACCCAGTCGATGGCCTGCATCCAGTGCGGCGCCTGCGTCAGCGCATGCCTCTCGATGGAGGCGGACCCGGACTTCATCGGCCCCGCCGCGCTGGCGAAGGCCTACCGCTTCGTCGGCGACCCGCGCGACGCCCAGACGAAGGAGCGGCTGCACGACCTCGCCAACGACCCGCACGGGATCTACGACTGCACCCACTGCTTCAGCTGCATCGACGCCTGTCCCAAGGGCGTGGCACCGATGGACCAGATCATGCGCCTGCGGCGCAAGGCGGGCGAGAACGAGATCGACGACGTCAACAACGGCCACCGCCACGAGCACGCGTTCGTGAAGATCATCGAGAGCAAGGGCACGCTCGACGAGTCCCTGCTGCTCCAGGAGAGCTACGCCCCCGGGATCAAGGGCAAGCTGATGCCCCGGCCGAGCGCCATCAAGGGGCTGCTCGAGTCGATCCCCACGGCGATCCGCGGCCTGCGCACCGGGAAGATGCGCTCGCTGCCGAAGCTGATCCCCGGCGTCCACCCCAAGCTCCCAGGTGGCGCGCAGGACAGCGTGAAGAAGATCTACGCCCACGCCGAGGAGCACCAGATCGAGCTCAACCTCTACATCAAGGGCGAGGAGGCCGAGGAGGACGCACCGGTGCCCGAGGGCGAGGCCGTCCCCGCCGGCGCCATCGAGCCGGAGCCCGACGAGGCGGTCGAGCGCGAGGCCGGCCCGGGTGCCGAGGCCGACCAGAGCCAGGGCGGTGCCTCGTGACCGCCCCCGGACGCGAAGCGGAGGAGGCGGTCTGATGCGGGTCGCGTATTGGCCGGGCTGCGTGTCGCGAGGCTTCACCGCCGAGCTGCACGGCTCCATGGCCCTGGTGGCGGAGCGCCTCGGAATCGAGCTCGTCGAGCTGGACCGCGCCAACTGCAGCGGCGCCGGCGTGATCGCCGAGCACAACCAGGAGCTCGCGGACACGCTCAACGCCAGGACCTTCGCCCTCGCCCAGCAGACCGGGGCGCCGATGATGAACATCTGCTCGACCTGCCAGGGCGCCCAGTCCGAGTGCCAGCAGCGGCTCGACGCCGACACCGAGTACCGCGCTCACATCAACGAGGTCCTCGGCGAGGAGGGGCTCTCCTACGAGAAGGAGGGCTTCACCAACAAGAACTTCCTCTGGGTGCTGGTCGAGGACTACGGCCTCGACAAGCTCCGCGAGCAGGTGCAGCGGCCCCTCGAGGGGCTCAAGGTGGGCCCCTTCTACGGCTGCTACATCCTCCGCCCCCGGCACCGGCTCGGCTACGAGGAGCATCCGGAGCGCGACCTCTATCTGGATAAGTTGATTGAGGCGCTCGGCGGCCAGGTCGTCCAGTACGACGGGGCCCGCAAGTGCTGCGGCTTCCCGATCATCACGATGGCGCGCGAGGTCTCGCTGCGTCAGGCCGGCACGCACATCATCGACGCGCTCGAGGCCGAGGCCGACTGCCTGGTCACGCCCTGCCCGCTCTGCCACCTCAACCTCGACATGCAGCAGCCTGAGGCGGCCAAGGTCGTGAACCACGACCTCGGCCTCGCGGTACTGCACCTCCCGCAGCTGATCGGCCTCGCGCTCGGGTTCGAGCCGAAGCAGCTCGGCATGCGCAAGCACATCGCCTCGACCGAGTGGGTCGAGGAGCGCCTCGCTGCTCCCGCCGCCGCGTAGATGTCCGAGGCCCGAGAGCAGCTCGAGATCAAGCAGCGCATCGCGCTGATCGAGGCCCGGCTGCAGCAGCTCTTCGAGCACCTCGACGTCGCGCCGCGCGAGTCCGCGGCGGGCGGGGGCGGTTGGTGGGGCGGCAGCGGCGAGGGCGGCGAGGCCCCCGATCCGATCGACGATCCCGAGATCCAGGACCTCCTGGCCAAGGGCAACGAGGTCCAGGCGGTGAAGCGCTACCGCGAGCTCAGCGGCGAGGGGCTGAAGGAGTCGAAGGACGCGATCGACCGCGCGCTCGAGGAGATGCAGGGCTAGAGACGCGGGGCCGATTCCGCCGACCCCGACCGTAAGGTCGGCGCGATGGCACCCACGGGGGACCCGCCGGAGGATCGGTTCCGCATCACGATCCGCCTCCTCGTCGTTGCGGCCTCGGTCTTCGCCTTCCTCGCGATATTCACGAGCTGGATCGACCGCCAGGCCCTCGACACCGACGAGTGGGTCGACACCAGCGGGAAGCTGCTCGAGGACGAGGTCATCTCCGACGCGGTCGCCAACTACGCCGTCGACGAGCTCTACGCGAACGTCGACGTCGCCGCGCTGCTGGAGAAGCGCCTGCCCGACGACGTCAAGGGGCTGTCCGGGCCGATCTCCGCCGGCGTGCGGTCGGGCGGCATCACCATCGCCGAGCGCGCGCTCCAGACGGAGCGGTTCCAGGCTCTCTGGAAGGACGCCAACCGGACCGCCCACGCACAGCTCCTCCGGATCCTCGAGGGGGACAGCGACGTCGTCGACACCGAGAACGACGAGGTCATCCTCGACCTGCGGGTGCTGATCCTCCAGCTCGCGGACCGGATCGGCGTCGGCGAGCAGGTGGAGGACCGTCTGCCGGAGAGCGTCGGCGAGCTCGAGATCGCCCAGGCCGACCAGCTCCAGACGGCGCGGACCATCACCAGGCTGATCAAGGGCTCCGCCTGGCTGTTCTCCCTCGGCTCGTTCGCCCTGTTCGGGCTGGCGCTGTTCCTGGCCCGGGGCCGGCGCTGGATGGTGATGCTCGGCTACGGCATCGGGCTGGTGGCGGCGGGCCTCGCCGCCATCGCCGTCCGCAGCGTCGCGGAGGGGTTCGTCGTCGACGAGCTGGCGCGGACCGAGGCCGCGCGCCCGGCGGCCGAGCACGCCTGGGACATCGCCACCACCCTGCTCGACAGCATCGCCAAGAGCGTCATCGCCTATGGCGTCGTCTTCGCCGTCGCCTCGTTCATCGCCTCACCTGCCGACGGCGCGGTCAACGTGCGCCACGCCCTCGCGCCCGCTCTGCGCGGTCGCCCCGGCGTGATCTGGGGCGTGTTCGTGGGCGCCGTCTTCACCAGCCTGATGATCTGGACGCCCCCGGGGCTCCGGCAGCTGGTCCTGACCCTCGTGCTGATCGCCCTGGCGGCGATCGGCCTGGAGGCGCTGATCCGCAAGACCGGCAAGGAGTTCCCGGACGCGAAGCGGGGCGACTGGATGGCAGAGATGCGCGCGCGGGCGCGGCGGGCGTCCGCCGAGGCCGGGCGCCGCATCGGTGACGCGATGCGCGAGCTCACCGACGACGACCGCGATCCCGAGGACGCGCGGCTCGACCGGCTGGAGCGGCTGGGCGAGCTCCGCGAGAAGGGCGTCCTCACGGTCGCCGAGTTCAAGGCCGAGAAGCAGAAGCTCCTGGACCGCGAGGCGGCCTAGGACTTCCGGCTGGACCGCCGGTCGATCCAGCGGGCGCCGACCGTGTCGGTGAGGCCGTGGGCGACGATTGAGGCGAGGACCACGAACGCCGCGACCTCGAAGATGAGGTTGCGCTCGCCGACGTCCGAGTTCAGCACGAACAGGGCGAACAGCATCGAGGCCACCCCCTTCGGGCCGAACCAGGCGATGAAGGACCGATGCGGACGGGGCAGCTCCACGCGGATGAAGGAGACCCACACCGCCAGGGGCCGCGCGACCAGCAGCGCGAAGAGGATGAACGCGACGAGCAGGAGCACGCTGTCCCCGTAGCCCGTCGCCACGATCAGCGCCCCGAACACGAAGAACGTCAGCGTCTGGAGGATCGTGCTGACGTTCTCGCTGAAGATCACGAAGTCGTCGGCGATGTCGTGCTCGGCAATCGCCAGCGCGAGGCCGCAGACGAACGCGGCGATGAAGCCGTTGCCGAAGGTGACGTCGGCCAGGCCGAAGGCGAGCAGCCCGACCCCGAGGGCGAAGATCCCCTCGTAGCGGCGGTCGATCCCGCCGCCGGGGAGGTGGTGCGTCAGCCTGCCGGCTCCGAGCCCGAGGGCGACGCCGATCACCGCGCCCACGCCCGCCTCGCCCAGCAGCTCCAGCGCCTCCTGGCCCGCGTCGCCCCCTGGCGAGGCGAGCACGATGAAGAAGAGGACGAAGGGCAGCGCGAGGCCGTCGTTGAGGCCGGACTCGAGGTTGAGCGTGTGCCTGACCGACTCGGGCACCCTGCGAGAGGTGACGACCGACGACGTCACGACCGGATCGGTCGGGGTCAGCACCGCAGCCAGCAGGAACGCCTCGGCCCATGAGAACTCCGGGAACAGGCCCTTCGCCGCCAGCGCCAACAGGCCCAGGGTCAGCGGCATCGCCAGGGTCAGCGCCCGGACGGGAGCGCTCCAGTGAACCCGCAGCAGCTCGCGTTCGACGAAGAGGCCGTCGGAGAACAGGGTGACGATCAGGGCGAGCTCGATCAGGTAGATGACCGATTGGTCGCCGGCGCTGACCTCGATCACGTCGGCGAGCGCGAGTCCGATTCCGACGGCGACCGAGAGGACCGCCGTGGACAGCACCGTTCCCCTCATCAGCCCCGAGAGCGCCGTCGAGACCGCCAGAAGGGCCCCGCCGAAAAGAAGGACCTCGCTGAACCCAAGCTCCATGCGCGGCTTATACAGACCGCAACAACCCTCGCGAAGTCGCGACGTAGAATCGCCTCGTGAGGGCACCTCGCCGGACCTCAGTCGCCCTCGTGGTCTGCCTCGCCTCATTCGGCGCCCCGGCAGCGGGAGCACCCGAGGGCGAGCCGCCGCGCGCGAAGTGCGCGGGCAAGCGAGCCACCGCGGTGGGCACCCCCGGCAACGACGTGATCCGCCTGGGGACGAAGAGGCATCGCGGCCACGTGGTCGCGACCGGAAGCGGCCGCGATCGGATCGTCGGGACCAAACGCCGCGACCTGATCTGCTCGGGGCAGGGCAACGACGTCGTGCGGGCCGGGGGCGGGCCCGACCGGGTGCTCGCCGCGGGCGGTGAGGACCGCGTCATCGGCGGTGGCGGCAAGGACGCCCTCGGGGGCCGCGGTGGAAGGGACCGCATTCGCGGCGGCAAGGGCGACGACTTCGTCGGCGGAGGCGGGAAGACCGACAGGCTCTCCGGCGGAGGGGGCGCGGACCGGATCATCGGAGCGGGCGGACAGGACCGCATCAGCGGCGGCAAGGGCGCCGACGCCCTCACCGGCGGCGCCAACAACGACAAGCTCTCCGGCGGCAACCGCTCGGACTTTCTCGAGGGCGCCACCGGCGACGACGTGCTCAACGGCGGGGGCGCCGACGATCGCCTGATCGCCGCGACCGGGAAGGACGTGGTCCGCGGCGGCGACGGGATCGATGTCGCGACCCTGGGCCCCGGCCGCGACATCGCCTTCGGAGGCCCCGGGCCCGACGACATCGATGCCGGGCCGGGCCTCGATGACGTCCACGGCGAGGAGGGAGACGACCGACTGCACGGCGAGGCCGGGCCGGATCTGATCGACGGCGGCGGAGGGGACGACGCGGTCTACGGCGAGCTCGTGGACGACCACCTGCTCGGCGGCCCCGGGAACGACCTCATCTCGGGCGGGCACGGCAGCGACGACCTGATGGGAGGTGACGGGAACGACGTCGTCCGCGGCGACTTCGGCCAGGACTTCCACTGGGGCGACGCCGGCAACGACACCGTCAGCTACGCGACGGCCACGCCGCCGGGCCCGGCGGCGGGAATCAACGGGGTCCGCGTGAACCTGCCCGCCGAGCGGGGGGCGGAGGACCCGCCCCATCCGCTGCCCGATGGCGACGATCCGCGGGAGCTCGTGAAGGGGATCGAGAACGTGGTCGGATCGAACTTCGACGACGAGTTCATCGGTGGCGGCGGAGGGGCGGCGCGGGGCCTGGGCGGCACCGAGACCTGCATCGGGTTCGCGAGCAGCGACTGCGGGCTCGACGTGCCCAACGCGCAGACGACCGTCACGCTGGACGGGGGCCTGGATCCCGGGCTGCTGGTCAAGGGCCCGGCCACGGCCCAGGGGAACGAGGTGCTGATCGCCCCGACCGCGACCGGCCTGTCGATCTCCGGGACGCCGATGCTGCCCGGCAGCGGCTGCGCGGCCGCCGGGCCGACCACGGTCACCTGCCCCAGCCCGGGCAGGCCGCTCGGCTACATCGTCGCCTGGACCGGGGCTGGCGACGATGCGATCACGATCGCTGCGGGGTTCCAGGAGACCGTGGTGATTCAACTCGACGGCGGCGAGGGCAACGACACCCTGCGCGGCGGCGAGAGCAGCGAGGTGCTGCTCGCGGGCCCGAGCGGCACCGACGCGCTGCTCGGCTCGGGCGGAGACGACGCGCTTATCAGCGGCCCGGGGGCCGACGTGCTCAGCGGCTCCGCCGGCAACGACCAGATGGTCGCCTCCACCCCGTGCGACGGGCATCGCTTCAGCGGCGACGCCGGCAGCGGCGACATCGCCGGCTTCGCCCTCAGCTTCCAGCACGGGGTCGACGCCACCATCGGCGGCACCGCCGTCGCGCGGGGGGTCAGCCCCTGCTCACCGAGCCGGATCGGCGCGGACAACGAGGTGCTCGAGGGAACCCAGTACGCCGACGTCCTGCGCGGCAACCGGCGCCCGAACTTCCTCATCCTCGGGCGCCACGGCAACGACCTGATCTTCGGCCGGGGCGGCCGCGACGTGCTCCGCGGCGACGAGGGCGCGGACAGCCTCTACGGCGGGGGCGGCAAGGACGTGCTCCAGGCTCGGGACTCCCGGGCCGACACCATCCTCCACTGCGGGCGGGGCGGCCGCCGCGCGGTCCGCGACAAGATCCGATCCGGCGCCGAAGCGCTGCGGGAAGAAGGGCAAGAGGAAGAGGAAGGGAAGGAAGAAGAAGCGCGGCGGGAAGAAGCGCCGCTAGGCGATGCTCGCGCCGGCGGGGACCCGCGACGAGGTCGCGCTCGGTGCAGCAGCTCGGCGACCTGGACGGCGTTCGTCGCCGCGCCCTTGCGCAGGTTGTCGCCGACGACCCAGAGGTTGAGGCAGCGCTCGTGTGAGGGGTCTCGGCGGATGCGGCCGACCAGCACCTCGTCGCGGCCCTCGACCGCGATCGGCAGGGGGTAGATCCCGGCGCCGGGGTCGTCGAGCACGACCAGGCCCGGGGCGTTGGAGAGCAGGTCGCGGCATCCTCGGGCGAGAGGTCCTTCTCCGTCTGCACGTTCACCGACTCGGAGTGCCCGGTCACCACCGGCACCCGGACGCAGGTCGCCGAGATGCCGACCGACTCGGGCAGATCGAGGATCTTGCGCGTCTCGCGCATTACCTTGCGCTCCTCGGTCGTGTAGTCGTCGCCGTCGGCGAACTGTCTCGACCTGCGGCAGCACGTTGAAGGCGACCTGGTGGGGGAACACCTCGCCCTCCGCTTCCTTGCCGTCGAGGATCGCGCGCTGACTGTGCCTTCAGCTCCTTGACCGCCTCGCGGCCGGTGCCCGAGACCGACTGGTAGGTGGAGACGACGAGCCGCTCGATGCCCGGCGGCGTCGAGGATCGGCTTCAGCGCCACCATCATCTGCATCGTCGTGCAGTTGGGGTTGGCGACGAGGCCGTTGTGGCCCTCGATCGCGTCGTCGTTGACGTCGGCGACCACCAGCGGCACGTCGTCGTCCATCCGCCAGTAGCTGGTGTTGTCGACGACCACGGCGCCGGCCTCGACCAGCTTCGGCGCCCACTCGGCGCTGATCTTCCCGCCGGCGGAGCAGAGGGCGATGTCCAGGCCCTGGATCGACTCCGGCGTCAGCGGGCGGCACTCCAGCTCGGAGCCGTTGAACTCGACCGTCTTGCCCGACGAGCGCTCGGAGGCGAAGGGGACGACCTCGGAGGCCGGGAATTCCGCTCGGCGAGCACCTCGAGGATCGTCGAGCCGACGGCGCCGGTCGCGCCAACGACTCCGACTCTGTACTTGCCTTCCGCCATGCCAAAGGGTACGGGCCTAGCGAGCTAGGCGACCGTCGGGCGGTGCTCGGTCGCCCGTCGGCTCTTCTTCTGGATCGCGTCCTCGCCCAGCTCGAAGGCCTCGTGCAGCGCCTTGACCGCGTCGGGGACCTCGTCGGCGCGCGATCACGCAGGAGATCTTGATCGGCGAGGTGGAGATCATCTCGATGTTGATCCTCTCCTCGCCCAGGGTCTGGAAGACCTTGGCGGCGACGCCCGGGTGGCTGCGCATGCCGGCGCCGACGATCGAGACCTTGCCCATCTCCTCGTCGGCCTCGAGCCCGATCGCCGCGTCCGAGCCCCTCGATCGCGTCGATCGCCCCTGCCAGGTCGTCGGGCTCGACCGTGAACGAGAGGTCGGCGCCGCCGTCGTGGGAGACGGGCTCGTTCTGGATGATCATGTCGACGTTGACGTTGGCGTCGGCGAGCGCGCCGAAGATGCGCCCGGCGACGCCGGGCTCGTCGCGGACGCCGGTGAGCGTGACGCGAGCCTCGTCGGTCGAGTGGGTGACTGCTGTTACGAGGGGTCGTTCCATGGTCTCCTGCCTCGGAGACGACGAGGGTACCGGCGGCCTCGCTCGGCGGAGCTGCGGCAGTGGATGCGCACGGCGTGGTTGCGGGCGTACTCGACCGAGCGCAGCTGCAGCACCTTGGCGCCCGAGGAGGCCATCTCCAGCATCTCCTCGTAGGAGACCACGGGCAGCTTGCGCGCATCGGGCACGATCCGGGGGTCGGCGCTGAAGACGCCGGCGACGTCGGTGTAGATCTCGCAGACCTCGGCGCCCAGCGCGGCCGCGAGGGCGACCGCGGTCGTGTCGGAGCCGCCGCGGCCGAGCGTGGTCACGTCGCGGCTGTCGGTGGAGACCCCCTGGAAGCCGGCGACGAGCACGATCGAGTCCTCCTCGAGCGCGTTGCGGATGCGGTCGGCGCGGACGTCGATGATGCGCGCCTTCGTGTGCGAGGAGTCGGTGACGATGCCCGCCTGCGAGCCGGTCAGCGAGATCGCCTTGTGGCCGAGCTCGTTGATCGCCATCGCGCAGAGCGCGCAGAGCTCGCGCTCGCCGATCGAGAGCAGCATGTCCATCTCGCGCGGGTCGGGGCGGTCGGAGATCTCGCGCGCCGTCTCGACCAGCCCGTCGGTGGTCTTGCCGCGCGCCGAGAGCACGGCGACCACGTGCTGGCCGTCCTCGCGCGCGGCGACGATCCGCTTCGCGGCACGCTTGAGCTCCTCGGTGCCCGCCACCGAGGTGCCGCCGAACTTCATCACCACGATCTCCGCTGTCTTGCCGTTGCCATCGCGCCTGAGGATAGGCACGGGAACTGCCAGCATGGCGCCGTGCGCCAATCAGATCGCGAGGCGATGGAGGAGCGCCCGCCGCGAGAGGAGTCCCCGGGGAGAAGCGGCCCTGGTCGAGCCCGGGCCGACGCGGTGACGAGCTCAGCCCCCGAAGCCTGCGCGAAATCGCGCCGGTCTCGCCGCTGCCTGGCACTGGCACCGGCGCATCAACCGGGCACGCTGGTCGCGATCATCGTCGGCGCCGCCGCGGCGGTGGCCTCGGTCCTGATCCAGCGCGAGTCCGAACAAGGAGTCCGAGCGAGGCGCCGGCGATCCAGGCCTCGCGCCGAGGTGAAGGGAAGCTGGTCGGGCGCTGAGCCTGGAGCAGAAGGCCGACGCGGTCCTGGTCGCCGGCTTCGACGACCCCGCCGCGGCCGCGAGGCAGCTCGAGCAGTCGGAGCTCGGCGGCATCGCTCGTCGGCTCCGAGGACTGGGCCGAGCGGGCGGGTCGGGCGGCTGCTGGCGCGGATCAGCGCCGGCCGGCTCGGGGAGAGGGCGGACCCCGCCGCTGATCGTCGGCCAGCAGGAGGGCGGCGCTACCGCTCGCTACCCCGACCTGCCGCCCGACCAGCTCCAGGTGGAGATCGGCGACCCGGCGACCCGGCCGAGCGCAGGCGTGGGCAAGCAGACGGGCGAGGCGATGAAGGCGGCGGGCTTCGACCTCAACCTGGCCCCGGTCGCGGACGTCGCCACGCTCGACAGCCCGATCGCCGACCGCGCCTTCGGCGACGACCCCGAGCTGGTCGCCGCGATGACCACCGCGGCGGTCACGGGCTGCCGGCAGAGCGGCCTCGCCTGCGCCGCCTCGCACTTCCCCGGGCTGGGCGGCGCCTCGGCGACCCGGCCGACGGCCCGGCGACGGTCAGCCTCGACGCGGCCTCGCTCGAGGCGCGCGACCTCTCGCCTTCCGGGCCGCCTTCGACGCAGAAGGTGCCCGGCGGCGGTGCTCTCGCTCGCCTTCTACGCCGCCTACGACCCGGTCACGCCGGCGGCGCTCTCCCCCGGGATCGCCGACCGAGCTGCTGCGCGACGAGCTCGGGTTCAAGGGCGTCGCGGTCACCGACGACCTCACCTCGGGCGCGATCACCGGCGGCGTCGGCGCCCCCGAGGCGGCCGTGCAGGCGCTCGCCGCCGGCGCCGACCTGGTCGTGATCGAGCGACCCGGTCCAGGCGGAGCAGGCCGCGAGGCGATCCTGGCCGCCGCCAAGTCGGGCGGCGTTCCCGCCGACCGGCTGGACGAGGCCGTCGCGGCGGGTGCTGGAGCTGAAGAGGAACCTCGGCCTGCTGCCGCGCTGAGCGAAGCAGCAACAGGCGAGGCTCCTGTGACGCGAGCTCACAGACGCGGATATATCGGATTGATATATCTGCGGCATGGAGCTGAGCGCGACCGGCAAAGGTGATCGTCGGGATGCTCGCCGACGAGCCGCGGTCGGGCTACGAGATCAAGGCGCTCGTCGATCACTCCACCCGCTACTTCTGGGCCGCGAGCTACGGCCAGATCTATCCCGAGCTGAAGCGGCTCGAGGAAGCAGGGGCTGATCAGGGGCGACCGACGCCCCCACGGCGCGCGGCAGCGCACCGTCTACGAGCTCACCGCGCAGGGCCGGCGCGGCGCTCGAGGAGTGGCATCGCGCGGCCGCCCGAGGTCTACGAGATGCGCGACGAGGGCATGCTGGAGCTCTTCTTCTCGGACGTCGGTCGATGCCGGCCCGCACCGCTGAGATCGCGCGCGAGCGCGCCGCGCGGGCCGCCGAGGTGGCCGCCAGCTGCGCGAGGTCGAGCGCGGGCGCTGCCGGCGAGGACCCGGCCGCCGACACGGTCGCTCGCGCTCCGGGATCGCGTTCAACGACTTCCTGGCCGACTGGTTCGAGCGCGCCGCTCGAGACCTCGAACGTGAGAGCGCCGGCCCGCGGACGCCGTGGCGACCGGATCCGGAAGGAGGAAGTGATGTTCGACGCACTCGCAGGCTGGCCCAGCGGCACCGCAAGCGCGTGGTGATCGTCGCGGTGTCCTGTTCGGCGTCGCCGGGGCGATCGGCGGCGCGTCGCGGACAAGCTCGACCCCTACGGAGCCGACGATCCCGAGACCGAGAGCGTGATCGCCGCAGGAGCGGCTCGAGGACGCCGGCTTCCGCGACGCGGGCGTGATCGTGCTGGTCGAGGACGCCGACCGGTCGCGACCGCCGGCGGGCGCGGAGCGGGTCAGAGCGAGATCCAGCAGGTCCGCCGACGAGCCGACGTGCACGGCGTCACCGGCTTCCTCGAGACCGACTCGCCCGACTTCCTCTCCAAGGACGGCACACGCGACCTACCTCGCGGTCGCGCTGAAGCCGACCGAGGACAAGGAGCAGCAGGAGGCGCGGAGCGGATCAGCGAGGAGCTGGCGGGCAGCCGGGCGTCTCGCGTCGGCGGCTCCGCGCTCGCCCAGGAGCAGGTCAACCAGCAGGTCGAGGAGGACCTGCGCAAGGCCGAGATGCTCGCCTTCCCGCTGCTCTTCCTGCTCTCGCTTCATGTTCTTCCGCAGCCTGGTGGCCGCGCTGCTGCCGCTGATGGTCGGCGGCCTGGCGATCGTCGGCACCTTCTTCGCTGCTCCGCGTCGCCAGCGAGCTCGGCTCGATCTCGATCTTCGCCCTCAACCTGACCACGGGCCTGGGCTGGGGCTGGCGATCGACTACAGCCTGTTCATGGTCCGCCGCTATCGCGAGGAGATCGCGAAGACGGGCCCGGGCTCGAGGCGATGAAGCGGACGATGGTGACCGCCGGGCGCACGGTCCTGTTCTCCTCGCTGACGGTGGCCGCCGCGCTCGCCTCGCTGCTGGTCTTCCCGCAGCGCTTCCTCTACTCGATGGGCCTCGGCGGCTCGATCGTGGCGCTCCTCGCCGCGGCGATCTCGCTGACCGTGCTGCCGGCGGTGCTGGCGCTGCTCGGCAACCGCGTCAACTCGCTGTCGCCGAAGTTCCTGCAGCGCCGCCAGGAGCGCGAGCCCGGCCCGCCGAGGAGCGGCTTCTGGTACCGGCTCTCGCGCTTCGTCATGCGCCGCCCGGGGCGGATCGCGGTGATGAGCGCGGCGCTCCTGATCGCGCTCGGGATCCCCTTCCTACAGCATCAAGTTCACCTTCCCCGACGCGCAGATCCTGCCCGAGGAGCGAGAGCGCCAGGCAGGTGGACGACGTGATGCGGGCGGAGTTCCCGCCCAACCGCGACACCCCGATCCGGGTGCTGGTCTCGAACGCCGAGCCGGCGGCGGTGGCGCAGGTCAGCGATCAGCTCGAGCGGACCGAGGGCGTCGTCGCGGTCAACCCGCCGCAGCAGCTCCCCAACGGCGACATGGTGGTCGAGGGGATCTCCGAGCGCGCCCTACATCGAGGACGAGAGCCGCGAGACCGTCCGCGAGGTCCGCGACATCGAGCCGCCGAGGGGACGACCGTCCTGGTCACCGGCGCGACGGCCGACTTCCTGGACTTCCAGCAGAGCCTCGAGGAACACCTGCCGCTGGCGTTCGCGATCATCGTCATCTGGACGCTGATCGTCCTGTTCCTGATGACGGGATCGGTGGTGCTGCCGATCAAGCAGCTGATCATGAACGTGCTCAACCTCAGCGCCGTCTTCGGGATCCTCGTCTTCATCTTCCAGGACGGCCGGCTCGAGGGGCTGCTCGACTACCGCAGCCAGGGGGCGCTGGAGCAGACGATGCCGATACTGCTGTTCGCGGTGGCGTTCGGGCTCTCGACCGACTACGGCGTCTTCCTGCTCTCGCGGATCAAGGAGGCGCGCGACAACGGGCGCCAGCGACTCCGAGAGCGTCGCGCTCGGCCTGGAGCGAACCGGCCGCATCGTCACCGCGGCCGCCGTGCTGTTCGCGATCGCGATCGGCGCCTTCGCGACCTCGCAGATCATCTTCATCAAGCAGAACGGCATCGGCACCGCGCTCGCCGTCCTGATCGACGCGACGATCATCCGCGCCCTGCTGGTCCCATCGCTGATGGAGCTGCTCGGCCAGCTGGAACTGGTGGGCGCCGAAGCCGCTGCGCAGGCTGCACTGGAGGATCGGCCTGAGCGAAGACCCCACCGGACGCCGGGCTGGAGCGCCCGGCGGCCGGCCGAGCCTGAGGAGGCACGACATGTACAAGGCGATCGCGAGACGAAAGGCCCGGCAGACGTTCGACAAGCTGAGCGCCGGCGAGTGGCGGGACACGCTGGCCGACATCCGACCCGGACGTCCACCACATCTTCCCCGGCGACAACGCCGATGGGCGGGGAGCGACACTCGAGGGAGGCGATGGAGCGCTGGTTCGAGCGGGTCTTCCGGCTGTTCCCGAGGCTCGAGTTCGACGTGAAGAAGGTGGCGGTGAGGGGCTGGCCCTGGGACATGTGGGTCAGCGTCGAATGGGTGGATCGCGCCCAGCCGCAGCGACGGAGTATCCCTACGAGAACGAGGGCGCCCACTGGATCCGGCTCCGGCGCGGCAAGGCGACCTACATCCACGCCTACCTGGACACGGAGAAGGTGACCGAGGCGTGCGAGCGCCTCGCGGCGGCCGGCGTGGACGAGGCAGCGGCCGCGCCGATCGTCGACTGAGCACCCGATCCAGCCGACCAGGCGGTTGCGGGCGCCTCCGCGGGTACGTCTATGCTCACGCCTCGTGACCATCGCCACGGCCATATTCCTGATCGCGGTCGGCGCGATCCTGCGCTACGCGATCACCGTCGAGACCGACGTGATCGACATCCAGACCGTCGGGCTGATCCTGATGATCGCCGGCGGCGCCGGCCTCGCGATCTCGCTGCTCTACGAGCTGGTGCAGCACGGGCCCGGACCGCCAGCGCGACGAGGTCCCCCCGCGCGCCGGCCCTGACGACCGCACCCGCCGCCTCGCGCTAGCTGAGGCTTCTGCGGCCCGAGAGTGCCTTGCCGAGCGTGACCTCGTCGGCGTGCTCGAGGTCCGCGCCGACCGGCAGGCCGCTGGCGAGGCGGGTGACGGTCACCTCTCCGTCGCGCAGCTCCTCGGCGATGTGCAGCGCCGTCGCCTCGCCGGTGGTGGTCGGGTTGGTGGCGAGCACGATCTCGTTGACCTCGCCGTTGACGCGCTCGAGCAGCTCGGCGATCTTCAGGTCCTCGGGATCGATGCCGTCGATCGGCGACAGCGCCCCGCCGAGCACGTGGTAGAGGCCGCGGAACTCGCCGGTCCGCTCGATCGGGATCACGTCGGCGGGCTCCTCGACCACGCAGATCAGGGAGCTCTCGCGGCGGGTGTCCTCGCAGATCCGGCAGCGCGGGCCCTCGGCCAGGTTGAAGCAGACCTCGCAGAGCCCGACCTTCTCCTTCACCTCGCGGATCGCGTCGGAGAGCGCGAACGCCTCGTCGTCGTCGGCGCGGAGGATGTGGAAGGCGAGCCGCTGCGCGGTGCGCTGGCCGATCCCCGGCAGGCGGGAGAGCTCGGCGATCAGGCGGCTGATCGGCCCTGCGTGCATGGCGCCAGCGTAGGCTGCGAGGCCCGGCGCGCCTAGCCGCCCAGCCCGGGAAGCCGCCGCCACCGCCCAGGCCGCCGGTGATCCCACCCATCTTGGAGTCGGCCAGCTCCTGCGCCGAGCGCAGCGCCTCGTTGACCGCCGCGGTGACCATGTCCTGGAGCAGTTCGGGGTCCTCGGGGTCGATGGCCTCCGGTGAGATCTCGATCGAGCGCAGCTGCATGTCGCCGGTCATGGTCGACCTTCACCATCCCGCCCCCGGCGCTGGCCTCGACCGTCTCGTTCTTGAGCTGCTCCTGCGCCTTCATCATCTCGGCCTGCATCGCCTGAGCCTGCTTCAGGATCTGGTTCATGTCCGGTTGCGGCATCAGCCCGTTCCCTCCTCGCGTGCCTGCTCTCGAGGGCACGACCTCGCTGGCGTCGAAGTTCGTCTTGATCAGGTCGATGATCTCCTCCTCGGACATCGGGGCGATGCCCGGGCCATCGGGCACCGGCTCAGGCTCGCCGTCCACGAGCTCGTAGACCGGGCGGAACCGCTCCCCCACGATCGCTTGGACCGACTCGGCGATCAGCTCGACGTTGGCCTGGGCCTCCGCCTTGCGCTTGTTGAAGGCGGCGCCCTGCGGCAGGCCGATGGTGATCACGGCACGCTCGGCGTCCACGGACAGCACCTTCGCGCCCTGGACGTAGGTCGAGAGGACCTCGGCGCCGGACTCGCGAACGTGCTCGACGACCGCCGGCCAGAGCTCGGCGACGCGCTCGCTGGCGACGGTGGCAACGACGGCGGTGACCCCGGCCGGCTCGGCAGACGCCGTCGGCTCGGCATCCTCGGTAGACGGGCTCGGGGAGCGGGGCTTGATTCGGCCTGGGGCGGGGAGTCCGCCGCCTCCAGGGCCTCGATCCGCCTCAGGAGCGCCTCTTTCGAGGAGTCCAGGCTCGGGCGCGCCACCTTGAGCAGCGCCACCTCGAGGCTGAGCCGCGGATCGTCCCCCTCGCGCATGTTGGCGACGCCGCTCGAGAGTGCGTCGATCGCACCCATCAGCTTGGCCTCGCCGATGCCCTTCGCCTGCCCGGCCAGCCGCTCGGGCTGCGCCACGGTGACGGTGAACGACTCGGGGACCTCTCCCGTGGCGCGGGTGACGAGGAGCTGGCGCAGGTGGGCGATCAGGTCGCGCGCGAACTGGCCCGGGTCGCGTCCCGAGCGCACCAGCCGGTCCACGGCCTCGAGCGTCGCCTTCGCGTCACCCGCGGCCAGCGCATCGGTCGTGTCGAAGAGGACCTCGGCATCGGCGGCGCCCAGCAGCTCGACCACGTCGTCGGTGGCGACCTTGCTGCCGCCGAACGCGACGAGCTGGTCGAGGGTCCCAAGGGCGTCGCGGAAGCTGCCCGACGCCGAGCGCGAGATCAGCGCAACGGCGCCGTCCTCGGCCTCGATTCCCTCGGCGGCTGCGACCCGCTTGACGACTTCGGCGATCTGCTCCAGCGAAGGGCGCTGGAAGTCGAAGCGCTGGCAGCGGTCGACGATCGTCGCCATCACCTTCTGCGGCTCGGTCGTGGCGAGCACGAAGACAGTGTTCGGCGGGGGCTCCTCGAGCGTCTTCAGGAAGGCGTTCCACGCCTCCTTGGTCAGCATGTGCGCCTCGTCGAGGATGTAGACCTTCCAGCGGCCGGCGGCGGGGGCAAGGCCGACGCGCTCGCGGAGCTCGCGGACGTCGTCCACCGAGCGGTTGGAGGCCGCGTCCATCTCGATCACGTCGAGCGACGTCCCGGCGGCGATCGTCAGGCAGGACTCGCACTTCCCGCACGGCTCCAGCGTCGGCCCACCGACACAATTGAGGCTCCTGGAGAGGATCTTCGCCATCGACGTCTTGCCGGTGCCGCGGGAGCCGACGAAGAGGTAGGCGTGGTGGACCTTCCCCTGCTCCACGGCGTTGGAGAGGGTCCGGACGACGTGTTCCTGGCCGACCACCTCCGAGAAGCTCTGCGGGCGGTGGCGGCGGTAGAGAGAGGCTGACTCGGCCACGTCGGCGAGTCTACCCGCGTGCCCTGGCGTCCCCGAGCCCTACTTCTTCCTCTTGCACTTCTTTGCGCTGGCTGCCTGCTTCTTCTTCTTGCACTTCTTCTTCTTTGCGGTCGGTGGCCCAACCCCCGGACCGGTCGCCGGCAGGACCCCGATACCCCTGACCGCAGCGCGGCCGAAGCCCACGGGGTCGCCAACGTCGACGATGCCCTCCCGCAATCCGGCGACTGTTGGCACAAAGACGACCCTGAAGGTGCAACTCGTACCGAACGGCGTGTTTCCCGGCATCGGCTGGGTGCAGGTGTTGTCGCGGATTGCGAAGTCGCCGCTGACGGTGACGTTGGGCGTGAAGGGGTGTTCGCCGCCGGGCATGATGCAGATCGGCGGGTTGGGTGGCATCACAGCTGCATCGTGGTAACAGGTCACCGTGAGGGTGAAGGTTGCGGGGGTGCTTGTCGTCCCAACCGTCTGGCTGCCGAAGTCATGCTGGTTCGGCGTCAGCGAGATGGTCGCGGACGCTGAAGCGGTGGTGAGCAACGCGAATCCAGCCGCGACCGTCACCACGGCGATGCCTCTTCGTGCGCGCGTGCGTGCTGGAGCTACTTCTTCTTTTTCTTCTTGCACTTTTTGGCCGCGGAAGCCGACTTCTTCTTTTTCTTCTTCTTGCACTTCTTCTTAGGCGTCGCCGCTGGGGGCCCGGGCAAGCCCGTACCCGTCAGGTTCGCCGACGGGAAGGCGGTGTTGTCGCCCCGAACCTGTCCGCTGCGGGCGCCCGTCGCTGTCGGGCGGAAGGCGACGTTGATCAGACACGCCTGCTCGATCCCGACGAAGACCGGCCCGGGAAGCACGGCCGGGCAGTCCTCCGAGATCACGACGAAGTCTCCCGTCGTGTTGGGATTGGCGATGAAAGGAGTCTCAGGGTTGCAGTACGTGGGGAAGCCCATTTGCGGGGTGCAGGTGTGCCGCAGCGTGAACGCGAACGGCGTGCTCGTGTTCCCGATCGCGACGCTCCCGAAGTCATGGCTGGCCGGCGTCATCTGCGGCACCGCCTGAGCGGGCGCCGCGCCCCAGCCGATCGCCCCCAAGGCTGCAATCGCCACTGCCACCGATAGAGCCTGCCTGCGCTTCATCCCGCGGCGATTCTGCCGCCACGCGCCCCCCGGCGCAACCCCACTAATGGGGGGTAAGGAAATGGACCGTGCACCCGTCGTCGAGACGAAGCCTCCGGGCGTGTCCACCGGGTTCGGCTCTTGCCAGGCTTGCCTGCATCACATGCCGGCTTACGCTTAAGGCTGCTTCCTTCCGGACCTGACCTGATTCACGGGCTGGCATTGCGCAGGACCTGGCCGTCAACGCCTCATTCGGCAGACCCGGCCCCAAAGGCCAGACCCTCGGACGGGAATTCAGCCCCGCTGAGCGGATTGCGGGTGCAGGGCACCGCTAATTCCCCGCCTAGCACGGTCCGAGGGCATGGTACCCCTCGGACCGCGCCGGCGGTCCCCCTACTTCTTCTTGCACTTCTTCGCCGCGGCGGCCGAGCGCTTCTTCTTCTTGCACTTCTTCTTCCCGCCGACCGCGCCCTGGGTGCCGCCCTTGGACTGATCGCCGCCGCCGGGCGCCAGCGAGGTGACGCCGGTGCCGCTGAGGGCAGCGGTGATGTCGTTCCCCGTCGCGGCCAGACCCGCGGTGAGGCTGCCGGTCTTAGCGCCGACAGACGTGGGCGTGAAGAGGACCTCGACGGTGCAGCTCGCCGACGAGCTCGCCGACGCGTTCAGCACCACTCCACAGTTCGTCGTGCCGAGCGCGAAGCCGGTACCGGCGGTGCCCAGGTTGGTCGTGTGGACGCCGCCGGGCGGCGAGATGCACGACACGACCACGACGTTGTCGCAGGTCGCCGTCAGCGTGAACGTCTTCCCACCGGTCGTGCCGACCAGCTGGTTGCCGTAGTTGTGGCTGGTCGGGCTGAAGCTCAGCGTCGCACTTGCACTGGGTACACCGACGACGAGCAGGGCCGAGACTGCGGCCAGCACCGATCCGGCCTTTGCGAGTGGCCTGGTGTTCATGGGACCTCCGTGTCAGTCCGGGCCTGCCGCCCGGGATTTCCTTACACGGATCACCCTAGGTCCGGCCGATCGGCGGTTGTATGGGGGAAACCCCCTAATTCCCCAGACTGCCGCCCAAGCGGCTTGGATCAGGGCGCGAGGCGCTCGATCCGCCAGCCGCCACCGTCAGGTGTGTAGGCGAAGCGGTCGTGCATGCGGTCCTCCCGGCCCTGCCAGAACTCGAAGCCCTCCGGCCGCAGCAGATAGCCGCCCCAGTGCTCCGGGCGCGGCACCTCGTCGCGGTATCGCTCCTGGGCCTCGGCGAAGCGGCGGTCCAGCTCCTCGCGCTCGATGGGCTCGGACTGGGGCGAGGCCCACGCGGCGTGCCGGCCGCCAGGCGGCCTGGTTGTGAAGTACTCGTCTGATTCCGCCGCCGACAGTCGCTCGACGCGGCCGCGGACCCGCACCTGCCGGTCCTGCTCGCGCCAGTAGAGGATCACCGCGGCACGCGGATCGGCCTCTAGCTGGCGGCCCTTTGCGCTCTCGTAGTTGGAGTGGAACCGGAGCCCCTCGCCGTCGATCCCCTTCAGCAGGACCATGCGGGCGTCGGGCGCTCCCTGCTCGTCAACCGTCGCCAGGGTCATCGCATCGGGCAGCGGCACGGACTCCTGCGCCTCCGCGAACCAGCTCTGGAGCTGGCTGATCGGGTCATCGGCGAGGTCGCCGCGCCCGAGCGGCGGCATGTCGTGGCGCCGCGGGCTCACGTCCGGCGGGGCAGCGGCTTGGTGGCCGGCCCCTCTAGCACCTCGCCGTCGATGCCGAAGCGCGAGCCATGGCAGGGGCAGTCCCAGGTCCGCTCGGCGTCGTTGAAGTGGACGATGCAGCCGAGGTGGGTGCAGCGCGCGGAGAGCGTGTGCAGCTTCCCCGCATCGTCGCGGTACACGGCGCGCTGTGCGAACCCGTCGCCTACGACGTTCCCCTGCCCCGGCGCGAGGTCATCGGCCGACCCGCGCTTCGCGATCCGGTCCCAGACCAGGTGGACCCCGGTGGCCGCTCCGTGCTTCATGAGGGACGGCCCTTCCGCCAGCGGGTGCAGCCGCATCGGGTCGAAGTGCCGGGCCCAGGGATTCTCGCGCCCACCGATTTCGTCCGCGACCATCTCCGCCGCCGAGGCTCCCATCGCGAGACCCCACTTGCGCAGGCCGGTCACCGTGAGCACCCGCCTGTTTCGCGGGCCGGCCCGGCCGATGAAGGGCAGCATGTCGTTGGGGATGTGGTCCTCGGTGGCCCAGCGGTGTTCGACCGAGACGACGTCGAAGCGCTCGCGCGCCCACTCCTCCGCCTTCCGATAGCGCTCGCTCTCGCCGCCAATGCCGGTGCGGTGCGAATAGCCGCCGACCAGCAGCCGCTCGCCGCTGTCGGTCGGGACGGCACGCAGCGTGTGGGTCGGGCTGTCGCTACTCAGATACATCCCCTGGGGAACTGACCCGCGGAGCTCGACCAGCAGCGCGTAGGAGCGCTCGGGGTGAGCGCGGGCCGAGAAGTAACCGAGGTCGTTGATCGGGAAGTGGGTAGCGAGTACCACGTGTCCCGCCGTCACGGTCGCGCCGGACTCCGTTCTCAGGGTGCACGGATCGCCGCCATCAACCTTGACGACCCGGGTCCGCTCGTGCACGGCGCAGCCCGCATCCGCCGCGGCGGCCGCCACCCCGTACAGGTACTTGAGCGGGTGGAACTCGGCCTGGTCCTCGCAGCGCACGGCCGCGGCCACCGAGAACGGCAGCTCCTCGACCTCGGCCACAAACGACGCGGTCAACCCGGCTCGCGTTGCCGCCTCCGCCTCCTCGATCAGGCTCGAGCGCTCGGATTCGGACTCGGAGTAGGTGAAGTTCGGCTTCCGCCGGAGGTCGCAGTCGATGCCAAGCTCCTCGGCGAGGCCCGCGATCCGGGCGATCCCGGCCTCGTTCGCCTCGGCGTAGGCCCGGACGACCTCGTCACCGTGCTTGCTCGACAGGCTGCTGTAGGTCGTTCCCTGCAGCGAGCTCAGCTTTGCCGTCGTGTAGCCGGTGGCCCCGGCGCCGATGTGTCGCGCCTCGAGCAGCGCGACCCTGGCGCCATCGCGCTGCAGCCGCAGCGCGGCGCTGGCGCCGACGATGCCGGCCCCGACGACAGCGACGTCGCAGTCGAGGTCGCCCGCCAGGGCGGGGTACTCGGTGCCGGGCGAGGACTCGACCCAGTAGGACGTGAAGTCCGTCACGCCGAGAGCCTCGCAGCTTCCATATCGTCACGCGCCCTGTGAGCTTCGCCGAGGACACCGCGCTCCAGCCCGCCGGCGAGGCAACGTGGCGGGGCGAGATCGCCGAGGGCTGGGACACGCCGCGTGGCCCCCTGGGCGGCTACGTGATGGCAATCCTGATGAGGGGCCTCGAGCTGGCCGTCGACGACCCGGAACGGCAGGCGCGGTCGGTCACGATGCACTTCCTCAGGGTTCCGGCCGCCGGACCGGTCGGGGTGACGGCGACGGTGGAGCGTGCGGGCCGCTCGCTCACCTCGGTCAGCGGCCGCCTCGAGCAGGAGGGAAAGCTCCTCGGCCTCGCGCTTGCCGCCTACTCCAAGCCTTGGGAGAGCCCGACTTTCGACGAGCTGCCGATGCCGAAGGTCGATCCGCCCGATCCGCCGAAGCCGGGACGGCCGCTCAGCGGCACCTCGGTCCCCACACCGAACTTCGTCCAGCGCATGGTGTTCCAGCACCGGTTCGGCTCGGCGCCCTTCACGCGGGCGGACTCCGGGCTGGTGGGCGGCTGGCTCGGCCTCTACGAGGACGAGGAGCCGATCGACGCGCTCAAGCTCGCGGTACTCGCCGACGCCTGGTTCCCGGCGCCCTGGCCCCGGCTCAGCGAGCTGGCCCCGGCCCCGACGCTCGACCTCACGATCCACTTCCGCTCGCCGCTCCCGGTGGAGGGGCCGCTGCTGCTCGGCCGGTTCGAGAACCGCCTGGTCCGCGACGGGTTCTTCGAGGAGGACGGTGAGCTCTGGGCGCCGGACGGCACCCTCGTCGCCCAATCCCGCCAGCTCGGGCTGCTGCTGGGCGCGAAGACCTGAGCCCGGTCAGGCTGCGTTGCCGGCGAAGTACTCCAGCGCGGTGCGCGTCTTGGTCTGCTGCTCCCCGGATGTGTTGACGCCGCGATCGCTCAGGAAGACGCGCGTCTCGGCCGCGACGTCGAAGGCCTCCTTGGGCTCGCACTTGGTCGAGAGCTCGAGGATGCGCGATCCATCCGGGTAGAACCAGAGCTCGGCCACCAGCTTGCGGTCATAGCCCTCGGGCGAGCACTTGAGCTTGAACACCGGGATCGGGCCGAGCATGGCCAGGTCGTCGAGCTCGATCCCGGCCGGAGCGTGCTCCTCGTAGAACGCGCGCTGACCCTTCGAGAAGAGCTTGGAAATCCGGCGCTCACCCTGAAGCGCGTCCCAGACCCTGCCCGGCTTGCGGCTGGCCTTGAACGAGCAGGAACAGACGAACCCTCCCGGCATGGCGTCGACCTCGACGCCGAACCCCTCCTCGGCTCGCACCTCCGCGGACAGGCGGTCGGGCACCACGGGCCGGAGCTTCACGACCGAGTCGTCGTCACGGCCCTGGCTGCGGCGAGCCCGGACCACCACACCCGCCTTGTCGAGATCCAGGTTGGGCGTGTCGAAGAACACGACCTGCCGGACGTACGCGTCAAGAGGGTCCAGCTTCAGGCTCTGGACGGTCGAACGCTGATCGGAGTCGGGAATCGTCAGCTTCAACTCGACGGTGTCGGCGCCCTTGATCAGGCCAAGGAGCTCGGCCAGCTGGTCGTCGGTGAGGCTCGGCGCGGCTTCGCTCACGGCCATCGCGATGCCCATCCTACGCGGCCTATGATTGCCCGCCCCGGGGCGCGTAGCTCAGTGGGAGAGCGCTCGCTTCACACGCGAGAGGTCGCTGGTTCGAAACCAGCCGCGCCCATCATCGCTTCTTCTTGCACTTCTTCGCCGCGGCGGCCGAGCGCTTCTTCTTCTTGCACTTCTTCTTCGCCGTCGCCCCGGCCTGCCCGCCGGAGCCCGGGGAGGCAGGTCCGGCGGGGGTGGTGCCGGTCCCGCTGAGGCTCGCGCTCGGCCCCCCAGCGGAGCCCTTCAGCGTTCCCGTACGCACTCCAGCGGCGCTCGGCGTGAAGGTGACGCTGACGGTGCAGGTGTACGGACTGACCTGGAGGGTAGTGCCGCAGTCATTGGTCTGAGCGAACTCGTCGGTGACGCCCACGCCCGGGGTGAAGAAGCTGGGCACGCAGATGGGGATCAGGTCGCTTGTGCTGCAAGCGACGTCGAGCGTGAAGGTCTGCGCGGGGCTGGTCGTGCCGACCTGCCGGCTACCGAAGTCATGTGTGCCGGGGCTGAAGGTCGTGGCGGCGCTCGCAACGGAGACCGAGACCCCCAGCATCGCCCCTGCAAGGACGAGGGTCATGATGCCGCGGCGGATGAATGGACTTTTCATGAAGAGCTCCCGTCGATCGTCGGACACCGCCGAGACCGGTGAAGCTCAAAGGCCCAAGAAGTGAGTGGTCCAACCGTACGCCGTTGTGGGCAGCACCACAATGGGTGTTAATGGGTGTCCTCTGAGCGAGAAAGCGGTACGGCCGCGCTCGCTTCGCACGTGAGAGGTTGCCGCTAGAGCTGCGCCGCGAGCGACTTGCAGTCGGCGTTCATGGCCCTTGTCGGCTTCCCGACCTTGCCGGCGAGCTTGATGGTTCCGTTGACGGTCGACGGTTGCCCCGGTCCCGCCTGCGTCTTGTTGCCGGTGAAGGTCCCGCTGAATCTGGACCTGGCCGCCAGCTTCGTGCCGCCGATCAGGATGAAGCTGCCGGTTTCGGTGTTGCCGTTGTTGCTGACCTTCGATTCCCAGCTCAGGCAGGCGACGCCGAAGGACCCCTTGGAGAAGTCGATCACCAGCGGGCCCTTGAAATCGCCTGTTCCGTTGACGAAGTTCGAGGTGCCGTCGAGCTGAGAGATGAAGGTGCCGCTGACGGACTTGACGCTGCCGCCACCGGCCGCGCCTGCCGACTTCTTCTTGGGCGGGGTCGGGTTCACCGCGTTCGGGAGCTTGGCCGAGAACGTCCCCTTGGAGATCTGGCCCTTGACGGTGACGGTGTTGGGCCCGGCCGGGGTGAACGTGCCGGGATTCTGCACGGTCTGGCTGACGCTGTACGGGGTCGAGAGCCTGATCTTCTTCAGAGGCCCTCCGCCACCGGCCGGTCCAGCACCGCCGAACCCGCAGCCGCCCAGCACAACGCCGCCTGCCGCCACCACCACCGCGATGGCCGTCGCCCTGCCCCTAGCGGGCGCCGATTTCACAAGCCGGAGCCTATGGACGGGCCGGGGGCACTACAACCCCTTTTCTGGGTAACCCCGTCACCGGTTGCGACCGCATAGGATCCCGCGCCAGTGGACAGGCGCATCCAGATCCTGATCGGCTTCGCCGTCGTGCTCGCGATCGCCGTCGGCGCGGTCCTCATCGGCCAGTCCGGCGGGGACGACGACGGCGATGGCGGCGGCGGCGTGGGCGACTGCACCGCGGAGGGCAGCGGCGAGAAGCCCGCGGTCGAGGTGACCGGAACCGAGCCGCCCACGGAGCTCGGGGTCGAGGACCTCGAGGTCGGCGACGGCCAGGAGGCGAAGGAGGGCGACTCGATCACGGTGGACTACGTCGGCGTGCTCTTCGACGACTGCACGCAGTTCGACGCCTCCTACGACACCGGCCAGCCGGCAACCTTCCCGTTGGAGCAGGGCGGCCTGATCGACGGCTGGGTGCAGGGCATCCCCGGGATGAAGGTCGGTGGCCGCCGGCAGCTCACGATCCCGGCGGAACTCGCCTACGGCCCCGAGGGTCAGCCGCCCGACATCCCGCCGGATGCCGCGCTGGTGTTCGTGATCGACCTGGTCTCGATCGGCAATCCGCCCAAGGGCTAGGGCTAGGGCTGGCCGGCTGGCCAAGGCGTCCGCGGCGCCATAGAGTCAGCAGGACATGCCCACCGTCGAAACCGTCAAGGGGCCGGTAGACGCCGATCAGCTCGGCTTCACGCTGATCCACGAGCACCTGCGCTGCCACGACGAGGCCGTCTGGAACCAGTGGCCGAACCGCGTCACGATCGTCGACGAGGAGCCGTACGGGGTCGAGGGCGACGGCTATGACCAGGCGGTCACCGCCGCCCGGCGCGCAGTGGACCTCGACGTCCGCACGATCGTCGACCCGACCGCGATGTTCCTCGGGCGTGACGTCGAGTTCATGCGCCGGGTCGTCCGAGGAGACCGGCCTCCAGGTCGTGCCCTGCACCGGCATCTACACCTATGACCACCTGCCGGCGTTCTTCCACAGCCGCAGCCCCGAGCAGATCGCCGAGCTCTTCGTCGCGGACATCGAGCGGGGCATCCAGGGCACGGAGATCAAGGCCGCCTTCATCAAGTGCGCCGCCGACGAGCCCGGCATGACCGAGAACGTCGAGAAGGTCCATCGTGCCGCGGCAAAGGCGAGCGTCCAGACCGGGGCGCCGATCATGGCCCACTCGCATCCCGCGAGCGGCACCGGTCACAAGCAGGTCGAGATCTTCGAGGACGAGGGCGTTGACCTCTCAAAGGTGCAGATCGCCCACACCGGGGACACCGACGACCTCGGCTACATCGAGCGACTCCTCGAGAAGGGCGTCTACATCGGCCTCGACCGCTACGGGATCGAGATGTACCTGTCCTTCGAGAACAGGCAACGGACGACGCTCGCACTGCTCGAGCGCGGCCACGCCGAGCGGATGTTCATCTCCGCGGACTCGTGCGGGACCCTGGACTGGTTCCCGCCGGAGGTCATCGCGCAGATGGCTGAGGCGGGCATGAGCAAGGACTGGGACATCCGCATCGTCCCCGAGAAGGTGATCCCGGGGCTGCGCGAGGGCGGCATGACCGACGAGCAGCTCGAGACGATGACGGTCAAGAACCCCGTCGCCTGGCTGGGCGGCGGATGACGGGCACGCTCGCCGGGCGCTGCAACACTCCGCGCTCAAGCTACGCACAGATCGGCCGATAGGAGGCCTATGAACGACGAGACCCGCCGTGAACGCATCGTGCTCGAGACCGAGAGGCATCGGATCGTCGGCGACGTGACGCTTCCCGCCGAGGGCTACCGCAGCCGCGTCTCCGACCTGCTCAATCGCGAGGGCTTCCAGTTCGTTCCGCTCTCGAACGCCGTCATCACCGGCATCAACGGGAGCAAGGAGCGTGACGGAGATGGAGTTCATCGCCGTCGCGCGCGATCACATCCAGATCGCCTACGAAGAGACCCCCGAAGACTGACCTAGTTGACCGAGGGGTCCGCGGGCATCCGGGCCAGCAGCACGAACTCCCCGCCCTTTCGGGACAGGACCTCCGCCCAGAGGTCGCCCTCGCTGAACGGGTCGTCCGGATGCGCGTCCTCGACGATCCAGGCGTCCGCCTCGAGCTCGTCGTCGAGCTGACCGGGGCCCCAGCCCGCATAGCCGGCGAAGACCCGGACGCGTGACAGTTCCGGCCGGCCCTTCGGGGGGCTCGTCGAGGTCGACCATCCCCACCGCTCCCACGATCGAGCTTGCGTGGAGTCGCCCGGGTCGGCGTGCTCCCCGACCGCGGTCACCGCGCCCGGCTGCACGGGGCCGCCGACGTGGAGCACGTGCTCGGGGCCGATCAGCTCCGCCAGCTCGGGAACGGCCTCTCCGACGGTCGTCTCGGAGGGCCGATTCAGGACCAGGCCGAAGGCCCCCTCGTCGTTGTGCTCGACCACGAGCACGACGCTCCGGCGGAAGAAGTCGGCCATGCTCGGCGATGCGATCAGCAGCTGGCCGCTGAGGCTGGTCGGCACGGGTCGTAGGGTAGGGTGCGCGGCGTGAAGGCGAAGCTCTACGGCCTCGCGCCCTCCCACCCCACGCACGCGGCCGGCTGATGCTCGAGCACAAGGGGATCGACCACAAGGTGGTCGAGATCGTGCCCGGCATGCACGCGGCGGCACTGCGGCCCCTCGGCTTCCGCGGCGGGACCGTGCCGGCCCTGAAGATCGACGGCCGCCGGATCCAGGGCTCGCGGCAGATCTCGCGGGCGCTGGACGAGATCCAGCCCGAGCCGAGGCTGTTCCCGGCCGACCCGGAGCTCGCGGATCAGGGTCGAGGAGGCCGAGCGCTGGGGCGAGGACATCCTCCAGAACGTGCCGCGGCGCGTGAACCGCTGGCTGGCGCGTGACCAGGCCCGAGATGCGGGCGCACATGGCGCGCGAGGCGGGCGTCCCGGCGCCGAAGCTCGTCGGCGCCGCTGAACGCGCCGGTCGCCCGCTACTTCGCCCGCAAGGTCGGCGCCGACCGAGGAGCGGGCGCAAGGCGCGCTGGCGCTGCTGCCGGCGCTGCTGGACCACGTCGAGAAGCTGCTCGGACGAGGGCACGATCGGCGGGAAGCGAGCGCGAACGCGGCCGACTTCCAGATCGCGCCGACGGTGCGGGTCGCTGATGACGCTTCGAGGACCTGGCGCCCTGCGATCGAGGGCCGCCCGGCGGCCAAGTTCGCGCTGGAGCTGCTGCCCGAGCTACCCGACGACGATCCCGGCCGGGTTCGTTCCCGAGGAGTGGCTGGCGCCCTCAGGCCCCTGGAGCCGCCGCCTACGGGCTGAGCACGATCTTCAGCGCCTCGCGCTGGTCGTAGGCGCGGTAGGCCTCGGGCGCCTCGTCGAGCTTCATGTGGTGGGTGACGAGCGGGCTCGGGTCGAGGGCGCCGGCCGACGAGCCGCTCGAGCGACCGGGTCGACGTGCTTGATCACGTTGGCGTGGCCGCTGTGCAGCGTCAGCGCCTTGATCCAGACGATCCCCATGTGCAGCTCGATCCGCTCGGCATAGACGCCCGTCGCCGAGACGGTGCCCGCCTTGCGCGCCAGCCGGCAGGCCAGCTCGAGCGCATCGGGGTGGCCGACCGCGTCGACGGCCAGGTCCACCCCGCGCTTCGCGGTCAGCTCCTTGACCTTCGCCCGCGGGTCCTCCTCGGTCAGGTGAACGGCGGTCGCGCCGAACGACTCGGCCATCCTCAGCCGGTCCTCGACGGTGTCGATCGCGATCACCTCGGATGCGCCCGCCGCCTTCGCCGCCTGGACGGCGCAGAGCCCGACCGGGCCGAGGCCCAGCATCGCCGCCGTCTCGCCCTCGGCGAGCGGGCGGCAGTCGATCGCGTGGTAGGCCGTCCCCATCACGTCGCCCGCGAACAGGGCGACGTCGTCGGAGAGGCCGTCCGGCACCTTGCGGAGCGAGAGGTTGGCGTGCGGGACCAGCACCAGCTCCGCCTGGGCGCCCTGGAGCGAGCCGAGGGTCTCGCCGTGGCCGAAGACGCGAGCGTCGTCGCACTTGTGGAACTCGCCGCGCTCGCAGAAGAAGCACTCGCCGCAGGCGGTGCCGTAGGTCCCGAGCACCCGGTCGCCGACCGCGACCCCGGTGACCTCGTCGCCGGCGGCGACGACCTCGCCGACGTACTCGTGGCCGATGATGAAGCCGGGCTCGATCTCGACCCGCCCGTGGTAGATGTGGAGGTCGGAGCCGCAGATCCCGCTGGCATCGACCCGGACGATCGCGTCATCCGCGGCCTCCAGCTCGGGGTCGGGCTTCTCGTCGACCCGGACCTCGCCGGGCGCCTGAAAGGTGACCGCGCGCACGGCGCGGAGCCTACCCATGGAGGCTTCGGCGGCAAGCCGAGCGAGAGGAGACTACGATGGCGATCGACAAGTCCAGGCCGGTGCTGATCACCGGCTGCTCGACCGGAATCGGGCGGGCCACGGCGGAGCAGCTTGCCGGAGACGGGTGGAACGTCTACGCGACCGCACGCAAGACCGAGGACATCGAGGACCTGAAGGCGGCCGGGGCGAAGACGATGGCGCTCGACGTCACCGACGAGAGCTCGATGTCCGACGCCGTAAAGCGAATCGAAGAGAGCGACGGCCCGATCGGCGCGCTGGTCAACAACGCCGGCTACAGCCAGAGCGGGGCGGTCGAGACGATCCCGATGGACTCGCGTGCGCCGCCAGTTCGAGACCAACGTCTTCGGCCTGATGCGGATGTGCCAGCTGGTGCTGCCGGGTATGCGCAAGGCCGGCTAGGGCCGGATCGTCAACATCAGCTCGATGGGCGGCAAGCTCGTCTTCCCGGGCGGCGGCGTCTACCACGCGACCAAGCACGCGGTCGAGGCCCTCTCCGACGCCCTGCGCTTCGAGGTCGCCGGCTTCGGCATCGAGGTGGTGATCATCGAGCCCGGCCTGATCATCACCGAGTTCGGCGAGACGGCCGTGGGCAGCATGGCCGAGAACGAGGATGGCGCCCTACGCGAAGTTCAACCACGACGTCGCGGCGGCGACCGCCGGCGCCTACAAGGGCGGCATGGCCCGCTTCGGCGGCGGCCCCGAGACCGTCGCGAGCAAGATCGAGAAGGCGCTCACCGCACGGCGGCCCAGCACCCGCTACAAGGTCACCGCCTCGGCCGGAGTGATCATGGGGCTGCGAAGGACCATGACCGACCGCATGTGGGACCGGTTCGTGAAGAGCCAGTACCCGCAGCCAAGGACGGAGGGCGATGGCTGAGGCGGAGCAAAAGGATCTTCCGCCCATCGATCCCGGGACCGACATCGGGCACGTCCACCTCAAGGTGTCCGACCTGGAGCGGGCGGTCGACTTCTACAAGCGCGCGCTTGGCTTCGAGGAACAGACCCGCTACCCCGGGGCCGCATTTCTCTCGGCCGGCGGCTACCACCACCATCTCGGGCTCAACACCTGGCACAGCGAGGGCGGCTCGCCCGCGCCGCCGAACAGCCCGGGCCTGTTCCACTTCGCGATCCGTTACCCGACGAGGGAGGCCCTGGCCACGGCCCTGAACCGGCTGATCGAGGAGGGAATCCCCCTCTCGGGCGCCTCGGATCACGGCGTCAGCGAGGCGATCTACCTCTCGGACCCCGACGGTAACGGCATCGAGCTCTACTGGGACCGGCCGAAGGAGGAGTGGCCCCACAAGCCGGACGGCGAGATCGACATGTACACGAAGCCGCTCGACCTGGAGGGCCTGCTGGCGGCTGCGGCTTAGCCGGTTTCCGCAAGCGCCACTGCGGGCAATACTGAACCGATGCGCTTCCTCCGCAGACTGATCATGTTGGGCGCTCTCGCCGCCGGTGCGGTGTACCTGAAGCAGCTGCTCGACGAGCAGCAGGACCAGGCCCAGCCCGCGCAGAGCGCGAGCCAGGCTGGTTCAAGCACCAGCCGGGCCGCCGGAAACGGCAGTTCCGCGAACGGATCGGCCTCGACCAAGGCCGAGCTCTACGAACAGGCGCAGAAGCTCGGTATCGAGGGCCGCTCGAAGATGTCCAAGGCTGAGCTCGAGCGGGCGGTCCGCGCCGCGAGCTAGGCAGCTCCGGCCGGATCCAGGCGGCCGCGCACCAGCACGCCGATCCCGGCGCCGATGGCCATCGCCACGGCCAGGATCAGCGCCGTCAGCAACTCGCCCTTCACCTCCGAGCGCTCTGCGCGGACCGCATCTGGATCCGGGATCCAGTCGAGTACTCCGATCACGGTGACCGGCTGTGAGCCCAACTGCGCCTGAACGTTCCAATGGAAGATCGTCACGGGCTCGCTACCGTCGCCGACGATCGGTGGCCTGTCGGATTGCATCCAGTGGGAGCGGTGCTCGTACCAGGCAAATGAGCCCGGAGAGTCCAGCAGCTGCCAGCGCGGTGCGGCCGCCGCGTCCGCCTCGGCCGGCACCCCGAGCTCCGCGTAGCGAGCGCTCGAGAGATAGACGCTCGGGGACCGCGTGTTCACCTCCACGCCGGCGGTGCTCAACCGGATCATCGGCTCGCCCTGCGTACCCTCGATGACCAGCGGTACCCGCCCCGTATAGGTCATCTCGATCCGCTCGTCCCCTCCGATGATCCGCGCCTCGAGGCCCGGAACCGGCGGCTTGATCGCAGTGATGCGCGAGTGATAGAGGCCGGCGTCGTCCTCCGGAATCGGGTCGGGGTCTGTGGCCGGCTTGTCGGGTGGCGGGGGCGGGTTAGCGTCATGCGCGTGCGCCGGCGAGACACCAAAGCCGGCGAACACGAGCAGGACGCTCGATGCTGACATCAGCGCGAACCCCGCGGGGATCCGCTCGCGGACAGGCAGGGGGAAGGCCCGCAAGAGCTGGATCACCCCGATGAAGGCGGCCAGCGCGACGAGCTGACCGAGCTCCACCCCGAGGTTGAATCCGATCGCCGACGGAAGCAGATCGTCCCCCGGGAGCCGGAGTTCCTGGACCAGCGAGGAAAGACCGAGCCCATGGGCCAGGCCGAAGGCGAGTGCCGCCGGGCGCGGATCGCGGGAGAGCCTCGCCCCCTCCCGCCCGAACGCGACCTGGAGCCCGACGAACCCCACGCTGAGCGCGATCAACGGTTCCACCACCCCACCAGGCACTTCGATCCCGAGCAGAGTCCCTCCGATCAGGGTGAAGCTGTAGGAGAGGGCGAAGAGGCCGGCGATGCCGGCGACGTCCCGCCAGCCCCGGGACAGCAGCGCGAGCCCGAACAGAAAGAGCAGGTGGTCGTATCCGAGCAGGATGTGCTTCGCCCCATACCCCGTGAATTCGAGCAGCGCGCCCCAGCCCGACAGGTCGTCGGCCGGCGCGAGCTCCATCCCTACGTGGGCCAACGTCAGCACGGCGCCAGTGAAGCACCGAAGCACCCCGGAGGGCGCCGTTGCCTAGCCGATCGAGCTGCTCTCCGCCTCCGCGCTCCGCTCGTTGCAGACCTCGCTGAACGCATCCACCACGAGGGGGTCGAACTGGGTGCCGGCGCACGCTCGCAGCTCCGCGATCGCCGCCTCGTGGCTGATCACCGGACGGTACGGGCGCGGCGAGGTCATCGCGTCGTACGCGTCGCACACCGAGATGATGCGGGCGCCGAGCGGGATCTCGCTCGCCGCGAGCCGGTCGGGGTAGCCGTCCCCATCGAAGCGCTCGTGGCTTGACCGGACCAGGCGAGCTGCCCGCGTCAGCGCCGGAGCCTCGGACAGGATCCGCTCGCCGATCACGGTGTGGCGCCGGATGAAGGTCCATTCGTCCTCGTCGAGCACCCCCGGCTTGTGCAGGATCTCGTCAGGGATCGCGGCCTTGCCGACGTCGTGGAGCGAGGCGGCCTGCAGCAGCGGCGCCATGTCCTCCTCGGGCACGCCGAGCTTGCGGCCGACGGCCTCGCAGAAGCTCGTGACCTGGTCGAGGTGGACGCCCAGCGAGGGGCTTCGCTCGGAGAGGATCTTGAGCAGCACGCTGGCGCTCTGGCGCCCGGCGGAGGTGCGGCTGCCGACGCTCTTGCGCGCGTACATCCGCTGGTCGGCCTTTCGCAGGGCGGCGGAGGAGGTGTTCGCCTCGTTCGGGATGCGGACGGAGCCGTACGAGGAGGTGACGTCGAAGCCGTCGCCATGCTCGACGAGAGCGGCGCTCGCCAGTGATGAAAGGTCGACCTCGGTATCGGTGCGGGGGCGGCCCAGGACGCAGAACTCGTCGCCCCCCATCCGGTACGCGCAGTCCTCCTCGGAGACCGCATCCTGCAGCCGCTTGCCCATCCGGATCAGGAGGGCGTCGCCGGCGGGGTGACCGTAGGTGTCGTTGTACGCCTTGAAGCCGTCCAGATCGAACAGGAGCAGTTCGAGCGGCCGCGCCTCGTCCGCCTCGGCCACGAGCCGGTTCAGGTCGGCCATCAGCTTGCGGCGGTTCCCCAGCCCGGTGAGCTCATCGTGAAGCGCCTGGTGACGGGACGTGGCCCGGACGTCCTCGTTCAGGCGCCAGGCCGTAATCGCGGCGAGGCCGGCGCCGGCGACGAACGCAGCGTGGATCAGCGCCCACTTCCATGGGTGCGCGACTGCGTCCGGATGGTTGTAGACCGCACCGGGGTCGAGCGCACCGGTGGCGCCGTGATGGACCACGACGTAAGCAACGGCGACGAGGAAGGGGATCCAGTCCTCGTACAGGGCCAGCACGACGATCGTGACGAAGAAGAGGAAGTGTCCCTCGATCGCGCCGTGCCAGATGTGGACGAGGAGTGCGCAGGCGGTGATCAGACCCGCCGAGACGAGCACCGAGGCGATTCGCCGATGCCGCTCGAGCACGATGGCGGCGATCCCCAGGGGAACCAGGGGAGCGGCGTGGACCAGGGCGTGCCAGGCGCCGTTGCCACTGGCGGCGCTGAATATGGCCAGGCCCGCCGCCTCAGCGAAGAGCACCACGACCATCGTGTGGTGGCGGCGCAGCCAATCGGCCTCGGGGAGGGTCTGTCCCTCCGGCAGCAGGGACCGGAGCCGATTGCGGATCCGCAGGTCAATTGTCGCCGCTTCCATGGTCGTCCGATCGGGGGTCCCCCGATTGGGCTATGTATCGGCGGAGCCAGGCAGGACCTTGAGCAGTTTTCAGTAGACCAGCCCATGCCGGGCATTCGCGGAGTTTGGTCGAACGGCCAACCCCCCATCGCTCGGTCGGCCATACACTCGCCCGCGATGAGCCCGGAGGGGACCAGCTACACGGGGCGCGCGAATCTGGCGCAGGCGGACCGAGTGGTCACGGTGGACATCGGCATCCAGGTCGTTGAGTCGATGGACGGGCGCACCCACCAGTGGCGCGGTTGGTACAAGGGCGCCGAGCTCGCCAACGAGCCGCAGGCGGGCGACGCTGCGATCACGTTGGACACCGGCAGCTCCGGGACGATCAACGTCACGAGAGCCCTGACCGGCACCGGCGAAGGCACCTTCACCGGGATCGGCGAGCCGCCCGCCCACGACTGAGGCCCCCGCGGGCATATCGTCTGCGGCGTGGATCCGATCGGCACCGGCGCACCGGAGACAGTCGACCGCGACGGCGCCTTTCCGAGGCTCGACGAGGGGACCCGTGAGCGGTTCCGGAAGCTGGGCCGCGTGCGCTCGGTCGAGCCGGGTGAGGTTCTCTTCCGGGAGGGCGACGAGACCAGCGACTTCTTCATCATCGAGTCGGGGTCGGTGACGATCGTCCAGGGCTACGGCAAGGAGAACCGGGTTATCGCCGTCCACGGGCACCACCGGTTCCTCGGCGAGCTCGGCCTGCTCGCGGGCCAGCGGCTCTACCTGACCGGTGTGGTTCGCGAGCCGGGCGAGGTGATCGCGGTCCCGCTGGAGAAGCTGCGCGAGATCGTGGCCCAGGACAAAGGCCTCAGTGACCTGATCCTCGGCGCCTTCATCGCCCGCCGCTCGATCCTCATCGGCGTCGGGGCCGGGATCAAGCTGATCGGGTCCAGGTTCCAGCCCGACACGCGCCGCCTGCGGGAGTTCCTGGCGCGCAATCGCATACCCCACCAGTGGATCGACTTGGAGAAGGACGCCGACGCCGACGCCCTGCTGGAGGGGCTTTCGATCGAGCCGGACGAGACGCCGGTCGTCGTCTCGAGCGATGGCCGGACCCTGCGCAACCCGACCAACGCCCAGCTGGGCCAAGAGCTCGGGCTGGCGTCCAAGGGCGTGGCGCCGGCGCTCTGCGACGTGATCGTGGTCGGCGCCGGGCCGGCTGGGCTCGCCGCGGCCCTCTACGCCGCCTCGGAGGGGCTCGACGTGCAGGCGATCGAAGCGATCGCCACGGGCGGCCAGGCCGGGACCTCGTCGAGGATCGAGAACTACCTCGGCTTCCCGGCGGGCGTCTCGGGAACGGAACTGACCCAGCGGGCGGGTGTCCAGGCAATGAAGTTCGGCGCGCGCCTGACCATGCCAGCGTCGGCGGTGCAGCTCGACGGCACCGGGGGACACCACGAGGTCGAGCTCTCGGATGGCGGAACCGCGACGGGTCGCGCGATCGTGATCGCCACGGGGGCGCAGTACCGCCGCCTCGACGTCCCGCGCATGGAGGACTTCGAGGGCGTCGGGGTTTACTACGCCGCCACCGAGGCCGAGGCGGTTCTCTGCAGGGACAGCCCGATCGCGATCGTCGGCGGCGGCAACTCGGCGGGGCAGGCGGCGATGTTCCTCTCGGATAAGGCGGCGGAGTGCCGGCTGCTGATCCGCGGAGACGACCTCGGGAAGTCGATGTCGCGCTACCTCGTCGACCAGATCGAGCGCACTCCGTCGATCGAGGTCTGCCGTCACACGGAGGTCGTCGAGCTCGGCGGGGAGAGGGAGCTTGAGACCGTGTCCGTCGTCGACAACCGCTCAGGTGACCGCTCGGTGGTGGCGGCGCGGGCACTGTTCGTGTTCATCGGGGCCTCCCCGCACACCGAATGGCTGGCCGATCAGCTCGCCACCGACCGCGCCGGCTTCCTGCTCACGGGCCGTGACGTCCAGGGCGAGGAGCTCGGCGAGTACGACGGGGAGCGCCCCTACTTCCTCGAGACGAGCCGTCCCGGCATCTTCGCCGTCGGCGACGTGCACGCCGGCTCGATCAAGCGCGTCGCATCAGCCGTCGGCGAGGGCTCGATGGCTGTCCGCCTGATTCACCAGCGGCTGGCACACCCCCTCGAAACCCAACCGGTCTGATCGGAGGAGAAACGATGCCCGACTGCACCCATCTCGACCACGTTCACGTCACCGAGCTTCCCGAGGAGGTCCCGGGCTGTCCGGAGTGCCTCGAGCGCGGGGACCCGTGGTGCCACCTTCGCATCTGCCTCGAATGCGGCCAGGTCGGCTGCTGCGACGACTCGCCGAACCGCCACGCCACCGCCCATGCCCGGGGCAGCGAGCACCCGATCATCCGCTCACTGCAGCCGGGCGAGGAGTGGTCCTACTGCTATCCGGACGAACTCACCCTGTCGCTCCCGCAGGTCCAGGGCCAGACGCGGATCCCGCCCTCGCCGCTTTGCTGAGAGAATCATTCTCAACCAACTGAGGGGAGAAGGCCATGGGGCTCACCGACCGCGAGCAACAGCAGGTTGACCGCGCGAACTCGAGCGGAAAGGTCCCGGTGGTCTTCATCCACGGGCTCTGGCTGCTGCCGAGCAGCTGGGACCGCTGGGTCCAGCTGTTCGAGGACAACGGGTATGTGGGTGTCACCCCGAACTGGCCCGGAGATCCCGAGACGCTGGAAGAGGCTCGGGCGAACCCGGACGCGTTCGCGGGGACGAGGCTGAAGGAGGTCGCCGACCACACCGCGGACGTGATCGGGCGGCTCGACAGGAAGCCGGCCGTGATGGGCCACTCGACCGGCGGGCTGCTCACCTTCATGACCGCCGACCGTGGGATCTCGGCCGTCTCGGTTGCGATTGATCCCGGCCCGTTCCGGGGTGTACTCCCCCTACCGGTCTCGACGCTGCGCGTCTCGTTCCCGGTCCTGAACCCGCTCAAGCGAGGGCGCGCGATCACCCTCACCTTCGACCAGTTCAAGTACGGCTGGGCGAACGTCCTGGACGACGAGCAGTCGAAGCGCCTCTACAAGGAGTTCCACGTCGCGGCGCCCGCCATCGGCCTGATGCAGATGGCCTACGCCAACCTGAACCCGTTCACTGAGGCGAAGATCGACCCGAAGAACCCGGAGCGGGGTCCGCTGCTGATCATCAACGGCGAGAACGACCACACCGTCCCCTTGGCCATCGGCAAGGCCGCCTACAACCGGCAGAAGCGGAACGAGTCCGTTACCGAGTTCACCCCGATTCCGGACCGCGGCCACGCACTGGTCATCGACGACCGCTGGCAGGAGGTGGCTCAGCCGGCGCTCGACTTCGTCAAGCGCTTCACCTAGGCGGAGGGGGTGGGATTCGAACCCACGAGGGACCAAAAGGCCCCCAACGGTTTTCGAGACCGCCCCGTTCAACCACTCCGGCACCCCTCCGGGACGAAACTTAGGCTAGCGGCGGGAACTAGCTCGCGGCGAGCTTGCCCTCGAGCACGTAGCGAAGGATCTCCACGACCTGCTCGGGGTTCTCCGCCGTCGCCATCGCGGCGCGATCGATCTCCTTCAGCGCGTGCGTGGTCTCCGGGTCGTGGAGGGTCACGATCGGCTTGCCGAGGGCGGCGGCGAAGCCGGCGTCGAAGGCTGCGTTCCACTGCTTGTACTTGTCGCCGAACCTGACCACGACCACGTCGGCCTGGCGGATCAGGGTCTGGGTGCGGATCGCGTTGACGCCCGCACCCTTGTGGTCCTTCCAGAACCCGTCGCTCTCCTCGCCGAGGATCGCGACCCCGACGTCATCGGAGGCGCCGTGGTCGGTGACCGGCGAGCTGAAGGTGACATCCAGGCTCTGCTTCTCGGCGCCTGCCGCGATCTGCTCGCGCCAGTCGCTGTGGATCTCCCCCGCGAGATAGACGTTCCAGGCCACGGGGCGATCTTAGGCGGTCCCGAAGCCCTTCCAACTCATCGAGCGTCGAACTTGACGTAGCAGCGGCGCCGCTGCTTCTTGCGCTTCTTGCCCTTCGCTCGCTTCCACTTCTTGAGGCAGTTCGTAAGCCGCTGCTTGGCCGCGGCGAAGGCCGCGCCTCCCGAGGCCTGGTAGGTCGCCGTGTACTTGCGGTTGGCGTTCGCGATCACGTTGTGGGTGCGGGCGCCGCCGTCCGACCAGCTCACCCAGCTGTAGGTGCTGGGACCGAGCGTCTGTGGGGATCGTGCGCTGATGCTGTTGTTCGAACCCTGGATCACGGTGTGCGTGAAGGGTGTCGTCGCCTCGGTCGAGTTGATCGTCAACTGCAGGCCCGCCGGGCTCGCCGAGCGCAGCGTCAGGCCGACCGTCCGGGGGTCCAGGCGGACCAGGTCCGTATCCGTCAGCCCGCCGAGGTCCGTGACGGTCAGCTTCAGCGTGATGTGGCTCGGGTACTCGTGGTCGGGCGTGGTGAACGAGCCCCCGGCGACGCCCGGATAGGTGTTCAGGAAGTGGGGGTGGCAGTTGGACGGGCAGTGCTCCATGTTGAGCTGCCACGACAGCCGCGCCGGTGCCAGGGATCCGTTCTCGGCGTCCGTGCCGGTACCGGAGAAGCTGAAGCCCTGGTTCACGCGCCAGAGGCTGGTCCCCGAGGGAGCGGTGATGTTCGCGACCGGCGGCGTGTTGCCGGCGTTGATGGTGACCGTCGCGGTCGCGGCGTTGTTGGAGGGATCGGTGACCCTCAGGCCGACCAGGTAGGTGCCCGCCGCCGTGTAGGTGCGCGTCGGCTGGGCGGCGGTGGAGTCGTCGTACTGGCCGTCGGCGTCGAGGTCCCAGGCGTAGGTGAGCGTGTCGCCGATGTCGGGATCGCTCGACGCGGTTCCGTCGAACTGAACCGCCAGCGGGACGGGCCCGCTGTCCGGTACCGCCTCGGCGACGGCGGTGGGGGCCTCGTTCGTCGTGGGGGAAGTGGAGGAGATCCGGCGCACGGCGCCGCCCTCGATGTCCACGTAGTAGACGTTCCCGTCGGGGCCGACTACGACGTCGACCGGGTTCGCGGCGTTGGCGGCGAAGGTGACGATCTTGGTCGGGTCGGGCAGCCCGTTCGTGCCGGTCTGCATCGCCCAGATGCAGTCCCGCGAGTAGTCGGAGAAGAAGAAGGCGCCCTGGTAGGCCGCGGGGAAGGAGCCGCCGGGATGGAACGCCGCTCCGGAGAACGACGAGCTGCCGCTCGGACAGGTCTCACCGCTGACGACCTTGGCGCTGTGGTTGTACGCGTGGTACGGGGCGACCAGGTGGAGCGGGTTGGAGTAGAGGCTCTCGCACAGATTGAGGTCGGCGGAGTCGTAGCCGGACTCTCGACCGGGGCCCTCGTAGCAGGGCCAGCCGAAGTTGTCGATGTTCCCGTCGGCGGTCGGATTCGCGAGGCGGTTGATCTCCTCCCAGGTGCCCCAGCCGACGTCCCCCATCCAGAGCTCGTTGGTCCCCGGCCGGATCGCGAAGCGGAAGGGGTTGCGGAAGCCGTGGGCGACCATGCGGCGCTCGTTGGGGTCGGTGCTCGATGCGTGCGGGTTGGTCGGCAGGCCCGCGCCGGTGGCGGGATCGACGCGAATCATCGATCCGCTCAGCCCGACGGGGTCGGTGGTCCCGCCGCCTCCCGTGGACCCGGGGGTGGTGAGCTCGAGGTAGGCGGTGAACATGTTCGACGCAGAGGCGCTGCCCCGGGTGATGCTGAAGCGCAGGCGCACGTCGTTGGCGTTTGTCTGGCTGGTCGGCGGTGTGACGTCGAACGAGCGCCAGGCGTATCCGAGGCTGCTCGAGGTGGCCGCGAGAGAGGTCGTCCCTCGCACCTGTCCGCCCCAGATCGCATCGACCTTGACGGTTGTGTTGGCGGGCACGTTCCCGTAGAACCAGGCCTTGCTGCCGCTGGGCGTTGCGCCGTTCAGAGTCGGGTTGGTCAGACCGACCTCGGTCACCTTGTTCAAGGTGCCCTCGAAGATGAACTTCTCCACCGGCACCGGGGAAGGCTGGGTGAGGTTGTCGTCGAGTGCGTCCCAGGCCGTGCCGCCACCGCCGACCACCCACTGCGAGGTGATGCTCTCGTTCGGGCGCATGATGTGGGTTGCGGGAGGCCCGGGGGCGGGAGTGCTCGAGAGCGTCCGGACGTCCTGCGAGCGCAGGGCGCCGCCCTCGGCCGTCGGCGGCGTCATGACCCCGCCGGGCGGGTCGCCGCACTGGTTCCCCTCCTGCCCGTAGTCGGCGAACTCGAAGCTGGCGCCCTCGCCCCCGCTCGCGTAGAGCGCTCCATCCGTGCCGAAGGCGATGTCACCGACCGTGTGGCTCGAGTACTGCTGGCACCAGTCCTCGACGAGCACCTGCTCCGGGCCGGATTGCACGTTGCCGGAGGCCTGGAGGCGGGAGAGCCGGCCGCTGACGATGCAGCCACCCTGGGCGATCGGGCAGCTGTCGACGCTCTGGCCCGGCGTGCCCCAGCGAGGCGCGGTCCCGCCGATGGCCGCGTCGTGGGTGTAGAGGACGTAGACGGAGGGGTTGGCCGGGAAGTTCGGATCCAGCTCGAAGCCGAGCATGCCGCGGTCCCACGCGCTGTAGACGTTGGTCCGCAGGTCGGCGAAGGTCGTCGGCGTCGTGTCGCTGAGGTTGTCGAAGACCTTGATCAGGCCGCTCTTCTCGGCGACGAAGACCCGCCCGTCCGAAGCGAAGCGGACGGCGATCGGCTCGCTCAGCCCCGTGAGGACCGTGGCCTCCTGGAACCCGCTCGGGACCGTCGCCGCGCTCGCCGTCGCCGACCCTACGAACAGGCTTCCGCATCCCACCAAAAGCAAGATCGCCAAACCGCGGCGTGCCCGTCGTTCGCCCATTCGGCCACGAACCTACGCTGCGCGAGTGCGCAAGTACATCCCCGTTTTTGGGTGGATCACGAAAGAGGACGGCGAACTACGTAGGACGAAGGTCCATCCTGGGGGAGAACTACGGACGGATCCGGCGGATCTATCCTTTTTCGACCCGGAGAGGTGTCCGAGTGGCTTAAGGAGCTCGCTTGGAAAGCGAGTGGGCGGGCTTATACCTGCCTCGTGGGTTCGAATCCCACCCTCTCCGCTCTACCGACGCGAGGCGAAGAAGTCCTGGAGCAGCGCGGCCGATTCCTCGGCGAGCAGGCCGGTCTCGACCGTCGGCCGGTGGTTGACGACCGGCTCGGCGAAGAGGTCGATCACGGTCCCGACCGCTCCCCCTTTCGGATCAGGGGCCCCGTAGACCAGGCGCGGCACACGCGCCAGTGAGATCGCGCCGGCGCACATCGCGCAGGGCTCGAGCGTGACGTAGATCGCCGTGTCGGGCAGGCGCCAGCCTCCGAGGCGGTCCGCGGCCTGTCGCAGGGCCAGGATCTCGGCGTGCGCGGTCGGGTCACCCCGCGCCTCGCGCTCGTTCCCTGCGGCGCCCAGCACCTGGTCCCCGCGGGCGACCACGGCGCCGATCGGGACATCGCCGTGCGCGGCGGCCTGGCCGGCGAGCTCCAGCGCCGCGCGCATCATCGTCCTATCCTGCTCGGTGAACTCCGGCGTCACGCCTCGAGTATGCCTGCACCCTCCCGAGTACCGGAGGTACCGGGATCGGTGTGGCAGGGAGACTTTGAGGCCGCCACGGTGTTTAGGGGGCTTCGATCTTCCTTTAACCATGCGGAATTCAGTCAGGAAATTCACGATCGCTCTCGCGCTCGCGTCCGCCACAGCGGCCGCGGGCCTGATTGCGGCTGCTCCGGTCGCCACCGGCGCGCCGGCGGCGGACGGGCCGCCCGACTTCGTGCCCGGAGAGCTCCTGGTCCGCTACGAGGGGGGCGCCGAGCGCGTGGTCGAGCTGCCGCCGTCGGTCGAGGCCGGAGACGCGGCGGCGCTGCTGCGCGAGAACCCCTCGGTCGCCTACGCGGTTCCCAACTACATCGCCCGAACGTCGCTCGTGCCCAACGATCCGGGGCGTGGCAGCGCCCCCGGCGACTGGCGCGCCACCCAGTGGAACTTCCTGCCCTGCGGATCGCTCTGCGGGCAGTCCCCGACGGCGCTGCCCTTCGAGGCCCGCGGTGGCCTCAACGCAGTCGACGCCTGGGACGTCCTGAGACAGCGGGGGCGGGCCGGTGCCCGCGGCGTGAAGGTCGCGGTGCTCGACACCGGTGTCGCGTTCCGCAACGACAAGCCGAAGTTCCTGAAGAGCCCCGACTTCGCCCGCAAGCAGTTCCCCGGCGGCTATGACTTCGTCAAGAGGAACCGGATGCCCCTGGACCGCGACGGGCACGGGACCCACGTCGCGAGCACGATCGCCGAGCGCACGGGCAACGGCTTCGCCCTGACCGGCTTGGCCTACCGCGCCAAGATCATCCCGGTCCGCGTGCTGAACGGCCAGGGCTTCGGCAACGCCCGCGACATCGCGGCGGGCATCCGCTACGCCGCCCAGAGCGGCGCCGACGTGATCAACATGAGCTTCGAGTTCTCCACCGCGGTCGGCGCCTGCAGCAAGATCAAGGGTGTCTGCGCGGCGATCAAGTTCGCCCACAAGCGCGGCGCGGTCGTGACGGCGGCGGCGGGGAACTCGAACGGCGAGCCCGTGGCGTACCCCGCGGGAGCCCCGCACGCCCTCGGGGTCGGCCGCACCACCAAGGACGCCTGCCTCGCCGAGTCCTCGCGGACCGGCGCAGGTCTCGACTTCGTCGCGCCGGGAGGCGGCCTCCCGCTCTCCCCCGCCTGCGGGATCGACGACCCGCTGTTCAGCCGCGGCGTTCCCGTCTTCCAGCTCACCTTCGCCGCCGGCGGCTTCCGCACCTTCGGCTACCCGACCGGCTACGAGGGGACGTCGATGGCGGCCGCGCACGCCGCGGGCGTCGCGGCGATGGTGGTCGGCAGCGGCGTGCTCGGGAAGTCGCCCGAAGCCGGAGGCGGTCGAGTGCCAGCTCAAGGCGACCGCGCGAACGACCACGCTCGGCCAGCCCTACGACGCGCGGATGTTCGGCGCCGGCCTGATCGACGCGCGGGCCGCGGTCACCGCACGGGCACCGGGCTGCTGATCTCCAGCGGATGGGCGGCCGCTACGTGGTCGTCTTGACGATCCAGACGTCGCAGGGGGCGTGGTGGGAGATCTTGTTCGGCACGCTGCCGAGCAGGAAGCGGCGCGCTCCCGTCATCCCCTTGTTCCCGACGATGACCAGATCCGCCTTGTTCTCCTCGGCGACGTCGAGGATGGCGTCGGCGGGATCGCCCTCGCGCGGATGGGTGACCACCTCAACCTTCGCCTTCTTCGCCTCGGCCGCGGCCTTGTCGAGCACGAACTGAACGTCCTCCCGCGGGTTGACGACGTTCGAGACGTCGCCGGGAATGCCCTCGCCCTCGTCCTTCAGGCGCTGCTGTGGGATCGGTTCATACGCGCTGACGATCTCCAGCTTCGCCTTCTCCATCTTGGCAAGCTCGATCGCGTTGCGGACCGCTTCCGCGGCGGTCTCTGAGCCATCGGTGCCAACAACGATGCGATCGAACATGCGTACCTCCCAGATGCCGGATTTGCGGGCATCCTATCCGCCCGCCCGCACCGGGCGCGCTGTGTGACCGTCCTAATACAACTTGACCAGCGCGATCACCATCGACGCCAGGCAGCAGGCGACGAGGATGACGATGCAGAAGAGCCAGAGGCGCGGCATGTCTGCATCGTAGGGCGACCGGCGCGCAGGGCAACGGTTTGCATTACGTTCACAGAGGGGATAGGTTCGGTCTCGAGGGAGGATCCACGTGAGGAAGTCGCAGCGCCTCAAGCTAGGACGGCCGGGTAGGGGGGCGCTTGCCATGCTCGCGGGGGCGGTGGCCCTTGCCAGTGGAGCCGTGGCGTACGCGACCCACACGAGCCCCGGACACGCGCGAGCACACCACGCTCGACCAGACCCTGACCGGGCCGGATCCGCACGCGGGTCCCTATGCCGAGCTGAATGTAAGCCCCACCGGCGAGCCCTACATCGTCCGGGATCAGGCCTTCGAGGAAAACAACCCGGCGATTCCGACCGCCAAGGCCCAGCGGGCCCAGAACCGGACCTCGATGAGCTACTTCGCACAGATGACCGACTTCCAGCTGGCGGACGAGGAGTCGCCGTCCCGCGTCGAGTTCGCCGATCCGGGTGCCGGCTCCGCCCACCGGCCGCAGGAGGCCTTGACTGCGTTCCAGATGGAAGCCACGGTGCTCCAAATCAACGAGTTCGCCGGCGCCAGTCCGGTACAGCAGGGCACCGCTCCGCCGAACAACGGCGCGCGGGCTGAGATGGACTTCGCGCTTCTCACGGGCGACCAGGCCGACAACAATCAGCGCAACGAGTCGATCTGGGTGCGCGAGATCCTCGAAGGTGGCAACCCGCTCAACTTCAACAGCGGCGACGTAGCCGACATCAACCCACAGCTTCCCGGCTGCTTCGCGGCCTCCACCATCTCCCCCGGCCTCGCCGCGCTCACCGCCGAGGCCCCCAAGTACACGGGTGTCCAGGACTACAGCGACTACCCCGCCGGCGCGCCGAACCAGTCGCTCTACTACGACCCGAACCAGCCCACGGGACAGTACGCCGGCTGGCCGGAGTACGAGGGCGTCCTCGATCGCGCCCAGCAGATCGTGCTCAACCCGACCGGTCTCGACAACCCGAACACCGGTGCGGCCCGCGACCTCCCCTTCTATGTCACGCACGGCAACCACGACGTGCTCGTCCAGGGCAATGAGGACGCCAACCGCGAGTTCGAGCAGATCGCGACGGGCTGCATGAAGGTGCTCGCGAGCAGCGCCGAGCCCGGCGGCCCTCCCTGCCAGAACCCCGATCCCGACTGCCTCCCGGGCCCGCTTCAGCTGCTGACGAACCCGTCCGCGTTCATGCTCGTCCCACCCGACCAGGACCGCCAGTTCACCTCGAAGCCGCAGCTCAAGGAGATTTACGCCCAGGATGGGGAGGACAGCGCCCACGGCCTTGGATTGGTCGATCCCGCCGAGAACAATGCATCGAACCCCGCCTCAGCGCCCGACGGGCCGCTGACCGGCTCAGCCTCCTACTACTCGATCCCCCAGGGCCCCGGCGGCTCGCCACCCGGCTTCAAGTTCATCTCGATCGACACCAACTCCGAGGGCGGCGTCGTCGAGCAGAGCTCGAGCGGCAACATCGACGATCCGCAGTTCCAGTGGCTCAAGAACGAGCTCGAGGAGGCCGAAGCGGCTGACGAGCTGGTCGTGATCTTCGGCCACCACCCCGTGCGCAGCCTGACGACGGAGGTCCCGGACGAGGCGGCGACCCAGTGCACCGCGCCCGATTCGCATGGCCACGACACCAACCCCGGGTGCGACCTCGACCCGCGGCCCTCGGCGCCGATCCACCTGGGGCAGGACCCCCAGGCCGGCGATCCGCGCGAAAGCTTCGTCGAGCTGCTCGATCAGTTCCCCCACGTGATCGGGTACGTCCCCGGCCACACCCACGAGCACAGGGTCACCCCATTCCCGCGCAGCGACGGCACCGTCTGGTGGGAGCTCAACACCTCGGCGGTGATCGATTGGCCGACCCAGAGCCGGCTGATCGAGGTCATGGACAACGAGGACGGCACGCTCTCGATCTTCGGAACGGTCCTCGACCACGCCTCGACGGCCAACCCCACCCAACGCGTGCACGATCGTGGGCTGCACAGCGGCGTTCGACACCGACGACCTCGCCTCGATCGGCCGCAACCTGACCTACAACGACCCGCAGGCCGGTGATGGCGACGGCGAGGGTGTTCCGGAGGACCGCAACGTCGAGTTGCTCGTGTTCGACCCGCGCACGACCGGCCCCGGCCCGGCGCCGGACGCCGACGGCGACGGAGTGCCGAACGCCAACGACAACTGCCCGGGGGTGGCGAACCCCGGCCAACAGGACTCCGACGGCGACGGCCTCGGGGACGTCTGCGAGACGGCGGCCGGGCCATCCACCGGCCCCGGCACCCAGCCAACGCCGGCGAAGAAGTGCAAGAAGAAAAAGAGGGCGAAGAGGAAGCCGGGCAAGAAGGGCTCGGACGCCGCCGCGGTCGCGAAGCACAAGGGCAAGAAGCACAAGAAGAAGAAGTGCAAGCGGCGGAAGCGGAAGGGCAAGAGGAAGAAGTAGTCCCGCCGCGTCAGCCGGGCGGGAGCGTCGCCAGCCGCTCGTCGATCAACTCGACGAGCCGCGAGTCGCAGTTCGTCCCCTCGAGGTTCTCCGCGATGTCCCCGAGTGCCAACCGGGGTGTGCTGCCGTCGGCGGTGGTCGCCTCGGGAGTCAGGTCCGCCCGCACGGCCAGCGCGTCGATCGCCGCAGTGACCCCCTCAAGCTCCTCCTCGGTCGGTTGCCCGCGCTCGCCGGCCAGGTGCTTGGCCACCTCGGCGCAGTAGGCCTGCACCGCCGAGCGAGCCTGCGCGATCGCCTGCGGGGCGGGCGGAGGTACTGGCGTCGTCTCCGGCGAATCGCCGCCCGAGTCCCCACAGCCGACGAGGCCGAGGATCGCGGCGATCGCAACCGGAAGGGCTCGCCGCACTAGCGGCGGCGCTTCTTGGAGCGGGCGCCCGGCGGCTCGCAGTTGGTGAGGCTGTCCTGCGGGTCGGCCTTGACCTTGTCGACGCCGCCGCCGCAGTCGATCGTGTCCGCCTCGCCGTCCTTCGCCTTGATCCTGTCGCCGGCGTTGCCCGCCCTGATCGTGTCCTGGCCGGGGCCGCCGATCAGGCGGTCGCGCTTGTTGCCACCGCTGAGCTGGTCGGCGCCGGTGCCGCCGTTGACGCGGTCGGCGCCCTTGTTGCCGAACAGGCAGTCGTCGCCGCCGAGCCCGAAGATCCGGTCGTTGCCCTTGAGGCCGGTAACCCGGTCGCCGCCCTCGGTGCCGGTGAGGGTGTCCCTGCCAACCGTTCCGGTCTTCACGTTTGCGCAGGCACCCGCCGGCGCCGGGTTGTTGCCACCGCCACCGGGTGGGACGCCCGGGCTCGTGTCGCAGGCATTGCCGAGGCCGTCGCCGTCGTTGTCGGCCTGGTCGGGGTTCGCGGTCGTGTCGCAGTTGTCGGTCTCGTTGGCGACGCCGTCACCGTCGACGTCCGGATCGCAGGCGTCGCCGACCATGTCCCCGTCCTGGTCGGACTGATCGGGATTGAACTCCTCCTCGCAGTTGTCGCTGCCGTCGGGGTCGCCGTCGTTGTCCATATCGCCGGGGGGCGGGACGCCGCGGTCGAAGGTGGCGACACGGCCGACGTTGCCCTGGTCGTCCACGGCGCGAACGGCGAGGTAGCGGTCGGCGCCCTCGGGAATCGGGAAGCTCTGCTGCGCGCCTGGGGCGACCGGGTCGGGGTCGGCGGTCAGTGGCGTGGCGCCGTCGAAGTTCGACTCGTCGATCTGATCGTCGGAGGTGACGACCTCGTAGTGGTCCACCGTCCCGCAGAGCAGGTCGTCGCCGGGCGCGTCGAAGAACATCGTGTCCGGAGGGTTGCCGCCGAGGCCGGGGTCGGTCGGCTTGCCCGGGAGCACCGCGTCGCGGCGGTAGTCGCCGGAGTTGGCGTTGTCGTGGTGGAAGCGCGGCCAGGACTGCGCCGAGCAGGCCGTCGCGTCGGTGTCGTAGACGTTGATGTAGCCGGAGCGGGTGAGTCCGACCACGACCTTGCGGGCTGCGCCGTCGGTGTCGGTGGTGCCCCAGGTGCCGATCAGCGGGTTGGCCACGGTCCAGTCGGTGCTGACCTTCGGCCAGGTGAGCGGGTCCGGCGGCTGGCCGGCGGCGTTGAACGCGGCCAGGTCCTTGCTGGCCGTGCCACCGACGACCTCCTCGGTCGGGGTGGCGTCGATGTTGGCGACCGAGGGGCCGGTGAGGAACTGGAGGTCGTTGACAGCGGAGGGGAAGCCCGGCCTGAACTGACCCGTCTCCGAGTTCCACACGCCGATGAAGTCCTGGCCGTTCTGGTAATCGGGCAGAGCGAGGTCGAGAGCACGGAACAGGCCCGCAACCGGCGTGATGAAGCTCGGGCTCGGTCCGCCGAGGTTGCCGAAGGCCGAATGTCCGACAGCGGGGAACGACGGGCGGTCGTACTGGTCGTCGTTGGCCTGGAAGTCCGTCGCCAGTGCGTTGTCCCGGCCCTGGGGATCCTGGCCGTGGCAGGAGTTCCCGTTCGGGTTGAGGATGTAGCCGGGGCCGTTGTTGGCGCTGGCACCGACCTTCGGGCGCGGTGCGGTGTCGGGGGCGCCGCCCGATCCGAAGGGGCACTGAACGGGGCCGATGATGGGCGAGCCGGTGACGCCCTCTCCGACGACGGGCAGCAGCCCGGGCATCAGGATCGCCAGCTTGGTCGGCCAGCCGTCGCGGATCGCGCCGGTCGGATCGGGGTTGCCGTCCGGGTCACCCGTGCCGTTGAGGGCGTAGAGGCGGGTGTTGCCGGGCTCGAGTAGCGACCCAGGGATGCTGTTGCACTGATTCGGATTGAAGAACCCGGTCATCGTCGCGAAGGCCCTGCAGCCATCCCGGAACTCCTCGATCCCGGCAGCCGCTTGGTCGACCGCGTTCGTGCTGCTCGCCCCTGACGCGCCGGCGTTCGCGCCGCCATCGCTCGCACCCGAGTACTCCTCGTTGGTCCCGATCACGATCTCCGGCATCTCGTCGGGGCCGGTGGCATCGGCGTCTGCATCGAGGTCGCCTACCGCAGGGGTGTCGACGATCGCGCCCTGCTGCTCAGATGGTGCGTTGAACCGCACCTGGTGGGAGTCCTCCTCGATCGAGCCGACCTTCGTCATATCCACCACGAGGGTCGGGAAGCCGGGGACCGGTGTGCCGTTGCCGTTCCAGGCGTAGACGTGGCGGTCCATCGCCGCGGCGACGATCTCCGGCCGGCCGCCGTCGTTCAAATCTATGTCGGCGAGAACCGGTGAGCCGAGGAAGCCGTGCTGGGTCCTGTTCGTTTCCCCCTTGCGCTCGTTGACGAAGGGAGCAAGGGGCTTGCCGGAGAACGCCACGGTCGATTCGACCTCGAACACCCGGTCGCCGGCGGGATTCCAGCCGTAGATCTTGCCCTCGAGGTCCGCGGCGTAGACCTCGGGAATGCCGTTGCGGTTGGCGTCGCCGATGGCGATCGCCGCCAACATCGCTCCGCCCAGGTCCTCGTCGGGCCCGTCCGGCTCGTCCCAGGCCGGAGCGCCGAGGTGCAGGAAACCGGGCTGGTCGCCGCGGACCGGCCAGCCACCGAGCTCGGTGCCGTCCGGCCGCATAGCGTGGACGAAGCCGTCGGTGGTGGCGAAGATCATCTCGTTCTGGTTGTCGCCGTCGAGATCGGCGAACGCCGGCGACGATTCGCCGTCGCCGGTCGGCGTGTCCGGTGCCTGCTCGATCACGCCGCCGCCGGTGATCGCCTTCGGGAAGCCGGCCTTCATCTCCTGGTCGCGGTGCAGGAACGGCGCGCGCATGTCCTCGCCGGTCAGGTCCACCCCGTTCACCGTGGTCTCGGCGACGACCTTGACGATGAAGCCGTACGGGTCGGTGTTGGGCCGGCCGTTCGAGGTCTGGGCGCCGGCGCCGGGCTCGCGGCCGGTGAAGTTCGTGCCAACGGTGTCGGGCGGGAAACGCGCCTTCAGGACCGACATCGGGATCGTCGCCAGGACGTCGCCGTCGAGGCGGCCGGTGCGGTCGCCCCCGTCGCAGGCGCCGGTGGCGGGCGTGACCTCCGAGTAGTCGCCCGGGTTTGGCAGGTCCGTGGTGAGGCCGTTGTTGGGGTAGTGGCCGGGCGCGATGAAGACCCGGCAGCTGTAGGTGCCTCCGCGGGCATAGACCTCGCCGGTCACCTCGATGCTGGTCCGGGCCGGATCGACCTGCTCGTACCAGGTCGGTGACTCGATCTCGACCTCGGGCGGGATCTCGGCGTCGCTCGGGGCGGTTGGGTTGTCCACGATCGTGCGGATCGACCGGTTCATGTTGAGCCGGCCGTAGCCGTAGAACTGATCGTGTCCACGGCGCGCTGGATAGGAGAACGTGTTCGGGAGGGTCGGGGGCCGGCCGCTCGGACCGTTTGCCTGGGTGCGCAGCGCCGTGTTGGGGTCGGTGCAGCCGGGGGTCGGGAGCGGGCCGCAGGCCGGCTCCGCAGGGAGCGGCAAGTTCCCGGAGGCGAAGTTGATGTCGTCCACGACGGTGGCGCCGTCCAAGGTCCCGCTGGCCATGATCTGGCGGACCTCGTTCGCGGTGATCGGACAGGGGTCGTCCTCGATGTCGTCTCCGTCAGCGTCGAACGCGAGCGTGCACTCCGGGTGCGGCTCGAGGACGTCCATGTCATCCGCGTTGAGCGCGGCGCTGTAGATCAGCCCCGCGAGCCCCGAGCTGACCCCGACCGCATCCGACGAGCAGCTCGTGCTGGGGATCGCAAGCGTGATCTTGACGTTGAAGTTGGTGCAACCGTTGAACGAGACGTAGGAGTTCCGCGGAGGCGGCACCGGGCTGGTGTCGGTCACCGAGTTGACGAGGATCACCTTGGGCAGGCTCGAGGGCCAGTTGTTGTGCTGCGCGGCCTCGTCGGCCGCGGAGGCGATCACCGCGACGCCGTGGTCATAGGCGTAGTCCACGGCCTGCCGCGAAAGCGTCGAATTGTTGAGCGTCCCGAGCGCCTCCTGGATCACCAGGGCGCCGTTGTCGGTCGCGTAGAGAACTGCCATGGCGAAGCGGTTGACGTCCGCGACGAAGCTGTCCCCGACCCGCATGTGGATCGCCATGCAGTTCGGGCAGCCGCCGGCGTTGTCGCCCTGGAGGCGGTTGTTGGCCTCCGAGCTCGAGCCGCGCGCCTCGCCGGTCCCGTGGCCGTACTGCACGTCGTCGTACGGGTCGTTGTCGTCGTCGAGGAAGTCCCAGCCGACGATGTCGTCGCGGTACCCGTTGCCGTCGTCGTCGTCGTTGTCGGTGAACGCGATCAGGATGTCCTGCGGCTCGAGCATGCCCGGGTTGACGTTGTTCGCGGGGTTCTTCGAGACGCGCGTGTCGCACGCGTAGTCGCGGAGGTTGAAGACGTTGTCGTTGTTGATGTCGTAGGGGTCGGGGCCGCCGCCGGTGAAACCGGCGCAGTCGCCGTCCACGAGGGACTCGGTCGCGCTACCGCCGTCGTTGCGGCCGGCGTTCGGTTCGGGCAGCTCGCCCCGGCTGAGGCGGGTCTTGAAGCGGAGATCGCCCATCGCGCCGTTGTCGTTCCATTTGATGCCCGAGTCGAGGACCGCGATCGTCACGTCCGGGCGGCCGGTGGTGATGTTCCAGGCGACCGGCTTGTTCGAGGGGTCGAGAATCTCCTCGCCCGGGTCGGCGTCGCAGCCCCTGAACGTGTTGAGGTCGGCGACGTGGCTGCCGCGGACGCCGTTGAGCTCTGTCTCGAACGGGTTGACCAGTGTGTTGGCCGGATCCGGCGAGGCCGAGAACTTGTACTCGTTGTCGTCGCCGCAGAGGTCGTCGGGCAGCAGGGTCCCTCCCACGGGCCCCGGGACCACGTACTGGTCGGTGTAGGCACCGCCCGGGTTCGGATAGAGGAAGGTCGCGGAGGCGGGCACGGCGCAGGCTGCGGTCAGTACCAGTGCGGCGGCGGCCGCAATCGCGCCTGTCCTTCTCCTCGCCCTCATCAGTCTCTCTTCTGGGACTTTTGCTGCCCGAACTCGCAGCGGATCAGCCTATCGGCCGGATCCGCCTTGCCACGGTCCCTGCCGCCGCCGCAGTCGATCGTGTCGGCCTCGCCGTCCTTCGCCTTGACGACGTCGCGTGCGTTACCCGCCTTGATCGTGTCCCGGCCGGGGCCACCGGTGATTCGATCGCGCTTGTTGCCGCCGCCGATCTGGTCGGCGCCCGTGCCGCCGTTGATGCGGTCGGGGCCCTTGTTTCCGAGCAGGCAGTCGTCGCCCCCGAGACCGAAGATCCGATCGCGGCCCTTGAGGCCCGTCAGCCGGTCCCCCGCCTCGGTGCCGGTGAGGAGGTCGTTGCCGCCCGTGCCGGCCTTCACGTTGGCGCAGGCACCCGGCGCAGGTCCCTGGTTGCCGCCGCCACCCGTGTTGGGCCCGGCGGTCGGATCGCAGGCGTCGCCGATGCCGTCGCCGTCGCCGTCCTCCTGACCGGGGTTCGGGTCGGTCGGGCAGTTGTCCGTGCTGTCGGGCGCGCCGTCCGCGTCGCCATCGGGCGGCGAGTCGCATGCGTCGCCGGTGCCGTCCATGTCGGCGTCGGCCTGATCCGTGTTTGGGACGGCCGGGCAGTTGTCGTCCACGTTGGGGACGCCGTCGCCGTCCCCGTCGGGCGGCGGAGACGCAGGGATGTCGCCCATCGCGAGACGGCCCCAGTTGCCGGTCTCGTCGCGATAGAAGACGGCGAAGTTGTCGGCCGAGCCCGCCTCGGCCGCCGTCACCGTGAAGCTCTGGGTGTCGCCGGGGGAGGTCGGATCGGCGGTGCTCCCCGCGGCCCGTTCGTCGACCAGCGTGCCGTCGTTCGGGTGGACGATCGGGTCGTTCGACTTCAGCACGCGGAACACGTCGCCCTCGGTGAGATCGCCGCAGAGCCAGTCGTCGCCCGGAGCCCTCCACGCGAGCTGCGCGCCGCCGGCTCCGTCCGGAACGACGGTGAGCTCACCGGGATCGTTGGGCGCCTGGTCGGCTGACGGCGTCCCGGGCGGCCGCCCGTCGTGGCCGTAGTTGTTGGTGGAGTGCTCGTCGTGGTGGTAGGTCCACCACTCGTCGTTGGATCCGTCGCATGCGTCGACGCCGTCGCCGCTGGCGCTCGGGTCGCCACTGTCCCAGAGGAACGACCAACCCTCGCGGGTGACGCTGCTGATGTCGAGATCACCGTCGCCGTCGACGTCGCCGACCGAGGGAGTCGCCTGCATCCAGCCGCCATGGAATTTGGGCCAGCCCTCCGGGTCGAGGCCGCCGGTCCCATACGCGTGAAGCTGGTAGAGGCCGGTCCCGACCAGGACGTGGCGGCCGGGGCCGGTTCCTGCGACCCGAGAGATCGAGGCCTGCGAGAGCAGCTGGAAGTCGTCGGTGGCGACGGGATAGCCGGGAAGCGCAGCGCCGGTCGGCTGCCCGGGCGGGCCGGCGAGAGTCCAGGCCTGCTCGACGTGGTTGAAGGGCAGGTTCTGGTTGACCGCGAGCAGGTTGGCGGCGCCGTTGACGGTCAGGCCGCCCTTCACCACGGCCGGGGTGTCCGTCCCGAGCAGATCGCCGATCGAGGCGTAGTCGGCGAGGTTCAGCACCGCGCCGTCATCCTCGCCCTGGGTGGTGCCCGCCTGGTACTCGCGGATCGCGCTGCCGTCGCCGTTGACCAGGCGCGCTCCTCCCGGGGTGATCGAGGTCGCCGCCGAGACCGAGACCTCGTCGTCCCCGAGCAGGTCGTCGCGGGCGCTCTGGTCCTGGTCGACGACAGCCGAGTCGTGGCCGGGCAGCACCAGCGGCAGCAGGTCCCCGGCGGCGATTCCCACCTCCACCGGCCAGCCGTTGACGATCCCGTCGGGATCGCCCGCGTGGTTGGTGCCGTCGGGATGGACGGCGTAGACGGGGTTGGCGCCGGTGCCGGACGCGAGGATGAAGCTGAGGAACTCGAAGAACGGCGGGAACTCCGGTTCCGGGTTCTGCCGCGGGATCGCCTCGTTGGTGGAGATGATCGTCTCGGGGCCGCCGCCGGCGCCGTCGGCCGCACCGCAGCGGTTGCCGTCGAGCTCCGCGATCGCCGGCGAGGTGATGATCTCGGCGCCGTCCGCGTCTGGGTTGTCGAGCTTCACCGGGAAGCCGGGCAGCTCGTCCCCGTCGGCGTTCCAGGCGTAGAGGTGCTGGTCCATGGCGCCGCTGACGATGTCCAGGCTCCCGTCGCAGTCGAGGTCGGCCAGGGCGGGCGAGCCGAAGATGCCGCGCTTGATGTGGTTGTCCCGGGTGATGATCCTCTGGGACGGCTCGAAGCACGGATCCGGCCGCGGCACCGTGCATGGCTCCGACAGGTTCCGGTCGACGCCGACGGTGTTCGGGTCGCCCGGGTCGCCGCGGAAGTGGGGCAGCCGGGTGCCGTCGAGGTTCCAGGCGTAAACGTGCTCCCCGGCGGTGGTGACGATCTCGGCCTCGCGGTCGCCGTCGATGTCGCCGATCGCCGGCACCCGCGGCGTCTCCCGCGGAGTCGGCAGCGACCCCACCGGATGGTTCCGCTCGAGGGCGTAGCGGTTGGTGGTGACGGGGGCTCCCCCGTTGAAGCTGGCGAGCGGGTTGCCCTCCGAGTCGAGCGCGTGGATCTCGCCGCTGGTGGTCGCCTGCAGCACGTCGAGCTTGTTGTCGCCGTTCAGGTCGTAGAGCCGGGTCGAGACCTCCCCGCCGGAGCCGGTGCTGTGATCGGCTGCGCTCGAGCCGGTGCCGATCGGGCGGGGCCAGTTGTCGAGGTTGCCGTCGTCCCGGTAGGCATGCAGCGTCTTCCGGTAGGTCCCGACGTTGTCGGCGTCGTCGCCGTCGCTGACCGTCAGCCTGATCTGGAAGGCGTGGCGCTCCGGATCGGTGTTGTCCGCCGGGTTGCCGGTCGAGCTGTCGGGATACGGATCGCCGCCCTCCCAGTTGTCCGGCTGGCGGCCGGAGGGGCGACCGTAGTCGTCGACGACCTCGCCGTTGCAGTTATTCGCGAGGTCCTCGAGGGTCTCCACCGGGATCGTCCCCAGCAGGCCGTCGACGGGCCCGGTGTCGCCGATGGGGGTGTCGGGAATCGGATCGAAGTCGGCGTCGGGGGCGTCCTGGCCACAGGCGTACTCGACCTCCCAGGCGATGTTCGCCTCGTCCTCCGAGTGCGGAGCGGCGACGCGTCCCTTGACCGGCAGCGGCCCGGTGAGCCGGTCCACGTTGATCGGCGCGAACCAGTCGGGGGTGTCGAGCTGTGCCTCGGGCGGGATGCAGTTGGCGTCGGCGAGGTCACAGGGCCAGCCGCTCTCCGCGTCGGGGTGGGGGTCGTTGGCGAGCCGGGCCATCGCCCCGGCGAGGTTCACGCGGCCGTAGCCGAAGTGGGGATCCCAGCCGATCTCGGCCTTGTCCACGAACGGCGCGCCGATCGTCCCGAGGTTCTCCGGGCGGACGTCCTCGGCGCTCATCGTCAGCAGCTGCCTGATCTCGTTGCCCGAGAGCGGCTCGCCTGGGAACAGCTCGTCGCCGAAAGCGGACAGGAGCCCGGCCGCGCCGGCGGACTGCCCGGTGTTGGCCGAGCCGGTGTCGCCCATCAGCACGATGTCGGCCTTGCCGCCGTACTGGGTCAGGTTCGAGTTGCGGAAGAAGCTCGTCGTCGGCGGCTGGAGCCCGACCGCGGGGGTGAACGGCAGGACCCCCACGCCCCCGTTCAGCATCTCCAGGAACGCGTCGCAGCCCTCCTCGAACTCCGGGGGCGGCTCGGGGATCTGGTCCGGCGGGCTCACGGGACCGAGGCCGCCCGGTCCGGTGCACGAGTCGTTCGGCGCCGTGTCCGGAACGGTCCCGGCGACGTAGATCGCCTCGTTGTAGTTCGTCGGGTAGTTGTGGTTCGCGCTGTTGATGTCGGAGGAGACCATCATCAGCGCCATCCCCTGCTGGTCCGCGAACTCGAAGACCTGGCGGGCGAAGCGCGTGTTGCCGAGCCCGCCGACCGCGCCCTCCGCCACGTCCACGCCGTTGTCGGCCGCGTAGAGGATGCCCATGGCGTAGTTGTCGATCGGAACGACGAAGGTGTCCCAGACCCGCAGCGGCAGGATCTGGCACTCCGGGCAGAGGGCTGCCTCATCGCCGTCGTTGCCCGTTTCCACGCCGGCGGTCGTGGTCCCGTTGTTGGTCTCCGCGCCGGCCTCCGCGGCGCGATCGGAGCCGTGGCCGTCGGCGTTGCAGCAGCTCGAAGCGTCGAACGGGTCGTTGTCGTCGTCGAAGAAGTCCCAGCCGGCGATGTCGTCCACGTAGCCGTTGCCGCCGCTGGGGTCGTCGTCGACGTCGTCCGAGAACTCGCCGATCAGGTCGGAGGGATCGAGGATGTTGTCGGCGTTGGCCCCGACGTCGGACGTGTTCTGCCCGTCGGTGACCTGCACCTGAGAGTCGCAGCGGTAGTCCCGGACGTTGAACGCCCCGTTTCCGTCGGCGTCGTAGTTCCCCGGGTTGGGCGCCGTCCCTCCGCACGGGGCGCCCTCGAGGGGGCTGGCGCCGCGGTCCCAGAGGGGGATCTCGAGCTCATCGCGATTGAGCGCGACCTTGTTCTTCAACTCGGTGTTCTGCCACTCGATCCCGGTATCGAGGATCGCGATCGTCGTGTCCGGGTTGCCGGTGTCGAACTTCCAAGCGCTGTCCGCCCGGACGCCCGAGATCATCGCGCACTCGAGCAGGGGGTTTTCCTCGGCCTGCACGTTCGCCGCGCGGCCCTGCGCGTCGAGCTGGGGGCAGGGATCGAGGGCCGGCGGGGCGGGCTTGTAGAGGGTCGGCGTTCCGAGGGGAGTCTCGACCGCGGAGTCGGGCCGGAAGCCGAAGGCCTGCCACTGCTCCTCGAAGTAGCTCGTGCACTCCTGCATCCCGTCGGCGTCGTCGACCTCGCACTCGTCGAAGCGCGAATCGTCGGGCGTGTCCTCGCGCGGGTTCTCGTGCGGGTCGCCGGGGAACGCGGGGTTGGCGGCGAGGGCGGCCGCGGGAACGAGCAGGCAGGCCACGGCAAGCACAACCAGCCAGACCCTGGCTCGAAGCTGGGGCCTCCCACTTCCCCGACTACCCATGAGCCGACCCTACCCCGTATTCACACGGGTCGCGCCGATAGAAGTCGGTAAATCGAGCGGCGCTAGGGCTCGGTCTGAGGAGGCCTCACCGTCGGCGCTTCGACCCCGGCGAATGCGCCGTCCGGGGTGCCGGGGTCCGGCGTGTACCAGTCCAGGTAGCGACCGCAGGCCTGGGCCAGCGGGAGCTGCTCGCGGGCGAACTTCGGCCCCCGGAGCAGGACCTCGGTCCCGCCCGGGCCGGCGGTCAGCGGCGTCGCCGCGATCGACCCGAGGTACGCCCGGCTCTCGCTGCCGAGCGCACGGCCGATCAACGGCGGCCGATCGACGGTGACGGCGAACTGGACCGGGCCAGCCTGGGACACCTCGACCTCGCCGACCGGGTAGTACGGAGAGGGACCCCGGAACAGCAGGTTCGCCGGAAGGGTCTCGTCGAGGACGTCGCCCCGAGTTCGGGCACTGTCCCGGAAGCCTCCCGCGTCGACCTGCAGGTCCTGCGTGCTGGCGTACTGGATGGAGATCGCCCACCGCCCCGGTGCCAGGTCGAGCGGCTGTACCGCGGTGCCGCCATCTGCGATCTCGGCGGCGGGCGTCCACTCCTTGCCGATCACCGGCGCCACCGGCAGCGCGCTGCCAGTGCCGGGAACCCGGGTGAGCGCCCGGTGCTCAGGCCGCGCGCAGTCCACCTCCGCGCCGGGATAGAGCTGCTCGATCAGGGTCCGCCGGTCTCCCGTCGGGCCCTGGCGCCGCCAGAGGATGAAGTTCTCGGTTTCGAGGGCCGCGGTGAACTCCGGCGGCGGCTCGCTCTGGAAGTCCGCGCTGGTGGTCAGGACCCACTCGAAGTCCTTCAGGGTCTTCGACTCGATCTCCTCGGGCACCTCGATCGGCACGTTGTCCCAGTCGAACTTGGCGTTGATCGGGGTGGCGCGGTAGTTGGTCGCGATCTCCTCGGTGTCGTAGTGGTTCAGGATCGGCGTGTAGACCTCGGCGCCGAGCAGCTCCCAGGAGATGAAGTTGTCCCGGCCGAGGAAGAGCACGTCCTGGCCGTTGACGTAGCCGCGCATCGAGCGCAGGACCTCGGTGTTCTCGACCGGGCCGACCGCCGACTGGCGCAGCGGCAGCAGGGTCGAGACCGAGGCGGCGAGCACGAAGGCCGCGGCGACCGCGGGCACCGCCCAGGAAACGTGCGGCCGGAAGCGGGCCGGCAGCTTCGAGTCGAGCTCCGCGTCCGAGGCGCCTTCGGCCTCCGACTCATCTTCGACGTGATCGGCGCGAAAGAGGCCGCGCAGGGTCACGAGCATCACGACCGGCGCGGCGATCGCCAGGGCCTTGGCCGACGTGTACGCGGTGCCCGCGACGGCCGCGGCGAGGTAGCCGAGGGCGGCGGCGGCCAGCGCGGCGGGGAGCGCCGACTCGCCGCGGACCCATGCCCGCGCGAGCGCCCCAGCCGAAGGCCGCCAGCGCGAGCAGCCCGCCGAGGTAGAACGCGAGCACCGAGGTGCCCGAGTTCTCCGGCGCGATCCGGAACTCGCTGGACGGCCACACCCCGAGGGCCTCGAGCGGGTTGAGCGCCTGGCGCAGGTTGCCGAAGCCGGTGTTGCCCCCCTCCCCGCTGGGGCTGAATGCCTCGAAGTTGCTGAAGCTGACGAGGCGAAACAGCTCGGGCAGGGTCGCGAGGAACGTCACCAGCGCTGCGGCGATCAGGGTGTGCCGGGCCCAGCGGAGCCGTGATCTGAGCTGGAGCCCGTTCCGCCGTCCCCGCTCGCGCCACGCGACCAGCAGCCCCCAGGCCGCCACCGCGGCCAGCAGCCATCCCAGGCCGGGGAAGCTGTAGTTGTAGATCGTCCCCGCCGCGATCACGCCCAGCGGCAGGGCGATCAGCGCCCTGCCCTGCAGCCAACTCCGGCCCCTGTCCGGCAGCGTGCTGATCAGCCCCGGTCGCGTCCCGTCCCAGACGTCGGCGAGAGCCGGGAGGTAGAGCGCCAGGCCGACGAGGACGAGCCCGAGCATCGGCTCCTTGAACGCCCCCTGCGCGTAGTAGGCGGCCACGAGGTAAGGCAGCGCCGCCAGCGCCGCGGCCGGAGCCCGCAGCCACGGCCGGAGCCCGCCCAGTGCGCCGTAGGCGGTCAGCGCAGCCAGCGCGGCGAGCGCGAGGGTGAGCCCGGCGAAGGCCTCGATCAGGTCAGCACCGCTGATCTTCGCTGCCGCGTCGACGATCGCATGCGGACCCACCGGGTAGCCGTCCTCGACCAGGTCCGGCATCGGGCCCTCGCGGGTATCGATCCACTCCGCGAACAGCAGGTGGGAGGCCATGTCGTCGTTGATCAGCCCCTGGCCGAGGATGCCGACCCTCCCGTTGACGAGGAACGGGATCGCGGCGCCGATCACGGCGAGCACCCCGGCCGCGATCGCGGCGATCTCCACGACCCCCAGGCGCCTGGTCCGAGACAGCAGGACCCAAACCGCGAGGCCGGTCGCCACGACGACCGCGACCGCGGCGGCGGAGCCGTGTCCGGGCAGCTTGATCGCGATCCCGCAGATGACGAGCAGGGCGGACAGGCCGACCGCCGGCGCCACCGGGGAATACCCGCGGCGTCCGGTGAGCAGCATGATCGCCTGGCCGCAGGCGAGCGATGCGCCGGCGATCAGGGCGCCGGCCAGGAGGGCCAAGAGCATCGGGGGAGGCTAGAACGTTTCCTCGCGCGCCTCCGGCGCGCTCAGGGGGCGGTGGCGGCTTCCTGTTCCCACTCCGCGCGGTACACGCGGTGGGTACCGGCGAGGCCCTTGAGCTCGAGGTCTCGGCCCTGGTCGAAGCGAAGCTCGATGCCCGACCCCTCGGACCCATCGGCCTCCGCGGCCTCGCGCATCCCCTCCGAGACCAGGATCTCCCCGCCGTTCGCCTGCGCCGCGATCCGGGCGGCAAGGATCACGTTCTTGCCGAAGAAGTCTCCCGCCTCGGCGATCACCTCGCCGGTGTGCAGTCCCATCCGCACCCGCAGCTTCTCGCCCGACTCATCCCGAGCTCTCTCGGCGAAGGCGCGCTGAATCGCGATCGCGTACTCCAGCGCCCTGCACGGATCGGGGAAGGCGAGCATGAAGCCGTCTCCCTGGCTCTTGACCTCATAGCCGTCGTGCCGCTCGATCTGCTCGCGGAAGACCACGTTGTGCTCGCGCAGCACCTCGAGCCAGCGCTCGTCCCCCAGCCGCTCCGTGATGATCGTCGAGTCCTCGATGTCGCTGAAGAGGATCGCGACGGTTCCGTCGGGAGCGGCGTGCGCGCGCAGGTCGGGCTGCTCGGACTCCAGCGCGCTGGCCAGGTCGTCGATCGACGTGGTCACATCGACCCCGGTCAGTCCCTGGGCCTCGAGCCGCAGCTTCAGGCCCTGCTCGACCAGCCCGCGGGCGCTGAGCTCGCGCGCGGTGCTGAGCGCCGTCCCGAGCAGGTCGAGCGCCCGCTCCCGGTCGCCGCGGCGGTCCCGCTCCAGCAGCATCCGCGAGAGGTCGATCCGGGTCAGTGACAGGTAGAGGCGGTCACCCATCCGCTCGGTCGTCTTCATCGCGTCCGCGAAGTGGTCCTCCGCCTCGTCGTATCTGCCGAGGACGTCCGCGAGCAGGCCGAGGATGCGGGAGACGGGGCCGTTCGCGCCGGCGGCGCGGGCCGCCACGATCACCGCCCCGTCGTAGGGCTCCAGTCGCTCGTACAGCTCGCCCGCCCAGCGCTCGTCCCGCAGCAGCCCGACCGCCTCTCCGAGCAGGCCGAAGCTGGTCAGCTGGTTGATGTCCGCCGGGACCGCGGCCTCGATGCCGTCCCCGTCCCCGACGAGCCGGGCCATCTCCATGCGCCCGCGCTCGATGTTGCCCATCCAGGCCTCGAGGCTGATCACGGCCATCCGCCAGGCGGCGATCGCCTTATAGCGATCGGCGAGCTCGCGGATCGACGGGAGGAGCTCGCCGGCGCGGTCCTGGAAGCGACGAATCTGAACCAGCTGGACCCCGTAGAACTGGGCGGCCAGGGGCTGCTCGGCGCGCTCGCCGCGGCGCCGCGCCTCCTCCGCGAGCTCCTCGGCCTTGGCGATGTCGCCCTCGATCAGCGCCCTGGTGCCGCGCAGCGCGTAGGTGTGCCAGATGTGCTGGGGCATACGCAGCTCGTCGGCGAGACGGGCGTAGGTGGCCAGCTCCTCGTCGACGGCCGCGATGTCGCCGCGCTCCAGGTACTCCCGCAGCCTGTACGCGTGGCTGCGCATCACCATCTCGCGATCGCCGCAGCGGCGGCCCAGCTCCAGCATCTCGGTGGCGATCTCCAAGCGCTGGCGGCTGCTGTCGGGGCCGTAGGGGATGAACACCAGGCGGTGCAGGGCGTGCGCAAGGGTGGCGTCGTCGTCCACCTCCCTGGCGATCTCCACCGCCTCCCGGGCGAGCGGCGCCGACCGCTCCTGCGCGTCCACCCAGTAGAGCTCCTGCGAGAGAGCCGCGAGCAGCCGGGCCCGCCGCGTGGTCCGCTCGGGGCCGATCCACTCCAGCGCCTGCTCGACCAGGTCCACCACCCGCTGGTCGACCACGCCGGCCTCGGTCAGCTCCGCCATGTCCATCACGGCCCTGATGAACCGGTCCGCGTCGTCGAGCGCCCGCGCCGATGCCGCGGCGCGCTCCAGCGCGTCCTTCGCGTCGGCGAAGCGAGCCGACTTGTGGTGGGCCTCGCCGAGCGCGATCAGCAGCCGGCAGCGCGTGTCCTCGTCCGGCGACCCCTCGGCCAGCTCGAGCACCTCGAGCGCCCGCTCGTACAGCTCGGCCGCCTCCTCGTACGCGAGCTTGTTCATGGCCCGGCGGCCCGCCCGCTCGGCGTAGTCGATCGCCTTTTCGGGATCGGCCTGGGAGCCGGCCGCGAGAAAGTGGTGAGCGAGCTCTCCGAGCCGCGGACTCCGGATCGCCCTCGCAGAGGTCCTCGATCGCCTTCGCGATCCGCTCGTGCAGCTTCGTCCGCTGGGCCGGGCTGAGCTCGTCGTAGAGCGTGTCGCGGACGAGGGCGTGCGAGAACATGAACCGGCCGGGCCCGGAGTCCGTAACGAGCCGCTCGGCGATTGCCTCGTTGGCCGCCTTCATCAGCTCGTCGGCCGACAGCCCGGAGGTGCGGATCAGAACCTCGACCTCGAACTCGCGGCCGACCGCGGCCGCCACCCGGAGGGCCTTGTTGGTCTCGTCGGAGAGCCGGTCGAGGCGGCGCCCGAGCACCTCGCGCACCCCCTGCGGGATCGACGGCTCCCAGGAGGCGTCGGCGTCTCCGCGCAGGCGGCCCTCGCTCGCGAGCAGGCGCACGACCTCGCCGACGAAGAAGGGGTTGCCGTCGGTCTGGGCGATCACCGCGTCCGCCAGCCCCGGGGGCGGCGACGAGCCGGACGTCATCTCGATGTACCGCGAGACCGCGCGGGCGTCGAGCCCGCGGAGACTGAGGCGACGGCTGTCCTCCAGGCCCGAGACCTCGCTCAGCACGCGCGCCAGCGGATGCTGGCGTCCCAGCTCGACGTCGCGGTAGGTGCCGACGATCAGCAGGCCGCTCGAGGCGAGCTCCCTCGCGGCGAAGCGCAGCAGGAGCAGGCTCGGCTCATCCGCCCAGTGCAGGTCGTCGAGGACCACCACCATCGGGCGGTCCCGCGCCGCCGAGACCAGGAAGCTGCTGACCGAGTCGAAGACGCGGAAGCGGGCCTCCTCGCTCTCGGTGTCGTCGGCGGGCTCGATGTCGAGGCGCTCGGCCACCTCCGGGACGAGTTGCGCCACGTCCGCCGCCCCGCCGCCGAGCTGCCAGGCGAGGGCGACCGGATCCGCGTCGCGGACGTATGAGCGGATCGCCTGCACCCACGGCCAGTACGCGGGCGCGCCCTCGTCCTCGCGGCAGCGTCCCCAGTAGACGCGGGCGCCGTTGACCTGGGCGTACGTCGCAAGCTCCTCGGCGGCTCGGGTCTTCCCGATTCCCGGCTCCCCCGTCAGCATCAGCAGACGGCCGTGACCGCCCACCGCCCCGTCGACGGCCTCGCGCATCTGTTCGAGCTCGCGCTCCCGCCCCACGAAGACACCGCCGGCGAGGCTGTCGAGGGGATTGACCGCGGGCTCGGGCGCCTCCTCCGGCGCCGGCTCCGACAGCGCTGCCTCGAGCGCCGCCCTGACCTCGGCCGCCCCCTGCGGCCTGTCCTCGCCCCGCTTCGCGAGCAGGCCGAGCACGACCCGGTCGAGCGCCTCCGGGACCTCGGGCCGATGACGGGAGGGCGGGACCGGGTCGGCGTGCAGGTGCTGGCTGATGATCGAAACCGCGTCGTCGCCCGGGAATGGGGGCTGCCCGGTGAGCATCTCGTAGAGCAGGGCGCCGAGGGAGTAGAGGTCGCTCTCCGGGCCGGCCGCCTCGCCGAGCGCCTGCTCGGGCGGGAGATAGGCCACGGTCCCCACCAGCGTGCCCCCGCTGACGCGGGAGCGCCCCTCCGTCGTTGCCAGGCCGAAGTCGCCGAGCCGGGCATGCCCGTCGTCGTCGAGCCAGACGTTCGCGGGCTTCAGGTCGCGATGGACGATTCCGCGCGAGTGCGCGTGCTCGAGGGCGCGGGTGACGTCCATCGCGATCTCGACCGCCCTCGCCACCTCGAGCCTCCCCCCGTCCGCGGCCAGCAGCGCCTCCACGTCGCCCCCCGGCATGTATTCGCTGACGATGTAGGGGCCGCCCGCGTCCTCTCCGGAGTCATGCACCCGGACCACGTGGGGATGGTCTCCGAGCTTGCGCATCGCGTCGGCCTCGCGGCGAGCACGCGACTGGATCGCGGCGGCGACGCCGGCGGTGTCGAACAGGGCCACCGCGACCTGCTGGTCGGCGCTCGTGTCCTCCGCCAGGTAGACCCGCTTGCGCCCACCCTGCCCGAGGAACTCCTGGAGCCGGTAGCGGCCGCCGGCAACGGCCTCGGGCGCGTCGGCAGGCAGGACCCTCGGTGCCCCCTCCCTCGGCGGCGCGCCATCGGGAGCACCCCCGGGGACAGCTTCCAGGTCGGAGCCGCACGAATCGCAGAACCGTGCCCCCTCGCGGTTCTCGTTGCCGCACGCAGGGCAGCGCATACGTCCAAACTAGCCCACGCGCGCCCTCCGCTCCGTGACCTTTGCCCCTCTTGGGTCTACTGGTCCTGCGGCTGCGCCAACGGGTCCGGCGCGCCGAGCTCGGTCCTGGGATCGATCTCGTAGGCCTCGCCCGGCACTCCCCCGAGCGCGAGCACGCTAAGCGGGGAGTCCTTCGTGACGAGCTTCCGGTTCACCTCGGGGGCCATCCGGACCATCGTCCGCGGCTCCAGCTTCAGGGTCTCGCCGTCTAGGACGATCTCGCCCTCGCCGCTAAGAACGACGAAGACCTCCTCCTGGAGGTTCTCGGTGTGGTCGTGCGCGGGGTACGCGTCGACGTTCGCGGGCAGGTCGATCACCTGGACCCCGAACGAGGTGACGCCCAGCTCGGCGCGGGCCAGCTTGAAGGTGCCCGCGTAGTGGGTCTCCATCTCGTCGATGCGCTTCAGCGTGTAGGGCTCGGCCACTGACCCGATCCTATTGCGGCGCCCGCCGGACGGTGGGTGACATCGCTCCCTACGGCTCGTCGACCGAGAAGGTGTCGCAGGCGCCCTGCTCTCCTGCTTCGAATCCCGCGTTCAGCCACTTCGAGCGCTGCTCGGCCGTGCCGTGGGTGAAGGACTCGGGATCGGCCCGGCCGCCGGCCTGCTCCTGGATCCGGTCGTCGCCCACCGCGGACGCGGCGGCGAGGCCCTCCTCCAGGTCGCCGCTTTCGAGCATGCCGCGCTCATAGACGGAGTGCGCCCAGACGCCGGCCAGGCAGTCGGCCTGAAGCTCGAGCCTGACCGAGAGCTCGTTCTCGTCGTCCGGGTTCGACTGGCTCTGCTCGCGCACCTCCTTCTCGATCCCCAGCTCCTGCTGGACGTGGTGGCCGAGCTCATGGGCGAGGACATAGGCCTGGGCGAAGTCGCCGGGTGCCTGGAAGCGGCGGTTCAGCTCCTCGAAGAAGGCGAGGTCCACGTACGCCTTCTGGTCGAGCGGGCAGTAGAAGGGGCCCGTGGCGGAGCTCGCCCCCCCGCAGCCCGAGTTCACCTGGTCGCGGAACACGACCAGCTTGGCGCGCTGGTAGCCGTCGAGCCGCTGCTGCCAGAAGTCGTTCACGTCGGCGAAGACGAAGTCGACGAAGTCCACGAGCTTGTCCTCGGGATCGGAGGCCTGCGGGATCGCCCCGTCGCCCGTTCCCTGGGCGGGCGCCTGGGCCGAGGGCGGCGCCGGCACGCCGCCGAACCCTCCGTCCCCGTCTCCCCCACAGCCCTTGATGAAGACGAAGTAGACGACGAGCAGGATCAGGATCGTGCCGATGCCCCCGCCGCCGCGGCCGATCGGAATCGGGAAAGCCGCCACCGCCACCGCCCAGGCCGGGGAAGCCACCGCCGCCGCCGGTGCTCGCCCGGCGATCCTCGAGGTCGCCGCTCCGCTTTCCCCTACGCCACTTCATCAGGCCACTCCCCTACCCGCTGCGCACGCTATCTCACTCCGCGCGCTGCCGCGGCGAGAGGATCACGAGGGGGATCTCGCGGTCGGTGCGCTCCTGGTACTCGCTGAAGCCGGAGTAGAGATCGGTGACCATGGGCCAGAGCCTGGCGCGCTCCTTCTTCGTCGCGACGTGCGCGCGAACGGCCCTGCGCTCGGAGCCGACCTGGACGAAGGTCTCCGGATGGGCCTTCAGGTTGTAGTACCAGCCGGGGTTGCGGACGTAGCCGCCCTTGGAGGCGACGATCACCACGTCGTCGCCATCCTCGAGGTAGGCCAGCGGCGTCGTGCGAACCTTGCCGCTCTTCGCGCCGACGTGGTCGAGCAGCAGCATCGGCGGGGCGCCGGGAACGTGGTGGCCGACCAGCCCGCGGGTGGCGCGGTAGACCAGCGTGTGGCCGCCCATCAGACGGCGGGTGACCGGCCAGATGCGATCCGCGAGATCGAGGAAGGCCATGCGGCGCAACCTACAGCTATGGTGCGCGGCCGTGAGCCAGGCCATCCTGCACACCAACGCCGGCCCGATCACCGTCGAGCTCTTCGACGAGGACGCGCCGAAGACCGTCGAGAACTTCCGCAAGCTCGCGGGCGACGGCTTCTACGACGGGCTGATCTTCCACCGCGTGATCAAGGACTTCATGATCCAGGGCGGCTGCCCGGAGGGAACGGGAACCGGCGGCCCCGGATACACCTTCGAGGACGAGTTCAACCAGCACAAGATCGAGCGCGGCGCCCTGGCGATGGCCAACGCCGGCCCGAACACCAACGGCTCGCAGTTCTTCGTCGTCACCACCGACGCCGCGCCCTGGCTCGATGGCAAGCACACCGTCTTCGGCCGAATCACCGACGGCATGGACGCGGTGGACGCCATCGAGGGAACAGAGACCGGCGTCGGCGACCGCCCGACCGAGCCTCAGAAGATCGAGCGCATCGAGCTGGGCGACTAGCTCGCCTGAGCCGATGGGACTCGGCGACAGGCTCCGAGGAATCTTCAGGACGGCCGGCGGGCCACCCCACCCCGACGGGCTCGACGAGCTCCACGTGGGCGACGTGCAGTACGACGACTGGGACGTCGTCAAGGACTTCGAGGAGCTCGAGGCGGCCCGGGCCTGGCGCCAGCAGCTCGCGGAGACCAGTGGGATCGAGGGCGTGCTGACCTCGGATTGGCCGCTTGACGAGTGGGGCCGCGGCGACATCGCGCTGCGGGTCCCTCCCGGGAGCTGGAGCGATGCGAACGAGGCGCTCGACGAACCGGTGTGATCTGGTGAGCCCAAGGGTCAGATCCGCCGCGCTGCTGGCGGCGCTCGCCATCTCGCTCGGCGCCGCAGCCTGCGGCGACGAGGACGAGGAGGGCGGCGGCGGAGGCGGGACCGAGACCGCGGCGGCCGCCGAGCCGGACCTGACCGCGCTGCCGCTGGGCAACCAGAAGTTCTCCGACTCGCCGCGGCGAGGCTATGTCTACCTCTGCAACGAGCCCATGGGCGGACCCGCGGTTGCCGGCGGGCCCTGGATCGACGAGGAGGCCGGAACCTGGAACGCCGAGGAGAAGCCCGAGGTGCCCGGCATGGTCGACTGGCCGGGCGAGTTCGAGATCGGGGAGGGCGGCGAGGTCCGCGGCATCAGCGGGAACGACCTGCCGGACCACCCCACGGGGGAGTTCCCCATTCCCACGGACTCGGAGGCCTACGAGTACGACCGGAACCCCAACGAGATCTCCGCCCAGGAGGTCGCACTCGAGCTTCCGCTCAATCCGATTGAACAGAACGAGCCGCAGTGCATGGGCGGCGAGGCGGGAATCCTGCTGACCGGCGTGGCCCTGTTCAACGGCTTCGATGCCAACGGGGCAGATGCGGTCGCGCACGAGATCCAGGACAGCTGCGGCGGCCACCCGCAGATGACCGGCGTCTACCACTACCACGCGCAGAGCTCGTGCTCCACCGACAATCAACCCGGACAGGAGCACTCGCCGCTGATCGGCTACGCGCTCGACGGCTTCGGCATCTACGGCCACCACGGCGAGCGCGGCGAGGTGCTGGCCAACGCCGACCTCGACGAGTGCCACGGGCACACGCACGAGATCGAGTGGAACGGCACACGCGCAGGCGATGTTCCACTACCACTCGACCTTCGAGTTCCCGTACGTGGTCGGCTGCTTCCGCGGTGAGCCCGCGGCGATGATGGTGGTCCAGGGTGGAGCCGGGACCGCTCCCGGCGGCGCCCCGCCGGGCGTGCCGCCCCCGCCTCCTCAGTAGCCGGTCTCCGAAGCTACGCCTGCGGCGGGCGCCACATCAGCCACAGCGGCGGCGACCCGGGCAGGCCGATCTCGCCCGTCTCCTCGAAGCCGAAGCGGCGGTAGAACGGGACGTTCCTGCGCCGCTGCGTCTCCAGGTAGCAGCCGAGACCATCGGCGTCCGCCCGCTCGAGGCCGGGCTGGATCAGCGCCGAGCCGATCCCCCTGCCCTGCATCTCCGGCGCGACCGCGAGCGTGTTGAGGTACCAGTGGTCCTCCTTCGGCCGGTGCTTCAGCACCAGGTGGTCCCAGCGGGCGCCCTTGGGAAGGCAGGTGACGCCCTCGGGCAGCAGCGAACGGAGCTGGATCAGCTGCTCCCGAAGGGTGAAGGTCTGCGTGCCGGGCGGGAACCACAGCGCCGAGCCGGTGGTGTCCGTGGTCGTCCAGGCCCCGCCGCGGGGCATGAACACGCGCTTGATCATCGCCCGGTAGTGGCGCGGCAGGATCCGGCGGAGCTGCCAGGGGCGCGGCAGCATCCAGACCCAGATCTCGTTGTCCTGGAACCCGCGTGCGGTCGCGTCAGCGGCTCCGCGAACGAGATCCCGGGTGATCGGCACGACCTCTGGCATTGCCTCAGCTTGGCTGTTCTCGCGCAGGTCCAGCTCGGGGTCCGCGTAGAGGACCACGGTCCCGGCCATGCGGTCGTGCCAGCCGCGCCGCCGGTCCTGAAGCAGCACCCCCAGGAATCCCAGGCCGGCGGGGAGCGCCGCGAGGACCAGGCCGATGATCCGCCGCACGGCCCGGCGCGGGGTCACCCGCCCTCCCTCCTCGGTCAGGATCCGCAGGCCGAGGAAGGTCATCCCCGGCGTCCGCTCCGCGAGCGTCCAGAAGACGGTCAGATAGGCGGTCGCCGCGCCGATCCACGCGAGGGCGCCGAAGGCGATCGTGACCGCGCTGGCGTCCTGGTCCCCGCTGGAGAGCGCGTTCACGATCAGCGCGACCGCGGCCGAGAGCGCGATCAGGATCCCGTTGAGGAGCGCCGCGTCGAGCGCCAGTGCCGTCAGCCTGGTCACCCCGCCGGCGTAGATGGGCCGCCTCGTCCGCGGCTTGAACCGGAACAGCCTGCCGGGCGGAGGCATCGAGGTGGTCGTCCAGGCGCCGCGCGGCGCGCCGCAGGGTCCGGCGCATGTCCTCGAGCAGGCCCACGCCCTGGGAGGTGATCGCGGAGCGGACCTCGGGTGCCTCCGCCACGCGCTCGACCAGCTGCTGCGCCTCGTCGCTCGCCATCAGCCGCCGCCAGAGCCGGTCGACGAGCTCGGAGTCGAGCACCTTGACGGCGTTCCGCTCGACCGTCTCACTCTGCAGCGCGAGGTCCACGACCCGGTCGATGCCGCGCTCGACCAGCCCGTCGGCTTGCTTCCTTAGTTGGCGATCGGTGGCCATGGCGGACCGGGCAAGCCTACGCCCGGACAGCGCCGCGACCGCACGTCAGCGTGCCTTCCGTCCCTCCTGGCGGACCTTGACGCCGTCCTTGAACCAGATCCGGCGGCCGTCCGGATAGATCGCCGCCGGGCCGTCGTCGCGGTGTCGCTTGCCGTGGCGGTACCACTTCTCGGTCCCGTTGACGTACTCGCACGCCGGCGCGCCCTCCCGGTGGCGGACGCCGTTCAGGTACCACTTGGTCGAGCCGTTGGCGTGCTCGACCGCCGGCCCGTCCTCGCGGTGGAGCTTGCCGTGGCGGTACCACTCACGGCGGCCGCTGGGCAGGATGCGGGCCGGCCCGTTTGTCCGGTGAAGCCTCCCCTCTCGGTCGTGCCATTCGCGCGCCTCGGCCATGCAGGTGGTCGTACCCGGTTACCGTCCCGCCCATGCCCGCTCCGCTGCTCGTCGTCGACCTGCCCTCGATGCTGTTCCGCGCCTTCTACGCCCTGCCGTCCTCGATCAAGGGGGCCGACGGCAAGCCGGTCAACGCGCTGCTCGGCGCCGCCAACCTGATCCTCCGCGAGGTCGAGCTGCATCAGCCGCGGGCCGTCGCGCTCTGCATGGGGCCCGACGCCGCGGCCTACCGGGTCGAGCTGCTTCCCAGCTATCACGCCGACCGGGAGGAGGCATTCCCCGACGAGCTCGGTCCTCAGTGGGAGGACGCTCCGGACTTCTTCGAGGCGTTCGGCTGGTACGTCGTCGGCCACGACTCGCTCGAGGCCGACGACCTGATGGGGACGCTCGCGGCGAAGGAGGCGAAGGCCGGCGGCCACGCCCTGCTGATGACGGGCGACCGGGACATGTTCCAGTGCGCCGGTCCCCACGTCACCGTGCTCTACGTCAGGACCGGGGTCCGAGGCTCGGAGAAGATCGACGCCCGGGAGGTGAAGAAGCGCTACGGGATCCCACCGGAGCTGGTGCCGGACTTCATCGCGCTGCGCGGCGACCCCTCCGACGGCATCCCCGGGGCGAAGGGCGTGGGCGAGAAGACCGCGGCCGAGCTGCTCCGCAAGCACAAGTCCCTCGAGGCGGTTCTGGACAAGGCGATTCGCGAGCCTCGCCCGGCGCTGCGCACCGCGCTCACCGGTTCCCGCGACGAGCTGCTCGCCTACAAGGAGATCGCCACGCTCCAGGACGCCAAGGTCCCGCGGCCCCGCAGCCGCAGGACGAGGTGGAAGGACGCCGCGAAGGCCGCGCGCGAGCGAGGGATGAACCGCTTGGGGGACCGGCTCGAGAAGGCCGCCTAGCCGATCGCGTCCAGGGTGAGCCGGAGGCCGTCCGGCAGGCCCGTCTTCGGCTCCCAGCCCAGGTCCGTTCCCGCCCGGGCCGGATCGATCGCGATCCTGCGGACCTCACCGGGGCGGGCATCGGCGAACTCCGGCTCGAACTCGTCGTCGCCCCCGAGGCCGCGCAGCATCTCCACCAGTCCCAGCACGTCGGTCTCGCGCCCGGTGCCGATGTTGAACGCGCCGGAGGCCTCGCTGTCGGCGGCGGTGAGCGCGGCCTCGACGACGTCCCCGACGAACACGTAGTCCCTGGTCTGCTTGCCGTCGCCGTAGACAGTCGGCTGCTTCTTCTCCCGCAGCCGCCCGCAGAAGATCGCGACCACCCCGGCCTCGCCGAGCGGGTCCTGCCGCGGCCCGTAGACGTTCCCCAGGCGAAGGCTCACCCCCGAGAGGCCGTAAAGACGGCGGTAGAGCTCGACGTAGCCCTCGGCGGCGAGCTTGCTCTGCCCATATGGAGACAGCGGCTCCTCGGGCGCCTCCTCGGACAGCGGCAGCTTCAGGTTCTCGCCCTCGCCGTAGATCGCCCCGCCGGTTGAGATCAACACGAAGCGGCGGGTCCCCGCGATCCGCGCCGCCTCCAGCGCGTTTGCGGTGCCGCCGACGTTCACGTCCGCGTCAAAGGCCGGGTCCTCGACCGAGCGGCGGACGTCGATCTGCGCCGCTAGGTGGAAGACGACCGCGGGCTTTGCCTCCTCAAAGGCTGTGGTGAGCTTCTCGGCGTCACGGACGTCGAGCTCGACCAGCTCGGCGCCGGCCTCGAGCGCCGCCGTTGAGGTTCTCGCGCCTGCCCGTGGAGAGGTCGTCGACGACCGTGACCTCGTCTCCGCGCGCGAGCAGCGCGTCGACCAGGTTCGAGCCGATGAAGCCCGCCCCGCCGGTGACCAGGGTCCGCATGCGGCGCAGACTAGCCCCGCGGCCCGACCCCACCAGATTTCTCGCGGGCGAACCCGAGGATCGTCAGCGGCGGCGCCCTACGCCGGCTCGCAGTATGCGGTCGGCGTGAGGAGGAGGGCGGGCTCAGTGCCGCGGGCGGCAACCTCGAACACGGCATCGTCGACGCGCCGGATGCGCTTCACGAGCCCACCGCCGGTCGGCCCAATGAGGGTGAAGCCCCCGAACGCGACACGCTGCCCGGCGGGACAGGAAGCGGTCGCAGCGATCTCCCCGCTGGGGGGAACGGGAATCGGCGCACCGGGTGATGCCGTCAGCGCCGGCCCCTTGCCGCAGAGGGCGACCGCGGTCACCGTTGTGGCTCCGGACTCGGCCTCCTGAACGACGACGCGCCATTGGGTTGGCGAGACGAGCTGCATCACGATCGGGGTGGCCGCCACACCGGTGGTGTCGAACCCTCCGCTGCGGACGGTCGTGCCGGTGGGACAGCTCACGACCGCTTCGGCTTCCGGGTCCGAGGGGCCAAACGGCGTGGTGGCCGAGACCGGGAACGGGGGTTTGCGCTTCTTCTTCTTCTTCTTTTTCTTCTTCTTCGCGGCCAGCGCGTCGGCGCCCTTCTTCCCCTTGCCCTTGCCCTTCTTCTTTTTCTTCTTGGGGTTGGTCCTCGTGCAGTAGGCGGTGCCGGTCAGCGTCCCCGCCATTGCCGAGGACACGTTGTGGCCACGCACGGAAAGCCCCGTCGAGCTTGGAGCGAGCTGCGTGAGGACGACGAGCTGACCAGGCGCGGAAGTGCTTTCGAATCCCGGGGACGTCAGGTGGTGACCGGGATCACAACTGACACCTATCGAGGCCGACTGTTGCGTGGGGACGGTCGCCGTCGAGCTCTTGCTCGTCACCGGCGCGCCGACGGCTCCGGCGCAGGCGAAGAGCGCGACCGCCAGGGCCGCCGTGATCACGGTTCCGGGTCGCTGAAGCCTCACGGTCAAAGCATAATCTGGCGCATGCGGACGGCGGGAGTCGCAATCGGGCTGCTGGTTCTGCTCGGGGTCCTGGCCGGAACCGGTTCCGAGGGACTGGGTCCTGCGATCGCGCACGGCCAGGGCGGTGGCGACTGCCTCAGCGCCGACCCTCCCCCCTTGAGCAGTCCCGCCCGCCGGGTCTCCTTCGGCATCACCCCGCTCGCGGCGGGGACGGCCGGCGGCGCCCAGTCGCAGCCGAAGCCGGCCGACCCGGCCGCCGAGCTGCGGGAGCTGGCCCTGCTTCGTCCGCAGCGGCGCCAGCTCGTCATGCGGCTGAACCGGATGTTCTGGTCCGACGGGATCAATGGGATCAGGCGCTACGCCGCCATCGTCGACCGCTACGCGCGGGCCGGGTTCGACTCAGAACTCCAGGTCCGCTATCACCCGCCCGAGGGCGCGGCCGGGAACATGGAGGCCTGGAGGAAGTACGTCGAGGCCGCGGCCCGGATCCTCGGCAAGCGGCCGGCGGTGAAGGCGCTCTCGATCACGAACGAGGCCAACTTCAGCGCCTCGCCCAACACGTCGGACGGGAGCTACGCCGGCGTGCGGGAGGCGATCGTCGCCGGCACGATCGCGGCGCGGCGCGAGCTCGACCGGATCGGCCGCGGTGACGTGGAGCTCGGGTTCTCGTTCGCCTGGAGATACCTACCGAACTCCGACCTCGCCTTCTGGCAGCAGCTGGGCACGATGGGCAATGCGGAGTTCCGGCGGGCGGTCGACTACGTCGGGCTCCAGGTCTATCCGCACCTCGTCTGGCCGCCCGCTCCCCTGCCCGACCGCTCCGCCGGGGACGAGGTGATCGAGGCCCTCACCCTCCTTCGCAACTGCTTCATGCCGAAGGCGGGGCTGGGGCCGGGGGTCGAGCTGTGGGTGAGCGAGAACGGCTACGCAACGAACCTGGGGAGGACCGAGGCCGGCCAGGACGCTTCGCTCGCCTCGACGCTCGAGTCGGTCCACCGCTACTCGGGAACGCTCGGGGTCACCGACTACCGCTGGTTCAACCTCCGCGACAACAACTCGCTCGGCCCGGACCTCTTCGACGCGGTCGGGGTGCTGCGGGACGACTACTCGGAGAAGCCGGCCTTCGGAACGCTCCGAGGCGGGATCGCCTCCTTCGGCGCCGACCGGCCGCGGCGCAGGCGCTGCGGCGGGCGGATCGCGACGACGGTCGGCACCGGGAAGCGAGACGTGCTGATCGGGACCCCGGGCCCCGACGAGATCGTCGGTGGCGGCGGCCGCGACGTGATCAAGGGTGGGGGCGGCAACGACCGGCTCTGCGGCGGCGCTGGTCCAGACACGATCAAGGGCGGCAGCGGGAAGGACCGCGTCCGCGGAGGCCGCGGCCGCGACCGCTGCCAGGGCGAGCGCGGGACCTGCTGATCCGGTAATCACAGCGGGGTGTTCGAGCGCATGACCCCACGCAGATGGCGGATCGCCGCCTTCGCCGCTGTCGGACTGGTCCTGGCCGCCTGGCTGCTGATCGCCGGCAGGCAGATCGCCGACGGCGGCTTCTACTCGGACGACTGGGGGATCCAGTGGGATTGGCACTTCGCGGGATACGCCGGGGCCGTCGACGACCAGCAGTTCGTGCTCGGCGCCAAGCCGCTGCTCGCCTACCTGCTGCCGGGCTCCTACGAGCTGCTCGGCACGAATCCGGCCTGGCACCACGTGATGGCCGCGGTGCTCGCGCTGGCGACCACCGCTCTCTTCTTCCTCGTCCTGCGCCGGCTCGACTTCGAGATCCGGGATGCCCTGCCGATCAGCCTCCTGGTCCTGCTCTTCCCCTGGGTGACCGGTCTCCGCTTCTGGCCCACCGGGAGCCTCAACAACGTCGCGGTGCTGCTGCTGTTCGCGGGACTCCTGATCGCGCTTCGGGCTCTGCGGATGCGCGGAGGGATCGGACTGCTCGCGCACCTCGCCGCCTCCGCCTGTTACGTCGCCGCCGTCCTCACCTATGACGCGACCACGGCCGCGGCACTGCTGCTCTGGCCCATCTACTTCTGGAAAGCCGATTGGCGCACTGCGTTGCCGCGGGCGGTGATGGACGTCGCTGCGGTCGGCGCGGCCGCGCTGTGGACGAAGGCCCACACCACCAAGGACGTCATGGACGTCTCGGATCAGATCGGCCACATCCCCGACATCCTCGGCGAGGGCGCAAAGCTGATCGCGGGCTCGCTGCTGCCGGTCGACTACCCCGCGGATCTCGGGACGGCGCTGACCGCCGCGGTGATCGTCACCGCGCTAGCGGTGCTCGCCGCTGCCTTTCTGCGCGGCGGCGACGGACGGCGCTGGGCCGGGATCGCCGGTGCCGCGCTCGGCGGTGCCTTCGCGGCCTGGGCCATCTATCTCCCCCAGGCCTTCTACACGCCGACGTTCCAGGGGCTGGAGGACCGGGTCAACGTCGTCGCCGTCTACTTCGTGGCGGTCTTCGTCTGGGCCGCCCTCCGGGCGGCCGGGGCGCTGGTCGGGCGGAACGGGTACGGGATCGCCCTCGCCGGCTGCGCCGCGGTCCTCGCCGGCTACTGGGCCAACGACCTCCGCCAGCAGAACTACTGGATCGACGCAGTGGACGAGCAGGAGCCGGTGCTTGCGGCCGTGGTGGCGGCGGAGCCGCGGGACGACTTCCTCGTCCTCACCTTCGGCGCCCCCGGCGAGACCGGTCCCCAGGTCCCGGTCTTCAACCAGTCCTGGGACCTCCACCCGGCGGCACAGCTACGGATCGGGCTGCGGACGATCCACACCTACCCCGTCTTCGAAGGCGCCGAGCTTCGCTGCGCGGCGAAGGGCGTGGCGATCGACGAGCTCCCCACCCCGCTCTACTGGCAGATCGCGATCAAGGACCGCGGCACCCCCGGCGTCACCCCGTACGGCGCGGTGCTCTTCGCCGACGTTCCGGCGGGCCGCCACGAGCTGATCGGCTCGCGCGAGCAGTGCGAGCGGGCGCTCGAGAAGTACCCACCGGGCCCCTGGAGCGGCTAGCGCGCCGGGATCAGCGGCCCGCGACCCACAGCGTGCGGTTGCTGACGCTCCCGGCGCTCGAGTTGATGCCGTAGCGGAGCGAGAAGGTATGCACCCCGGGGGTCGTCTGGACGAGGATGGTCCCGAGCGGCCCGGTCTGAACTCCCGTGTCGCAGTTTCCCTCCTGCGTGTATCGGGTCTGGGTGGAATTGGTGGAGAGGAGCGCGCCGGTCATGCTGGCGCAGCCGAGCTTCTCGGCCACCGGCACCCCGTCGATGAACAGGTAGGCGGTGATCGTGTTGCCGACGGCGGTGATGCTGACTCTGGCCATCACCTCCGCAACGCCCGAGGGCCCGACGGCGACGTTGCTCACCGTTGGACCGCCCAGATCCTGCATGGGGGCGTTGACTGACTGCGTCGCCGCCACGGTGGCAGTCGCAAACTGTGCCCCCGGCCCGGTCTGCCCGGTCTGACCGGGGTTCCCCTGAGGCCCGACGCACGCCGGGTTGCTCGGCAGGCAGGGGGTGCCCTGGGGGCCGGCGGGCCCGGGAGGCCCCCGCCGCCCGCGCTTGCCCTTGGCGGAGGCCGTGGCCCTGTCGCTCGCGGCATCGGGACCGGCGCCATTGCTCGCCTCTCGTTCGGCCACACCGGCTACGGCGACACCGCTGCAGGCGATCACGAGCGCAGCGAGTCCGATCGCGTTCCGGCGCATCCAGCGGACCATCCTCGCCGCAGCACTCCCCATTTCACTGCCCATGATCAGTTCTTCCCTCGTCGTCCCTCACCCGATCGGGCTGGTCTCAAGCCAACCCTAGCTGGAGAACTTCTCGACGGTGGAATGTGGCGCCTGCGTGTTGAGCGGGAGCAGGGCGCCTTGCGGCGAGCGCCCCCGCGAACGGGAGCGGCCGCTATGGGCACCCCGCGGGCTCCGGAGAACCGGCTCTAGACGGACCCGCTCACCGGTTCATGGCGAAACGCACCTTGCGCTTCGTGCGGCCGACCCTCTTGCCCTTCCGAACGCGGTCGAGGCCGAGGTTGAAGGTCGCCTTCATCGACGCACGCTTGCCCAGGACCTTGCGGGCGAGCTTGGAGTTGATCGTGATTGACACCTGGGCCCTCGACCCCGGGCTCAGCTTCTCCTTTTGACCCTTGCCGATGACCGTTGCCTTTCTCTTCTTCTTGGCAGCGGCCGTGGCGGACTTGCCGACAGCCGGCGGCACCGCGGTGACGGTCGGCCGACCCTCGCAGCTCGCTCCGGCCGGGCAGGTGGTCTCCTGCTGAGCCTGCTCGCAGTCGAGGGTCATCGAGTCTCCCTGGCCGAGGTAGGCCAGGTCGGGTCCGTCGCCGCAATCCAGGGAATCGACGGCTCCGTCCTCGACGTGGTCAGTCCGTCCCCGAATGACGCCGATGAGCCAATCGAAACTGCCGCCGCCGACCATCGTGTCGCTCCCACGCAAACCCCAGAGGCGATCGCTTCCCGGGCCTCCGTTCATGACATCGTCGCCGAGGTCGGCGTCGCCGCACGGCCCCTGTGGGGGGGTCGCACAGGGGTCGTCGAAATGGGTTCCCGAGGGAGTGGCGGTCATCACGTCGTTGCCGGCGTCACCGTTGATCCCGTCGAGCCCGCCCACGGGCGCAGTGTCGCCGGAGAGATCGATTCGATCGTCGCCCGCGCCCGCATTGACCAAATAGAACGGGGTCGAGACCCCGCCCGCGAGCTGCATCTTGTCGTTCAGGTCGCCGAGAGAGACGGTCGTCTGCACCGTCGGCGCGGAGCACGTGACCTGGGTTCCGTTGTTCTGGGTGCAGCCCCCGACATCGGTCACGCCGGCCGTGTCGGTGACCACGACGTCGGCGCCGCTCTTCGTGATGGTGACGTCGTTCGCCTCGAGCGGACCCGCCGTGATGATGAGCCCCGTCCCGAGCCGCTGCGCGGTCGAGCCCATTGCCGGTGTGGCCGCGGTCAGCGCAAACACCCCGGCGACTGCTGCTCCAGCGACGAAAACACGCTTCTTAAGCATCCCCTGCCCCTTCCCCTCGTTTCCCCTGAGCGCTGGAGAGTACAGCGAACGCGCCCGACTGGACTCGAACCAGTGCCCTTCGGTTTCGTAGATGGAAGCCGTGCTTTGCGCGCGGGCCAGCCCGTTCACGCGCGGACGAGCGCGCTCGGGCCGAGGTTGCGGTGGTTCGGGTCGGACCCCGCGATGCCGAGGGTGATGTCGAGCTCGGCGAGGAGCGTGCGGAGCATGTGCCGGACGCCCGCCTCCCCTCCGAGCGCCAGGCCGTGCACGTACGGGCGGCCGATGACGACGGCCTCGGCCCCCAGCGCCAGCGCCCGGTAGACGTCGGTCCCCGTGCGGGCGCCCGAGCCGAATAGGACGGCGACCTTGCCGCCAACCGCCTTCGCGATCCGCGGCAGGACATCGATCGTCCCAGCCGGGCGGCGGCCGCGGCGCCCGCGCTCGTTCGACACGACGATGCCGTCGAAGCCGAGGCGGACCGCCTTCCGCGCGTCCTTCACCGTCTGGATGCCGCCGAGGACGATCGGCCCGTCCCAGGCCCCGCGGATCGCGGGGAGCGCCGCCCAGCCCTTGCCGGGCTGCGGGGGTGACAGCACGAGGTGGGTGCACCCCGAGAGTCGCGCGCGCTGCAGCAGCGCGACGTCGGGGCCGCCCCCGCCCGGCCAGTCCAGGGCGAACCACCGCGAGCCGCCGGGCCCAGCTGCGGCGACCTCCTCGACCGACTTGCTCGAATGCGCCGAGTGGACGTACGTGAGCCCCAGGGCCGCCGCCGCCCGGGCGGTCGCGGCCTCGCCGTCGGGATGCGCCAGGGCCTGGCCCCCGACCGGGCCGAGGATGATCGGGGCCGGCATCGTGACGCCGAGCACGTTCGCGTTGTGGTCGCGCTCGGCGCGGTTTATGAACATCCGCGGGACGATCCGCCACCTTCGCAGCGCCCGCGCGTTCGCGCGCGCGGCGGCCGCGCCGCCGGCCCAGGCGAGCAGATGCCGGCGCGCGGCCTCGGGCAGCACCCTCGCCGCGGCGGCCTCGAGGTCGGACAGGTTCGTGGTGAAGATCGGCTTGACGCCAGCGGTCATCCCGCTGAGATAGATCTCGGACTGGTAGCCGGAGTACGGGCCGGTCGGGCCGACCGGGAGCGACGGCCCGGGGAGCTCGGACGCTGACTGGGCCGCGGCGAGCGCGGGCGGCGCGAGAACGGCCGCGGCGGCGGCCGCGGCGGCCCCCTCGAGGAACTGCCGACGAGTGCTCTCGGAGTTGTCTGGGCTCCGATTCACCGCGCGCGGGTCAGGGAGGAACGGGAAAGGTCACGGTGACTGCGGTGGCCGGCCTTCCGGACTTCCGCCTCGAGCTCGTTGACAAGCTTTCGCATGACGATCCGGGAGCCCCTCTGCCCGTCCAGCGCGAGGCCGTATAGGTACGGTCGCCCGATGAGCACCGCGTCGGCGCCGAGGGCCAGCGCCTTGAAGGCGTCGCGGCCCGTGCGAATCCCGGAGTCGAAGAGCACGGGCATCTTCTTGCCGACCGCCTTGACGATCGGCCGGAGCGCGTCGAGCGAAGCGATCGCCCCGTCGACCTGGCGGCCGCCGTGGTTCGAGACGACGATGCCATCGATCTTGTGCTTGGCGGCCAGCTTGGCGTCGCGCGGGCTCTGGATCCCCTTGAGCAGGATCGGGCCGTCCCAATTCGCACGGATGAGCGGCAGCCGCTCCCAGCTCAGGCCGGGGTTCTGAAAGAGACGCGAGAACGCGACGCCGACCGGCACCGGGGCGACCTCTCCCGGGAGGGGCATCTGGCTTTTGAAGACCGGGTCGCTCGTGTAGTTCGCGAGACCCTTGTTCTCGAGGAAGGGCGAGTAGCCGCGGTCGAGATCGAGCGGCCGCCAGCCGAGCAGCGTCGTGTCGAGCGTGATGACCAGATGGGTGTAGCCGGCCGCCTTGGCGCGGCGCAGAAAGGACTTGGCCAGCTCGTCGTCGGTCGGCCAGTAGAGCTGGTACCAGCGCGAGCCGTCGCCGTTGGCGGCCGCCACGTCTTCCATCTTGTAGGAGGCCTGGGTCGAGTGGATGTACGTCAGCCCGAGCTGGGCCGCCGCGCGGGCGGTGGCGAGGTCGCCCTGCGGATGCGCGAGCGTCTGCACCCCGACCGGCGCGAAGAGGACCGGCGCGGGCATGCGCGTCCCCAGGATCTTGGTGGAGAGATCGACCTTCGCGGGCCTGCGGCCCCTGCTCCGTTTGATCTTCCAGCGCCGGAACGCCGCAGCGTTGGAGCGCGTCGTGTTCGTGTCCCCTGCCCCGGCGAGGATGTAGGCGAGGGCATCGGGGGCCAGGACCTTGGCGGCCCGCGCCTCGAGCTTCGAGAGCTTCTTGGGGATGGTGGATGCCGCCGTGGCCTGCGTCACGGGGCTGGAGTCTGACAAAAGCCTCACGGCGGAGCGCCACTTGGGCAGGGCATCGAGGCTGGTGCAGGACCGGCGCTGGTTCCGCAGTGCCAAATCGAGCAGCGGGCGCTACCACTGACGCGCACTCGCTGAAGCCGACCTCTGCCGGTTCACAGATTGCGACGCTGCTCGTTCTCGCGCGAGGGAGGAGTCTCCTGGCTGGACGATCCCTCGCCTAGGGTCTAGGCTGTTCGTCGTGGAAGGAGCATGAGGCGGCGCCCATCACCTTCGCTTGCGATCTCGATCGCCGCACTGATCGTCGCCCTGGCGGGGACGGCCATCGCCGGTGTCGCGACGGTGAGCAAGCTCTCGAAGAGCGAGAAGAAGCAGGTCCGCCGCCTCGCGGACCAGGAAATCGACAAGAAGGCGCCTGGCCTCGCCGTCAAGTCCGCCGGAGTGGCAGGCGACGTCTCTAACCAGCTCTGGGCGGTCATCGCCGCCAACGGCACTCTGGTCCGGTCGAACGGCCACATCACAGGGGTCGCGCCGGACCCGCCCGGCAAGTACGAAATCTCGACCGATCGCGACGTGTCGAGCTGCTTCTACATCGGCTCGCTCGGCGGAAGCGAAACGGACGTCGGGCTTCGCGGCGATGTCGCGGTGAACCCGTCGAGCACCTCGAACCGGAACATCTACGTGCTCACCAGCAACACGGCAGACCCTCCGCAGAACGAGAACCGCAACTTCACGCTGCTGATTCGCTGCTAATAGCTGGCATTCGGCTGCATGGCGGGTGTGGACGAAGGCACCAGCAAATGCAGCAGCTCAGCTCGGCCGGCAACGGAACAGAGCTGCAAACCACAGCACGGAGCGGAATGAGGAAGCGCGCCCGACTGGACTCGAACCAGTGACCTTCGGTTTCGTAGACCGACGCTCTATCCAACTGAGCTACGGGCGCGTGCGGGCACTAGCGTAGCGGCGGTGACCTCACCGGAACCCGTGAACATCGCGGACCTCGAGCGCCTCGCGGAGGAGAAGCTCGACGCCGGAGCGCACGGCTATTTCGCCGGCGGCGCCGGCGACGAACGCACCCTGCGGCGCAACGTCGAGGCCTTCGGCGAGTGGGAGCTGCGGCCGCGGGTGCTGGTGGACGTGGAAGAGGTCTCGACCGCCGCGGAGGTCCTCGGCGCCCCCGTCGAGGCGCCGATCCTGGTCGCGCCGGTCGCCTTCCAGAAGCTGGCCCACCCCGACGGCGAGCAGGGGATGGCCTGGGCGGCGGCAGCGGCCGGAACGGTGATGTGCCTCTCGAGCCTGGCGACCAGTGCGCCGGCCGAGGTCGCGGCGGCGGCGGACGGCCGGCGCTGGATGCAGATCTATTGCTTCCGCGACCGCGGCGTGACGCGGGCCGTGATCGAGGAGGCGGTGGCCTCGGGCTACGAGGCGATCGTGCTGACTGTGGACGCGCCCTACGCGGGAAAGCGCGAGCGCGACTTCCGCACGGGCTTCGAGGTTCCGGCCGAGGTGCGCACCCCGGTGATCGAGAAGGCGGCCGGGAAGCAGGACCTGACGGTCGCGGAGGTCTTCGGCCTGGTCGACCCGACGCTCGATTGGGATGACGTCGAGTCGCTCGTGGACGAGTGCGAGCTGCCGCTGCTGGTCAAGGGGATCCAGACCGGCGAGGACGCCGAGCTCGCGGTCGAGCACGGCGCGGCCGGCGTAATCGTCTCCAACCACGGAGGGCGTCAGCTCGATGGGGTCGCGGCATCCATCGACATGCTGCCCGAAGCGGTCGAGGCGGTCGATGGCAAGGCCCCGGTCCTGATGGACGGAGGGGTCCGGCGGGGAACCGATGTCGCAACCGCGCTCGCGCTCGGCGCCGATGCCGTGCTGGTCGGGCGACCGGCCCTGTGGGGACTGGCCGCGGACGGCCAGGCAGGAGCCGAGCTCGCACTGAGGATGCTGCGGCGACGAGCTGCAGCTGGCGCTGGCGTTGCTCGGCTGCCGCTCGCCGGCCGAGCTCTCGCCGGGCCACGTGCGACGCCGCTCAGCCTGAACTCTCAGCTAGGGACGAGCGGCGGTAGCTGAGGACCCGAAGGGTCTAGCCTGGCGCGCCGATGAACGACCGCCTCTCCGGATCGGACATGTCGAACCTGAACGCCGAGCGCGGGCCGATCCACGTGCACGTCGGCGCGACCATCCTCGTCGAGGGGGCCGCGCCCGCGTACGAGAGCCTGGTCGCGCACGTCGAGCATCGGCTCAATCTCGTCCCCCGGTTCCGCCAGAAGATCGTGAGGATCCCGCTCGGGATCGAGAATCCGGTCTGGGGCGACGACACGAGCTTCGACGTCCGCCGCCACGTTCGCCACGTCTCGGTTCCGCGGCCGGGCCGCCTGGACCAGCTCCGCGACCTCGTCGGCCGCATCATGTCCGAGCCGCTCGACATGGAGCGGCCGCTGTGGCAGCTCTACATGATCGAGGGGCTCGCCGGGGGACGGCACGCCTACATCTCCAAGACCCACCACGCCCTCGTGGACGGAGTCGCCGCCGTGGACGTCGGCACGATCCTGCTCGACCCATCGCGGAGGGGGACGCAGCTGCAGATGCCGGAACAGCCCTGGGACCCCGACGAGCCCAGCCCGTCGATGCTCGTCAGGCGAGCCGCGAGCGACCGCGTCCGCAAGCCGGTTGCGGCCGCGGGCCGGGCCGCCCGCAACACCATCCGGATGCCCGTCAAGACGGCGACCCGGGTGCTGCGCACCGCCGAGGCGTTCACCAGCCTCGCCTCCGGCGGTCCCGCCTGCCCGAAGAGCCCGTTCAACGTCCGCATCGGCCGCGACCGCGTGATCGCCTGGCACAAGGCCGACCTGGACCGCCTCAAGCGGGCGCGGGAGATCGTCGAGGGATCGACCGTCAACGACGTGATCCTCTCCGTCGTCGCGGGCGCCCTCCGCCGGTTCCTCGAGCGCCGAGGGGACGAGGTCCCCGATTACCTGGTGGCGCTGGTGCCGGTCTCGATCCGCAGTCCCGACGAGAAGCTGGGCAACCGGATCTCGACGATCATGGTGAAGCTGCCGCTCTCGGAGCCCGACCCGCGCAAGCGGCTGGAGATCCTGCGCGACGAGACCGCCCGCCTGAAGGAGTCCGACAACGCGCGGGCCGCGTCGCTGCTGATCGAGGCCACCGGCTGGGCGCCCCCGACGCTCAACCGCCTGCTGGCTTCGGCGATGGCCAGGCCGCTGATCTTCAACCTCGCCGTCTCCAACGTGCCCGGCCCGCAGCAGCCGCTGTACCTGCTCGGACGCCGGCTCCAGGCGATCTACCCGTTCGTCCCCCTCTCGCCGCAGAACCACGCGCTCACGATCGGGATGGTCAGCTACGACGGCGGGGTCTTCTTCGGCCTCGTTGGGGATCGCGACGTGGTCGGCGATCTCGACGACCTCGCCGAGGAGATCCGCGTCGCCCTCCGCGAACAGCCCGTGCCGCGGCGCAAGCCGAAGCCGAAGCCCAAAGCCAAACCGAGGGCGAAGGCCAACCGAAGCGCAAATCGAGCGAAGCGCGGCGCTCGCTGCGGCAGCGCCTGCAACCGCTAGCCCCGGATGAAGACCGGGGCCCCGAGCGGCACCCGGGCGAAGAGGCCGATCAGGTCGCGGTCGGCCGCGCGCAGGCAGCCGGCGGACCGCCTGCCGCCGATGGTGTCCGGCGTTCCGTGGATCGCGATCCGGTCGCCGCCGATCCAGTCGGGCGGGAGGTTCGGCTGGTGGCCGGTCAGCGCCAGGATGCAGCACCCGTAGTAGGGGCCGACTCCCTCGCCCGCGAGCCCGTCGGTGACCGAGTAGCTCCCGAGCGGGGTCGGCGACTCGGGCCGCCCCACGGTGACCCGGAAGCTCTCGAGCACCCGATTTCCGTAGAGCAACTGGAGCCGCTGCTTCGAGCGGTCGGCGAGGATCCAGTACCGGGTCTCGTAGAGCTCCAGCCGCGAGCGGTCGTCGCGGATCCAGGCGAGCTGCCCGTTCGGGAGGGCCGACACCGGGACGCCGAACCAGTCGCCGTGCACCCGCTGGACCCAGAGCGCCCGCTGGGAGCCGAACTCGGTGCGGGTCCCGAGCTTGCCGATCTTCCGGCCCCGGGGCCGGGTGTGCATGACGACCTGCTTGCCCGGCCTGATGCGGGCGATCGCGTAACGGGGCCCGGGCACGTCCTCCGCCGGCTCCGGCGTCAGGTCGGGCAGGTCGACGTTCTCGAGCACCTCCAGCAGGTCCCCGCTGTCTGAGCCCGTCGCCTGCGCGGGCGGGTCCCCGTCCCCTCCGTCGTCCCCGCCGATCTGGGCCAGGAGGATCGCGACCAGCACGGCGAAGGCGATGATGCCGAGCACCTTCACAGCGGAGAGGGCGGGATTCGAACCCGCGAAGGAGGTTGCCCCCCTTACTCGCTTAGCAGGCGAGTGCCTTCAGCCGCTCGGCCACCTCTCCGGGCGTTGCGATCAGCGATTGTAGGCTGGCTCACGATGCCGGGCACGGAAGAGACCGCCCAGGACACGACCGCGCCGGACACGTCCGCCGCCGAGGAGGAAACGCGGGCGCAGAGCCAGGTCGACACGCCGACCCCGATCCCGGTTCCGACCCCGGTCGAGGCCTTCGAGCGCTACGAGTCGATCTTCGAGACGGTCCAGGCCCCCTTCGCCTTCGTGGACCTCGACGCGGTTTGGTCCAACGCGGCCGACATGCTGCGCCGCGCCTCCGGCAAGCCGATCCGGATCGCCAGCAAGTCCGTCCGCTGCCGGCCCGTGATCGAGCGACTGCTGGAGCTCGACCGGGGCTTCCAGGGAGTTCTCAGCTTCACCCTCCCGGAGACGCTCTGGCTCTGGGAGCAGGGCCTGCGCGATCTGGTGATCGGCTATCCGACCGCCGACCGCGGCTGCCTCACCCGGCTGGCGAGGCTGACGGCGGAGTGCCCGGACGAGGCTCCGGTGGTGATGGTGGACTCCGTCGAGCACCTCGACCTGATCGAGGAGGCGATGGGCTCGTTCGTGGCCCCGATCCGCGTGGCGATCGAGATCGACCTGTCGTGGTGGCCCCTGGGCGGCCTGGTCAAGATCGGGCCGAAGCGCTCTCCCGTGCGCACAGCCGAGCAGGCCGTGACGCTGGCCCGCGAGATCGAGCGGCGGCGGCACGTGACCCTGGTGGGCCTGATGGCCTACGAGGGCCAGATCGCCGGGGTCGGCAACAACGTGCCGGGCAAGTCGATCAACAACGCGCTGATCCGCCGCATGCAGAAGGCGTCCTACAGGGACGTGCGCGCCCGCCGCGACGAGATCGTCGGCGCCGTCACCGAGGTCGCGAAGCTCGAGTTCGTCAACGGCGGCGGCACCGGCTCGATCGAGCTGACCGCCTCGGAGCCCGCGGTCACCGAGGTCGCAGCCGGGTCGGGCTTCTACGCGCCGCTCCTGTTCGACCACTACCACTCGTTCCATCTCGTCCCCGCGGCGATGTTCGCGCTTCCGATCGTGCGCAAGCCGTCGCCGCGCATCGCCACGGCGCTCGGCGGGGGCTACCTGGCCTCCGGCGTCGGCGCCAAGGACCGGATGCCGCGGCCGCACCTGCCGGCCGGGCTGAAGCTCGACTCGTACGAGGGGACCGGCGAGGTCCAGACCCCGCTGCTCGGGGAGGCCGCGGAGTCGCTGAAGGTCGGGGACCGCGTCTACTTCCGCCACGTCAAGGCCGGAGAGCTCTGCGAGCGCTTCGACCGCCTCTACCTGATCACCGGCACGACGATCCGCGACCAGGTCCCGACCTACCGCGGCGAGGGCCGGACCTTCCTCTAGCCACCGGACCGGGCCGAGGACCCGGTCGGTGTAGTCGTTGCGGAAGCTTCCGCCCGGGTCGAGCCGGGCCCGCGCCTCGGCGAACTCCTCCCAGCACGGATAGCGCTCGGCGAGGGTCTCGGCCGTCTGGAAGTGGCGCTTGCCCCAGTGGGGGCGCCCGCCGTAGCCGGACATGATCTCCTCGACCGCGCGGAAGTACCCCTCCCACGCCATGCCCTGGAACTGGTGGACGGCGACGTAGGCGGTGTCCCGGTCGTGGGCCGGGCGAGAGGAACGAGTCGTCGCCCGCGACGAAGCGGACCTCGATCGGGAAGCCGACGGCAGGGTCGGCCGCCTCGGCCGCCTCCAGGACGCGGGGGATGGCCTCGGCCGCGTGGCGGCGGGGGATCGCGTACTCCATCTCGGTGAAGCGGACCCGGCGCTCGCTGGCGTAGACGCGGTAGCTGCGGTCGACCCTGGTCGCCCTCCCGAGCTTCGACGACACGAACCGCGAGATGCGGGGATCCGGGAGGGGCTGCTGCGCCCTAGCCGCGAGAGGGCGCCGAGCGCCCAGTTCTCGAGCACCACCTCCTGCGCGAAGCGGCTCACGGGATTGGGCGGCTGGGGCTGCTCGTCCGTGCGCTCGCTCTGGCGCAGCAGCGCGGTCTCGGTGTGGGGGAAGACGTAGAACTCGAAGTGGTCGGACCCGTCGGCGAGGTCGTCGATCCGCTCCAGCGTCTCGTCCAGCGGCAGCGGGGAGTCGACCCGCCTGATCGTGAAGGCGGGGACCGTGCGCAGGGTGATCGTCGCGACGATGCCGAGGGCCCCGAGGCCGACTCGCGCAGCCGGCAGCAGCTCTGGCTCTGACCGCGGCGAGATCTCGCGCAGCGTCCCGTCCGCGAGCACCAGCTCCATCTCCTCGATCAGGGAGGAGAGGTTCCTGAACCGGGACCCCGTCCCATGTGTGGCGGTGGAGACGGCGCCGGCCACGCTCTGCTTGTCGATGTCGCCGAGGTTCTCCAGCGCGAGCCCGTAGCCCCAGATCGTCTCGTTCAGGGTTCGCAGGCCGGTCCCCGCCTCGAACTTGACCAGGCCCGAGTCCACGTCGACGTCGACGACACGGTTCAGCCGGCTCAGGTCGAGCAGGACGCCGTCGGTGCACGCGACGTCCGTGAAGGAGTGCCCGGCCCCGGCGGCGCGCACCGTGAGTCCCTCGCCGGTCGCCCCGGCGACGGCCTCGACCAGCTCCCCGCGGTCGGCGGGCCGCTCGATCCGGACCGGCCGGCAGCGCTGATCCCCGGCCCAGTTGCGCCATTCCTTGGCCACCGCGTGAGCCTACTCACGCGGGGCCGGGATCGCCCATATGCCAGGATGCTCGGCCTCATGGGACGGATCCCGCCTTTTGATCCCCGCGAATCGATGACGCCCCTGGCTCCGCGGGCTCGCCGTGTTCGCGCGCCAGCGGCCGGTGACCTGGTTCCTGGTCAACGTCGGCAACAAGGTCGATCCGTACCTGATGAGGGCCACCGGCGGCCGGATAAAGAGCACGATCAGCGCGCCGACGGTCCTGCTCAAGCACAAGGGCGCCTCCAGCGGCAAGGTCCGCGAGACCCCGCTCGCCTATCTCACCGACGGAGACAAGGTGATCCTGATCGCCTCCGCCGGCGGTGCTCCGCGCCACCCCGCCTGGTACTTCAACATCCTCGCCAACCCGGAGGTCGAGCTCTGGTCGAAGGGGAAGGGCGGCCGCTACCGCGCCGGGCCCGCCACCGGAGAGGAGCGCGACCGCCTCTGGAAGCTCGCCACGGACTTCTACCCCGGCTTTCAGGCCTACCAGGAACGCGCGCGAGACCGGACGATCCCGGTCGTCGTCTGCGAGCCCCTGGACTCAGACTAGCCTTCACCCGAATGCTGTCCGGAGGGGTGGCAGAGCGGTTGAATGCGGCGGCCTTGAAAGCCGTTGGGGGCCTTCGGGTCCCTCGTGGGTTCGAATCCCACCCCCTCCGCTGATCTACCGAATTTGCGCATAACCATCTGACCGCGTCGGGCGCTTGAACCGGCAGATGGGCGCTGCTCAAGAAATTGAGGCGACCCCCGGGAGCACCTGCGAGGTGGAGGCGGTGCTCCTGCTCGTCATGCAGCAGCGCGCGCCGGAACTCGGAGCGCACGGCGATGGCGTCTCGAAGCTCGCAGGCGCCATGGCCCGCAAGCTTGGGATGAGCAACAGCGAGCGCCTCGCCATCATCCGCGCGGCCGAGCTCCATGACGTCGGCAAGATGGCGATCCCCGACGCGCTGCTCGGGAAGCCGGCTGCTCTCGACGCCGACGAGTGGGCCCTGATGCGCCGGCACACGATCCTGGGCGAGCGCATCCTCTCGGGGGTGGGTTCCCTCGCGCCGCTGGGGAAGGTCGTCCGCGCCAGCCACGAGCGCTGGGACGGCGGCGGCTACCCGGACGGGCTCGCCGGGACGGAGATCCCACTGGCGGCCCGGATCATCTTCGTCTGCGACGCCTACGACGCCATGACCTCGGATCGTCCATACAGCGAGTTCCTGACTCCCGAGCAGGCGCTCACCGAGATCCGGCGCAACGGCGGTTCCCAGTTCGACCCGGACCTGGTCGAGGTCTTCGCTGAGACCCTCACGGAAGTGCGGGCGGCCGAGGCGAAGGTTTTGCGGAACGGCGGGGCGGGCAAGTTCGTCGTTCATGGGTGACGACGAGAAGCTCAACGTAGAAAAAGCGATCGAGCTGCTGAACGAGGCGCTGCGGCTCCAGTACCGCTCGGCGCTCCAATACACCCTCAGCTCGGGGTCGCTGTTCGGCTTCGAGTTCCAGTCGTTCGGCGACCGCTTCTGGGAGTTCGCCCAGGCCGAGCTGGAGGACGCCCGCCTGCTGGTCGAGAAGGTCGCGTCCCTCGGCGGCGAGCCGACCACCGAGGTCGCCGAGCTGCGCTGGACGGGCGACCCGGGCGACGCGGTCGAGTGGCTGATCGAGCGCGAAACGGAGGCGATCGAGGCGCTTCAGGCGGCGATCGAGCCGACCGGTCGCGAGGGCCGTTCGGAGGCGCTCGAGCACCTGCTGGAGCACCTCATAATGCGTAAACAGAACCAGGTCGACCTCTTGCTTCGTGCCCGGCGCCAGCGCTAGGCACGGATCCACGCACGAAATACCGACTTTTCACAGCTACGGATTCGTGCCTGATTGGCCGATGTATAGGCACGGTGACAGAGCAGAAGCGCAGGCGCAGGAACAGCTCGAGGGGTCGAGCGCCGGTCACGGGATGGCTCGTGGCGGGCTTCGGCGTGCTGGTCGCATTCGCCCTGATCACCCACATGTCCCACACGCTCTGGGCGGTCGGGCATCCCGGCCAGGACTTCCTGATCGAGCAGTGGGTCTACGACTTCGTCGTCCTCGGGGCGGCGGCGGTGGTCCTCGCCCGCGCCGTGATCAGGCGAGACGGCCGCAAGGCCTGGCTCATGATCGGGGGCGGCCTGCTCCTGTGGGGCATCAGCGACCTGTACTCGACCCTCGTGCTCGCCGGCCAACAGCACCCGCCGTTCCCGACGGTGGCCGACCTCGGCTACATCGCCGGCTACCCGCTGATCCTGTTCGGCATGGCCTTCCTGGTCGAGCTGCGGATCAGGAAGATGTCGCTCACCGCCTGGATCGACGTCCTGATCGGCGTCCTCTGCGTCGCGACGCTCGGCACGACGATGCTGATGGAGTTCGTCCTGGACAACGTCAACGGGTCCAGCGCCGAGGTCGGGGTCACCGTCGCGTATCCCATCCTCGACCTGATGGCCGTCTCGGTCGCCGTGGCGGCCCTGGCCCTGACCGGGTGGCGGCCGGGCCGGGCCCTCGCGCTGGCCTCGGTTGGCATCGTCGCGGTCGCCGTATCCGACGCCATCTACGTGCAGCAGTCCCTGGCCGGGACCTACACCACGATCGACCCGATCAACTCGTTCTGGCTGCTCGGCGCCGTCCTGATCGCGGCTGGGCGCGCTCCAGATGGAGAGCTCCTTCCAGCGCATCCCCGGCCACGTCGAGGGCTGGCGCTCCTTCGCCTCGCCGTCGATCTTCGCGCTGGCCGTCCTCGCCTTCCAGCTGCTCGCCCGCCCGGGTGACACGCCGATCCTCCAGGGCCTCACGATCGCGACCCTGGTCGCGATCGTCCTGCGGCTGGCGCTGACCTTCTCGGAGAACCGCCGCCTCGTCAGCCTGCTCCAGCAGGACTCCCTCACCAGCCTCGGCAACCGCAGCAAGCTCTTCGTCGACGTCAAGCGGATGCTGAGCGACGAGGATGGCTCGCCTCACGTCCTGACGATCCTCGACCTCGACGGCTTCAAGGCCTACAACGACGCGTTCGGCCATCCGGCCGGCGACGCGCTGCTGATCCGCCTCGGCCGCCAGCTCTCCGAGTCGATGGAGGGCCGCGCCAAGGCCTACCGGCTCGGCGGCGACGAGTTCGCGGTGCTCGCGGAGGGAAGCCTCGAGAGCGCCCACGAGATCGCCGTCGCCGCCAGCGAGGCCCTGTGCGAGTACGGCGAGGGCTTCAAGATCACCAGCTCGTTCGGGTCGGCAGAGATGCCGGGCGAGGCTGCCGAGGTCGCCAACGCGCTGCAACTCGCCGACAAGCGCATGTACGTCCACAAGGACTCCCGGCGCCCGTCACCCGCCGGCGAGGTCCAGGCCGTCCTGGTCCGCATCCTCCAGCAGCGGGCCCCCGATCTCGGAACCCACGGAGACGCCGTCTCGACGGTTGCCGTCGCGGTCGCCAAGGCGATGGACCTCCCGCCGGTCGAGGTCGCCACCGTCGCCCGGGCCGCCGAGCTCCACGACGTCGGCAAGATGGCGATCCCCGACGCGATCCTCGAGAAGCCCGGTCCCCTCGACGAGGAGGAGTGGGAGTTCATGCGCCAGCACACGATCCTCGGCGAGCGGATCCTGTCGGCTTCGAACTCCCTCGGCCCGCTCGGCCAGATCGTCCGCTCGAGTCACGAACGCTGGGACGGCACGGGCTATCCCGACGGCCTCAAGGGCGAGGAGATCCCGCTCGCGTCGCGGATCGTGTTCGTCTGCGACGCCTACGACGCGATGATCAGGGACCGCCCCTACGCGGTCGCCCGCGGCAGCTTCGAGGCCCTCCGCGAGCTTCGCGAGGGCGCCGGCACGCAGTTCGACCCCGACAGTCGTCGAGGCCTTCGAGGAGATCCTCGGCACCGCCCGCAACGGCCACCGCGAGGACGGGGAAGTGGAGCGCCCGCGCGAGGTCGTCCGGCTGCTCTAGCTTCGGTCGCCGACCAGCAGCGTCTGGGCCGCCCTGCCGATCTGGCCGCGCTCGTCGAAGAGCGCGGTGTCGGCGATGCCGACACCGTTCCGCTCGGGCATCGTGAGCGCGTCCAGGCAGACCCACTCCCCATCGGGCATCCGGTTCAGGTGGACGCTCAGGTCCACGTTGATGAACAGGTAGCGCCGCCAGTCGAGCGCGGCGCTGACGCCGTTGCCCGAGTCCGCCGCCGCCAGGACCCGCTGCAGTGGCGACGGCTCCTCGTCGGGGATCAGCGGCACCGCCATCCGCATCCAGACCACCGCGGGCCCCGCCTCCATGAACGCGCCCGAGACGAAGCGGTACTCCATCGCCGTGTGGTAGCCGACGTCCCAGCCGGTGTGGAAGAACTCCCCGGGCTCGCCCTTGTCGGGACCGGGGGGCGCCTCGCGTTGCCCGGGAGGGTCGTCGAACGTGACCGGCTTCGTCCGCAGCCGCCAGGCCCGGGCCCGCATCACCTCTCCCTCGTCGTCGGACAGGGTCGCCTCGACCATCTCGACGCTGCGGCCCGGCCGCACGATCTCGGCCGAGACGGCGAGCGAGGCGATCGGCACCGGTCGCAGGAGCTCGTAGGTGAGGCGTCCGACCTGCGCCTCCGGCCCGTCGGGACCGCCGATCCGACCTCCCCCGAGCCGCTCGATCTCGCGGCCGAGCAGCGCTGCCGGCGGCCCGGCGTGCTGGGCCTCCGCGTCCCACGGGCCGCGGGTCAGCTCGGTCGAGACGTAGCGGTCGCCATCGGGCTCATAGAACGATTCGGGCACGGCCGAGGCATCCTAGGATGGACATGATGGCCGCCGCCTTCGAGGGCATGAGCGAGCAGGAAGCGAGGGAGTTCACCGACCGCTGGCTCCCAGCCTGGACCGGCAACGACCCCGAGCGCCTCGCCTCCTTCTATGCGGAGGACGTCTTCTACAGCGACCCCCAGGTGCCGGACGGGGTCCAGGGCCGCGAGGCGCTGACGCGCTACTTCACGGCACTGCTGGCCCGCTTCCCCGACTGGGTCTGGACCAACACCGAGGCGATCCCGATGGAGGGTGGCTTCCTCAACGTCTGGCACGCGACGATCCCGATGGAGGGGGAGCTGACGGTCGAGTGCGACGGCGTCTGCACGGTCCAGCTCCGCGACGGTCTGATCGCCCGCAACCAGGTCTACTTCGACCGCTCCGAGCTGCTGGCGGCGATGGCCGAGCTCGAGGTCGGCGCCGAATAGGCGTTTACACACGCTTCAAGGTGCGAGCTACGCTGATCTCAGACCCCGACCGATCGCGAGGCACCAAGTGGAGAAGGTGAAGAAGACCGAGGAGGAGTGGCGCAACGAGCTCTCCCCGGAGCAGTACGAGGTCGTGCGCGAGAAGGGAACCGAGGCGCCGTTCACGAGCGAGCTGAACGACAACAAGGCCGAGGGCACCTACAAGTGCGTGGCCTGCGGCCAGCCCGTGTTCACGTCAGACAACAAGTTCGACTCCGGCACCGGCTGGCCCAGCTTCGACAAGCCGATGGACGACGAGGCCGTCGAGACCGAGTCCGACAACAGCCTGCTGATGAAGCGGACCGAGGTGCTGTGCTCACGCTGCGACGCGCACCTGGGTCACGTCTTCGACGACGGCCCGTCGGAGACGACCGGCCAGCGCTACTGCATCAACGGCTGCGCCCTCGAGTTCGACGAGGAGTAGCTCGAAGTCAGACCTTGCCGCCCGCGCCGAGGTAGTTGAAGCGCACGGCCAGTGCGACCGCCTCGGTGCGGGTGTCCACCTCCATGCGCGCGATCGCGTTGCGAACGTGCGTATGGACGGTGGCGGGGCTGAGCGAGAGCCGGTCGGCGATCTGCTTGACGCGCAGGCCCTCGGCCAGCAGCTCGAGGATCTCGCGCTCGCGCGGGGTCAGCTCCAGCAGCTTCTCGACCTCTCCGGCGCCCTGGCCCAGCTCGGTCCCGACGAAGGTGCCGCCGTTGGCGACGACCTCGATCGCTCGGGCGATGTCCTCGCTCGGCGCGGACTTCAGCACGTAGCCGGAGGCGCCGGCGCGCAGCGCGAGGGTGAGCAGGTCCGGCTGGGCGTGCGCGGTGAAGATGATCACCCGGGTCTCGGGCCGGGCGTTGAGGATGTCGCGGGTCGCCTCGATCCCGTCCTTGCCGGGCAGCTCGACGTCGACGATGCAGACGTCCGGACGCATCTCCTCGACGCGGCCGACGACGTCCTCGCCGTTGGCGGCTTCGCCGACGATGTCGACGCCGGGAACCGACGCCATGCGCGCCTTGACTGCCTCGCGGACGATCTCGTGGTCGTCGCAGAGCACGACGCGCTTCACCTCGTTGGTGCTCATCAGGTGGGAATCCTCGCTGGAGCCCCGAATTCCTGCAATACGGCTGGCAAAGTCACGTCTCCGCCTCCCGTCTGTCCGTTCTCCACGAGCGCGATCAGCGTCCGCCCCACTGCTACCGCCGTTCCGTTGAGCGTGTGCACAGGCTCCGGTGAAGCCCCTTGTGCCGAACGGTACCGACTACTGAGGCGTCTCGCTTGGTAATCCAAGGTATTTGAGGTAGATGTGAGCTCGCGGTAGCGCTTCTGGCTCGGAATCCAGCCCTCGCAATCGAACTTTCGAGTAGCGGATGCCCCCAAATCACCTACCGGGATATCGACTACTCGGTACGGGATCTCGAGCTCCTGGAGTAGCTCTTCCTCGATTCCGAGTAGGCGCTCATGTTCCTCCCCCGATTGGGGGGGCTCGACGAAGCTGAACATCTCGACCTTGTCGAACTGGTGGACGCGGAAGATGCCGCGGGTGTCCCGCCCGCCGGCGCCGGCTTCGCGCCGGAAGCAGGTCGAGAAGCCCGCGTAGCGCAGCGGCAGCCGGTCCGCCTCCAGGATCTGGTCGGCGTGCAGGGCGGCGAGCGAGACCTCGGAGGTGCCGACCAGGAACAGCTCGTCCCGCGGGACCTCGTAGATCATCTCCCGTTCGCCGGGGAAGAACCCCGTTCCGAACAGCGCCTGCTCGCGGACCAGCACCGGCGGAATTGCCGGCGTGAAGCCGTGGCCCCGGAGCCGCTCCATGGCGAACCGGACCAGCGCCATCTCCACCATCACCAGGTCGCCGAGCAGGTACGCGAAGCGCGACCCGGAGACGTTGGCGGCCGCCTCCATCTCGATCCAGCCGTGCTTCTCGCCGAGCTCCAGGTGGTCGAGCGGCTCGAAGTCGAACTCGGGCGGGTCTCCGACCTCGCGCAGGACGACCGCGTCCTCCTCGGTCATCCCGTCGGGTGCCTCGGGGTCGGGCAGGTTGGGAAGCGATGCGAGCAGCTCGTCCTGCTTCTCCTTGAGCTCAGCCAGCTCCGGCTCCAGCCCCTTCAGCTCGCCCTTCATCTCGCCGGAGCGCTCGCGCAGCTTCTTCACCTCCGGGTCATCCGCCTTGCCGGACCGCGCGGCTTCTTCGACCTGCGAGGAGATCTGCTTCTGCTCGCCGCGAAGGTCGTCGACCCGGGTGTTCAGCTCGCGCCGGCGCTCGTCGAGGGCCAGCAGCTCGTCGAGCTGCTCGGCAGCGCCACGGCGGTCGAGGGCGGCGCGAGCCGCCTCAGGGTCCGACCGGATCTGCTTCAGGTCAAGCGTGGCTCTGCCCTGACCCGCCGGCTACGGGCTGTCCGCCCCGGGCCGGGGCGGATCGTTGACGTCGCCCCCCGAGTACTGCTCGAGGAACCGGGCGACCGCCTCCGCGTCGTCTCCGACGACGATGTTCTGGGGCATGATCGCGCCGGAGAACCCGCCGTTGCGGATCGCGAACAGGGCGTCCTCGAAGCTCTCCGTGCGCTGGTCGAAGTCGGGTCCCTGCGCGCGCTGCGTCCGGGAGCCGCTGCCCTGGGTGCCCGCCGCCTTCAGCGTGTGGCAGCCGCCGCAGCGCTCGGCGAAGAGCTCCCCGCCCCGCTGGACCTCGGGCGAGTCGTCCGAGGACGTGTCGACGCCCTCGGTCCCGCACGCGACGAGCGCGATCGAGGCCACGGCGAGTCCGGTCAGCACTAGTGCCCGCACGCGGCGGGACTATATGCGAGCGGCCATGCGGATATAGCGTTGCGGGCGTGACCGAGACCGGCGCCACCCCGGACGAGTTTCGCTCCGCCCTGGCCGCGTACGCGACCGGCGTCACCGTGATCACCGCACCGGGTGAGAGCGGGCCCTCCGGAGCGACCGCGAACGCCGTCACCTCGCTCTCGCTCGACCCGCCGCTGATGCTCGCCTGCCTCGACCGCGGGTCCCGGACGCTGACCTCGGTCCGTGCCGCGGGGCTGTTCGGGGTGAACGCGCTTGCGGCCGGCCAGGCCGAGCTCGCGCGGCGCTTCTCCGGCAAGGACCCCGAGCCCTCCAAGTGGGAGGGCGTCGAATGGTCGGAGAGCGAGGGGATCCCGCGGCTCCCCGAGACACTGATGTGGGTGGCGTGCGAGCTGCGCGACCTGATCGACGGCGGCGATCACCTGATCCTCACCGGCACCGTGCTGGCGGCCGAGTCCCGGGACGCGCAGCCGCTGCTGTTCCACCGCGGGGAATACCGCGACCTGCTCGCCGAGAGCTGAGCGATTCAGATCAGCGATGTCGTCCCCGCGGCGCGCAGGGCCAGGAAGAAGATGACGAGGCAGGAGACGGCCATGATCCCCATCTCGCGGCGGACGATCGCCAGGGCGACCTCCCTCTGCTGGGCTTCGTCGAGGGCCTCGAAGTCGAGCTCCCCCAGCTCGATCTGAGCCGCGCCGGCCCGGGCCAGCTCCGCCAGGAAGGAGACGAGCAGCGGCAGCGCGCCGTAGAGGATGTGGAGCCCGTCGCCCTCCGACCCGAGCCAGATCACGATCAGCCCCAGCATCGCCTGGAGCACCACCAGGACCTGGGCGACCCGAAGCGCGTACCAGAACCCGACCGTCGGCCGGCTCTGCAGCCAGGCCACTCCGCCCCAGACCCCGGCGACGAGGTTGGCGAGGAGCAGGGCGATGCCGACGACGAGATGGACCTCGACCACAGCGGCGGACCCTAGCCGGGGGCGCCCCGGCGGGAGCCGCCAATACCCGCCAAGGGAGGTCGGGTTTTTCCCATGCTGATGCGGAAAAGCACTATGTAACAACTTGATACAAAGTCGGTGATAGAACACCGGCTGAAGGGAATCCAGACTTGCTGCAGAGCTACCTCCCCGTCCTCGTCTTCGCCGCTATCGGCGCACTCGTCGGAACCGCGTTCGCTCTGCTCAACGGCCTGACCGGCACCCGTCGGCCCAATCCCCTGAAGAGCCAGCCGTATGAGTGCGGGCTGCCGAGCGAGGTGACCCGCAGCTTCCGCTTCGGCGTGAGCTTCTACATGATCGCGATGCTCTTCATCCTCTTCGACATCGAGGTCGTCTTCCTCTACCCGGTCGGGGTGCTGCTGCAGTCGGCCGACAGCGTCTTCGTCCTGGTCGAGATCCTGATCTTCGTCGTGCTGCTGCTGGTGGCGCTGGTGTTCGTCTGGCGCAGGGGGGCGCTGGATTGGAGATAGAGCGCCGGAAGCTGCGGGCGCTGGCGCCGCTCGAGCAGCCACGGACCCCCGAGGAGTTCAGGGAGAAGCAGCTGCGCGCCCGCGACCTCCTGCGCGGCGACCTGGAGGGGCGTGACCTCGACAAGTTCGTCGAGGAGAGCCTCCTCACGACCACGCTGGAGAAGGCCCTGAACATGGCGCGGGCAAACTCGATCTTCCCGGCGACCTTCGGCCTCGCCTGCTGCGCGATCGAGATGATGGCGATGGTCAGCTCCCGCTATGACGTCGCGCGCTTCGGCGCCGAGGCGATGCGCGCCTCGCCGCGGCAGGCGGACATGCTGATCCTCTCCGGCCGGGTCTCGATCAAGATGGCGCCGGTCGTCCGCCGGCTCTATGACCAGATGCTGGAGCCGAAGTGGGTGATCTCGATGGGGGCCTGCTCGTCCTCCGGCGGGATGTTCAGCAACTACGCCGTGGTCCAGGGCGCGGACAAGTTCATGCCGGTCGACATCCACGTGCCCGGCTGCCCGCCCCGGCCCGAGGCGCTGCTCCACGGCTTCAACAAGCTCCAGCGGTTGATCCAGAAGGGTCCCGACCTGGGCTGGCGCCGCCGCTACAACGCGACCGGGACCGAGGAGTGGGCGCGGCTCGAGGCCGGCTCGCCGGCGCCCGAGGCGATCGAGCGCACCGCGCGGGCGATGGAGCCCAAGCATTCGGCGCATATGCCCGCAGGCGAAGCCGAGGACATGGGCGGGGGTGATTCCACCGATGCCTGATGCACCGGGATTGGAGCTGATCGCGCAGGCGATCAACGAGGCGCACGACGGGGCGGTGATCGAGACCGCCCACGAGCGGGGCCGGGCCACCCTGGTCGTCAGCCCCGAGGGCGCGATCCCCGCGCTGCGCTGGCTGCGCGACACGCCCGAGCAGGGCTACCGCTTCCTGTCGAGCCTCCACGCCGCCGACTACCTGCCCGCCACGCCGCGCTTCGCCGTCCACTACGAGCTGCTGAACCGCGACCGCATCGAGCGCATCAACGTCAAGGCGCTGCTCGAGAATCCCGCCTCCGACAACGGGACCGAGGTCCTTCCGGAGATCGACAGTTGCGTCGAGCTCTTCCCAACGGCCGACTTCCAGGAACGGGAGGCCTACGACTTCTTCGGGATCGTGTTCAGCGGCCATCCCGACCTGCGCCGGATCCTGATGCCCGAGGACTACGTCGGCTGGCCGCAGCGCCGGGACTTCCCGATCGGGGGCGAGCCGGTGCTCTTCACCCACAACGAGGTCGAGGTCCCGAGGTGGTTCGAGTGAGGTGGGGCCGATGACGCCGGACGAGAGCCTCCGCGACGAGGACCTCCGGACCGAACGCGGCATGCAGCCGGAGATCGAGGACCCGCTGCTGCCGCTGGTCCGTGCCGGGGCGCAGATCGAGACCGGCCCGCCGGACATCGACCTCGACCTGGAGCCCGAGCAGGAGCTGCTGACGATCAACATGGGCCCGCACCACCCCGCGACGCACGGGGTGCTGCGCCTGATCGTGACGCTCCAGGGCGAGCAGGTCCTGGACCTGAAGCCGATCGTCGGCTACGTCCACACCGGGATCGAGAAGAACTGCGAGGAGAAGGCCTACTGGAAGGTCATCCCCTACGTGGAGCGGATGGACTACCTCTCCTACTTCTTCCAGATGGAGGCCTTCTGCGGCTGCGTCGAGCGGCTGCTCGAGATCGACATCCCACGGCGCGCGAAGTACCTGCGGGTCCTGATGATGGAGCTGAACCGGATCCACTCCCACCTCGTCTGGCTCGGCACCTCGGCCCTGGATCTCGGCGCGATCTCGATGTTCTGGTACTGCTTCCGCGAGCGGGACTCGATCCTCGACCTGTTCGAGATGGCGACGGGCCAGCGGATGCACACCCGCTACTTCCAGGTCGGCGGCGTCTTCGAGGACATCCCGCTCGGCTTCGAGGAGAAGGCGCTGGGCTTCTGCAAGGAGATGCCGTCGTGGATCGATCGCTACGAGGCGCTCCTCGACCAGAACGAGATCTTCCTGCGGCGCACGAGGGGAGTCGCCGTCGTGCCCCGCGAGCGGCTGCTCGAGCTCGGCGTCACCGGGCCGCTGCTCCGGGCCGCCGGGGAGCCGTGGGACCTGCGCAAGGTCTTCGACTACCTCGCCTATCCCGAGCTCGACTTCAACATCCCGGTCGGGACCGTCGGCGACGGCTACGACCGCTATCGGGTCCGGCTCGCGGAGATGCGGGAGTCGATCCGGATCGTCGAGCAGTGCCTCGAGGGGCTGCCGGAGGGCCCGTTCATCATCGACGACCGCAAGATCGCGCTGCCGCCGCGCGACGAGCTCGGCACCTCGATGGAGTCCCTGATCCATCACTTCAAGCTGGTCACCGAGGGATTCCGGGTACCGCCGGGCGAGCTCTACTACGCGATCGAGTCGCCGCGCGGTGAGCTCGGCTGCTTCGTCGTCGCCGACGGCTCGGCCAAGCCGGCGCGCGTCCACTTCCGCGATCCGTCCTTCGTCAACCTGCAGCTGCTTCGCGACATGTCGGTGGGCGGCTACATCGCCGACCTGATCCAGAACCTGGCGATGCTCGACCCGATCCTGGGAGGGATCGACAGGTGACCCCGCTCCTTCCCAAGAGGACTCCCCAGTGGGAGGACCCGCCCGAGCCGCCGCCGATGCCGGATCGCCAGGACGAGCCCGGCGAGACGGTCGCCGCCCGACACGATCCCCGCGGAGACTGCGGTGCGAGAGGCGCGCGAGCGCCGAAGGGCGAGCCCGCCCCCGTCCCCGACCTCTCCGAGGTGGACGTGCCCCGCGCGCTGGCCCAGGAGATCCGCCGCGCGATGAAGCGGTATCCGCAGAAGCGCTCGGCCTCGATTCCGGCGCTGTGGGCGGTTCAGCGCCGCTACGGCTGGTGCACCCCCGAGGGGATGCGGCAGGCCGCGGCGGTGATGGGAGTCACCCCGGGCTACCTCGAGTCGATCGCCACCTTCTACGACCTCTTCCACACCACCCCGCAGGGCGAGCACGAGGTCCTGGTCTGCACCAACATCAGCTGCTGGCTGCGAGGCGGCGACGAGCTGCTGGCCGACTTCTGCGAGGCCGCGGGCGCCGAGCCCGGCGAGACCTCGGCCGACGGCAAGGTCTTTGTGCGGGGCTTCGAGTGCCTCGGCGCCTGCGACATCGCGCCGATGGCGTCGATCGACGAGCGCTACTACGGCCCCTTCGAGGACGGGGAGGCCGCGGCCGTCGTCGAGCAGCTTCGCGGCGGCAAGAAGGTCCTGCCCGAGAAGCGCCTCGAGGACCGGCCGATCGCCGGTGAGAAGAAGGCGGGCGCGGACCAGCGGATCACCAAGCACCCCCTCAACAAGGTGAAGGGGAGGGTGGGCTGATGCCGCCCGCAAAGGGGAACGAAACGCGGATCCTGTTCCGCAACATCGACGAGCCGGGGCTCACGTCGATCAAGACCTACAGGAAGCTCGGCGGCTACCAGGCCATCAGCAGGGCCTTCAAGGAGATGTCGCCGGAGGAGGTCCTGAAGGAGCTCGAGGAGTCGGGCCTCAAGGGCCGCGGCGGCGCCGGCTTCTCGATGGGCAAGAAGGCCTCGTTCCTGCCACGCGGCGACATGGACAAGTACCTGTGCTGCAACGCCGACGAGTCCGAGCCCGGCGCGTTCAAGGACCGCGAGCTGATGCAGAAGAACCCGCACCAGCTGATCGAGGGGATCATCATCGCCGCGCGCGCCGCCGGAGCGAACCGCTGCTTCATCTTCATCCGCGGCGAGTACGACCTCCAGGGCGACATCCTGGACCGGGCCGTCGAGGAGGCCTACGACGCCGGCTTCCTCGGCGAGAACGTGCTCGGCACCGGCGAGCAGATCGAGTTGGTGGTCCACCGCGGCGCGGGCGCGTACATCTGCGGCGAGGAGACGGCGCTGCTCGACTCGCTCGAGGGCAAGCGCGGCAACCCGCGGCTGAAGCCTCCCTTCCCCGCGGTCCAGGGCCTCTACGGCGGGCCCACCCTGATCAACAACGTCGAAACCCTCTCCAACGTCCCCCACATCGTCAGCTCAGGGGCCGAGTGGTTCAAGCAGTTCGGGACGGAGCAGTCGCCCGGGACCAAGGTCGTCTCCGTCTCCGGTGACGTGCAGCGGCCCGGCAACTACGAGGTCGAGTTGGGAACACCGGTCCGTCAGATCATCAACGGGCTCGCCGGGGGCACGGTCGGTCGGCGGAAGATCAAATGCTTCTTCCCCGGCGGCTCGTCGGCCCCGGTGCTGACCGCCGAGGAGGGGCTGAAGCTGCCCTACAGCTTCGAAGCCATGGCGGAAGCAGGCTCAATGCTGGGGTCGGGCTCGATCATCGTCTGCGACGAGACCACGTCGATCGTCCAGCTCGCGCTGCGGACCGCGCGCTTCTACCACCACGAGTCCTGCGGCAAGTGCACCCCCTGCCGCGAGGGCACCAACTGGACGGTGAAGGTCCTGCAGCGGATGGTCCGCGGCGAGGCGACGCCGATCGACCTGGAGACCGTCGCGGCGATGCAGACGAACATCATCGGCAACTGCCTCTGCGTGCTCGGTGACTCGATGGCGGCGCCGGTCGGCTCGATGATCGAGAAGTTCCGCCCCGAGTTCGACGAGGCGCTCGAGCGCGGCGTTCCCGGCTACACGGGCAACGGTCACGGCGCCGATGCCTCCGCGCAGGCCATCGGCGCGGAGGCCCGCCGCGAGGCCGGTCACATGTCGGCGGTGGCGGGCGAGTGACGAGACCCATTCGCAACGCAGTGACGCTGGTGGTCGACGGCCGCGAGGTCGTGGCGCCCGAGGGCACGATGCTGGTCGACGCCGCCAAGCGGGGCGACGTCGAGATCCCGGTCTTCTGTTACGAGCCGAAGCTCGGCGACCCGGTGGGCGCCTGCCGCATGTGCCTGGTCGAGATCGAGGGGATGCCGAAACTTCAGACCGCCTGCTCGACCCCTGTCCGCGACGGGATGGTCGTCTACACGCAGACCGACCAGGTCAAGGAGGCGCAGAACGCGGTCGTCGAGTTCCTGCTGGTGAACCATCCGCTCGACTGCCCCGTCTGCGACAAGGGCGGCGAGTGCCCGCTCCAGGACATCTCGATGGGCTGGGGCGCGGACCGCAGCCGCTTCACCGATCCGAAGCGCCACTTCGAGAAGCCGCTCGACCTCTCCCCGCTGATCGCGATCGACCGCGAGCGCTGCATCCTCTGCTACCGCTGCGTCCGCTTCAGCCAGGAGGTCGCCGAGGACGAGCAGCTCCAACTGCTGGAGCGCGGCGACCGCAGCTACGTCGGCACGTTCGACGAGCGCCCGTACATCGCGCCCTTCCACGGCAACATCATCGAGCTCTGTCCCGTCGGGGCACTCACGTCGCGGACCTACCGCTTCCGCGCGCGGCCCTGGGACATCGAGCAGGCCGGGTCGGTCTGCACGCTCTGTCCGAGCCAGTGCAACGTGAAGTACTCGGTCCGCGACGACTACGTGGTGCGCGTACTCGCCCGCGACAACAACGACGTCGACGACGGCTGGCTCTGCGACAAGGGCCGCTTCGCGTTCCAGATGTTCGGCTCCGAGGACCGCATCAACCGGCCGATGGTCCGCCAGGGCGACGGCAGCCTCAGCCCGGTGAGCTGGGATGAGGCGCTCGGCAAGATCGCCGGCCGCCTCGGCCAATCGGGCGCCGGCACCGCCGCGCTGGTCGGGGGCGGCACCTCGAACGAGGAGGGCTGGCTGATCCAGCGGATCGTGCGCGACCTCGGCGGCTCGAGCCTCGCAGGCTCCTCGAGCCCGGTGGACCCGGCGCTGGCCGCGGAGCTCGCCCGCCCCGCGCTCGGCGCTCGGATGGCGAACCTCGACTACGCCGGCGCGGTCCTCGTCGTCGGCACCGACCCCATGCACGAGATGCCGATTCTCGACCTGCGCATCCGCAAGGCGGTCCGGCGGGGCCAGGCCCAGCTCGCGGTCGCGTCCGAGCGGCCGACGGCGCTCGACGGCGGCGCGGCCGAGGCGATCCGCTACGCGCCGGGCGACGCCGCCGGCTTCCTCAGCGCGCTTGCCGGCGCCCTCGGTGCGGATGGCTACGAGTCCGGAAAGGGCGCCGTCGGCAAGCAGGCGGAGGCGGTCGCCGACCTGCTCAGGGACGTCCCGGACCCGGTGATCGTCTGGGGCGAGCGGCTCTGGCGCGAGCCCGCCGCGGTCCCGGCGCTGCTCGCCTGCGCGAAGGCGCTCGGCATGCACGAGCGCATCGGCCCCGGCCTGCTCGAGGTCCCCGAGGAATCGAACGCGCGCGGCCTGCGCGAGGTCGGCTGCCTCTCCGGCGCCGGCCCGGGCCTGGCCCAGACCAGCGGCGAAGGCGGCGCCGACACAGATCAAGGATGGCCTCGCATCGGGTGACCTCACCGCGCTTTTCCTTTCGGGCGCGGACCCGGTCCGGACCCACCCGGACGGCAACGGCTGGAAAGCGGCATTGAGCAAGGCGTTCGTCGTAGCGATCTCGATGTTCGACGACGAGTCGACTCGCCATGCCGACGTGGTCCTCCCGGCGGAGAGCCACGCGGAGAAGGAGGGCACGGTCACGCATCCGGACGGCCGCCTCCAGCGTCTGCGCCCAAATGTCCCGCACCCGGACGAGGTCCGCCCCGTCTGGCAGGCACTCGTCGAGCTCTCGGCTGCCCTCGGCAGGGAGCTGGACCTCCATTCCGCGGAGGACGTCTTCACCGCCCTTGCCTCAGAGGTTCTCTTCTACGGCGGCCTGGACTACGAGTCCATCGGGGGCTTTGGAAAACGCTGGCAGGAACGCAATCCTGGCCAGTCTTGGACTCCACCTGAAGGCGTGGACGCCGGTGCCGCGCCGGGAGCGAGTCCTGTTTCTGTTTCTAGAAAATCTGGTCCTGATACCTCGCCTCCCGGCGCGGTGCCGGCGGCCGCGCCCTCGGACGGCGACAAAGATGGCCTGCTGTTGGGCACCTACAGGGACCTCTGGGCCACCGAGGTCACGAAGCGGAACCCGTCGCTCCGGTTCCTGATGCCAGAGCAACGCTTGGAGATCTCGGCGAAGGACGCGAAGGCACTCGAGCTCGAGAACGGCGACGAGGTCAGCGTCGGCGTCAACGGGACGAGCGTCGCCGCGAGGGTTGCGATCCGGGAGCGGATCCAACCGGGCACGGTGTTCCTGATCGAGGGCACCGATGCCGGCAACGCCAACGCGCTCACGAACGGGGTCCCACCCACGGTCAGCGTGCAGAAGGCCGAGGTGGAGCGGTGACGCTCGCGGAGGTCGGCTTCGCGGAGGCAAGCTGGATCCTGGTCGTGAAGTCGATCCTGATCTTCCTCGGGGTCTTCCTGATCGTGCCCGTCCTGACCGTGGCCGAGCGCAAGCTGATCGGCCGCTTCCAGAACCGCTATGGCCCGAACCGCGTCGGCCCGTACGGCCTGATGCAGCCCCTGGCCGACATCGTCAAGCTCGCCGGCAAGGAGTCGTTCCGCCCCGACGCCGCGGTGCCGCTCCTGTTCGCGATCGCCCCGGCACTGGTGATCTTTTCCGGGATCGTCACGCTGGCGATCATCCCGTTCGGCGACGTCAAGGACGGGGTCGGCTTCTACGGCATCGACGTCTCGATCGGCGTCCTCTTCTTCTTCGCCTTCGGCTCGCTCTCGTTCTACGGCCTCTTGCTGGCGGGCTGGTCCTCGGGCTCGAAGTACAGCTTCCTCGGCGCGATGCGCTCGGCAGCCCAGCTGATCTCGTACGAGGTCGCGATGGGCCTGTCGCTGCTCGGCGTGGTGATGATGGCCGGCTCGCTCTCGCTCACGGAGATCGTTCACGAGCAGGGCGAGATCTGGTTCATCGTCCCGCAGCTCGTCGGGTTCCTGATCTTCATGGTCGCCGGCTTCGCTGAGACCAACCGCGCCCCGTTCGACCTGCCCGAGGCCGACGCCGAGCTGGTTCAGGGATACATGACCGAGTACGGCGGGATGAGGTTCGGCTCCTACCTGCTCGCCGAGTACCTGGAGATGTTCGTGGTCTCGGCCATCGCCGTCACCTTCTTCCTCGGCGGCTGGATGGGGCCGGGACCGGGCTGGCTCGATCCGATCTGGATGGTGACCAAGACGCTGGCGGTGATCTTCGGGTTCATCTGGGTCCGGGCCACTCTGCCGCGGCTCCGCTACGACCAGCTGATGTCGCTCGGCTGGAAGGTGATGCTGCCGCTGGCGACGCTGAACGTCCTTGTGACCGCGGTCCTGGTGGTGGTCTGGTGATGGAGGCCCGGCTCAATACCGAGGGCATCGAGCAGTTCAACAGCGAGTTCCCCTACCTCGACGAGAACGACGTGATCTCGGTCCAGCGCGGACCCGAGCCGGGCGGCGTCGGCGCCGTCAAGCGCACGTTCACCGCGACCCTCAGGGGACTGCGCACGACCTTCGCCCGTCTCTTCGAGAAGCCGATCACCGTCCAGTACCCCGAGGAGAAGATGGCGGTCTACCCGCGCTTCCGTGGCCGCCACAAGCTGCACCGCTTCGAGGACTCCGGACTGGAGAAGTGCGTCGGCTGCTCGCTCTGCGCCGCCGCCTGTCCCGCCGACTGCATCCGAGTCGTGGCGGAGGAGAACGACCCCGAGAACCGGATCTCGGCCGGCGAGCGCTACGCCGAGGTCTACGAGATCAACCTGAGCCGCTGCATCTTCTGCGGCTACTGCGAGGTGGCGTGCCCATTCGACGCGATCACGATGGGCCACGACTACGAGATGTCGGACTACAACCGTTCGGACCTGATCTTCACCAAGGAGATGCTCCTCGCCGAGCCGATCGACCGCACCCCGCTGCGCCGGGAGGGCGAGTGATAGAAGTGGCCGACGATGTCCGAACAGAACGTCGCCATGATCCGAGGGGTCTTCGACGCCTTCAACCGAGGCGAGCTCGATGAGTCTGTCGCGCAGATGCCCGACGACTTCGTGGCGGACTGGTCCGCATCGATCTCGCCGGACATCGGCGTCTACCGCGGCCCGGAGGAGATCGGCCGACTTCTCCGGGAGGTCCGCTCGGCCTGGTCGGAGATCGAATACTTCGAAACGGAGATCATCGACAGAGGCGACGTGGTCATCCGGGTGGGCGGCATCCGCGCCACGGGCAAGGGCAGCGGGGCCGAGGTCACCGCACGCGGTGCCCAGGTCTGGAGGTTCGACGGAGACGAGCCCGTCTCGATTCGGTTCCACCAGAACAAGGAGGAGGCACTTCAGGACGCCGACTCATCCGAGTAGCCCCGTGGGGGCGCACGGATGAAGGAGGTCATGTTCTTCCTCGGCGCGATCGGCGCCCTCGGCGGCGCGATCGCCGTGATCGGCCTCCGCAACCCGTTCTACTCCGTCCTCGCCCTGATCGTCCATCTGGTCTCGCTCAGCGGCCTGTTCCTGATGCTGCAGGCCGAGTTCCTCGCCGCGGCCCAGATCGTCGTCTACGCCGGGGCGGTGATGGTGCTCTACGTCTTCGTCGCCGCCTACGTCGGCAACGTCGACGAGCCGATGTGGGAGCCGATCCCCGGCCAGCGCTTCATCGCGCCGCTACTGGGGATCGCCCTCTTCGCCGAGCTCAGCATCGCGATCATCGGCTCGGGCCTGAAGTCGATCGAGAGCGAGGGGCCCACGGTCGAACTTGGCTTCGGCTCCCCGGCATCCATCGGCGAGCTTCTCCTCGAGCGCTTCCTGATCGCCTTCGAGGCGGCGTCACTTCTGCTGCTGGTCGCGGCGGTGGGAGCGATCGTGCTGGCGGCCCGCCGCGCGGGAGGAGACCGTCTGATGGACACCTCCTGGTACCTCATCCTCTCGGCTCTGCTGTTTGCGACCGGAGCGACGGGCGTCCTGCTCCGGAGGAGCCCGCTCGTGATCCTGCTCTGCCTCGAGCTGATGCTGAACGCCGGCAACCTGGCGCTGCTCAGCTTCAGCCGCGCGCTCGGCAACGAGGACGGCCAGGTCTTCGCGCTGATCGTGATGGTGATCGCGGCCTGCGAGGTCGTGGTCGGGCTGGGCCTGATCGTCGCCGCCTTCCGCCGGCGGCTGCCACTGAACGTCGACGAGTTCCGCAGCCTCAAGGGGTAGGCGCTTGGAAGCGACCGAGTACGCCTGGCTGATCCTCGCCTTCCCGCTGGCCGGGAGCCTGATCATCGCGCTCGGCTACCGGATCTGGCCGGGCCGGACCGCGGGCTGGATCGGGACCGCGGCGATCGCCCTCTCGTTCCTCGCCTCGCTCGGCGCGCTGTTCGACCTGCTCGATCACGGCGCCCACCACCGCCAGCTGACCGACTCGCTCTACGACTACGCCTCTGCGGGTGGGCTGGACATCCAGCTCAACGTCCTGGTCGATCCGCTCTCGGTCTACATGTGCCTGGTCGTCAGCGGCGTCTCGACGCTGATCCACCTCTACTCGGTCGCCTACATGGGCTCGGACCGCGGCTACGCCCGGTTCTTCAGCTACCTGAACTTCTTCGTCTTCTCGATGCTGCTGCTGGTCCTCGCCGGCAACATCGTGCTCCTGACCGTCGGCTGGGCCTTCGTCGGCTTCGCCTCCTACGCGTTGATCAGCTACTGGTACCGGCGCGAGACCGCCACCCGGGCGGGAATGAAGGCGTTCGTCATCAACGTGGTCGGCGACGTCGGGCTGGTGCTCGCCGCGTTCTTCATCTTCCGCGAGCTCGGGACCTTCGACCTGCTCGGTTCGTTCGAGGCGGCGCCCGAACACTTCGAGACCAACGAGGGGGTCGCCGTCGCGATCTGCCTGCTGCTGCTTGTCGGGGCGTTCGCCAAGTCGGCTCAGCTGCCGCTCCACACCTGGCTCCCGGACGCGATGGAGGGCCCGACCCCCGTCTCGGCCCTGATCCACGCCGCGACGATGGTCACGGCAGGCGTCTACCTGATCGCGCGCTTCCATCCCTTCTTCGAGCTGGCACCGACCGCCGCCGACATCGCCGCCTTCATCGGACTCGCGACGCTGATCGTCGCCGCGACGATCGCGCTCGTCGTCACCGACCTGAAGCGGATCATCGCCTACTCGACCATGAGCCAGATCGGCTACATGGTCGTCGGCGTCTCGATCGGCGCCTACGGCGCGGGCCTCTTCCATCTGATGACCCACGCCTTCTTCAAGGCGCTGCTGTTCATGGCGGCCGGCTCGGTGATCGCGGCGATGGCGAACGTCCAGAACATCGACCGCATGGGTGGCTTCCGCAGGGCGCTGCCGTTCACCTCGGTGATGATCGTGATCGGCGCCCTCGCCCTGGCCGGCTTCCCCCTCACCTCCGGCTTCTTCTCCAAGGACGAGATCCTGGTCTTCGCCGCCAACCGCGGCGGGATGTATTGGATCTTCGCCCTCGGCGGCTACGTGGCGGCGCTGCTGACCGCCTTCTACGCCTTCCGGATCGGCTTCCGCGTCGTCTGGGGGGAGCCGTGCAAGGAGGCGCGGGAGCTGGAGAGTGGCCACCTCGCCCACGGCGAGCCGGCAAACCCCATGACTGGTGAGGCGGAGGACACAGGCGTCGGCTTCCCCGGCCCCGAGCACCACATCGCCGAGCGGGCGCTGCCGATGAAGCTGGCGATGGGGTTGCTGGGAATCCTGGCGCTGGTCGCCGGAGCGCTCCAGATCCCCGGGGTCAACCACGTCGTCGAGACGTTCCTCGAGGGCTCCTTCGAGGACTCGCACCTCTACCACGAGGTCCCGTCCACCGGTGACGCGCAGCTCGGCCTGGGCGGGGGCGCGCTGATGGCGGTGCTCGGGATCGCTGCTGGCGTACTTCATGTATCTGCGCAGCCCCGGCGCCACGGCCGCGCTGCAGAAGCGGCTGCCGCGGGTGCACGACTTCCTCGAGCACAAGTGGTACTTCGACGAGCTGATCGACGCGCTCGTCGTCCGGCCCGTGCTGGCGCTCGGCCGCTGGTTCAGCTCGACCTTCGAGCGCTACGTCGTCCAGGGGCTCGTCGACGGAACGACCGGCGCCGTCCGCGGCGTCAACGTCGCCGTTCGCACCGCCCAGTCCGGCTACCTGCGCTCCTACGCCCTGCTCCTGGTCACCGGCTTCGCCGGGCTCGGCCTCTACTTCCTCCTCCAGGCATGAGGGGCGCGCCGATGATCCAGGTCCTGCTCTGGCTCCCGCTCGCCGCCGGGCTGCTCGCCTGTCTGGTCCCCCGCCGCTACAGCGGCTGGGTCGCGACCCTCGGCGCCTTCCTGGCTCTGGACCTGGCGATCCGGCTGGTCACGGACTTCGACTCGAACGGCGCTCGGCCTCCAGCATCCCGTGGACGAGAGCTGGATCCCCGACCTCGGCGTCCGCTACTCGCTCGGCGTGGACGGGATCAGCCTCTTCCTGATCCTGCTGACCGCGGTCACGTGGTTCGCGGCCACCGCCTGGTGCGCGGTGCGGACGCCGGACCGGCCGAAGACCTGGTTCTTCCTCTTCGGCCTGGCGGAGACGGCGACGCTCGGCGCGTTCATGGCCCAGGACCTGCTGCTGTTCGTCCTCTTCTTCGACCTGATGCTGGTGCCGTTCTTCTTCCTGTTCGGGAGCTGGGGCGAGGAGCACCCGGGCGACACGGCCTCAGGGCTGGAGCGGGTCAAGCCCTCGGCAGGCCGACGATCAAGATGATCGTCTACACGCTCGTCGGCTCGCTGCTGATGCTGGCGGGTGCGATCGCGACCGGCGTCATCGCCGGCGACGGGCACCCCGCAGTTCTCGATGGCGGAGCCTCGCCGCCGACCCGCTCGGCGAGGGCAGCCAGGACTGGATCTTCTGGTTCTTCGCCGCGGCGTTCCTGGTCAAGATGCCCGCGTTCCTGCTGCACGGCTGGATGCCCGACGCGTACCGGATCGCGCCGCTCCCGGCGCTCGTCCTGTTCTCCGCGGTGCTCTCGAAGGTCGGCGCCTACGGCTTCCTCCGTGTCGTGCTGCCGATCTTCCCCGACGCCACGATCGAGTTCCAGGAGGTCATGCTGGTCGTCGCGCTGGCCTCGATCCTCTACGGCTCGGTGATGGCGTTCACCACGACGAGCGCCAGGCTGATCGCCGGCTACTCCTCCGTCGCGCAGCTCGGCTTCATCACGCTCGGGATCTTCAGCCTTCGCCCCGACGGCGCCGACGGCGCGGTGCTCCAGATGGTCACCCACGGGCTCGTCGTGGCGCCGCTGCTGCTGATGCTGGCGCTGCTGGTCGAGCGGACCGGCACCGACGACATCACCCGGATGGGCGGGCTGGCGCTGCGGGCGCCGGTCCTCGCCGCGCTGTTCCTGATCGTCACCCTGGCGCTGCTGGCGATGCCCGGCTCCGCCAACTTCATCGGCGAGTTCTTCATCCTCAACGGCGTCTTCCAGGAGAAGATCGCCTTCGCGATCGTCGCCAGCCTCGGCGTCGCGATGGCCGCCTTCTACGCGCTGCGGCTCTACCAGGCCTCGATGCACAACCGGCTCGGCGCCCGGCATCGAGTCGCGCGAGGTCCCGGTCCGCGAGGGCACGATCCTCGCCGCGCTGGTCGCCTGCATCGTGGCGCTGTCGCTGTACCCGCAGCTGATCCTCGACCGCACGGACAAGGCTGCGAGCGCCGCGGTTTTCTATCCGAGCTGCGGTCACTACTGGCCGAGAGCGAGACTTCGACTGCTGACGAAGGATGACTCGAGATGCGAGCTGACTGCGACGGGTCTGACCGATGGTGCTTCCCGATCTGATGACGAGCTGGGAGAGGCGGGCAAGTGACCGAGTTCAACGCCCCCGACATCGACTACGCCGGCATCTCGCCGCTGATCGCGCTGACGACCGGGCTCTGCGTCGTGCTGCTGGTCGGACTGATCAGGCTGCCGCGCTTCGTCGTCCCCGGCCTGACGATGGCCGATGCTGGCCACGACCGCCGGGCTCTCGATCTGGCAGTGGGGCGAGCGCACGGACCTGGTCGCCGGAGCCCTGCGGCTGGACGAGCTGGCGCTCGCCGCCGGGCTGATCGCGCTGTTCGCCGCGGCCGTCTGCACGATCCTGGCGATCCGCGAGCCGGCCGCGGAGGGCGCGGGACAGGGCGCGTTCGGGGCACTGCTGCTCGGCTCGGTGCTCGGGATGTTCATCCTGGCCGAGGCCCAGAACCTGCTCAGCTTCTTCATCGGCTTCGAGCTGCTGTCGATCCCGCTCTACGTGCTGTGCGGGTCGGCGATCCGCAAGGAGGCCTCGCTCGAGTCCGGCCTCAAGTACCTGATCATCGGCTCGCTCGGCTCGGCGACGATGCTCTACGGCTTCGCGCTGATCTACGGCGCCACCGGCTCGACCGACTTCTCCGCTGATCGCCGACGCGGTCGGCCCCGGCGGCGAGGCGGACAAGACCCTGACGCTGGTCGGCGCCGCGATGGCGATGGTCGGCCTCGCCTTCAAGCTCTCGCTCGCCCCGTTCCACCAGTGGACGCCCGACGTCTACCAGGGCGCCCCCACCCCGGTGACCGCGTTCATGGCGGTGGCGACCAAGGCCGCGGCCTTCGTCGCGCTGGTGCGGCTGTTCGAGCTCGCGCTCGGCGGGATCGCCGACGACTGGCGCCCCGCGCTCGCCGCGCTCGCCGTGGCCTCGATCGTCGATCGGCAACGTCGGCGCGCTCGGCCAGGACTCGCTGAAGCGGCTGCTCGGCTACTCCAGCATCGCGCAGGCCGGGTACATGCTCGCCGGCGTCGTGGTCTTCAGCCAGACCGGGCTCGAGGCGCTGATCTTCTACCTCGCGGCCTACTGCCTGATGAACCTGGCCGTCTTCGTCCCGGTCGTGGTCCGCGAGCGGGAGACCGAGCACGGCGACGACATCCGGGCGCTGGAGGGGATCGGCTCGAGCCGGCCGCTGCTCGCCTGGCCGATCACGATCGGGATGCTGGCGCTGGCGGGGCTGCCCGGGACCTCGGGCTTCATCGGCAAGCTGTTCCTGATCGAGGCGACCGTCGAGGCCGACTACACCTGGCTCGGCGTCCTGATCGTGATCGGGACGATGGTCTCGCTCGCCTACTACCTGCGGGTGCTCGCGGCCGTGTGGATGCCGGCCAAGACCGCCGCTCGCCCCGGGCCTGCGGGCGCCCCCTCGATCGCCGGGGCCAGTCCCGAGGCCGACGCGATCCCGAAGGGGGCCAGCCGCTGCGCGCTCGTCGTCGGGGCGGGGCTGATCTGCGCCGCGGCCACGGTCGCCTTCGGCGTCGCGCCCTCGCCGCTCGTGGACTGGGCGAGCAACGCGGCCCAGTCGCTCAGCGACTTCTAGCGCTAGATCTGCGTCTGCTCGCCCGGCTCGAGCCAGCGGAACGAGCGCCGGAGCTCCTCGGGTGCGTCGTCGAGCTCACGCTCCACCGCTTCGCGCCCCTCCCGGAAGTGACCCCACCCTTCGTAGTGGATCGGGATCGCCGTACGGGGCTCGACCAGACGGCAGACCTCGACGGCCTCGCGCGCGCTGAGCGTGTAGTGCACGGGGCCCGAGATCGGGAACTTCACGTCCCCAGATGGAGCAGCGCGATATCGACCTCGAGCCTCCCGGCAATCTCCCTGATCCCCGTCGAACAGGACGGTGTCGCCGGAAACCCAGAGCACTCCGTGTTCCTGCCCCTCCCAGCCCAGCGCGAAGCCGATGACGCTCCCGGCGAGAAATCCCGTCAGGACGCGGCCGCCGTGGCGGCACGGGGTCGCCGTGATCTCGATCGCCGGCCGGCCTGAGGCCTCGAGGGTCGTCGTCGCCCACGGGCTGCAGGCCGCGGACGTCTCCCATCCAGATCGCGCCCCAGGCGCCGGGCGCCGGCCTCGGTCGTGATCACAGCGCCGGCTGACGGGAGCAGCGCCCGACCCGCATCGTCCAGGTTGTCGGCGTGCTGGTCGTGGCTCAGCAGGACGGCGTCGATTCGCCCGAGCTCGGACTGCCTCGACCGCGGGACCGGCGACCTTGCGCGAGGCGGTCCCGCGCCCGTGGTAGTAGAGGCGGCCCGGCGGATCGAAGGTGGGGTCGGTCAGCAACCGCCAGCCAGCCGACCTCGATCAGGGTCGTCGGACCGCCGATATGGGTGAGGTGCAGGTCCGTGGTGAGGCGGTCGAGCTCTAGCGCCGGGTGAGCGGCGCGCCGTGGGTCCAGCGCGGCGGTTCGGGCTCGCCCGAATACGGCCCCTGCTGCGGGTGCCGGATCCCCGGGGATTGGTACTCCGTCGGAGGCTTGTAGACGTCCTGCTGGTAGGCGTCCTGCGGCTGGTAGGCCTGCTGGCCCCAGCCGTGGCGCGCCGGGTCGGTGCGCTTGCGGTAGATCAGCGCCGCGTCGGAGGCGTCCAGCAGCTCGCCGGGATCGGCGCCGTCGTGCGGGAAGATCGCGACGCCGACGCTGGCCGAGAGCTGCACCGGCCCGGAGCTGATCCGCGCCAGCCCCTCCTCGATGCGGACGGCGAGCTGCTCGGCCTGGTAGCGCCCGGTCTCGGGCGCGATCACCGAGAACTCGTCGCCGCCCTGGCGGAAGACGGCGTCCTCGGTCCGGACCTTGAGGTCGATCATCGAGCCGACGATCGCGAGCAGCATGTCCCCGACGAGGTGGCCCTGCGTCTCGTTGACCATCTTGAAGTCGTTCAGGTCGAGCGTGAGGACCGCGAACTCGCGGCCGCGCCGCTTGTGACGGGCGGTCTCATGCCGCAGGCGCTCGATCAGCGAGCGGTAGTTGCCGACGCCGGTGAGCGCGTCCTCGCTGGAGAGCCGGCGGTAGGCCTCGCGGCTCTGCTCCAGGTTGGTGGTGAGTCGCCCGACCACCGCCGGGATCAGGATGATCCCCGGCGCCACGGCCAGCGCCCAGAGCAGCGTCGTGCGCGCGGGCTCGTCCTCGTAGAGGAAGGGGACGGCGAGCGCCAGCAGGATCACGAGGAGGAACGGCGCCATCCGGCGGTAGGTCGGGAAGATCAGCGCGACGTAGAGCGCGACGAAGAAGTAGAGGTAGGTGAAGACCACGTGGGTGATCGCGACGGCGACCGCGATCTGGATCGTCGCCACGATCGGTACCGCTGCGAGCCAGCGCTCGCTTACCCGCGTCCAGGGAACCGCGAGGCAGATCAGGCCGCTGAGGATGCCGAGCGCCGTCAGCGAGTACATCCACGGCTCGAACTCCTTCTCGAGCAGGAACGTGCCCGGGATGGTGGAGAGCGTGCCGGCGATGAACAGGAAGCCCGCCAGTTTCCAGGCACCGCGAATGCTGATCGCCCTGAACGCGGGCGCCGGATGCGGATGCGCCATTGGCGCCGTTTGATTGGCCGGTCAGCTTGGTCACGCGGATCTCAGAATCGGGCCCGAGGGGCGACTTCCGGGCGTCAGGCGGGGGATCGGGCGACTCTACCAGTTGACCCATTATCGATTTGCCGGTTCCGAAGGGTCTCAATCTCACCCCTCCACGGTCCCAGCCGGGGCGGCGGAAGCCCGGGATTTGCGGCTTCGCAGAGCCTTGGGCACGTCGCGGCCGCCCACTACGATGATCGGCCCGTGCGCTACCCGGTCGAATCGTTCACCGATGAGGAGAGGCGGCTCCTGGCCCCTCACTTCACCAACCTCGACCGCCCGTGTTCGCGCTGGTCAACCTGCCCGAGACGGTGAAGGGGGCGCTCTTCGCCCGCTACTCCCGGTACGCGGGCAGCCTGCGGCGCCTCTACCTCGACGAGTTCGCCGAGGACATCCCCGAGGGCGGCCGGCCCTTCGAGGGCGAGGAGGGCGAGCGCGCAGCCGGCCTCTACGAACGGGTCTTCCTGGGCTACGGCGACGACTCGATCGCCCAGGTCGGCGGGGCGCACCTCGCCTGCGAGTGGGTCTCGAACGTGCTCACGAAGATCCTGCAGCGCGGTCGGCTCGCCGCCTACCTCGAGCAGTCCACCCGCTACATCCCATACGACTCCGAGCTGCCCGAGTCGGCCGGCGGCGGATACCGCTTCTATCGCGACGACGAGCTCGGTCCCGAGTACGCGCAGGCGATGACCGAGCTGTTCCAGATCTACTCGCGCTCGCTCGAGGTGGTCCAGGACTGGGCGGCGAAGCGCTGGCCACGGGTGGAGGAGCCGCAGAAGGCGTGGGAGAGCTCGATCCGTGCCAAGGCCCTCGACCTGCTCCGCGGGCTGCTGCCCGCGGCGACGCTCAGCCACGTCGGCATCTTCGCCTCGGGCCAGGCCTACGAGCAGCTCATGCTGCGGATGCTGGCCTCGCCGCTGCCCGAGGCGCGCAATTACGCGGGCATGATCCTCGCCGAGCTGAAGCACGTGATGCCGAGCTTCGTCGCCCGCGTGGACCGCCCCGACCGGGGCGGGGAGTGGGTCCGTTACCTGGAGCGCCGCCGCGAGACGACCGAGCGCTGGGTCTCCCGCTTCGGCCTGGACCAGACCGACCTCTCCGACGCTCCGGCGGTCGAGCTGCTCGAGGTCGAGGGCGGCGAGGAGGAACTGCTGACCGCGTCCCTGTTCGAGTCGGCGGCCGTCAGCGAGCGCGAGATCGCCGACAAGGTCGGGGCGATCCCGCCGGACGAGCGGGCCGACATCATCGCCGAGCTCGCCGGCGAGCGGGCCAACCGCCGCCACCGGCCGGGCCGCGGCTGGGAGGCGGTCCGCTACCGATTCGAGATCGTCGGCGACTACGGCGGCTTCCGCGACCTCCAGCGCCACCGCATGCTCACCTGCCAGTGGCAGCGGCTGACGCCGGATCTCGGCGCGGGCGTCCCCGAGGAGGTCCGGCTCGCGGGAGCGGGAGACGAGTACGAGCGGGCGCTGGAGATCTCCCGGCGGGAATTCGAGCGCCTCGAGGAGCAGGGCCTGAGGGACGCCGCCCCGTACGCGCTCTGCCTCGGCTACCGAATCCGGTACATCCTCGATCTGAACGCGCGCGAGGCGATGCACCTGATCGAGCTGCGGTCGGGGCGCGAGGGGCACCCCACCTATCGCGCCGTAGCCCAGGCGATGCACGAGCGGATCGCCTCGGTCCATCCTGCGATCGCGGCCGCGATGACCCACGTGGATTCGTCGCGCGAGCCGCGGCTCGAGCGGATCATGAGCGAGATCCGCACACACCGGAAGCGGATCGAGGCCGAGCGCCAGCCTGCAGCATCGGACGCTCCGCCGGGCGTCAGCGCTCTCGGTTAGTACGATCCGTTGCAATGGAGGAGGGAGCACGGAGGCTTCAACGGCTGGGTGTGGCGTGCCTGATCCTGGCTGCCGCGATGGCGCCGCCGGCGCTCTCCGCCGCGCAGGAGGACGGCGTGCCGGCCGATCCGCCCGCGCCGGCCACGACGCCGCCTGACCCCGTCGCCGATCCGCCGGCACCCACCGGCGCCGGCAGCGGCGGAAAGCCCGACAAGAACCCGGACGGCGGCAAGCTGGATCGCAGATGACGCCGCCGCCGCGCCCGCCGCCGCGCCCAGCGAGCCGGCCCCCGCACCCGCCGCCGCGACGCCGAAGCAGCCGAAGGCCGTGGCCGCCGCCTCCGCGCTGGTCTCGGTCGGCGACAACTTCTTCTCCCCGCGGACGGTCTCGATCGCGGTCGGGGACACCGTCACCTGGCGCAACGACGGCCAGGCCCCGCACAGCGCGACCGCCGACAACGGCAGCTTCGACACCGGCGTCTTCAACGCGGGCCAGAGCCGCTCGCACACCTTCAGCAGCGCGGGGACGTTCAGCTACTTCTGCACGGTCCACGGCGCCGCCCAGTCCGGCACGGTCCGCGTGGCGAGCGCGGGCGGGGGTGGCGGTGGAGGCGGCGATGACGCCGGGGCGAGCCAGACCGGCCAGAGCGAAGCGGACGCGGTCGCCTCACCGGGCGCGGCCGGGGACGCAAACACGCTGCCCCTCTCCGGCTTCTCGGCGATCGGCCTGTCGCTGATCGGACTGATGCTGCTCGCCGCCGGAGCGATCGTCCGCCGCCTCGAGCACGAGCGGCCGCGCCTGCTCGGCTTCCCGCTGCGCTAGCTACGCGGGCGCACGTCGCGCCCGACTGCCCCTAGACCGGAAGCTTTTTCGCCTTAGCGATGCACTTCTTGCGCGCCTTGCCCTTCTTCTTCTTCTTGCACTTCTTGAGCGCGGCTGCGCGCCGACCGGTTGGGCCCGAGGCCGGCTGCGGCGTGACAAGCGGCTCCGGGAGGGCATCGACCGTCTCGCAGCCGATCACGGTGTCGAGCGAGAGCCGGTCCGTCTGCGCGGTATCCGCGGTCCCGATTCCGCAATCGACGACGTCGGCGACTCCGTCACGGGCGAAGAGGTTGTCGTTGCCGGTGTTCCCGAGCAGCGTGTCCGAGCCACCGCCGCCGGTGATCGAGACGTCGTTGTCCGGGAACCCGTCGAGCACGTTCGGGCCGGCATCGCCGATCAGCGTGTCCGGGTCGAGTCCGCCCGTGGCGTTCTCGATCGAGCTCAGGACCGAGGCGCCGAGGTTCGACCCGGTGACCTCGCCGGTGGCGAGGTTGATGGTGGCCGGATCGAGGAACAGGCCCAGCGAGATCGTGTCCGAGCCGGCGTCGCCGCTGAATACGTCCGTCTGGTTGTCGGCCTCATGGGCCAGGAAGATGTCGTTGCCGTCGCCGCCGCAGGCCGCGTCGTCCTGACCACCCGGGATGAAGGTGTCGTTGCCACCCATCCCGAACATGCCGTCTTCCGATGCGGTCCCCGTGAGGGAGTCGTCGCCCTCGCCGCCGACGGCGTTGACGGTCTTACTCGTGCAGAAGTTGCGCTCGACGGCGCCGGCGTCGCATCCTGGGCCGACCGGGGTCCCGACGCCGGGTCGGAAGGCGTTGCGCTGATCGCGGGTGAGGGGTGCGCCGTCGGTCCCGAGGCAACTCGCCACCGGCACGATGTCGAGCGCCCCACCCGTGAGGTTCAGGGTGTGCGTCTGGGTCGGCCCGCCGTTGTTTCCGAGTGCGTTGAGCAGCGTGTTGTTGGTGAGCACGTCACCGGTCGCGGTGAACTGGCACTCGTTGCCGGGTCCCTTCTCCACGTTGTACCCGAGCGAGGTCGGCTGCCCGCCCCCGCAGTCGGTGCTTCCCGTCTCGAACACGGAGTTCCGGACCTGTACTTCGGGCCCGGCGCCCTCGTGAAGCCCCGCGCTGGTTGGAGCGGTGTTCGGTCCGAAGGTGGTGTGGGCGATCACGGCGTCGCCGTCGGCGAAGATCGCTCCTCCAACGCCGCTGACCCCCGCGCTGTTGCCGCTGAAGGTGGCGTTCTCGAGCTCCAGCTGTGGGCCGTCCAGGTCTGTCTCCGCCCAGTAGATGCCACCGCCGGAGTGGGAGGTCCCTCCCGTGATCGCGTTCGAGGAGAAGGTGCTGTTCGTGATCCGGACGGTCGCTTGAGCCTCCTCGACATGAAGTCCGCCGCCGCGCACCTGCTGGGTGGCGTTGGTGTTGGTCAGCGAGTTTCCGGAGATCGTCGTTCGGTCGATCGTCGCGCCGCCCTCGCCGGTCATATGGATGCCGCCACCGCGCACCGTCGCGAGGTTGCCGCTGACGGTGTTACCGGAGATCGTGCTGTCGATGACGGTCAACGTCCCGGAGTCGATCGAGACCCCAGCCCCGAACGCCAAAGCTGCGTTGCCGGTGAGCGTGTTGTTCGACACGGTGACGTTGTCGAAGGTCAGATCGGCAGCGCCGCTCCGGATGCCGCCGCCGTTGCCGTTCGCAACCGTTCCGTTGGTCGCGGTCAGGTCCCGCAGGGTCACGCTCGTGTCGCCGCTGGGGCTGAAGACGCGGCCGGTGTCGTTCGCGTCCACGACTGTCTGCGCAGGTCCGCGCCCGTCGATGACAACGGGGCCCTGCCCGGCCGACACCCCAACGAACAGGGACGAGCTGAGCGTGATCACGTCCGGCTCCGCCGCCGGAAGGTTGCCGATCGCGATCGTGTCGACCGTCGGACCCGCCTGCCCGCTCACGCAGTCGGCGGTGGGGGTGTTGTTGTTGTTCTGCGCGGAGAGCAGCGCCTCGCGCAGCGTGCAGAGCCCATCGTCGGCCGGGGTGCTGGGGTCGGCCTCGGAGTTGACGGTGATCACGGCCGCGCCCGCCGTACCGGGCAGCAGCGCGATACCGCAGACCGTGAGCGCAACCGCCGTGATGAGTCGAGTCCTGGCCAAGTGCCTCCGGCGCGCAGTCTAGGCGCAGACGGACCTCTTCGTAAAGGCCTTTATTGGGTAGGTCGCCACATGGCCGGCACCGAGCTCGACGTCCTGCTGAAGACCGAGCAGACCTTCCCGCCGCCGGAGGAGTTCGCGAAGCAGGCCAACGCGAACGACCCGAAGATCTACGACGAGGCCAACGCGGATCCGGAGAAGTGGTGGGCCTCGTGGGCCGACCAGCTCGACTGGATCCAGCCCTACGAGCAGGTCCTCGACTGGTCCGATCCGCCCTGGGCCAAGTGGTTCGTCGGCGGGAAGCTGAATGCGTCGGTCAACTGCCTCGACCGCCACGTCGAGGCGGGGAAGGGCGACCGGGTCGCGTTCCTCTGGGAGGGCGAGGACGCGACGCGGCGCGAGGTCACCTACGCCGAGCTGCTCGAGGAGACCCAGCGGTTCGCCAACGTCCTCAGGGGGCTGGGAATCGGCAAGGGCGACGTGGTCGGGATCTACCTGCCGATGCTGCCCGAGACCGTCGCGGCGATGCTCGGCTGCGCCCGGATCGGCGCCATCCACAACGTCGTCTTCGGCGGCTTCTCCGCCGAGTCGGTGAAGGAGCGGATGCAGTTCTCCGACGCGAAGGCGCTGGTCACCGCCGACGCGACGATGCGCCGCGGCAAGCCGACCCCGATGAAGGAGGCGGTGGACGGGATCGCCGGCGAGATCTCGACGCTCGAGCACATCGTCGTCGTCAACCGCGGCGACACCGATCCGCCGATGACCGAGGGGCGCGACGTCTTCTGGCACGAGGCGGTGGCCGAGGCCGACGCCGAGTGCGAGCCGGAGCCGATGGACTCCGAGGACCCCCTCTACATCCTCTACACCTCCGGCTCGACCGGGAAGCCGAAGGGCATCCTCCACACCACCGCCGGCTACCTGACCCAGGTGTCGGCCACCCACAAGCTGGTCTTCGACTACAAGGACGACGACGTCTACTGGTGCGGGGCCGACGTCGGCTGGGTCACCGGCCACAGCTACATCGTCTACGGCCCCCTGGTGAACGGCGCGACGAGCGTGATGTACGAGGGCGCTCCCAACTTCCCCGCCGAGGACCGCTGGTGGGAGATCGTCGAGCGCTACGGGGTCTCGATCTTCTACACGGCGCCGACCGCCATCCGCGCCTGCATGAAGTGGGGCAAGGAGCACCCGGAGAAGCACGACCTCTCGTCTCTGCGCCTGCTGGGCTCGGTCGGCGAGCCGATCAACCCCCGGGCATGGCTCTGGTACCACGAGGTGATCGGCGGCGGCCGCTGCCCGATCGTCGACACCTGGTGGCAGACCGAGACCGGCGCGATCATGATCACGCCGCTGCCCGGCCTGACGACGACGAAGCCGGGCTCGGCCACGATCCCCTTCCCCGGGATCGAGGCGAAGATCTTCGACTCGGACGGCAAGGAGATCGAGGAGGGCGCCGGCATCCTGGTGCTGACCCGGCCCTGGCCGTCGATGGCGCGCACCCTCTACAAGGAGCAGGACCGCTTCGTCGAGACCTACTGGGACCGCTACGGGCGCGACACCTACCTGGTCGGCGACGCCGCGAAGCGTGACGAGGACGGCTACTTCTGGGTGATCGGCCGCATCGACGACGTGATCAACGTCTCGGGCCACCGGCTCTCGACGATGGAGGTCGAGTCGACGCTGGTCTCGAACCCCCAGGTCGCCGAGGCGGCCGTGATCGGCATCCCCGACGAGATGACGGGCCAGGCGATCGTCGCCTTCGTCATCCCCGAGGGCGACGACGGCGACGACCTGCCCGAGGAGCTACGCGGCTACGTGGCGGAGAAGATCGGCAAGCTCGCGCGCCCGAAGCAGATCGTCGTCTGCGACGACCTGCCCAAGACCCGCTCAGGCAAGATCATGCGCCGCATCCTGCGCGACATCGCCACCGGCGAGGACGACCTGGGCGACGTCACCACCCTGCGCGATCCCGAGGTCGTCGAGGACGTGCAGAAGCGGTTCGCGGCGAACTAGCCCTTCTTCTTTTTCTTGCACTTCTTCTTCTTCGCGGTACCCGCGCGCCGCTTCTTTTTCTTCTTCTTGCACTTCTTCTTCTTCGTCACGACGAGCGGGCTCGGCTGGATCTCCAAGCTCCAGCCCCCGGCGAACTGCCCACTCTCCATCGCGACAAAATCCCGTACGTACAGATTCCAGACACCGTTGGCGATCCCACCGTTGAAGGAGGAGGCCAGGGTCGCCGTCCCAACCGGATTTGGTCCGGGATTCCCGTAGGCCGTCCCTGGACCGGGCGCCGGAAACATGTCCAGGTTCCCGCAGTGGTTGGCCGGCTTGAAGGAGCCCGTGCTCAACAGCCCTGCGTTGGGGGCCTGCATTGCCGCAGAGTCATCGAAGGTGAAGGTCAGGTTGGCCGCATTGGTGGTGTCTCCGACGCAGTCCATCAGCAGCAACGCTTGCCCACCTGGCGCGACGAGCGCCGCCCCGACGTCGTCCGGAAAGCCGTGGGTGTAGCCGTTCAGCTTCACGTTCACGTCCGTGATCGGTCCCGGAATTCCAGCGACGTTGATCGAGGACGGATACGGCGCGGCGTTGGTCGGCCCCGTCGATGGGATCGTTATCGGGGCGGTGTTGCTGAACGTCGCGGCACTCGCGTAGCCGGCGGACAGCATCATTCCGATGGCGGTCACCGTCAGGGCACTCGAAAATCTCTTCACAGCGTCCCCTCTCGTTGCTGGCTTTCGCCTCCTGGGAGGCTCTCAGGGTTCTGCGGCCAGCGCAATACCCACTATCCAGCGTCTGAGATCCTCCCCTCGGTGCTGCAGCACGTCTCGATCGAGTACCCGCCGGACGAGGAGGAGCGCGTGCTCGAGTTCTGGGCGGCTGGTCGGCTTCGAGGAGGTCGAATCACCCGAGGCGCTCGGCGGCTCGATTCGCTGGGTCGAGCGCGAGGGAACCCAGATCCACCTGATCTTCACCGAGGGTCACACCGTGCCGGCCCTCGGCCACGCTGCCGTGGTCGTCCCGGACCACGCCGAGGCCAAGCAGCGGCTTCGCAATGCCGGCTTCGAGGTGGAGGACACCCGGCAGCTCTGGGGCGCGGACCGCGCCTTCGCGATCGCTCCCGGCGGCCACCGGGTCGAGCTGATGGCGTCGCCTCCGCCCTAGCGGCGGCGCTTGCGCTTCCGCGGCGGCGGGCCGGGCTGCTCGGGCTCGCCGGCACCGGTGTCGCCGTACTCGTTCGGCTCCGCCTGCTCGCCGCTGAGCTCGCGGCCCTCGCCCTCGACGGTGCCGCCGCCCGGGGGCTCCGGCGGCTCGCCGGGCTTCGGCCAGGGCACGGCCTCGCCGCGGTCCCAGGCGGGTGGCAGCTGGCCGGGCCAGCGCCGGAGGAACATCAGGCCCAGGGCGGCGAACCAGATCAGGATGCCGAGCAGTCCCACCTGCGCCAGCAGAACGAGTGACGCGCCGAGAGCCATCCCGAGCGAGCCCCAGAATCGGGTCAACAGGCCGGTTCGCATCGCCCACAACGGCGTGTAGATCATCGAGAACACGAAGGCCAGCACGCCCGCGGACCCGACCCCCTGGCCGACCTCGCTCAGGCTCTCGTCGTTGATCAGGTCCTCCGCGAGCTCCTCGCGCGGGTCGTCCTCCTCCTCATCCTCCTCGTCAGCGGAACCGGACTCATCGGTGGTGGTCTCTCCCTCGGCGTCGCTGGGGGCGACCGTCGTGGTCTCCTCCTTGGGCGGCTGCGAGTCGTTCTCGGTGGCCTGGACTGTCGCCTCCTGCTCCACGAACTTGTCGGCGGCCTGGCTCGCCCCGACGGCGGCCATGAGCTGGCCGACGCCGAACAGGATCGGACCGATGAAGACGAGGGCGACGAACCCTCGCCTGACTCGCTCGGTCCGGGCCCGGGCCGCCTCGAACAGGTGAAAGAGGGGCAGGGAGAAGAGCGAGATCCCGAGGGCGCCCACCAGCCCCGCCGCTACGAATCGCCCGGAGTGGTCGTGGATCTGGGTCAGCTGCTCGGCATCGGTGTCGACCTGGTCGAGGCCGACGCTCTGCAGCGCAAACGAGGCCGCCACCATTAGGCCCCCCAGGACCGCCGCCAATCCCGCGAGCCGGCCCCTGCGGCGCTCCCGTTCGAGCAGCTCTGATCTTGAAGGAGAGGTGGTCATGGCCCCCGGGCGGGCGCGTATGTTAGGCGCATGAGGATTTACGCACTCAGCGCCATCGGGCGGGATCGGCCCGGAATCGTCGCGGCGATCACGGGGGTCCTGCTGGAGCTTGAGGGGAACGTCGAGGACTCGCAGATGGCGATCCTGCGCGGCCACTTCGCGGTGATGCTGATCGTCGCGCTGCCGGAGGGGGTCGAACGCGAGCAGCTCGAGTCCCGGCTGGACAAGGTCCGCGACGAACTCGGACTCGAGGCGATCGCGGTCAGCGAGGTCGACGAGGTGGACGGAGGCCCCCGCCCCTCGCACGTCCTCTCCGTCTATGGCGCCGACCATCCCGGCATCGTGCACTCGGTCTCGACGGCCCTGGCCGAGCGCGCGATCAGCATCACGGGGCTCGAGACCCGGCTGGCGGGCGCCGAGGATGCCCCGATCTACGTGATGCTGATGGAGATCGCGATCGGGGACGCGGATCCGGACGAGGTCAGGACCGAGCTGGAGCGACTCGGCCAGAGCGAGGGCCTTGACGTCAGCCTGCGCGAGCTCTCCGCCGACGCCCTCTAGTGGCGCCGAGAGAGGTACTTCTCTATCCGGACCCGGTCCTGAAGCAGGTGGCCGCGCCGGCCCAGCCCGGTGACGCCGAGCGGGTGGGGGCCGACCTGCTGGACACGATGAGCTCGTTCACCGGCTGCGTCGGATTGGCGGCTCCCCAGCTCGGCGAGCTGGTCCGGGTGATCGCCGTGGATGTCAGCGAGCACCCCAAGGCCGAGACCTCGAACGGGCTGCTGCTGTTGGCAAATCCGCGGGTCACCGAGAGCGAGGGGTCGAAGGTCGCGCGGGAGGGCTGCCTCTCGATTCCGGACCTGACCGCCAACGTCCGCCGCGCGACCCGCATCGTGGTGGAGCATGCGGAGGGGACGGTCGAGTGCGAGGGCTTCGAGGCGCGCTGCGTCCTCCACGAGCTCGATCACCTCGACGGCATCCTCTTCCTGGACCGGGTCGAGTCGCTGGTGGACGACGTCTTCCGCCGAAAGAACTACGCGCCTCAGCCGAGTGACGAAGGGCCGGAGGCGCCGGAGTCGTAGTCCGGCGGCGCGGTCGAGCCCGGCACCGGATCGTCGTCGCGCGAGGTCAGGGTGCGGACCGGGTAGTACTCGTGGTCGGTCGGCTCCGCGACCCGCGAGATCCGCTCCCCGACGCGGAGGAGAACGTCGAGCGCCGGCGAGGCGAGCTCGATCGCGCGGGTGACGACGGCGTGTGTCCGCTCTCCGTTCACCTATCCCCTGTCGTGGAAGTAGAAACCGGGCAGCGCGCCCTCGATCACCTCGGCGGTCATGCGCTGCGCGACCTCGAGGTTGCCGGTGCGGACGGCGATGTCGTCGAGGGTGACGATGCCGACGAGCTCGCCGTCCTCGACCACGGGCAGCCGGCGGATGCGGTGGCGGACCATCAGGGCCGCGGCCTCCTCGAGTGCCATCTCGGGCTCTCCCGTGATCAGCGGCCGCGAGGCGTGGTGGCCGGCGGCCTCGCCGAGGCTGAGGTCGTCCGCGGCCACCCTGACGGCGACGTCGCGGTCGGTGATCATCGCGGCGGGTCCGCCCTCCGGATCGCAGATGACGACCGAACCGACGCGGTGATCGCGCATCTGCCGGGCGACGGCACGCACCTCATCGGCCTCATCGGCCGTGATCACCCCCGCGGTCATGATCTCGCGGAGAAGCATGGGCGGAGCGTACCGCCGCCGAGGCGCCGTCGCTAATCTCGGCCCGTGCCGAAGAAACCGCGCCAGAGCGGGCCGATCGCCGTCTACGGCGCCACCGGCTACACGGGCAAGCTGGTTGCGGCCGAGCTCGCCGCCGCGAATGCGGACTTCGTGATCTCGGGCCGCAACGAGGCGAAGCTCAATGCGCTGGTCGGGGAGCTGCGGACCGGTGTCAAGGCGCTGGCCGCCCCGCTGGACGATCCGATCGCCCTGCGGACGCTGCTCGACGACTGCGCCGCGGTCATCAACTGCGCCGGACCGTTCACCCTGTACGGGGAGCCGGTGCTCGAGGCTGCGGTCGACACCGAGACGCACTACCTCGACACCACCGGCGAGCAGGACTACATCCGCGTGGCCCTGTCCAAGTACGGGCCCGAGGCGGAGAAGGCCGGGGTGGCCGTCATCCCGACGATGGGGTTCGACTACGTGCCCGGCGACATGATCGCCTCCCTGACGGCCCAGGGCCTCGGCGAGCTGGACTCGCTGACGCTCAACTACGCGGTCGCCGGCTTCAAGGCGACTCGCGGGACGGCGCGGTCGGCGATCGAAGGCCTCACCGGAGGCGACACCGAGTGGCGCGACCTGAAGTGGCGCGAGGCCTCGGGGAGGATGGGGCGCGGCACGTTCGAGTTCCCCGAGATCGGGGCCAAGCGGATGGCCCGCTATCCCTCCGGCGAGCAGATCACGGTCCCGCGCCACGTGCCGACCAAGAACGTCATCACCTCGATCACGGCCTCCACGGTCGCCGGGCCGCTGGGGAGGGCGATCTCCGTGGTGGGTCCCGCGACTTCAATCGCCATGAGGACCCCCCTGAAACGCCTCCTCTCGGCCGGAATCAATCGCCTTCCGGAGGGCCCCAGCCCCGAGGACCGGGCGAACGCCCGCTTCATGATCGTCTGCGACGCGGTCCGCGGCGGCGAGAGCCGTCGCGGGATCATCCGCGGGCGCGACGTCTACGGCCTGACCGCCGCGATGGTCGCTCGCGGCGCGCTGATCGCCGCCGGCAAGGAGTTCGAGGGCCGCGGCGGTCTTGCCCCGGCCCAGGCCTTCGAGCCCCGCGAGTTCCTGTCCGATCTCGATCGCTTCGGGATCTCATGGGAGCTCGCCGGTGCGGGACCGAGCGAGGCGCAGGTCGCCGAGCCGGCCGCGGCCGCCGTCTGAGTGAAGCCTCGCGACCTGCCGCGGGTCAGCATCGAGGCTGGGGCCGCGCCAGGCGCCTCGGCGTGCCCAGCGTGCGGCGAGCCTCTGTTCGTCTGGGTGGAAGCGGAGGGCTGGGGCCCTCGCGAGGACCAGCTGATCGACCGCTGCGAGAACTGCGGCCTGGTCGCCCCGCGCGACACGGCCGGCGACCTGGCCGCCGCCGCAGACCGGCTCGTGTCCCGCCTCAGCGGAGGTGAGGCGATCCGAACCGCGAACCCCGCCAGCCTCCAGGCCTGGCTCGGCGCGGAGAACTGGGCCGCACTGAAGCCCGGTGACCGGCGGGTCCACCTCTCCCCGCGTTCGGCCGAGCTGCTGGCGCGCCGCCGGGGGCTCGAGCCGCCTCGCGTCCGGCAGCTGCCCGTGCCCGGCATCGCCGCCATGTGGCAGACGCTGCTGAACCTCGTCACCTTCCACCGGGACTTCGCGCCCGAGGCGGCCTCGGGCCGGCTGCGTCCCGGCACCGGCCGGGGCTGGGCCGCCTACACAGTCGATGCCCTGATCACGGTGCTCGCCGGGATCCCGGTCGCCCTGATCGCGATCGGACTCGAGGGCCCGGCGCTGCTCTTTCGCCGCGGCGGCGCGATCGAGCTCAGCGCGAACTCCCTCGACGGGACCAGCGGTAGTAGCTGAGGGCCCGGTAGGGCCTCAGGCCAGGCTGACCGCGAGCTCGGCGACCTCGGCGGGCCGTGCGAGGTGCGGCGGGCCGAGGCCGCTCGGCACCGTGACGGGCTCGGCCGCGCCCAGGCGCCCCGCCAGCGCCTCCGCGGCCTCCCGGAGCAGCGGAGCCGTTTCCGAGGTGGTCACGATCCGCGACGGCACCGTGGCGCCGGCGAACCGGACCAGCGGCATGCTCCAGCCGGCGGCGGCGCCGAGCTCGGCGAACAGGATCCCCGGGCGCTCGTGGGTGTCCCCGGTCAGCGCCGACGGGACCGCGTCCACCTCGGCCGACAGCACCTGCAACCTGCCCGAGAGGTAGGCGTTGACGGCGCCGTGAGCCTGGCGCTCGGCGAAAGCGTCGCGCAGCGTCTCGCGGTCCTCCGAGAGCGCCTCGGTGGCCCGAGGCACCAGGGCGAGCACCGGTGGCTCGATCAGGACCGCGCCACGCGCGAGCTCGGGCCTGCGCAGGAGCAGATCAAGCGCGATCACGGCACCGAGACCGGCGCCGCAGAGGACGGCGGGGGCGGCGTCGAGCTGCTCGAGCAGGATCGCCGCGTCCTCGCTCTGCTCCTCCACCGTCGTGCGGCGGTACCCCTCGGGTGCGGTCGAGCCGCCCCAGCCACGCCGGTCGTAGGCGATCGCACGCCCCGACCCCGCGATTGCCTCGGCGACCCGGTCCCAGACCCGTGAGCTGGTGGCCGTTTCGTGCACCAGCAGCACCGGATCGCCGGCCCCGCTCTCGCTCCAGCTCAGCTCGACCCCGCGAACGGTGGCGGTCGGCACGGGGCCGCTCAGATGTTCTTCCAGATGCGGTTGATCAGAGGCAGCGCCACCGAGCGGGGGCTGTGATGGCCGACGAGCGACTGCACGCGGTTGATCGTCCCAGGCACCACCACCCGCTTTCCGCGTTCGGTTCCGTCGATCGCATCGCGGGCGAGCTGCTCCGCCGACATCCATACGGCACCGGGAGTCCGATCCTCGACCGCCCCCATACCCGCCGCCTCGGGGAACTCGGTTCGAACCGGCCCCGGGCAGACCGCGGTGACGGTCACCCCCTTGTCCCGGACCTCGGTCCGGATCGCCTCGCTGAGCGAGAGGACGAACGCCTTGCTCGCCGCGTAGGTCGCTGACCCCGGGAGCGGCTGGAAGGCCGCCACCGAGGCGATGTTGATGACCGCTCCCCGGCCGCGCTCGACCATCCCCGGGAGGAAGTACCCGGTCAGGTCCACCACCGCCTCGCAGTTGACGCGGACCATCTCGGTCAGGCGCTCACGATCGACCCGGACGAATTCTCCGTGCGCTCCGAACCCGGCGTTGTTGACCAGCAGTTCGACCGGCCTTCCGGTCTTCGCGAGCGCCGTCGCGAGCCGCTCGCGGTGTCCGGGCGAGCCGAGGTCCGCCTTCGCGGTCTCGGCCTCGATGCTCGTGCTCGTCCGAGAGCTCGGCGGCCAGAGCCTTGAGCCGGTCCTCGCGGCGGGCGACCAGCGTCAGCGAGTAGCCGCGCGCTGCCAGCTCGCGCGCGATCGCCTCCCCGATCCCGGACGAGGCACCGGTGACGAGCGCGGTCCCGTCCGCCGAGGGAGGGGGCAAGCTCATCGTCTACTGCAGCCCTTCGCGGGCCTCTCGGACGAGGGTCACGGCCTCGGGGAACACGACCCGGATCGCGTCACGAACCTGGGAGGCCTGCTCGTCGCTCGAGCCGGAAAGCTCCAGGGACCCGATCGCCGCCACGGTCATGTCGACCGCGAGCTTGATCGCGTTGTCCGCCCACGCCACCTTCTGGGCACCCTGCATCTGCTCGGCGAGCTCCTCCATCCGCCGCCGCATCTCCTCGGGGTCACCGAAGAGGCCGCCGAAGCCTCCAGCCTCCATCGCTTCGATCATGGCACGTTTCGCGCGTCAGCCGTCGCAGGACGGGCGGGACGTTGGCCCGGTGAGAGGCCCTCGGAACGCCGGCGCCGCCTCGGTCGAGCACGTCGGCCTGCTCGCCCTGATCGCCCTGCTGACGATCGGTGGGATCGCCGCGCTCGCCGCCTCGCCCCCGAGCCGCTCGGCCCGCGAGCTCGGCGGCACGGTGGCCCGTCGCCTCGCCTGCGTGCCGCGCCACCCGGTTCCCTGCGGCCGGAACCCGCTCGCGCTCGCCTACGGGTTCCCGGTCGGGAAGCTGGTCCGCGCCCTCGCGCCCCGGGCCGAGGCGGTCCCCGGACCGGGAGGGCAAGCCCTCCTGCCGGTGGACTTCCGGCGGTGCCGGCGCGCGAGCTGCGCGGCGCCCGGGCCGGACGGCGGGCTGACGGCGTCGAACCGGCGGGTGACGGTCTTCACCTCGGTCGAGGACGGCCGCCCGGCCGGCGGGCCGGTGCGGGTCAGCTACTGGCTCTACCGCCCGACGCTCGGGTGGGAACGCCAGACCCGAACCGCGACCGCCGCGGACATCGCCGCGGCATCTTCCATCCGGCTCAACCTCGAGGACGACCCGGCGCTGGTCCCGCTCGAGACCCTGCCGGGACGGAACCACTACGTCTTCCCACGCTCCGAGGAGCCGCCCTGGCGCTGGCTGGTTTCCTCCCCCTGAGTCGCCGCCTCCGCGTCGCGGATCAGGTCACGCCAGTTCGCGGTCCGGAAGACCGCCACGAGCGAGATGAAGCCGAGGACCATCGTCCAGGCCGCGATCGCGATCTGCTGGCCCACCGAGTACGAGAGCACCGCGGCGCGAGTGCCGCCCTCGAGCGTCGCGACCAGGAGAGCCTGCTGGGCGCCCGCGCCGCCCGGGGTGAAGGGGAGGACGGTCGCGACCGCGACCACGCTCATCACCAGCATCACGTTCTCGAACGAGCCGTCGAGGCCGAACGCCTCCAGGAAGAACCAGAGTGCGAAGAACCTGAAGCCCCAGCCGATGGCCTGCCAGAGGAAGACGGTCCGCAGATAGAGGGGGATGTCGGTCAGCACGACGACGCCCTGCTTGACCTTGGCCCAGAACGCCTCGACCCGGCGGGCGAGCACCGCGAACGTGATCACCGCGGCGATCCCGAGCGCCGTGACGGTGAAGATCAGGAACTGCGGGTTCTCCGCCCAGAAGGAGATCTCGAAGGCGGGAATGGTGGGAAGCTCGGGTGGGTCGGGCAGAAGCCCCTGCGTGATCGCATAGAGCAGGACGAGGATCCCGACGGGGGTGTCGAAGACCGACTGGACGACGAAGGACGAGGTGATCGCGGGGTATGAGGAGCCCCGGATCGAGCGCTTCGCCAGGAAGATCTTGACCGCGTCGCCGACCCGCGCCGGGATGAAGCTGTTGAGGCCGGCGCCCACCAGGTAGGCGGCGGTGATCCGCGAGTAGAGGACCTTGCTGCGGGGGTAGGCGGCCTGGAGCACATTGCGCCAGGCGCGGGTGCGGGCCAGCAGGTGCGCGAGGTAGAAGGCGAGCGCGACCGCCAGCGCGGTGAGATCGATCGCGGCGAGGTTCTCGAAGAAGGTGTCGGCCGCATCGAGAAAGCGCTCGAAGCTGGCGCCGAGGTCGACGGCGGCGGTAGTCACCAGAGCACGTCGTGGCTCTCCATCACCCCGAGGCCAGACGAGATCTCGACTCCGTCGAGCTCGCCCTCGAAGCGCCCGAACGGGGCGTGGTACTCCGACCGCGCGATCAGCGGGATGTGCTCGCTGTGGTCGCGCTGGGTCTCGGCGGTGAAGCGCAGCCGCGAGCCGCCCGCGAACGCGATCGAGTCGAGGCCCTCGAAGCCGACCGGCTGCGGCTCATGCTGAACGCCCCCGATCCAGACGGCCCGCTCGCTGTTCGCGCGCGGGTCGTTGATGCCCTCGACCAGGTTCCAGCCGACCGGCTTCCCGTCGGGCGTCGCGCCGATCCCGGCGGACCACTTCCAGACGGTGTGGCGGCGGTGATAGCCCGCCGAGTCGTCCTCGACGCCCATCGCCCTCAGCTCGATCTCGCGGCCCCCGACCGAGACGCTGCCGGTCACCGGCACCCCGGCGAGCTTGCGCGTCCAGGTGTAGCCGCCCTGGCCGTTCGGGCAGATGCACTCGATCGCCTCGCCCTCGCCGAACTCGAGGTCGGCGGCCAGATCACCGGAGCGGATGCTGGTGCGCCTCCCGTCCATCTCGACCTCGGGCCGCCGCCACGGCAGGGCGCGGCGGGTGCGCTCGTGGAGACGGTCCTGCTCACGGTCGTACACGCCCCAGAAGGCCATCCCCACGGGTCCGATCTGCACGACGGCGCCGAACACCATGACCTCCTCCTGGAAGGCCCCGACCCAGCGCCAGCGCTTGCGGACCCTGGTGCCCATCCGGATCGGCATCCGGTCGGGCGGAACCGGCAGGGGCGGGCGCTCACCGGCCCTTCCGCGCCAGGGCAGAGCCTCAGAGGAAGGCAAGGATCCCCTTGCGGAATACGTCCACGACGCGGCAGCCTAGAGCGGCAGCCTGCTCGACGCGGCCCCTCTACACTGGCCGCTCTCGTGGCTTCCACCCAGACCAGCCCCGGCTCCGCCGCGGGCCAAACAGAGGCGCTCGTCCCCGCCCCCACACAGGATCCCGCCGACGTCGCGATGTGCGCCCGCGCGAAGGAGCGCTACACCGCCGACCGCAAGCGGATGGGGCGCGTGCCCAGGCGGCGGCGCACACATGCCGCCCTGCCCAACCTGATCATCATCGGCGGCCTCAAGTGCGGCACGACGAGCATCCACCACTACCTCGGCCTCCATCCCGAGGTCAACATGTCGAAGCCGAAGGAGCTCAACTTCTTCGTCAAGGAGCTCAACTGGGACCTCGGCCTGCCCTGGTACCGCGGCCGCTTCGATAGCCGCTTCCGGGTCCGCGGGGAGTCCTCGCCGCACTACACGAACCTCCCCCACTACCAGGGGGTCGCGGCGCGGATTCACGACAACGTCCCCGACGCGAAGCTGATCTACATGGTCCGGGACCCGATCAGCCGCATCCTCAGCCACTGGACCCACGCCGTCGGCGCCGGGTACGAGACGCGGCCGATGGAGGAGGTCCTGAGCCGCGACGACCAGACCTACGTGACCCGCTCGCGCTACTGGATGCAGCTCCAGCCCTACCTCGAGCTGTTCGACCGCGAGCAGATCGAGGTCATCACCCAGGAGGAGCTCCAGACCGAGCGCGAGGAAACCATGCGGAAGGCCTTCCGGTTCGCCGGCGTCGACGAGAGCTTCACGTCCGAGCAGTTCGACCGTGAGTGGGAGAAGTCGAGCGCGAAGGAGTCGGGGCGCTACCAGACCGCCGAGAAGCTGATCAAGCTCCCCGGCTTCCGCAGCTTCGACCGGAACTTCGACCGCTTCCCCGAGCGGATGCGCTGGATGGTCGAGAAGATCGTCCACGACCCGGAGAAGCCCCCGGCGCCCAAGCCGGAACTCCCGGACCGCATTCTCGAGCACCTGATGGACCAGTTCCGCGACGACGCCCCGGCCCTCCAGGAGTTCGCCGGCCGCACGTTCGCGGGCTGGAAGGAATACACATGACGGCGGCTCCTCCGCTTCGCGTCCGGGCCGCCGACTGGCCGTCATGACCGATGGGGGGACAGTCGGAGAGGCAGTCGTGCTCGCCTCCGAGCGCCCGGTCGCCGGCGAGGACCCGATCGGCCAAGGCGGAGAGATCGACGTCTCCGACTACGGCGTCGGCCGGCACACCCTCCGCCTGGAGGTCCGGCTGCCGGGGCTGGAGCCCTATGAGGTCGAGGGCCGGTTCAAGGTCCCGCCCAAGGTCCAGTTCGGCCGCCGCGCGCCGCTCCTGCTTCGACCCCTGATGAAGCGCAGTCCGATCCCGGTCGGCATCACCCTCCCCGTCAGCGTCGATCCTGCGAACCCCGACGACGTGACGATCGACTGGGACGGGTTCATGGCATCGGGCGGGAAGGCGAAGGTGAAGCGGGGGAACGAGGCGGCCGCGGTGGAACGGATGCGGCAGAGGTATCCGGAGGAGACCGCGCGGATGCGGGAGGTCGCCAAGGCTCAGGTGCCCACCCTGGTCGCCGGCGTCAAGGGCGGAACGATGAAGCGCAAGGACGCCGAGCAGACGCTGGACAGCTACCTCAAGCACGGTTACCTGGAGCCGGAGGAGGCCGACGCGGCCCGGGCCGAGCTGGATGGCTGATCCTGTACGGCCTCAGATTGGTCTCGAGGTCACTTCCGCTTCTTCTTTTTCTTCTTCACGCACTTCCCGCCCTTCAGCTTCTGGCCCTTCTTGCACCTCTTCGGGGTTGCGGGCGGCTGAGCAGGCGGTTGGATGACCGGGGGGGCAACCGACCCCTCGACCGCCCCGATGTCGCAGGCGCCGCCCTGGGGGCGGAAGACTCCGCGTTGGTCGGGATTGGGGAGATCACAATCGGCGGCTGCAGTCGTGGCGGGCACCGCGTCAAGGGCGGGACTGCCGGTAAAGGGAGGCCGCGTCATCGTCGGCCCCCCGTAGGACCCCAGCGGGGCGAGCATCGGGTTTGCGAGGACCGATCCGGTACAGCTGGTGCCGTTCTCCAGGGTGTGGGCGACATACAGGGCGCTGCTCGAGTTCGCGCAGTTGTTCGGGGTGTTCCCGTCGAAGATGCTGCGCTGGAGCTCATAGACCCCGGCATCGCTATCCAGGCCGCCGCCCATGCCGACGGTTGCGGTGTTGCCGCTCAGGGTCAGGTTCGAGAGAAACACGAAGCCGTCTTCGATGAACAGCCCACCGCCCTCGGCGGCACCGTTTCCGACCAGGGTGCTGTTCTCGACGTGCATCGTGGTCCCGATGTTGTCGACATAGATCGCCCCGCCGGCAACTCCAACACCACTCCCGGCGTGGTTGTCAAGAAACGCGTTTCTATTGAGCTCCTGGTGGCCGGAGTTCGCGAAGGTTACGAGCGCACCGCCGTTGTCGACGGAACTGTTGCCGACGAAGGTCGACCCCCGGATGTCGAGGTCTCCACTGCTGAGGATCGCACCCCCGACGGAGCCGGCGTGGTTGCTCTCGAAGACGGAGTTCATGACCGTGAGCGGATGAGTGTCGGCGAAGACCGCACCCCCCGCGCCGGCGTTGTTCCCATCCAGGAACCTCAGATCGTGAAGCTCGACCGGCGTTGAGGCCATGCCGACGACGTCCAGCGCGCGGCCGATGTCGTCGGCGTCGATCGTCGTCTTGCCGAAGACCCCGAGGATCTTGACGTCCTCCGTGATGTCGAGGTCCCGGTTGGTGTTGGTGTTGTCCTCCACCCCTGTCCTGGTGAGTGTGTAGGTGGAGGGCCCGAGCTTGATCACGTCCTCGAGGCCGGGTGAATCGGTGAACTCGCACCCCCCGAAGTCGGCGTCCGTATTCGCGGACTGGATCGCCTCCCGAAGTGAGCAGGTGGCGTTCGCCACGGCGTCCCGTTCGTCCGCGGTGGTGTTGACCACGACGGTCGGTGGACCGCCGATGACCTGCGCCTGGGCGCTCCCAGGAACAAGTAGGCCCACGCAAACCCCGGCTGCCAATAAGTGGCGTCCTCGCGGCACCCGCCCACCGTAACCGCGGCGCGCCGCGAGGTCAAGGCTTCGGACCTACCCTTCGGGCATGAAGATCTCTGTCGCCGCAGACGAACGCGTGGGAGTGGCCGAGGCGGTGGTTCAAGAACTCCGCAAGCGCGGGCACGAGCCGGTGCCGCACGGCGCACTCAACTCCGACGAGCGCGACGACTGGGCCTGGGCCAGCGAGGCTGCGGCACGGGACGTCGCCGAGGGACGCGCCGAGCAGGCGATCGTCTGCTGCTGGACCGGCACCGGCGCCTCGATCGCAGCCAACAAGGTCCCGGGGATCCGGGCCGCTCTCTGCCTCGATGCACAGACGGCCGAGGGAGCCCGCAGGTGGAACGACGCCAACGCGCTTGCGATCAGCCTGCGGGCCACCTCCGAAGCGGAGCTCGGCGAGATCCTCGACGCCTGGTTCGCGGGCAAGCCCAGCGCCGAGTCGGACGATCGAGCCAACGTCGAGCACGTCGACGAGATCTCCTAATGGAGAGTTGCCCGCTGCGCCGCCTGCTCCCGGATCCTGGCGAGACCACCGTCAAGGAGCTGCTCGACGACCTCGACCTGATCGATCGCGCGCCCGACGACCGCCCGTACCTGGTCATGAACTTCGTCTCCAGCCTCGACGGTCACGCCACGATCGGCGGCCGCTCGGGCCCGCTCGGCTCCGACACCGACATGGAGATGCTCCAGCGGCTGCGGACGCGGGCGGATGCGGTGATGATCGGGGCGGGGACGATGCGCGCCGAGCGCTACGGGCGGATTGTCTCGGACCCGCAGCTGCGGGCGTACCGGGAGCGGATCGGGCTGGCGCACGATCCGCTCGCCGTGATCGTCTCGGGGAGGCTTGACCTGCCCTGGGACGCACCGCTCTTCACCGACGGCGGCGGCCGGGTCGTGGTCTTCACCGCCTCGAAGGAGGAACCGCCCGAGACGCCGACCCAGGTGACCGTGGTCCGGCACGAGGAGATGGTGGACCTGGAAGAGGCGATGAGATGGCTGCGGCACGAGCGCGGCATCCGTGCGGTCCTCTGCGAGGGAGGGCCGCTGCTCCACGGCCGGATGCGCGAGCAGGGCCTCGTGGACGAGCTCTTTCTCACGATCGGCCCCAAGCTCGTCGGCGGCACCGGTCCCCGGATCCTGGAGGGGACCCTTCCCGACGTCGCGGACCTCGAGCTGGTCTGGCTGCTCGCGGCCGAACAGGAGCTGTTCGCCCGCTACGGGGCGCCGGGCGACCCGAAGGCCTGAGCTGGGCTAGAGGGAGCGGCGGCCGATGTACAGGCCGAGCGCGGCAGCGGCCGCCGTGCCGAGAGTCAGCACCGCGATGCCACCGTCAGTGACGAGGCTGAGGACGACGCCCAGGGCAACGGCGATCACGGCGAGGGCGATCGCCGCGGGGACGCCCAGAGCGCGCGGCTCCGCGTAGGCCGGTCCCGGCGGGGCGACCTCGATCGGCATCGCCCGCGAACCGTTCCCCTCACTGGTCTTGGGGCGAATCCGGGTGGCCGTGGAGCCGGACTTCTGCTCCCGCTCCCCTTCCCCGTAAGCGCGCTCGACGATCTCGCTCGCGATCTCGGGGGAGACGACGCGCTCCCCATCGGCCAGGCGGCGAAGTGTGGAAATGATCTCGTCATCGCTGCCGCCCTTTACCACGTAACCCCTCGCGCCGGCCATGATCGCGTCGGTGACGTCGTCCTCCTCTGCGGAGACGGTCAGCACCAGGACGGGCGTGTCCGGGCAGATCGTGCCCAGCTTCCATGTCGCCTCGATGCCGGACATGCCCGGCATCTTCAGGTCCATGACGACGACGTCGGGCTCGAGGTTCTCGATCTGGCGCAGGCCGGTCTCGCCGTCCGACGCCTCGCCGAGAACGGTGATGCCGTGGTCTTCCAGCATCGTGCGCAGTTTCAGCCGCACCACCTCGCTGTCGTCGACCACGACCACGCTCAGGGTGTCCTTACTCGTCTCGAGCATCTACCGACTAGTCGGCAGAAACAGGCGTGAACATGAGCCCTACCGGCCCGTCCCGGTAGGTTTCATGCGTGGACTTCAAGGCATCTCCCGCGGTCGAATCGCTGCTCGAGCGGATCGAGGCCTTCATGGCCGAGCACGTCTACCCGAACGAGCTCGAGGTGGCGCAGGCACTTGACGCCGAGGTCAAGCCCGGCGTCCCCTATCCCCAGATCCTGGTGGACATCCGCGCCAAGGCCCGCGAGGAGGGGCTCTGGAACCTGTTCATCGCCGACGAGGAGCACGGCGCCGGCCTCACGAATTGGGAGTACGGGATGCTCTGCGAGCAGATGGGCCGCAGCCCCGTCGCCGCGCCGATGGCCTTCAACTGCTCGGCGCCCGACACGGGCAACGCCGAGATCCTGATCGACCACGGCACCGACGAGCAGCGGGAGCAATTCCTCCAGCCGCTGCTGGAGGGGACGGCGCGCAGCTGCTTCTCGATGACCGAGCCCGAGGTCTCCGGCTCCGATCCCACCACGCTTCAGACCCGCGCCGAGCTGGACGGCGACGAGTGGGTCATCAACGGCCACAAGTGGTTCACGTCAGGCGCCGTCGGCGCCGAGTTCGCGATCGCGATGGTCGTCGCCGACCCCGATGCCGCGCCCTACAACCGGGCCAGCATGATCCTCGTCCCGATCGACAACCCAGGCTTCAACCTGGTCCGGTCGGTACCGGTGATGGGCCACGACGGCGGGCCGGGCCACTGCGAGGTCCGCTACGAGGACTGCCGCGTGCCCGAGTCCTACCTGCTCGGCGAGCGCGGAGCCGGCTTCGTGATCGCGCAGGACCGCCTCGGCCCCGGCCGGATCCACCACTGCATGCGCGCCATCGGGACCGCCGAGCGCGCGATCGAGATGATGTGCGACCGCGCCAACACGCGCGAGTCCTTCGGGGGGCCGCTCGCCGACAAACAGTTCGTCCAGGACTTCGTCGCCAAGAGCCGGATGGAGGTCGACCAGGCCCGGCTGCTGACGCTCTACGCCGCCTGGCTCATGGACACCGAGGGCAAGCGCCGCGCCCGCCAGGCGATCAGCCAGATCAAGGTGGTCGCCGCCAACATGGTCATGGACGTGCTGGACCGGGCGATCCAGGTCCACGGCTCGCTCGGCATGTCCGACGACACGCCGCTGGCCGCGATGTGGCGCTTCAGCCGCATGCTGAAGGTCGCCGACGGGCCCGACGAGGTCCACAAGATGGTGATCGCCCGCCGCGAGCTGAACCGCGCTGCGAAGCGCGCGGAGGAGCGCGGTGGCGAGCGACTTGCCGAAGCGAAGATCCAGAGAGAGCCCGCGGAGCCGGCCCAGGCCTAGTCGAGGCGCTGCTCGGCCTCGTCCGCCGCTTCTGCGAGACGCTCGACGATCTTCGCGAACTCCTCGAAGCCCTCGTCGGTCTTGCCGTACTGGCCCCCGGAGTAGCGGGCGTAGACACCCTCGAGGATGATCGCCAGCTTCCAGAACCCGAGCGCGACGAAGAAGTCGATCTCGCCCAGGTCGCGGCCGGACGCCTCCGCGTAGCGGCGCTTGACCTCGTCGCGGCCGATGAAGCCGGGCGCGGCGGTCGCCGGCGCGAACAGCGGCATGAACTCGTCATCGGGCTCGGACCAGTAGACGAGCAGCAGGCCGACGTCGGCGAGGGGATCGCCGAGCGTGCAGAGCTCCCAGTCGACGACCGCGGCGACCTCGGTCCCCCCGGGCGCGAGGATCATGTTGTCGAGGCGGTAGTCGCCGTGGACGATGGTCGCGGGCCCCTGCTCGGGGATGCGCGCCGAGAGCCGCGCGTGAACATCGTCGACGAGGGGAAGCTCGCGCGTCTTGGACTTCTCCCACTGTCCGTGCCAGCGCTTGAGCTGCCGCTCGACGTAGGCCTCCTTGCGGCCGAGCTCTCCGAGGCCGACCGCATCGGGGTCCACCTTGTGGATCTCGACGAGCGTGTCCACGACCCGCTCGCCGATCTCGCGGCGCTGCTCCGAGCTGAACGGCTCGGCCTCGTCCTTCGTCCGCAGGATGGGTCCATCGACGAAGTCCATGACGTAGAAGGGGGCGCCGTTCACCGACTCGTCCTCGCACATCCCCGCGACGGGGGGGACCGGGACCGGCGTGTCCTGGAGGGCGGCGATCACGGTGTGCTCCCGCCCCATGTCGTGCGCCGAGCCGAGCCGCTTGCCGAGCGGCGGCCGGCGGAGTGCCCAGCGTCCGCCCTTCGAGTCGGTGACGCCGAACGTCATGTTCGAGCGCCCGCCGGAGATCCGGTCGAACTCCAGCGGTGGGGATGCCCCCGGGACGTGCTCAGAGAACCAGCCCTCGACCCGCTCGCGGTCGATGCCCTCGATCTCGTTAGTAGCCTGCTCGGCCATGGCGAGCGGAGCATATGACGCTGTGCTGTTCGACTTCGGCGGGGTGCTGACCACGCCGGTGTGGGACAGCTTCGCGGCCTTCTGCCGCGATGAGGGGCTCGACCCCGACGCCGTCAAGAACCTGTTCCGGACCGATCCGGAGGCGCTCGACGACCTCCGAGGACTCGAGACCGGCGCGCTGACCGAGGACGAGTTCGAGCGCAAGTTCGGCGCACGGCTGGGGCTGGAGAACCACGAGCGGCTGATCGACAGCATGTTCCGGGGGATGAAGCCGATGGACTCGATGGTCCAGGCGGTGCGTGAGCTACGGACCTCAGGGCTCAAGACCGGCCTGGTCTCGAACTCGTGGAGCGTCGATCACTACGACCGCGACCTGCTCGGCGAGCTCTTCGACGACGTCGTGATCTCGGCCGAGGTGCGGCTGCACAAGCCCCAGCCGGAGATCTATCGGCTGGCCGCGGATCGCATCGGGATCGCGCCAGAGGGCTGCCTGTTCGTCGACGACCTGCGCGAGAACTGCGACGGAGCCGAGGCCGTCGGCATGACCGCGATCCGGCACAAGGACCCGGATCAGACCCTCGCCCGGCTCGAGGAGCTGACCGGCGTCGCCCTGGGAGCCGACGCAAAGGCCTGAGCGCCCTACGCCGATCCCGCCGCGATCATCACCACCCCGGCGAGCGCGGCGGCCACGCCGAACCGCTGCACCCGGACCAGGCGCTCGCCGAGGACGCCGTGCGCGAGGGCGATCGTGAACGCCGGGTACATCGAGCCGCCGACGGCCACGACCGGCAGCAGGCCCTTGGTCGAGGCGACCGCGAACAGCGTGTTGGCCGTGATGTCGAAGGCTCCGACCGCGATCAGGACCGGAACGGCGGCTCGCGTTCCCTCGTAGCTGGTCCGGGCGACCACGACCGCGCCCAGGATCACGACGACGCCGCCGAGGCGGGCGAACATGATGGCCCAGCCGGGCTCGTCGGTCGCGACGAAGTCGAGCATCGCGAAGAAGCCGCCGAAGCCGAGGGCCGCGATCAGCGCGAGCACGATCGACTCCCGGCTGGCGCCACGGTGCTCCGGGTCCTCCTCGTAGCTCAGCACCACCACCCCGACGATCGCGATCACCAGGCCGGCGAAGGCGAGTGGCCCGGGGGCCTCCCCCCCGATCAGGCCGACCACGACCGGCACCACCACGCCGAGCGCCGCGATCGGGGCGACGATGCTCATCGTCCCGACCGCGAGCGCGCGGTAGAACGCGCCGAGGGCACCGACCGCGGCCGCGCCCGCCCCGGCCGCGATCGCGATCTCCCCGGCCGACAGCGGGTCGGCCCCGAGCACCGGCAGCAGCAGCAGCGCGAAGACGAGGCCGGCGGTCTGGCTCACGGTCAGCACCGCGAGCACGGGGAGCTGCCGGCTCTTCAGTCCGCCGAGGAAGTCCGAAATGCCCCAGGACAGGCCCGAGGCGAGGCTGAGAGCGAAGCCGAGCAGCGTCCGCTCTTAGGGTCCGCCGAGCCCGCCGACCGTGTCGTTGACGCCGCCGACGACGCCGTCAACGGTGTCGTTCACCGTGTCGCCGACGCCGCCACCGCCGCCGCCCGGGAGGTCGGGCACGTCCGGCACGTCGGGAACGGCCCCGCCGCCGTCACCGCCGCCGCCAGGACCCGGAGCGGTGCCCGGGCCGGGGGCGGGTGACTCGCCCGGAGGCGTGGGGCCAGCGGGACCGTCGGACGGGGCGTCTCCGGGTCCGTCGCCCGCGACGGCGAGGACCGCCGCGTCGAGGCCGGCATCCGCGGGGGCCGCCGTGAAGGTCGTCTCCGGCCCGGTGGTGAGCTCGGAGAGCCCGCCCGTGACGCTGCCGAATCCGCCGCTGAATCCGATCACGGCAGCGGTCAGGACGGGCACCGTCAGCAGCAGAGCCCCCGTGATTCCGCGCCCGAGAAGGCCGCGACGCCAGTGCGCAAGCAATCCTTTACTCATTAGTAAGTCCGCCGATAGTGTAGTTAGAGGGGCGAGAGCAGCGTGAAAGTCAACCCATCACTGACGGCCAGGCTTCGTATCGGCTTCGCGGTGCTTTTCGCACTGCTGCTGGCTGTTTCCCTGCTCGGGGTTGGACGCCTGTTTCAGGTCCGGGTGGACTACGAGGACGAGATCACCCGGTACTACGACCTCGAGCTGCAGGGCGAGCGGCTGCGCTCCGCCTTCATCCTCGAGCAGGCCGCGATCCGCGCCCCGGCGCCAGGGACACGCCCGAACCCCGCTGACCTGAGACGTGCCTCCGACTCCTTTGCGGCGACCGCCGACGTCGCGGCCGATCTCACCGGCGGGGACGAGGGACTGACCGGCAGCCTCGACCGCATGGTGGCCGCGGAGGCCACCTGGCGGAAGCAGGTCGGCGTGCCCCGCGTGCAGGGCCGCGATTCGCCCGGAAACTCCGAGCGGCAGCTCACCGCCCAGGTGACCACGGCGGGCGAAGAGCTGACCGCTGCGACACGCGACTCCCGAGACGGGGCGCAGCAGCGGGCGCGGGACGACACGCGCGATACGGCGATCCTGGTCGGCGTCGGGCTGCTGGGAGCGCTGCTGGCCGCACTGATCCTCTTCTCCGGCCTGATCAACTCGATGCGCGCGCCGCTCGCTCGCCTGGTGTCCGGCGCCAGGCGCGTCGCGGGGGGCGACCTCGAGGCACGGGTCGAGACCGGCGGCCCCGTGGAGATCGAGGCTCTGGGCCGCGCGTTCAACGAGATGGCGACCTCGCTCGAGCGGGACGCGCAGGAGCGCGACCGGATCGAGCAGATGAAGGATGACTTCGTGCTCACGGTCTCCCACGAGCTGCGCACCCCGGTGACGGTCGTCAAGGGATTCGCCGAGATGCTGATCGCGGAGAAGCGGCTGAGCGCCAACCAGCGCGAGGCGGCCGAGGTGATCGCGGAGAGCGCCAGCCAGCTGCAGGGCCTGATCGAGGACCTGCTCGACCTCGCCCGCAGCGACGCCGGCAAGCTCAGGATCAACCCCGAGCCGACCCCGGTGCGGCCCCTGCTTCAGCGCGTGGGGCGCCAGATCCGCCCGAGCTTCGAGGAGAAGAACCAGAAGCTCACCGTCAGCGTGGAGAAGTCGGTGCCCGAGGTCCAGGCCGACCCCGACCGGATCGGCCAGGTCCTCTCGAACCTGCTCGTCAACGCGAACAGGTACTCGCCAGAGGGCTGCGAAGGTCCGCCTGAGCGCCTCCAAAAACGGGAAGAGCGTCGAATTCGAGGTCGCGGACACGGGACCCGGCCTCGGCAAGGACCAGCTCGAGCACGTGTTCGAGCGCTTCTGGCGGGGGGAGAGCGGCGAGACCCAGACCGTCGGGGGCACCGGAGTCGGGCTCGCGATCACCAAATCCCTGGTCGAGGTGCACGGCGGCTCGATCTCTGCGGAGTCCGAGCCCGGCAAGGGGACGACTTTCCGCTTCAATCTGCCCATCGCGAAGTCCGGAACAACCAATGGCTCGCGCCGCACCCGGCGAACCGGCTCGCGATCCAAGGCTGGCGGCGGGTGACCCGCCTACTCGTCGCCGACGACTCGGAGACCGTCCTCCTCATGCTCAGGCGGCGGCTGGAGATGTCGGGCTACGAAGTGCTGACCGCAACCGACGGCCAAGAGGCCGTGGCTCGGGTCGAGGAGGCCGGCGGGGAGCTTGACCTGCTCCTGCTCGACGCGATGATGCCCGGCAAGTCAGGCATCGACGCGCTTCGGGAGATACGGGCCTCGGGGGTCAAGACCCCGGCGCTGATCATCTCGGCGCACCTGGACGCGCAGGAGCCCGAGCTGCTCGAGGAGATCGGCGCCGACGGCTGCGTGCCGAAGCCGTTCGAGTGGGAGAACCTGCTCGAGCGGATCGACGAGCTCGCCGGCCCCTAGGAGCGCGCGACCTCCATCCGGATCTGGCGGCCCTTGAGCTTGGTGCCGTCCAGGAACTCCACCGCCTTCGTGGCCTGGGAGGCATCAAGCTCGACGAAGGAAAAGCGGTCCAACACCCGGATCGAGTGGATCTCGTCCTCTGGGATGACAGCGCCCTCGGTCAGCGCCCAGCGCAGGTCGTCCTCCTCGATGCCGCTGCGGGCCCCGCGGTTGACGAAGAGCTTGACCGCGCCCTCGTCCGGCTCGATCGGCTTCTCCCGATGCCGCGGCCGCGGCGCGTGCTCGAGCCGCTCCTCCGGCGGCTCCCACTCGCCGATCGGCGCCTTCACCACCCGCTCGATCGTCTTCAGGTCTGCCTCCTGCTTCTGGGTCGCGAAGGTGATCGCCCGCCCCGTCCTGCCGACGCGGCCGGTGCGGCCGATCCGATGGACGTAGATCTCCGGGTTGTTCGGGAGGTCGTAGTTGATGACGTGGGTCACGTGCTCGATGTCGAGGCCGCGGGCGGCGATGTCGGTCGCCACCAGCAGCGGCGTCTTGTGCTCCTTGAACGAGATCATCACCCCGTCGCGCTGGCCCTGGCTGAGGTCGCCGTGGAGCGCCTTGACGCGAAGGCCCTTGTCGGCCAGCTGCTTGTCCAGTCGTGAGGCGCCGATCTTCGTGCGGCAGAAGATGATCGCCTGCTCGGGCTCCTCGGCCTTCAGCACCTCGACCAGGCGCTCCAGCTTCTGCTTCGGCTCGACCATCACGTAGGCCTGCTCGACCGAGTCCACCGTCAGCTTCTTCGGCGTCACCCGGATCGTGACCGGGTCGTACATGTACTGCTCGGCGAGGCGGGCGACCGGCGCCGGCATCGTCGCCGAGAACAGCGCGGTCTGCCGGCCGCTCGGGGTCATCCGCAGGATCTTCTCGACGTCCTCGATGAAGCCCAGGTCCAGCATCTCGTCGGCCTCGTCCAGCACGACGTAGCGGGCGGAGGTCAGGACAAGGGATTGGCGCTGGATCAGGTCCATCATCCGGCCGACCGTCGCGATCACGACCTGTGCTTCGTGACGCAGGCGCGCCTGCTGCTCGCGGATCGGGGCGCCGCCGAAGACGGCGACGATCTCGACGCCGTCGAGGTGCTCCGCGTACGCGCGCATCGCCTGGGTCACCTGGATGCAGAGCTCGCGGGTAGGGGTCAGGACGATCGCCTGCGTCTCCTTGCTCTCGGCGTCCAATTGCTCCAGCATCGGCAGGCCGAAGGCGGCGGTCTTGCCGCTGCCGGTCTGCGCCTGGCCGATGACGTCATGGCCGCCGAGCAGCTCGGGGATCGCCTGGGCCTGGATCGGCGTCGGGTCCTCGTAGCCCAGCTCGGAAAGGGTCTCGACCAGGCCCTCGGACAGGCCCAGCTCGGCGAAGGTCTCGACCTTGGCCTGGCTTTCGACCGCGCCGTTCTCTTCCGTCTCGCTCACGGTGCGCTCACTGGTTGCTGTCACTTAGAAGGGTCCAGCAGGAGCTTGCCGGTGCTCCTGCGCCCCGCGATGTCCTCGTGCGCGCGGGCGGCCTCGCTCAGCGGGTAGACCTCGCCGACTACGACCTCGAGCTCGCCCTTAGCGACCGCGCCGAGCAGCTCGCCGATGACGGACGCGACCAGCTCCCGCTTCTTGACGATGATCGGGACGAGCCAGAACCCGAGCACGGACTTGGACGTCTGCAACAGATAGTTGGTCTGGAGCTCGTTCGGGTGGCGGGCCGCGTTCCCGAAGACGACGATCCGGCCCAGGGAGTCGAGCGCCTTCAGCTCGGCCTCGAAGCCGGTTCCGCTCATGTGGAGAACGACGTCGACCTTCTCGCCGCCGTTGGCCTCGAGGATCGCCTCCTTCAGGTCGTCGGCGCGCGAGTCGGCGGTGGCGTCGGCGCCGAGGCGCTCAGCCAGGGCGCGCTTCTCGTCGGTCGAGGCGAGCGCGATCACCTTCGCCCCGGCGCGCTTCGCCAGCTGCACGGCGAGGCTGCCGGTTCCGCCCGCCGCGGCCTCGACGACGACCGTCTCGCCCTTCTCGACATGCGCGGTGTAGTTGAGCAGCATGTGGGCCGTGATCCCCTGGAGCAGCAGGCCGGCCGCCTGCTCGTCGTCGACCTCGTCCGGGACGGGGACGACCCAGGCCTCGGGTACCGCGACCTTCTGGGCATAGCCGCCGTTGCCGAGCATCGCCGCCACCCGGCGCCCGTCGGCCGTGCCACTGACCTCTCCGCCCGGGATCAGCGGCAGGGTCTGCTCGGCGAGGTAGTCGTTCTTGATCGAATGGGTGTCGGCGAAGTTGACGCCGGCCCGCGCGACGTCGACCACGATCTCGCCGTCTCCAGGCTCGGGGTCGGGCAAATCGACGTGTTGCAGCACCTCGGGGCCGCCGAATTCCTCGATCTGAATCGCCTTCACGACGCCCAGTGTGGCGACTAAGCGGTAAACATGCGCCCCCGTGGCCCTGACCGTCGTCGGCTCAATTGCATTCGACTCCGTGAGCACGCCCTTCGGGGAGCGCGAGCGGATGCTCGGCGGCTCCGCCGTCCATTTCTCCCTGGCGGCGAGCTTCTTCACCGACGTGCGCGTAGTCGGGCCGGTCGGGGACGACTTCGGCGACGAGGAGCTGGCGGTCCTGACCGAGCGCGGCGTCGCCACCGACGACATCGAGCGCGTCCCCGGCGGCGAGACCTTCTTCTGGCGAGGGCACTACGAGTACGACATGAACGTCGCCCACACCGACGAGACGCAGCTCAACGTCTTCGGCGACTTTCAGCCCAAGCTCTCGGAGGCCTCTCGCAAGGCCGAGATGCTGTTCCTCGGGAACATCCAGCCGCAGCTGCAGCGTGACGTGCGGGCCGCATCGGAAGCGGAGTTCGTCGGACTCGACTCGATGAACCTGTGGATCGAGACCGAGCGGGAGTCGCTGCTGGCGGCGATCGCCGAGGTCGACTGCGTCCTGCTGAACGACGCGGAGATCAGGATGCTGACCGGGGAGGCGAACCTGGCCCGGGCGGCGCGCGCGGTGATGGGAATGGGGCCGCGGGTTGTGGTCGCGAAGCGGGGCGAGTACGGAGCGGCCCTGTTCACCTCGAATCTGTTCTTCGCCATCCCCGGTTATCTGCTCGAGGACGTGCGCGACCCGACCGGCGCCGGCGACAGCTTCGCCGGCGGCTTCCTCGGCTACCTGGAGGGGCAGCGCGCCTCCGGGCTCTCACCCCTCGAGCCGGACGCGCTGCGCAAGGCGATGGCGTACGGCTCGGTGCTCGCCTCGTTCAACGTCGAGGACTTCGGCACGGCTCGCGTCGGCCTGCTGACGATGGACGAGATCGCGCAGCGCCTCCAGGACTTCAAGCGCATCACGCACTTCGACGCCTAGCTTCTGATTCGCGCCTCGTCGAGGTCGAGGTCCCGCTGGATCTTGCGGAAGACGTCGGCCTTGATCCGGCCCTCGTCGCGAAGCCGGAGCAGCGTCGCCCGCTCGGCGGCGATCAGCTCCTGGCGCAGCCGCCGGTAGCTGCTCAGCGGATCCTCGATCGGGGACGCCCTGCCCTCGCCCTGGAGCGCCGCGACACAGCGGGCGAAGCGTGCCTGGTAGACCTCGCGCAGGCGCTCCACCGCGTTCTCCGGCAGGACGTCGCTGCTCGATTCGAGCTGGTCAAGCCGGTCCAGCGCCGCCTGTGCCGAGCTGAGCCGTGCGATCGCCTCATCGGGGTGCCAGGCCGCAACGTTGCTGAGCCCCAGGCGCCGGATCAGCGTGGGCAGGGTCAGGCCCTGGAATACCAGCGTCGACAGGATCACGGCGACGGTCAGGTAGATGATCAGGTCGCGGTCGCCGAACGCCTCTCCGCTGTCGAGCGTGAAGGGCAGCGCCAGCGCGGCCGCCATCGAGACCGCGCCCCGCATCCCGCACCAGCCGACGAGCACGCGCTCCCGCCAGTCGGTGCCGGAATCCAGTGCTGAGGCGGCCGGGAACACCAGCGCGAGCAGCGGTGGGATGAACTGCCAGGCCAGCCTGACGCCGATCACCACCGCGGAGACCAGCGCCCCGTAGGCGATGATCTCGCCGACCGAGAAGCGCTCGCCCACCGCCTCGAGCACGTCCGGGAACTGCAGCCCCAGCAGGATGAAGACGATCGCGTTGAGCGCGAAGACCAGCACCTCCCAGAAGCCGACCGCGCTGAGGCGGAGATCCGCGTCGAACACGTCGTGGGAGCGCCAGCCGAGGTAGATGCCGGCCGTCACGACCGCCAGCACGCCCGACGCCTCGAGCTCCTCCGCCCCGGCGAAGGCGACGTAGGCCATCAGGACGGTGATCAGGATGGAGAGCGGCGGGTCGTCCAGCCGGCGTAAGGCCTGGATTGCCGCCCAGGCGACGGCCAGACCCACCGCAATGCCGCCGACGACCCCGATCAGCAGGTCGATGCCGGCCTCCCCGAGTGCATAGGTCCCGCTGACCACGCCGATCAGCGCGACGCGGTAGGCGACGAGGGCCACGCCGTCGTTGATCATGCTCTCGCTCTCGACCAGCAGCGACACGCGCTCGGCGACACCCACCCGCTCGAAGGTCGCGATCGCGGCGATGGGGTCGGTCGGAGAGAGGATCGCGCCGACGACGAACGCCTCGGGCCAGCTGATCTCCGGGATCACCGTGTAGGCCGCAACCGCGACCGCGCCCATCGTCGCCAGCGAGAGACCCAGGACCAGCCAGATCAGCGGCCCCTGCTCGGCGCGCAGCTCCTGCGGCGAAGAGTAGAAGCCGGCTGACTGCAGCAGCGGTGGTAGGAACACGAGGAAGATGACCTCGGGCTCCAGCTCGATGTCCGGCCCGCCCGGCAGGAAGCCGATCGCGAGGCCGCCGAGCACGAGCACGATCGGATACGGGATCTGGATCAGGTCGGCGAACCGCACGAGGACGGCCGCCGCCGCGACCAGTGCGATAAGGACCTCGATGTCGTTCATCGCCGCCCGTCCATCCGCCGAGTCTACGATTGCGCGATGCGGCTGACCCCCGCCCTCTCGGCGGAGGACCACGTGGACGGCTCGGACCGGGGGCCGCTCGAGCTGGTCATGTACGGCGACTTCCAGTGTCCGTACTGCGCCGCGGCGTTCCCGATCGTGAAGCGCGTCCGCGAACGGCTCGAGGGCCGCCTGTTGTTCGCCTTCCGGCACTTCCCGCTGCGCGAGGTCCACCCCGATGCCCAGGCGGCGGCCGAGGCCGCCGAGGCGGCCGCGGCCCAGGGTGCGTTCTGGCCGATGCACGACCGGCTCTACGAGTCGCGCGGGGCACTCGGCCGCGACGACCTCGTCGGCTACGCCCGCGAGCTCGGCCTGGATGCTGACGCCGTCGCCTCCGAGCTCGAAAGCGGGGCCCACGCCTCGCGCGTCCAGCGCGACGTCGACAGCGGCCGCCAGAGCGGCGTCGGCGGAACACCCACCTTCTTCACCAACGGCCGGCGGCACGAGGGATCCTTCGACGCCGCCTCGCTGCAGGCTGCGCTCGAAGCCTCGGCGTAACGGAAACGAGGTAGGCGAAAGCGCCGAAGTGGGATACTGACGCGCTCCCGAATTCCCAGTAGAGGAGGTGGCGATGGCGACCAAGGAGAAGGCAAAGGCCGCGCAGGATGACGGCGCCGCTGCGAGCGGCGACACCCTCAGCGTCACCGACAACCGGACCGGCGAGAGCTACGAGCTCGAGATCACCGACGGGACCATCAAGTCGATGGACCTGAGGCAGATCAAGGTCGACGAGGACGACTTCGGCCTGATGGGCTACGACCCGGCCTTCACCAACACCGCCTCATGCCGCTCCGCGATCACCTACATCGACGGCGAGGCGGGCGTCCTCCAGCACCGCGGCATCCCGATCGAGCAGCTCTCGGAGCAGAGCTCCTACCTCGAGCTGGCGTACCTCCTGGTCTTCGGCGAGCTTCCGACGCAGCCTCAGCTCGACCGCTGGACCTACGACGTCACCCACCACACCTTCGTTCACGAGGACATCAAGAAGATGAACGAGGGCTACCGCCACGACGCCCACCCGATGGGGATGCTGCTCGCCTCCGTCGGCGCGCTCTCGACCTTCTACCCGGAGGCGAAGGCGACCGACGACCCCGAGGAGCGCTACATGGCGGCGATCCGGCTGATCGCGAAGATCCCGACGCTCGCCGCGTTCGCCTATCGCCACAGCCTCGGCCTGCCCTACGTCTATCCCGACAACGAGCTCGACTACTCGTCGAACTTCCTGCAGATGCTGTTCAAGATGGAGGACCGCTACGAGCCGGACCCGCGCCTGGCAAAGGCGCTCGACGTGCTCTTCATCCTCCACGCCGACCACGAGCAGAACTGCTCCACCAACGCGGTCCGGTCTGTCGGCTCATCCGACGTGGACCCGTACTCGGCGATCGCCGCCGGCGTCGCGGCCCTCTACGGCCCGCTCCACGGCGGCGCCAACGAGGCCGTGCTGAAGATGCTGCGGCGGATCGAGACCACCGAGAACATCCCCGACTTCCTCGAGGGCGTGAAGAACCGCGAGGAGAAGCTGATGGGCTTCGGCCACCGCGTCTACAAGAACTACGACCCGCGGGCGCGAATCATCAAGAAGCACGTCGACGAGGTGCTGGAGGTGACCGGGGACAACCCGCTGCTCGACATCGCGGTGGAGCTGGAGAAGCGCGCGCTCGACGACGACTTCTTCACGGAGCGCAAGCTCTACCCGAATGTCGACTTCTACTCCGGCCTGATCTACGAGGCGCTCGGGATCCCGACCGACATGTTCACGGTGATCTTCGCCATCCCGCGGACGTCCGGATGGGTCGCGCAATGGATGGAGCTGAAGGACGACAAGGAGCAGAAGATCGCGCGGCCGCGCCAGATCTACACCGGCGACCGCGATGTCGACTACACCCCGGTCGGCGACCGCAAGGGCGAGGAGAAGATCACCGGCCCGCCCGCCCGCCGGCCGAAGCGCCCGCGTCGCGGCGCCTAGCGCCGAGCGCCAGACGGGCCGCCGTGGCCTGGACGCTGACCATCCGGCACGCCTCCGCGGTCGACCGCGAGAAGTTCGATGACCTGGACCAGGCGATCGGAGAGGCCCGCCGGCGCCTGGAGGAGATCCGCGCGGAGGGCGGCCTACCCCCGATCAACGCCCTGCGCGACTTCGAGCCCGGCCAGCGCGTACACGCCCGCTTCGAGCTTGACGGCCCCGGCTTTTTCCGCGGCCCGAAGGGGGGACTCGACCTGATGGGAAACGGATCGGTCGTCGCCTACACGGGGACGATCAGGAAGGAGCCGCTCGAGGCGGACAGCCTCGACGAGGCGATCGAGCGCCTGCTGGAGGCGCTCGGCCGCTGCCTCTAGAGCCTCACTTCTTCTTCCGCTTCTTCTTCTTGACGCACTTCCCCTTCTTGAGCTTCCGGCCCTTCTTGCACTTCTTCTTCGCCGGCGGGGCGGGGGTGACCGGGGTCACCGGCGGCGCCGGGCCCTCGATCGTGGCCTTCCAGGGCTCGCGGCCGGCGCCCATGTGCGTGGCGCTGAAGAAGAGCGTGCCGCCGATGTTCGTGAGGAAGATGGCACTCCCCGGATCGAGGCTGGTCATCTGGGTCGCGCCGCTGAATGGCGGGGCGCTGCGGAACATCTCGGCGTCGGATCCGTAGTCCGCGCCGAAGTAGGCGGCGCCGCCGACGTTAACGAAACCGTCGACCGAGCTGCTCCCGGCGCCGGGGTTCAGATCGGCAACTAGGCTTATGGATGTGAACGGGGGGGCGCTCTTCCGAGGCTCCACGCCCATGACCCCGTCATCGGCGGCGAAGAGCAAGGTGCCGCCAACGTTGGCAAGTTCCGTGGGATAAGAACCCGTGCTCGGGTTGATGTCCTGAACGATGGTCGCGGACGTGAATGGGGGAGCGCTCTTCCAGAGCTCGCTCTCGTCCGCCGGGGGATCGGGGTTCGCTTTGAAGAGCAGCGTCCCACCCACGTTCGTCAGCTCGAAGGGCTCAGACGCGTCACCCGTCGGCATGTCCGCGATGTCCTCCACCTGGGCCACCGAGTCGTAGTCCGGCGGATCGCTTCGCCACAGCTCCTGGCCGCTGGTGCCGTCGTCGGCCGAGAACAGCAGCGTGCCGTTGACGTCGGTGAGCTCTCGGACGTCTGAACCTCCGCTTTCACCGCCGGTCGGGTTGATCTCAGCGACCTCCTCCGCGGAGGTGAACGACGGCTCGCTCTTCCACAGCTCCGAGCCGTTGGCGCCGCCGTCGAAGGCGTAGAAGAAGAGAATCCCGCCGACCTCGGCGAGGTGGGTGGGATTTCCGCTGTCGCCCATCATCGGCGCGCTGTCGTGGACAAGGGTGGCCGAGGTATATGGCGTCTCCACCTTCATCAGCTCCTCGCCGTTCGTCCCGTTGTTGGCGCTGAGCAGAAGGGTGTTCCCGACGGCGGTCAGGGACTCGGGATCCGAGCCCGGCACGCCGTTCTGGATGTCGATTAGCGTCGCCGAGGTGTACGGCGGGACGCTCTTGAAGAGCTCTCTCCCGAAAAGGCTGTCGGTAGCCACGAAGAAGACCGTGCCGTTGACGTTCGTGAACTCCTCGGGGGAAGAGTCCCCGCCGGTGTTTACGTCGTCGACCAGCGTCGCGCTCGTGTAAGGCGGGACGCTACTCCACGGCTCGACTCCGTTGGTCCCGTCGTTGGCGGCAAAGAACACCGTGCCGTCGCCCGTTCCGGTGAAGCCATGCGGAAGGGACTCACCGCCGGGGTTGATGTTCTGGATCTGGGTAGCGGTGACGTCGCCGGGCACCGCGACGGACGTCGCGGCAAAGGCCGCAACGCCGATGGCGGCCAACACGGCCACCACCACGGACAAACCCGAACCCCTCGACCTCGGCTTCATGCCTCATCCCCTAGCTCGTGCCCGGCCAACTCTATGCCCGGCGAGCGGCCGTGCGCAACCGCAAAACTGGGTGGGGCTCAGAGATGTGCCGAACGGCCCATTGGGGGCTAGCCTCAGGCGTGGATGGCCGACGATCCGATCCAGGGCAAGAGCGCCGAGGCCGGGCGGCGCGTGAGGCTTCCCGAGGGGGCCGAGCAGCCGTTCGACGTCTACGTCAACGGGCAGCAGCAGGCCGAGGGCGCCGACTTCACCGTGCGCGGCCAACGAGATCCTCTTCAACCGCCCGTTGATGAAGGAGCAGGTCAGTGGGGGGCGCTGGCTGGCGATGGCGCTCGGCCTCTTCGGCAGCTACGGCAAGCACGACACCGTGGACGTGCACTACCGCCGAGGCGGCAGCACCGAGGTCGTCTCGGACGCGAAGGTGCTGCCCTAGGTAACCGGGTCAGGCGACGGCGGGCTCGCCGGCGCCGAGGCCGATCAGGTCCGCGACGCGTTCGCGGTGCTCGCGCGGGGAACCGAGCATGCGGCCGGCGACGCGGGAGCGCTTGAGCCAGAACTGGAGGTCGTGCTCCCAGGTGAAGCCGATTCCGCCGAAGACCTGGAGCGCCGAAGCGGTCGTCTCCCAGGCCGAGTCGGAGGCGGACGCGGCGGCCATCGCGGCGGTCGAGGGCAGCGACTCCGGCTCGGCGTCAGCGGCCCAGGCCGCGAAGTAGGTGAGCGAGCGGGACTCCTCGACGCCGAGCAGCATCGCCGCGCAGCGGTGCGAGACCGCCTGGTAGGCGCCGATCTGGCGGCCGAACTGCTGGCGCTCGCGGGCGTAGTCGACGGCCATCTCCATCGCCCGCTGGCCGACGCCGACGAGCTCCGCCGCGATCGCGACGGCGAGCCGATCGCGGCCGGCGTCGACGTCCCCGTCGAGCCGATCCCCGGCGGGGTCGGCGACCGTGGCGTAGGAGCGGGTGGCGTCGATCGTCTCGACCGTCTCGAAGTTCAGGTCGCCCGCCGGCGCCAGCAGCGCGCCCTCGCCGTCGAAGACCACCGCGACGTCGGCGGTCGGGAGGTCGCAGAAGAGAGTGCTCTCGCCGTCCGGCGAGACCCCGCCGAAGGCGCCGGTGGCCTCGCCCGAGGCGAGCTTCGGCAGCCACTCCGAGCGCTGCTCGTCGGAGCCCGCCGCGGAGATCACCAGCGCCGCGCCGGCAGTCCCCAGCAACGGTGAAGGCGCACAGGCGAAGCCCGACTCCTCCAGCAGGACCGCCAGCTCGACCATGCCGAGGCCCTGGCCGCCGTCGTCCTCGGAGATGGCGATGCCGGGCCAGCCCAGCTCGGCCATCTGCTGGTTCAGGCCGTCGTCGTAGGAGCGTGATTCCGCCAACTCGCGCACCTTCGCGGGCTTGAAGCGATCCGCGAAGAACTCCTTCGCGGTGCTCTTGATCTCCTGCTGCTCGTCGTTGAGGTCGAAGTTCACGAGTTGCGGGCAGTCTAATCAGCCTGTACGGTGGCGCTAGCTGCCACGAGACGCTCAGGTCGGGAGGACCGATGCGCGCAAGGGTGATAGCCGCACTGCTGTCAGGGGCGCTGCTGGCATTGCCCGCGGGGGCATCGGCTGCACAGTCGAACCTGTCGATCGGTGTCGCCGCCCCGACCAAGGCGGCGGCGAACACGAACGTCACCTATTCGATCGCCGTCCAGAACGGCGGCCAGGACACGGCGCAGAGCCTCAGCATGACGGCGCAGGTGCCGGCCAACAGCACGTTCGTTTCCTTCACGGCTCCAGCCGGCTGGTTGTCGACCACGCCCCCGGTCGGCGGCACCGGGACCATCACCGCCACCAACGCCAGTCTCGCCGCCGGAGTCACGGCCGGCTTCAGTCTGACCGTCCACCTGAATGCAGGCCTCGCCAACGGGACAACGATCACCCAACAGGCGAACGTTTCCTCGACGACCCCGGATCCCAATCCTGGGAACAACACTGCGACGGCCACCACCACGGTCAGCACCGGAGCGGACCTCTCGGTCTTCGTCGCGGACGCGCCCGACCCGGTGGGCAATGGCGGCCTGCTGAACTACACGCTCAGCGTCTTCAACGACGGACCCCAGACCGCCGGGAACGTCGCGCTCACGAACCCGATCCCGGCGAACACCACGTTCATCTCCCTCACGGCGCCGGCGGGCTGGACCACCACCACCCCTCCGGTCGGCGGCACGGGGACCGTCTCGGCGACCAACCCCACCTTCACGGCCGGGAGCAGCGCCTTGTTCACGCTGGTGGTCCAGACGACCGGACCTGGCCCCTTCACCGACACCGCGACGGTCACGTCGCCCACGGCGGATCCCAATCCCGCCAACAACTCCGCCACGGCGCAGACGAACCTGCCGCCCCCGGCCAGCCCCACGGCTCCCAAGAAGAAAAAGAAGTGCAAGAAGGGCCAGAAGCTGAAGAAGGGGAAGTGCGTGAAGAAGAAGCGGAAGAAGAAGGGCTGAGCCCTACCTCAGCTTCGGCAGCCCGAGCACGCGCTCGGCGATGATGTTCTGGAGCACCTCGGTGGTGCCGCCCTCGATCGAGTTGGCGCGGGAGCGCAGGAAGCGGTAGCTCCAGTCGGAGCCGACCGTGACGCCGTCGGCACCTGCAACCTCGCTGGCCAGCTCGGTCAGCTCCTGGTTGTACTTCGCCCACTGCCACTTGCCGAGCGAGCCCTCGGGACCGGGGATCCCGGTCTTCATCGTCATCGTCAGGGAGCGAAGTCCGCCGAGGCGCATCGCCTCGATGCCGGTGTGCAGGCGGGCGATCTTCTGGCGCAGGATCGGATCGTCCTCCATCCCCTTCTCGCGGACCAGCTCGACCAGGTCCTCGAGGCTCCGCTTCAGGCCCATCACCGCCGCCGCGCCGAGGCCGGCGCGCTCGAACATCAGCGTGGTGATCGCCACCTGCCAGCCGCCGCCGACCTCGCCGATGACGTTCTCGTCGGCGACCTCGGCCTCCTCCATGAAGATCTCGTTGAACTCGGCCTCACCGGTGATCTGGCGGAGTGGCCTGACCTCGACGTTGGGCTGGTCCATGTCGAGGATGAAGTAGGTGATGCCCTTGTGCTTGGGGGCGTCCTGGTCCGTGCGGGCGAGCAGCATGCAGTACTTCGCCTCGTGCGCGTAGGTGGTCCAGACCTTCTGCCCGGTCACCTTCCAGGATCCGTTGGACTTGACCGCGCGGGTCTTCAGTGACGCCAGATCCGATCCCGACTCCGGCTCGCTGAAGCCCTGGCACCAGATCTCGTCGCCGGAGAGGATCGGTTCCAGGAAGCGCTCCTTCTGCTCGTCGGTCCCGTGCGCGATTACGACCGGGCCCCCCATGACCAGCCCGAGCACGTTCGCCGGCAGCGGCACGCGCTGGCGGCCGAGCTCTTCGTTGAAGATCGCCTGCTCGATCAGGGTGGCGCCCTTGCCGCCGAACTCCTCGGGCCACGAGATTCCGGCCCAGCCGGCCTCGTGCATCTTCTTCTGCCAGGCGCGCCGGAACTCGAACTCGGCCTGGTCGTCGCCCTCTGGTGACGGGCCGGGGTGGTTCTCCTCTAGCCAGCTCCGGACCTCGTCGCGGAACGAGGCCTCCGAGTCGGTGAGGGTCAGGTCCACGGGCCGGACACTAGCGATCCTGAATTCAGAGTTGACGGTCCCGACTGGGCCGGTTAAGGTTGCCGTCGATTTAGGGGAGACGGAGGCGGGAAATGAAGCGCCTGAGAGACATTCTCGCGGCGGGACTCGTGGTCACGGGCTCTGCGTTTGCACTCGCGGGTCCAGCCCAGGCCGCATCGGGCATCTGGGACCGCGCCTGGGGCGAGGACGTGGACAGCATGGCGCCGGGCCTCAGCTTCGAGATCTGCGTCACCGCCATCAGCTGCAAGACCGGGATCGTGTCCGGGCCCGCCCTGGCCGGGGATCTGAACAACCCGCAGGGGGTCGCCACCGACCCGGCTGGCAACGTCTACGCGGCCGACACCGACCACAACCGAGTCCAGAAGTTCGGCTCTTCGGGAGCCTTCGAGCGCGCCTGGGGCGAGGACGTGGCGAGCCCGCCGGGGAGCATGACCACGGGCTTCGAGGTCTGCGTCGCGGGCGTGGACCTCTGCAAGACCGGGGAAACGACGGGCGCCGCATTGGGCGGGGAGCTCAACGGCCCGACGGGGGTCGCCACCGACGCGGCGGGGAACGTCTATGTCGCCGATAACTCTCATAACCGAATCCAGAAGTTCAACGCCATGGGCGTCTTCGAGCGGGCCTGGGGCGAGGACGTGGTGTCCACTGGGCCCGGCAACACGGGGAACTTCGAGATCTGTGTCGCCGCCAACGGCGACACATGCAAGACCGGGGAAGCGGCGGGCGCAGCGCTGGGCGGGGAGCTCAACGGCCCGCGGGGGATCGCCACCGACGCAGCGGGGAACGTCTACGTCAACGACTCCCACCACAACCGGGTGCAGAAGTTCAATTCCCTCGGCGCCTTCGAGCGTGCATGGGGCGAGGACGTGGTGGCCACCGGACCCGGCAACATGGGCACCGGCTTCGAGGTCTGCGTCGCGGCCAACGGCGATACCTGCAAGACCGGGCTAGGGTTCGGGGCGTTTCCCGCGCGGGGGGGAGAGCTCGCCTTCCCGGATGGGCTCGCAACCGACGCGGCGGGCAACGTCTACGTCGGCGACTCCAACCATAACCGGGTGCAGAAGTTCAACGCCCTCGGTGCCTTCGAGCGCACCTGGGGGGAGGACGTGCTGGAGTTCGGACCCGGCGGCCTGGGCGGAGGGAACTTCGAGATCTGCGTCGCGGCCAACGGTGATACCTGCAAGGCCGGGGTGCAGACGCCCCCCGCGCTGGGCGGGGAGTTCATTGCCCCCTCCGGGGTCGCCACGGACACGGCGGGCAAGGTCTACGTCGCCGACTTCGGCCATCATCGGGTGCAGCGATTCAGCGCCTCGGGAGTTTTCGAGCGCGCCTGGGGCGAGGATGTGGCGAGCGCCGGGCCCGGCAACGCGGGCGTCGGCTTCGAGGTCTGCGTTGCGACCAGCGAGGTCTGCAAGACCGGAGAGACGACGGCCCCCGCGCTGGGCGGGGAGCTCAACTTCCCGAACGGGCTCGCCACCGACGCGGCGGGGAACCTCTACGTCGCCGACACCGGCCATCACCGGATCCAGAGGTTCGCGGACCCGGTGGTGACACCCCCGCCCGCCGGCGGTGGCGCGAGCCCGCCGGCCGCCACTGGCCGGCGCGCCACGGCCCTGAAGAAGTGCAAGAAGAAGAAGCGCAAGGCGCGGAAGAAGTGCATCAAGAAGGCGAAGAAGCTTCCCGTCTGAGCTGAGCCCGTGGTGGCAACAGAAAGGGGCGGCGCCGAAGCGCCGCCCCTTTCAAACCGACCCCCGTGGCTGTCGCCGCGGGAACGTGGTTTCAACCACTAGGCCTGAACGCAGACCACCCAGGCGTAGAGGGTGTTGTCGTTGGCCTCGCTGCTGCCGCGCACGACCCACTTGTTCGGCTGGACCAGCGGGTCCGGCGTCGAGTGGACCATGTGCGTTTCGGTGGTCTGCTGGAACCAGCTGTGACCGCCGCCCAGCGCCTGATCCGACCCATCACACGTGGCCGTCTGGTCGCCGAACTGATTGGCGTCGACCTCGACACCGGCGGAGACCCTGACGTAGGTCAGCTTGAGCTCGTCGGCGCCGACGGCATCGGCCGTGATCTCGCTGACGCCGACGCTGTTGGCCGCCGTCTCGTCGGCCTGGACCTCGTTGGTCCCGATGTCGACTGCATTCACCGAGTTGGGCGCGATGTCAGCGCTGGTGAGCGTCTCGGGGGCAACCTCGGTCGTTTCGATCGAGTTGGCCCGGATGCCCGGGTTCGGATACGTACCGGTCAGATCGCCGCCGGCGATCCCGGTCGGAGCGCTGCCGCCCCGGTTCTCGAGCGCCGCGATCCGCTGGTTGAGCTTCTTGATCTTGGCGATGCTGACGCCCTTGCTGCTCGTCGCGGTCGTGTCGGCGGCGCCGGCGAATGCCAACGGCATCACCAGCAGCGCGAGAACGGCCATTCCGAACAGCGTGTGAATCGGTGCGAACTTCCTACGTGAAGCAACCTTCCTGGTCCTCATTGTTCTTCCTTTGCTCTGGCCCCGATGGGGCGAATTTGCTTTGCGCCATCGGTTCTACGTGCGAGAGCAGGGGTTTCGCTACGTGGAGGCTCCGCAGGGTTTGGGGCACCCCCTCCGCAGTCGTGCGTGGGGTGTGACGCAGATCACCCGCTTTTGAGGGTCCGGGAAGGTGCGGTCGCTAGTTGAAGATCGCCAGCAGGATGACCGCGCTGGCCACCCAGGTGACCGCGGCGCCGATCATCCCGTAGTCCCCGAGCAGGATCGCGTCGGTGGACCGCGTGTCCTTGCGGTCGTAGACGAGATAGAGGTAGCGGAAGATCCCGTAGACGACCGGCGGCAGGGTGCCGAGCATCTTCGAGCCGATCAGCGGCGAGTTCACGCAGTAGATCGCGTAGCTCATCACCGTGGACGCCGTGACCATCGCGACCATCTGGTCGAGGAACGGGATCGAGTAGTGCTCGAGCACGGGGCGGCTCTCGGTCCCGGAGTGCAGCTCTGAGGTCGCCTCCTGGCGGCGCTTGGTGAAGCCCAGGAACAGGGCGACCATGCCGGTGCAGAGCAGCAGGTAGGCGGAGGCGTCGGCGTCGACCGCGACGGCTCCGGCCAGGACCCGCAGGACGAACAGCCCCGCGATCGCCATCACGTCGAGGATCACCTCGTGCTTGAAGACGTATGAGTAGAGCGTCGTGCCGACGCCGTAGGCGAGCACGATGCCGCCGATCACCGGACCCTCGAGGAGGGTGGCCCCCGCGAGCCCCACGACCGCCAGGACCACGGCCATCGCGATCGCGGTGGAGACTCCGAGCTCCCCGGCGGCGATCGGCCGGAAGCGCTTCTTCGGGTGCTGGCGGTCCTCGTCGACGTCGTGGGCGTCGTTCACCAGGTAGCCGGCCGAGGCGACCATGCAGAAGGCCGCGAAGGTGATCGTCGCCGACGCGATCGCGTCGATGTCGTCGAATTGGCCGGAGAACAGCAGGCCGGCGTAGACGAGCAGGTTCTTGACCCACTCCTGTGGGCGCAGGGCGACGACCGCGGCGCGCAGCGGCCCGCGGCGAGGCTTCGGAGACTGACCGCCACCCGCCTGCGTAGCGGAGGCGGTCTCCTCCCTGTTCAGGAGGCCGACCATGAAGCCCGACAGGTTAGGTGAGCGGGCCCGCGTCAGGTGGGGCAGGATCGACCAGCACGCCCGGATTCAGCACGCCGCGCGGGTCCAATTCCTTCTTGGCGGCGCGGAGCGCCCGTGCGAACGGGTCCGGGCGCTGGCGGTCGTACCCGGGGCGGTGATCCCGCCCGACCGCGTGGTGGTGGGTGATCGTGCCGCCGTTGTCGATCACGGCTTCAGAGGCGGCCGCCTTGATCTCGTCCCACTGGGCGACCTCGTCGCCGCGCCGCGCGGGAGCGAGCACCGTGTAGTACGGGGCGGGTCCGTCGGGATAGACATGCGTGAACCGGCAGCTGATCCGCGGCGCCCCCGGCCCCTCGCTCGGCGCGTCGATCGCCGCCGCGACGCCGCGGCGGGCCGCCTCCATCACCTCGGAGTGGAAGTCGGGGAACCGGTCCCAGGTGATCGCGGTCTCGAAGGTGTCGGAGAGCACGCCGCAGGCGACGAGCGAGTCCCGCAGGTACGGGGCGAACAGGAACGCATGGCGCCAGGCACCGACCGGGTCCGACCCCGCCTCCGCCACGGGCGGCGCCTGGCTGCGGGCCTCGCGGCCCGGCGCGTCGCCGCCGCGCTTCTCGCTGATCTCGCCCGGCTCGCCGCCGTGCTCGCGCGCGGCGTCGATCGCGATCCGCATCGGCTCGTCCACGGGATGGTGCGCGGACTCGAACCCGAGGACGAGCAGCGCCTTGCCCGGCGGGCCCGCCGAGGTCGTCTCGGACTCGACCGCGTCCAGCAGACGGCAGTTGGACGGATACAGCCCGGACTGGGAGATCGCGCGGACCGCCTCGGCCCCGGCGAGGAAGTCGTCGAAGGCGACACCCACCGAGAGCTTCCACTTGGGGCGCTCCTGCACGCGAACCCACGCATCGGTGATCACCGCGAGCGTTCCCTCGGAGCCGATCAGCATCCGGTCGGGGCTGGGACCGGCTCCGGAGCCGGGCAGCCTGCGGCTCTCCCACTCACCCTCGAAGGTGACCGCGCTGACCGACTCGACCAGGTCGTCGATGTGGGTGTAGAGCGTCGCGAAGTGCCCGCCCGCCCGGGTCGCGATCCAGCCTCCCAGCGTCGAGTACTCGAACGACTGCGGGAAGTGGCGCAGCGTCAGGCCGTGTTCGCGGAGCTGGTCCTCGAGACCCGGCCCAGTGGCGCCGGCCTGGATCCGCGCGGCTCGCGAGGTCGGGTCGACCTCCAGCACGCGGTCCATCCGGGTGAGGTCGATGCTGACGGCGCCCTTGTAGTCATCTCCAACCCGCGCCTCGACCCCGCCGACCACGCTGGTGCCGCCACCGAAGGGAATCGCCGCCGCGCGGGCGTCGGAGCAGTACGACAGGACGAGGTCCACGTCCTCGGCCGACTCCGGATAGGCGACCAGATCGGGCGGGTGCTCGAACTGCCCGCGGAACCCGCGGACGATGTCGCGGTAAGCCTTGCCCAGCGCGTGCGAGACCCGGTCGTGCCGATCTGCCGAGAACATGTCCTCGAAGCCCTTTGGGGCCTCGAGCCCGGGCTCTGGCAGCTCGACCGCTTCCAGCGGCACCGGCTCCTCGATCCGGTCCACCTCGAAGCCCATGCGCTCGTGGATCGACTTCGCGATCCCCTCGAGGCCCGCTTTGTCAGGCTGCTGGTCCTCGTAGCCCCAACCCCAGTGCTTGCGCCTGCGCACCGCTGTCTCGGCCGCGCCCATCGGCCGACCCTACTCCCTCAGAGCTTGCCTTTTTCGCAGCCCTTGCCCCTGTCTGCGCCCTTGCCGCCGGAGCAGAGGTCACGGTCGCCGGCGCCCCCGACGGCCTTGTCCTTCCCCTTGCCGAGGCAGATCCTGTCGTTTCCTCCGCGGCCGAGGACCGTGTCCTTGCCGCCGAAGGTGCTGATCACGTCGGCCCGCTTCGTCCCCTTGACCTTGTCGGCACCGTCGTCACCGGCGATGGTGATGCGCCGGCCGCCGCACTTCTGCAGCGATTGCCAGTCGGGCTCGATGTCCTGTCCCACGAAGGCGTTGCTGATATCGACGGGGCTGTTGCCGTCGGCGCTCATCGTCCAGATGTCGAAGTCGCCGTCTCGCAAGCTCGCGAAGGCGATGCTGCGCCCATCGGCCGAGAAGACCGGGCGCGTGTCGCTGACGGCGCTCGAGTCAGTCAGGTTGACGGCACCTGAGCCATCCGCGTTCGCCTTCCAGATGTCGAAGTCGCCGTCGCGATTGCTGCCGAAGACGATCGAGCGGCCATCGGGGGAGAACCGCGGCTGTGAGTCGGCCTCCGGTGTGGCCATCAGCGAGGTGGGAGCGGACCCGTCGACGTTCATGATGAAGATGTCCCCATCCGGATCGTTCCGGTCCGACCCGAACACGATCCTGTTGCCATCCGGTGAGAAGTTGGGGCTGCCTTCGGCAGCGGCACTGCCCGCGGTGAGGTTGGTCGCGCCGGTGCCGTCCGCATTGGCGATCCAGATGTCACCTTCGGGATCGCTGCGCGTACTGAAGAACGCGATCCGCCGGCCATCCGGCGAATAAGTGGGCTGGGCCTCCAGGCTGGCGGGCGTGCCGGGTGTGAGATTGCGCGGTGCGCCGCCGAGGGCATTCATGACGAAGATGTCGAGATCCAGCGGGGTCATCGAAACGAACCGCGAGAATGCGAGCTCGCGGCCCGTGGGTGAGTAGAAGGGATCGGCTGACTGCATGGGCTCGGACGCCGTCAGGTTCGCCGCGCCGGTCCCGTCCGGCTGCATCGTGATCAGATCGACCTCCCCGCCGCCGGGCTGGTGATCGAAGGCAATGCGCCCGTTCGTACCTACCGGGAAGGCCGCCTCGGCGACCGGGGCTGCCATCGCCAGAGCCGCCGTGCAGACGAGCGCGAATCTGGCCAGGAGGGCGGGGAAGGGCACGGCTACCAGTGCACGCCGCGCATCAGGTAGGCGAAGGCGACGCCCTCGGTCGAGAGCTCCTCGTCCTTGGCGGGCTTCTCGCCGTCCTTCTTCTTGTCCCCCTTCGATGCAGAGGACTCCGGGAACAGCTTGTAGGCCGTGTTGAGGATCGCGTCCGAGGCCTTCGGAGCGACGTTGTAGAGCAGCTCGCCGAAGTTGCCCAGGCGGGTCGCCACCTTCTTGGGCTTCGTGATCATCGCCTCGGTGATCATGTCCGCGGCCTCCTCCGGGGTGATCGTGGGGAAGGCGTCGTACATCTTGGTTGGTGCGATCATCGGCGTCCGCACCAGGGGCATGTGGATCGTCGTGATGCTGACCCCGTCGTCGACCATCTCGGAGGCGGCGCAGCGCGACCAGGCGTCGAGCGCGGCCTTCGAGGCGACGTAGGCCGAGAACCGCGGGGTGTTGGTCTGCACCCCGATCGAGCTGACGTTGATGATGTGCCCGCCCTTCTTGCCGTTCTTGCCCTTCTTTCTCATGCTGGGCAGCAGCTTCATGATCAGCTTCAGCGAGCCGAAGTAGTTGAGCTGCATGGTCCGCTCGTAGTCGTGGAAGCGGTCGTAGGAGAGCGCGACCGCCCGGCGGATCGAGCGCCCGGCGTTGTTGACGAGGATGTCAACGCGGCCGTGCTCGGCCAGGACCTCGTCGGCCATCCGCTCGATGTCGTCGGTGTCGGAGAGATCGGCGCGGTGGATGTGGGCCTCCCCACCCTCCTCCTCGATCAAGTCCTTGGTCTCCTCCAGCTTCTCGGGCGTGCGGGCGACCAGCAGGACCTTCGCGCCGGCGGCCGCGGCCTTGATCGCCGCGGCCTTCCCGATCCCCGAGGACGCGCCGGTGATCATCACGGTCTTGCCCCCGATTGCCCCCGAGAGGGAGCGGTCCTTGAACAGGTCCGGGTCGAGGTTCCGCTCCCAGTAGTCCCAGAGCCGGTCGGCGTAGCTCTCCAGCGGCGGCACCGAGATCCCGGAGCCCTCCAGCGCCTCCTGGGTGTTGCGCGAGTCGAACGAGGTCGGGTAGTTGATGTAGACGAGGACCGAGCGCGGGATGCCGAGGTCGGCGAGGACCTGGTCCGTGATCCGCTTCACCGGAGGCAGCATCTGGAGCCCGGAGCGGACCTGCTTCGGGACGACCTCGAGCATCTTCGAGTCGATCCGCATCGCCGCCTCCGGCGCGTGCGCGGCGCGGGCGAAGGCGTTGATGATCTGGCCGGCGCGCCTCGGGTTCGGGTCGGTCAGGTGGAAGGTCTTGCCGTCCAGCCCGTCCTGGTGAGCGATGTGGTCCATCGCCGCCGCGACGAAGTCCACCGGGACGAGGTTGATCTCTCGCCCCTCGATCCCCACCGCCGGCATCCACGGCGGCATCAGCTTGCGCATCCGCTGGATCAGCTTGAAGAAGTAGTAGGGACCGTCGATCTTGTCCATCTCGCCGGTCTCGGAATGGCCGACCACGATCCCGGGCCGGTAGATCCGCCACGGGACCTCGGCCTCCTCGCGCGCCACCGCCTCGGACTCGTGCTTCGTCTGGAAGTAGGGGTGGTTCTCGACGTCGTGGGCCTCTTCGAACATGTCCTCGGTGAAGGTGCCCTTGTAGAGCCCGGCGGCGGCGATCGAGCTGACCATGTGGAAGTGCTTGACCTCGAGGGCGTTGGCGAGCTTCACGGCCTCGCGCGTTCCCTCGACGTTGGCCACGCGCTGGCTCTCCGCGTCCGCCGTCATGTCGTAGATCGCGGCGAGGTGGAAGAAGTGGTCGATCTCTCCCTTCAGCTCGGAGATCTGGTCCTCGCAGCCGAGGTGCTCCTGGGAGAGGTCCCCGATCACCGGCACGATCCGATCCTCGTCGGCGTTCCAGCGCGATCGCAGCTCCTCGAGCCGGCCGCGGGAGCCCTCGCGCACGAGCACGTAGATCGTTCCCTCTCGCTCGAGCAGGTGCTCGATCAGGTTGCGGCCGATGAAGCCTGTTCCACCGGTGACGAAGTAGCTCACACGCAGGAACTTATCGAGCCTGGAGACGCGCGGCCAGCGCGGGCGCGAGAATCCCGACGACCCGAGCCTCCTGCAGGTCCCGCGGCTCCTCGGGATTGCGGATCCAGCGGTCTCCGAGGGCCGTGGCGACCGCGACGCAGACCTCCGCGAGGGGCTCGATCTCGGGGTCATCCGGATCGGCGAACGGCCCGATGATCCGCGTGATCACGGCGACGAAATCGGCGATGTCCCTGGCGGCCTCCTCGGCGAACCGGCCCCCGAGCGCCTGCGCCCCGTATATGTACGGCCAATGGTCCCGGTAGTCATCGAACCAGCCGAACACGGCGTGGATCACCCGGGTCAGCATCTCGGCGGGATCGTCGACTCCTTTGACCGACTCCTCCACCCGTACGACGCAGTTCTCGTACGCGCGGCGGAGGCCGGCGAGGTACAGCCCCTCCTTCGAGCCAAAGTAGCTGTAGACGAGCGGCTTCGTGACCCCGGCGGCCGCGGCGATCTGGTCCATCGAGGCAGCGTGGAAGCCGTGCTCGGCGAACGCCCGCTCCGCAAGGTCGAGCAGCTGCGACTCCCGCTCGGCGCGCGGCATCTTCTTGGTGCCGTGAGCCGATCGCTTCAACTTTTCCTTGACCTTGCTCGGCATCTTGCTTATATTACTGTGAGTAATATCAGCGGGGCAGGACAAGGAGGTCCCGATGACGCACACCCGACGCCGACAGCTGTGGACCGTGATCCCCCTCGCGTGCCTCGCCGTCGCTCTCCTCTTGCCGGCCGGCGCCAGCCCGAAGATCACGAGGGCCAATTTCGTAGGGTTCGACCTCTTCTTCGAAGGGTCGAACGGCAACGACAACATCACGATCCGGGCGATCCCCGGTGAGGCTGATCCCAACCGGGTCTTCATCGAGATCGCAGATCCGGGTGGCGTCGAGGTCGTGCCGGCCGGATGCTTCCGCAAGGACGCGAACACGATTCACTGTCCCGACGAGCTCGTGGGGTTCATTTACGTTGATGCGCGCGGAGGCAGCGATCGAGTGACCTGGCTACCTTCTTCCGTGCCGCAGCCTCCAGAGCCCCCGGAGACCGAGATCGACGGCGGCGATGGCGACGACGAACTCGAAGGCAGTGACCCCTCCACGGCGGAGGTCCTCGGTGCCCATAACGCCGGCGCTGGCCTCGCCGGCGACAGGCTGATCGGCGGGCGCGGGAACGACAAGCTGATCGGCCAGTCCGGCAACGACAAGCTGCTCGGCGGCCCCGGCAAGGACAAGCTGACGGGCGGCCCCGGCAAGGACAAGCTCGCCTGCGGCGGCGGCAAGGACGTCGGCGTCGGCGGTGGAGGAAAGGACACCGCCAAGGGCTGCGAGAAGGCCAAGAGCCTGTAGGGCCGAGGCGCAATAATCGGGGGGTGGCGATCTTCGACCCCACCGCCCGCCCGGACCCGGAGCGCGACGAGCGCCAGCGGGCCAACGCCACCCATGTGGAGATCCGCCCATCCGAGCGCACGGCGCACCTGGCCGTCCGCTCGCTGGCCTGCCCGTCCTGCGGCGTGCCGGTCTCGATCCACGGACCGGTCGGCTACTCCGAGGTCATGGCCTGCGACTTCTGCGAGGCCGAGGCCCCGACCCGCGAGTACGTGCGCGAGTGGGGCTGGCCGCGCGTGAACGTGGTCGCGCGCTTGTAGCTGCCGACTGGCGGTTGATGGTGGGGTCGCTCACCTCATACAGTTAGGGCGGAGTGGCGACCAAGCAAAAGGTCCAGGTCCTGATGCCCGAGATGGGCGAGTCCGTCACGGAGGGGACGGTGCTCGAGTGGCACGTCTCCGAGGGCGACTCGATCTCCGAGGGCGACACGATCGTCGAGATCTCGACCGACAAGGTCGACGCCGAAGTCCCCGCTCCGGCGAGCGGGACCGTGACCAAGATCATGGCCCAGCCCGACGAGACGGTGAACGTCGGCCAGGAGATCGCGGAGATCGATCCAGGCGGTGCGGACGCCGGAGCGAGCGGCGTCGATCCGGTGATGGCTCCGCCGCCGCGAGCGGGAGCGGAGCGAACCGCCGTAGATGGCAAAGCCGGGCAACCGTCGGACGGCGCGAGCGAGAAGGCCACCACCGACGACGCCTCGGTCTCGGCCGGCAAGTCGCTCGAGGGGGGCGGGCTCGAGATCGTGATGCCGGAGATGGGCGAGTCGGTCGCGGAGGGGACGGTCCTCGAGTGGCACGTCTCGGAGGGCGATCAGGTCGAGGAGGGGCAGACCGTCGTGGAGATCTCGACCGACAAGGTCGACGCGGAGGTGCCCGCGCCCTCGAGCGGGACCATCACCAAGGTCCTGGTCCAGCCCGACGAGACGGTCGAGGTTGGCAAGCCGATCGCGGAGATGGTCAAGGGGGAGGCGCCGTCAGGTGACGGCGCAGGCAAGGCCGGGAAGGGCGAAGCCGCGGCCCCCGGACGCGAAGCGGAGGAGGCCGCGGTTGATGAGGACGAAAGCGGTACTGAAGAGGTCGACGGCAAGAAGGTGACGCCGGTGGCCCGCCGGGTCGCGCAGGCGAACGGGGTCAACCTCCAGTCGGTTCAGGGCTCAGGGCCCGGCGGCAAGGTGATGAAGGCCGACGTCCTGAGCGCCGGCAACGGTGCGGGGGCGGCGCCCGCGGCGCCGGCGGCGCCCGCGGACGCGGAGGTCAAGCCGCTGCGCGGGCCGGCCGGGATGCTCGCCAAGGCGATGGAGGAGAGCCGCCAGGTCCCCACCGCCACTTCGTTCCGCACGCTGGCCGTGGACACCCTGGATGCCAAGCGCCGCGCGCTGAACGGGGTGCTCAAGGAGAAGGGCATGAAGGTCAGCTTCACGCACCTGATCGCCTGGGCGATCGTGAAGGCGGCGGAGGAGTGGCGCGTGATGGCTCGTTCCTTCACCCAACAGGACGGCAAACCTGCCGTCGCGGAGCCCACGTCGATCAACCTCGGCATCGCCGTCGACGTCGAGCGCAAGGGGCAGCGCTCCCTGATGGTGCCGTGCATCAAGGGTGCCGACGGGCTCGACTTCCGCGGATTCCACACCTACTACGAGGAGCTGATCACCAAGACGCGGGAGAACAAGCTCACGCCCGACGACTTCAAGGGGACCAACATCAGCCTGACCAACCCGGGCGGCATCGGGACCATCGCCTCGGTCCCTCGCCTGATGGCGGGACAGGGAACGATCATCGCCTGCGGCTCGCTCGCCTATCCGGTCGAGTGGCACCACGCCGCGCCGGAGAAGGTCAAGGGCCTCGGCGTCTCCAAGGTGATGACGATGACCTCGACCTACGACCATCGGATCATCCAGGGGGCCGAGTCGGGCTCGTTCCTGCGCCGGATCGAGGAGCTGCTCCAGGGCGAGGACGAGTTCTACGAGTCGGTCGCCCAGGACCTCGACGTCAGCCCCGACCTCGTCACCAACGCCCACCCGGCAGCGGCCTCGGCGGCGCCGCTCGCGCCCGTCGCCACCCCGGGCGCCCCCGCGGCCAAGCCGGATGCCGAACTGCTCCAGGCGGTCCAGGCGGCGACCTCCCTGCTCAAGGCCTACCGGACCCACGGCCACCTGGCCGCGCGGCTCGACCCGCTCGGATCCGAGCCGAAGGGAGATCCGGCGCTCGAGCCCGAGACCCTCAATCTCACGCCCGAGCTGATGGCTCAGATCCCAGCCGAGATCCTCCGCATCGGGGTGGAGGGAGAGACGCTGCTGGAGTCGATCCCGCGGATGCGCGAGGCGTACTGCGGCCCGATCGCGTACCAGATCGAGCACCTCTCCTCGCATCAGCAGCGGATGTGGTTGCGCGACATGATCGAGACGGGCTGGCACCGGGCGCCGCTGGAGCCGGAGGAGAAGCGGGCGCTGCTCGAGCGCCTGATCCAGGTGTACGGGTTCGAGCGCTACCTGGAGAAGGCCTACCTCGGGCAGAAGATGTTCTCGATCGAGGGCCTCGACACCGTCGTTCCGATGCTGGACGAGGCCTTCGGGATGGCACACAGCGAAGGCGCCCACGACGTCCTCATCGGGATGGCCCACCGCGGGCGGCTCAGCGTCCTCGCCCACAACCTCGGCCGGCCGCTGCACTCGATCCTGGCGGAGTTCGAAGGAGCCAAGGCGATCGAGGCGGTGAAGGCGGTCGCCGCGATCCCGACCGGCGGCACCGGCGACGTCAAGTACCACTACGGGCACAACGGCTCGTTCGACGTCGAGGGCGGGAACGAGATCGGGGTTCGCCTCTATCCCAACCCCAGCCACCTCGAGTTCGTCGACCCGGTCGTCGTCGGCGCGACCCGCGCCTCCCAGTCCGTCCGCGAGGACGCGAAGCTCGTGCACGATCCCGCCTCGGCCGTACCGGTGCTCCTGCACGGCGACGCCGCGTTCCCCGCCCAGGGCGTCGTCGCGGAGACGCTCAACCTCCAGTCCCTCGCCGGCTACGCGACCGGCGGCACCATCCACATCATCACCAACAACCAGGTCGGCTTCACGACCGACCCCGAGGAGGCGCGCTCGACCCCCTACGCGGCCGACATGGCGAAGGGCTTCAACGTGCCGATCATCCACGTCAACGCCGACGACCCCGAGGCCTGCCTCGGGGCCGTGCGGCTGGCGATGGCGTACCGCGAGCGCTGGGGCCGCGACGTGGTCATCGACCTGATCGGCTACCGGCGCTTCGGCCACAACGAGACCGACGAGCCCGCCTACACCCAGCCGCTGATGGCCGCCAAGATCAAGGAGCACCCTTCCGTCTCCGAGATCTACGCCGATCAGCTGGTCAAGGAAGGGATCGTCACCCCCGAGGAGGTCGAGGCCAAGCGAGAGGAGCGGCAGGCCGAGCTGCGGGCGATTCACGAGGAGCTGCGGAGCAAGATCGAAGCCGGCGACTTCCAGGACCCGACCGCGACCGGGACGGGCGAGCTCGACCGCACCCGCAGCCCCAGCGTGGACACTGCGGTGCCCGAGGACCAGCTGCGCAAGCTGAACGAGGAGCTGCTGCGCGTGCCGGACAGCTTCACGATCCACCGCAAGCTGCGGAAGCCGCTCGGCAAGCGAATCGAGGCGCTGGATGAGGGCGGCATCGAGTTCGGGCACGCCGAGGCCCTCGCATTCGCCTCGCTGCTGACCGATGGCGTCCACCTCCGCCTGACCGGCCAGGACACCGAACGCGGGACCTTCTCGCACCGGCACCTGGTCCTGCACGACGAGAAGACCGGCCTGCGCTACGCGCCGATCCAGAACCTCGACGAGGCGGGGGCCCCGATGGAGCTGCACAACAGCCCGCTCTCGGAGATCGCCTGCCTCGGGTTCGAGTACGGCTACTCCGCCCACTCCCCCGACAGCCTCGTGCTCTGGGAGGCGCAGTTCGGAGACTTCGGCAACTCGGCGCAGGTGATCATCGACAGCTTCATCGCCTCGGCCGAGGCGAAGTGGGGCCAGAGCTCGCGGCTGACGATGCTGCTGCCGCACGGCTACGAGGGCGCCGGCCCCGAGCACTCGAGCGCTCGGATCGAGCGCTTCATCCAGCTCGCCGCCGAGGGGAACATCCGGATCGCCAACCCGACGACCGCTGCCCAGTACTTCCACCTGCTGCGCCGCCAGGCCCACATCGCGAAGGCGCGGCCGCTGGTCGTGTTCACCCCCAAGGGCCTGCTGCGGCTGCCGCGGGCGACCTCCAAGCTGGAGGAACTGACCTCGGGCTCGTTCCAGTTCGTGCTCGACGACCCCCGCGCGCAGGACCCGAAGAAGGTCGAGCGGCTGGTGCTCTGCAGCGGCAAGGTCTACTACGACATCGACGCCGCGCCGAAGCGGGAGGAGACCGACACCGTCGCCGTGGCGCGCGTCGAGCTGCTCTACCCGTTCGCCAAGGAACAGCTCGTCGCCCTGATCGGCAACTACCCGAACCTGAAGGAGATCGTCTGGACTCAGGAGGAGCCGCGCAACATGGGCGCCTGGTCGGTGATGCAGCGCCGCCTGCCGGACCTCCTGCCCAAGGGCGTCGAGCTCGGGTACGTCGGACGGCCGCCGCGCGCGAGCCCCGGGGAGGGCTATGCGGTCGCGCACACCAACGAGCAGGAGCGGATCGTCCTCACCGCGCTCATGGGCAAGGCCGACCCGGCCTGAGCGCGGGCGTGCCTGACGGCCCGGTCATCCCGCCGCCCGTCCCGGGGCGGCTCTTCCGCTGGGTCAAGCTCGCTTCCTGGGTCGAGTTGGGGTTGTTCGCGGCGCTCCTGTTCTTCTGGCTGATGCCGGGGTTCGAGCACCAGACCTTCATCTTCGGCCTGGCTCACGGCCTGGGCTACATCGCCCTCTGCCTGCTGATCTTCGTCACGGTGATCCGACGGCAGGCGCCCTGGCCGCTGCTGGCCGCGACGCTGACTCCCGTCGGGCCGGTCGGCAGCGTGATCGCGATCGAGCTGATCGAGCGGCGGAAACTGGGAATTTCAGCCTCGCCCTAATCGGGTATTGACACAGGCCCCCCAATCGGTGGATAATCGCCGTGCGGGGAGAAAAACTCAAAAGCTCGTCCCCGGGCCAGTCCCGCCTCCGGGGACGATCGCGTCGGAAATCCCTCCCTGGCTACCGACGCGCAGGCGTGGCGCGGGCCGCGTGGACCCCCTGCCTCCCGCGGCCCCGCCACGCCATTATTTTTCGGACTAGGGGGTCCGCCTAGGCGGCGCGCTGCCCCAAATCGCGCAGCACGCGGTGGAGGATGCCGCCGTTCCGGAGGTAGGTGACCTCGTTCGGCGTGTCGATGCGGACGCGGGCCTCGAAGCTGACGTCATCGCCGCCCTCCTTCCTGGCGGTGACCTGGACGGTCTTCGCCTCGCCGTCCTCGAGATCCGCGACGTCGAAGGTCTCTTCGCCGGTCAGTCCCAGCGACTCGGCGGACTCGCCGTCGGGGAACTGGAGCGGGACCACGCCCATCCCAATCAGGTTCGAGCGGTGAATGCGCTCGAAGCTCTCCGCGATCACGGCGCGGACGCCGAGCAGCAGCGTCCCCTTGGCAGCCCAGTCGCGGGAGGAGCCGGAGCCGTATTCCTTGCCGGCCAGCACCACGAGCGGCGTGTCGCTCTCGGCGTACTTCATGGCGGCCTCGTAAATGGTCATCTCTGACGAGTCGCCGTCCCCGCCGCCGAAGTACTTCGTGAAGCCGCCCTCCTTCTCGACCAGCTTGTTGCGGAGGCGGACGTTGGCGAACGTGCCGCGCACCATCACCTCGTAGTTGCCGCGGCGGGCGCCGTAGGAGTTGAAGTCGCGCTGCTCGACGCCGTTGTCGATCAGCCACTGGCCCGCGGGGCTCTCCTTCTTGATCGCTCCGGCCGGGGAGATGTGGTCGGTCGTGACCGAGTCCCCGAGCACGGCCAGGACCCTTGCGCCCTCGATCGGCTCGATCGGCTTCGGCTCCGGGTCCACCTGCTCGAAAAACGGCGGCCGGCGCACGTAGGTCGAATCGGGCCAGGTGTAGCGATCGCCCTCCGGGACCTCGATCTCCTTCCAGCGCTCGTCGCCGGTGAAGACGTCGGAGTAGCTCTTGGTGAACATGTCGGCCCGGACCGCGCCTTCGATCGCCTCGGCGATCTCCGCCGAGGTCGGCCAGATGTCGCTCAGGTGAACGTCGTTGCCGTCCTCGTCCTGGCCGAGCGGCTCGCTCGTAAGGTCGATGTCCATCCGGCCGGCGAGCGCGTAGGCGACGACCAGCGGCGGGGAGGCCAGGTAGTTCGCGCGGGTGTCCGGGTTGATGCGGCCCTCGAAGTTGCGGTTGCCGGAGAGCACCGAGCAGACGACCAGGTCCTTCTCGTTCACGGCCTCGGAGATCGCCTCCGGCAGGGGGCCGGAGTTCCCGATGCAGGTGGTGCAGCCGTACCCGACGAGGTTGAACTGCAGCTCGTTCAGGTACTTGTCGAGGCCGGACTTCTCCAGGTACTCGGTGACGACCGTCGAGCCCGGAGCCAGAGAGGTCTTCACCCAGGGCTGACGCTTGAGGCCCCGCTCGACGGCCTTCTTCGCCACGAGACCGGCCGCCAGCATCACGGAGGGGTTCGAAGTGTTCGTGCAGCTCGTGATCGCCGCGATCACGACGTCGCCGTGGTCGAGCTCCACGCTCTCGCCGCTCTCCAGCTCGACGGTGATCGCGTCACTGGTCCGCTCCTTCAGCTTGGTCGTCCCATCTCCGGAGACGCTCGCCTGCCGTGGCTTGCCCGCCTCGGTGTCGTGGTCCTCCGCGGGCGGGTCCGAGGCGGGGAAGGACTCGTCGATGGCGTGGTCGCGCATGTTGCCGAGCTGCTTGCCCGCCTCCGGGTCCCATTCCTCCATCGCCTCGAGGAAGGCCGGCTTCGCCTCGGTCAGCGGGATCCGGTCCTGGGGCCGCTTCGGCCCGGCGATGCTCGGCACCACGTCCGAGAGGTCGAGCTCCAAGGTGTCGCTATAGGTCGCGTCCTCGCTGTCCGGTTCGTGGAAGAGGCCCTGCTCCCGCATGTAGGCGTCGACGAGCTCGATCTGCTCCGTCGGCCGCCCGGTGAACTCGAGGTAGCGGAGCGTCTCGGCGTCGACGGGGAAGATCGCGCAGGTCGAGCCGAACTCCGGCGACATGTTCCCGATGGTCGCGCGGTCGGCCAGCGAGAGATTCGGGAGTCCCGGGCCGAAGAACTCGACGAACTTGGAGACGACCCCCTTCTCCCGCAGCATCTCGGTCACCGTCAACACCAGGTCGGTGGCGGTCGCTCCCTCCGGCAGGGTGCCGTCGAGCTTGAAGCCGATCACCTGCGGCAGCAGCATCGAGATCGGCTGGCCGAGCATCGCGGCCTCCGCCTCGATCCCGCCCACTCCCCAGCCGAGCACGCCGAGGCCGTTGATCATCGTCGTGTGGGAGTCCGTCCCGACGAGCGTGTCGGGATAGGCGGCCGTCACCCCGTCGTTCTCGCTCGTCCACACGCAGCGGCCGATGTACTCGAGGTTGACCTGGTGGCAGATGCCGGTGGCCGGCGGCACGACGCGGAAGTTGTCGAAGGCCTCCTGGCCCCAGCGCAGGAATTCGTAGCGCTCGCCGTTGCGCTCGTAGTCGCGCTCCGCGTTGATCTCGAACGCCCGCGGGTTTCCGAACGCGTCGACCTGCACCGAGTGGTCGATGACCAGGTCGACGTCCACGAGCGGGTTGATCGCCGACGGGTCGCCGCCGAGATCCTCCATCGCGTCGCGCATCGCGGCGAGGTCGACGACGGCGGGAACGCCCGTGAAGTCCTGCATCAGGACGCGGGCGGGCTGGAACGGGATCTCGACCGACGGCTCGGCCTTGGCGTCCCAGGTCGCGATGGCCTCGACGTCGTCGGAGTTGACCGATTCGCCGTCCTCGAGCCGAAGCGCGTTCTCCAGCAGGACCCTGAGCGAATAGGGCAGGCGCGCGACGTCGAACTTGGATTGGAGCGCGTCCAGGCGGTGGATCTCGTACTCGCTGCCCGAGACCTCGAGGGTCGAGCGCGCATCGAAGCTGTTCTCGGTCACAAACTCAGTATGACTGCCGGACACCTGCGGCTAACGCCGCGGTGGCTAGCCGAGCAGCAGGGTGCGCTTGACCGTGACCTTGCCTTCCTGCTCCTTGCTGGTCAGCACCAGCTTCACCTTGGCCTTGCCGTCGCGGCCGGCGAGCTTCTTCTTGCCCGTCTTGGTCAGCTTCAGCGTGACCTTCTTGGTCTTGCCGCCGGCGACCGTGGCCTTGCCCTTGGCGAGCGGCTTGGCCTTCTTCTTCTTCTTCGCGCCCTTCTTGGCGCCGCCGCCGCCACCGAGCACCTCGACCGAGACGTGAGCCGCCTCCCAGTCCTGGGGCGAGCGGACCTTGGTGCCCTTGATCTTCTTGGCGTCGGCCTTGAGCTTGCCCTTCCGGAACGAGGCATTGGGCACACCGAGGTCGGCGAAGTCCTTGGCGAGCTTCTGCCCGGCCGGGACGATGTACTTCGCGTGCGCGCCGATGAAGCCGTTCTGGGCTCCCGGGCGCGAAAGCACCGGCAGGCGCAGCTGCAGGTCGTCGACGGCGATCTCGGCCTGGCCGTTCGATGGCCGCGAGTAGTTCGTCAACGGGGCGCCGCCGCCGTCCTTGGGAAGCAGCTCGAGCTTCACGATGTGGCCTGCCGGGAACCGGTAGCCGTTGGGGTGAAGCTGGAACACCTGGCGCGACGTGCCGGGCGTCGGTCGGAAGATCGCCCTGTTCACGAGGATCTCGGTGCCATCAGGCTGGATGTCGAGCAGCCGTGCGGAGATCTGCGAGTTCGGCGACGAGGTGATGTCGGCGATCACGGTCGGCGAGCCGATCATCACGAACCCGCCCTGCACGGGCAGGCGATAGCTCGCCACTCCGTTCTGATCCGCGCCGGGCGCCGTGCCGCAGGGCTGGTTGTTGAGCGCCGGGTTGAAGGTCGCGCCGATCGCGTTGCTGCCGCTGTTCGGTGCGATGGTCTTCCGCGTCCCGTCGAAGTGCCGGATCTCACCCGGGGCCATCCTGGCCCAGTTCGAGGCCGGAAACGGGCCCTCGGAGGGCGCCGTGGTGGGGCAGACCTGGTTCGTCGCCTCGACGCCCTGGAACGGCGTCCCCCCGACGCCCCTGAGGTAGAAGTCGAACCAGGCGTTCTCGCGGGCGGTGAGGACCGCGGCGTCCGCGGCGCGGTTCTGCGCGCGCTGATGCCCGAAGTTCCCGAAGAAGAGCGACATCGGGGTGTTCGGATGCCTCTCGCGGGTGCGGTTGTAGTAGCGGATCGCCTCGTCGGCCGGGAAGAGGTCGTCGGTGAAGCCGCTCGAGATCAGCATCGGCGGGGGCGCCACCGAGTCGTTGATGTAATAGGACGAGTGGTGGGTCTTGATCTCGTCGACGATGTCGTTCATCAGCGGATCGCCGTCGTAAGGCTCACCCGCCTGAAGACGTGCGAGCCAGCCCGTCAGGTCGGCGTCGGGATCGGCCGGGGCGGGTGGCGTCCCCGCATACAGGCCAGGTGCACTCTGTCCCGACGTGTAGAGCCCGTTGACCAGGGAGTGCTTCATCACCCCGATGGGCGCGCCGTAGGGGGAGTCGGTGACGTAGTCCAGCGTGCGCCCGTTCGGCACCAGCGAGTACACGAGGTCGCTCCAGGGAATGTTGGGGGCCGCGGCCGCGAGCTGCATCGGGTCGTTGTCGGCGGTGCTGACCCACGGGATCAGGCTGCCGTCCGGCAGCATCACCCGGTTCCGGAGGGCGGCGAGGGCCATCGAGAGGCCGCCGCCGTAGGAGGTGCCGAAGGCCCCAAGCCTCTGGGGATCGATTCGCTCCTCGTCGGCGAGGAGGCCGGAGAGGTACTGGTAGTCGCGGACCTCGTAGCGGGTGTCCATCAGGCGGACATAGCCGTTGTTGCAGGCGGCGCCGGCAGCCTCCTGGGAACTGCCCATACCGCTGGAGCCGCAGGACTCCCGGAACCCGCGCGTGGTCATGCTCATCACCGCGAAGCCGCGGCTGGTGAAGCGGCGCATGCCCGAGGTGGTGGAGCCGCTGGTGCCGAACCCGATCTTGGCGCCGCCGTAGCCGTGGCCCCACATGATCAGCGGGAAGTTGCCGTCGCCGGCTCCGGGGTCGGGCGGGAAGGCGACGTTGATATCCAGCGGAACGCCGTCCCAGGTCGGGGTGGTGCTGCGAGGGCTGGAGTTGCCGCACTCGCGGACGCCGTCGCCACCGTCGACGCTGCAGGTGACCGTGCCACCGAAGACGTCAGGAATCGCCGCCTGAGCGGAGGGTGCTGCCCAGAGGACGCCCAGCATGGCGGCGGCAATCGCGAACCTACGCATCTATATCTCCAATCCCTCTCTATTCCCTGGCGAGCGAAAGCTCCCCTCGGCCCCTACACCGGTAGCCAGCATACCGCCGCAAATCGGCCGCCGATCAGGGTTTTTCCGCAGACTGGCTGATCAGCCAGTCCCGCCCTACCGCTTGTCGGCCTGCCCGGCCGCTAGCTCGTCGGCCATCCGGTCCGCGCCCCCGCGGCGCTGGACCCGCGCCGCGAGCTCGGGGTGCCGATAGCCGAACTCGACCAGGGCGCGCTGGCGCCGCGGCGCGACGGTGATCTCGTTCTCGTTCCTCTGGATCGCGCGGACCACTGCCAGGGCCACCTTCTTCGGGGTGGTGGTGCCGAGCCCGGGCGGGGGGGCCGAGCCGGCGTCGGCGAACATGCCCGCCTCTCTGACAAACCCGGGGGAGACGATCGAGACCCCGACGTTCAGCGGGTGCAGATCCTCGCGCAGCCCGAAGGCGAACCCGCGCAGCCCGAACTTGGTGGCGTTGTAGAGGGAGGAGCGCGGCGAGCCGACCTTGCCGGCCAGCGAGGCGATGAAGACGAGGTGGCCCTCCCCCTTCTTCGCAAGCTTCGGGGCCAGCTCGCGCGACATCAGGATCGGTGCCTCGAAGTTGACCCGCAGGGCCCGCTCCAGCTCGGTCTTGCTGAAGGACTCCAGCCTGCCGGTCGCCGGGAGTGCGGCATTCGCGACCAGCCCGTCGACGTTGCCCGCGTCTCTGACCAGCTTGGTCGCGGCTCCCGGCTTCGCGAGGTCGGAGACCACGACCTTGTGGCGGCGCGCTCCCCCGGGCAGGGACCGGGCCAGCTCCCGCAGGTCCTCCTCCTTACGGGAGCTGAGAACCAGCTTGGCCCCGTTGGCCGCGAGCTCCTCGGCGATCGCGCGGCCGAGTCCCCCCGTCGCGCCGCTCAGGAGCACCCGTTTTCCCTCGAGGTCCACGGCCTCGAAACCTATATAACCGGTGCCTTGATGAAGCTCCACGTCTGTTACGGGACCTTCTGGACCCCGAGGCCGGGAGGCCACCCCTGCCGCAACGCCTACCAGGCCCTCCGCGACGCGGGCCACGACCCCGAGGTCAAGCGCGTCTACGGCGCCGCGTTCGCTCCGCTGAACGAGATGCCGGGGCGCCGCCGGGTGCGGGAGATGACGGGCCAGAGCTGGGTCCCGGTCCTCGAGCTCGAGGACACGACGATCGCCGGCTCGGACCGGATCGTCGAGTGGGCGGAGGCGAACCCCCGGGCATAAGTTTTGTGAGGGGTTTGTGAGTACTCCCTCACGTTCTCGGCAACTCTGCTAGTCTGCCGCGCCAGCAAAGCCGAATCTCGCCCCAACAGGTGGGGCGAGAGCGGGGGAACCAAGTTTCTGGGGCGAATCCACCGTGGTTGAGGTGGGAGCGCAGGCTCCTTTAGCGCCAGCCCGACAGCTAACCCCGTAGGCCGACGAAGGAGAAACGGTTTGCGGTCGACAACGCGTTCATTCAGGCAGGGGTTGCTCGTTGCAGCGGCCATTTCGATCTCGCTCGCTCTCGCCGCACCCGCTGCGGCGCAGTCGGGCGGCTCCTCCGCGCCCGGCGGCACCACCCCGCCGGCGCCGACCGTGCCTGGCGCACGGGCGAAGCTCACCAAGACGGGCAAGGCAATCGCTCCCGCGGGCGCACCCCAGGCCGTGATCAACGCGATCGCAGCCGGGAACCGGATCCGCAAGAAGCCCTACGTATACGGCGGCGGACACCGCAGCTTCGAAGACACGGGCTACGACTGCTCCGGCGCCGTCAGCTACGTGCTCAACGCGGCCGGGCTGCTCGATAGCCCGATGCCGTCCGGGCCGATGATGAGCTGGGGCACGCCCGGCAAGGGCAGCTGGATCACGGTCTACGCGCACGGGGGCCACGCCTACATGGTGGTCGCGGGACTCCGCTTCGACACCTCGTCGATGGGTTCCGGCGGCAAGGGCCCGCGCTGGCGGGGGACCAAGCGCTCGCCCCGCGGCTTCGCGGTCCGGCACGCCGAAGGGCTCTAGCGCCCGCTCTTTGCGGTTGTCGTTTGCAAGCGATCGTTCACGTTTGCTAGGGTGCCGCGCCAGCTACGCCGAATCTCGTCATAACGAAGACGAGAGCGGGGGAACCGAGTTTTGGGGCGAACCCACCTGAGTGGGGGCGCAGGCTCCTATTAGCGCCAGCCCGACAGCTAACCCCGCAGGCCGACGAAGGAGAGCGGTTGCTGTCTCGACGGATCAACACTAAGCACCTGGCGCTGATCGGCACGGTCGTGACCTGCCTGCTCGCCGGGGCCTCCCCCGCGGCAGCGCAGTCGGGCGGAGCCGCACCCCCTCCCGAGACCACCCCGCCCCCGCCCACCGTGCCGGGGAACCGCGCCGTGCTGAAGCCGAACGGCAAGGCGATCGCGCCCGCCGGCGCGCCCGCGCAGGTGGTAGCGGCAATCCAGGCGGGCAACCGGATCCGCAAGAAGCCCTACATCTACGGCGGCGGTCACAAGAGCTTCGAGTCGAAGGGCTACGACTGCTCCGGCGCGGTCAGCTACGTGCTCAACGCGGCCGGACTGCTGCCCAGCCCCCTTCCCTCCGGCGACCTGATGAGTTGGGGCTCGGCAGGCAAGGGGGCGTGGATCACGGTCTACGCCAACCGGGGCCACGCCTACATGGTGGTTGCGGGACTCCGCTTCGACACCTCGGCCGCGGGCGAGCCGCTCAACAACGGCAGTGGCCCCCGCTGGCGCGCCACCAAGCGCAAGCCCGCCGGCTACCTGCCCCGCTTCGCCGTCGGCCTCTAGCCCCGCCCCGCACATCCCGGCGCCTCCCCGGTTGTCGTGAATAACGCGCGGTTTTGCGGGTAAGTAACCGCAGCAGCAATTTGCATGGGGGATCTCGGGAGTACGGCACATAGGTGGGCGGTAGACGCCCGCGCGCTGCCTCGACTCGGCACTCCGGCCCGCGCCACCGCGGGCCTAGAGTGCTGGGCTCATGTCGGCCAGGCTGAATCCGTCGATGCGGGAGGGGTTCCGGGCCGGCGTGCCCTTCGCGGTGGCGGCGTTCGTGCTGGCGATCTCGTTCGGAGTGCTGGCCGAGCCGCTGATGGGGGCCGGAGCAGCCGTCGCCATGTCGGCCTTCGTCTTCGCGGGCTCGGCGCAGTTCGGGTCCGTCGCCGTCCTCGCCTCCGGCGGAACGCCGGCGGCCGCGATCCTCGCCGGCATCCTGCTGAACGCCCGCTACGTCCCGATGGGGATCGCGCTCGCTCCCTCCCTGCGCGGGGGCCCGCTCCGCCGGGCCGCGTACGGGCAGGGCATGATCGACGCCTCCTGGGCGATGGCGAACCGCGGCGGAGGGCGCTTCGACCCCGACTTCATGGTCGGCGCGACGCTCGTCTCCGGCGTGTGCTGGATCGTGGGAACCGCGATCGGCGCGCTCGGCGGCGACCTGATCGCCGATCCCGAGGCGCTCGGGCTTGATGTCCTCTTCCCGGCCTTCTTCCTCGCGCTGCTCGCCAACGAGCTCCGCGGCGGCAGGGCGTATGGAGCCGCGGCGATCGCGGCGGTGCTGGCCCTCGCCCTCACTCCCTTCGTGCCACCCGGCGTGCCGGTGATCACCGCCAGCGTCGGCGCGCTGCTCGGCCTGCTCGGCGACGGCGGCCGGCCAGAGGAGCCCGTCCAGGACGCGCGGGCGGCCGATGTCTGACGCGTGGATCGTGATCATCGGCCTGACCGTGACCACCATCGCGATCAGGGCGTCGGGGCCAGTCCTGCTGGGCGGTCGGGAGCTGCCCCCGAGGGCGCTCGACGTGATCGCCCTGCTCGCCCCCGCCCTGCTGGCCGCGCTGGTCGCCACCGAGACCTTCGGCGGCGAGGGCAGCGACCTGGTGATCGACGAGCGCGCCATCGGAGTGGCGGGCGCCGGCGGAGTGCTGGCGCTGCGAGGCTCGATCCTGTGGGCAATGGCGGTGGCCGTCGTGCTGACAGCAAGCGCCCGCGCCCTACTCGGCTAGCCCGACGGCGTTCAGAGCTCCATTCTTGTCCCCGTAGTCCTTCCAGCGGGTCATCAGGCCGTCACGGAAGGTGGCCACCACCGCCACGGGCACCTCGGTTTCGATCCCGCTCTCCTTGCCGACGCTGCGAGCGATTCCGAAGGCCAGCACCCGGTCTCCGAGATCCCGCACCTCCGTGTAGTTGACCTGGAACGAGTCATAGAGGTCGGCGCTGCTGGTCAAGAAATCTCTCATCCCCTCCGGCCCGACGAACGCCCCCTCGACGACCGAGACCTGGGGCTCAAACACCAGTTCCGGATCCAATCCTTCAAGCGCCGCCTCGAAATCCCCCCGGTTGAAGGCATCGGCGCCCTCGAGAAACCGATCGACGTTCTCCTGGGACATCGCTCGGCACAGTAACGCGGCTCATCTGTTCAGCAACGCAGCGAGGCGACCCACGAATCGCGGCGCTTGACTCCAGCCCCGGGCGGATTGCGCCGACAGGACCCGCGCCGCTACGCGTGGTTGACCATCACGTGCTTGATGTTCGTGTAGTCCTCACACGCGTACACCGACAGGTCCTTGCCGTACCCGGACTGCTTGTAGCCGCCGTGCGGCATCTCGGCCACGATCGGGATGTGGTCGTTGACCCAGACGCAGCCGAACTTGAGCGCCTTCGAGACGCGCATCGCGCGGCCGACGTCCCTGGTCCAGACGGATGACGCCAGCCCGTAGCGAACGCCGTTCGCCCACTCGATTGCCTTCGCCTCGTCGTCGAACGGCTGGACCGTGATCACCGGGCCAAAGATCTCGTCCTGGATCATCCGGTCCTCCTGGTTCGGACCCGCCACCACGGTGGCCTGGAGGAAGTAGCCGGGGAGCCTGGGCCGCTTGCCGCCGGTGACGATCTCGGCGCCGTTCGGGTCCTTCAGGAAGGACTCGACGCGAAGCCGCTGTCGCCTCGAGTTGAGCGGGCCCAGCACCGTGTCCGGATCGAACGTGTCCCCGGTCTTGTAGTCCTGCGCCTGCTCCGCCAGGCCCGAGACGACGTCGTCGTACACCTCCTTCGAGGCCAGCACACGGGTCGCCGCGGTGCAGTCCTGCCCGGCGTTGAAGTAGCCGGTACCCGCAATCGTCTCCATCGCCGCGTCCATGTCGGCGTCGTCGAAGACGATCACCGGCGCCTTGCCTCCGAGCTCGAGATGCACCCGCTTCAGGGAGTCCGACGCCGCCTTCGCGATCCACTTGCCGGTCTCCGGCGAGCCCGTCAGCGAGACCATGTCGACCTCGGGGTGGGTGACCAGCGAGGAGCCCGCCGGCTCGCCGTGGCCGCCGACGAAGTTCATGACGCCGGGCGGGAAGATCTCCGCCGCCATCTCGGCGAGGATCTTCAGGGTCGTGGCAGGGGTGGTCTCGGCCGGCTTCAGGACCAGGGTGCAGCCGGTCGCCAGCGCCGGTCCGATCTTCCACACCGCCATCATCAGCGGGTAGTTCCAGGGCGTGATCTGCGCGACCACGCCGGCCGGCTCGCGGCGGATGTAGGAGGTGTGGTCCTCCAGGTACTCGCCGGCGGCGCGTCCCTCCATGGTCCGGGCGGCGCCGGCGAAGAACCGGAGCTGGTCCACCATCGGGCCGATCTCCTCGTCGAACATCGCCTGGCGCGGCTTGCCGGCGTCCATCGTCTCGAGGTCGGTGATCTCGTCGGCGCGGTCCTGGAAGGCGTCGGCGAGCTTCAGCAGGAGGCCCTGGCGCTCGGAGGGGGTCGTGTACTGCCAGGTCTCGAAGGCCTTGCGGGCCGCCTTCACCGCGCGGTCCACGTCCTCGGCGTTCGAAAGCGGCGCCCGGGCGAAGACCTCGCCCGTGGCGGGGTTGACCACGTCCTCTGTCTTCCCGCTGCTCGGAGCGACGAACTTCCCGCCGATCATGTTCTTCAGCTCCAGGACCTTCGGCTGCCGCTTCGCCGCGGGCTTCTTCTTCGCCTTGCGCTTCTTCGCCGTCGCCGTTGCCATCCGTTTCCTCCTGACCTCGTCTTTCTAAGCCTGCTGGGCGAGCCGCCCCAGAGCCTCGCCGACCGGTGTGTATCCGATCCCGACCGCCTCCGCCACCGCCGCGTGAGTGACCTTGCCCGCGGCGACGTTGACGCCGAGCCCGAGGCCCGGGTCGCGCTCGATCGCCGCGGCCGCGCCGAGGTCCGCGATCGCGAGCGCGTACGGAAGCGTCGCGTTGGTGAGCGCGTAGGTCGACGTGATCGGGACCGCACCCGGCATGTTGGCGACGCAGTAGTGGGTGACGCCGTCCACCTCGAAAACCGGGTCCTTGTGGGTGGTCGGCTTGGACGTCTCGAAGCAGCCGCCCTGGTCGATCGCGACATCGACCAGCACGGCGTTCCGCTTCATCAGCTTCAGCTGGTCCCGGCTGATCACACGCGGCGCCCTGGCGCCATGGACGAGCACAGCGCCGATCACCAGGTCGACCCTCGGGAGCATCTCCTCGATCGCCAGGGTCGATGAGAAGACGGTGGACGCCCGGCCGGCAAAGGCGACGTCGAGCTCGCGAAGGCGGTCGATGCTGACGTCGAACGTGAAGACGTCAGCCTCCATCCCGATCGCGATCGCGGCCGCGTTGAAGCCCACCGCGCCGCCGCCGATCACCATCACGTTCGCCGGCGCCACTCCCGGCACGCCTCCGAGCAGGATGCCGCGGCCGCCGAGCGGCTTCTCGAGGAAGAAGGCGCCGGCCTGGGTGGCGATCTTGCCCGCGATCTCGCTCATCGGCGCCAGCAGCGGCAGCCGGCCGCGCTCGTCCTCGACCGTCTCGTAGGCGATGCAGATCGCCCCGGAATCGCCGAGCGCCTGCGTCAGGCCCGGATTGGGGGCGAGATGCAGGTACGTGAACAGGACCTGGTCCTCGCGCAGGAGGCGAATCTCCTGCGGCTGCGGCTCCTTCACCTTCAGGACCATCTCGGCCTCGGCGAAAACCCCATCCGCGCCGGGAAGGATTCGCGCCCCCTGTGCGGCGAAGTCGTCGTCGGAGATCGCGCTGCCCTCTCCGGCGCCGGCCTGGATCAGGACCTCGTGGCCGTGCTCCGCCAGCTCGCGGGCACCGGCCGGGGTCAGCGCGACGCGGTACTCGTCCTCCTTGATCTCGGTCGGGACCCCGACTCTCACGAAACGGTCACTCCCTCGGTCACCTCGAAGCGGACGCCCCGGGTCTCCAGCTCGCCGAACATCTCGTCGGGATCGAGGCAGCGCTCGGGTGGGAGCGCGCCGGTCGCCGTGATCCGCCGTCGCGCGAGCAGCCGGACGGCCGCCGCGGCCGGGCTTGCGGTAGAGACCACCCCGCCCCCGAGGGCCCACTCCCCGCGGGGCTCGGTGATGCTGCGGGCCTGGACCGTCCTCCCCTCGCCCGTGACCTCGACGAGGTGGACGGACAGCGTCTTCGCTGAGGGGGGCGATGCGGAGCGGGCCGCCTCGGCCACGTGCTCCTCGCTCGCCCCCGCCAGCTCCTTGAGCGAATCCAGCACCCTCGAGTGGAGCGACAGCACGAAGGTGACGTTCCTCGCGCCGAAGCTGTCGCCGAAGGTGAGGACCTCCGAGTGAAGGGTGAAGATCGTTTCGGCCTCGCCGATGGGCTCGCCGAAGTCGATCGACGGCCCGGGCTGGAGGGCCAGCAGCTCCTGCGGCTTCCCGTTGATCAGGGCCATGGGCGGCATCCTGATCTCGTCGAGGAGAGTCGCAAGGGCGTAGGGGAAGCTGACGCCGTCCGGTGGATCGAGGTCCCGGCCGGCGGCCGCGACCGAGATCGACTCCGGGCGCGCTCCCAGTTCCCTCGCGGCCCTCACCGCCAGCAGATTCGTCTTGCCTGGCGACGAGCCGATCCCGAGAATCGCGATCAGGCCGCGCTGCTCGAAGCGCGGCGACAGCTCCAGCTGCTTCTTGGTGACGTGGTAGAGGCCGCCGAGATCGAGATAGTGGCAGCCGGCCTCGAGGCACGCCTCCATCGCGTCGAGGTTGACGCGATAGGCCGCTGAGTTGACGAGGACCTCCATGCCGTCGAGCTCCTCCGCGAGCCCGTCGCGGGCGTCCGCGGCGCGCGCCTGGGCCTTGTCGCCCCCGTGCTCCCTCGCGACCGCGTCGGCGCGGTCGTAGTCGATGTCGAGCAGCCGCAACGCCGTCACCTCCTCGGACTCGGCCAGGTCGCGGACGATCGCCGGAGCAATGGTCCCGCCGGCTCCGAGGACGGCGACCCTCATCGCGAACTCTCTCGAAAGGACCGGCCGCAGTAGATGAGGACCCGGTGGGGTCTCATCGCTAGCCCACCAGCTCCCGCGCGCGCAGCGCCAGCCAGAGCTCGATCCGGTCGTTGGCCCGGCTCAGGTCCCGGCCTGTGAGCTCCTCGACGCGCTTGATCCGGTAGCGCAGGGTGTGGCGGTGGCAGTAGCAGTCGCTCGCCGCGCGCTCCCAGTGGCCGTTGCGCTCGATGAACGCCTCGAGCGAGCGCAGCAGCTCGGCCGCGTAGCGCTCGTCGGACTCCTCGATCGGGCCGAGGACGGCCTCCGTGTACTGACGCAGGGCATCGTCGTCCTGGACCGAGAGCAGGAGCGTGAACGCCCCCAGGTCCTTGTGCGAGGCGACCTCGGGCGAGGCGCCGTTCGAGAAGCCGGTCGCCTCGAGCGCGCAGCGTGCCTCGTGGAACGAGTGCCGGACCCGCTCGGTGGGAAGAGCGCGGCTGGCGGCGGCGCGCGTTGTTCCGTGCGCTTCCTCCAGGGCCCGTCTGGCGGCCGCGGCAAGGTCGATCGGCTCGTCCTCGGCCGCATCGACGACCGCGCAGAGCAGCTCCCTGCGCCCGACCGGGTGCGGGCGCGACAAGGGCGGCGCGCCCCGCCGCGGCCAGATGCGCCTCGAGCGTGGCCTCTGCCGCCTCGGGATCGTCGAGCTCGAAGACGAGCACCGCCGCCCGGTCTCCGATGCCGAACGGCGCCAGCCGGTCGCGCAGATCCTCGGCGGTGAGCCTGCCCGAGAGGGAGGCCGCGAGCACCTCGCCGGCGAGGCGCCGCTCCGTCTCGCGGGCGACCCGCCCGCGCATCAGGGCGAGGGCGACCACCACCGCGCCCTGCTGGACGCAGAGGCGCTCGAACTCGCCCAGCTCACCGGAGCGGCGCAGGACGACGAGCCAGGCCTCGGCCTTGCCGCCGCGCGGGGAGACCGGATGGGCCAGGGCGCGGCCGCGGAGGTCGTCCTGCGACGGCACGAACGGGGATGCCGCCTCGCCGCGCTCGATCACCTCGCTCACAGATCGCCTTCATCACCTGGGCGCCGAGGCGCCGTCCGCCGGAGGCGAGCGGCCTGCCGCGTCCGTCGAGCACCACGGCGCTGCCGCCGACGGCGGAGGCGATCTCGCGGACGACCTCCTCGAGGCTGCCTCCGCCCAGCACCAGGCGCTCGAGGCGCTCGTTGACCGCGATGCCCCTCGAGAGGACGTCGTACTGCTCGTTCACGAGCCGGCTGAACGCGGCCTCGGTGATCGCGATGAACGGCATCTCGTAGGGGACCTCGAACACCGGAAAGCCGGCGTCCTCGGCCTCGGCGACGAGGGCCTTCGGCAGCTTCGCGTGGTTGAAGCCGGTGCCGAGCCCGAGCCCGGCGAGCTCGGCGTCGGCGAGCAGCCGCACGAACTCGCGCTGCTGCTTGGCCGTGTCGAGCTGGATCCCGGTGGTGAGCAGCAACTCGCCCCCGTTCAGCCACGGCGTCGGGTCCGCAAGCTCGGAGATGTGAACCCAGCGAATCGGGTGCTCGCCCGCCGTCTTCGCCCCGGCCGCGAGCTTGAGCCCGAGTCCGGAGGTGAGGCTCTTGACGGTGAGCATGGTCCGCCCCCCTAGCGCAGGTCGCCGCGCCCGGCGCGGGCCCCGGAGGGACCGCCGCCGCCGCCAACGACGCGCTGGGACGCCTCCTCGAGCACCGGGCGCAGCACCGCCACGATCTCCTGGAACTGCTCGGTGTCCGCGGTCAGCGGTGGAGCCAGCTGGACCACGGGCTCGCCGCGATCGTCGGCGCGGCAGATCAGGCCGCGGCGGTAGAGCTCGCCGGAGAGGAATCCGCGCAGCAGGTCCTCGGACTCGTCGGCGTCGAAGGACTCCTTCGTCTCCTTGTCCTTGACCAGCTCGATCGCGTGGAAGAAGCCGTCGCCGCGGATGTCGCCGACGATCGGAATGTCGCTGAGCGTCTCCAGCGCCGCGCGGAACTCGCCCTCCTTCGCCAGCACGTGGCCGTTGAGATCCTCCCGCTCGAAGATCTCGATGTTCGCAAGCGCGACCGCCGCCGCAACCGGGTGGCCGCCGAAGGTGGAGCCGTGGGTCAGCATCGCCCTGCCCTCGGAGAAGGGCTCGAAGACCTTTTCGGAGACGATCGTGGCCCCCATGGGCACGTAGGCGGCGGCGAGGGCCTTGGCGGTGGTGATGATGTCGGGCTGGTAGCCGTAGCGCTGGCAGCCCCAGTAGTGCCCCAGCCGGCCCCAGGAGCAGATCACCTCGTCGGAGATCAGCAGGATGTCGTGGCGGTCGCAGATCTCGCGGACCCGCTGGAAGTAGCCGTCCTGGGGCGGGATGCAGCCGCCCGGCGTTCTGCAGCGGCTCGAGGATGACGGCCCCCACCGTGTCGGGGCCCTCGAACAGGATCCGCTCCTCGATCTGGTCGGCCGCCCAGAGCGGATCGCGGTCCTCCGGCCAGCGGTAGCTGTTCGTGTTCGGGACATGGCAGCCGCCCGGCGTCAGCGGCTCGAACGGAATGCGCAGGGGCGGGATGCCGGTCGCCGAGAGCGCGCCCGAGCGTGGTGCCGTGGTAGGCGATCTCGCGGGCGATCAGCTTGATCTTCTGGCCGTTGCCGCGGGCTCGGTGGTAGGCGCGGGCGATCTTGAGCGCGGTCTCGACCGCCTCGGAGCCGCTGTTGACGAAGAAGGAGCGGTTCAGGTCGCCCGGTGTCAGCTCGGCGATCCTCGCGGCCAGCTCGATCGCCCGCGGGTGCGCGTAGTTCCAGTTCGTGATGAAGTCGAGCTCGGCCACCTGGGCGGCCATGGCCTCGCCGAGCTCGGTGCGGCCATGACCGACGTTGACGCAGAAGAGGGCGGAGAGCCCGTCGAGCAGCCGGTGCCCGTGCTCGTCCCAGACGTAGCAGCCCTCGCCGCGGACGATGACCGGGACCTCGTGGTCGGCGCTCGAACGCGCCCATCCGGGTGAAATGCAGCCAGAGATGACGCGCGCGCGAGCTCCTGGAGGTCGGCCTGGTCGGCTGCCGAGGGCGGTGCCTGTGCCTGGGGACCTGCTCCCATCGCGTCCTACCTCCTCACTCGGTTCGACGACTTGCACAAAAGCTAGACCCGAATCGGACTCCGCGCAAGCGAGATTTCGGTGAACCTTGGGAAACACGCTTGTACAGATTGTACAAGTGGCTTGCCGGGTTTTGAGGCTTCCGCAGATTGCCCCGACCCCTCCCGTTGCATACCTTTCATACATGGCTGCAAGCGTCGAGCTCCGGTCGGTCACCAAGCGCTTCGGCGACCTGACGGCCGTGGACGAACTCAGCCTCGAAATCGCCCAGGGGGAGTTCTTCACGCTGCTCGGGCCGAGCGGGTGCGGGAAGACGACGACCCTGCGGATGGTCGCCGGCTTCGAGGAGCCGACGGCGGGGCAGGTCCTGATCGACGGGGACGACGTCGTCGGATTCCCTCCGTACAAGCGCCCCACGAACACGGTCTTCCAGAGCTACGCGCTCTTCCCCCACCTGAGCGTCCGCGAGAACGTCGCGTTCGGGCTCAAGCGCAAGAAGGCCCCCAGGGAGGAGATCGACCGGCGCGTCCGCGAGGAGCTCGACCGAGTCGGGCTCGCCGCCGAGGCGGAGCGGCGTCCGGCGCAGCTCTCCGGTGGCCAGCAGCAGCGCGTGGCGCTGGCGCGCGCGCTCGTCAACCTCCCGAAGGTGTTGCTGCTGGACGAGCCGCTCGGCGCTCTCGACCTGAAGCTCCGCAAGGGCCTGCAGGTGCAGCTGAAGCGGATCCAGCGCGAGGTCGGCATCACCTTCGTCTACGTCACCCACGATCAGGAGGAGGCCCTGACGATGTCGGATCGGATCGCGATCATGAATCGCGGCCGGATCGAGCAGGTCGCCGAGCCGGAGGAGGTCTACGACCGGCCCGCCACGCCCTTCGTCGCCGGGTTCATCGGCGTCTCCAACCTGATGCCCGGGGTGATCAAGAAGAGCGGGGCCAAGGGCGAGGTCCTGCTCGACAGCGGGGTGGCCGTGGCCGCGAACGTCAACGGCCTCCAACCCGGGGACCGCTGCCACGCCGTGGTCCGGCCGGAGAAGCTCTGGATCAACAAGGCGGAGGAGAAGGTGGACGCAAAGCTGCCGCACGTCGAGGGCGTGGTGGAGAGCTCCCTCTACCTCGGCACGTCCACGCAGATGCTCGTGCGGCTACCCGACGGGGTGACGATGACGGTGCTCTGTCCCAACACGGACGAGGCCGAGCGCCAGAGCCTTCCGGGCGGCGGCGCCAACGTGAAGCTCTCCTGGGCCCCCGAGCACATGCACCTGGTTCGCGAGCCCGCGGCGGCGCAGAGACTTGACCAAGACAAGGAGGAGGAGGAGCAGTGAACAGGACTCACAGACTTCGAGCGGGACTGGTCGCGGTCGCGGCGCTGGCCGCGACGATCGCGCTGGCCGCATGCGGCGGTGACGACACGGTCGGCGGCGGCAACGAGGGCGAGGTCCAGACCGCCGAGGGCGGGACTCCGTCCGGGGACATCACCATCTCGAACTGGCCCGGCTACATCGACAAGGGCAGCGGCAACACCATCGACGAGTTCGAGGAGGAGTACGGCGTCACCGTCAACTACCTCGAGGACGTCGACTACAACACGGGCTTCTTCGGTAAGCTGCAGCCGCAGCTCGAGCAGGGGGACTCCGGCGGCCGCAGCATCTTCGTGGTCACCGACTGGATGGCGAACCGGATGTACGAGCTCGGTTCCTCCAGGAGATCGATCACGCCGACCTGCCCACCGTGTTCAAGAACCTCTCCGAGCAGTTCCAGGAATCGGCGTACGACCCGGACCGCAAGTACTCGATCCCGTGGCAGAGCGGCATGACGGGCATCTGGGTCGACGCCTCACAGGCGCCCGAGATCCGGTCGATCAACGACCTCTTCGACCCGAAGTACAAGGGCCGGGTGACGATGCTCGACGAGATGCGCGACACGGTCCCGCTGGTGATGAAGGCCGACGGCATCGATCCGGAGGACGCCACCAAGGAGGACTGGCTCGCCGCGATCGACAAGATCAAGGAGGCCGCGGACTCCGGGCAGATCCGGCGCTTCACCGGCAACGCCTACACCGAGGACATCACCAGCGGCAACGCGGTCGCCTCGATCGGCTGGTCCGGCGACGCCTACCTGATCGGGAACAAGGACGCCGAGTGGCGGATGCCCACCGAGGGCTGCATGCTCTGGACCGACAACGTGGTGATCCCCGTCGGGGCGCCGAACACCCCGGCCGCGCTGGCGTGGACGGACTTCGCGTACAGGCCCGAGGTCCAGGCGGACATCGCGGCGTTCGTGAACTACGTGACGCCTGTGGCCGGCGTCCAGGAGATCCTCGCCAAGGGGGACGATCCGTCGCTCGCGGAGAACGAGCTGATCTTCCCGACCGAGGAGTTCACGGCCGAGTGCACCTACCAGGTCGATCCGCCTGGCTGAGGCGGAGGACCGGGCTGAGGTCACGGAGGCGTTCCAGGAGGTGGTCGCCGGCTGAGGCCGGCGGGCGCCGGCGGAGGCAGAACGGGATTCGATGGGCCTCCGCCGGCGCCTCGTCCCCTACGGGCTGCTCGCTCCGGGCGCGATCTGGCTGATCATCTTCTTCGTCGTCCCCATGTACTTCATGGGGGAGATGGCCCTGCGCTTCGGGCTCGCTGGACGAGGGCGGCTTCGTCTTCAGCTGGGAGTGGTCGAACTTCCCGGACGCGCTCGAGGGACGGCGGGAGCAGATCCTGCGGACCTTCTTCTACGCCGGCTCGGCCACGGTGCTGGCCCTCCTGATCGCCTATCCGCTGGCCTACGCGATCACGCGGTCGGGCCGCTGGAAGCTGCTGCTGCTGTTCGCGGTGATCGCGCCGTTCTTCACGACGTACCTGATCCGCACGATCGCCTGGAAGACGATCCTCGCCGACTCCAGCCCGATCGTGGACCTGCTCCAGACGCTGGCGCTGATCCCTGACGACGGACGCGTGCTGGCGACGGGCGGGGCGGTGATCGCGGGGCTCACCTACAACTTCCTGCCCTTCATGATCCTGCCGATCTACGCGAGCCTCGAGCAGCTCGACGACAGCCTGCTGGAGGCGGCCAAGGACCTCTACGCCTCCGCCTGGACGGCGTTCCGCAAGGTAACCCTGCCCCTGACGATGCCCGGGATCGTGGCCGGAGTCCTGCTCACGTTCATCCCGGCGTTCGGGGACTACATCAACGCCTACCTGCTGGGCGGGGCCAACAACCCGATGCTCGGCAACAAGATCCAGTCGCTGTACCTGGCCGAGCGCAATTACCCGGAGGCCGCGGCCCTCTCCTTCCTGATGATGGGGGCGGTCCTCGTGCTCGTCCTGGTCTACATCCGGATCGCCGGGACAGGGGCCTTCCTCGGCCGGGAGGAGGACACCCGATGAGGCCCGTTCGCTGGCTGCGCCAGAACGGGCTCAACCTCTACGCGGGGCTCGCGATCGCCTACATGCTCGCCCCGATCGTGGTGATCGCCGTCTTCTCGTTCAACGAGACGCCGCGGGGCACCCTCGACTTCGCTCTCAACGGAAGCTTCACGCTGGAGTACTGGACCGGCGCGTTCGAGGTGCCGGAGCTGAACGAGGCGCTCGATCACATCGCTGCAGCTGGGCGCGCTCTCCACCCTGATCTCCACCGCGATCGGGACCCTGATGGCCCTGGCGCTGGTCCGCTACGAGTTCTTCGGGCGGCAGGGTGACCAACCTGCTGATCGTGATCCCGATGGCGACGCCCGAGATCGTGATCGGCGCGTCCCTGCTCTCGATGTTCGTGATCTACGAGGTCGCCCTCGGGTTCACGACCCTGCTGATCGCGCACGTGATGTTCTCGATCAGCTTCGTCGTCGTCGTGGTCCGGTCGCGGCTGATCGGCTTCGACCACCAGCATCGAGGAGGCCGCGGCGGACCTCGGCGCGACCCCGATCCAGACCTTCCGCCTCGTCACCCTGCCGCTGATCGCGCCGGGGGTGCTCGCGGCGGCCCTGCTGGCGTTCGCCCTGTCCATCGACGACTTCGTGATCTCGGACTTCAACTCGGGCCAGGAGCGGACGTTCCCGCTCTACGTCTACGACGTCGCGCTGCGGGGGATCCCGCTGCAGGTGAACGTGATCGCCACGATGCTCTTCGCCGTCACCGTCGCTCGCCATCACCCTGGTGATCTGGCAGCAGCGGCGAGCCGAGCGGATGGCCGCCGTGCAGCCCGACCCTCTACCTCAAACTGGGGAGGGGCCGTTGCCCCCCTCAGGTTTGAGCCCCGGTCTATCGAGGTAGGCCCCGAGAACCGTGCGAACTGGGGAGATCGCGCTTGAACGTGCCGATGACGGATACACCGTGCTCACAATCGAAGGGGAGCATGACCTCAGCACGGCTCCGGACCTGCGCCGACAGCTTGGACGAGCTGATCGACCGAGACGAGGCCACCATCGTCGATCTCTCTCCCGCGACCTTCATCGATTCCTCGGTCCTCGGGCGCCATCCTCGACGCTCGGCGCCGAGCCGCCGAGGCGGGGGTGGGCTTCGCGGTGGCGCAAGGCGAGAACGGGACCCAGGCCGTGACCCGGGTCCTGGACATCACCGGCCTGCGGACGGAGCTGCCGGTGCACGCCGACCGCGAGCGGGCCATCGCGGCCGTCGCGAACGGATCGGCGAGCGCGTGAGCACCCACGAGCTCCACCTCGTCCTCCCCGCCGTCCCCGAGAACGTGATCGTCGTCCGGCAGGCGGCCGCGGGACTCGGTGAGGCGCTGGGGCTCCCCGCTCAGCGGGTGGACGACCTGAAGGCGGTCGTGACCGAGGCCTCCAACAACGTCGTCCTCCACGCGTACGACGACGGGCCGGGACCTCTCGAGGTCAGCGCCACCTCCGACGACACCCATGTCGAGATCGTGATCCAGGACCGCGGCAGGGGCTTCCTGCCGCGGGCGGACACCGAGCGGGAACCCTCGCTCGGCCTCGGCCTGCCGCTGATCGCCTCGCTCTCGGACGGCTTCGAGATCAGGGGCGGCGCCGGCGAGGGCACCCGCACCGCCGTGCGCTTCGCGTTCGCGGCCCGCTGCGGGAGGGGAGAACGGTGACGCGGGATCTGCGCCGAAGATGGACGAGCCGGCGCTGGCGCTGGCGGTGCTGCCCGGCGACGTCGGGCGCGGAGTCCTGGCGCGGGTGATCGGTGCGCTCGCCGCCCGAGCGGACTTCCCGGTCGATCGCCTTGCGGACACGGTCCTGATCGGGGACGCCGTTTCGGCGCACACTGAGGAGGACTTCGTGGGAGGGCGACTCGGGGTCTCGATCGTGGACGGCGACGGAACCCTGGACGTCCGCGTCGGCCCATTGAGCGAGGGCGGCGGCGAGCGGCTGCTCGCGCAGATGGACATCCCCGGCGCACGGCTCGCTGCAGAGCCTGGCGGGGGGCGAGATGAAGGTCGAGCGCGGCGAGACCGACGGGGGCGCCGACGCCGAGTTCCTCTACTTCAAGGTCGTGCCCTAGCTACTCGCGGTCCTCCTCGGGGACCTGGCTCCTGAGCTGGTCGAGGATCGAGCGCAGGATCCGCGAGACGTGCATCTGGGAGACGCCGACCCGCTCGGCGATCTCGCTCTGGGTCAGGTCCTCGACGAAGCGCAGATGAAGCACCTTGCGGTCCCGCTCGGAGATGTTCTCGAGGATGGGCTGGATCGCGGCCCCGTACTCGACCGTGTCGAAGGAGAGGTCCTCCTCCCCGATCCGCTCGCCCAGCGGCGCCGGCTCCTCGCCGTCGGCGAAGGTGGAGGAGGCGTCGAGCGAGATCGCATGGTGCCCCTGGGAGGCGTGCATCGCCTCCAGCACCTGCTCCTCCGTCACGTCGAGCCGCTCCGCGATGTCGGCGACGGTGGGCGCGCGGCCGAGGCGGGCGGGCAGCTCGGCCGTGGCTCGCTCCACCTTGAGGATGCGCTCCTGCACGTCGCGGGGCACGTGCACCGACCAGCCGCGATCCCGGAAGTGGCGCTTCAGCTCGCCGAGGATGGTGGGCACGGCGAACGTCGAGAAGGCGGTGCCGCGCTCGGGATCGAAGCGGTCGATCGCCTTGACGAGTCCCATGCTCGCGACCTGCACCAGGTCGTCGAAGGGCTCCGCGCCGCCGGCGTAGCGGGCCGCGAGCCGCCTGGCCAGCGGCATGAAGCGCTCGGCCAGCTCCTCTCGGACGACGGGGGAGCGGTCCTTGGCGAATCGCCGCAGCAGGGCGCGCTCGTCGGCGAGCTGCTCGTCGGCGCCGGGGGAGGGCGCGTCTGTGGGCACGGTTGATTTCGATGCGGACGAGGCCATGGTCTTAGGTGGTCGCTCCGCTACGCCCCGTAGCTCCTCTCCCCAGGGAAGCCGCGGCAGGGCTGACCGTCCGAGAAATGTAGCTGCCGCGAGCGTCGGCGCGAGCAGATAGGCGAGTAGGGTGCGCGTGCGGCCGGATGCCGCGAGCGGATGGCCAAACTCGACAAGAGAGCACGGATCGCCGTCGTCGTCGGCCTCGTCGCCGCCATCACGGCGCTGCGGCTGGCCGCCGGGGAGCCCGGCCCGCTCTACCTCGTTCCGGTCCTGCTGGCCGGATACTGGTTCGGACCGGCGGCGGGAATCGCGACCGGTCTGGCGTCGGCGCTCTGCTACGGCGGCTCCCGCGAGATCGCGGAGGACCCCTCGTTCGGGTCCCTGGCGGTCGCGACGGCCGTGCGCGCGGCGCTCTACGGGCGCGGCGGGCTGGCTTGTGGGCGTGCTGTCCCAGAACCAGCGGAGGCTGGCCTCGAGGCTCGAGGATCGTGACCGGGAGCTGGAGGAGCTGCGGACGATCCAGGAGGCCCTCGCTCCACCGGAGCCGCCCCAGCGCCCGGCGCTCGAGCTGGCCACCTGCTATCTCCCGGCCGAGCACGGCGTCTCCGGGGACTTCTTCCTGGTCGCGCCGGGCCCGGGCGGAAGCACGCTGATCGCCGTCGGGGACGTCGCCGGGCTCGGCCTGGAGGCCGCGAAGGCCTCCTGGTACGTCAGGACCCTGCTCGCCAGCTCGGCCGAGATCAGCGCGGATCCGGCGACGATCCTCGAGCGCGCCAACCAGGCCTTCGTCGAGGAGATGGGGTACGACTCGCCCTTCGTCACCGCCGCATGCCTGCGGTTCGACCCGGACGGGCGGCTCGAGTGGGCGCTGGCGGGCCACGACGAGCCGGTGATGCTCGATGACGGGGGCGTCCTGCCGGCGAACGGCCCCGCGGGGCTGCCGCTCGGGGTGGCGGATCAGCCTCGGGTGCGTCACCTCCAGCGCGGAGCTCGCGCCGGGGTCAGGCCTGCTCCTCTACACGGACGGGCTGACCGAGGCCCGGCGGGCGGGGAACGGCGATCCTCGCGGGCTCGAGCTGTTCGGGGAGGATCGTGTCTCCGCCGCGGTCTCGCGGATGCGGGGGATGTCCTCCGTCGAGGTCGTCCAGCACCTCCGAGAGGAGGTCCAGACCTTCTCCGGCGGCAAGCTCGCCGACGACCTCTGCCTGCTCGCCCTTCGCGCGAGCGACCATCCGGACACCACGGAGGTCTGTTAGGCGCGCCTTCAGGCGGCCGGTTCGCGTGTTTACACAATCTGGCTAGGGGTACTGACTATCCGAGTCGAGGCAGCGGGCGGGCGTTCGGAGACCCCCTACTCCGGCGCCCGCCCACCTAACCCCTCGGCTCCGCCGAAGCTTTATGCCTCGGCGCAGGCGTGTGGATAGGGCGGCCGGTTTCCTTCTCCCCCTGGCCGTCCTTCCCCGCCTGTTTTGCATCGGCGACCTGATGGCGATCGCCATAGCATGCAGCCGAATGGAGACCCGACTCCTGATCGGCGGCGAGCAGGTGCCCGGCGATGGCGCCTCCCTCGAGATGGAGAACCCGTTCAGCGAGGAGACGATCGCGACGCTCGGATCGGCTTCCACCGAACAGCTCGATGCCGCCGTGGCCTCGGCCCGCGAGGCCTCCCGCGAGTGGATGTGGACTCCCGCGGTCGATCGCGGCGAGCTCCTGCACGAGGTCGCGGCCCGGATGCGCGCGCGCACCGACGAGCTCGCCGAGGTGATGACGCAGGAGGAGGGCAAGCCGCTGATCGAGAACGCGGACGAGGTCGGCTGGTGCGCCGCGGTGCTCGACTACTACGCCGAGATCGGCCGCGACTCCGCCGGCCGCGTGATCCCGCCGATCGAGTCGACCCAGCTCTCACTGGTCCTGAAGCAGCCGCACGGCGTCTGGGGCTGCATCGTCCCCTGGAACTACCCGCTGCTGCTGCTCTGCTGGAAGCTGGCGCCCGCCGTCGCGGCCGGGAACGCCGTCGTCTGCAAGCCCTCGGAGCTGACGCCGCTCTCGACCCTGATGCTCGCGCCGTGCTTCGAGCACCTGCCCCCCGGCGTGGTCAACCTGATCGCCGGGAGCCGGGGAGGTCGGCGCGGCGCTCGCTTCCCACGACGACGTGGACGGCATCGCGTTCACCGGATCCGTCGAGACCGGCAAGAAGGTGGGCCGGGCCTGCATCGACCGGGTGGCGCGGATCAACCTGGAGATGGGCGGCAAGGACCCCTTCATCGTCTGCTCAGACGTGGCGGACGAGCTCGAGGTCGCCGCCAAGGGCGGGGCCTGGGCGGCGTTTCTCAACTCCGGCCAGGTCTGCACCTCCGCTGAGCGGTTCTACGTGCTGGACGACGTCTACGACGACTACGTGTCGGCGTTCGTCGACCACACGAAGGGGCTCGTGATCGGCGACCCGATGGAACGGAACACCGACATCGGCCCGATGGTCTCCGCCGGCCAGCGGGAGAAGGTCTCCGCGCAGGTCGAGGCCGCGGTCGCCGCCGGCGCGGAGCTGGTCACGGGCGGTGGTGACGGCGGGCAGCGGACCGGCCACTTCTACTCCCCCGCGGTCGTGGTCGGCGCCCCGGCGGAGACGGACCTGCTGCGCGAGGAGACCTTCGGCCCCGTCGCCCCGATCGTGCGGGTGAAGAGCCTCGACGAGGCGATCGAGCTCGCGAACTCCACGCCCTACGGCCTCGGCGCCAACGTCTACACCCAGGACTTCCAGACGATCCTGCGCTGCATGCGCGAGATCAAGGCCGGGACGGTCTGGTTCAACGACCCGCTGACCGACAACGACGCCGGGCCATTCGGGGGCTTCAAGCAGTCCGGTCTGGGCCGCGAGCTCGGTCGCGAGGGCCTCGAGGCCTTCCAGGAGACCAAGCACGTGCACATCGAGAGCAAGATCGCGCCGAAGGAGTGGTGGTACCCCTACTCGCGAGTACACGGGCGGCGAACCACCGCACGGGGCCTAGGCTCCCGCGAATGGGGGACCAGAACGAGACGCCCTACCTCGACGCCCTCGTCGCCCACGTCGAGCGCGACCCGGGACGCCTCCACATCCCCGGCCACAAGGGGGTCGCCGCCGACGAGGAGCTGATCGAGGCGATCGGGTCGCAGGCGCTCCTCCACGACCTCCCGGCCGGGCTCGAGGGCATCGACCTCGGGCCGGAGCCGACTCCCTTTCATCGCGCCCAGGACCTGGCGGCGGAGGCCTGGGGCGCCGAGCGCAGCTGGTTCCTCGTCAACGGCGCCTCCGGCGGCAACCACGCCGCCTGCCTGGCATTCGCCCACGATCCGGACCCACCCTCGCGGGCCCGCCCCACCGAGGCCCGGTCGTGGTCCAGCGCAACGTTCACTCCTCCACGATCGACGGGCTGGTGCTCTCGGGGCTGCGGCCGTCGTTCGTCGCCCCGGAGATCGATCCCGAGCTCGGCGTCGCCCACTGCGTGACCCCCGATGCCCTGACGGCGGCCCTGGACGCGGAGCCCGATGCGATGGCCGTGATGCTCGTCTCGCCGACCTATTTCGGCGCGGTCGCCCGGGTCGAGGAGCTCGCGGAGGTTGCGCACGCCAGGCGGATTCCGCTGGTGGTGGATGAGGCCTGGGGCTCGCACCTGTACTTCCACCCCGGCCTTCCCGCCGGCGCGCTCCGCTGCGGCGCGGACCTGGTGCTCTCCAGCACCCACAAGATCGTCGGCAGCCTGACCCAGTCGGCGATCCTGCACCTCGGCAGCAGCGAGCTGGTGGACCCGGACATCGTGGACCGGTCGGTCACGCTGGTCGAGACGACCAGCCCGAACGCCCTGCTGACCGCTTCGCTCGACGCCGCCCGCCGCGTCGCCGCGACCCGGGGCCGCGCGCTGCTGGACGAGACGCTCGCGACTCTCGAGCGGACGCGCGAGCGAGTCAGGGCGATTCCCGGCCTCGACGTCCTCGACGAGCGGCTCGCGCGGCCCGGCAGTGTCCGCGCCTGGGACCCGCTGCGCCTGGCGATCGACGTCCGGGGAACCGGGGTCACGGGCCACCGGATCGCCGCCGTGATGCGCGAGCGCGAGGACATCTTCGTGGAGCTCTACTCGGAGAACGTGATCGTCGCCGTCTTCGGGATGCCCGAGCGAGCCGAGGGAAGCGCCGAGCGGCTGGTGAGCGCGCTCGCCGGCGCGGTGGAGCACTCGCCGAGGACGGCGAGCGAGCACGGCGCCTTCGCCGAACCGCCGCCGTGGGGCCCGCTCGAGCTCTCGCCGCGCGACGCGTTCCTCGGAGCCCAGGAGGTCGTCGAGTTCGACGCCGCCGAGGGGCGCATCGCGGCCGAGTCGCTCGCCGCCTACCCGCCCGGCGTCCCCAACGTGCTCCCGGGCGAGCGCCTCACCGCCGAGACGCTCGCCTACATCTCCGACTCGCTGGCCCACGGCGGCCAGGTGCGCGGCGCGAGCGACCGCTCCCTGCGGACCATCCGCGTTGTTCGTGAGACCCCACCGGGTCCTCACCTACAACCGCCGGTCCCGCCTGAAAGCTCTCTTGGTGAGTAAGCGCACGAGTGCTGCGGCAGCGCGACTGCAAGGGGGCTGCCGTGTTCAGGGGGGTTCGGGGCCTAGCTTGCTGCCTCGGGGGATCCTCCTCATGCCTTATTTCGCGGGACTCGAACAAGCGCGCACGCTTCGCTGGCCGCCGCTCGCGGCGGTGCTGGCGCTGGCTGCGCTGATCCTGGCATTCGGCTCCACGGCCGGCGCGACGCCAGCGGTCGCGCAGGCGCGGCTGCCCCGCAACGCCCCTCGGCCTCAGCCCCGACGGGCCGGGCCCGACCCGGTTCACGATGCTGATCCGGATCAACCAGGTCGAGAACGTCAACACCTACGTCAACAAGAACGAGGCGACGGGCGGGCTCGGCGGGCGCATCCGCCCGCAGGACATCTTCGTCATCAACACGCGTTTCGACAAGTCCACCCCGGCGACCTGGATTCAGATGGCGGACATGCTGCGCGCCGCGTTTCCCTGCAACCGGATCATCGCCCTCAACGGCATGAGCCTGGACCCGCTTGTGCCCGGTTATGCGTTCGCGCTGATCGACCACCCGGCCGTCTACTCGCTGATGACCGACTTCGAGCAGATGGACTGGAACGGCACCCGCAGCAGCGATCCGGGCCGGCCCCCGTGGGATCACAGGTGCAAGGTCGCGTTCCCGCGGATCAAGGCGTGGAACGGCAGGCTGGCGGGGACCCTGCGCGTCCAACCCGATGGGCGCCTCCAAGCGCAGCGGCCTGGTGCCCTGGGACGGCGGCAGCAGCTGGAACTTCGGCCAGGTCGCGCAGGACCTCGACAAGAAGAACCGGCGTCTCGGCGGCACCCAGCTGGGACCGCTGAGCGTCCAGACCCAGGACTCCTGCGCAGACGGCGGCGCGAGCGGCTTCACGAGCCGGGCCAAGGCCCTGTTCGACCAGTACCGCTACAAGATCGTCAGGCGGATCAAGGTGATCAAGAAGAAGGGCAAGAAGTTCAAGAAGAAGGTCAAGGTCCGCCGCAAGCTGAAGCCGCAGGGCCGTCCCCTGCGAAGCAACCTGTCGCTGCAGATCTCCTTCAGCGACACGCCCAACCCCAGCGCCGGCATGGCGATCACCAAGACGGCCCCGTCGACGGCGGCGGCGTGCGCTCAGGCCGGGCTCAAGGCGGGGCGGCGGAGCGTTCTTCTTCTTCGCCTCGGACGACTCGATGCGGCTGCTGTTCCAGCAGCCGTTCATCGCGTCGCTGCGGCCCCCGACGACCTAGCCCGTGTGGACCGCGTCCCCGCCGTGCTCTGAGACCGTGTTGCCGATCGGCGGGATCGGGTTGTCGCGGAGGATGCGGGCCATGTGGAGCAGGTTGTGGGCGCACCAGGAGCTCGTCCGCTGGGTGTAGGGATGGTCTCGGCCGCCGGCCTCGAGGTACGAGGGCCCGGGCCCGGCCTCGCCGACCCAGTAGGTGTCGGCGTTCGGCGGGACGACGCAGCCGAGGTGGGTCATGTTGAAGAGGGTCGTCTCGGCGCTGGCGTGGGCGCCGTCCTCGTTGCCGGTCACGACCACCCCGGCGACCTTGTTGTAGAGCGGGTACTGGCCCGACGTCGTTGGTCTCGTTGTAGGTCCCGTCGAGCCGCTCGATCACCATCTGCATCACCGAGGAGCGGACGCCGAACCAGATCGACATCCCCATCAGCAGGATGTCGGCAGCCTTGATCTTCTCCAGGATCTGCGGCCACTCGTCGCCATCGCCCTCGTCCGAGGTGACGCCGAACCGGACGTCGTAGTCGACCGGCCGCAGCAGCTCGGTCTCGACCCCGTGCTCCGCCAGCAGGCCGAGCACCCGGTTCATCAGCGCCTCGGTGTTCGACGTCTCCGGGCGACTTCTTCAGCGTGCAGTTGATGCCCAGGGCCTTCAGGCCCTTGCCCGCGTCGGCGTCAAGTGACTCGGCCATTCCTCCTCCTTCGGATGCGCCTCTGCACCCGGTCCGCGCCAAGCCGATCGGCCGCGCTCGCTAGGGTCCGCGCCGTGACCAGCTACGAGCAAGATCGCCGACCTGCCCCTCGAAGATCGAGTCCTACGAGCTCGAGGGGCTCGAGCACGAGGCGCCCGGATTCACCCGGCTGACCACCGTCATCCACCTCAAGGGCGGCGGCGAGGAGGGCGTCGGCGAGGACGTCGTCTACGACGCGCTCGACCACGTCGCCCTCCAGGACGCGCGGGCCGATGCTGGAGCTGGCCGGGCGAGCACACGATCGACTAGCTTCTCGAAGCTGCTCGAGGGGCTCGACGCTGTTCCCGACCCCGCCCGAGCGCGAGGTCTCGGTCAACTACCGCCGCTGGGCCTTCGAGAGCGCCGCGCTCGACCTGGCGCTGCGCCAGGCCGGCACGCTCGCTGCACGAGGCAGCTCGGCCGCGAGCCGCGGCCGGTCAACTTCGTCGTCTCGATGCGGCTGGCGCCGCTGCCGGGAGAGCGAGGAGCCGAGCCTCGACGATCGAGCCGGTCCGCGAGCGGCTCGAGGTCTACCCGGACCTCCGCTTCAAGCTCGACCCCACCAACGACTGGACCGACGAGCTGATCGCGCAGCTGGTCGAGACCGGCGCCGTCGACTCGCTCGACCTCAAGGGCCAGTACAAGGGCACGCCGGTGGACGTCGACACCGACCCCGAGCTCTACGCGGAAGCTGATCGAGGCGTTCCCGGAGGCCTGGCTGGAGGACCCCGACGTCAACGACGAGACCAGGCCGATCCTCGACCCGGTCGCCGACCGCGTCACCTGGGACGCGCCGATCCACTCGCGTCGCCGACATCGAGGTCGCAGCCGTGGCCGCCGAAGATGGTCAACATCAAGCCCTCGCGCTTCGGCCCGCTGCGCGAGCTGTTCGCCGCCTACGACCACTGCGACGACGCAAGGGCATCGGCGCCTACGGCGGCGGCCAGTGGGAGCTCGGGCCCGGGCCGCGGCCACATCCAGTACCTGGCCTCGGTCTTCCACCCCGACACTCCCAACGACGTGGCGCCGTCCGGCTACAACACCGACCGGCACCGAGCCCGGGCCACCCGACGAGCCCGCTGCGAGCCCGCGACCAGCGCGACCGGCTTCCGCTGGGAGGCGAGCTAGGGGCCGAACAGTTCGCAGGCCGATAGGGTCTCGCCATGGCAGACAAGGAGCTTCGCCGACGGCCCTCAACGAGCAGATCTCCAACGAGTTCGCCGCCTCCCAGCAGTACATCGGCGCGGCCGTCTACTACGACTCCGAGACCCTCCCGCAGCTCGCCGCCTTCTTCTACCGCCAGGCGGTCGAGGAGCGCAACCACGCGATGATCATGGTCCAGTACCTGCTCGACACCGAGCGAGGAGGTCCGGATCCCCGACATCAAGTCGCAGCAGACGAACTACGACGACATCGTCGGCCCCGGTGGCGATGGCGCTGGAGCAGGAGAAGCGGGTCACCGACGAGATCAACGCCCTCTTCAAGCTCGCCCGCGAGACGCGGCGACTTCTCGGGCGAGCAGTTCCTGATGTGGTTCGTCAAGGAGCAGGTCGAGGAGGTCGCCTCGATGAACGACCTGCTGAACGTCGTCGAGCGCGCCAAGGACAACCCGCTGCTGGCCGAGGAGTTCCTCGCCCGCGAGAAGATCGGCGACGAGGGCGACGACCCCGCCGCGCCGCCCGCCGCCGGCGGCGCGCTCTAGTCCAGGCGCCCGATCCGCCGGCGCGCCCGGGAGCCGGCGCGCGGACCGCAAGCGTCTGGCGCAGCTCGATGATCTCGTCGCGGCGGCGTCGATCGCCGGACGCGCGTCCTCGATCGACCTCGGCTCGACGGGGACGCGGTGGCGCCTCGGCGCTCCCGTCGTCGCCGCTCGACCCGCCAGACCGACGGCGCCGTCGCGCGCGCTGAAGGCCTCGACCAGCTCGCGTGCCCTCGAACAGGGCGGCCGTCTGGTCCTCGAGCGCCGAGGCCCGGGGCGCATCTCCCCCGCGGCCACGGCGCGCAGGAAGAACGCGCGCCGCTCGGGCTGCGACCTGGTAGTGGACGCAGGCGCTGCCCGGGAGCAGCCCAGCCCGAGGCGGCGGCGGGCGCGCCCGAGGAGCAGGTCACGCCCTGCTCGAACCAGCACATCGCGCCGGCGCTCTGGCCGCAGATCAGGATGCCCTGCCGCCAGCACTCCTCCAGGATCTCGTCGAGGCCGTGCGCGCGCCAGATCGCGAGCAGGTTGACCATGCTGCCGCCGCCGACGTAGATCGCGTCCTGGGCGAGCAGCGTCGCTCGCGGATGTCGACCGGCTCGCTTCGCCGAGCCGGAACAGCGAGATCGCGCGTCGGGTCGCAGCCGCGCTCGCCGAACGCCCGGCGAAAGCTGGCGATCTGGTCCTCGGGGTCGCCGCTCGCGGTCGGCAGCAGGCAGATCGCGGGGTCGGCCGCGCCGGCCAGCTCGACGATCAGGTCGCAGATCGCGTCGTTGCCGCTGCGGCGGTTGAACTCGTGCCCGCCGCATGGCGAGGATGCGGCGTCCGTGCGCCCATCCGGCTCAGGCCGCGACTGGGCCGTCGCCAGCGGCACCACCGGCGCGCGCTGACCGGCGCCGAGGAAGCGGGTCGCGAGCCGCGTCTCGCACCACGCAGGGCCCCGCGCCGCTCGAGCCGGTAGGCCCGCGCCTCGGGCCGCGAGGCGACCACCTCGACCAGCTCGTCGCCGACGAACCGGAGCGCCGCGCCGTCCTCGGCGGCGTAGCCGGAGCGGCATGCCGTCGAGCAGGTGCTTGTGGAAGGCCGCCCGCCGGTCGCCGTCGGAGTAGTGGACCGCGTTGCTGAGTGGGAGAGCAGCCCGAGGCCCTCGACCCGGTTGACCTCGCCGTGGTAGCCGCTGACCGCCTCGGCGAACCAGCAGAGCGAGCCGGCGCTGAGCCCGCAGAGGACCACGCCGGCCTCCCAGGCCTCGCGCAGGATCTCGTCGATCCCGTGCGCGCGCCAGACGCCGAGCAGGCTGAGCAGGCTGCCGCCGCCGACGTAGATCAGGTCCTGGGAGAGCAGGTGCGCGCGCATGTCTCGGAGACGCCGCGCTCGCGGCGGAACAGGGAGATGTGCGAGGGCCGCGCCCGGTCGCGGAAGGCGTTGTAGAAGCGGACCAGGTAGTGGTCGGCGTCGCCGCTGGCGGTCGGCAGGAAGCAGACCCGCGGCTCCGGCGCGCCGGTGAGGCCGAGCACGTAGTCGTCGAGCAGCGGGTTTCCCGACTCCATCGAGAAGCCGCCGCCGCCGAACGCCACGATCTGTCGCATCGCCTGCATCAGCCACCGCCCTCTCCGGGATTCGGGTATGGATCTTCGGGCCTGGGCGCCCGGAATCGCCTTGTACGCGATGTCGGAAATCGCGCCTCCGCGCTGTCGAACCTCAGCGTCGTCAGGCGTGAGCGCTCGCCGCTCCGGTCCGCGCTGGACGCGCGAAGAGCGCCGACCAGCGACGAGCGGGGCGAACCAGACCGCGTACGGGTAGAACCAGTGCGTGCGCGGTCACCTGGACCGCGATCAGGACCGCCGCCGCCAGCGCCGCGACCTGCACGGCGGTGCGCCGCGGGGGACGAAGAAGAGCGCGACCGCGAGCAGCGACCGCGAACACCTTCGACGCGCGTCTGGAGCGGCTCCAGCGACGGGCGCCTGGCCCCAGATGCTGAACGGCGACCCGCGCGACGCCTGGTAGCCGAGCGAGCGGTCGTACAGCTCGCTGAGGCCGCCGTCGGGGAGCAGCGGCAGGGTGACGAGCGCCGCCGTCAGCGACGAAGGCGAGCGGCGAAGAGCGAGCAGCGTCCGCGGCCGCCGGTCCCCGGTCCCCGCCGCGAGCAGCGGCGCCAGGGCCAGCGGCCCGAACTTGGTCAGCCCGCGCCAGCGCCGCCACCGCACCGCGCGCGGGCGCCGAGGAGAGGACGAGCAGGCAGCAGACCGACCCCCAGCGCCACCAGCGAGTCGTTGAAGCTGGAGCCGAGCGCGTAGAGCGTGAAGGGATAGGCGAGCCAGGCGAAGGCGAGCGCGACGCCGAGCGTGCGGCCCTCCTCCCCGGCGCGCAGCCGGCGGCCGAGCGCGAACAGCGCGAGCGCGGTGAGCAGGTCGAAGGCGAGCGGCGGCGGCGCGCGCGGCGGGGACGTCGTCCCACTCCTCCTCCTAGGGGAACGCCTGCTCGGCCGGGACGTAGGCGAGGTAGTTGACCGGGCCGTAGACGTCGCCGCGCACGTCGCCGCTCTCGGGCAGCCCCTCGGAGAAGTCGTCGCCGTAGATGTCGTCGCCGTCGGTCAGCCGGTCGGCGCCGATCACCCCGGCGACGCCGACGTCGATCACCTTCGCCTCGCTGACGGTGAACCAGCCGTAGAGGCCGACGAGCGCCGCGATGCCGGCGACCAGCCACGCTCGTCTCGCGTGCGGCAGCAGCCGCTCGCGGCTCTCGGAGGGCCGGAAGCCCATCGAGCAGCATGCGGGCGAAGAAGTAGGCCAGGACCGGATAGACGAGCAGCGAGGACCGAGATCGATGTCGCCCTTGTTGAAGAAGAAGAGCGAGGCGCTGAAGCCGAGCAGCACCAGCAGGTCGAGGTGGAGCAGCCGCAGCGGCCGCCGGAAGTCGAAGAACGGCGCCACGAACAGCAGGCAGAGCGGCAGCCAGAACCACCACTCGTTCAGGTCGCCCGCGACCGCGTCCTCGTAGCCGCGGGCGAGCTTGGTGTCGACCTGCTCCTCGGTGAAGACGTCGATCGACCTCGCCGGATCGCGTCGTCGATGACGACGAGGGCCTGCCTCCTCGCACCCTCGCTCCCGAAGACGACCTCCCAGGTGTGGCCTCGGGTGAACACTCCGGGGCGGGCAAGCTCGCGCGACCGCCCACCCGCTCACGCAGCTCCTCGGTGAGACGGCCATGCGCAGTGCCTCGCTCGCGCTGAGGCGGAATCCGGGCGGCGGCGTCAGCTCGCCGGTGCGCTCGATGCGCGGAGGGACGTCCGCGCCGCCGAACGGCGGCTGGTCGGCGGGGTCCTGAGCCGCTGCGGGCGCGGGCCGAGCGCGAGGACGAGCAGCGAGGCGGTGAGGCCGAGCAGGCGGCGGGCGGTCACCGCGCGCAAGGTACCCGGCGGCAGGCGCTCAGGCGTCGAGGTCGATCAGGGCGTTGACGAAGGCCTCGGAGAACGTCGGAAAGGGCTGAATCGTGTCGCGCAGCAGCTCGACGGGCACGCCCGCGCGGACGGCCAGGGTCGCCTGGCCCAGCCACTCGCCCGCCTCGGGCCCGACCGCGACCGCGCCGGTGAGCTTCGTGTCGTCCGCGAACAGCGTCAGGAAGCCCTCGACCTGCTCGTAGTCGCGCGTGTAGGTGGAGGTGCGGCTGATCGACTGGAGCGGGTTCGTCCCCTCCCGCTTGCCCTCGGTGTCCCCGACCGCGGCCACCTGCGGATCGGTGAAGACCACCCTGGGGACCGCTCGGTAGTCCGCGCGAGCGGCTCTTGCCGGCGATGTCGTCGACGGCGATCCGCGCCTGGTACTTGCCCACGTGGGTGAAGGGCATGATCCCGGTCACGTCGCCGACGGCCCAGACCCCCTCGGCGGCGCGCATGCCGGTCGTCCACCTGGACGTTCCCGTGCTCGTCGGTCCTGACGCCGGCGTTCTCCAGGGCCAACTCGGAGCTGCGGGGCTTGCGGCCGGTCGCGACCAGCAGCCTGTCCCCCCGGAGCTCCTCGCCGCCCTCGAGCGTCAGCGAGAAGCCGTCGCCATGGCGGGCCGCGGCCTTCGCGGTCGCGCCGAGGCGCAGCTCGATCCCCTCGCGCTCCAGCGCCCGCGCCAGGACCTCGCCGGCGCTCGCGTGCTCCTTCGCCAGCACATGGTCGTCCCGCTCGACGATGACCACGCTCGACCCGAGGCGGGCGAACGCCTGCCCCAGCTCGACCCCTACCGGGCCGGCCCCGAGGATCAGGAGGCGGTCGGGGACCTCCTGCGTCTCGGTCGCCTCGCGGTTCGTCCAGAGGCCATCCAGCCCCTCGAGGCCGTCCACCGGCGGCATCACCGGATCGGAACCGGAGGCGATCACGATCCGGTCGGAGCCGATCTCGTCGTCGCCGACGGAGAGCTTGCCGGGCTCGACGAAGCGGGCGCTGCCGCGGTGCAGGGCGATCCCCTTCTCGTCGAGCCAGGCGGCCTTGTCGGTGTCGTCCCAGTCGCTGGTCATGAAGTTCCGCCACTCGAGCGCCGCGGCGGCGTCGATCTCGCCCCCCACCGCCTCGCGCGCGCCCGGGACCTGGCGGGCGGCGACGATGGCCTCGCCGGAGCGCAGCAGCGTCTTCGAGGGAATGCAGGCCCAGTACTTGCACTCGCCGGCCACCAGCTCCCGCTCGCAGATGGCGACCGAGCGGCCCTGGTCCGCGAGGCGCCCCGCCGCCTCCTCCCCGGCGGGCCCGGCGCCGATGACTATCGCGTCGTAGCGGTCAGGCATTTGCGGCTGAGATTAGGCGCACGGGCGAACGCGGGTCCCGCGGTTCGGCACCATGCCCTTCATCACGGAAGCGCGGGACAGCGCGGGGGCGGTCACGGATGACCGCATCGAGAGCCTGCTGGCGGCCGCCGGCGAGTTCTTCGAGGCCTCTCTCTGGGAGGTGGAAAGCTCGGGGCCGGGTCGCGACGCGCTCGCCGAGAGAGACCTGCGCGAGAAGGTGGTCCGCGCGTTCGGAGTGGGCTTTGCTCCGGTCGGTCACGCCCTCCTGATGGACCACCTCGGCGAGCTTGGCTACTCCGTCGACGAGATGGTCGCCTCCGGCCTCGTCAATCGCTCCCCGAAGGGGCACAGCCATGCCCACTTCCGGTCCCGGGTGATGTTCCCGATCAGGGACGCCGACGGGCGGATCCTCGGCTTCGCCGGCCTCGCCACCCACCTCGGGCCCTCGTGGCCGCTGTGGGTGACCCTGCCCGACACGGGCCTCTATCGCCGCACGGAGGCGGTCTTCGGGCTGGACCTGGCCGCGAAGAAGATCGCGTCCTCGCGGAACGCAGCGGTCAAGCGGGACTGCCTCGAGGTGCTCAGGGCTCATCAGGCCGGCGAGAAGAACGCCGTGGCGGTGCACAGCAGCGTCGTCACCCGCGAGCAGATGCGTGCACTCGCGGGCGGGCTGAATGGCGGGCTCAACGGGCTCGAAATCGACCTGCCCTCCGGCATGCGCGCGGAGCCGAAGAGGGGGCCGATCCCAAAACCTCCGGCACCGGAGCCGACGAAGGTCCCCGCCGCCCCGGATCCTCCCCCCTACCTCTCGCTCAAGCGGCTGGCCCTGGTCATCGCAACCGGGCTCGTGGCGATCAACCTGTGTACGGGATCGCCCCTGCTCGCCATCTGGATCGGCTCGCACGCGCAGTCCGGCCAGGTCCTGAGCCTCAGGGGAGTCGTCATCGTCCTCATCGTGCTCGGCGTATTCACCTTCCTGCTCGGCTGGGCGCTCACGTGGCTCAGCGCGAAGTACGACGAGCTGACCGGGCGACCCCGCCTCGCGGGGCAGACCTCGCCGTGGCACCGAGCGAAGCGCGGTGACCGGGTGCAGGACATCAGGGCCCGCTTCGGGATCAGCGCCCCCGAGCGAGTGGTAGCCACATGCGTGCTCGCCGCCGTGCTCGCGCTCGAAATCTGGTTCTTCTTCTACGCGGGCTCGCCGTTCGCGGAGTAGGGCTTACGAGAGCGCCTTGGCCTTGAGCCGATCGAACTCGGCCTGGGAGATGGCGCCGCTGTCGAGCAGCTCCTTGGCCTTGGCGATCTCCCCGGCGGAGCCGCCGGCGGCATCGCGGACGTATTGGTCGAACGCCGTCTTCTGGGCCTCGGCCTGCTTCAGGGCGCGCTTCTGCATCCCGTCGTGCTGGGCGAGCAGGTAGACGAGCACGCCGAGGAACGGCGCGACGATCACGAACACGACCCAGGCGGCCTTGCCGAACCCGCCGATGTCGTCACGACGGAAGACGTCGCTGAGGACGGTGATCGCGATCCAGATCCACGCCACCCAGGCGAAGAAGATGACGATGGTCCAGAGGATGTCCAGGAACGGGTACTCGGCGGCTAGCAGCATTTATCTCTCCTCGGCAGTGGGTGATCGGGTTGCGATCCGAACGGGAGCGACGGGACTCGAACCCGCGGCCTCCGGCGTGACAGGCCGGCGCTCTAACCAACTGAGCTACGCCCCCGGGGGCTGTCAGCGTAGCGGCGAATAAGCCGCCGCACCCGGATCGCCTAGCCGCTGCTCTTGCGCTCCTCCGCCAGCTTTTCGATGGCGGCGTAGACATCGGGCGCGTCCTTCTTCAGCCGCTTGACCTCGAAGTGGCCCAGGCTGATGAGCTTCATGCGCGACGTGGACTTGACCGCGGCGCTCCGCAGGTCGTCGTCGAGCATCCCAGCCTCGCCGAAGATGTCGCCGGGGCCGAGCTCCGCGACCTTCTTGCCGTCCCGAAGGACCTCGGCCTTGCCGTCCTCGATCGCAAGCAGCTCGCGCGAGAATCCTCCCTCGCTCAGGATCTCCTCGCCCTCGGGAACCTCCTTGGCCTCGGCGAAGGCCGCGACCTGCTTGAGCTGGTCATCGGGCGCGTCCGAGAACAGCGGGATCCGCTTCAGCTGGGTGGTGTCCAACCTCGCCTCCTAGGTCCGGATTTCGGGGGAACGTATCCGAAGCGAATAGAGTGCGCGCCGCCAAACGACTCACGGAAAGAGGGAGAGAGCATGGGCCTGATGGACAACATCAAGAAGGCGCAGGAAGCGGCGCAACAGGCAGCGCAGCAGGGCGGCGGGATGCCTGGCGGGGGCATGCCGGACGCCGCCGACGTTGAGTACGCGCAGACGGCCAACAAGATCGCCCAGAGCGGCCTGCCCGGCGTCGCCACGATCAACTCGATCGGCGAGACCGGCAAGATCGACGCCGGCGTCAACAAGCAGTACGCAATCGAGGTCTCGATCGAGCTCGAAGGCGGCGACAAGTACGACACGACCGTGCTCCAGAGCCTGACCGAGGACGCGATCGGCTCCGGTCACTACGAGGCCGGCAAGCGCTTCGAGGTCAAGGTCGATCCCGACGACAAGAGCAAGGCCCTGCTCTACGGGCTCGCTGACTAGGAGCGCCGGCGGTAGCCGCCGGATCGGCGGTTAGGTTTCTCGGCCGATGGAGGAAATCACCACCTATGAGTGGCTGAAGTTCGGGCACCTCCTCGGCGTGGTCGCCTGGGTCGGCGCGAACATCATGCTTCAGTTCCTTTCGCTTCGTGTCCTGCGGGCCGGGGGCCAGCGAGGGGTCGACTTCATCGCGGACATCGCCTGGCTGGGGACCCGCTACTTCATCCCGATCGCGCTGACCGTCGTCGCGCTGGGATTCGGGTTGGTGGCGGAGCTGGATCTCGATCTCGGTGAGTTCTGGCTCACGGCCGGGCTGGCGATGTTCCTGATCTCGTTCATCAGCGGCTCTGCGTTCCTGGGCCCCGAGTCGGGACGGATCGCGGCGTTGGCCACCGAGCGCAGCCCAGACGACCCGGAGGTGCAGCGCCGGATCTCACGCCTGCTCTGGGTCGCGAGGATCGAGCTCCTCCTGCTGATCCTGACGATCTTCGACATGGTCGTGAAGCCCGGCGCATAGGGCCGGACCGCCCGCCCGAACAGGCTTCATTCAGGACAATGGGTGGGCTGCCGATAGGTAGCTCAGGCGCGCCCGCCGCACGGTGGCGCGCGCCCGAATTCAAGGATGACCTTGCTTCCGATCGCCGAAAGCCCAATTACGGAATTTGCCTTCGAGTGGTACCCGGTTTTCGGTGTCCTGTTCTCCTTCGGGCTGCTGACCATCTTCATCATCCTGCTGCGCAACACGATGGGGTCCACGCGTCCCGAGACCGTGAAGGCCAGCCGCACGGCGCCGGTCCTCTGGGAGGAGGTCCAGGGGGTCGACTCGGCCAAGGAGGAGCTGATCGACGTCGCCGAGTGGCTCAAGCACCCCAAGCGCTTCAAGCTGCTCGGGGCGCGCGCACCTCGCGGAGTCCTTTTGTATGGCCCACCGGGCACCGGGAAGACGATGCTCGCCCGCGCAGTGGCGGCCCACGCCGGGGTCGACTTCTTCGCCGCCTCAGGCTCGAGCTTCGTGGAGATGTTCGTCGGCCGCGGCGCCGCCCGAATCCGCCGTTTGTTCAAGGAGGCCCGCGAGTCCGGCCGCGCGGTGGTCTTCATCGACGAGCTCGACGCCGTGGGCGGCCGGCGCAGCACCGGCGGCGGCGACGGCGGCTCGAGCGAGCGCGAGCAGGCGCTGAACCAGCTCCTGGTGGAGCTGGACGGATTCGAGCGCGATCCGGGCACGGTGATCGTGCTCGCGGCATCCAACAACGTTGAGAAGCTCGACAAGGCGCTGCTGCGGCCGGGCCGGTTCGACCGGCAGGTGCTGGTCTCCCCGCCCGACCGCGACGGCCGCGAGGCGATCCTGAAGGTGCACTCCAAGGGGAAGCCGCTCGGCGGAGACGTGGACCTACGGGACGTCGCGCGAAAGACGACGGGGATGACGGGCGCCCAGCTCGCCAACGCGCTCAACGAGGCGGCGATCATCGCGGGGCGCCTCAAGCGCGAGGAGATCATGCGCGCCGACCTGGACGAGGCGCTGCTGCGCCAGTCGGTCGGCTCCCAGCAGAACCGCCGCCTGACAGAGACCGAGCGCCGCATCGTCGCCTACCACGAGGCCGGCCACGCTCTCTGCCGCCGGCTCGTCGGCCTCGATCCGCCTGAGATCCTCAGCATCGTGCCGCGCGGCCCCGCGCTCGGATTCGTCGGGCACTCGCCCGCCGAGGACCGCTACCTTCGCTCCCGGAAGCACCTGCTCGACGAGATCGTCACCCTGCTCGGCGGCCGCGCAGCCGAGGAGGAGGTCTTCGACGAGGCCTACTCGGGCGCCGCCGACGACCTGATCCGCGTCCACCAGGTCTGCGCCCAGATGGTCACCGAGTTCGGGATGACCGTCGCCAAGGGGCCCCCGGACAGCCCTCCGCTGGCCCAGCCCACCGGCAACTACGCCCTCTCCGACCAGACCCGGCGCGAGGTGGACCACGCGTCCCAGGAGCTGGCACATATGGCCTACGCCCGCGCGCGCCACCTCATGCACCTGAACCGCGAGTGCCTCGACGACCTCGCGGCGAACGCGCTGGAGCGAGAGACCCTCACCCGCGAGGACCTCGACGAGATCTTCGACGCACACGAGCTCCGGCGCACGACGCCGAAGGGCTCCCGCCCGGTCGGGGTGGACGAGGAAGCGGCGTCGCCCGAGGGGCGGTTCACCGGCCCCGGCTCCCTGCTGCCGCAGCGCTCGCAGCGCGACGAGCCGAAGTAGCAGTGGGCGGTACTGGGCTCGAACCAGTGACCTCCTCGGTGTAAACGAGGCGCTCTCCCAACTGAGCTAACCGCCCGCAGCCGCCCCCGGACGCGAAGCGGAGGAGGCGGCGTGTATGGCGAAGCCGAGGCCTCGCCCACTGAATTATGCGGGACCCGGCCAGCGATGCAGACCGGCCGCCCCCGGGGCAAGAAGCGCTAGCGTCGTCCGCTCGGATGGACCTGGGAATCGAAGGCCGGGTGGCGCTGGTGCTGGGCGCCAGCAAGGGGATCGGCCGCGGGATCGCGGGCGCGCTTGCTCGTGAGGGAGCGCGGGTCGCGATCTCCTCCCGCTCGCGCGAGGGGCTCGATCGGGCCGCCGCCGAGATCGACGGCGAGGTTTCCGTGTTCCCGGCCGACACCGACGACCTGGACCGGATGGCTGAGCTTCCGAGGGAGGTCGAGGCACAGCTGGGCCCGGTCGAGATCCTGGTCGCCAACACCGGCGGGCCTCCGCCGGGAGGCGCGCTCGACCACGGCACCGAGGAGTGGGAGCGGGCCTTCCGCTCGCTGGTCCTCGCGCCGAAGGCCCTGATCGAGGCGGTGCTGCCCGCAATGCGGGAGCGCGGATGGGGGCGAATCGTGAACGTGGCGTCCACCTCGATCGTCGAGCCGATCCCCGGGCTGGCGCTCTCGAACGCCAATCGGATGGCCGCGCGCGGGCTGCTCGAGACCCTCGCGAGGGAGGTGGCCGCCGACGGCGTCACGGTCAACACGGTGGCTACGGGACGCTTCGCCACCGATCGCCTTGCGGACAACCATGGCTCGCTGGAGGCGGCGGAGGCGAGGGCGCGAGAGGACGTGCCCGCAGCGCGGCTCGGGACGCCGGAAGAGTACGGCGATCTGGTCGCATTTCTGGCCTCGGAGCGCGCCGGCTACCTGACCGGGGCGGTGATCCCGCTCGACGGCGGGTTGCTGCGGTCGGCCTAGGCCCGCCGCTCAGGTGGCGGCGGCCGGGGAGCGGCCGAGTCCGCGGGCGAGCCAGATGCCGCCCGCGACGACCATCACGACGCTGATCAGTTGAGCCTCGGTGAGCCCGAGGGCGACGTCCTCGTTGCGGCGGATGAACTCGACCAGGAAGCGCTCGAGGCCGGAGAGGACGAGGTAGAGCGCGAAGAGGAGCCCGCCGGTGAGCCGGTTCCGGAGGCGCCAGAGGACGTAGGCGACGAGCGCCATCGCCAGGGTCTCGTAGACCGGTGTCGGATGAACCTCCTGCGTCGTGGGCTCGGTCCCGTCGGGATAGGCCATCGCCCAGGGTCCGTTCCACTCCTTGCCGTAGTCGCCGTCGCCCGAGAGCTGGCAGCCGATGCGGCCGATGGCGTAGCCCAGCGCGAGCGCCGGGGCGCAGAGGTCGAGCAGGGCGGTGCCGAGGTAGCCGCGGTACCAGGCCCAGAGGAAGACACCGATGGCACCGCCGACGGCGCCTCCGTACCAGGTCAGTCCGGAGCCGGAGAAGGCGCTCCCGAGCAGGTCGTCGGAGACGTCGTCCCAGTGCTCGAGCAGGAAGTTGAGCCGGGCGCCGATGAACCCTCCCACGAGCGCGGAGAAGCCGATCTCATAGGCCCAGTCCACGGGCCGGCCGAGCTCCTTCAGGCGCAGCCCGACCAGCGCCCCCGCCGCGAGGAAGGCGAGCGCGAAGCAGATTCCGAACGTCTGGAGGGTGAGCGGGCCGAGGTCGAGTTCCGGCTGCACGGGCGGCGCAGGCTAGCGGCCCGGCGCGGAGCGACCCGGCCGACCACTAGCGTTCGGATCGATGAAGGACCTGGTCCTCCTGCTGCTGAGCGCGCTCTCGGTCGCCGGGGCGCCGGCGCAGCCCGCCTCGACGACATCCCAGCCCGAGGCGGAAATTCCTCCCGCCACGCACACCGAGCCGCCACCCGCGACCGGCGGCGGAGGGTCGGGCAGCCTGCTCGTCGTCGGCGACTCGCTGGCGGTGGGTTCCCAGGCCCACGTCGAGGCTGCACTGCCCGGCTGGAACGTGCAGCACCTCGCGCGTACCTCGAAGCCGACCTCTGACGGGGTGGCGGAGATCACCTCGAGGGGGAACCTCCCCGGCGTGATCGCGGTGAGCCTCGGCACCAACGACGACCCGAGCGCCACCGGCACCTTCCAGGGACATGTGGAGACGGTGATCGATGCCGCCGGCCCGAGCCGCTGCGTGATCTGGGTCAACATCGTGCGGCCGCCATACAACGGGGTGAGCTACTCGGGCTACAACCGCGTGCTCGCCAACGCGGCTGCCACGGTCCCGAACTTCTTCGTGGTCGACTGGCGCGCGATGGTGGCCGGCAACCCCGGCTTCCTCGCCGGCGACGGCGTCCATGCCACGCCCTCCGGCTACGCGGCCCGCGGCCGCGCGATAGCGGAAGCAGCCAGGTCCTGCGGCGGAGGCCCGCGGGGCCAGCCGACCCCGGGCCTGCCGTCGGACTAGCGAATCGCTTCAGAATTGAGCCTGCGTCGCTGTTCTCTATAGCCCCGACGGGAGTCGAACCCGGCTCTTCGAGGTTGAAAACCTCGCGTGCTGACCGTTACACCACGGGGCCGCCGCGCAAAGTGTACGAGCGCCCTTAGCTCTTTACGAGCAGCTCCAGCAGCGCCTTCTGGGCGTGGAGGCGGTTCTCCGCCTGGTCCCAGACCGCCGAGCGGTCGCCGTAGAGCAGGCCCTCCGTGATCTCCTCGCCGGGATGGGCCGGTAGGCAGTGCATGACGATGGCGCCATCCGAGGCGGCGGCGAGCAGGTCCTCGTTGAGCTGGAACGGCGCCAGGTCCCTGCGGCGCTGCTCGGCCTCCGCGTCGTCACCCATGCTGACCCAGACGTCGGTATAGAGCGCGTCCGCCCCCTCCGCAGCCGCCTTCGGGTCCTCGGTCTGCTCGGCCAGCCCGTCCTCGATCCGGTAGCCCTCGGGTGCCGCGATCACGACCTCGAGCCCGACGGCGCGTCCGATGATCGCCAGGGAGCGGGCGACGTTGTTGCCGTCGCCGAAGTAGGCCAGCTTCCGCCCCTCGAGTGGCCCGAAGCGCTCGTGCAGCGTCTGCAGGTCCGCGAGGACCTGGCAGGGATGGTGGAGCGGGGTGAGCGCGTTGATCACCGGGACGCCGGACGAGCCCGCCAGCTCGGCGACGTCGTCATGTGAGCCGCTGCGGATCGCGATGGCGTGCAGGTAGCGCGACAGCACCCGACCGGTGTCGGACAGCGACTCGCCGCGCGAGAGCTGGAGCTCGTCCGCGCGCAGCACGACCGCCATCCCTCCCAGCTCGGCCACGCCGACCTCGAACGAGATCCGCGTGCGGGTCGAGGGGCGCTGGAAGAGGAGACCGATCGATCGGTGCCGCAGCGCGTCGGCGCCCTCGCCCTCGTCGCGGCCGGCCTTGAGCTCGGACGCGCGATCGAGCAGCGCGAGCAATTCGTCGCGCTCGAGCTCTTCGCCGGTGAGGAAGTGACGGGCCATTCGGAAGCCGCCGATACTACGGCCCCTCCCATGAACTCCCGCAAGGCAGGAGGCGCGCCGTGACCGAGATCCGGGTCCTCACCTGGAACCTCTTCCACGGCCGGGACGCTCCACCCGACCGGGATCTCGTCACGGCGCGGTCACGCCTGCGCCGCCGGCCCGAGCGCAACGACACCCATATCCAGGTCAACCGCGACCTCTACGAGGAGTTCGCCCACGTGCTGGCCGACGTGTCCTGGGACGTCGCCCTGCTGCAGGAATGCCCGCCGCGCTGGACCGACCCGCTTGCGCGCGACTGCGGCGCCGACGTTCGCCGCTCCCTCACCTCGCGCAACTGGCTGCTGCCTCTGACCAGCGCCATCGCGCGCCGCAACCCCGACCTGATCGGCTCCTGGGAGGGCGGCTGCAACGCGGTCCTCGCCCGTCCCTCCGCCGGGGGAATAGTGGACTTCGCCACGGAGACCCTTCGCCACCTGCCCGAGCGCCGCACAATGGCCTTCGCCCGGCTTGGTACCCGCGTCTGCGTCACAAGCCTGCACCTGAGCACGCATCAGGGTCTCGCCGAGCGCGAGGTCGTGCGGGCGGCCCAGACTGCGCTCGAGTGGGCCGGCGGCGTGCCGCTCGTGTTCGGCGGTGACTTCAACCTCCGGCCCGGCCGCACAGCCGTCTTCAACGTGCTCGCCCAGAACTACGGCCTCACCGGCGCGACCGCGGACGACGCGCTCGACCATCTGCTCGTCTGGGGCGCCGACGCCGGACCACCCACCGTGTGGGAGCCGGCCGCCAGGGAGGTTCTCAACGAGGGGCTCGCCGTCCGCCTCTCGGACCACGCTCCGGTCGAGCGCGTCATGTCGGTACCCGGATCTGCGTAAACCCCTGCATATGCCGGGGTCACGCCGGGTAGACTCGCCGCAACATGGCCTCAGAAAAGCCGAAGAGCAAATCGAAGAAGTCCAAGAGCAAGGGCAAGAAGTCCGCGAGCGCCAAGAAGAGCGGCGCGAAGAAGTCCAGCGGCAAGAAGGCCAAGAGCTCGACCGCCAAAAAGACCGCCCCGGCCAAGACCGCAGCAGCCGACGCCGCTGAGGTCGAGGGCGCGGACTCGCGCGCGGAGCTGACGGTCCAGTCGTTCCGCGACGCGCTCGAGAAGAGCGTCACGATCTCGCGCGACCGGCTGCAGGAGGTCGTCGACGACGCCGTCAAGCGGGGCCGGATGACGCGCGGCGACGCCGAGGACCTCGTCAGCAGGCTGGTCACCCGCGGCCGCGAGCGGACCGAGAGCATCATCGGTCAGGTCGAGCGCCTCGTGAACCAGGCGCGCAGCGAGGTCGAGGAGCGCACCGCCACCCCTCGCCGCACTGCGGAGCGGGCCGCCGACCGCGCCCGGCGTGAGATCAGCGACGCCGCCGAGCGCGCCCGCAAGGAGGTCGGCTCACGCACCGAGAAGCCGCGCAAGCGCGCGGTGCAGGCAGTCGAGCGGCCCCTGGCGACCGCCGACCGCGCCCGCCGGCGGGCACTCAGCGGAACCGGCTTCCCGATCACGGCCTACGACCAGCTCAACGTCGGCCAGATCGACCACCGGCTTCAGGATCTGACCCGCGCCGAGCTGCGCAAGGTGCGGGAGTACGAGAAGGGCAGCAAGGCGCGCAAGGGAGTCCTGCGCGCCGTCGACCGCCAGCTCGAGGCTGATTAGGAAGTCCGGCCGCAGGCCGGTCTCCCGCCCCCCGGGCGTGGTGTGCCGGGGAAGTAGCGCGGACCTACTTGCTGGTGCCGCTGCCGCCGCCGAGCGACTTGCGGCGCTCGTCGAGCTCCTTGGCGAGCTCCTCCAGCGACTCCAGCGAGCTCTGCGCCCGCACGCCCAGCTTGCCGAGCTCCTTGCGCACGTCCTCGGTCGCGCCTTCGAGCGTGTCGCGCCAGGACGAAACCTGGTCCTGGGCCTTCGAGCTCACGTCACCGGACGCGTCGCGCAGCCGAGCGACCGCCGAGTCGATTTGGGAGCGCACGTCGCCGGTCGCCTTCTCGCCCGCGGAGCGAAGATCTTCGATCGCCTTCTGAACGTTGTCCCGAAGGCCGCCAGAACCTGATTCCACTTGAACCTCCTCGTCGCGGTTCACCGCAAATTGCGGCGGAATCCTATCTCGGCCCACCCGGTCGTGGGCAGCGACCCGGGGCAGCTAACTTGAGCCCATGACCGACGCCGCCCCCGCAGCCGAACGCCCCCGGCCCAACGACGAGCTCGAGCTCGAGATCGACTCCCTCGCCTACGGCGGCAAGGGGGTGGCACGCCGCAATGGCTACGTCGTCTTCGTCGCCGGGGCGCTGCCCGGCGACCGCGTGCGCGCCGCCGTCACGAAGAGCAAGCGCCACTACGCCGAGGCGCGGACCGTCGAGCTGCTCCGGCCCAGCGAGGACCGGGTCCCGGACCGCTGCGACCACGGCGGCGAGCCCTGTCCCGGCGCACCGTGGCAGGGCCTCGCGTACGAGGAGCAGCTTCGCCAGAAGCAGACGCAGGTCGAGGACGCGCTCGGACGCCTGGGGCACCTCTCCGGCTACGAGCTCGAGCCGATCGAGCCCGCCGGCGAGCGCTGGCGCTACCGCAACAAGCTCGAGTACTCGTTCGGGGAGGACGCGGAGGGTCAGCCCATCCTCGGGTTCCACGCCCGCGGCCGGTGGGACCGGGTTGTCGACGCGGAGGACTGCCTGCTTGCGTCCGAGGCGAACAACGCCCGCCGCAACGAGATCCGATCATGGGCGCGGGAGCAGGGCCTCAGCGCGTACGACCGCCGCACGCAGGACGGGATCCTGCGCAACCTCGTCGTCCGGGAGGGAATACGGACGGGACAGCTCCAGACCCGTCTCGTCACCTCCCCCGCCGAGATCCCTCGGCCGCCGGTGGACCTCCACACGATCGTCGAGGGGCCCGGAAGCGGCACCGACGGCCCGACCGGAGCGCTCGGCGCCGAGTACCTGGAGGAGGAGCTCTGCGGCCTTCGCTTCCGGATCTCCCCCCGCGCGTTCTTCCAGACGAACACCGAGATGGCGGAGCGCCTCTACGGCATCGCCGTCGAGATGGCCGGCCTCGGCGGCGGACGGGTCTTCGACCTCTTCTGCGGCATCGGCACGCTCTCTCTGGTGATGGCGAGATCGGCGGACGAGGTCTGGGGAATCGAGCTCGTGCCGGAGGCAATCTCGGACGCCGAACAGAACGCCGAGCTCAACGGCATCGGCAACGCCCGCTTCCGCACGGGCGACGCCCGCAAGGCGATCCGCCCGCTGCTGGAGGAGGCCGGATCTCCCGACCTCGTCGTCGTCGACCCTCCCCGCGCCGGCCTGTCCAAGAAGGTCGTCCGGCGCCTGATCGAGTGCGAGGCCCCTCGGATCGTCTACGTCTCCTGCAACCCGACGACGCTGGCTCCGAACGCGGCACAGCTGGAGGAGGCCGGCTATAGGCTGCGCCGCGTGAAGCCCGTAGACATGTTCCCCCAGACCCCGCACATCGAGTGCGTGGCCCTGCTCGAGAGGACATGACCCAACAGCGAGGATTCGGAGTCGCCGCGGGCCTGGATCCCGAGGTCGCCAGCCCGCTCGCGGGTCGCTGCCAGGAGCTCGACTTCGCCTCGATGTGGTCGAACGACCACCCCGCCGCCAAGGGCCTCGAGACGCTCGCCGACTTCGCCAAGGGTGCGGATCGGATCGAGCTCGGCGTGGCCGTGATCGCCCTCGACCGCCATGGCCCCGAGGAGATCGCCGCCGACATCGACCGGCTCGAGCTCGATCGCGAGCGGCTCTGGCTCGGCGTGGGAGCGGGGTTCACCAAGAAGCCGCTCACCACCATGCGCGGCGCGCTCCCCGTCCTGCGCGAGGCGCTGCCGGGGATCCGCCTCGTGCTCGCCGCGATGGGCCCGAAGATGTGCGCGTTCGGCGGGGCCGAGTGGGACGGCGTGTTCTTCAACTGGATGACCCCCGAGTTCGCCGCCGATGCCCGCAAGCAGGTCGAGGCGGGCGCCACCGACGCGGGCCGTGAGACACCACCCGTCTTCGGCTACGTCCGCACAGCGGTCGGGACCGATGCCGAGGACCGCCTCGTCAAGGAGGAATCCTTCTACCGGGAGCTGCACAAGGGCTACGAGGACCACTTCGCCCGCCTCGGCGAGCCGGTCGGCACGGTCGGGGTCGCGGCCCAGGAGCCGGGTGAGGCGCAGACCGAGCTGTCCCGCTACAGGGCGCTCGACACGGCGGTGGTTCGCGCCCTCGCGAGCGCCAGCATCGAGGACATGTGCACCGTGGCCGAGGCAGCGGCACCGGGAGTGTGATGACGCGCCGGGCGCTGCTTGTGGCCCTGCTCGTGTCGGTCGTGCTGCCGGCGACATCCCTGGCCGCTCCGGGACTGCCGCTGAAGCACTCCGGCCGCTGGGTGACCGACGCGCGCGGCCGGACGGTGATCCTGCACGGGGTCAACATGGTCTACAAGCGGCCGCCGTATCACCCCGCGGCCGCGGGCTTCAGCGCGGAGGACGCGGCGTTCCTGCGCCGCAACGGCTTCAACACCGTCCGCGTCGGGCTCATCTACGCCGGGGTCGAGCCCCAGCCCGGTAGATACGACGAGGCCTACCTCAACCAGATCGCCGCGACCGAGGCGCTCCTGGCCAAGCACCGGATCTTCAGCCAACTCGACTTCCACCAGGACCTCTACAACGAGCGCTTCCAGGGTGAGGGCTGGCCGGACTGGGCGGTCAACGACGACGGGATCCCGCCCGATCCGCAGTACGGCTTTCCCAACAACTACTTCCTGAATCCGGCGCTGATCCGAGCGTTCGACAACTTCTGGGCGAACGCCGTCGGCGTCGGGGACCCGGGCGGCCCGGGCATGCAGGATCGCTACGCGGCGGCCTTCCGCCGGGTGGCCCAGCGCTTCAAGGCCCGACGGCACACGATGGGCTACGACCTCCTGAACGAGCCGTGGCCCGGCACCCCGTGGCCCACGTGCGCGAACCCCACCCCCGGATGCCCGGCCTTCGACGGCCAGATGCTCGGGCCGTTCCACCAGAAGGTGCTGGGGCGGATCCGGGAGGTCGAGCGCCAGAAGCTCGTCTGGTACGAGCCGAACGTGCTCTTCAACTTCGGTGCCGACTCCGCTCATCCCGATCTTCCCGACCCGCAGACCGGCTTCAGCTTCCACGTGTATTGCATCGCCGGGTCGCTGAGCCTCTCCGTCACTCCCGTGTCCGGCTGTCCCGAGCTCGAGGAGATCGTCTTCGACAACGCCGACAGGCGAGCGGAGGAAACCGGCGACGCACTGCTGATGAGCGAGTTCGGCGCCACCAACGACCTGCCGACGATCGACCGGAACGTCGAGTCCGCCGACACCCACATGATCTCGTGGCAGTACTGGCACTACTGCGAGTGCGACGACCCGACCACCACCGGGCCGGGCGTCCAGGGATTGATCACCGATCCCGACCAGCCCCCGACCGGCGCCAACGTCAAACACGAGAAGCTCGCGATCCTCGCTCGTCCCTACCCGCAGCTGACCTCAGGCACCCCGAAGGGCTTCGACTTCGATCCCGAGACCAAGCGGTTCACCTTCACCTACGCCACGACTGGCCCATCGGGACGGAAGTTCGTCCCGAAGCGTGTCCCGGTGAGGCGCAAGCCGTTCCGCACCGAGGTCTTCGTCCCGGCCATCCACTATCCGAAGGGCTACAAGGTGGACCTGAAGGGAGCGGGCCTGGCATCGCCGGAAGAACGCCCGCACCCTGCGGGTCGTCGCCTGCCCCCGCCGCAAGCAGGTTTCGGTCACCGTGCGGCCGCCGAAGACAGGACGCGCCAACGGCCCCGACTGCCGCGTGAAGCGGGTGAAGCGCCGCCGCTAACCGGCGGGCTCGCCGGCCTCGGCGTCCGACTCGTCGAGCGGGACCACCTCCGCGGTGCAGATCGCGCAGAGCACCGCGCCGGAGGCGGATCCCTCGGTCAGAGCCGTCTGCTTCTCCGCATCCGTCAGAGTCGCGCCGCAGTTCTGGCAGCGGTCCGGAAGCTGCTCGATGGTGCGCTCTTCGAGGTCCATGCCTGCGGATCCTAGTGGCGCACCGCGGTGGCTATTGGCCGAGGATGCGCGCCTTCTCGCGCTCGAACTCCGCGTCGGTGAGCGCACCGGACTCCTTCAGCTTCGCCAGGCGCTCGAGCTGGGAGACCTGGTCGTCCCCGCCGGCCGCGCCCGCGCCGCCGCCCTCCACGTTGACCTGGGCGCCGCTCGCCTGCTGCAGGGCCTGGACGATCTGGTTGACGTCGCCGCCACCCGGGACGGCCTGACCCGCAGCACCGCCCTGGTTGAGCTGGGCGGCGAGAGCCGCGGCCTGCTCGCTGGCGACGTCACCGGCACTCCGGGATGTCGTCCCAGCGAATCTTGACCTTCGTCGGATCGTCACGGTCGACGGTGACCGGGAGCGTCGCGCCCGGGAAGGGCCACTTCTTGACCGGGGCCATGCAGTCGAGCTCGACCGCGGTCGCGGGGACCCCGTCGGCCTGAACCACGAGATTGAGGTTGACATTCGCCGAGCTCGCCGCATCGGGCGGCTGGGTGCTGCCGACCACCTGAGCGGTGCCGTCGACCGGGTCCTTCATCCGGCGGGCGCGAAACGAATCTCCGAAGCAGCCCCATGGACGCGTAAAGCTTAGTACGGAGGCAGCTGGTCGTACCACTCGCCGAGCACGCGGAAGGCGGACCAGAAGCGCTGCTTGGCCCCGACCTCGTCCAAGGACTCGTCGATGTCCGGGACGTAGAGGGCGTCGATGGTCGGCGTCAGCCGCTGGATCTCGCCCTCGAGCGGCTCGATCTCGTCCGCCAGGGGCAGCTCCAGGTCGTTCAGGATGTCGAGCGCCTCCGGACCCATGACGACGACCATCCGGGGCTGGACGATCGCGATCTCCTCCGCCACGCGCGAGATGCACTCGCTCGAGGCGTGGCTCGGATCGGTCAGGGGGCACTTCGCGCAGAGCGTCCCGAAGACCACGATCGGGTCGATGCTGAGGCGCTTGAAGCTCTTCATCAGCGCGTTGCCGGCCCGCCCGTAGAACGCGACCCCCTCCTCGATCTCCGCCGGGGTCGCGGCGTGCTTCAGCATCATGATGTCCGCCTGGGGGTGCCCCGAGCCCTGCACCGGCATCACGTTGCCGCGCGGGCAATCGCCACAGGCCGACAGGTCGTGGCCGAGGTCGTTGAGCTCGCGGATCGCGCGCTCGAGGTACTTCTCGCGGATCTCGTCGTCGGTGGTCTGGGAAGACACGGGGACTTGCGTTTTCTTCGGGCCTGCCCCGGCCCCTTGTGCGTGCATCAACTCTTGCTCGCGCTGCGACGCCGGCTGCGGGCCGACCCGCGGCGGGAGGAGCCCCCGCCGTCCCGCTCCGCGAGCGAGCGCCCTCCCCGTCCGCCGCTGGTCTGGAGGAACTTGAGCGCTTGGACGTAGACGAGGTTCTTGTGCTTGCGGACGATGTCGGCGGCGCGCATCGACTCCAGGAACTCCTCCGGCCCCTCGAAATCCCGCAACCTGATCATCACGCTGCCGAGTCCCTGGGCGACGTGGCTGTCCGATCCCGCCCCGGGGACGATCCCGTACTTGCGAGCGAACCGCACCGCCTCCTCGTTGAAGGACGAGATCGCGATCCGCGGGTTGAAGACCTCGAGGATGTCGATCTCGTCCACCACCTTCAGCAGGTGCTCGTAGTCCGGGACCGAGTGAAGCCGGTCGAAGGGGTGGGGCACATAGACGAGGCCCCCCTGGCGGCGGATCTCGGCGATCGTCTCCGCCAGCGACATCCCGCGCTCGATCTTCTCCTGGAGGAACAGCCCGATCACCTCCCCCTCGTGCGCGGTCTTCACCTCCTCGGCGAGGATCACCTTGATCCCGCCGATGCGTTCGGCGATCTCCACGGCCTCGAACGCTCCCGAGATCTCGTTGTGGTCGGTGATGGCGATGGCCCCCAGCCCCCGCTCCTTGGCGGTCTCGAGGAGGACCTCGGCCGGGGTGGCGCAATCGGGGGAGTGGTCGGTGTGCATGTGCAGATCGCAGTGGATGAACTCCCGGCCCGAGAGGCGGCGCCGCACCTCCGCATTCCCCGCCGGGTCGTGGCGCCTCCCCACCAGCTGCCGGTAGACCTCCTCGAGCCCGTCCGTGACCTCCGTCCAGGGACGGCCCTCGGGGCTCGCCTTGCCGGCGTCCCGGAGCCGCTCGCGCAGGCCCGCATCCGTCCCCAGCCGGGCGAGCTGCGCCCGCAGCGTGCGCATGTCTCCGATCGGGAACAGCAGCCCGCGCTCGCCGTCCCCCAGCAGCTCGCGGTAGATCTCCAGGTCCGATGCGACGGGGACCGCACCGGCGGCGAACGCCTTGCGGATCAGCCCGGGCGCGGTCCGCACCCCTCCCGAAGCGAGGCAGACCACGTCCGCCCCGGCGACGAATCGCTCGGGCTCCCCGTCGCGCGGCCGGACGACGCGGACCCGCTCCCGCAGCCGGCGGCTGGCGGTGGCGAGCGGGTCGGCCGGCCCGTCGAACCAGATCACCGCCTCCCAGTCGAGCTCCTCGGGCAGCTTCCTCAGCGACCGCAGGAACAGCCGCATCGCCCCCCGCTCCTCACTCGGCGATGTGGACGAACCTGACCCGCCCGGGCGGGGGCTTCTCCAGGGCCGGCTCGGCCACCTCGGCGCCCGGCCGGATCAGCTCGTAGGCGCCGGGGAAGAAGCGCTCCAGCAGGCCCCGGTCGCCTCGCTGCTCGCCGTGCGGGCATCGATCCGCCCGAAGAAGGTCTCCACCAGCATCCTCGCCACCTGGGTGGAGAGCACCCGCTCCGCGGGCTCGTGGAAGGTCGCGACGTTGAGCGAATGCGAGTGGCGCAGCGCCGCCGAGCCGGGACTCGGGGCGAACGGCTCGTGCACGTGGACGACGTCGAGCGGGAGCGCCTCCAGCAGCCCCGCGAGCGCCCGGTTGATGTCGAGAGGGATCGGCGCCGGCCGCCGCCGCGGCCCGTCGGCAGCGGAATGCTCTGCCCGATCGCCAGCACGCGCGGCTCGCCCTTCGAGAAGAGCGAGGAGGGGTCCTCCGAGGCGGCCCGCATCGCCTTGCGCGACTCGCGGACCGCGGCCCGCGCCTCGGACGGCGCCAGGACCAGCACCCGATGCCCGCGCCCGACCAGCTCCTCGGAGGTGCGGCGGACGAACTCGGTGATCTCATGCCGCGCCTCCCAGGGGTGGGGACTGACCTGGGCGATCGAGAGACCGGCCGAGCCGGCGCAGCATAGGTGCCGCGGAGGAGAAAGCGCCGCGGAGGGCGCGGCTCGCCGACGAGCTGAATTGCGAGCGAGGCCTCCGCCTTCGCCTTGGCTTCTTGCCCTTGGCCTTCTTCTTCTTGCCTTGCTTGCCTCGGGCAGGCCGCGCTGGCGCGCGTACTTGTCGATGAAGTCCTCCGTGTCCTCCCGCGCCTGGGCATCGGGGCGCTGGTTGTGCGGGGACTTCATCAGGTAGCTGGAGGGGCCGTCCAGCTGGCCGGAGATGCCGTGGTTCAGGGCCAGCTTGATCGTCCGGACGGCGTCGATCACGATGCCGGCGGAGTTGGGCGAGTCCCAGACCTCGAGCTTCAGCTCCACGTTGAGCGGCACGTCGCCGAAGGACTTGCCCTCGACGCGGATGTGCGCCCACTTGCGGTCGGTGAGCCACGGGACGTAGTCCGAGGGGCCGATGTAGACGTCGTCAGCGGGCAGCTCGTGGTCCATGATCGAGGTGACCGCGTTGGTCTTGGAGATCTTCTTGGACTCCAGCCGCTCGCGCTCGAGCATGTTGTAGAAGTCCATGTTGCCGCCGACGTTGAGCTGGCTGGTGCGCTCCATGCGCACGCCGCGGTCGGCGAACAGCCTCGCAAGCTGCCGGTGCACGATGGTGGCGCCGACCTGAGACTTGATGTCGTCGCCGATGATGGGCAGCCCGGCCTCCTTGAAGCGCTTGTCCCAGTAGTCCTCGCGCGCGATGAAGACGGGAAGGCAGTTGACGAACCCGACGCCGGCGGCCAGGGCCTGCTCGACGTACCACTTGGTCGCCTGCTCGGAGCCGACCGGCAGGTAGCAGACCAGCACGTCCGTCTGGGTGTCCTGCAGGATCCCGACGATGTCGGCGGTCTCGCCCGGGGCCTTCTTGATCTTCTGCTTGAGGTACTTGCCGAGGCCGTCGTGGGTCATGCCGCGGTGGACCTTGACCCCGAGGTTCGGCACGTCGGAGAACTTCATCGTGTTGTTCTGGCCGGACCAGATCGCCTCGGAGAGGTCCTTGCCGACCTTGTCGGCGTCGATGTCGAAGGCTGCGGTGAACTCGATGTCGCTGACGTGGTAGCCGCCGAGATCGACGTGCATCAGGCCGGGAACCTGCTCGGCCGGGTCGGCGTCCTTGTAGTACTCGACCCCCTGCACGAAAGAGCTGGCGCAGTTGCCGACGCCGACTATGGCGACGCGAACCTTGTCGTCCGGGGCGCCGTTGCGACGCGCTCCATTGGCCTTACCGTTGACGCTCATTGCGAAGGATCCTCCTGGATCAAAGAGAGTGGGATTGAAACGACACTTGCGGGGCTCGGGGGTTACACGTCGCCGGAGGCAGGTGACGCCTGATCCGGGGAAGGTGCCCCGCCGCCGGCGGTCTTGAGTGCGTTCCGGACGTGCCAGACGCGCTGAAAGACCGTGAAGGCGGTCAGGGCAGCCATCACGTAGATGGCGGGTGCCAGCAGCTCGATGTCGAACACGCCGGCTCCCTTCGCGAACACGAGACCCGCGGAGAGTATGACGACTCTGACCGCGCGTGTGGCGATACCGACCTTGCACTCGACGCCCAGCGCCTCGGCCCGTGCCCGGGTGTAGCTGACCATCAGCGAGCCGAGCACGACGACCACGCACATGGCGGCGGCGAACTCATCCCCGGTCGAGGGCGAATCGGTAGGCGACAGCGGTGAGCACGATTCCCTCCTCCACCCGGTCCAGGGTGGAGTCCAGGAAGGCGCCGAACAGGGTGCCCTTGCCGGATGCCCGCGCGTAGCGGCCGTCCAGCGTGTCCATGACCGAGCCGAGGATGAAGGCGACCCCGCCCAGGAAGTAGTAGCCCTCCCAGATCAGGACGGCGGCGGCCAGGTTGCCCAGCAGGCCGACCATGGAGATCGCGTTCGGGGTCAGCCGCGACTCGATCAGCCGATTTCGGACGGTCTCCGAGAAGGGCTCGGGCGAGGAGGCGGGCGCCCGGCGCTCAGGCGGCGTGCTCACGGGACCTCGGTTCTCGGCGTCTGAGCGCTCGACCGATCGGGCCGGATCGCCAGGGGCGGGCCCGACGTGGATGGAAGGACCAATCGGGGTTCAGCCGAGAGAGCCCATAGGCGACCGCCGCCGCGATCACGGCGGTGAGGAAGCCGAAGAAGCTGTCGAGCCAGAAGTGGTTGCCGGTCGCGATCACGACGAAGTTGAAGAGGAGCGGGTAGCAGAGGAACAGCGCCTTGAGCGGAAGGGGACGGACCAAGAGCGCAAGTGAGACGCCGAAGATAGTCGAGAGGCCGACGTGCATCGACGGTACGGCTGCATACGGGTTGAAGTAGGGGTCGCTCGAGCTGATCTCGGGCGGCTCGCCGGCAGCGGTGGCGATCGTGTCGATGATCCCGAGGTCCTCGACGAACCGCGGCGGCGCCGTCGGGTAGAGCCAGTAGCCCAGGAAGGAGATGAACATGGCCGCGATCACCGTGTTGCGCACGAACCCGTAGCTGTCGCGAAAGCAGAAGTAGATGGCGGCGAGGGCGAGCCAGCTGCCCGTGAAGTGGACGTTCGAGTAGACCCAGTTGGCGACGTCGGCGGGCCAGCCGTGCTCGAGGGCCCAGTCCTGGACGTCCGGCTCGATGTAGAGGCCCATCCAGCGCTCCGCGTCGACGAGATCCCGAGCGTGCGCAATCGACTCCGAGGCCGAGCCGTCGACGGCCCCCCGGGCGTAGCGCCAGAGCACGTAGGCGCCGGCGATCACGAGCAGCTGGATCAGGGCGTCGCGGGGTCCCCTCGGGAAGAGCCGGCGCACCGACCCGAGGACGCTCACGGACCGAAGGGCTCGGCCTGCTCCTCGGCGCCGGTGGACAGTGGCTCGCCGGAGCAGCGCTCTCCCCCGCCGAGGAGCCGCAGCGGCGAAACGTCAACGCCGACCTTGATCAACCCGGGCTCGGCCGCGACGACGCGCGTCATCCCCGTTGCGGACTCCTCGACGCAGCCGTAGCCCTCCGTTGATCTTCCAGTAGCGGGTCCAGCGCACCTGGACCAGGACGGTGCCCGCGGAATCCGCCCTGACCACGAAGCCATCGGGCTTCATCTTCACCATCTCGCCCACCCCCTGCGCCAGGGGGCGCGGGTCCTGAACCCGGTAGACGGTCCAATCGGGATTGACGAAGGCCCGCTTCAGGTACGGCACGCCGCCCTGCGAGATGAGCCGCGCCTCGGCCTTCCCCGCGTAGTCCAGCTCGGTGTGCGGAATCGCCACGTACCCCACCGCGAGCTCGTCGAGCCAGGAGCGGTACGCGGTCGGTGTCAGCGGGCCGGCCTCGTCCTCGTAGAAGAGGGCGTTGAGCTTACGGTCGAGCTGGCGCTCCCAGCCGCGAGCGATGTAGATCCCGCGCGGAATGTGGGCGGCCTCCCAGTGGCTCTCGACGGGGAGCACCTCGACCCGGTAGCGCTCGCCGGTCTGCTTCATGTCCTCGAGCAGGAACGTGCGCACGGAGGAGTAGTAGTCCGCCTCGACCGAGGCCTCCGCACGGACCGACTCCAGGTCGCGCACCACCGGGGACCACTGCCAGATCAGCAGCAGGGGCGCCACCAGCGCAATCGCGAGGCGCCGCTGCTGCCACGCCCCGACGGCGAGGGCCGGGCCGAGGATCAGCGAGCCCATGCGGGTCGCGTTGCCGCCCATCGGGCTGTCCACGAGGAAGGCGGCGGTCAGGGCGAGGGCGTAGGCGGCCACCCCGTACCGCAACAGCTTCTCCTCTCGCGGGATCAGGATCAGCACGGCGATGGCCATGGCGATCGCCGGTCTGAAGCTGTTCGCGACGAAGGGCTCCGTCCCGCCCTCCGGGAACATGTGGGTGAGCAGGATCGCGCCGCCGATCGCGGCGGCACCCAGCTTCAGTCCGCTGAGGGTCCGCTCCGCCAGCGAGTACGCGAGCTCCACCGCAGGCCAGGAACAGCGCGGCGACCGGACTGGCCAGCGGACACGCCACCGCCAGGGTGAGCGCGAGCACTCGCCAGCCGCGCTGGGCCGCAAAGACGGCCCCCAGGGCGATCGCCGTCCCGAGCGCGAACGAGAGGCGGCCGGTGAAGAGGCTGACGGAGGCGCCGGCCGCGAACCAGATGATGGCGAGACGTGCCCGGTCTCCCCAGCGCCGGTCAGCGATGCCCGCAAACAGGACAGCGGCCGCGATCACGGCCAGCACTCCGACGGTGCGCGCTCCGATCCAGGGAGGCGAGGAAGGGAAAGAGGACGCTGTAGCCGGGCGTGTGATGGCCGCCGAACCAGAGGTTGTTCCAGACGGACAACCCCTCCGCCTCGAAGAGGCCCGACCGGAACGTCTGCGCGGCGTGATCCGGGCTCGAGGGCTGGAGGATCAGGTAGATAGCCGCGGCGGCGGCTGCAATCAGTGCGGGCTCCCCATAAAGGCGCGCCCGCGAGCGTTCGCGGCTCAAGCCGTCGCGGTTCGCCACGACCAGGATGGTCGCACGCGAGCGATCTGAACAGCGGTCAGGGCGGCGAGGCCGGCCACCATCCAGCCGATCGCACCGTCGATCCAGAAGTGGTTGCCGGTGACGATGACCACGAACAGGACCAGCAGCGGATAGAGGGCCCAGAAGAACCGCGTTGCACGGTGGCGGGCCACCATCGCGCCGGTCACGCCGATCATCAGCGCGAACGCGCAGTGCATGCTCGGAATGGCCGCGTACGGGTTCACGAACATCTGGACCATCGCCGAGTCATGGTTGACGCGAGACCTGATCGAGCGTGTCGACGAATCCGAGCTCCTCGTAGAACCTCGGGGGGGCGGTGGGCACCAGCGTGTAGCCGATGAGGGCCAGCGCCATCGCGACCAGGAACATGTTGCGGACGAAATAGAAGTTCTCGTTGTGGCGCAGGTAGAGCCAGACGAGGAAGCCGGTCGTCAGCACGAAGTGGCTGTTCATGTACATGAAGTTGGCGGAGTCGATGATCCAGTCGTAGGGGAGCAGCGCCGACTGGAGATCCGCCTCGAAGAAGGTGCCGGTCGCCTGCTCGACGTCGATCACGGCGTTGCCGTTGGCGAACGCCTCGGTCTTCTGGCCCTCGGCGATCCCGCGCACGGTCTCGTAGCAGAGGTCGGCCAGCACGAACAGGCCCAGCTGGAGGAAGACGTCGCCGGGGCCGCGAGGGAGCCAGTCTGAGATTCTCGATCCGAGGGAGCGCACGAAGCCGTGGATTGTATTAACGACTGGGTAACAACGCATGAGGGTTTTTCCGCAGTTTTGTGCGGGTTCGGCCACACGCAGGGCTGCGAAGCCGATCCGCGATCAGGGCTCGAGGAACCCGGCCAGTGCGCGGGATCAGCGACGGGTCGTCCCGCCAGGCCCAGTGGCCGGCCTCGGGCACCTCGATCAGCTCCGAGTTGGGGAACCGCTCCGCCCATTCCCGCCCGAAGCGGGCCGGCAGGTAGCGGTCCCGCAGGGGCCAGACGATCAGGGCCGGGGCGGTGATCTCGCCGAGCCTCGCGCCGGCGGCCGCCAGCTCTGAGGGCGGAGCCGAGCGGTACAGCTCGAGGATGGCGCGGAACGTCCCGGCGTCGACGTGGTCCCAGATCATGTCGATGAACTCGGGGTCATGGCGGCTCCAGTCGCCACGCGACTCGCGCATGCCGAGATCGAGCAGGCGCCTGGTCCAGATGCGGTTCGAGAGCTCGCCGAGCACCGGGGTCCGCCAGATCCGCGCGGTCCGGTGCCAGCGATAGCCGGCGAAGAACGGGACCGAGCTCGTCACCAGCAGCCGCCTGATCCGCTCGGGATGGCGCTGGGCCGGCAGCAACCCGACCACGCCCCAGTCGTGCACGGCAAGCGTGTACTCGCCGATCTCCATCCGGTCCAGGAAGCGCTCGAGGAACCGCCCGTACCCCTGCATGGAGTGGTCGAAGGAACCCGGCTCGGGGCGCGCGGAGCGGCCGAAGCCCGGCAGGTCCATCGCGATCGCGGGCCCGCTCATCTGCTCGAGCACCGGCATCCAGTCCTCCGAATGCGTCGGCACGCCGTGGACGAGCACGACCGGCGGCCCCTCGCCGGGAATACGGCGAAAGTACGTGGAGACTCCATCGACGGTGACCGTGCCGGTCTCGATCGGCCGGACAATATCCTCGGCGCGATGCCGCTCCCGAGCGAGATCCTCACCGAAGACGGCTCGATCCCCCCGAAGCGCGTCTCGGGGAAGGGGCCGAGCGACTGGAGACCGGGGCGAATCCCCAAGCGCGACCCGGGCTGGCGCCGTCCCTCCCGGAAGCGGGTGCTCGCGATCCGGGACCGGCTCCGCGCCATGTACGGACGGCCGGTGAACCGCCCTCACGGCCACCCGATCGCCGAGCTGGTCCGCACCGTCCTCTCCCAGAACACGAACGACCGCAACCGGGACGTCGCCTACGTCCGCATGCGCGAGCGCTTCCCGACCTGGGAGGAGGTCCGGGACGCGCCGCAGGCCGACCTGATCGAGGCGCTTCGCCCCGGCGGGCTCGCCCCGTCCAAGGCACCGCGGATCCAGGAGATCCTGTCGCGGCTGGGCGAGCGCCCCGACCTGGACTGGCTCGAGGAGGCCTCGCGCGACGAGGCGATCGCCTACCTCACCGAGCTGCCCGGGGTGGGCCGCAAGACCGCCGCCTGCGTTCTGATCTTCACGTACGACCGCCCGGAGATCCCGGTCGACACCCACGTCCACCGCGCCGGCGGGAGGCTCGGGCTGTTCCGTCCCGGCGCGCCGTTCGAGGAGGCGCACGACGAGATGATGGCGATCACTCCTCCAGAGGACGCCTACGAGCTCCACGTCAACCTGATCCGCCACGGTCGCGCCGTCTGCCGTCCCCGCCCCCGCTGCGGGGAGTGCGACCTGCGACGCATGTGCCCCTGGTATCGGGAGCACCGCGACGTATATCCTGCCGCGCGATGAAGCGGAGCACCTGGGTGATGTTCGGGATCTTCGCCGCGATCTTTGCGATCGCGCTGCCTGCCTGGGCGATCAGCCGAGAGGGCGGCGAGGACGCGTCGGAGGCGAGCGTCTCCTCGGAGCTCGAGGAGGGCAAGGAGCTGTTCGAGATCAACTGCGGCGACTGCCACACGCTGGCGAAGGCCGGAACCGACGGCGTCGTCGGCCCGAACCTCGACGAGCTGCTCGCGCCCCCGTCAGCGCCGCCGGATCCGGCGACGATCAAGCCACGGGTCCTGAACGCGATCGAGAACGGCATCGAGGGCCGCATGCCCGCGGGCATCCTCAGCGGCGACCAGGCCGACACCGTCGCCGAATTCGTCTCGCAGACCGCCGGACGCTAGCCTCGGCGCAACGCCAGGGCCGCAACTCCGCGCGCCCGCGGCGTTATAGATGTGATCGCAGGGCAGGAACCGGCGTGCATTCGGTCGCCGGAGCGAAAGGAGAGAGGAACTTGAGTCACGTGAACGACACTTCGGATCGACGAGGCCGGCTGCGCCGCCTGGGTATGGCGCTATTGGTCGGGGCCCTCGCCGTCTCCGTGCTTCCCGGCGTCGCCGAGGCCGCGAAGAGCAAGAAGAAGAAAAAGAAGAAGGCGCCGGTCGTCAAGGTGATGACCCGGAACCTCTACCTCGGCGCTGACCTCGGGCCCGGGCTCGAAGCGGAGTCCCAGGTCGAGTTCGTTGACGCCGCTGGGCAGATCGTCAACCAGGTCGACCGCACCAACTTCCCGCTGCGCTCGAAGGCGCTGGCGCAGGAGATCCTCACCCAGAGTCCCGACGTCGTCGGCCTCCAGGAGGTCGCGTGGTGGCGCACCGGTCCCGTCCGGTTCGACGTCACGCCCCCGAAGGCCACCCAGACCGAATACAACTGGCTCGACACTCTGCTCGCCGATCTCGGCGGCAAGTACAAGCTGGTGATCGTCAAGGACGAGTTCGACTTCGAGTCGCCCGTCAACGATCAGGGACCGCCCGGCGGAGGAGCGGACCGCAACGCCCGCTTCACGCAGCGCGACGCGATCCTCGTCAGGACCGGCAAGCGGGTGAAGGTCACGAACCCGAGCAGCGGCACGTTCAACACGCTCCTGCGGGTCACCCCCGCGGGCCAGCAGATCGACGTGACCCGCGGCTGGACTGCGGCGACCATCCACGTCGGCAGGGCCAAGCCCTTCCGGCTCGTCAACCTGCACTTCGAGGCGTTCGACAGCGACGTTTCGAACAACTCCACGAACCTGGGCACGACGGTCGGCAAGGGGCAGGTCCGCCAGGCTCAGGCCCAGCAGCTGACCGGCCCCGGTGGGCCGGCGGGCCCCGGCGGCCTGCCGGTGGTCCTGGTCGGCGATCTGAACTCCGACGACGATACGGTCGCGATGAACGGCGATCACCTCGCCTACACCACGATCGTCGCCAACGGGTTCAGGCCGGTCGACACATCGAACCCGATGAGCTGCTGCCTCGACGATCCCGAGCTGACCGGCGGCAACCTGGCCGCCTTCGATCATCACATCGACCACGTGATGACCAACAGCCAGCGGATCAGGTTCATCCAGGGGTTCGTCACGGGCCTCGCCAAGGTGAACGGTTTCCAGCCCTCCGATCACGCCGGCGTCACCAGCGTGCTGCGCATGCCGGCCAAGAAGAAGGGCAAGAAGAAGGGCGGCAAGAAGAAGTAGCGCTCGCCTCAGCGCGGTTTCGCGGAGGGCCCGCCCGCAAGGCGGGCCCTCTTGCTGCCCGGATCCGGCGCCCATGGATCTCACATATAGCCACTGAGATTTCTTGGGCGCCGCTACACTAAGCCGCGTACCACGGAATCGAAAGACTTTGGAGGACTGAACAGTGGCTAAGACGATTGGAATCGATCTGGGCACGACCAACTCGTGCATGGCCGTAATGGAAGGCGGCGAGCCGACGGTGCTCGAGAACGCCGAGGGCGCGCGCACCACCCCCTCTGTGGTCGCCTTCGGCGACGAGGAGCGCCTCGTGGGCACCGTCGCCAAGCGGCAGGCGGTGATGAACCCGGAGCGCACCATCTTCTCGATCAAGCGCTTCATGGGACGCAAGGAGGCTGAGGTCAAGGAGGAGGAGAAGATCGTCCCGTACAAGGCGGAGGCCGGCCCCAACGGGGACGTCCGCATCGACGTGGACGGCAAGCAGTACTCCCCGCCGGAGATCTCGGCGATGATCCTGCAGAAGCTGAAGGCCGACGCCGAGGCGAAGCTCGGCGAAGAGGTCAACGCGGCGGTGATCACCGTCCCGGCCTACTTCAACGACGACCAGCGCCAGGCCACCAAGGACGCCGGCAAGATCGCCGGCCTCGAGGTCCCGCGCATCATCAACGAGCCGACCGCGGCCGCCCTCGCCTATGGCCTCGACAAGGAGACCGCCGACGAGAAGATCCTCGTGTTCGACCTCGGTGGCGGCACCTTCGACGTCTCGGTCCTCGAGATCGGCGACGGCGTCTTCGAGGTGAAGGCGACCGCCGGCGACAACCACCTCGGTGGCGACAACTGGGACGCGAAGATCGTCGACTGGATCGTGACCGAGTTCAAGAAGGACCAGGGCGTCGACCTGTCACAGGACAAGCGCGCCCTGCAGCGGCTCTACGAGGCGGCCGAGAAGGCCAAGATCGAGCTCTCCGCTACTCAGGAGACCCAGATCAGCCTGCCGTTCATCACCGCGGTGGAGGGCGACCCCAAGCACCTCGAGATGAAGCTGAACCGGGCCAAGCTGAACGAGCTCACCGCCGACCTGCTCGACCGCGTGGTCGGGCCGGTCAAGCAGGCCCTCTCGGACGCCGGCGGCGACGTCGACCACGTGATCCTCGTGGGCGGCATGACCCGGATGCCGTCGGTCCAGGAGAAGGTCAAGGAGCTCACCGGCAAGGACCCGCACAAGGGCGTCAACCCGGACGAGGTCGTCGCGATCGGCGCCGCGATCCAGGCGGGGGTGCTGGCGGGCGACGTCAAGGACGTGCTCCTGCTCGACGTCACCCCGCTCACCCTCGGCATCGAGACCAAGGGCGGCGTGATGACGAAGCTGATCGAGCGGAACACGACCATCCCGAGCAAGCGCTCGGAGACGTTCTCCACGGCCGAGGACAACCAGCCCTCGGTGGAGGTGCACGTGCTCCAGGGCGAGCGCGAGATGGCCTCGGGCAACAAGAGCCTGGGCAAGTTCCAGCTCACCGGGATCCCGCCCGCGCCGCGTGGAATGCCGCAGATCGAGGTCACCTTCGACATCGACGCGAACGGCATCCTCAACGTGTCGGCGAAGGATCTCGGCACCGGCAAGGAGCAGAAGATCGAGATCAAGGGCGGCTCCGGGCTCGATGAGTCCGAGGTCGAGCAGATGATCAAGGACGCCGAGTCCCACGCCGACGAGGACCGCGCCCAGCGCGAGCTCGCGGAGGCCCGCAACGTGGCCGAGAACGCCGCGTACCAGGCCGAGAAGCAGCTCGAGGAGCTCGGCGACAAGGTCGATCAGTCGGCGAAGGACCAGATCGAGGCCGCGATCAAGGACGTTCGCGACTCGCTCAACTCGACCGACGCCAGCGAGATCAAGCAGAAGACGGATGCGCTGCAGACCGCCTTCCAGCAGGTCTCGGAGCAGATCTATCAGGCGGCGGCGGAGCAGCAGGCCGCGTCCGGTGACGGCGCTGCCGGCAACGGTGCGGGCGACGATGAGGAGGTCGTCGACGCCGAGGTCGTGGACGACGAGCCCGCCGACGACCGCGCCTAGGAGTTCGTCATGAGCGAACAGCGAGCGGCATCTGAAGAGCAGACCACCCCGGCGGCTGAGGCCGCCGGGGCCTCGGACGCCGAAGCGGCGAGGTCGAGGAGAACGAGCTGGCACAGGCCCAGCGCGAGCGCGACGAGTACCTGGCGCTGGCCCAGCGAACCCGGGCCGATCTCGACAATTACCGCAAGCGGGTCGCCAACGAGGCGACGGCCGCCACGGCCCGGGGCAAGGCCGAGCTGGCGCGGGAGCTGATCCCCGTCCTCGACAGCCTCGAGCGCGCCATCGACGGGATGGAGGGCGCGGACCAGAACCTCGTCCGCGGCGTCGTGCTGGTGCTCGACGAGCTCAACTCCACCCTCGGCCGTGCCGGTGTGGAGTCATACGACCCGAACGGCGAACCCTTCGACCCGAACCTCCATGAGGCCGTGTCGGCGCAGGAGGCGGAGGGAACGGATTCCGGGACCGTGATCGAGACGCTCGATCGCGGCTACCGCCTCGACGGGCAGGTCCTGCGGCCGGCCCGCGTGGTGGTGAGCAAGTAGAGCCGAGCCGTGGCGAACGACTACTACGACGTGCTCGGGGTCTCCCGGAAGGCGTCGGCGGACGAGATCAAGAAGGCCTACCGGAAGCTGGCGCGCGAGTACCACCCCGACCGCAACCCCGGCGACGCGAACGCGGAGGAGCGGTTCAAGGAGGTCGGCGAGGCCTACGCCACCCTCTCCGATCCCGAGAAGCGCAAGGAGTACGACGCCGGCGGGATCTTCGGCGGCATCCCGGGCGGCGGCCGCGGCTTTCCCGGCGGCTTCGGCGGCGGCGGGGGCGGCTTCGCCGCTGACCTCGGAGACATCTTCGGCTCGTTCTTCGGCCGTGGCGGCGAGCCCGGCGGCACCCGTACCGAGCGGGGCCGCGACCTCGAGGCCGACGTCCAGCTCTCCTTCGACCAGGCGATGCACGGCACCCAGATCACCGTCGCCGTCCCGACCACGGCAGCCTGCCCGACCTGCTCCGGCACCGGGGCGAAGCCGGGCACGACGCCCAAGACCTGCACGAACTGCGAGGGCCGCGGCGTCGTCATCGAGGGTCAGGGCCCGTTCTCGATCTCGCAGGCGTGTCCGGTCTGCGGGGGGCGCGGGGAGATCATCGAGGACCCGTGTCCGACCTGCGGAGGCGCCGGCGTCACCGAGCAGACGAAGCGCTACCGGGTGAACATCCCGGCCGGGGTCCACGACGGCAGCCGGATCCGGCTCGCCGGCAAGGGCGAGGCCGGGCCGCGCGGTGGTCCGCCGGGCGATCTCTACGTGACGGTCCGCGTCACCCCGTCGCCCATCTTTCGCCAGCGGCCCGACGGCAACCTCGAGGTGGACCTGCCGGTGACCATTCCGGAGGCCATCCAGGGCGCGGCCGTCGAGGTGCCGACGCTGAACGGCAGCAAGCGGATCAAGATCCCGGCAGGGACCCAGCATGGATCCACGCAGCGCCTCCGGGGGGAGGGCCCGCCGAGGCCGAAGGGCGGGGGCCGCGGGGACATCCACTACCGGGTGCAGCTGGAAATCCCGAAGGACCTGACGGACGAGCAGCGCGAGGCCGTCGAGGGTCTCGCGGAGGCGCTCAACGGAGACGACCCGCGGGCCTCGCTGCTGCAGCGCTCGGGCTCGGTCCGGTCCACAGAGGAAAGTGAAAGCTGATGGCGGCCAGACGGAAGCCCGGCCTCGATGCCGAGCGCGGCGTCTTCATGATCTCGGTCGCGGCCGAGCTGGCGGAGATGCACCCCCAGACCCTCCGCATGTACGAGGCGCGCGGCCTGATCACCCCGAAGCGCTCGCCGAAGAACACCCGCCTCTACTCGCAGGCCGACGTCGAGCGGCTGCGCCGCATCCAGCGCATGACCAGCGAGGAGGGACTCAACCTCGCCGGTGTGGAGACGGTCCTGAGGCTCGAGGCCTCGGTCGAGCGCATGCGCACCGAGGTCACCAAGCTGCGCGAGCGCGCCGCGGCGATGGAGCAGCGGATGCTGGAGGAGGTTGAGCGCGTGCGGTCGATCAAGGCCGAGCTCGTGCCCTACGGCGCCTACGACGTGGAGCTGACAAAGCGGGACCGCGGGGGCGCCGTCCGCGTCCCGATCAAGAAGCGCCGCTAGCTCAGCCTGAACTCTTAGCTAGGGACGAGCGGCTGTAGCTGAGGACCCGCAGGGTCTCAGCCCCACGGCCAACGGGCGGGCCGCGAAGGGGCCTGATCGGCGAGCAGCCGCTCGGCGATGCCCTCGATCGTCTCGTACGACGTCGATCCCGGCGGCTGGTCCGTGAGCACGGCGATCGCGATCCGCTGGCCGTCCCGGTGCTCGAGCAGCGCCGCCTGGTGGGTTACCGGACCGCTGGTCTCCTCGGTGGCCGGCGGGCGCCAGCCGCCCTTGAAGTAGACGCGCCAGGCGCCGGACGCCGCCGCCGGGATGCCCCACCTCTGGGTCGAGGTGATGTTGGCGAGCAGGGAGCGGGCGTAGTCCCGATACCGGCCGGGGAGGTTGCGGTCCAGTCCGCCGAAGAACCGGGCCAGATCCGCCGCGCTCATCTGGGCGCCACCCCAGTACCCGGGGGTCGCCTCGAACGAGCTCATCCCGGCGCGCTCGGCGACCTCGGACATGCCGGTGTCGCCCACCCGCGCGTAGATCGAGCCGGCCGCGTCGTTGTCGGAGTAGGTGATCATCGAGTCGAGCAGCGAGCGGGTGGCCTCGTCGAGCTCCTCTCCCTCATCCTGGAGCCGCCGCAGCTCGGCGGCGAGGATCAGCGCCTTCGAGACGCTCGCCGAGCTGAACTGCGTGTCCGGCTGCAGTCCCCGGACGCCTCCGATCCGGTCGAGCACCGCGAAGGCGACGTTGCCGCTGCGCCCCGAGGCGAACTCGACCGCCTGCTCGACCCGCTTCTGGGAGGGATACGCGATCCGCGGCCACGTCTTTCGCTCCTTGCCGCCATGGACGGCCTCGTCCGCGATCACCACGGCACCGGCCGCTGAAGAGAGACCGAGCACGAGGACGGCTGCCGCGGCGGCCGAGCGAGTGGTAAGAAGGACCGGCATGAGAGTTGCCACCGGATTCTCGGCGATCTCCGGGTTCGGCCGGATCGCGATCGGCCTGGGGCTCGCCTTCACACCGGAGCTGGCCATGCGGACGCTCGGCTTCGCGCAACCGTCTCCCGCCACGGTGACGGCGGCGCGGCTCGCCGGAGGCCGGGACATCGTGATCGGGGCGCTGACCATCGCGGCGCTCGACGATCCCGCCCGGCTGCGGACCGCAACCCTCGCCGCCGCCGCGGTCGACGCGGGCGATGCCCTCACCTTCGCGGCCGCGCTCGGCGAACCGGAGACCCAGCGGGCGGCGCTACGAGGCCTTGCCGCGGCCCTCCCCGCCACCCTCGCCGGCCTCTGGGCCGCGTGGCGACTCGGCTGACCGAGGAGGCAGCCCGGCATCGGCGAGCGCCTCGTCCTGGTTCAGGTAGAGGCGCCAGTGGACGATCCTGCCGTCCTCGAACGTCATCACATGGGCGTCTCTCACCTCCACCTGCATCTCGCCGAGGCTGCCCTTGCCGTGCCCGCGGATGTGGAACAGGCCGACCACGCGGTCGTCTACCGGGATGAACTCGACGTCCGCCACCCGCATCGACTCGAAGCCGCTCAGCATCTGCCCGATGACCTCACGGATCTGTGCGTGGCCGCGCAGGGGGCCGGAGGGCAGGTCCGGGTCGAAGAGCTCGGCGTCTTCGGCGAAGAACTCGAGCGCGGCATCGAGGCCCTCCTCGTTGAAGGCGGCGATCACTCGCTTCCAGATCTCGATGTTGCTCTCAGTCATTTCCTGCCCACGACAGCGCGTCACGCATACTACATGCCTGCGTATCTGAGCCACTGCGACTCATATTTCTTTAGGTTCAACGCTTAAGCCGCTAAACTTGCGGCATGCAGCTTGACCGCTTCACCGTCAAGGCCCAGGAGGCCGTCGCAGCCGCGCAGCGGCTCGCTTCCGAGCGCGCGAACCCGGAGGTCACGCCTGCTCATCTGCTCGCGGCCCTGATCGACCAGGAGGACGGGCTCGTCCTCCCGGTCCTGGAGCGCGTCGAGGTCCCGGCGGCGGACGCGAAGGCGGCCGCGGCCGGCACGATCGAGGCCCTCCCCACCCTGAGCGGCGATGCGGTCCCGGACATCCGGCCCTCGAAGGAGTTCGTCTGGGTCCTGCAGCAGGCCGAGAAGGAGGCGACCGGGATGGGCGACGAGTACATCTCGACCGAGCACTTCCTGCTGGCTCTCGCTCAGTCGAGGTCCGGAGTGTCCGACCTGCTGCCCCCGCGTGACGTCCTCGTCACGGCCGTGTCGGAGGTGCGCGGCCCGCACCGGGTCACCTCCCCCAACCCGGAGGACAGCTTCGGCGCCCTCGAGAAGTACGGCCAGGACCTGACCGCGGCGGCGGAGGCCGGCAAGCTCGACCCGGTGATCGGGCGGGACGACGAGATCCGCCGCGTGATCCAGGTCCTCTCACGCCGGACGAAGAACAACCCGGTCCTGATCGGCGACCCGGGGGTCGGCAAGACCGCCATCGTCGAGGGATTGGCCCAGCGGATCGTCTCCGGCGACATTCCGGAGTCACTGCGGGACCGCCGGGTGATCGCGCTCGATATCGGCGCGCTGCTCGCCGGCTCGAAGTACCGCGGCGAGTTCGAGGAGCGGCTCAAGGCCGTGATCAAGGAGGTCCAGGCGGCCGAGGGCAAGATCATCCTCTTCATGGACGAGCTCCACACGATCGTCGGGGCGGGCGCCTCCGAGGGCGCCGTGGACGCGTCGAACCTGCTGAAGCCGATGCTCGCCCGGGGGGAACTGCGCGCCGTCGGCGCGACCACCCTCGACGAGTACCGCAAGCACATCGAGCCTGACGCGGCGCTCGAGCGCCGCTTCCAGCCGGTCTTCGTCGGCGAACCGGACATCGGCGACACGATCGCGATCTTGCGCGGGCTGAAGGAGCGCTACGAGGTGCACCACGGCGTCCGCATCTCGGACGCGGCGATCGTCGCCGCGGCCACGCTCTCCGCCCGCTACATCGCCGACCGTCAGCTGCCGGACAAGGCGATCGACCTGATCGACGAGGCCGCCTCGCGGCTGAAGATCGAGATCGACTCGATGCCGACGGAGATCGACGTGCTCGAGCGGCGCATCCAGCAGCTCGAGATCGAGCGCGAGGCGCTGAAGAAGGAGAAGGACGAGACCTCGAAGGCGCGCCTCGAGGCGATCGAGTCCGAGCTGGCGGAGCAGCGCGAGCGCTCCAGCGAGATGAAGGCTCGCTGGCAGAACGAGAAGAAGCTGATCGAGGAGATGAAGGCGGCCAAGGAGGAGCTCGACGAGACCGCGCGCGAGGCCGAGCGGGCCGAACGGGACGCCGACCTGGAGCGGGCGGCCGAGCTGCGCTACGGCCGCATCCCCGAGCTCGAGAGCAAGGTCGCCGAGGCCGAGGCCCGCCTCCGCGAGCTGCACGAGCAGGGCGGCGCGATGCTGACCGAGGAGGTCACCGAGGAGGACGTCGCCCAGGTCGTCGGCAAGTGGACCGGCATCCCCGTCTCGCGCCTGCTCGAGGGCGAGGTCGACAAGCTGATCCACATGGAGGAGCGCCTGCACGAGCGGGTGATCGGCCAGGACGAGGCCGTCGAGGCCGTCGCCAACGCCCTGCGGCGCTCACGAGCCGGCCTCTCGGATCCCAACCGGCCGATCGGGTCGTTCCTGTTCCTGGGGCCGACCGGCGTCGGCAAGACCGAGCTGGCCCGCGCCCTGGCGGAGTTCATGTTCGACTCCGAGCAGGCCATGGTCCGCATCGACATGTCTGAGTACATGGAGAAGCACGCCGTCGCGAGGCTGATCGGGGCGCCGCCCGGCTACGTCGGCTACGAGGAGGGCGGCCAGCTGACCGAGGCGGTCCGGCGGCGGCCCTACTCGGTGATCCTCCTCGACGAGATCGAGAAGGCGCATCCCGACGCCTTCAACGTCCTGCTGCAGATCATGGACGACGGGCGGCTCACCGACGGACGCGGCCGCACGGTGGACTTCACCAACTCGGTCCTGATCATGACCTCGAACGTCGGCTCGCAGCACATCGTCGCCGAGTCCGACGAGGAGAAGATCCGCGAGAAGGTGGAGGAGGTCCTCGAGCAGACGTTCAAGCCCGAGTTCCTGAACCGGATCGACGAGACGGTGATCTTCCACCGGATCTCGAAGGAGGACCTGAAGCAGATCGTCGAGCTCCAGGTCGAGCTCCTCTCGAACCGGATCGCGGAGCGGGGGATCGAGATCGAGCTGACCGACAAGGCGCGCGAGCTGCTGGGCAACCTCGGCTATGACCCAACCTACGGCGCCCGGCCGCTGAAGCGGGTGATCCAGAAGAACCTCGTCGACGCCCTGGCCCTGCGGCTCCTGCAGGGGGAGTTCGCCGAGGGAGACGCCGTCAGGGTGGACGCCAAGGGCGGGGAGCTCACGTTCACCAAGGCGAAGGCGAAGCCGGCGAAGCCGGAAAAGGCCCCGGCGGCGGCGTAAATCACGCCTGGCGGGGCACTCAGGCCCGGCCGGGCGCCGCCCTGGCTGGGAAATGTCCCATTAGCGGGTAGTTCACGGCTAAAGCACGCACGCGCTCTGGACGACTAGATCAGTGCGGAGAACGCTTTGACGTTCTCCTCGCCTGTCTATGGACCTACACGAGCGCACCATGCAAATAAAGACCACTGCCGAGGACGCCAGCTGGAGCGTCCGCGAGGCTGCCTGGAACCTGGAAGAGCGCCTGCTCTGGCGCGGCTCCGACGCCGCCCGCTCGCGCCTGCACCGATATTTCACCGGGCTGAAGGAGATCGTCATCCGCGCGTTCGTGCGCACCCGCCTCGCCGGCAGGCGCATGGTCCACGGCCGGCTGCCGCGGGTCACCGCCACCGCCCGGCGGGCGACCGAGCCCGTGATGCGACTTGTCGAGACCAGGGTGGTCTGGCCGATCGCCGACCGCTGGCACGAGCACGGGCTGATCGCCCGGGGCGCGGTCCTCGCCGTGGTCGGCGTCGCCGCCGTCTGGGCCGGAAGCACGGGGATCCAGCTCGCGACCCAGGGGAACTCGGGCGCGGGCGAGTCCACCGAGGTGGTGGCCACCGCCCCCCCGATCGACCTGACTTCGTCTGAGCCCACGACCCTCCAGGGAATCGCGCCGGAGTTCGCCCCGGCCGGGCAGCCCGCCGAGCCCGGCACGGTCCCCGAGGCCATCCCGGCGCCGACCGGCCCCGGTGCAGCGGCCGTGGCATGGCGCTTCTCCCAGGCGTTCGTCGATTACGAGATCGGCCGGCCCGGAGCGAAGACCGGCCTCGTCTTCTCCGAGACCGCCGCACCGGACCTGGCCAAGGCCCTTGGCGAGGACCCGCCCCGCCTTCCCCACGGCACTCCCGTTCCGGCCGCGCGAGTCCTGAACGTCGTCCTCGCCGACGAAACCCCGAAGGAGGTCGTCGCCAGCGTCTCGCTGCTGCGCGTCGGCACCGTCAGCGAGATCCGCCTCACGCTCACACGAGATGAGCAGAACGCCTGGCGCGTCGCGGAGGTGCTCGGCTGATGGGACGCATTCGGAACACGCTCGTCGCCGCCGCGATCGGAGCCGCCGTCGCCGCGCAGGGCGCCGCGGCACAGACCGATCCCGCCACGCAGCCACCCCCGACCACCGCGCCGCCGGCGCCTCCTGCGACCGGCGGCGGGGCACAGGGCGGCCTGCGACCGGTCGCTCCGAAGCCGGCGCCGAAGCCCGCCCCGACTCCCAAGCCGGATAAGGGTCAGACCAAGAACCCGAAGCAGGAGCCGACCGGAGGCACCGGCGGCCCGGACCGCGAGAAGAACGAGGTCGGCTCCGTCGAGGCCCCGCAGATCCCCTCCGGACCCGATCTGATGCTGCCCGCCCCCTCGTCCTGCGGCGCCACGACCGTTCCCGCCTTCCTGATCCCGATCTACCAGGCCGCCTCGAAGGAGTACGGCCTGGGCCCGGCCGGCCCCTCCATCCTCGCCGCGATCAACGAGATCGAGACGGGCTTCGGCGTCAACCAGGGTCCCTCGATCGCCGGCGCGGTCGGCTGGATGCAGTTCATGCCCGCCACCTGGGCCGCCTACGGAGTCGACGCCAACGGCGACGGCCGCAAGGACCCGGCGGACCCCCAGGACGCGATCTTCGCCGCCGCCCGGTACCTGCGCGCGGGGGGCATGCCGGAGGACCCCGAGGCCGCGATCTTCGCCTACAACCACGCCGACTGGTACGTCGCCGACGTGCTCGCCCGCGCCGCGTGTTACAGCGGGATCGGCAACGGCTCCATGGCCGCCCTCTCCCTGCTCCCGAAGCACGAGGAGCTGACCTGCAACCCGGGCCGCGACATCAAGATCCCCGAGGAGTACCTGACAGCCTTCCAGTCCGCCGCGGGGCGCTATGACCTCGGTGAGGAAGGCGTCTGGGCGCTCGCCGCCGTCGCGCGCCTCGAGTCCAACTTCGGCAAGGGCATGACCAAGGCGCAGCTCGCCGAGAGCGGCCCGATGGGCATCAGTGACTTCAACTGGAAGACATACGCCGTGGACGCTGACGGCGACGGCAAGCCGAAGCGCGAGAGCCCCGCGGACTCGGCCGCGACCCTGGCACGGATGATCTGGGCGGCCGGCAGCCTCGAGGCCGGCCTGTTCGAGCACAACCGCGCCGCCTGGTACGTCGACGAGGTCCAGCTTCAGGCAGACGAGATCGCCGGCAAGTGCCGCAGCAGGACCGTCGCCTATTCCATCTCGCTGCCCGGCCCGACCACCGCGCCGATCAACTGGGCGAACGTCGAGCTCTCCAATTCACTCGAGATGTGGGACCTGCAGACTGGCGCGATCGACCCGCGCGTGATCGGCCTGATCGCCGCGATCAGCCAGCAGCACACGATCCGCATCTCCTCCCTGCGCTCGGATCACTCGATGCACACGACCTCGGGCAACGTCTCGAACCACTACTACGGCCGCGCGGTGGACATCGCCGCCATCGACGGCGTGCCCTGCACCGTCACCACCCCCGAGGGCCCGTGTGGCGTGATCGCGCAGACCCTCGCGCTGCTGCCCCCCGGCCAGCGGCCCGACGAGCTGATCTTCTGCTTCGACCCCGACGGCCCCGGCCCGGCGTTCGCGGCCGCCGACCACTGCGATCACATCCACGCCGGGTTCGGCACCGAGCTCGAAGAGCAGGACGACGAGGACTAGCCGGCCGTCAGGCCGCAGCTAGCGCTTGACGGACTCCGGGCGCCTGGCGACCCCCTGGACCATCGGCCTCATCGGCCGCAACGCCTTCGGCAGGTTCCCCCGCTCGAGCCTGTCGACCCAGAACCCGCCGCCGGCGATGGCTTGGTCGGTCGCGCGGTTGGGATGGCATCCGCCCGCGAAAAAGCCCCAGGGGCGTTCGATCAGGTCCTGGAAGCGGGCGAGCCGGCGGCTGTGGCTGCGAACGTGCTCGATGAAGAGCAGCGCGCCGCCCTCCACCAGGACTCGCCTGATCTCGGCCAGTGAACGCTCCTCGTCTTCGACCGTGCAGAGCACCAGCGTCGAGACCACGGTGTCGAAGCTGTCGTCGTCGAAGGGAAGATCCTCCGCCGACGCCTCGATCACCTTGACCCGGCCGGCGGCCACCGGCTCGTCCTGCAGCCGGTCCCGCAGCAGCTTGGCCATGTGGGGGTCCGGCTCCGCCAGGATCAGCTCCTCGACCTCGCTCGTGTAGTGAGGCAGGTTGAGCCCGGTGCCCGCGCCGATCTCGAGCACCCGGCCACGGGCCTCGGCGAGCAGTGAGCGGCGCATCTCAGTGAGGCCGGCCTTCTCCATCGAAGCGAAGGCTCGGTCGTATATCCGTGCAAAGAGGGGATGCTCTGGCACGGGGGGATGATGTCCGTTCGGGCGGACAGGCGCGCTGCCGTTCACACGGGATTGCAGACCGAGCCCGAACGTGAAAGAAAGTGGGGCCAGCGACCAAGAGGAGGACCCGCAATGCCCACATACGTGATGCTCACCAACCTGACGTCCGAGGGAGTGCAGACCCTCAAGAACAATCCGAACCGAGTGACCGAGGTGAACAAGGAGGTCGAGCAGCTCGGCGTCAAGGTCAAGGACCAATGGGCGACGCTCGGACAGTACGACTTCATCACGGTCATCGAGGCGCCGGACGACGCGACGATGGCGAAGGTCTCCGTCGAGCTCGGCTCCCGCGGGACGATGAGCAGCCAGACCCTGGCCGCGATGCCGTCCGAGGAGCTGGCGAAGGCGCTTTGACCCGAGGGAGTTCCCGATGAGGGTCCTGGTCGTCGGAGGCGGCGGGCGCGAGCACGCGATCATTCGCGCCCTCGCGCGCTCCCCGCAGGCGCCCGAGCTGCTCTGCGCGCCGGGGAACGCCGGGATCGCCGGAGAGGCACGCTGCCTCGACATCGGGGCCGAGGACGTACCTGCGCTCACCCAGGCCGCCCGAGACGAGGCGGTCGACCTGGTCGTGGTCGGGCCGGAGGCGCCCCTGGTTGACGGCCTCGTCGACGAGCTCGAGGCGGTGGGCATCGCAGCGTTCGGCCCCAGCCGGGACGCCGCCGCGATCGAGGGCTCGAAGCTGTTCGCGAAGGAGCTGATGGCGGAGGCCGGCGTCCCCACCGCCTCGCACACGGTCCTGCGCTCCCACGAGGAGGCGCTCGGTCAGATCGCGCGCGCGTCCTACCCGGCGGTCCTGAAGGCGGATGGCCTGGCCGCGGGCAAGGGCGTGATCATCTGCGAGACGGAGAGCGAGGCCCGCGATGCCGCGGCGATCTTCTTTGAAGAGGAGCGCTTCGGGGAGACCGAGGTCGTGCTGGAGGAGTTCCTGGAGGGCGAGGAGCTCTCTCTGCTGGCGCTCTGCGACGGAGCCAACGTGGTCCCCCTGGCGCCCGCTCAGGACTACAAGCGGATCGGGGACGGCGACGAGGGCCCGAACACCGGCGGCATGGGCAGCTACTCCCCGGTCCCGGGCTTCGACGCGGCCGAGGTCGAGGAGATCGTCGAGTCGGTCCACCGTCCGATCGTCGACGCGATGGCGCAGCGCGGCACCCCGTACCGCGGGGTCCTCTACGCCGGCCTGATGATCCATGAGGGCGAGGCGAAGGTGCTCGAGTTCAACTGCCGCTTCGGCGATCCCGAGACCCAGGCGGTGCTGCCGCGGCTGCGCTCCGACCTGCTCGAGCTCTGCGGCGCCGCCCGGGAGCCGGGCGGGCTGGAGCGTGCCGACGCCGAGTTCGGCGGCGACTGGGCGGTGACGGTCGTGCTCGCCTCCGCCGGCTATCCGGCGTCGTCCTCGAAGGGAGACGTGATCACCGGGCTCGACGTCGCGACCGGGATCGAGGGAGTGGAGATCACCCACGCCGGCACCGCGCTGAACGACGTCGGTGAGATCGTCACCGCCGGCGGCCGGGTGCTCAACGTGACCGGAATCGGCCCCAGCCCGGCGGACGCCCGCTCGCGTGCTTACGATGCGGCCGAGCGCATCGAGTTCGAGGGGAAGCAGATGCGGACTGACATTGCGGCTCGCGCGGTGGAGCGGGCCGCCGCCTAGGAAGGAAGAGATGGATCAGACCGAACGCGGAACCGTGGAGCCGGGCACCGTGGCCCCACCCGGGACGATGCCCGAGGTCGAGCAGGCTTTCGAGGAGATCGAGGTGGACGCGCCGCTCGTCGGGATCATCATGGGGTCCAAGAACGACAAGCCGAAGATGCAGCCGGCCGGACAGGCGCTGCAGGAGGCCGGCATCGCCTATGAGGTCCGCGTCCTGAGCGCGCATCGCCAGCCCGACGAGACCGCCGACTATTGCTCCAACGCGCGGATGCGAGGGCTCAAGGTGATCATCGCGGGGGCCGGCATGTCGGCGGCGCTGCCGGGGTTCGCGGCCTCGAAGAGCGACCTTCCCGTGATCGGAGTGCCGATCGGCGGCAAGAACCTCGGCGGGCTCGACGCCCTGCTGTCCGCCGTGCAGATGCCGCCCGGCGTTCCGGTCGGGTGCGTCGCGATCGACGGCGCCAAGAACGCGGGGCTCCTCGCCGTCCGGATCATCAACGCCTGAACGATGTGCGAGGGCGCTCCGACAGGAGCGACCCGACTTGTTCTGGGCTCGACAGTCAGAATTAGCCGGTGATCCCGAGGTATACGCGCGATGAGATTGGTGCCGTCTGGACCGACGAGCGGCGCATGCGAGCCTGGCTCGAGGTCGAGCTGGCCGCAACCGACGCCTGGGCCGCCGAGGGAGCGGTCCCGCGGCAGGCCGCGGCCGCCTGCCGCGAGCGCGCCTCGTTCACGGTCGAGGAGGTCAAGGAGCGCGAGCGCACGACGGGCCATGACGTCGCCGCCTTCGTCGACGTGGTCGCGGAGTCGATCGGTGAGGAGGGCCGCTGGCTCCACTACGGCCTCACCTCCTCCGACGTATTGGACACCGCGCTCGCGCTGCAGATGGTCGAGGCGGGAAGGATCCTCGCCCAGGGGGCAAGGGCGTACCGGGACGCCCTCGTCTCGAAGGCCCGGGAGCACGCCTGGACGCTCTGCGTCGGGCGCACCCACGGCGTCCATGCCGAGCCCACCACCTTCGGCCTGAAGCTGGCCGGCTTCGCCTTCGAGGCCGACCGCAACCTGAAGCGCATCGAGGACGCCTTCGAGCAGATCGCGGTGGGGAAGCTCTCGGGCGCCGTCGGCACCCACGCCTCCGTCTCGCCGCAGATCGAGGCGAGGGTGATGAAGTCGCTCGGCCTGAAGGCGGAGGACATCTCGACCCAGGTGGTGCCGCGTGACCGGCACTCGGTGGTGATTGCGAGGATCGCTATCGCGGGCGGAGGGCTCGAGCGCTTCGCCACCGAGATCCGCAACCTCCAGCGCACCGAGGTTCGCGAGGTCGAGGAGCCGTTCGGCGCCGGCCAGAAGGGCTCGTCCGCGATGCCGCACAAGCGGAACCCGATCCTGTCGGAGCGGGTCACCGGGCTGGCCCGCGTCCTGCGCGGCTACTCCCAGGCCGGCCTCGAGAACATCGCGCTCTGGCACGAGCGCGATATCTCCCACTCCGGCGCGGAGCGGGTGATCCTCCCGGACTCGACGATCACCCTCGACTACATGCAGCACCTGGCGACCCGGGTGGTCGACGGAATGACGGTGCACCGCGACCGCATGGCGCGCAACCTCGACCTCACCCACGGGGCGCTGTTCAGCCAGCGCGTGCTGACGGCCCTCGTCGAGGGCGGCATGTCACGCGACGACGCCTACCGCGTGGTTCAGGAGAACGCGCAGCGGGCCTGGGACGAGGAGACGAGCTTCCGCGACCTGATCGCCAAGGAGGCGCCGGACCTCGACCTCGACGCCGTCTTCGACTACGAGGCCTTCCTCGAGCACGTTCCCGAATTGATTGCGCAGCTCGACGACCTCAACTAGGGTCGGTCCATGGTTCTCTACACCTGCGGGCAGAAGACGCACGGGCCCGCGCTGCTTCATCCCTGCGCGGCGGCCGGGAAAGCGCTTGACGAGGCGGGCTACGAGTACGAGTTGAAGACGGTCGGGAGCTACCGCCTGATGCCCTGGACCCGCGGCAGCCGCGACGAGGACCGCGCCGAGGTCCGGAAGCTGAGCGGCACCAACGAGGTCCCGATCCTGGTGCTCGACGACGGCGAGGTGATCTCGGACTCGCGCCGGATCGTCAAGTGGGCCAGGGAACACCCGGTGGCGCGGTAGGGGCACGTTGACGGCTCGTGCCGCCAGACGCAGCGCACTGATCGTCTCGACGGCCCTCGCCGGCCTGTCGCTTGCCGCGCCGGTCGCCACCGCCGCGCCCGGCGACGCCATCGTCGCCGACACCGTCAGCTTCCCATCGGGGACGCCCGGCGCGCTGTACCGGGTCGCGTCGGCGACCGGGTTGCGGACCGGCCTCGGCGCCACCTTCGACGAGCCGCACGACGTTGCGGTCGAGGCAACCGGGCGGATCATCGTCGTCGACGACCTCAGCGGCGCGGGCGGCGCCGTCTACAGAGTTGATCCGGTGACCGGGGCCACTACGACACTCGCCTCAGGCGGACCGCTTAGTGGCCCCAACGCCGTCGCGATCGAGGCGAGTAGGCAAATTCTCGCCGCTGACCGCATCGCAAGCGGCAGCCCGATCTTCAGGATCGACCCGGCCACCGGGGCAACCTCGACGCTCGCATCCGGGCCGCCGTTCTTCGACCTCAGCGGGATCGCCGTTGAACCCAACGGTCAGATCCTCGCCGTCGACATCGACGCCGTGGGCCCCGGTCAAACGGGAGCGATCTTCCGAGTCGACCCTGTGACCGGAACGCGAACGGTCCTCACGTCAGGACCTCCATTCATCAACCCGAACGGCATCGCGCTGGAGGCCAACGGACAGATCCTCGTCACCGACCGCGCGGACATGCTCTTCAGGGTCGATCCGGTCACCGGGGTGCGAACCGTGCTCGCCACTGGGCCGCCGTTCATGGATCCCGACGAGGTCGCGGTGGAGCCCAGCGGCAAGATCCTCGTGGCCGATCGGCAGGCGGACGCCCTGTTCCGGGTCGATCCCGTGACCGGCGCGGTCTCTACGGTCGCCGCAGGGGCGCCGTTCGTGGACCCGTCCGGCGTCGCAGTCGAGCCTCCGCTCTGCAAGGGAAGGCCGGCGACGATCGTCGGGTCGCCTGGAAAGGACCGGATCAACGGGTCGAGGTTCAACGACGTGATCGCCGTGCTTGGCGGGAAGGACCTGGTCAACGCCGGCAAGGGCAGAGATCGCGTTTGCGGCGGCACGGGCAAGGATGTGATCAACGGCGGTGCCGGCAAGGATCTGCTCCTCGGGGAGAAGGGCGTCGACAAGCTGGTCGGTGGCAAGGGCCGGGACAAGTGCGTCGGCGGCAAGGGCCGCGACGGCGCGAAGGCCTGTGAGAAGGGCCAGGTCTGAGGCGCCAGTGAGCTAGGCCGCCAGGGTCACTCGGTCCGGGCGTCTGCTCTCGACCACCGCCGGCGTCCCGTGTCGCGGCGACAACGTCACGTTGCGCCGCACGATCCTGTCCGGCTCGTCGCGGGCCGGTCGCAGGGCGACCGAGCGCAGGATCGTCCGCAGCACCACCCGCATCTCGAACTGGGCGAAGGCGGCGCCGATGCAGCGGCGGGTGCCGCCGCCGAACGGGATCCAGCTGAAGGTGTCCGGCTTGGACTCACCCAGGAAGCGCTCGGGGCGGAACGCGTAGGGATCGGGGAAAGTCGCGGCGCGTGTGTGCGCGAGATAGATGGACGGGAAGACGTTGACGCCGACGGGAAGCTCATGTCCGTCGAGCGTCATCGGCTGGCGCAGCTCACGGCCGACGAAGGGCACGACCGGGCGCAGCCGCAGCGACTCCTCGATCACCGCGTCCAGGTACTCCGTCCCCGCGTCGGCGTCGACCTCCTCCCGCAGCCGCACCATGGCGTCGGGGCGGCGGAAGAGCAGCTCGAACGCCCAGGCGAGCGCCGTCGCGGTCGTCTCGTGCCCGGCCAGCAGCAGGGTCATCAGCTGGTCGCGGAGCTCGCCGTCGCCCATCCCCTCGCCCTCGGTGTCGCGGGCCGCGATCAGCAGCGAGAGGATGTCCTCCCTGTCGGCGAGCTCCGGGTCGGCGCGCCGCGCCGCGATCTCGGTGGCGAGCAGGGCGTCCACCGCCTCGACCTGGCGCCGAATGCGCCGGAAGCGGGGCAGCTCGCGGACGGCGGGGATGATGATCCCGATCGTGGCCGGCGAGCGGACGGCGGCCAGGACGTCCAGCAGCCCCTGCCTCAGCTCGGGCTTGCTCTCCCTTCCCACGCCGAAGACTGCGCGCATGATCACGTCGAGGGTGATGGCCTGCATCGAGGAATGGAGCCTGACCTCTCCGCCGGTGGGCCAGCCCGCGAGCTCTCGGACCGTCGCCTCCTCCATCACCTGCTCGTAGGCCCGCATGCGCTCGCCGTGAAACGGCGGCAGCATCAGCTTGCGGCGCCCCAGGTGCACCTCGTCCTCCAGCAGCAGCAGCGACTTCGTCCCCAGTAGCGGCGCCAGCACGAGGTTGCGACCGGGGGCGATGGTGTTCACGCGGTCGGAGGCAAACACCGCTTTGACCGACTCCGGATCCGAGACGAAGACCATGGCGCCGACCGGGGAGGTCCTGATCGTGAAGCTGTCCCCGAACTCGCGGCGGTTTCGCTCCAGGAAGGGAACCGGCCTCACCATCAGGCGCGCGGTCTGAAGCGGAGCCGGCAGCGTGGGTCCGGGCGGCAGGGCCATGCGACGAATCTACTCCGCTGTTTGCGCGAAAGCCCGAACAGCCGGACGGGAGCCGTTGTTAGCATCGCCGCGCGCAATGCCGACCACCCTTGAAGACCTGAAGCTGCACGCCTCCGGCAAGGTCCGTGAGATCTACGAGGACGGGGACGACCTGATCATGGTCGCCTCCGACCGGATCTCGGTCTACGACGTGATCCTGCCCACGGCGATCCCGGACAAGGGTCGCGTGCTGACCCAGATGTCGCTGTTCTGGTTCGACCTGACGCGGGACATCTGCCCCAACCACTTCCTCTCCGAGGACGTGCCGCCCGAGGCCGAGGGCCGCGGGATGCGAGTGCGCAAGCTCGAGATGTACCCGGTCGAGTGCGTGGTCCGCGGGTACCTCTCGGGATCTGGGTGGAAGGAGTACAAGGAGTCGGGCGCCGTCTGCGGGATCGAGCTCCCCGGTGGCTTGAAGGAGTCCGACAAGCTGCCCGAACCGATCTTCACGCCCGCAACAAAGGCGGAGCTCGGCGACCACGACGAGAACATCGACTTCGACCGAGCGGCCGAGCTCATCGGAGACCGGCCGCTGATGGAGGAGCTGCGTCGGGTCTCGATCGAGATCTACAACAAGGGCGCCGACCACGCCGCGGAGCGGGGAATCATCCTCGCCGACACCAAGTTCGAGTTCGGCAGCTCGCCGGGCGCGGAGATCGTGCTGGCGGACGAGGTCCTCACCCCCGACTCCTCGCGGTTCTGGCCGGCGGACTCCTATGAGCCCGGCAAGTCCCAGCCTTCGTTCGACAAGCAGTACGTGCGCGACTACTCCGACTCGGTCGGCTGGGACCACACTGATCCCGGCCCGGAGCTGCCCGACGAGGTCGTGCAGAACACGCGGGCGAAGTACGTCGAGGCGTTCGAGCGGATCACAGACCGGAAGCTCGACTAGGCGCGCCGAGGGCGGCGCTACGCTGAACCTCTTGAAGGCCAAGGTCCTGATCAGGCCCAAGCAGGGCATCCTCGACCCGCAGGGCAAGGCGGTCGAACGTGCGCTGCCGGCGCTCGGGTTCGAGGGAGTCTCCGAGGTTCGGGTCGGGCGCCTGGTCGAGCTCGAGACCGACGACCTCGACTCGCTTCCCGCCCTCTGCGAGAAGCTGCTGGCCAACCCCCTGATCGAGGACTTCGAGATCGTCACCGACGACGGGGCGGCCTCGAACGGCAGCGGATGATCGGCGTCCTCCAGTTCCCCGGGTCCTGCGACGAGCGCGACGCCGTGGCCGCGTGCGAGCGCGTCGGCGAGGCGCGGCTGGTCTGGCATGAGGAGACCGACCTGAGCGGCCTCGACGGCATCGTGGTTCCCGGCGGGTTCTCCTATGGCGACTACCTTCGCGCCGGCGCGATCGCGCGCTTCTCTCCGGCGATGGCGGCCGTCGGCCGGTTCGCCGCCGAGGGAGGCCCGGTGCTTGGGATCTGCAACGGCTTCCAGGTGCTGTGCGAAGCCGGGCTGCTTCCCGGCGCGCTGCTGCCGAACGAGGAGCTGCGGTTCGTCTGCCGCCAGGTGAACCTGGTCGCGGGCGAGGCCGACTCGCCGTTCACCCGCCAGATCCAGCCCGGGAGCACGCTCTCCGTCCCGATCAAGCACATGAGCGGCCGCTACTTCGCTCCAGATGAGGAGCTCGACGAGCTCGATGCGGGAAACCGGGTCGCCTTCCGCTACGCCCCGGGGCACAACCCGAACGGCTCGGTGCGCGACATCGCCGGCGTCGTCAACGAGGGGGGCAACGTCCTCGGCCTGATGCCGCATCCCGAGCATGCGGTCGATCCGCTGACCGGCTCGGACGACGGCCTGGCGCTGTTCCGGGCGATGGCCTCCGAGCACGTCCCGGCGTGAGGGCCATCGGCCCCTCATCTACTGCGATCACGTCCCGGCGAGAGAGTCCTCGATGAGCTCGGCAACGGAGGAAGCTCCGGCTTATCGGGAGCTCGGGCTCACCGACTCCGAGTACGAGCGGATCAACGAGCTGCTGGGCCGGGAGCCGAACGGCGTAGAGCTGGCGATGTTCTCGCTGCTCTGGTCCGAGCACTGCGCGTACAAGCACTCGCGCAAGCTGCTGGGGCGGCTGCCGACCGAGGGCGACCGCGTGGTCATGGGCCCCGGCGAGAACGCGGGGGCCGTCGACATCGGCGCGGGCCACGCCGTCGCGTTCAAGGTCGAGTCGCACAACCACCCCAGCGCCGTCGAGCCCTTCCAGGGTGCGGCCACCGGCGTCGGCGGGATCCTGCGCGACGTGTTCGCGATCGGCGCCCGGCCGATCGCGGTGCTCGACTCGCTGCGCTTCGGCGAGCTGTCCTCGGGGCGCTCCCGCTACCTGTTCGAGGGGGCGGTCGCAGGGATCGGCCACTACGGCAACTCGATCGGAGTTCCGACCGTGGGCGGCGAGGTCTATTTCGAGCCGCCCTACGAGCACAACTGCCTGGTGAATGCGATGTGCGTCGGGCTCGCGAAGACCGACGCCATGATCCGCTCCGCCGCCGCTGGCCCGGGCAACCTGCTGGTCCTGATCGGCGCCTCGACCGGGCGCGACGGAATCGGCGGCGCGTCGGTGCTGGCCTCGGCGGAGCTCGAGGCCGGCGACGACAGCAAGCGGCCGACGGTTCAGATCGGCGACCCCTTCGAGGAGTCGAAGCTGCTCGAGTGCTGCCTGGAGCTGCTGGAGCGGGACCTGCTGGTGTCCCTCCAGGACCTTGGCGCTGCGGGGTTGACCTCGTCCGCGGGTGAGATGGCCTCCAAGGGCGAGGTCGGCATCGACATCGACGTCAGCAGGGTGCCGCTGCGCGAGCCCGACCTGGAGCCGTTCGAGGTGATGGTCTCGGAGTCGCAGGAGCGGATGCTGGCGGTAGTGGACCCGTCACGCGTGGACGACGTGATCGCGCTCTGCGAGCGGTGGCAGACCAACGCGACCGTGATCGGCGAGGTGACCGAGTCGAAGCAGCTGCGGGTTCTGGATGGCGGCGAGGTCGTCGGCGACGTGCCGGTCTCGGCGCTGGTGGACGAGTGCCCGCTCTATGACCTGGAGCCCGAGGAGCCAAGCGGCTGGAGCTACGGGAACGAGGAGACGCTCGCGACCGAGGTCGCGCTCTCGGCCGGCGGGTCCGCGGATCCCTCCGACCCGTCCGCGATCGCGCTGGCACTGCTTGGCTGCCCCGACGTGGCCAACAAGAGCTGGGCGTTCGAGCAGTACGACTCGATCGTCGGCTCGCGCACGGTCCGGCGTCCGGGCACCGATGCGGCGGTGCTCGCGATCCCCGAGTCCGACCGGGCGATCGCGGTGGCGATCGACGGGAACGGGCGCCGCGTCGCCTGCGATTCCTACGCGGGCACGGTCGAGGTGGTGCTCGAGTGCGCCGCGAACCTCGCGTGTGCCGGCGGCGAGCCGCTTGGACTCACCAACTGCCTCAACTTCGGCAATCCCGAGAAGCCCAACGTCGCCTGGCAACTGGACCGGGCGGTCACCGGCCTCGCCGACGCCTGTGTGGCCCTCGGGGTGCCGGTGGTCGGTGGGAACGTCTCGCTCTACAACGAGACCGAGCATGGGCCGATCTATCCCACGCCGGTGATCGGCATGGTCGGCGAGCTGCCGGATCCAGCGGCGGTGCCGGGCCTGGGCCTGAGCGAGGGCGACGAGCTGGTGCTGGTCGGCCCGTTCTCCCCCTCTTTGGCGGGCTCTGAGCTGGCAAAGCTCCGGGGGGAGCTGGACCTGGGCCTGCCCTCGCTCGAGATCGAGACCGTGGCCCGCGCGCTGGCCTTCACCCGCGGCGAGGTGCGCGGAGGCGGACTCCAAGCCGCCCACGACGTCAGCGACGGCGGCCTCGTCTGCGCGATCGGGGAGATGGCGATCGCCGGCGACGTCGGCGTGGAGGCCGACCTCGACCCGCTGGTCGAGCTCCGCGGGGCATCGGGTGAGACCGCGCTGTTCGGGGAGGGACCCGGCGGGATCCTGCTGGCGGCCGGGCCCGGCGAGGCGGATGCACTGGTCGAGCGGGCCGAGGCGGCCGGCGTCGACGCCGTGCGGCTCGGCACCGCGGGGGGCGACCGGATCAAGCTCTCCGCCGCCGAGCGCGACGTCTCGGTCCCGGTGCCGGACGCGGCCCGCGCCTGGAGCGCGCTGGGCGGCCGCTTAGAGGCCGCTTAGGCCGGTCCGTCAGGGTCGCCGGGATGCAGTCGCGTACCCGGACCGTGGTCGTCGTCGGGCTGATGCTGGTCCTGATCGCCGGGGGGTCGCTCGTCCTGCAGCGGGACGTCGCGGAGACGATCACCGCCGCCCTCATCCTCAGCGTCGTCTGGGCCGGCCTCGTGGCAGCCGGGTTCCTGGCCTACGCCCGCCCCCGCGGAATGCTGCGGCCGGTGATGGGCGCGCTGGTCGTCGGGGCCCTCGCTGCGGGAGTGAGCTTCTGGTACTTCTCGGTCCGCGACGAGGAGGTGGACGAGGACGTCGCGATGGCGACCCAGGCCGCGGAACCCGCTCAGGCCGAGGAGGGCCTCGCCGCCGGCAGCTCTCCGGCGCCGGCCGAGAAGCGCCCCGCGGCGAACGTTCGCCTCGCGTCCGGCTCCTTCAAGGGCGTCGACGGCCACAGCGGACGCGGGACGGCGACGGTGGTGCAGGAGGCGGGCGGCAAGCGGGTGCTCACCTTCACGGACTTCGACGTCTCCCCCGGGGCGGAGGTTGAGGTCTGGCTCACCCCCGACGCCGACGAGACCGGCGACAAGCTCGTGCTCGGCGACCTCAAGGGGAACGTCGGCAACCAGCAGTACGAGATCCCGGCCGACGCCGACCTGAACCGCTACGGAACGGTCGTCCTCTACTGCACGCCCTTCACGGTCCGGATCGCCGTGGCTGACCTCGGTAGAGGCGTCTGAGCGCCCAGATTGGCCGAAAGGACCCCACGGGTCCTCACCCACAAAACACCGGTATTGCCGGGGGATTTCAGCGTGAGCAAGGGGTGAAATGAGGGTGGCTGATCCGGGGCCACTGCTACCCTGCGGCTGCGGGCTGAGTTCCTGTTCGCGCAGTCGACCTCCAGAGGTTGAGACACCTCCCCATCTTGAGCGAGCCGCGGTTCGACCTTTCTGATCGCGATGGTCCGCACGATGAGTGCGGCGTCTTCGGCGTGTACGCGCCGGGTCGCGAAGTCGAACGCCTGGCCTACTTCGGGCTCTACGCGCTCCAGCACCGGGGGCAGGAGTCGGCTGGGATCGCGACCTGCGAGGGCGGGCACATCACCACCCTCCGGGACCTGGGGCTCGTGTCGCAGGTCTTCGACGAGGAAAAGCTGCGGGCGCTCGCCGGCGACATGGCGATCGGCCACGTCCGCTACTCGACCACGGGCGGCGGGGCGTGGGAGAACGCGCAGCCCGTCTGGCGCGACGACGGCGGCCGCGAGCTGGCCCTCGCGCACAACGGGAACCTGACCAACGCGGTCGAGCTCTGGAACAAGCTGAAGGAGGGCGGGATCAGCCTGCGCGGCACCTCCGACTCGGAGATCATGGCCGCGCTGCTCTCCAGCCATTCCGACGGCTACATCGAGGACGCGGTCGCGGAGGTGATGCCGACACTCGAGGGCGCGTATTCGACGGTCGTGATGACCAAGCATGCGGTCGTCGCCTACCGCGACCCGCACGGCTTCCGCCCGCTCGCGCTCGGCATGATCAAGGGGAAGAACGGCGACGAGAGCCGCTACGTCGTTGCCTCCGAGAGCTGCGCCTTCGACATCATCGGCGCCCAGCTGATCCGAGAGGTGCGGCCCGGCGAGATGGTCTCGCTGACCGAGGGCGGGCTGGAGATGCGCCAGGTGATCGAGGGCGAGCGCCAAGCCCAATGCGTCTTCGAGCACATCTACTTCTCCCGCCCCGACACCAGGCTCGAGGGCCGGGTGCTGCAGGAGGTGCGCGGGAAGATGGGCGAGCTGCTCGCCGAGGAGGCGCCGGTCGAGGCCGACCTGGTGATCTCGGTGCCGGACTCCGGCAACCCGGCGGCCAATGGCTTCGCGCGGGCGACCGGCCTGCCCAAGGACGACGGGCTGATCAAGAACCGCTACGTGGCGCGCACCTTCATCCAGCCGGGCCAGGAGCTGCGGAAGCACGGGCTGCGCATGAAGTTCAACCCGCTGCCGGAGATCGTCGCCGGCAAGCGCGTGGTGGTGGTGGACGACTCGATCGTGCGCGGGAACACGACCCGCCAGATCGTGTCGATGCTGAAGGAGGCCGGCGCGAAGGAGGTGCACCTGCGGATCAGCTCTCCGCCGATCCGCCATCCCTGCCACTACGGGATCGACATGTCCACGCGCGAGGAGATGATCGCCCACGAGCGGACCGAGGAGGACGTCGCCAAGGAGCTGGGCGCCGACTCGCTCGCCTACCTGTCCATGGACGCCGTCTACAAGGCGATCGGCACGCCCCGCGACCGGCACTGCGACGCGTGCTTCACCGGCGAGTACCCGGTGGGCGACCCCGAGGCCGCGAACGGTAAGTTCGCGCTCGAGGACATCGCGGTCGTTCCGGCCAGCCGCTAGCGCCATTCATTCCGGCAGGATGCGCGCGTGAGTGACTTCCGCATCGCCGTCCTCGCCTCGGGGACCGGCACGAACCTGCAGGCGATCCTCGACCGGCTTCACGGCCGGGATGGCGTCGAGGTGGTGGCCGTCGCCTCCGACAAGCCCGCGGCGAAGGCCCTCGAGCGAGCCCAGGACGCAGGCGTCGAGACGGGCGTCTTCCGCAACGCCGACTATCCCGAGCGCCGGGACCGCGACCTGGCCCTGGCCGATTGGCTCGACGAGCGCCGCGTTGACCTGATCGTGCTCGCCGGCTACATGCAGTTGCTTTCGCCGGAGTTCATCGACCGGTTTCCCAACCGGATCGTGAACGTGCACCCGGCGCTGCTGCCCTCGTTCCCCGGGCTGGACGCGGTCGGCCAGGCGCTGGAGCACGGAGTGAAGGTCACCGGCGTCACGGTCCACTTCGTCGACGCGGGTGTCGACTCCGGGCCGATCATCCTCCAGCGGGAGGTGCCGGTGCCGGCCAGCCGCGACCGGGCCGAGCTGGAGGAGCAGATCCACGGGGTCGAGCACGAGCTGCTGCCGGAGGCAATCCGGCTGATCGCTGCCGGACGGGTCAGCGTCGACGAGGCCAACCCCCGCCTCATCAAGGTCGACGCATAGACTCGAATCCAACGTGTCCGTAACGACCACCTCCCAAGGGGTTCCCGAGCCCATCGGCGAGCCGCTGCCGGTCCGGCGAGCGCTGATCTCGGTCGCCGACAAGACCGGGGTGGCGGAGTTCGCGCGTGGTCTGGCGAAGCTGGGAGTGGAGATCGTCTCGACCGGCGGGACCGAGGCGGTGCTGAAGGAGGCGGGGATCGAGGTTCGGCCGGTGGAGGACCTGACCGGCTTCCCCGAGATCCTCGACGGCCGGGTCAAGACCCTCCACCCGCACCTGCACGCCGCGCTGCTGGCGGTCCGGGACAACCCCGAGCACACGGAGGTTCTGCGGGAGAGGGAGATCGAGCCGATTGACCTGGTCTGCGTCAACCTCTATCCGTTCGAGCGCACCGTCTCGCGGCTGGAGGTGCCCGAGGAGGAGGCGGTCGAGAACATCGACGTCGGGGGGCCGACGATGATCCGGGCCGCGGCCAAGAACCACCGCTTCGTGGCGGTGGTGGTAAAGCCGGAGTCCTATGACGCCGTGGTCGACGAGCTCGAGGAGACCGGCGAGCTGTCCGCGGCGACCCGGCACTGGCTCGCGAACGAGGCCTTTGCATATACCGCCGCCTACGACGCGGCGATCAGCCGCTGGTTCGCGCGGCGCTACGAGCAGCTGCCGACGCACTGGGTGACCGCCTGGGACAAGGAGCTGGACCTGACCTACGGGGAGAACCCGCACCAGCGGGCGGCGCTGTACGTCGAGCCGCAGGCGCGGTCCCATGTCCTCTCCCGGGTGGCGAAGCTGCACGGCCGGCCGCTGTCGTTCAACAACGTGCTGGACCTGGACTCGGCCCGCAAGCTCCTGGAGGACCTTGACGATCCCGGGTGCGTGATCGTGAAGCACAACAACCCGTGCGGGGTCGCCGAGGCCTGGAGCGTCCTCGACGCGTACGCGAACGCCTTCGCCTGCGACCCGCTCTCGGCGTTCGGGGGCGTTATCGCCCTGAATCAACCGGTGAGCGTGGAGCTGGCGGAGCAGCTGCACCAGCAGTTCATCGAGGTGCTGATCGCGCCGGGTTACGAGGACGGGGCGCTCGACGTCCTGCAGCAGAAGGAGGCGATCCGGATCCTCGAGAACACGGAGCGGCGGGTGGACCAGTTCGACCCTGACTTCAAGCGGGTGCGTGGAGGGCTGCTGGTGCAGGACCCCGACGGGACGCCCGAGCCGAAGGAGCTGATGGAGGTGGTGACCGAGGCGCAGCCGACCGACAAGCAGTGGGAGGACCTGCTGTTCGCCTGGAAGGTGGTGCGGCACGTGCGCTCGAACGCGATCGTGCTGGCGCGCGACCGGGGGACTCTCGGCATCGGGGCGGGGCAGATGAGCCGGGTCGACTCCGTGCGGCTGGCGATCGACAAGGCGAAGGAGTCGCGGGGGCCCGACGCCGAGACGCTGCTGGCCGGCTCCGCCGTCGCGTCGGACGCCTTCTTCCCGTTCGCCGACGGTCCCCAGTCGGCGATCGACGCGGGCGCCTCAGCGGTGATCCAGCCGGGCGGTTCGAAGCGGGACGCCGAGGTGATCGACGCCTGCAACGCAGCCGGCGTGGCAATGGTCTTCACGAAGCGCCGCCACTTCCGGCACTAGGCGACAGTGAGTACGCCCCCCGGGACTCGAACCCGGACTACGAGATTAAAAGTCTCGCCGTCTAGCCAGTTGACTTAGGGGCGCGCGGAGCCGAAGTCTAGGCGCGCCCTTCTCTGCGAGCGGGGCCTGCGCCGCCCCCGAGTAGGGGAGAATCAGACCGGTGAGGGTCTCGGCCAAGGTGGACTACGCGGTGCGGGCCGCGGTGGAGCTTGCCTCCGTGAAGGAGGGCGAGGTCGTGAAGGGGGACGTGATCGCCGAGAAGCAGGACATCCCGCTCAAGTTCCTCGAGAACATCCTCGGGGAGCTGAAGCACAGCGGGATCGTCGCCAGCCGCCGCGGCGCGCACGGCGGCTACTGGCTGGGAAAGCCCGCTGAGGAGATCACGCTCGCCGACATCGTCCGCGCCGTCGAGGGACCGCTTGCGAGCGTCCGCGGCCAGGGTGCCGAGGACCTGAAGTACAGGGGAGGCGCTGCGCCGCTCCAGCAGGTCTGGATCGCCCTGCGGGCGAACATCCGCGAGGTGATGGAGGCGACGACCCTGGCGGACGTCGTCTCCGGCGAGCTGCCGGCGAAGGTGCGGGAGCTGACGGAGCCGGCTGAGGCTTGGGCACCACGCTAGGCCGGTCGTCCTCCGGCCGCGCGGGCGAAACGCCCGCCGGCTCCGTCAACCCCTCGCGAGTCCGCTAGACGCCGGCCCCCTTCACCCCGGCCTTGCCGTTGCCGTCGAGCTCGCCGACCGGAGCGGCGGATCCGTCCCCGCTCGCAAACGACTTCGTCTCGCGCGGCCGGACGAACACAATCTGGCCCTCCTTCAGCTCCAGCTCGTCCACCTGCTCGCGGGTGAGCTGGACGGAGAAGTGCTCGCCGTCCTGAAGGGTCAGCTCGACGCGAACCTCGAAGCCGAGGTGCACGACGCGGTCCACCATCGCCTCGATCGTCTTGCCGTTCGGGTCGTGGCGGATCTCCACATCGTGCGGCCGCACCCACGCGTCCCCGAGGCGATGCGCCGGCCCGACGAAGCTCATCACGAACTCGGACGCCGGCTCCTCGTAGAGGTCGCGCGGGCCGCCCGACTGCTCGATCCTGCCGTCGTTCATCACGACGATCTGCTCGGCGACCTCCATTGCCTCCTCCTGGTCGTGCGTGACGAAGATCGTCGTCACGTGCACCTCGTCGTGGAGGCGTCGCAGCCAGGTCCGCAGCTCCTGGCGCACCTTGGCGTCGAGCGCTCCGAACGGCTCGTCGAGCAGCATCACCTTGGGCTCGACAGCCAGCGCGCGGGCAAGAGCCATGCGCTGGCGCTGGCCACCGGAGAGCTGGTTGGGATAGCGGTGCTCGAACCCGCGCAGGTGCACCAGCTCGATCAGCTGCTTCACCCGCTCTCGGATGACGCCGCTGCCCTCGCCCCGGATCTTGAGGCCGAAGGCGATGTTGTCGTAGACGGTCATGTGCTTGAACGCGGCGTAGTGCTGGAAGACGAAGCCGACGTTCCGGTCCTGCACGCGGACCCTCGTGTGGTCCTCGCCCGAGATCAGCACCCGGCCCGCGTCGGGCTGCTCGAGCCCGGCGATCACCCTCAGCAGGGTCGACTTGCCGCTCCCGGACGGGCCCAGCAAGGCGGTCAGGCCGCCGTCGGGCACCTCGATCGAGACGTCGTCGAGTGCGACGAAGTCTCCGAAGTGCTTGGTCACGTTCTCGGCGACGATGCTCATGGCTGTCAGGCCTCCTTCTCTGCAGCGGGCGTGGGCCCGCCGGGATCGATCAGATGGGTGCCCGGATCCACCTCCGGGTTGCGGCGCAGCAGGTTCAGCGAGAACAGAACGAGCAGCGCGAGGATGGCGAGCAGGATCGCCGCCGCGTACGCACCGGACTCGTTGAAGTTCGTGTACTCGTTTTCCACGAAGAGCGGCAGGGTCTCGGTCTGTCCCCCGATTCGGCCGGAGATCGCGCTGACCGCGCCGAATTCGCCGAGGGCGCGCGCGGTGGCAAGCACGACGCCGTAGGTGAGGCCCCAGCGAATCGCCGGCAGGGTCACCCGCCAGAAGGTCTGCCAGCGGTTGGCGCCGAGCGTCTCGGCCGCCTGCTCCTGGTCGGTGCCGATCTCCTGGAGCACGGGCATCACCTCCCGCACCACGAACGGCAGGGAAACGAAGATCGTCGCCAGCACCATCCCCGGCACCGCGTAGATCACCTGGTACCCGAGGTCACCCTCGAGCCAGGTCCCGATCCAGCCGTCCTGCCCCCAGACCAGGATCAGCGCGAGCCCGATCACGACCGGCGAGATCGCAAACGGCAGGTCGATGATCGAATTCATGATCGCCTTGCCGCGGAACTCGTGGCGCACCAGCACGATTGCCGTGATCACGCCGAAGACCGTGTTGAGGGGTACGGCGATGCCGACGCAGACCACCGTGAGCCAGAACGCGTGCAGCCCCTCCTCGCTGGTGATCGCCTCCAGCGGCGGCCCGAGGCCGTCCTTGAAGGTCTCGTAGAAGATCATCCCCACCGGGACGATCAGCAGGGCCGCGAGGTAGAACAGCGCGATCCCTCGCAGGCTGAATCGCTGGGCGCGGCTAGCCTCGCTCATGGCGGGTCCTCCAGCGCCCGAACAGGTTGAGGGCGAACAGCATCGCGACCGAGATCGCGAGCAGCAGCACCGAGACGGCCGCGGCGGCGGTGATGTTGTCCGACTCGATGCGGCCGAAGATGTAGACGGACGCCACCTGAGTGTCGAAGGGGATGTTGCCCGTCAGCAGCACGAGCGAGCCGAACTCGCCGATCGCCCGGGCGAACGCCAGCGCGCAGCCGGTGATCAGCGCCGGGGTCAGGTTGGGCAGGATGACGCTGCGGAAGATCCGCTTGTTCGAGGCGCCCAGGGAGGCCGCGGCCTCCTCCATCTCCTCGTCGAGCTCCAGCAGCACCGGCTGCACCGCCCGGACCACAAATGGAAGCGTCACGAACAGGAGGGCCAGGACGACCGCCGCCTCCTTGTAGGCCAGTTCCACCCCGATCGGGGAGTCGGCGCCGTACAGCGCCAAGAGGGTCAGTCCCGCCACGATCGTGGGCAGGGCGAACGGCAGGTCGATGATCGAGTTGACGATGGACTTCCCCCTGAAGTCGTCGCGGACGAGGACCCAGGCGATCAGGGTTCCCATCACCGCGTTGATTCCGACCACGATCAGCGACGAGACCAGTGTCAGCTTGACCGCCGCCCATGCCTCGGGTTCTCTGATCGCGTCCCAAAAGGCGGCGCCTCCGTCGTCGAAGGCGCGCGTCAGCACCGCTGCGATCGGGATCAGCACGATGAGGCTGATCCAGGTCAGCGAAACCCCGCGCAGAAGCGCGTCGCCGCCGAGGGGGACCCGCAGGCCCTCCCTCGGCGGCTTCGCAACGGCGGTGTCGGCAGGAGGCGTCATCGACCTCGCTACTCGACCGGAGCTCCCTGCTGACGGAGGATCTCGGTGACCTTGCCACCCTCGTCACCGAAGAACTCGTCATGGATCTTGTCCCAGCCGGCCGGATCCAGGTCGGCGATCGTGAACTGGCCGGGCACCTCCGGCAGCGTGTCCGTGTTCTCCGCCAGAACGGCGGGGTCGACGGGCCGGTAGCCGTAGTCCGCGAACAGCTGCTGCCCCTCGGCCGAGAGCGCGAAGTCGAGGAAAGCCTGGGCCTCCTCGGGGGCGTCCTCGGTGACCGCCGCCGGGTTCTCGATCAGGATCGTCTGCTCGGGAATCACGTACTCGAGCTCGATCCCCTCCTCCTTGGCCTGGATGGCCTCGTTCTCGTAGCCGATCAGGACGTCACCCTTGCCTCCCTGGAATGTCCCGAGGGAGTCGCGAGCGCTGTCGTCCAGCACCGACGTGTTCTCGTAGATCTGGCCGACGAAGTCCAGCGCCTCCTGCTCGGACTTGCCCTGCTGGATCTGGGAGCCGTACGCAGCCATGGCGTTCCAGCGGGCGCCGCCTGAGGTCGCCGGGTTCGGGGTGATGATCTCGACGTCCCCGGTGACGAGGTCCTCCCAGGACTGGACGTCCTTCGGGTTACCCGGCCGGGTCATGAAGACGACCACCGAGCTGGTGACGTTGCCGTTGTACTCAGTCTTGTCCCAGTCCTCGGCCACGATGCCGGCGTCGACCACCCGGTCCATGTCGGGCTTGAGGGAGAACGAGACATAGCTGGCGTCCTGGCCGGCCTCAACGGCGCGGCTCTGGTCGCCCGACGAGCCGAACGAGGTGGTGAACTCGGCGTCTCCGCCGGCGTCGCTGTCCTCGAAGGCCGGAATCAGGCCCTCTTCGTAAGCCTGCTGCGGGGTGGAGTAGGCGATCAGGCTGACTTCCTCGCCGTCGCTGCCGCCACAGGCTGCAATCCCGAGCGTCGCCGCAAGTGCGATCCCCGCGATCCCAAGCCTCTTTGCCAGCCGCGGCCGGCGCTTGTTCTGCTCCTTGGTCATGAACCTTCCTTTTGGTCTTTCCTGATTGGTTTAGTGCACAAAGCGATCGGGCACCGTAGCAGAGATTCCCCACCTTCTGAATTGGAAATATGGGGATTGGTTAGCCCCTGCGCCGATCGCCCGCACGAAGGCTCGCCGAGCGACCCGAGCGCATCCCAAGCGGCTGAGCGCCTCAGGCGCTCAGCCGTCAGGCGAGAGCTCGGGCGTCCCCTCCATCGGGGTCGACGCCTCAGCGTGAAGCCGCCGCGGGATCCGGCCGGCGAGGCGGGCGGCGTGGCCCGCCTCGACCGCCCGGCGCATCGCGGTCGCCATCCCGGCCGGGTCCTCGGCGCGCGAGACGGAGCTGGCGAGCAGGACCCCGTCGCAGCCGAGCTCCATCGCCAGGGTCGCGTCCGATGCGGTGCCGATGCCGGCGTCGAGGATCACCGGGACGCTGGATCGCTCGGCGATGATCTGGACGTTGTAGGGGTTGCGGATCCCCATCCCGGAGCCGATCGGCGAGCCCAGCGGCATCACCGCGGCGCACCCGGCCTGCTCCAGCCGGCGGGCGAGGATCGGGTCGTCGTTGGTGTAGGGAAGGACGGTGAACCCCTCGTCCACGAGGGTCTCGGCGGCATCGACCAGCTCGACGGCATCGGGGAGCAGCGTGCGGTCGTCGCCGATCACCTCGAGCTTGATCCAGTCGGTCTCGAACGCCTCCCGCGCGAGCCGCGCCGTCCGAACGGCGTCGCGGGCCGTGTAGCAACCGGCGGTGTTGGGAAGGGCGAACAGGCCCAGCCGCGAGATCACGTCGAGGACCGATCCCTGGCTCGCCGGGTCGACCCGGCGCAGCGCCACAGTGACGATCTCGGTGCCGGAGGCGATCAGCGCCTGCTCCATCTGCTCCAGGGAGCGGAAACCGCCGGTCCCGACGATCAGGCGCGAGCCCCAGTCCCGGCCGCCGAGCTCGAAGCGATCCCCGGCGCCGCCCTGGATCGCGGCGAGCACCTCGACGGACTGCCCCTCGCGCAGCCTGGCGCGATCCCATTCGCTGCGCGGCACCACCTCGCCGTCCACAGCGACCGCGACGCCGCGCTGCTCGTCACCCGCTCCGGAGGCGGCGATCGCGTCGGCGACGGTCGCTCCGGCCTGGAGCTCGACCTCTGAGCCGTTGAGCTCGAGCCTCACCGGACGACCGCCTTCGGCTGGGACTCACCTTGCGCGAAGCGGGTTGGAGAAAAGGGCTCGAGCGCCGGGTCGGGGCTGTCTCCCGCGAGCAGCGCGGCAACCGCGTCCGCCGTCGCCGGCGCCTGCAGGATCCCGTTGCGATGGTGGCCGGTCGCCAGGATCAGGCCCTCCACCGCGCCGAAGCCCACCAGCGGAGCGTTGTCGGGCGAGCCCGGGCGAAGCCCGGCGCGAGCCTCGACAAGCTCGAGCTCGGCGACGTCGGGCAGCACCCGGTAGGCCTCCCGCAGCAGCTCGTGGACGCCCCCGGCCGTGACCGTGTCGTCGAACCCCGCCTCCTCGACGGTGGCGCCGACGATCACGCGGCCGTCTCCGCGCGGGACCAGGTAGACGCGCTCGCCGACCACGATGCGCTCGCATAGACGCTCGCCCCGCCGCTCCCGGAGAGTCAGGATCTCGCCCTTGACCGGGCGCACCGGCGGGCGCGCCTCCGGAGGCAGCCACTCGGCCGAGCCCGACCAGGCGCCCGCGGCGAGCACCACCGACGAGGCCGAGAGCTCGCCGTCCATCCGCCGTCGTCAAAGTCCAACCGCCGTCCCCGGCCTCCGCGCGGGTGACCTCCGCGCCCGCGTGCACCTGCGCGCCGGCCCCGGCGAGCGCGGCGAGCAGTGCGTCCACCAGGAGCCCGGGGTCGACGGCGGCCTCTCGCGGCGCAAGGATTCCGCCGGCCACGGCGGGCGCGAGTCCCTCCTCCAGCCGGCGGCACCCGCTCCCCCGCAGCCACTCCGAGTCCAACCCCTGCCGCTGATGCAGCTCGAAGCGCCGGCGCAGCTCCTCGGACTCGTCGCGGTCCAAGGCGACGTGGAGAGCACCGAGCTCGCTGAAGCCGACCGGCCGTCCCGAATCCGACTCCAGCTCGCGGGCGAAGCCGGGCCAGCGCTCGAGCGAGGAGAGGTTGAGGGCCAGCGCCGTCTCCTCGCCCCACGATGCCTCGCCGGCGGGCGCGAGCATCCCGGCCGCGACGCCGGTGGCCCCGGCCGCAGCCCGGTCTCGCTCCACCACGGCCACGCGCAGACCCGCCCGGGCCGCCCGCCAGGCGCAGGCGAGGCCGATCACCCCTCCACCGACCACGAGGGCATCAAGTCTGTCTGTTCTCGGTGTCATCGCCACCTTTGCGGCGGCCGATGCGCTCCAACCTTCCCTGCGCCGGCATTACCCGGATCAGGTTCCGACGGTCGGCGGCGCAGCAGCCGCCCTCTCAGCCCGGTCACGGGCTCCCGTTACTCCGACCATCGTAGCCCCTGGCCTTTGCCCTGATCTACGCTTGCCCTGATGAGCGAGCCCGTGCGTCTGGATCCCCCCGAGGCGATCGGACCCCTGCGCCGCGAGCGCCTGCGGTGGGCCCGTCTCTACTTCGTCTGCGAGGCGCGCCCTCACGGCGAGGACCCCGAGCCGCTCCTGCTGACCGCCCTGTCGGGTGGCGCGGGCATGATCGAGCTGCGTGACCGCGGGCAGCCCGACCATGTGATCGAGCGATCGGCCCAGACCTTCCGACGAGTGGCCGACACCTTCGGCGCGCTCTTCATCGTCAACGACGATCCGTACCTGGCCCGCAGCCTCGAGGCCGATGGCGTCCACGTAGGCCAGGAGGACATCTCGCCGGCCGAGGCACGCGAGATCCTCGGCCCCGAGGCGATCATCGGGCTCTCCACCCACAGCCGCGATCAGATCGAGGCCGCCCACCGGGCGCCGGTCGACTACATCAGCGTCGGCCCGGTCTGGGAGACGCCCACCAAGGAGGGGCGGCCAGCCACCGGGCTCGAGCTGATCCGGGACGCGACGGCGATCGCGACGCTGCCCTGGTTCGCCATCGGCGGCATCTCGCCGGAAACCGTCGCCGACGTCGCGGAGGCCGGCGCCGAGCGCGTCTGTGTCGTGCGAGCGATTCGCGACGCGCAGAACCCGCCGCGCCGCAGCGGAAACGCTCCTCGCCGCGCTCGATCCCGCCGCCGCCACCGTCGGGGGCGGCTCCTGATGGGAAGCCGCGAACGCAAGCGGGCGGAGCGCCGGAAGCGCAAGCGCCGGTCAGTGGACCGGGGGGAAGCCGAGGCGGCCCCGCCGGTATCCAGACCTGAGCCGCCCGCGGAGGAGAACGGAGAGCCGGGGGCCCGGCTGACCTTCAAGGAACGGATGGAGCGGCGCTACGAGGAGTCGGAGCGGCGGAACGCCGAGCGCCGAGTCAGAGCTCGAGCCGCTCGCAACCGGTGAGCGGCCGCGCGCGGTCACGGTGGGGGCGGTCCTCTCAGTTGTTTTGGCTCTGGTGTTCACCGCCTCCGCGGTCGTCGCGGTGTTCAGCTCGGCGGAGATCAACGGGGACGAGCCGAGCCCCTTCCCGCTGGCGGTCTTCGGCGCGGCGCTGTGGCTGATGGCGTGGGGAATGTGGAAGGCGCGCTACTGGGCGGTTCTCGGATTCCAGATGCTGCTCGTGCTCTTCCTGATCGCCGGGACGGCGGGCATCATCGCCGCGGAGACCTGGGTGCAGGCCGCGGCCACGCTGCTCATCGTCGGCGGCGCTGCGGCGCTCTTCTATTTCATGATCCGGGCGATGGCTCGCATCCAGATGCCCGAGCCGCCCGGTCCCGATCTATAGAGTCGAGGCAGATGGCGGCTTACGACGTGATCGTGATCGGAGGCGGCCCGGGCGGGTATGTCGCGGCGATTCGGGCCGCCCAGCTCGACCAGAAGACCGCCGTGGTCGAGAAGGACAAGCCCGGTGGCCGCTGCCTCAACTACGCCTGCATCCCCGCCAAGACCGTGCTGCACACCGCCGACGTCTTCGCGGCGGTCAACGAGGACGGGGCCGAGCTCGGGATCAAGGCGTCCGGCGTCTCGATCGACTGGGCCGCGGTCCAGAAACGGCGGGAAAAGGTCTCGAAGACGCTCAACGACGGCGTCCAGATGCTCTGGAAGAAGAACAAGATCGACTTCCTCGACGGCGAGGGGTCGCTCGAGGGCGGGGGCAAGGTCAAGGTCGGCTCGGACACCCACGAGGCGAAGGCGATCGTGCTGGCCACCGGCTCGGTGGCGATGCCGATTCCGGGGATCGACTTCTCCGACCGCGTGATCGACACCTGGGGCGCGTGGTCGCTCGAGAAGCTGCCGAAGGCGCTCGTAGTCGCCGGAGCCGGCGCCTCGGGCGCCGAGATCGCCTCGGCCTACGCCCGCATCGGGGTGGACGTCACCCTGATCGAGATGCTTAATCAGGTACTGCCGCTCGAAGACAAGGACATGGCGCGGGTCGTCGAGCGCCAGTTCAAGAGCGATGGAATCGAACTGCTGCTCGGGACCAAGGTCGAGGGCGTCACCGAGCAGAAGACCGGCGTGAAGGTCAAGGCCGGCGACAAGGAGCTGAAGGCCGACTACCTGGCGATCGCGGGCGGCCGCCGGCCCGACACCGATGCACTCAACCTCGAGGCGGCCGGCGTCGAGACCGAGGAGAACGGCCGGATCAAGGTCGACGAGTACCAGCGGACCTCGGCCGAGGGCGTCTTCGCTATCGGGGACCTGGTCCGCGGGCCCGCCCTGGCGCACAAGGCGTCCGAGGAGGGGGTGATCGCGGTCGAGAGCGCCGCCGGCGCCGAGACCCACCCGATCGACCTGCGGCTGGTCCCCGGAGCGACCTTCTGCCACCCGCAGGTGGCGAGCGTCGGCATGACCGAGGCCGAGGCCAAGGAAACCGGCAAACAGATCAAGGTCGGGAAGTTCAAGCTAGGCGGCGCCGGCGCCTCGGTCGTCTACGACGACCGCGCCGGGCTGGTGAAGATCATCGGCGATCCCGAGTACGGCGAGATCCTCGGCGCCCACATCGTCGGCAACATCGCCTGCGACATGATCAGCGAGTTCGTCGACACGATGGCGCTCGAGGGCGGCTACCAGGAGCTTGCCCGCATCATCCACCCCCACCCGACGATGTCCGAGGCCGTGCTGGACGCGGCGCGGGCGGTCGACGGGTGGGCCACCCACGCCTAGCCCGAGTCCCGCTCGCCGCCGCCAAAACCGCTCGGGGATAGGAGTAGCGTGGGTGTATCTCGAATAGCTCGCGCAGGTCCTCAGTCGCTTCCAGCCTCAAATCCGCGACTAGAAGAACGGCCCCGGGCATCATCGTCGTCGCCTCGGTGCTGGCGATCGCGGTCGCTTCATCGGCGCTCGGAGGCGGCTCGTCGCTCTCAAAGCTCACCAAGCAGATCAAGCAGCTCAAGCTTCAGGTGGCGAACGTCAGCAAGCAGCAGGGCCCACCGGGCCCACCGGGGGCACAGGGCGTGCAAGGGCCGGGCGCGACGAAACTCGACTACGACGTCGTCGAAACGAATGGCGCTCTCGCCGATCTGGGCACCCAGAACGAGCTCACGGTCGCAACGCAATGTTCGAGGGACGCCGGTGCGGCACAGATCGCCGTCTACGTTCGGTCCAGCGTCGCCGGGGTCCTCAACTACACCCGCAGCATCGACGTCGACGGGGGTCCGGTCGACCTTGCGAATGGCGGCCTCGCGGTAACGACCTCCGATTCCGAGGTGGTCTTCGCCGGGGGAGGCGGGGGCGTCAGCAGGGTCCTGATGCAGGGCACCTATCGCAACGACAGCCGAGTGATCTCAGTGCAGCTCACGGCGATCGCCGACGACGTCGCGGGCCGCTGCAAGGTGCAGGGAACCCTGATCCCCGCGAGCTGAGCTCAGGGCGCCGGGAGTAACCTCGGCCACGTGCCGGCCGCTGGAGCGCGCTTCTACTACGACTTCTCGTCTCCCTACTCGTACCTGGCGGCCGAGCGGATCAGCGGTGTGTTCGCCGAAGCCGGCGCGGAGCAGCCCGAGTGGGTGCCGATCTCGTTCGGGCACGTGTTGCAGGAAACGGGGCGCCGCCCGTGGTCCTTCGAAGAGGACAAGTCGGAGGATCTCTCCGAGATCCAGCGCCGGGCGGACGAGCGCGGCCTGCCGAAGGTGGTCTACCCCGACGGCTGGCCCATCGAGAACTACAGCCTGGTCCCGCTACGAGCGGCCACCTATGCCAAGGAGTCGGGCCGGGTCGTGTCGTTCAGCCTCGCCGCACTGCGGCAATGCTTCGCGGCCGGGCGGGACCTGAGCGACCCCGACAACGTGCTGCTGGCGGCGGCCGCCTGCGAGCTGCACCCGAAGGCGGTGCTGAAGGGGATCGAGACGAAGTCGGTCAAGGAGAAGCTGAAGGCGGCCACCGGCGAGGCGATCGAGCGCGGGGTCGAGGGCATCCCCACGGTGGCGGTCGGCGACGAGCTCTTCTGGGGCGACGACCGGCTCGAGGCGGCGGCCTCGGCCGCCGCCGCCTGATCTCTTTTCCCGGCAGGGCACGAGGGGTAGGCTGCCAGCAGGGTGGCTGAAGGAAAGACGGCTCAAGCCAAGAGCAAGCCGAAGTCCGGCGGCGGACGCGGATCGAAGGGCTCTCGCTCGTCCTCCGACGGCGGAGGCGCCAAGAAGCTGAAGCTGCCCGACAAGAAGACCTGCCGCGAGCTGCTGCAGACGATGGCGACCATCCGGCGCTTCGAGGAGGAGGCGGGTCGCCAGTACCAGAGGGCCAAGGCCGGCGGGTTCCTTCACCTGGCGATCGGCGAGGAGGCGACGATCGTCGGCACCACCTCGGTGATGCGCGAGGACGACTACCTGATCGGCACCTATCGAACCCACGGACACGCGATCGCGCGCGGGACCGACCCGAAGAACGTGATGGCGGAGCTCTTCGGGCGGGAGGACGGGACGTCCGGCGGCCGCGGAGGCTCGATGCACATCTTCGACCTCGACCGGCGCTTCATGGGCGGCTACGGGATCGTCGGCGGAACCCTGCCGCTCGCGGCCGGCCTGGGCCTGGCCTCCGACTACAAGGGCGAGGACGCGGTGACCGTCTGCATGATCGGAGACGGCGCCACCAACACGGGCAACTTCGGCGAGACGATGAACCTCGCGGCACTCTGGAAGCTGCCGGTCGTCTTCCTGGTGGAAAACAACCTCTACGGCATGGGCACCTCGCTCGAGCGACACTCGGCCATGACCGACCTGTCCGAGAAGGCCTCGTGTCTCGGCGTGCCGGGGGAGCGCGTCGACGGCATGGACGTGCTGGCTGTGCGCGAGGTGGTCGCGGAACACATCAAGACGGCGCGCGAGGACCGCAAGCCGACGCTGGTCGAGGCGTTCACCTACCGCTTCCGCGGCCACTCGGCCGCCGACCCCGAGGTCTACCGCGAGAAGGAGGAGGTCCAGGAGTGGCAGGAGAAGGACCCGGTCGAGACCTTCGGGGCCCTCTGCGTGAAGGAGGGGGTCCTGGCTGAGAAGGAGGTCGAGGAGGTCCGGGAGGAGGCCGACCGGATCGTCACCGAGGCGGTCGAGTTCGCCGAAGCCTCGCCTGAGCCGGACCTCGCCTCCCTCTACGACCACCTCTACGTGGTGGCGGACGTGCCGGGCTGGTACGCGTTCGACGAGCGGAGCCCGGACCCGCATCCGGGTGAGGACGAGCGCGAGGCCGGCAAGCGAGCGCAGGAGCTGGCGGAGCGGGGCGCGGCCTACGCCGGGCCCGGCGCCCGGGAGAAGCGCCAGGCCGAGGACGACCGGCCCGAGGAGGGCGAGGGCGTCGAGGCCTCCGAGGGTGAGGAGACGAGCGGCTGATGGCGACGATGAGAATGCGCGAGGCCCTGCGCGACGCGATGGCCGAGGAGATGCGGAACGACGAGTCCGTGTTCCTGATGGGCGAGGACGTCGGCGTCTTCCAGGGTGCCTTCAAGGTCAGCGAGGGCCTGCTCGACGAGTTCGGCGAGAAGCGGGTCCGGGACACCCCGATCTCCGAGAACACGATCGTCGGGACCGGCGTCGGCGCCGCGATGGCCGGCCTGCGGCCGATCGTCGAGATCATGACCGTGAACTTCAGCCTGCTGGCGATGGACATGATCGTCAACCACGCCGCCGCGATCCCCTACATGTTCGGCGGCCAGGTGCGGGTGCCGCTGGTCGTGCGGATGCCGGGCGGCGGCGGCCACCAGCTCGGCCCGACCCACTCCCACAGCTTCGAGGCGATGTTCCTCCAGATCCCGGGGCTGCTCGTCGCCTGCCCCTCCACCCCCGCGGACGGCAAGGGCCTGCTGAAGCGCGCGATCCGGGACGACAACCCGGTGATCTTCATCGAGCACGAGTCCCTCTACGGCTCGCGCGGCGAGGTTCCCGAGGACGAGGACCACATCCTCGACTTCGGCCAGGCGGCGATCCGCCGCGAGGGCGACGACGTCACGATCGTCGCCATCCTGAAGATGGCCGAGGTGGCAGAGCAGGCGGCGAAGACGCTGGCGAACGAGCACGGGGTCGAGGCGGAGCTCATCGATCCTCGGACGTTGCGCCCGCTCGACCTCGACACGATCCTCGACTCTGTGCGCAAGACCAATCGCGCCGTGATCGTGGAGGAGGGCTGGCCCCACGGGGGTGTCGGCGCCAACCTGGCGGCGCTGATCCAGGAGCAGGCTTTCGACCATCTCGACGCGCCGATCCAGCGGATCACCGGCGCCGACGTGCCGATGCCCTACTCGAAGCGGATGGAACAGGCCGCGATTCCCCATTCCGAGCACGTGGTGAGCGCGGTGCTCGCGACCCTGGAGGGGAGCATCTGATGCGCCGGCACCGGACGCGAAGCGGAGGATGCCGGCATGAGTGACGTGGTCATGCCGCGGCTCAGTGACTCGATGGAGGAGGGCACGATCCTGAAGTGGCTGAAGTCCCCCGGGGACGAGGTCTCGGTCGGTGACGAGCTGGTCGAGATCGAGACCGACAAGGCCAACATGGTCTACGAGGCCGACGAGGCCGGGACGCTGACCGAGATCGTCGCCCAGGAGGGGGACACGCTGCCGATCGGCGAGGTGATCGCCACGATCGGGGACGCCGGCGACGTCAAGTCCAATGGGGGAGATCCTGAGGCGAGCGAGGGCGGGGACGCCGGCAGCGGCCTACCGGACAACGCTGCCGCAGAAAAGGGTTCCGATGGAGACGGCGATGCGACCGCGACTGTCCGCACGGCCACCGCCGACGCCCCCGCCACGGAGACGTCAGGTGCTCCCGCGGCAGGTAGCGCCGATGGCGACGGGGACCGCGTCAAGGCCTCGCCAATCGCCCGCCGCATTGCCAAGGACAGGGGCATTGATCTGCACTCGATCAGCGGCTCCGGCCCCAGCGGCCGGATCGTCAAGGCTGATGTCGAACGGGCTGCAGGTGGAGCCAGGGAGGCGGACGTCGGGGTTGCGGCGGGAGCGAGTCCTGTTTCTGTTTCAGGAAAATCTTCTACTGATACCTCGACTCCCGCCGCGACCCCGGCGGCCGCCGCCCCGACTCAAGGTGCACGGGAGCGACCTGAGACTGCGAAGGGGCAGGTCGAGGTCGTCGATCTCACGAAGCTGCAGCAGACCGTCGCGCGGCGCATGGCCGAGTCCAAGGCGACGGCGCCGCATTTCTATCTGCAGGCCGAGGTCGACATGACCAGCGCGGTGGCAGGGCGGAAGAAGCTGAAGGAGTCCGCCGCCGAAGGCGACGTCGTCCCGACGTTCAACGACATGATCATCAAGGCCTGCGCCCTGGCGCTGCGCGAGTTCCCTCGAGCGAACGGCGCCTACCGGGACGGCAAGCTCGAGCTCTACTCACGCGTCAACGTGGGAGTCGCGGTCGCGGCCCGGGATGCCCTCGTCGTGCCGACCGTCTTCGACGCCGACCTGAAAGGGCTGCGCCAGATCGCCACCGAGACCCGCTCTCTCGCCCAGCGCGTCCGGGACGGCACCGTCACCCCGCCCGAGCTGTCGGGCGGGACCTTCACGGTCTCGAACCTCGGCATGTTCGGCATCTCCAGCTTCGAGGCTGTGATCAACCCGCCCCAGGCCGGCATCCTCGCCATCGGAGAGCTGAAGGCGAAACCGGTGGTGGCCGAGTCGGGCGAGTTCGAGTCGAGGCAGCTGATGTCGGTCAACCTGGCCTGCGATCACCGCATCCTCTACGGCGCCGACGGCGCTCGGTTCCTCGGCCGCGTCCGGGCGCTGCTCGAGGAGCCGATCGGCCTCGCCCTCTGAGCGTTGGACCGGTCGCAGCTGCAGGACTGGATCAGGGAGTACGAGCGGGCCTGGCGGGCGGCGGGCGCCACGGCAGTTCGCGAGCTGTTCGCCGAGGGCGCCTCGTACTCAACCGGGCCCTACGAGAAGCCCCACGTCGGGCTGGAGGCGATCGCCAAGATGTGGGAGGCGGAGCGGCTCGGAGGGCCGGACGAGGACTTCTCCATGACGAGCGAGATCGTCGCGGTCGAGGGCGACACCGGCGTCGCGCGGGTCCAGGTGAACTACGGGCCGCCGCGCGAGCAGGAATACCGGGATCTCTGGGTGGTCACCCTCGACGCCGACGGCCGCTGTACCCAATTTGAGGAATGGCCGTTCTGGCCGCCGGGCACGCCCGGGACGACCGCTTCGGGCGTCCAGGGGTCGCGGTCAACTACGTAGACGAATTGACCTTCGTGCCGGAGGACTCCGAGGTGAGACACTTCCCCCATGGATGAGGTCAGGGTCGCGCGGCTGGGCGAGGTTCCCTACGGGGACGCGCGCGAGCTGCAACAGGAGCTCGAGGCACGCCGCCAGGCGGACGAGATCCCGGACACGCTGCTGCTGCTGGAGCACCCGCCGGTCTACACCAAGGGCCGCCGGACCAAGCCCGGCGAGCTGCCCATGGGCGAGGACTGGTACCGCATGCAGGGCATCGAGGTCACCGAAACGGACCGCGGAGGGCGTGTCACCTACCACGGTCCGGGCCAGCTCGTGGGCTACCCGATCGTCTCCCTGAAGCCCTACCGCGACGACGTCCACGACTACCTGCGGCGCATGGAGAGGGTGATGATCGAATCCCTCGACGCTTACGGCGTCGGGGCGGGGATCGTCGACGGTCTGACCGGCGTCTGGTCCGGGCCGGCCCTTCCGCCGGAGGGCGCGAATGCGGCTGACGTCTCCTCCGATGTCGTGGCGGGCACCCTCCGCAAGATCGGCTCGATCGGCGTGCACGTTAACCGCGGGGTCACCAGCCACGGCTTCGCGATCAACGTCAACAACGACCTGCAGCCCTTCGAGTGGATCGTCCCCTGCGGCATCGACGGCTGCCGGATGACCTCGCTCTGCCGCGAGCTCGGCGCCGAGCAGGACAAGGACGGATTCATGGACATCGTCACCGAGCGCTTCTGCGAGCTCTACGGGCGGCAGCCGGTCGAGATCGACCGGGCTGAGCTCGAGCCGGCGGGAGCGGCCACCGCGTAGCCGATGGAGTCCGGGGCTCTCGACGAGCGTCTCCACGTCACTCGCTCACGCGCGAACCCCGGCGGCAGCGCTCAGGACGCCAACGGCAAGGTCGCGTTCCGCGAGCGGAAACCCCCGTGGCTGAAGGTCCCCGCGCCGGGCGGCCCGACCTATCGCCGCCTGAAGACGGCGATCGAGGGGGACAACCTCCACACGGTCTGCCAGGAGGCGAACTGCCCCAACGTCGGCGAGTGCTGGGAGCGCGGCACGGCCACCTTCATGATCCTCGGCGACGTCTGCACGCGCCGTTGCGGCTTCTGCAACGTGCAGACCGGCAAGCCCACCTGGCACGACCCCCTGGAGCCGCTTCGTGTCGCGAATCAGGTGAAGAAGATGGGGCTGCGCCACGCAGTCGTCACCTCGGTCGACCGTGACGACCTCCCCGACTACGGCGCCGGCGCCTTCGTCGGAGTGATCCGCTCGATCCGCAAGCTGGCGCCGGGCTGCAAGGTCGAGGTCCTGACCCCCGACTTCCGCGGTCAGGAGATGCCGCTCGCCAGGGTGATCGCCGAGCGGCCCGACGTCTTCAACCACAACGTCGAGACCGTCCCCCGGCTTTATCCAATCGCCCGGCGCGGGTCGAACTTCCTGCGCTCCGCGCGGGTGCTCCGCATGGCCAAGGAGATGGGCGGCGACGAGGTGGTCACGAAGTCAGGACTGATGGTCGGCCTGGGAGAGAGCTTCGAGGAGATGGTCGAGGCCTTCGGGATCCTCCGGGAGCACGACGTCGAGGTGCTGACCGTGGGCCAGTACCTGCGGCCGACCGAGAACCACCTTCCCGTGGACCGCTACTGGCACCCCGACGAGTTCGCGGCGCTGGAGCGGGAGGCCCGGGCGCTGGGATTCGAGTCGGTCGCCTCCGGGCCGCTCGTGCGCAGCTCGTACCACGCGGACGAGAGCGCTCGCGAGGTCGCCGAGAGCCGCGCCTCGGCCGCCGGCTGAGCGACACTCCACGGCCCATGACCCGCGCGATGGGCCCGACGATCGACTTCCCGCTCGAGGGCCTGCCCTCGATCGACGAACACGGCGTGCTCGTGCTCGCGCCGCGCAACGTGGTCTGGGGCGCGCTGGTGGACACGCTGCGCGGGTTCTCGTCGCGAGGGCGCGAGCGAGGTGCGCGCGTGCTCGGCTGCGCGGAGACCGGCACCTCGGGCGACCCGAACCGGATCGGCTCGACGATGCCGGGTTTCGTGGTCACTCGGGTCGTCGAACCGGCGGTGATCGCCCTCGCGGGCCAGCACCGCTTCAGCCGCTACGGGCTGATCTTCAGCCTGGATGAGACGAAGGACGACCAGACGCTGCTGCGCGCGGAGACCCGGGCGGAGTTCCCCCGCCTCAGCGGCAGCATCTACCGCACGCTGGTGATCGGGACCCACGGCCACGTGCTCGCGGTGAACCGCATGCTGCGGGCGGTCAAGAAGAGGGCCGAGCGGGCCTAGCTAGGCCGGGCAGGGATCCTGCCAATCCATGGCCTGAGTGTGAACCTTTTTCTGCGTTCGACTGTTGGGGCAGACGTACGCTGACGATGATGGCCTTCGTCCTTCAAGCAAGGGTCGTTCGCGTCCTCCTGGGCGCGGTCGCCCTCATGCTCGCCTGTGCCGCCATTGCCGGCTCGGCCGACCGCGCGAGGGCACAGACCCCCCTGCCTCCGGACAGCCCCCTGGCCGGGGACGGAATGTGGATCTGGTACGTGAGCAAGGCGCAGGGTGGCAACCTGGACCGGATCGTCAAGAAGGCCAGGCGCCACGGCATCGAGACGGTCTTCATCAAGTCCGGCGACGGGGGCACCTACTGGAGCCAGTTCTCGCCCGCGCTGGTCTCGCGGCTAAAGGCGCGAGGGCTCAACGTCTGCGCCTGGCAGTTCGTCTACGGGCGCGGGGTCAAGCGTGAGGCCGATGTCGCTGCGCGGGCGATACGAAACGGAGCCGACTGCTTCGTGATCGATGCGGAGGGGCACTACGAGGGGCGCTATCCGCAGGCGTCGACGTACGTGATCCGGCTGCGCAACCAGATCGGGCTGGACTACCCGGTCGCTCTGGCGACCTTCCCCTACGTCGACTACCACCCGGCCTTCCCGTTCTCGGTCTTCCTCGGCCCGGGCGGAGCGCAGTACAACCTGCCTCAGCTCTACTGGAAGACGATCGGGGCTCCCGTGGACGAGGCGTTCGTCCACACCTACGTCTGGAACCGCGCCTACGAACGGGCGATCCTGCCGCTGGGGCAGGTCTACCTGAACCCGAAGCCGAAGCAGATCCGGCGCTTCCGCAGGCTCGTGACCGCCCACGGGATGGAGGGCGTGAGCTGGTGGTCGTGGCAGCACGCGGGCAAGCGCCAGTGGAACGCCGTCTCGAAGCCCGTGGCGCCCCTGGCCGGCTACCAGCCCTACAACAGCTATCCGTACCTGCGGCTCGGCTCGAAGGGCGACTTCGTGGCGTGGGCGCAGCAGCTCCTGGTCGGAAGCGGGCAGTCCACCGAGATCAGCGGGTACTTCACCGCGGGGACGCGTGACGCCGTGGTCGCCTTCCAGGCGACGCGCGGGTTGGTCCCGAGCGGCGCGATCGACGTGCCGACGTGGGACGCGCTGCTCCAGTACGAGCCCAGGAGGGTTCGCTGGACGAAGGGCGGGGCCGTGCTCGCAGGGAAGAGCACCGACGGCGCCGGACGCCTGATCCTCCCCTCGCCCCGCTCGGCCACCCTCCCGGCGGTTCGCAACGAGATTCCCCCGCCTGGGAAGCGGCGGCCGCGTTAGGCGTCACCGGTAGGTTTCGCGCCGCCCCGGCGTGATCCCGCTCAAGGACAACATCCCGACCGATCGCTTCCCGGTGATCACGGTCGCGCTGATCGCGATCAACATCGCCGTGTTCATCTGGCAGCTCGGCTTCCCGACGGACCCCAAGCTGGAGCAGATCGGCTTCAAGGAGATCGATCAGTCCGCGCTCGAGTACGGGGCGATCCCGTACCGGATCACACACCCGGACGCGTCCAAGGAAGACTGCGCGATCGGCGCCACCGGCGACGTGCTCGCGAGCACGGGCCCGATCGAGCCGGAGGTCGTCTGCCCCGGGACCTCGGAGTACGACGAGGCCGTCGCCAACGGCGAGGCCTCCCGGTCACAGGGTGCGCCGCCGGATTCGGCCAACGACCTCACCCCGATCCCAATCGACCAGGCCCCGTGGTGGCAGACGCTGCTCGCGTCGATGTTCATGCACGGCGGCTGGCTGCACATCATCTTCAACATGCTCTTCCTCTGGGTGTTCGGCAACAACATCGAGGACTCGATGGGGCGGCTGAAGTACCTGCTCTTCTACCTGGCCGCAGGCCTGGCGGCCGTCTACTCCCAGGCCGCCCTGGACCCCGACTCGACCATCCCGACGATCGGGGCGAGCGGCGCGGTGGCCGGGGTCCTGGGCGCGTATGCGCTCTTACATCCACGAGCCCGGGTCCTGACCCTCATCTTCATCGTCTTCTTCGTCACGCTGATCGAGGTGCCCGCTGCGATCCTGCTCGCTATCTGGTTCGTGCTCCAGTTCGTGCCCGCGATCGGTCAGGTGGCGACGCCCGAGGTGGCGGGCGAGGGCGGAGTGGCCTACCTGGCCCACGTCGGCGGGTTCATCTTCGGGCTGGCGACGGTGAAGCTGCTGGCCAGGCGAAAACACGACTCCGAGCCACCCCTAGCGAGCGCATGAGCCAAGACCTTCGATCGACGCTGCTCGGGCTCGGGATCGCGTTCTGCGTGATCTTCGCCGGCCTCACCCTTTACGCAGCGGTTGACCTGACGACGGGGCTCAGGACCTACGGTGACCTGTTCGGTCTCTTTTTCTACGTCGTCTCGTTCGGCGTGATCGTGATGATCGGGCTCGGGCTCTGGGGCGCGATCAAGAACCCGCCGCCGGATGAGTAAGCGGGTCGCCGCGATCGCCGGGGTCGTTCTGGCGTTCGGCCTCACCGCGGCCGCGGCCGTCGCCCTGTGGCCGGGAGGAGGCGACGAGGACACCTCGAGCGACACGCCCGGCGCCGCGCCGGTCTCCGCCGACGCCAGCCTCGAGAGCACCGGCGTCGACGAGCCGGCGAGCGGCTCGGAGACGGCAACCGAGCTCGAGACATCGGGCGATCCGCAGCCGGGGGATCCGTCTCTCGCGTCAGAGCCGGAGTTCACGGTGCAGGAGGCGCCCGCGCCTCTCCCGGTTCAGGTCCGGATCGAGGACCCGCCCGGCGCTGGGCTGCTGTTCGACATCGACAGCGGCGAGGTGCTCTGGGCGCGCCGGCCCGCGAGCGAGCTGCCGATCGCGAGCCTGACCAAGATGATGACCGCGCTCCTGATCGCCGAGCGGCACGGGCCGAAGGAGCTGGTCTCGATCAGCCCGAAGGCGGCCGGGGTCGAGGGGTCCCAGATCGGAGCGCTCCACGCCGGCAAGCAGGTGCCGCTGCGGGGGGTCTTCCTCGGCCTGCTCATGGCGTCCGGCAACGACGCGGCGGCGGCGTTGGCCGAGCACGACGCCGGCAGCATCCCGGCCTTCGTCAGGCGGATGAACGCGCGCGCGGCGCTGATGGGCCTCGACTGCACCCGGTTCGCGGGACCCGCCGGGCTCCAGGACACGGGCAACCACTCCTGCGCGTACGACCTGGCCGCTCTCGCCCGCGCCGACCTCGCCAACGGATGGGTCGGCTCCGTCACCGCGCGGCGCTACGCGACCGTGCCGTTCCCGATCAAGGGGGGCAAGCTTCACCTCGCCAACAACCACTACTTCGTCCAGCGCGGCATCGACGGGCTTCCCCGGGCGCGGGTGACCGGAGTGAAGACCGGCTACACGAACGGCGCGGGCCGCAGCTACGTGACCACGGCAAAGCTCGGCGAGACGCACCTCGGCGTCGTCCTGCTCGATTCGACCGACCCGTTCGGCGAGATCCCCCGCCTGATGCGCGCCGGGTTCCGGGTCAGTGGAGAGACGGTGCCGCCGCTGCCGAAGCCCCAGAAGCGGCCGAAGGGTTAGTCCTCGAGCCACTCCTGGGTGACATGGTCAGCCGGGTGGATGCTCACCAGCTTCAGCGGTCCGTCGCCATGGTTGGCGAAGCCGTGTGAGGTCTGCGGCGGCACGATCACGACGGTGCCGGCCTCGGCTTCGATGTCCTGTCCGGCGACCGAGAACGTCGCCGTCCCCTCGCGGACGATGAAGACCTCCTCGTAAGGGTGGCGATGCTGAGGCACGTGGCCACCGGGCGGGTGGTCGGTGACGAAGAACGACATCTGCGCGCCGTGGTCCCTCCCCTCGAACCGCGCGGCGGTCTCGCTGACCTGGAGGTCCGAGAGCGGAAGCAGGGTTGGCTGATCAGCAGCCAAGCCTGCAACCGTACCCTCTTCGATCCCAGTTCTAGACTGACTGCATGGAACTGACCCTCATCCGCGCGGCAGAAGCGAGTCCCCGTGCTGCGGCTGAGCCACGGGCTCCGACGCCTGAGGTTCCGGCCGCGGACATGCCGCGCGCCGTGGGCAGGGCCGCGGAACTCGTCATCGCTGCTCGCGGTGATGCCACTCGGATGACCCGCACACACGATCAAAGCCCGATCCCGATGTTGGTCCTCGACGGGGAGCGCCGCTTCGTGGACGTGAACCGGCCCGCGCGTCTCCTGTTCCGGCGCAGCCTCGCCGAGATGAAGGCTCTGCGCGTGGACGACCTGACCTCTCCCCCGAATTGGCCGGGGATGGAGGAGAAGTGGTCCCTGCTGATGGCACAGGGCACCCTTGCCGCGCCGTATGAGGTGGGATTTCCGGACGGATCAAGCCTCGACGTCCTGTTCTGGGGCCTCAGGGACGCCCTTCCCGGCCAACACCTGATCGTGTTCGCTCCGGCCGGATGGACCGAGGACGAACTGGATCCGCCTGTGCGCGACGACGCGGCTCCGAGGCTGAGCCCTCGAGAGCTCGAGGTGTTGAGGCTCGCGGCCGAGGGCCTGTCCGGGCCGAGAATCGCGGAACTGCTGTCCGTCTCCCCCGCGACCGTCAAGACCCACTTCTCGCACATCTACTCGAAGCTCGGTGTGGCCGACCGCGCCGCAGCCGTGGCGCGAGCGCTGCGCCTCGGGCTGATCGACTGACGGCGCGGCGAATCAGTCCCCAGGCGATGGAGCCAGCCGGATTCGAACCGGCGGCCTCCGACTTGCAAAGCCGGCGCTCTACCAACTGAGCTATGGCCCCAGACCGCCGATTGTAGGTCGCGCGCGGGCCGTCGCCCGGTTCACAAATCTCCTGCAACCACGCTTTTGCGCGTGTGAGAGACTGCCGCGCAAATGGCTACCAAGGCCAAGCAGCCGGTCGGCAAGCGCGATCAGGTCGACAAGTCGCCGGAGACGACCGACCGCGCCAAGCAGAAGGAGTTCGACGGCAAGCCGTCGAGCCGCGCCGAGGTCTCCAACCTCGACATCGTCCGGCACTACTTCGACGGCGCGGTGGAGCGCCTCGAGCTGCCCGACGACGTTCGCACCGTCTTCTGGTCCCCCTACCGCGAGGTCACAGTCCAGATCCCGGTCAAGCTCTCCGACGGCAAGATCCACACCTTCTCCGGGTACCGGATCCAGCACAACGGTGCCCGCGGCCCCTACAAGGGCGGGATCCGCTTCCACCCCGAGGTCGACATCGACGAGGTCCGCGCGCTCGCCTCGCTGATGACCTGGAAGACCGCCGTCGCGGACGTCCCCTTCGGCGGCGCGAAGGGCGGCGTGAATTGCCCCGCCGCTGACCTCGAACTTTCCGAGCTCCAGAAGATCACGCGCTCATTCCTCGACAAGATCGAGAAGGTCCTCGGGCCCAACCGCGACATCCCGGCGCCGGACGTCAACACCAACGCCCAGACGATGGCCTGGATGATGGACGAGTACGGCAAGCTCCACGGCCACACCCCCGCGATCTGCACCGGCAAGCCGATCGAGCTCGAGGGCTCATACGGCCGCGAGCAGGCCACCGGCCGCGGCTGCGTGTACATGTTCCGCGAGGCAGCCCCCCAGATCGGATTGAGCCCGGCCGACACCACCTTCGTCGTGCAGGGCTACGGCAACGTCGGTTCCTGGGCGGCGATCATCATGCAGCAGCTCGGCGCCAAGATGGTCGGCGCCAGCGACGCGACCGGCGCGATCACCTCGGAGCAGGGAATCGACGCCGACGATCTGGCCAAGCATCTCGCCGACGGCGGCAAGCTCACCGAGTTCCCGGACACCGAGGTGATCAGCCCCGACGACCTGCTCGCGATCGAGTGCGACGTCTTCATTCCCGCAGCGCTCGGCGGCATGATCCATGAGGGCAACGCCGACCGGATGAACTGCCGCATGCTGATCGAGGGCGCCAACAGCCCCACCACTCCGGCGGCCGACCAGATCCTGAACGAGAAGGGCGTCCACGTGATCCCCGACGTGATGGCGAACGCCGGCGGCGTCGTCTGCTCGTACTTCGAGTGGGTCCAGAACCTCCAGCATTTCCGCTGGTCCGAGCGCGAGGTCAACGACAAGCTCGGCGGGATCATGCGCAAGGCCTACCGCGATGTCTCGGCCCGCTCCAAGGAGGAGAAGATCACGCTGCGGGAGGGTTCCTACCTGGTCGGGATCGAGCGCGTGGTCGAGGCCTCGCGCACGCGCGGGTACATCTAGCCCGGCTACTTCTTCTGGTCCTCGTTCTCGTCCTCGAAGTCGAAGTCCTTCGGAGGGCCCTTCTCGAACCAGAGGTCCTCGTCCTCGCCCTCCTCGACGAACTCGGGTGACCCGGCGAGGATGTCGTCGGCCTCGGCGGCCTCGGCGTCGTGCTCGTCCGTCTCCGGCACGGGCGCCGGCGAGTCGAACTCCTCGCTGTCGGGGTCCCTGACCAGGGTGCTGGGATTGAAGTCGTCGGTGTCCTCGGGATCGCGAACGGCCGTCCCCTCGTCGGTGTACCCCTCGGACTCGAACTCCTCGCTCTCCTGGGCCTCGTCGTCCTTCTCGACCGCCGGCTCATCGGTGACCGGGCCGAGCGCCTCGAAGTCGTCGCTCTCGGCTCCGAACGACTCCTCGTCGGTGGCGAAGTCATAGACGTCTGAGACCGGCTCCGCCTCGCCCGCGGGCGCATTCTCGGCGGGGGCCTCCTCGACGAGCGCATCGTCGAGCGCGTCGCGCTCGTCCGTTCCGGCGGGCGGCGGCGAATACTCCTGCGTCGGGACGTCGACGCGGCCCCGGGCCCGGCCCGGGGGCTCCGGGCCGCTCTCCGGAGGCGGGGGCGGGGGTGGCGGGACGGCATCCGCCTCTTCCGCCTCGAGCTCTTCCTGCTCCTCGGCGTCAGCCTCCGGCTCTTCCTCCTGCTCGGGCTCGCCGACCAGCTCGCGGGGAGGAAGCTCCTGCTCGGGCGGCGGCGCGGCCGTCTCCCCGCCCGGACGTGCGGCCTCGGCGGTGTCGGGTGGCGGTGGCGGGGGGGGTGCGGCCATCTCGGTGGAGTCCTCCTCCGACAGCAGCTCGTCGAGCGAGGCGGCCTCGGCCGGCGGCTCAGGCGTGTCGGGGGCTGCGGGCTCCGGCGGCGCGGGCGGACCGTCCTCGACGGGAGGCGGTGGCGCCTCGACCGGCGGCGCCTGCGCGGTGGGCGGTTCGAGCGGCTCGCCCGAAAGCGGTCCCTCGCCGGGCTCGCCGGCTGGCCCGGCTTCCGGCTCCTCTGCGGCGGGCACCACCCGTGTCGGCTCCTCCCCGGCACCCGGCTCGCCCGGGGGCGAGGCGCCGACCTCGCCGAACAACTCGCCCGCGGCAAACGGGTCCGGGCGCTCGCCGGAGCCGAAGGCCTCGTCCTCGATCGACTGCAGCTCGGAGCCCGGGGCGCCGTGCTTGCGCTTCAGGTCAAGGTGCTCACGAATGGCGTCGTCGAGGATGCCCATGGGTGCTCTCGCCGCTCCCTTCAGCCAGGGAAGATTAGTGATCCGCGCTGCATCTGATACCGCGGTCAGGCACCAAACCCTGCATCTAACGCTTCGCGGGCTGCGCCGTGCGGATCTGGTTCTTGCCCGCCCTCTTCGCCTCCAGGAGCGCCTGGTCGGCCGCGTCGACCAGGGAATCCATGTCGACGGCCGAGTCGGGCACCGCAGCGACCCCGATGCTGACCGTCGCCCGCACCGGATCCCCGTGCCGCACCGGGATCTCCATCTCGGCCACGGCGGCGCGCAGGCGCTCCGCCAAGCTCTCGCCGCCCTCCAGGCCGGTCTCGATCACGATCATCGCCAGTTCGTCGCCTCCATAGCGGACCCCGATGTCGATCGTGCGCGTCATCTGCTTGAGGGAGCCGCTGACCGCCCTCAGGACCGCATCCCCGGCGAGGTGGCCTCGGGTGTCGTTGATCACCTTGAACTCGTCGACATCGACGATCAGGAAGGCGAGCTCGTGACCGAACCGCGTGGACCGGTCGACCTCCCGGGAGAGGCTCTCCTCCAGCCGCCGGCGGTTGTAGAGGCCGGTGAGCGGGTCCGTGACCGCCTCGCCGGCCAAGCGTTCGTGGGCCCCGGTGAGGGCGCGGGCGAGCCCGTAGGCGACGCCGGTCGCGAGCAGCAGCAGGACGAGCAGCACCGCAGCCCCCACCCGGTCGACCGCGAGCAGGCCGCCCTCGTCGGGCGGCCCGAGCACCACCACCGACTCCATGTCGGCGGGATCGAGCAGCTGCGTGCGCGCCCGGTACTCCTCACCGTCCAGCTCCACATCGGCCGTCGTGTCCGGCTCGAACAGCTTCTTCACCTCGCCCGTGCGCCTCCGCCGCGAGGGCGGGGAACGGCAGCGTTCCCGCCTGCGACATCCCATCGGCAATGAGGACGGCGTCGCGGCCGGTGAGGCGCTTCACCTCCTCGACGTACTCCTGCGCCTGCGTGGTGGAAACCTCGAGAGTCCCCGCCGGCGTCCCCTCGCTCTCGAGCGTGAACTCGGCGAAGGCCGCGGGCGAGCTGCCCTTCGTTGCCTGGGCAAGCCGCCGTCCGGCCTGGTCCAGGACCCCGATCGCCTCCACGGTCGGGGCTGGCCACGGCCGCCTGCGCGAACGAGCGCAGAGCGTCGCGGTCGCCGTCCTGCAGGCCAGCGCTCAGCGCGGGGTCCGCAGCGAGCTCCCGGCCCGACGGCGCCCGCCTCGTCGAGCGCGTCTCTGTGCAGCGCAACCGCCGTCCGCACCGCGGATTCGAGCCGCGCATCGGCCTCCTCCTCGCCGGCGTCGCGGCTTACGAAGACGAGCAGCAGGAAGACGGCCAGCATCGGCACCAGCACGATCAAGCAGAAGAAGAGGCCCAGCCGCCTCCCGAAGGTCACCTGCAGAGCAGCGTATCCTTGCCCCTTCCGGTGGGCGCAAGCCTGCCGCCGTACATATGTCCCTCGGGGCTATAGCTCAGTTGGAAGAGCGCCTGGATCGCACCCAGGAGGTCGCCGGTTCGAGTCCGGCTAGCTCCATCCAATACTTGCTTGCTCAGTGCCTACTACGACACGCCGGCTGCCTCGAGGGCCTCTCCACGCTCGGGGAATACCTCACAACGGCTCAACTTCCCATCGCGGAGCGTCCACAGGTGGGCAATGCGCAGCTCGAAATCTGCGTCTGCGCCACGGGGCCGAATCCGAAGCCGAATGAGCGCAGCGACCAGCGGCTCAGCGTCGATCAGCTCGTCCACCTCAATCGACAGGTCGCCCACTGTCTCCTGCTGATCCGTGATCCAAGTCTTGACGTCAGCGATGCCCTTCATTGGTGCGCTGGTCGGGGATTGGTCAGGGGGTACGAGCTCGAAATCTGGCTCAGCCGCCTCGAACGCAGCATCCAAGTCGCCCAGCGCCATTGCCGCATAGACCCGCTGAACTATCTCCACATTCTCCTTCGACATCGCCGTGCAGTATCGCGGTCGTCCTGCTGACCCCGAGGGCCAGGGCTCCCACCCATTCACGGATAAACCGGAGGGACTCGCTATGCCGGTAATCGAGGTCGCGGCGTGACCGCGCAGCTACTCCGACAGCCCGGCGGCTTCGAGGGCTTGTCCTGGCGCTCTATAGGCGCGGAAGTAAACCGCTCGTCCGTTCCGAAACTTGAGCACCCATCCGGCCGGGTTCTCGGTTTCGATCCCGCTTCCCCTGCCTCGATAGTGGATGCGGCCCACTAGCACCGCAACATCGCCAGCCCCGACCACATCGTCGATGTCAGCGCGGACCACCTCCCAAGCCTCGGTCAGGTCACTTATGTATTGCCGCATGCCGTCATGCCCCCGATAGACACCACCCTCGCCCAGCTCCGCGAAGAACGAATACCACTCGAGCTCAGGGTCGGTCAGCTCGAGCAGCCGCGGCAGATCTTGGCGGGAAAGCGCCTCCATCACCCGCGTGGCCAGTTCGACGTTCTCCTCCGACATCGCCCGCGCAGTATCCCGCCCTGGCCTACGGGCAGCAGCGCCACGGCTTCCACGAGTACCACCCTCTTTCCATAAGGCTGGCGCTGATGCCCTTGCGGGTCGCGGCCTGAAAGTAGGACGAGGTGTTACTCCGAAAGCCCGGCGGCTTCGAGGGCCTCCATGCGCTCCTGGTAGAACGCAATTCGGACAATCTGGCCGTCGCGGAATGTCCACACCATCGCCACGCGCGCCTCGAGCTCAATTCCGTCGCGGCCCCGGTGATGGCCCGTGAAGGGGGTCACCACCTGCTCGCCGGCTTCGATGAACTCCTCCGGCCCCCAGCGGATGGACTCCCATGGCTCGAGAAACTCTTCCCATGCCTTCCGCGTCTCGTCGACGCCATGAAACACGCCGTGCACCGGACCGACCGCGCGCGAGCCATCGAACTCGAAGTCTGGAGCCGCATCTTTGAGTAACCCGTCCACGTCTCGCCTGTTAAAGGCGTCGAAAGCAGCGCGAACGATCTTCACGTTCTCCTGCGACATCCCCCGCGCAGTATCGCGCTCTGGCAGGGGTGCCGCGAGCGCCACGGCTCCAACGAGTACCACCCTGTTTCCATAGGGCTGGCGATGTCGCTCCTGGTCGTGGAGCTCTAGCTACTGCTTCTCGTCCAAAGCGCTACTCCGAGAGTCCGGCGGCTTCGAGGGCCTTGTCCCTGTCGTAGTGGAGGAACAGATCCACGACCTTCCCTTCCCGGAAAGTCCAGACCCCGAAGCCGGGCGATTCAACCTCGGCTCCGCTCTGGTGACCGGTCGCGGCTTGGCGACCGCCCACAAAGACCTTGTCTTCCCCGACCTCGCGGAACTCATCGCCGATTACTCGATAGTTCTTCCACTGTCCGAACCAGTTACGCATGAAGTCGCGCAGCTCGGCGACGCCCCTGACCGTGACGTTCTCGCTGGCATCAGGCATCCACGTCTCGAACCGGATTTCGGGGTCGTACCACTCAACCCCCGCAGCAAAGTTGCCCTGCTCGAACTCGGCGTAAATGCGCCGCACGATCTCCACGTTCTCGTCCGACATCGCCCGCGCAGTATCGCGCTACAGCTCGAACGCTCGCTTTCCATGCAAAGCGGTAGTGCCCGGCCTTCCAGGAGAGGTGGCACTTCGGAATACCTCAGTTCCGGTGTTGATCGCGAGATACTGCGCCGGCGATGTCAGCCGAGAACGTGCGCACCATCAGCTCTGTCTATGAGCCCTTCAACCGAGGGGACTGGGATGGCGTTTTTCGCGATGCTCATCCGGATTTCGAGATGACAACCCAGCGAGGACATACTGCCGGGACGTATCGGGGACAGGCGGCGAAAAAGCACGTTCAGGATCTGCTTGCGCCCTTTGAGGCGTGGACTATGGAGCCAGAGGAGTTCTTCGAGAGCGGAGACCACGTGGTGGTGTTCGTGAAAGTCGTGTCACGACCAAAGGGGACCAGCGCCGACATGGAGGTCCGAAACGGGCACCTCTGGACAATTCGCGACGGCGCGATCACATCGCTGAAGACCTTCGCCGTCCGCGAGGAGGCCCTCGAAGCCGCCGGACTGGCGAAGTGATCCGCTAGTTCCTTGGGTTAGCGGCTACTCCGACAGCCCCGTGGCCTCAAGGGCCTCTTGGCGCTCTTGGTAGAAGGTGACCTGGGTGATGGCCCCGCAGCTGATCGCGCCCGTACACGCCATGTGCCGGGCCAACCGCCCGTGAGAAGTCGAACTCAAAGTCTGGAGCGGTGGCGCTCCATCTGTGCTTTCCCCTTACTGGCACGGCGAACATCCGACCCTATGCTCCGAGGGGTATGACGATTCAGCGGATGGACAACGTTCTCATCGTTGTCGAGGACCTCGAGGCTGCCAAAGCGTTCTTCGCCGAACTCGGTATGGAGCTGGAAGGTGAGACGCAGGTCGAGGGGCCTTGGGCGGGCAACGTCGTCGGGCTCGACGACGTCCGCGCCGACATCGCCATGATGCGGACCCCGGATGGCCACGGCCGGGTGGAGCTGTCGCGGTTCCACACGCCGCCGGCGGTCAGAGCCGAGCCGGAAGGCGCGCCGGCGAACGCGCTGGGCATACGCCGCATCATGTTCGCCGTCGACGACATCGACGACGTCGTTGCCCGCCTGCGCAGCCACGGTGCCGAACTCGTGGGCGAGATCGCGCAGTACGAGGACAGCTACCGCCTCTGCTACCTGCGTGGCCCTGAGGGCATCATCATCGGACTGGCCGAGCAGCTCGGCTAGCGACTGGTGACAGCGGCAGCCGGATCGTCCGGGAGCACCGGCGCTGTGTATACGGAGTAGGTGCCCCCAGGCTCTCGGACGCCACCCGTGCGTGGCGACGGGCATCTGAACGTCACGCGTGTGCGCGATCCCGGCATCACGATCGCGTTTGCGAGCATCGCCGGCTGATCGCTGACGCCCGGCCGCAGCGGCACATAGGAGTCCTCGTACCGAGCGGGGATCGGCGAGTTCAGCGCGTGGCTGAATTCCGTCAGCCGGACGACCTGGGGCGCTGCGTCTGACGGGATCGAAAAGGTCGCGACGGTGCGCTGTCCCGCGGTGCAATTCGCCGTTTCCGGGTCCTCGCCGAAGCCGCAATTCCGCAGCGGGCCGATCTGCCCCCGCGTGCACGGGCTGGTGATCAGCCCTAGGCCGTGCGGCTCGATGGTCTCCTCCGCCGAGTGGGAGTTGTTGTCATCCCAACCCTCGCTGAGCCGGCATCGCGGCGCCTCGACCGGATCGCCGTCGTCGGCGGTGAGCCCGGTGGCCTCCCATATGACCGGCTCCTTGGGGCCGAGCGGTTGGTCAGCCATGTCGATGAAAGAGCCCTCGCAAAGGACCCCTTCCGGGTTTGAGTGGAAGGAGCGCGTTCCGATACCGGGAGGAAGGTCCGTCGTATCGATCCATTGACCGGGCAGCCCGGCCTTGTACTGGTCGATCCAGCCCGCTGCGACGCCCTGGTAGTCGCAGGTGTCGAAGGGGTTGTGCAGCGGGCTTGTCTCGCGATTCGCGGCGCGGTCGGTCGACTGCAGGCAGAAGCCGTTCTTGACGTTGATGACCTCCCCTCCGCCCTCCCAGCTCAGGTCGCCGTAGTACTTGAAGTGGTTGTGCCGGTGGCATGCGCTGAACTCGTAGAGGTTGTGCTTTTCCAACTCCTCCGGGTGGCCGCTGATCGTGTAGTCGACCCCGCCGATCGTCAGCTCGCGCTCGCCGACGTTCTCGTCGGACGTCGCGAACTGCAAAAGGCGCCGCCAGCCCGTGCCGTCGACCATCTTCTCGACGACCTCACAGCCGCCGCTGCCGGCGCCGTGGATGTACCGGTAGTTCGTGCGGCTCTGTGCGAAGTCCGGGAGGTAGATCGCGAGATCGGGCTCCGTGCCGGTGACCTCTCCGTAGCGGTACTCGCCGGCGAGCGCCGGGTCCCAGGCCAGGCGCTCGAACTCGACCGGGGTCGTCACGGCGCCGACGTGATCGCGGAGCGCCTCCACGCAGGATTGCTTCGGTTGGACGGTGAAATGGCTTTGACCGACGTTCGAGAGTCCCTTCTCGACGACGACCTCCTGGTCATAGAAGGCCGCGACCTCTTCGCTGTCGACGCTCCCGAACGGAAAGTCCTCCTCGCTCATGCATGCGTATCCGGTTCGCTGCAACAACAGCTCGGGATCAACCGGCAGGACGAACGGCTCGCGCCAGGTGCCGCCCACTCGCCTGAGCCGCGGCTCGGATATCGCGGGCGAGTCCTCATCGGACACGAGGACGCTCGAGAGCTCGTACTCGACGCCGACCACGTCGTGGCCGTCGATCCGGTGACGGCGCGGCTCACCGCTCAGGTTCACATCCCAGACCGGCTCGGGCGGCAGCGGGAGCGCATCCCGGCCGCGCGATTGGAAGTACTTGCGGAAGACGAGCCGATAGGTGGTCAGGCGCAGCTGCGCGCGGGCTCGCTCGATCCAGAACTCCTCGGGTTCGGCAACGAGCGCCTCGGTCACTCGCCTCCGCATCGACGCGGGGATTTCATCCAGCACCACTCCCACCTCCGCCTGGGCTGTCGTCCGGACGAGAGAGCCGGTTGTTTCCGGGGACGGCTCCGAAGGCGGAGAGGAGGATTCCCCACAGCCGATCCCCACAGCCAGGGCAACCGCAACTCCGCCCATAAGGCCCGTCCAGCGCGGGACGCTCATCGCAACTCAGTCTAGGAGCTGCGCCGTCCGGTTCGGGTCGGCTAGCTTCATGACGATGAAGAAGGCGAGGAGCGACACTGAGCTGATCGACGCGAGGATCGAAGAGCTCGGCGACTGGCGCGGCGAGACGCTCGCTCGGGTCCGAGCTCTGATCAAGCACGCCAACCCCGAGGTGACTGAGGAGGTGAAGTGGAGGAAGCCCTCCAGCCCGGCGGGGGTTCCCGTCTGGTCACACGGCGGGATGATCTGCACCGGCGAGACATACAAGGACAAGGTGAAGCTGACCTTCGCCAAGGGCGCCTCGCTGGAGGATCCCTCAGGGCTGTTCAACTCCAGCCTCGAGGGCAAGACCAGGCGTGCCATCGACTTCCACGAAGGCGATGAGATCGACGAAGCGGCGTTCGAGGAGCTCATCCGCGCCGCCGTCGCACTGAACACGAACTCTTAGGAGGAGCCAGATGATCAGCAAGCTCGACTTCGTGGGGGTCCCTTCCCAAGACGCGGAGCGCTCGCGGGAGTTCTACGTGGAGACGCTCGGCCTGAGGCCGGATGAGAAGGGGCGGTTCGAATTCTGGGTGGGCGAGACCTGCTTCGGAATCTGGGAGCCCAAGCGGTTCGGGATGGAGTTCGCCCCGCAGAGGAACGCCCATCCCGCGCTGCACGTGGACGACGTCGCCAAGGCCCGGGAGGAGCTCGAGGCGAAGGGGGTCCAGTTCAACGGCGACATCCTCGACACGGGCGTCTGCCACATGGCGTTCTTCAGCGATCCCGACGGGAACGACCTGATGCTCCACCACCGGTACGCCCCCTACGACTGAGCCGAGCGGTGCGTGCGGTTCAGCGCTTGCGCCAGGCGAAGTAGATGGCGCTGTTGTCGAAGTCGGGACAAAGCCCGAGCGAGTCCTCCGGCTCGTAGCCCCACTTCCCGATCCGCTTGCGGAGATCGTCGCCGAGGTCGGTGCCCTGCTTCCGCATGACCATCTTCTCGCGCGGCCAGCGGTCCTTCTCGACCTTCACCTTCGCCTTGTCGAACGCGGCGCCGCCGCAGGTCGCAGGCGTCCGGCTACGCGGCTTCGGAGTAGGCCGGTTCGGTCCCGGGCGGAAGCTCCCCGGCCTCGTCGCCGGCCTCCATCTGGGCGGCGAGCTCGGCAGGGTCCTGCTGACGCAGGACGAACACGGCGACGGCGATCGCGACCGCCACCAGCGAGGCGCCGATCCAGAATGCGAGGTGGTAGCCGTCCGTGAGCGCCTGCGCCTCGGCGGCCCCTGACGCGATCAGCTCGTCGCTGCGCGATGCCGAGACCGTCGCCAGGACCGCAAGACCGATCGCACCGCCGACCTGGGCGGCGGTGTTGACGAGGCCGGACGCCAACCCCGCCTCGCTCATGTCGACGCCGGACATGGCGACCGTCATCAGCGAGGGGAAGGCGAGCCCGGCTCCGATGCCGAAAATCGACATCGCCGGCAGCAGCTCCCCGACATAGTCGCCCTCGACCGTGGTGCGGGTGAAGAGCGCGCAGGCGACGCCGATCAGGATCAGCCCCGATATCACCAGCCGCTTGGCTCCGAACCGGGTCGCGAGCGGCTCGGTGTAGCGAGCCGAGAGGATCCCCATCAGCAGGGTCGCCGGCAGGAAGGCGAGCCCGATCTGAAGCGCGTCGTAGCCGAGCACCCGCTCGAGGTAGAGCGAGCCGAGGAAGAACAGGCCGAACATCCCCGGCACCGCCAGGATCTGGACCAGGTTCGCTCCCGTCAGGTTCCGTGCCTTGAAGATTGAGAGCGGGATCAGCGGCGTCTTCGCGGTCGCCTCACGGGCGACGAACAGAGCCAGCAGCCCGAGTGAGGCCGCGCCGAGCAGCAGCGTCTCGGTGGCGCCCCAGCCCTGCTCGGCGGCCGGCTTGACGATCGTGAAGGTGCCGAGCATCAGCGAGGAGGTGATCAGGACGGCGCCCGGCACGTCGGCGCCGGCGCGAATGCCGATTCCTTCGTCGCGATCGATATAACGGAGAGCCAGGAACGCGGTGACGATCGCGATCGGCACGTTGACGAGGAAGATCCAGTGCCAGTTGATCGCCTCGGTGAGGGCACCGCCGACCAGGAGGCCGATCGTGCCGCCGCCCGAGGCGACGAACGCGAACAGGCCCATCGCCTTGGCCTGCTCGCGCGGCTCGGGGAACATCGTCACGATCATCCCCAGGATCACCGCCGAGCTCATCGCGCCGCCGATCCCCTGGAGGAAGCGGGCGCCGATCAGCATCTCGGCGCTGTTCGCGGCGCCGCAGAGCAGCGAGGCGGCCGTGAAGAGCGCCAGGCCGGCGAGGAACACCGTGCGCCGGCCGATCAGGTCGCCGAGGCGTCCGGCGAGCAGGAGGAGGCCGCCGAAGGTGATCAGGTAGGCGTTGACGACCCAGGAGAGGTCGTTCTGGCTGAAGCCGAGGTCGTCCTGGATCGAAGGCAGCGCGACGTTGACGACGGTGATGTCGAGAACGATCATCAGCATCCCTGTGCAGAGCACGTACAGCGCCAGCCAGCGCCTGCGGTCCTCGGTCATGTTCGTAGTCCCCTCATCGTCGAATGAACGTTGTTACCAGGTAGGACGGCGCTGCCTGTGAAAACTCATCGGTTGCGTGAGCGGTCGCACGCACCTTGGCCGGTCTAGTCTGCGGCCAGTGCCGTTCGCCCTCCGCGTCCTGGATCAGCCGCTTGCCATCGCCCGCCTGGCGGCGGACGCCGAGGTCCCCGCCTGGGCGACCGCGGGCCAGGGCGTCCACTCGATCACCCGCACGGCAGACGAGCTGTCGATCGTCTGCGACGAGAGCGCCGTGCCGGCGGGGGTCACGGAGGAACGTGGCTGGCGGGCCCTGGTGGTCGAGGGCAGCCTCGACCTGAACCAGGTCGGGGTGCTGGCCGAGCTCGCTGCGCCGCTGGCGGCCGCCGAGATCCCGATCTTCGTGATCTCCACGTACGAGACGGACGTGGTCATGGTCCCCGACGAGCTGCTCAGCACGGGCACGGAGGCGCTGGAGCGGGCCGGACACAGCGTTGCGGCCGCAAATGACGGGTGACCTACCATGACCGGCCCGTGCGAATCGACGAGCTTCTGAGCACCACGACCGAGCCCTGCTTCTCGGTCGAGTTCTTTCCACCCAAGACCGAGGAGGGCCGCACAGCCCTGTTCGAGACCGTGGACGTGCTGCGTCAGCTCGACCCGGGCTTCTTCTCTGTCACCTACGGGGCCGGAGGCTCCACGCACGACCGCCGGATCACGCTCGAGATCACCCAGGCGATCCGGGACGAGCACGGCGTCGAGGCGATGGCGCACCTGAACTGTGTGGGCCACACCCGCGAGGAGCTGGCGGAGGTCGTGGACCGGCTCGCGGCGGACGGCGTCCAGAACGTCCTCGCCCTGCGCGGCGACCCTCCCACGGGGCAGCCCGACTTCGTGCAGCCGGAAGGGGGCCTGGGGAGCGCCGCGGAGCTCGCCACACTGATCTCCGAGAGCCATCCCGAGCTGGCGATCGCCGGGGCCTGCTTCCCCGAGGTGCATCCCGAGGCGCCGAGCCTCGAGGCCGACCTGGCCTATCTGAAGACGAAGGTCGAGAACGGCGCGAGCTTCCTGATCACCCAGCTCTTCTTCGACAATCGCGTGTACTTCGAGTTCGTGGCCGCGGCCAGAGCGGCCGGGATCGAGGTTCCGATCATCCCGGGCGTGATCCCCGTGGTCAGCCTGTCGCAGGTGAGACGGGTGTGCGCCCTCTGCGACGCGAGCATCCCCAAGGCGCTGGAATCCGCGCTCGAGGGGCTGGGCGGCGACGAGCGCGCGGAGTTCGAGCTGGGGGTCGCCTACGCGACCCAGCAATGCGCCGAGCTGCTGCGCGCCGGCGCACCCGGCATCCACTTCTACGCGCTGAACCGCTGGCCCGCCACCCGGGCGATTCTGGGGGCGCTGCGGGCGGCGAGGCCGTGGGAGGACCGCCCTACTGAGCCCGCGGCGGCGGGCAGGGTGAGCCCGTAATCGGGCCTCCTACGTAGACTTGCTGCATATGGCGGAGTTTCGGCACCACGGCAGGCGGATCTCCTACGACGTCCAGGGCGAGGGCGATCGACCGATCGTGCTCATCCACGGATTGCTGATGAACCGCCACATGTTCGACCGCCTCGCGCCCGCGCTCGCGGAGCGCGGGCACCGCGTGATCACGGTGGACCTGCTGGGCCACGGCAGCTCGGAGCGCCCGCCGGAGATGGTCCACTACTCGATGTCCTTCTTCGCGCAGCAGGTGGTCGCGCTGCTGGATCACCTCGAGCTCGACCAGGCCGTGATCGGGGGCACCTCACTCGGTGCGAACGTCAGCCTGACCACGGCGAAGGAGTCGCCGGATCGGGTCCGCGGAATGATGGTCGAGATGCCGGTCCTGGACAACGCGCTGCTGGCCGTCAGCGTGATCTTCACCCCGATCCTGCTGGCGCTCCGGTTCGGCGCGCCGCTGTTCAAGGTGGTCTCCGCCGTGACCAGCCGCATTCCGCGCACCAACCCGCTGATCGACATGGGGCTGGACTGGCTTCGCCAGGCGCCCGAGCCCTCGATGGCCGTGCTCGAGGGCCTGTTCCTCGGCGCAGCGGCGCCGCACCACGACGAGCGGGTCAGGATGCAGCAGCCGACGCTGATCATCGGCCACCACGCCGACCCCCTGCATCCGTTCTCGGACTCGGGAATGCTCGCCGATGAGCTCCCGAACGCGAGGCTGGTCGAGGCCAACTCGATCATGGAATGGCGCCTCGCCCCGGAGCGCCTCGACGACGAGCTGGGCGCGTTCCTCGACGAGGTCTGGGGCGTCCCGGATGCCCTGCGCGACACGGCCCAGGACGGCCGCGGCCGGCCGGCGGCTGCCGCCGGCGCCGGTTGAGCTCTCGTTGAACCCGCTTCGCTAGCCTCCCGCGCCGAATGAGCAGGAAAGAGGAGAGGGAGCGGCTGCGCCAGGAGCGGCTGGCCGCGCAGGCATCCCGCGGATCGTCGGACCGCCGCCGGCTGGTCCTCGGCTACCTGGTGGCCGGCCTGCTGAGCGCCGCCGTGGTGGCGGGGCTCGTCGCCGTGATCGTCGGCGGGAGCGATGACGAGCAGAACTTCCCGGGAAATTGCCACATTCAGGCGACCGTCGGCGTGACAGACGGCAACACCTGCGACGAGCGCGAGGGGACCGAGCCACCGGAGATCCAGTTCGGGGATATGGAGGAATCGGCGGCGCAGGCCAAGTGCGACCTCCGTGCCGAGCTGCTGCCTGACGAGGGCAACACCCACTTCGGCGACGAGAACAAGGGCGAGTACAAGACCAACCCGCCGACCTCGGGTGACCACTTCGCCTCGGGCGAGGCCGGATCAGGGGCAATGGCTGACGGCGCGTACACGACGACGCCGATCGAGTCGCGGGCCGTGCACTCGATGGAGCACGGCCGGCTCGAGATCCGCTACGCGCCCGACCTCCCGGAGGACCAGCAGCTGGCCATCAAGGGCGTCTTCGACGAGAGGCCGGGCGGCATGCTGATGTTCCCGGACGACGACCTTCCCTACGCCGTCGCGGTCAGCGGCTGGCGCCGGTACGTCGGCTGCAAGGAGTACAGCCCAATCGTGCTCGACGTGATCCGCAACTTCCGCGACAACTACATCGGCCAGGGCCTCGAGGACGTGCCCCTGGTCACCGGCTAGGGCCTACTTCTTCGTCCGCAGTGGCCGTTTGGCGGTCGCGGTCGCGGTACCCCCAGCGGTCCCGGTGGCCGTCGCCTCAACCCGCACCCTGAGTCGGGCTGCCGGCGGAGAGAGGGCCTTGGCGAGAACGCGCCGCTGCTTCCCGGAAAGTTTGAGAAGCAACACCGTGGGGACGCTGCGCTGAACCCGAAGCGAGGCGGGGCTGCCGACCAGCGTCTTCCGGATCTTGAGCTTGAGGGAGGCCCTGGCCTTGCTGCCACCACCGATACCGATCGAACCGGTGGCGCGCACGTCGCAGTCCCGATCGCAGGTGGCGATCACGGGGATGCCCTTGCGCTTCAGGGCCTTGGCGGCGTTCCTGGTGTCGACGGTCAGTCGCAGCCCGGCGGTGGTCGGGCTGCACGGGAACGGATCGCTCGTCGGCTGCAGGCGAGAGACGGTGCCCGCCACCGACGCGACGTAGACGTGGGCGCAGGCGTCCTCGCCGAACGAGACCGGTGAGCTCGCGCTGACGCCCAGGCTGCCGTCCCCGCTGGAGCCACCCGGGAACAGGTTGATGGCGCGGATCCCGGGCACCGCGTCATAGGTGTCCGTGTACAGGTAGCGGCCCACGAGCGACGGCAGCGCGCCGTCGCGGACGACGTATCCACCCATGATCGCCGCGCCGCCGGCGGGCGGGTTTGCGTACACGTGAACCGGTGGGGTGTGGTTCGCGAGCGGAGGTGAGCATGGGCCCGAGGTCTGGTGGACGATGTTCCCCTCGAAGCAGGGCCAGCCGAAGTTGGCGCCCCTGGCGGTCCCCTCGGGCATGTAGTCGACCTCCTCCAAGTCGCCGCCGCCGACGTCCCCGATGATCAGGTCCCCCGTCCCGCGGTCGAAGGAGAAGCGGTAGGGGTTGCGGAGACCGTAGGAGTAGACCTCGTCCGCTCCCCCGCCGGGGCCATCCGCGAACGGGTTGTCCGGCGGGATCGAATACTGGCCCGGCGCAGCGCCGCGGGGATCGATCCGCAGCAGCTTGCCGAGCAGCGAGTTGAGGTCCTGGGCGAGGTTCGGGGTGTTCCCGCCGTCCCCGACCGACCAATAGAGGAAGCCGTCGGGGCCGTACTGAAGCTGGCCTCCGTTGTGGTTGCTCGCGGTGAGGTGCGGGATCACCAGCACCTCGCGGCGGCCGGTGGGATCGGTCACGTCGGGGTTTGACGCCGAGCGCCGGAACTCCTCCAGCACGAGTTCGTGCTCGTCCGGCGCGGCGACGTCGCGTGTGTAGGTCGCGTAGAGGAGCCCGCTCGTCGCGTAGTCGGGCGCAAAGGCGATCGAGAACATCCCGCACTCGCAGGGCAGGTGAACCTCCCCCGCGATGTCCAGGAACGGCGTGGGCTGCTCGACACCGTCCTTGACCAGCCTGACCGTGCCGGCCGCCTCGACCACGAAGACGCGGCTGGTGTCACCGGGCGGCGCCGTCACGTAGAACGGCGAAGCGAAGGTCGCGCCCGGGGTCGGGTAGTCGGCGAGCTGGACGGTCTGGGCGTGCGCGGGCGCCGCCCAGAGCGCGGTCAGGAAGGCGAAACAGGCGAAGGCTGTGCGAAGAGTCCCTGGCATGCAGATCCCCGTTCACGGGGGAAATCGACAGTCCAGCAGAGAAACACAAGGGGTGCTCCGGTGTTCCGCCAAGAAGATGCGACGTAAGCCCCTGATCATCGGCCTGGCCGCGCTCGCGCTGTGCGCGTGGGTGGCCGCGCCGGCCCTCTCGCTGCGCCCCTGGACGCCCACGGCCGTCGACTTCGAGCAGAGCCTGCCCGAGGCGAAGCTGATGCCGGCTGCAGCCGACCGGGCGAGCGAGGCGGACGCCCACCACGGCGACCCGGGCGCGCGCTGGATCTCGCCCGTGATCGAGGCTCCCCACGAGTTCGATCTGGTCGGGGTGGCCAGGGAGATGCGCACGCTCGAGCTGCGCGTGCGGGACGGCGACTCCGAGTGGAGCGACTGGGTCCTCCAGGAGGGCGGGTCGCCCGTGTACGCCGGCGGGGCCGACCAGGTGCAGATCCGCAGCTCGTTCCGGCCCACCGGGCAGCTCCACTACGTGAACGTCTCCGGAACCGCCCAGGGCCCCCTCGCGCAGGCGCTGGACGACGTGCGGGGGACGATCAACAGCGCATTCATCGCGGCCGCGTCGACCTCGGTGGCGCAGGCGATCGCCCCGAAGCCGCAGATCGTCACCCGCGCGGGCTGGGGAGCCGACCTCGCCGAGGGCGGCTGCCCACCCCGGCGGCCCCCCAGCTACGGAACCGCGGGCGCCGCCGTCATCCACCACACCGTCAACGCCAATGACTACACGCCGGAGGAGGCGGCCGGCATCGTCCTCGGGATCTGCCGCTTCCACGTCTACGGCAACGGCTGGGACGACATCGGCTACAACGTGCTCGTCGACCGCTACGGCACCCTGTACGAGGGCCGGGCGGGAGGCCTGAAGCCGCCCGTCGCCGGCGCCCACGCGCAGGGCTTCAACAGCCAGACCACCTCGATCTCCTCGATCGGAGACCACACCGCCGAGCAGATCACGGGCACCGCGCGGCGCTCGATCATCCGCCACCTCGCCTGGAAGCTGTGGGTCAATGGGGCGCGGCCGGCGAACGGGACGGTCCAGCTCGTCTCCGGCGGCGGCGACCTGAACCGCCACCCCGAGGGCACCCCCGTCACGGTGCCCCGGATCGTCGGGCACCTGACGCTCGGGCTGACCGCCTGTCCCGGCCTGCTCGACGGCGAGCTGCCGGCGATCCGGAACGCCGTGCAGAAGCGGATGAAGCGCTACTCGAAGCGCAAGGGGAAAAAGAAGAAGAAGGGCAAGAAGAAGAAGCGGGCGGGCGGGGTCAGCGCTCAGGCGCGGTAGGCGGGGAAGAACCCGCCGGCGTCGCGGCCGCCTGAGAGCCGCTCATAGGCGCCCGGGTCGCAGACGACCTCGTGCGTCCTGAAGGCCGCGGTCGCGTTCGCGAAACCCTGCTTGAACTTGTCGAGCGAGTCCCCCGGGGTCACCCCACCGCCAAGGTTCAGCGGCATCCCGAGGTCTCCGGCCAGATCGATCATGGCCGCGAACAGGTTCTTCATCGGCGAGTCGCGGAGCCCGTCCTCGGCGGTGCCGCCGAGGTAGTAGTGGAGCAGCCCGTCGCTCGCGACCGCGATCGCGCCGGCCAGCGGCTCGGGGTTCCCGGCGAGCAGCAGCCAGCTGCGACGGCTGCGGAGAAGCGTCTCGAAGTACTCGCTCTCGTACAGATAGCGATCGGAGGCCTCCGTCCGCCTCATCGTCTCCCCGTACGCACGCTCGAAGGCGGCACGGGACTCCGGGCCGGCGTCAGGCCCCTCGGAGATCTCGATCCGCCAGCCGCGGCGCTCGTTGCTGCGGATCTGCTCGCGAAGGCGCTTGCGGACCCCGCCCTCGGCGCTCGGGTCAGCGATCCGCACCTCGCTGCGAACGGTCCCTCCCCCGAGTGTCGCGTCGGCGCCGATCCGGTCGCGGAGGAAGAGGCTGACCAGCCCGGTCCCGGACCAGTCGATCGCGGCCGGCTCGGGCGGGGCGGGGCCGGCCATCGAGCCGCCGGGGTAGCCGTATGGGGAGATCGCGTCGCTCAGGTCCTCGCCGGCAATGGGGCGCACGATCACCGGCAGGCTCGGGCCCTCGTCTCCGAGCGCCAGCGTGTGGGTGACGCCCTCGGCCGCGAGGAACTCGGGCGAGCGGAAGAACTCGCCGGGGTCGGAGGCGGCCGCTCCCCCGTCGTCGATCAGGGTCGCCTTCAGCGCTCAGTCCTCGGGGGCCTCGTGGCTGGTCCTCGGGAAAGCCTCCCCAGACCTCGACGTCGATCAGCTCGCCCCCGTGGCGAACGTGCTTGCGCAGAACGCCCTCCTGCTTCCAGCCGTTGTAGATCACGGCCTTCTTCGCCGCCTCGTTCGTGGCCGGGATGCGGCCGTAGACCTTGTGCGCACCGAACTCCTCATACGCCTTCTTGTTGGTGAGCCGCTCCGCCTCTCGGCCGACTCCCTTCCCCCTGACCCGCTCGTCGCCCATGATCGCGCCCAGCTCCGGTGCGGTCTGGCGCCTGAGCCCATAGAGGGCGGTGTAGCCGACGGGCTCGTCGATGCCCTCCATCACGACCGCCCACTTGCGGTCCTCCGCGTCCGGATCGCCCGCCTGCTCGATCGCCCGCTCCACCCAGCGCCGGGCGTCGTCGGGGCTGAAGCGCTCACGGTGCTCGAGCAGGTTCGCGGTCGCGGCCGGGGAGTTGAACCAGCGATGGACGACCTCGGCGTCACCGGGCTCGAAGTCGCGAAGCGAGACGCCGCGGGCCATCAGTCGCGGCTCCGCCGCGTGGGGTTGGGCGCCGTCAGCTCCGCCTCGGCCTCCCGCTCGGCGGCCTGCCGCAGCGGCGAGTCGGGTGCCGAGCCCCCGTACCGGTCCGGCGCCGCCATGCCGCTGCCCTTGATCAGCACCGCCGGGGTCAGGGCGAGGATCTTCAGATCCAGCCCCAGTGAGCGGTTCTCGACGTACCAGACGTCGAGCTCGATCCGCTCCTCCCACGGGATCCCGGTGCGGCCGTGGGTCTGGGCCCAGCCGGTGACGCCCGGCCGGAGCTCGAGCCGGCGCCGCTGCCTGGGCGTGTAGAGCTCGACCTGGGCGGCCAGGGTCGCCCGCGGGCCGACGATGGCCATCTCGCCCCGCAGCACGTTGACCAGGTTCGGGCAGCTCGTCCAGCGCGAACCGGCGCATGAACCGGCCGGGACCGGTGATTCGCGGATCGCCGGCGACGACGGCGGTGCCGACGCCGACCGGATCGGCCCCCTGCCGCATCGTGCGCAGCTTCCACAGCTCGAACTCCTCGCCGCCCTTGCCGACACGCGCCTGGCGATAGATCACCGGGCCGCGGGAGCTGAGCTTGATCGCGATCGCGGAGAGCAGCAGCACCGGCGAAGCGAGCACCAGGCCGATCACCGCGATGGCGACGTCGGCGGCCCTGGGCAGCCCACGGCGCGTCCTGGGCGCGTCGCTGGTCAACGGGTCCCCTCGACCTTCTCCCAGCCGATGGGCACGGCACCGGCCCGGAGGCGGTCCCAGAGGCCGGCTGCGATCGAGGCGGTCACGGTCACGTAGTAGTAGGCGATCCGCAGCGGTCGCGCCGGCACGAAGCGCCCGAGCGCGGCGGCCGCGAGCAGTCCGAGCTGCAGCGCCAGGGTGACGATGTAGACCGTCCCCTCGCCGAGCAGTGCGACGTTGGCGCCGAGCGCGATCAGGTGCAGCCAGGGAGTCAGGTAGCGCAACAGCCGGTGCGAGGCGATCTGGATCGCGTAGGTCGCGCTGTAGCCGCGGGGGCTCAGCATCCCCCAGCCGAGCATCGCGTCCCAGAGCCCCCACATCATCCGGCGCTTCCGCCGGAACTCGCCCTCGACCGTCGGTGCCATCAGCTCCTCCGCGACTGCGGAGGGCTCGTAGACGGCGCGCCACCCGTTCTTGGTCAGCTCGAAGGGAAAGGAGAGGTCCTGGCCGCGGCTCGGGTGCAGGTCCACGTAGGCCTCGCGACGCACCGCGTAGATGCCGCCGTTCCCGCCGGTGATCCCTCCCAGCGACGATTCCATCCTGCGGACCGCCATCTCGTAGCGCCAGTAGAGCCCCTCCTGGTTGCCGCCCTCCCCGCCCGAGAAGCGCACCTGCCCGCAGACGTATCCGACTCGCTCGTCCGCGAACCGGAGCACGAGCCGCTTCAGGGCGTCCGGGCGCCAGAAGCTGTTCGCGTCGGAGAACGCGACGATCCCGGCATCGGTCTCGGCCACGGCGGCGTTCAGCGCCGCCACCTTGCCGCCGCGATGGAGCTCGAGCACGCGGTCGGCGCCCGCGTTTCTCGCCAGCTCGACGGTTCGGTCGGTCGAACCGTCGGACGCCACCACGATCCGGATCCGCTCGCGCGGGTAGTCCAGCTCGAGCGCGTTCGCGACCTTGCGCTCGATCACGTCCTCCTCGTCGTAGGCGGCCACGATCAGCGCGACGCGGGGCCAGTCGGCATCCGGGTCGCCGAGCTTGCGCTCCGCCTCGCGATCGAGCCCGTCGGGCTCGCCGAAGAGCCGGCCGGCGAGGGCCAGCAGGAGCGGGTAGCCGACGTGGGCGTAGACGATCAGGCCCACGCTGGCCCAGAAAATGACCTCGAGAGCCGCCATCAACCGGCACCTCCTCCGCTTCGCGTCCGGGGGTGCCGGGCGCTGAGCAGGCGATCGTAGAGCGCTGCGGTGGAGCGGCCGATCTCGTCCCAGGAATAGCGGCCGTGCGCCGCCTCGAGCGCGCGCTCCGCCATCCGCTCGCGCGCCGCCGGGTCACCGAGCAGCTCGCGCAGGACCGTGGCGAGCGCGTCGGCGTCGCCGGGCGGCGCAAGCCGGGCCGCGCCGAATTCGGCGACCTCGCCGAACCCCCCGACGTCGCTCAGCACCAGCGGCCGGCCGAAGGCGAGCGCGGTGTAGAGCACGCCGGACTGCTCGATGTTCCGGTAGGGGAGCGCGACCAGGTCGGCCCGGCGCATGAACGCCGGGATCTCCGGATCGGTGACGAAGCGGTCGACGAACCTGACCCGGCCCGGAACCCTCCCGGCCAGCTCGCGCAACGGCTCCATCGGCATCCGCGGCATGCCGACGACCCAGAGCTCCGCGCCGGGCACCTCGCCGGCGATCCGGCCGAACGCATCCAGGAGGACGTCCGTCCCCTTGTAGGGCCGAATCAGGCCGAAGGCGAGGATCACGGGCCCCTCCACCTCGCGCAGCTCGTCGGGCAGGGGCACCTCGCCCTCCTGGGCCGTCAGGTAGTCGAAGGCGCCGTGGGGGATCAGCTCGAGCTTCTCGGCCGGGACGCCGAAGTCGCCCCGCAGGCGCAGCGCGCCGTGCTCCGAGTGGACGACGACGGCGTCCATCTCGGCCAGCAGCGTCCGTCAGCGCCCGACCGATCCGGCTGCCGGCCTCCGGCAGCCGCCAGTGCATCGTGAACACGCGCGGGCGCTTCGGGGCCAGCAGGCGCCGGTCGAGCGCCGGGATCGGCAGCCACTGGTAGTGGACGAGGTCAGCCTCCTCCGCCAGCCGTCCGTAGCGGCGCATGTCCGGGATGTGCTCGGCGGCCCGCAGCAGCCGGCGGCGGCGGGGGCCGATGCCCTCGCGCGAGGCGCGCCGGTAGAAGTGCTCCCGGACCTCGTAGCCGTCGCCGCGGGGCACCGGCCCGTAGGGGAACCGGCAGGTGATCAGCTCCACGTCAAGGCCCGCGCGAGCGAGCGAACCCGCCAGAGCGTGGTCGTATGGGGGCGTGTAGGCCGCCGGGTCTACGAGATGGACGCGCATCGGTCAGCATTCTCGCGGTGCTTCTCTCCTACTGCGTGGTCAACACGAACGGCCGCGAGCATCTGCTCGCCTGCCTGAGCGCGATCGAGCGCTCCCATCCCGACGGCGTCGACGCCGAGGTGCTGGTGCTCGACAACGCCTCCGAGGACGGGTCGGCCGAGGCCGTGCGCTCCCGCGGCGACCGGGTCGGGTCGCTCCCCCTCCGGCTGCTCGCCCTCGAGCGCCGTCAGGGGAAGGGGGAGAACGACTCGCTCCTCCTGCGGGAGGCCGGGGGGAGGTACTGCCTACTGCTGAACGAGGACAGCGAGCTGGAGCCCGGTGCCCCGCGAGCGCTGCTCGACGCGCTCGAGGCGGATCCGCGAGCCGCGGCCGCCGGAGCCCAGCTGACCCGGCCGGATGGCACGCCGGTCCCGTGTGCCTGGCGGCTGCCGGGCGGGGGCACCGCCGTGGCGGGTGCCCTGTTCCTGCACCGGGCGCTCACCGTGCAGAGCGGCGGGACCGAGACTCGTCCGGTCGGCTGGGCCCAGTCCAGCGCGATGCTGGTCCGCCGGGAGGCCGCCGAATCCGTCGGCTGGTTGGACCCGGACTTCTTCGTTTACTCCGACGAGACTGACTTCTGCAAGCGCCTCGGCGACGCCGGCTGGCGCACCCTCTTCGTTCCCGGCGCCCGTGCCGTTCACCACGACCAGATGGCGAGCGACGAGGCGGGCAACGTCCGGCGGATCGTCGAGTACCACCGCAACCGGGACCGCTACCTGCGCAAGCACAGGGGTTCCGCCGTCGCGGCGCTGCTGAGGCCGCTGCTGGCCTTCCCGTACCTGCTCAGGGCGCTAGCGGCCGCTGTCCTGCCGAAGCACTCGGCACGGGTCTATCTCCGCCATGCGCGCCAGGCCCTGGCCCCCGGCAGCGGCGAGGGAATCCGCGAGGCGGCGGACGCCTACAACCGGCGTCTAGACGGTCCCTCCGAACACCACGGATAGCCCGCGGCGGTCGAGCTTCAGGCCTCGCACTCCCGCGTCATCGAGCCACCGGCGCAGGTCCTGCTCGCTTCCCACGGGCCCGAACAGACCGTGGTTCGGGCGGACCCTGATCCGGTCCAGCGTTCGCGTGCCGGTCACGAACGAGGCGCCGACCAGGCGGCCCCCCGGGCGGAGGCAGCGCACCGCCTCGACGATCGCGGCCCTCGGGTCTCCGAAGCAGTGCAGCCCGAAGTAGCTCAGGAAGAGGTCGGCCGCCCCGTCCTCGACCGGCAGGTCCGTGGCGTCCGCGACGGCCAGCTCGACCTGGTCCAGCCCCCGCCGAACCGCCTCCTGGCGCGCCCGGTAGAGCATCCCCTTCGAGAGGTCGAACCCGAGGTAGCGCACCCGCTGGCCGGGCGGCACCCCGCGCAGGGCCACCCCCGAGCCGACCGGGCAGTCGACGATCGTGCCGCCGTCGGGAACCTCCCCGATCGTGACCATGCTCGCGTAGTAGGGCCGAACGTCGCTGCCCCAGACCAGCCGGCCCCAGACGCGCGAGAGCCGCTCCCGCCGCATGTAGAAGTCGTAGATCGCGGCCAGCCGGCTGTCGAACGCCTTCTCGTTCCGCGCCCTGAGGTCCTCCCCGCTCATCGCGGCCGCCCTCGATGGGACCAAGCGCAGTAGATGAGGGGCCCGTGGGCCCTCACGGCCCGCGCGCGTCCTCGTCGCGCTGCTCGGCCTCGAGCGCCTCGCGGGTGAGGCGCGGGCCGCGGGCGGACCGCTCCTCGGCGGCGTGGGGAGTCGGCGGCGGAGCGGCGGGCTGGCGGCGAAGCAGGTAGGCGATCCGCGAGGGCCGCAGCGATTCCTTCGCCATCCGCAGCTCGTGCGCGGTGAGGAAGCCGGTCGCGTACAGCGCGAGCGGATAGGCGAACCAGACTCCCACCCGGGCGGCGAGCCCGCCGATCCCCTCCGTCGGCAGGAGCAGCTCTCCCGCCGTCACCAACGCGATCGCCACCGCAGCGATCTGCGCCAGCCTCCCCCACTCGTAGGGGACGTGGAAGAGCCGCTGCGTGAACACGTACATCAGGACCAGCACGACGGCGTAGGAGGCCACGAGGGACACGCCGGCGCCCACGATCCCCAGCTCCGGGACCAGGACCAGGTTGAGCCCGATGTTGACGATCGTGCCGATGCCGGTCGCCGGGAAGTTGAACTCGGTGCGGCCGGTCCGGCCCAGGACCACGACCAGCACCAGGTAGAGCGCGTAGAGCATCACCCCGGTCGAGACCAGGCCGATCGCCTCGTAGGACTCGAAGAACTCCGGCGCCGCGAGGATGCGGACGATCCAGCGGGAGAACAGCCACATCCCCGCCACGAAGAACGCGCAGACGGCGACGAACCAGGTGACGATCACCGCGTAGGCGCGGCGGGCCTCCTCGTCGTCGGAGATCGAGTAGGCGAGCGGCGGCCAGGCGAGCTGAAAGCCCTTGACGAAGACGTTGACCGCCTGGGCGAACTTGACCGCGAGCGCGTACAGCCCCGCCTCGCCGAGGCCGACGAGGCGCACGATCAGCAGGCGGTCGATGAAGTTGAGCGAGTAGAGCGAGAGCTCCGCCGGCATCGTCGGCAGGCCGAAGCGCAGCATCCGGCGCAGCACGCCGAAGTCGGGGACCACTGCCAGCCTCCGCAGGTGGATCGCGACCAGGATCCCGAGCGTGATCGCGCCCGTCGCGTACTGGCCGATCAGCAGGCCCTCGGCACCCCGCTCCTCGATCACGACCAGCCAGACCGTCACGGGGATCGTCACCAGGACGTTCGCGACGGTGAAGACGAGATAGGCCCGCGCGCGCTCGTCGATCCTGAACAGCGCCAGCAGGAACTCCCAGAGCGTGAAGACCCAGAGGCCGCCGATCGCGATCCGGACCAGGTTCGGGTCAGAGCGTCCGAGCAGCGCCTCCGAGAGCGGCTCCGCGAACGGCAGGGCGATCAGCGCCCCGGCCGTTGTCGTCCAGAACAGCGAGGCGAAGGCCGTCTTCACGACGCGCTCCGGCCTCTCGCTGCGCTCGTAGTAAAAGCGGAGCAGCGCCTCGATGATTCCGAGCCGGACCACGATGCTGGTGGCGATCACGCCGACGATCAGCACCTCGGCCGCCCCGTAGTCCTCGGGGCTCAGGTGCCGCGTGTAGAGCGGCAGCAGCGCGACCGCGATCAGCTTCGAGAGGACGCTGGAGGCCGTGTAGGCCGCCCCGGTGGTGGCCAGGCGGCGCAGGTAGCCGTTCATCTGGCGAGGCTGGCGCCGATCGCCAAGAGCGCCCAGGTGATCGGATCGGTCAGGTATCCCGCGTAGCCCACGGTGTGGACCAGCAGCGCGCAGAGGGCGGCCAGGATGGCGATCCGGGCCAGCGGTGCCGCGCCGCGCCCGTCCTCGAGTGGATCGGGAATCGAGTCGTCAGGGGCGCCCAGGCCGGGTGCGATCGCGCGAATGCCGCCGACGAGCGTCCAGAGCGCCGCGGCGATCACCGCGGCGTAGGCCGCCAGGCCGAGCAGGCCCTGCTCTGCGGCGACCGTGACCGGCTCGTTGTGCGAGACGGTCGTCTCGCCCTCCTCGACCTCCTCGTTCTCCGCGAACGCCTCGGAAAACGACGCCGAGCCGAAGCCCTGCAGCGGACGCTCTCTGAACAGGTCGAGCCCGCCCTCGATCAGGGTCGAGTGGCCGCTCGTGACGTCGTCGGCGCCGCCTCGCTCGGTCAGCTCCGAGTCGCCGAGCCCGCCCACCGCCTTCAGCGAGATGAACATGGCGACGGCCAGCACGGCGAGACCCACCAGGGTCCAGCGCCAGCTCCAGCGCAGCGCGGCCAACGCGGCCAGGCCGGCGAGCAGCGAGAGAAAACTGGTCTGCGAGAACGAGACCGCGAGCCCGATGAACAGGATCGCGGTCAGGGCCGCCAGCCACGCGGCACGGCGCGTCTCCCTGGTCCAGAGCAGGACCGCGACCGCGAGGACGATGGCCAGCGCCAGGTAGCGGCCGTAGATGTTCGGGTCCCAGAACAGCGAGTTGACCCGGAAGTAGAAGTGGAAGTCGTTCGACATCTCGAGGGCCGAGTTCCAGAAGATCTCGGTGGTGACGTGTTGGCCGAAGCCGATCAGCGCGAACACGACCGCCTCTCCGAGCAGCACGGCGAGGGCGCCGCCGAGCAGCCGCGGCGTCCAGCGGATCTCGGCGAGTAGCGAGAACATCGCCGCGAACGGAACGAGGAAGAAGGCGACGTTGCGGGTGGCGAAGGGAACGTCCTCGGAGTAGGACACCTGGATCGCGTAGAGGACGATCGCCGCAGCCAGCACCGCCCGCAGCAGCACCGGCACCCCGCGATCGAGCCTCCCGCCGGACCGGACCGCATCGATCGTGGCTACCGCGACGCCCGCGGCGAGCACGGCGTAGAGCGGGACGAGCAGGTTGGCCTGCTCCGCTCCGGACTCGATCGGGATGCGGAAGGGCAGGGCCGCCACCACGGCGACGGGCAGCAGCCAGCGCCACCGGAACAGCGCCGCCGCCAGCACGGCGATCGCAGCGGCGGCGCCGACCACCACTGCCGCCAGCTTCGCCGGCTGCGTCGCGCAGAGGCTCGAGCTCCTCCCAGCCCTCGCCCACCACCAGGGCCATGGCCACCGCGAGGGCCCCAAGCAGGGCGGTGGCGCGGAGCCGCCGGTCCGCCGTCAGCAGGGCGATCCCAGCCGCCGCCGTGGCGGCGATGCAGCCGGCGACTCGGAGGACGTCAGCGTCCACTACGGGCTCCCCGGCGCCGGCTTGACCGAGAGGCGCTCGCCGGAGGTCGCGACGCGGTCGGCGTCCTCGAGCGCCAGCCTGAGGCGGTAGCGCCCCGGCGGGGCCGGCTCACCGTCCTCCGTCTTCAGATCCCAGAAGAAGCGGTGCTTCGCGTCGTCGCCCTCGAGCTCGGCGGAGTCTGCGAGTACCCGGGTCGGCTCTCCGTCCGCGTCCACGACGGCGACGTCGACCGTGTCGCTCTCGGCTAGCCGGAACGAGATCCGGACCCGTGCCGGCCTCCCGTCGGTCGCCGGGATCCGCACGAACTCGATCGAGCGGGCGACCGTCCCCTCGCGGCGCAACTTCTGATTGATGCTGACCGCGCCGACGGTGCCCACCACGAGAGCCGCCACGGTCAGGGCCGCGATCCAGGTCGCGGCTCGCGCCGAGGTGCTCAGCCGCCCGCGGCCTTGTCCTCGCCGAGCACGACCGCCACCCTCGCCCCTTCGGCCAGCCCCTGGATCTCGGCGTTGATCGGCTGCTGCGTGGGGATTCCGACCACGCCGGAGACCTCGGCAGCGCATGCGTCTCCGCCCTTGTCGAACATGACCACGCTGGAGCTGAACTGGGACTCGCTGTTCGTGGTCAGGCCGATCTTGTAGCCCTTGTCCCGGAGCAGCGTGGCCGATTGCCCCGCGAGCCCGCTGGTGGCGGTGCCGTTGAAGACCGCCACCTTCGTCTCGGACGGCGGGCAGGCGGCACTCCCCTTGCCCCCCTTGGGCGTCGTGGTCTCCTCGTCACCGAGGAGCTGGGTTGCGGCGAAGGCGATCCCGGCTACCAGCAGCAGGCCGCCGATGATGATCACCGCCAGCGAGGAGCCCTGGGGCAGCCTCGAGCCCAGGCCCTCGCTCGGACGGCCATCTGTGGTGCGGCGGCGCTCGAAGCGCTGGCGGCGCTCAGCCGCCTGCCGCGCGAGCTCGGCGCGGCGGAAGGCCTCGGCGTCGGTGGGCGCGGAGGCAGCGGCCTCCCTGGCGGCCTTCTTCGGCGCCTTGGTCGAGACCGTGGACGCGGTCGGCACCGGCGGCGCATCCCCGACGCGGTCGGCGTCCTCGTCGGGGCCCTCGACCAGGAACTCGGCGTTCTCGCGCAGGCGCCGCACGTCGCGCGCCTGCGCGAAATAGAGCAGCGAGAGGACGGCCAGCCCCAGAAACGAGGCGAAGCCGGCGACGGCCCCTACTTCCTTCAGTAGCTCCATAGAGAGTGCGGCGCGATGTTAGTGATCGCTCAGAGTTCCGCGCTGATCTCTGCGGCCCGTCTCCGCTCGGTCACCAGCTGCACGGTCTGCTCGGCCAGGTCAGCCTCGTCCCCCTCGCGGACGAGCTGCTCCAGCCGGTTGATCGCGCCGCCCACCCACTCCGGGTCGAGAGGCACCCTGCGAACTGCGCGCACGATCTTGTCGGAGGCCGTGGGCTGCGGCCGCTCGTCGGAGTTGAACAGCTCCTCGTGCAGCTTCTCGCCGGGCCGCCGGCCCACGATCTCGATCGCGATGTCCACCTCCGGCTCGTAGCCGGCGAGCTTGATCATGTTGTGCGCGAGGTCCACGATCTTGACCGGGTTGCCCATCTCCAGCACGAAGACCTCGCCGGTGCCGGCGCCGAGGTCCCCGGCGCGGATCACCAGCTGCACGGCCTCCGGGATGGTCATGAAGTAGCGGGTCATCTCCTCATCGGTGACGGTGACCGGGCCGCCGCGCTCGATCTGGCTGCGGAAGATCGGCACCACGCTTCCCGACGACGCCAGCACGTTCCCGAAGCGGACCGTGATGAAGCGGGTCTGGGGGTGCTTGTGGCGCGCCGCCTCCACGATCCACTCGGCCATCGCCTTCGAGGCCCCCATCACGGTCTTCGGGTTGACGGCTTTGTCGGTCGAGACGAGGACGAAGCGCTCGCAGCCTGCCACTGCCGCGGTCTCGGCGGTGACGCGCGTCGCAATGGCGTTGTTGCGGACCGCCTCCAGGGGGTTCGACTCCATCAGGGGCACGTGCTTGTAAGCCGCCGCGTGGAAGACCACGTCCGGGTTGAAGCGCTGCATCACCTCGAGCATCCGGTCGGGCTCCTTGCAGTCCGCGAGCACCGACTCGCAGCGCGTGAAGTGGCGCTCCTCGACCATCTCGCGGTCGATGCGGAAGAGGTTGTCCTCGGCGTGGTCGAGCATCACCAGCAGCTTCGGCCGCACCCGGGCGATCTGCCGCACCAGCTCCGAGCCGATCGAGCCCCCGGCGCCGGTGACCATCACGACCTTCTCCTGGAGATAGGCGCCTACCCGGTCCAGCTCCATCACGATCGGCTCCCGGCCGAGCACGTCCTCCACCTTGACCTCGCGCAGCTGCCGGGTGAGCTGGACTCCACCGCGGAGCAGCTCGAAGACGGTGGGCAGCGTCCGCACGTTGACGTCCCGCTCGCGGCAGGCGGCGACCACGCGGCCGCGCAGCTCGCCGGGCGCCGACGGGATCGCGATCACGACCTCGTCGGGCTTCATCTCGTCCAGGACCTTCCCGATCTCGGTCGTGCTGCCGAGGACCTTGATCCCGTGGAGGCGCATGCCGCGCTTGCGGGGGTCGTCGTCGAGGAAGCCGACCGCCCGCTCCCCGAGGTTGGGGTTGAGCTGGATCTCCCGCACGACCATCTGGCCGCCCGAGCCGGCGCCGACCACCAGCACCTTCCGGCCCTTCGATTCGGTCTTGCGCCATGACGGCCGCTCGACCATCCCCCGGACCGCGAGCCTCGCACCCGCGACCATGAACGTCGTCAGCAGGAAGTCCAGGACCAGCACCGAGCGCGGGATCGCCTCGTCGAACGGGCGCAGCAGGTAGAGGGCCACGAGCAGGACGAGGGTCGAGACGACCGAGGCCCGGAGCAGGGCGGCCACGTCCGGCAGCCGGAAGTAGCGCCACCACTTCTCGTAGAGGCCGAAGGCGGCGAAGATGATCACCTTGCCGGCGACGACGAAGCCGATCGAGCTCCAGAGCATGTCCTCGTACCAGGGGGGAACGCCGCCCGCGTTCTCGAGGAAGCGGAGCCTGAAGGCGAAGTAGTAGGCGGCGAAGACGAGAGCTGCGTCAGCGGCGATCTGCAGCGCCCGTTGCCGGTAAACGGGGTTCCTGAAGCCGGTCACGCACGACGAGTCTAGACGCCCCTACCATGCCCGGTTCGCATGACTGACTTCATCGTTGACCCGCTGGTGGAGTTCTGCGTCGACGTGATCGGGGCGATCGGCTACCTGGGGATCTTCCTGCTCATGCTCGTCGAGAGCGCCAACATCCCGATGCCGAGCGAGGCGACCATGCTCTTCGCCGGCTTCAAGGTCGAGGAGGGCGATCTGACGCTGCTCGGGATCACCGCCGCCGGCGTGCTCGGCAACGTGGTCGGGTCCTGGGCCGGCTACGCCATGGGCTACTACGGCCGCACCGAGCTGCTCGAGAAGTATCCGATCTTCCACGTCAGCCCGAAACAGATGGCCCGCGTCGAGGACTGGTTCGAGCGCTACGGCGCCGCCACGGTCTTCTTCACGCGCATGCTGCCGATCGTCAGGACGTTCATCTCGACGCCCGCCGGGGCGGCACGGATGCCGCTGGCGAAGTTCACCCTCTACACCGCCGCGGGCTGCATCCCGTGGGTGCTCTTCCTGGGCTACGTCGGGGTCAAGGTCGGCGAGAACTGGGAGGAGTGGCGGGACAAGCTCCACTACTTCGACTACGTCGTGCTCGCCGGGATCCTCGGGCTGATCGTCTATTACCTGCTCGTCAGGCGCCGCGGCGACGACGACGAGGACTCCGGCGGCGAATCCGCCCGCGTCGAGCAGCCGAGCGAGGCCTAGGTGATCACCCCCCGGCGCGCGGCCGTCCTCGGCGCCGTGCAGGGGCCGACCGAGCTGCTGCCGGTCTCGAGCTCCGCCCATCTGTCGCTGATCCCTTGGTTCGCCGGCTGGGACTGGGGACCGGCTCGATCCGGAGGTCCGCAAGAGCTTCGAGGTGGCGCTCCACGGCGGGCACCGCCGCGGCGCTGCTGCTGGGCCAGCGCGAGACGATCGCCGAGGAGCTGGCCGCCTTCGACGGACGGCGCGCGGGTGTCCTGCTGCTCTCCTTCCTGCCTCCCGCGGCGTTCGGCCTCGCCTTCGAGCGCCAGATCGCCTCGAGGCTCGGCGGGCCCCTCCCGACCGCGCTGGGGCTGCTGGCGGGCGCGGCGCTGATGGCCCTTGCCGACCGGGCGCCCCAGAGGCGCGGGCGCGGCGACGCCGATGCGCTCGATGGCCTGCTGCTGGGGCTGGCTCAGGCCAGCGCCCTCGTGCCGGGCGTCTCCCGCAACGGGGCGACCCTCGCCGCGGCACGGGCGCGCGGCTTCACCCGGGAGCAGGCCAACCTCCTTTCCCGCACCGTCGCCCTGCCGGTGATCGTCGCCGCCGCGGTCCTCAAGGCGCTGCGGATGCGAGGGCGGCGCCTCCCGCCGGAGCGATCGCCGGGCGTTCGCGACGGGCACCGGGGCGTCGTTCGCCTCGTCGGTCGCCTCGCAGGCGCTGATCGGGGTGGTCGAGCGCGACCGGGCCCTCTGGCCGTACGCCGCCTACCGCGCGGCGCTGGCGGCGCTGGTGCTCGCCCGCCTCGGAATCGAGCGGCTGCGCCGGTCGCGGTCACGCCCCGCCTTCCCCACGAACGGCGGGCCACCGGGAGGCAACGGGGCGGGACCCGCAGCCGGCGTCAGTTCGAGCGGCGTGGGAGGCTCCCGGGGTGACTGACGCCTACGCCAAGGCCGGGGTGAGCCAGAGCGAGGCCGACAGGGCCGTGTCCGCGCTGGTGGCCGCCCTCGGCAGCTCGGGCGAGAGCCGCCAGGTGCTGGCCAGCGGCCACTACGCGAACGTCGTGCGCCTCGACGATTCCACCGGGATCGCGGTGACGACGGACGGGGTCGGGACCAAGCTCGTCCTGGCCGAGCAGCTCGGCCGCTGGGACACCGTCGGCATCGACTGCGTCGCCATGAACGTCAACGACGTGATCTGCGTCGGCGCCGAGCCGCTGGCGATGGTCGACTACCTCGCGGTCGAGGCGGCCGACGCGGAGGTCGCGGGCGAGATCGGCAAGGGCCTCGCCGCCGGCGCCGACCGGGCGGGGATCGAGATCGTCGGCGGGGAGCTGGCGCAGCTCGGCAAGCTGATCAACGGCCTGGACCTCGCGGGCGCCTGCTTCGGGGTGGTCGCCCTCGACTCGATGGTCACGGGAAGCGCGGTCGAGCCCGGCGACTCGGTGATCGGGCTGCCCTCCACCGGGCTGCACTCCAACGGCTACACGCTGGCCCGGAAGGCGCTGGAGGGCATCTCCCTCGACGAGGACCCGGACGGAGCCCTGGGCCGGCCGCTCGGCGACGCCCTGCTGGAGCCGACCGAGATCTACGTCAAGCCGGTGCTCGAGCTGCTGCGCTCCGACGCCGAGGTTCGCGGCCTCGCGCACATCACCTCGGGCGGCCTCGGCAACCTGCTGCGGCTCGAGGCCGAAGTCGGCTACGAGATCGACACACCGCTACCCGTCCCTCCGATCTTCGAGCTGATCCAACAGCGAGCGAACGTTCCCGATGACGAGATGCATGAGGTCTTCAACATGGGCTGCGGGTTTGTGGCGGTCGTCAAAAGCGGCAATGAAGACAGCGCCCTGAAGCTGCTGCGCGCGCACTATCCGGCGGCTCAGGTGATCGGACACGCCGTCGGCGGCTCGAGGGAGGCCAAACGAGCTTCGTAGGTCGTTGGCGCCTTTGGGTTCAATATGAACCCTTAAGGAGCCAATCCCCCCTACGGCAGCTCCCAGAGCGTGCCCGTCAGGGCCTCCACGGGTTTCAGCTTCCAGTCCTTCGCGAGGCCCCACAGCTCGGCCTCGGCCACCGGCCGCGGCCGGCCGCCAGCTCATCAACTCCGCCGTGGCGCACAGCCCGAAGCGCTCGATCGCCTCCAGCGGCTCCAGGGCTCCTTCATTGCGCTGTTCGGCGCCCGCCGCAACCGCCGCGTCGCGGTAGTCCTCAACCGGGGCGCTGCCCCAGACCCCGTGCCGCGACCCGTCCTGCGCCGACGAAGACCAGCCGAGGGGAAGCTGACCCGCTCCCTGCCCTCGGTCTCGCCGACGGCGTCGGCATCGCGGGCGGCCTGCGGCGGGTCGCGGACCTCGTCGAGGTCGGCGGCGAACGCCTCGGTGATCGCGTTCGAGCGGACGTCGATCTCGAAGCGCTCCCGGTCCAGCCCGGCCGGACCGGCCTCCGCGACCAGCGCCTCGAGATGGTCGAGCTTGCGGCGGCCGAACATGATTCCCTCGCGAAGGCGGCGCAGGTAGCGGTAGCCGGCCTCCCAGCCCTGCTCGGAGGCGGCCTTGACGGCCTGGCAGGCGGGATAGGTCGAGCTCAGCGGGCTCTCGGTCCAGATGCGCGGGTCGTGGGGCATGCCGCTCTCGTCCGCCACCTCGAGCCAGCCCGAGATCAGGCCGGCGAAGCAGTCGCCTCCCGGGACGATGCGGCACTGGAAGTCCGCGTACTCGTCCCCGTATGCCCGCGCCAGGCCGCCCATCACCCAGACGAAATCCAGCTCCCCCTCGAACTCCCACATGAGGCGCCTCAGGGCAGGCTCGGCGGCCCAGGACCACGGGCAGGCGGGGTCGGTGTAGAAACGGGCGGTTGCAGGCATGATCCCTAGTGGGCGTGGTGTTGCTGTCGGCGTGATGCGAGTCGTGGTGGACAGCGTGCGGCGGGCAGGAGCAGGCGCCTAGGGACGAAAATACCGAGAGATGGAATCCGTACAGGACTCATGGCAGTGAACGTGACGGTCCTCTCCGGGCGCTACCGGCTGGGATCGAAGCTGGGCTCGGGGGGGATGTCGACCGTCTACCTCGCCCAGGACGAGGTCCTCGACCGCCCCGTCGCGGTCAAGCTGCTGCACCGCGAGATCTCCGAGGAGGCCGACCAGCTCGAGCGCTTCCGCCGGGAGGCCCGTGCGGCGGCGCGGCTCTCGCACCCGAACCTGGTCGGCGTGATCGACGCCGGCGAGGACGAGAGCCGGCCCTACATCGTCTTCGAGTACGTCGAGGGGCAGACGCTGAAGAAGCGGATCCAGGGGTCCGACGGGGGGCTCGAGGTGGACGAGGCCGTCGCCTACGCGATCGAGATCGGCCGCGGGCTCTCGGCCGCCCACAGCCGCAAGCTGATCCATCGGGACGTGAAGCCGCAGAACGTCCTCCTCGACCCCGACGGCCGGGCCAAGGTCACCGACTTCGGGATCGCCCGCTCGCTCGAGTCGGAGGGGCTCACCGCGACCGGTCGCGTCCTCGGGACCACCGACTACGTCTCCCCCGAGCAGGCCATGGGCGACGACGCGGACGAGCGCTCCGACGTCTACTCGCTCGGCGTCGTGCTCTACGAGATGCTCACCGGGGACGTCCCCTTCAAGGCGGAGACCCAGGTCGGGGTCGCCATGAAGCACGTCAACAACCCGATGCCGGACATCCGGACCAAGCGCCCGGAGGTGCCGCTTCACGTCGCCGGGGTGATCGCGCGCTCCACCGCCAAGGACCCTCGCGACCGCTACGCGTCGGTCTCGGAGATGGTCATGGACCTCGAGGCCGGCCTGGGCGCCGAGGAGGCCGCCGGGCGCGTCTCCCACGACGAGGCCACCACCGTCCTCGACTCCGTTCCCAGGTCGCGCCGGCCCGGCCGCGCGCCGGATCCCCTTGGCCGGGATCGCGATGGGCATCACCGGGATCGGGCTGATCGCCGCGGCGCTGATCTTCGGCGATGAGGGACTCGACCAGATCCAGGGCGAGGGAGAGGGCAACGGCGGGACTCCGGTCAGGATCGCCTCGACCACCGAGTTCGATCCGTCTCCGGGCGACGGCGACGAGACCGGCACCGGGGATCTCGCGATCGACGGAGACCCGGAGACGACCTGGGACAGCGAGCGCTACGACACGCAGGACTTCGGCGGCCTCAAGGACGGCGTCGGCCTCATCGTCGAGGTCGACGGGCGGCCCGAGTCGATCTCGACGGTGGAGATCCGCTCTGCGAACGAAGGCTGGGACGCGGAGATCTACGTCGCCGAGGGCGAGCCACCCGAGGAGCTGGAGAGCTGGGGCTCGCCGGTCGGCACCGTGTCCGGCGGCGGGACGCGCGAGCGAGTGGAGCTGCAGGGCGAGCCGGGCACCGCGTACCTGATCTGGATCACGAATCCGCCGGAGGCGGAGGACGGGTTCCGGATGCAGATCGGCGAAGTGCGCCTGCTGAGCTAGAGGGTCCTCGCGGCTAGAACTCGAAGGTGCGCGCCCGCTCGTGCCGCTCGATCCCGAGCCTGACCAGGCGGTCGCAGAGCTCGGGATAGGGGATCCCGTTCGCCTCCAGCAGCTTGCCGTAGACGCTGGTCTCGGTGAACCCGGGGATCGTGTTGATCTCGTTGACGAGCACCTGCTCGCCGTCCACGAAGAAGTCGCAGCGCGCCATCCCGCTGCAGCCGCCGAGCTCGAACACCCGCCGGGCGAGCTCCTGGACCCGGGCCGCGGCGGTCTCCGAGATCTCGGCAGGGACCACGAGCTTCATCCCGCCCTCGCCGTACTTCGCCTCGAAGTCGTACCAGTCGGACCCCCTGGTCTCGATCTCGCCGGGGACGGACGCGAGCGGGTCCTCGTTCCCGAGCAGCGAGCACTCGACCTCCTTCCCCGCCGCGGCCGCCTCGACGATCACCTTCGGGTCGTGGCGCCGCGCGTTTTCGACCGCCCGCTTCAGCTCCTGCGGCGCGCCCGCGGGAGAGATGCCCACGCTCGAGCCGAGCCGGGCCGGCTTCACCCACACCGGCCAGCTGAAGCCCTCAGCGGCCTCCTCCCAGCCCTCCTCCCCCGCCTCGCAGAAGTCCACCTGGGGGACGTCGAAGTCCTCGAGCAGGCGCTTCAGCAGGAGCTTGTCCATGCAGAGCGCGGACGACTCCACGTCCGACCCGACGTAGGGAACGTCTAGAGCCTCGAGCAGGCCCTGGACGGTCCCGTCCTCGCCGCCGGGCCCGTGGAGTGCCGGGAAGACCGCGTCCGCCCCCAGCAGGCCCTGCGCGGGCGTGAGAGCGATCTCCTCGCCGTCGCAGAGCCAGCGGCCGTCGCGCTCGATCAGCACCTCGACCGTCTCGTGGCCCGCCTCCCGCAGTCCGTTCGCCACCGACTCGCCGGAGCGCAGCGAGACGTCATGCTCGCTCGAGCGCCCTCCGCGGAGTACGGCGATCCGCATCAGCAGACCTAGGGCGCCGGGGGCGGCGGGGCCTCCAAGACCCCGACGGTGATCGTGACGGTGTCCCCGCGCTGCCCGCGCGAGCCGCCCGGGGGGAACTGGTTGATGACGCGGTTCGACTCGTCGACGTCGGTCGTCGGCTCCTCGCTGACCGAGACGATGAAACCCTCCTGCTTGAGGGCGGTCACCGCCGCCTTCCGTTGCTGTCCGCGCACGTCGGGAACGACGACCACACCTGTGGAGACGAAGATCGTGACTTGGGTCCCGCGCGCGACCATCCGGCCGGCACCGGGGCTCTGGCCGACGACCTCGCCCGCAGGCGCCTCGTCATCCCGCTGAACGACGTTGCCGCCGAGCTCGACGGCCTCGAGGGCGTCCAGCGCCTGCTGGTCGTTGAGACCCGTGACGTCGGGAACCTCGACCCGGTTCGAGCCGCGGGACACGAGCAGCTTCACGGTGCTCCCGCTCTCGACGGTCGTACCGACGGCCGGCTCGGTGCCGATCACCCGGTCCTCGGGGATCCGGTCGTTGAACTGGAACTCGGTCTGGATGGAGAAACCCCGTTTCTCCAGACGCGTCTTCGCCTCCTCCTCGGTCAGGCCGCCGACGCTGGGTATCTCGGTCACGCCCGGTCCGCGGTTATAGGTGAGCATGATCGTGGAGCCCTCGTCGACCCTCTCGCCCGGGCCGGGCGACTGCTCGAAGACCTCGTCGATCGCGGCGGTGCCGGTCCGGAAGACCCCGTTCGTCTCCACCTCGAATCCCCGGTCGCGCAGCAGCTGGGTGGCAACATTGACGTCCTGTCCGACGACGTTCGGGCACCTCGGCCTGCTCCGGCCGGGTCAGGGCGAAGGCGACCAGCCCCGCAACCGCGGCGACGAGCAGAGCGAGCACGATCCAGCGCCAGCGGCGGCGGTCTGGATCCTCGCCGAAGTGCTCGTGCACCTCGCGCACCGCCGTGTGATCGCCGGCGGGCGAGACTGCGGCGAAGGCGGCGGTGTCCTCGGGGCGGGGTGTCTCGGGGGCCTTCTCCGCGGCGTCCAGCGCCTTGGTGAACGCCTCGGCGTCGTTGAAGCGCGCGTCCGGGTCCTTGGCGAGGGCGCGCATCACCACGGCGTCGAGGGCGGGCGGCACGTTGGGATTGATGGCGCTCGGGCGCCGCGGCGTCTCGGAGACCTGCTTCAGCGCCACGGCGACGGCACTGTCTCCGTCGAACGGCACCCGTCCGGTCAGCGCCTCGTAGAGGATCACGCCGATCGAGTAGATGTCCGACCGCGCGGTGGTCTCCTTCCCCTGCGCCTGCTCCGGCGAGAGGTACTGGGCGGTCCCCATCACCGATCCGGTCCCGGTGATGTCCGAGCTCTCGCCGCGGGCGATGCCGAAGTCGGCGACCCGGGCGCGGCCCTCGTCGTCGATCAGCACGTTCTGCGGCTTCAGGTCCCGGTGGACGATCCCCTTGCGGTGCGCGAACCGGGCGGCGGCGAGGATCTGCCGGGTGAAGTCGATCGCGTCCTTGGCGCCCATCCCCCCCTTGACGAGCTGCTTCAGCTGAGGCCCGTCCACGTACTCCATCGCGATGAAGTACGTGTCCTTGAACTCGCCCCGGTCGAAGATGCTGACGATGTTGGGGTGCTGGAGACCCGCCGCCGACTGGGCCTCGCGGCGGAAGCGCTCGACGAACTCCTTGTCCTGGGCGAAGCGGTCGTGAAGGACCTTGATCGCCACCATGCGGCCGAGCTCGGTGTCCTCGGCGAGGTAGACCTCGGCCATCCCGCCCGAGCCGATCTTGTGCTCGATCCGGTAGCGCTCATCGACCATCGTGCCCTTACGTGGAGCCGCCATCAGCGGCTCCTTAGATGCGTGTTGACGGCCATCAGCTGATCACTTCCACGTGTAGGCGGCGATTCATCCGCCGCCCCCCTGAAGAATCGCCTCCATGACGGCCTTTGCGATCGGCGCGGCCACGACGCCGCCGAATCCTTCCGTGCGCTCGACTGTCGCCGCGACCGCGATCTGCGGGTCGTCGGCGGGCGCGAAGCCGATGAACCAGGCCTGGTTGATGCCGGCGTCGATGTCGATCTCCGCCGTACCGGTCTTGCCGGCGACGTCGATGCCCTCGAGGGCCGCCGACGTCGCGGTTCCCTCGCTGACGACGTCCTGCATCATCTCGTTGAGCTCCTGCGCCGTCTCTTCGCTCATCACCCGGGACTGCCGCTCGGGGTCGAGCTCCTCCTCCCGGCCGTCCGAGTCGATCACCTTCGACCACAGCCTCGGCTCCATCAGGTCCCCGTCGTTGGCCACCGCGGCGGCGACCTGGGCCATCTGGAGCGGGGTCACGTTGAGCCGCTCCTGCCCGATGGCGACGCGGCCGATGTCGATCGGGTCCCCGGCGCTCAGCAGCTTCGACCCATCGAAGACACCGCTGGTGGCGAGCTGGAAGCTCGGGTAGTCGAGGCGGGGTTTCTGGTTGAACCCGAACCGCTCCATGTAGGTGAACATCGTGTCGTTGCCGAGGTCCTCGCCCACCTCGGCCCAGACCGTGTTGACGGATTGGGTCAGGGCCTCGGTCAGCGGGATGTCGCCGAAGCTGGCACCGCCGGAGTTCTCCAGCGGAACGCCACCGATCTCCTTCGGGCTCTGCCCGCTGACGGTGGTGTCGGGGTCGTATTCGCCGGAGTCGAGCGCGGCCGTCGCGGTGACGACCTTCATCGTCGATCCCGGCTGGTAGCCGGCCTGGGTTGCGCGGTTCAGCAGGGGGGCGTTGTCGTCCTGATTCAGCTGCTCGAACCGCTTGGCATCGGTGACCTGGTTCGGGTCGTAGCTGGGGATCGAGACCATCGCGCGGACCTCGCCGGTGGACGGAACGATCGCGACCACCGATCCCCGCTGGCCGCCGAGGCCGTCGATGGCGGCCTGCTGTGCGTCCGCGTCGAGCGAGCTGACCAGCGTCGAGCCCTCCTGCTCGACGCCCGTGAGCTGGTCGAAGATCGAGAGGAACTCGGTCTTCTCCCCCACCAGCGGGTCGTTGTGCTCGAGCTCGGTCCCGACCCGCCCGCGCTCGACGAAGCTGTAGCCGATCGGGTTCCCGTAGGTGGTGCCCTCCGGGTAGGTGCGCACGTAGATCGGGTCGCTGCCCTCGCCCTTGGGGGTCGAGCGGGCGATCACGGTTTGCTCGTCGAACGCAAGGATGTCTCCCCGCTTGATCCGCTGCTCCTCGAGCAGGGGCCTGCGGTTCGCCGCGTTCTCCTCGAGCGACTCGGCGTCGAAGATCGTCCAGTAGGAGGTGAAGCCGAGCAGCGCCGCGTAGAGGACGACGATGACCGTGAACAGCTTGGTGATCTGGGCGTTCACGCGTAGCCCGCCTCGCTCCTGGCCAGCTCAACCTCTCGCCGAGCTCGCCGGCGGGACTTGTCGGAGATCATCAGCAGCAGGGCGAGCAAGATGAAGTTCGCGACGATCGAGCTGCCGCCGTAGCTGATGAAGGGAAGCGTCACTCCGGTCAATGGGATCACCCTGGTCACGCCGCCGATGATCACGAACGCCTGGAGGGCGAGGATGGTCGTGAGGCCGGTCGCCAGGAGCTTCGAGAACCCGTCCTCGGCGAGCACCGCCGTCTTGAACCCACGCTCGGTGATCAGCAGGTAGATCAGCACCACACCGGCCCCGCCGAGCAGGCCGAGCTCGTTGACGATGATCGCGTAGATGAAGTCGGTGTGGGGAGCCGGCAGGATCGCCCCGCAGTTGGGGAAGTCCGTGCAGCTCCCCTGGTTGGGCAACGCGAGCAGGGATTCGCCCAGCCCCCTTCCGGTCAGACCGCCGTCGGCCTGGGCGAACATGGACTGGGCAAGCTGGTAGGCCTCGCCCTCGGGGTCGGTGAAGGGGTCGAGCCAGATGTCGAACCGATCCTGGATGTGGCCGACCGTGTTGGCGAAGAACCACGCGCCGACCAGGAACATCGCGAGGCCGATGATCACGAACGAGATCCGCGCGGTCGCGACGTAGAGGACCGCCAGAAAGGCCCCGAAGAACATCAGCGAGCTGCCGAGGTCACGGATGAAGACGAGCATCACCATCGCCGCCCCCCACACGACCAGCAGGGGGCCGAGGTGCTTGAGCGGCGGCAGGACGATGCCGGCGACGTTCCTCGCCCCCACGACGAGCACCTCCCGGCGCTCGTTCAGGTAGCTGGCGAGGAAGATGACGATGCAGATCTTCGCCAGCTCCGTCGGCTGGAAGTCGAGTGGGCCGATGTCCACACCCAGGTATGCGCCGTTGACCTGCGCTCCGATCCCCGGCATCCGGGGCAGCAGGAGCAGCAGGATCCCCGCCATGGCGATGACGTAGCGGTAGCGCTCGAGGGCCTCGTAGTCGCGCAGGAAGGCGATCATCGCCGCGAACAGGACGAGCCCGAGCACGAACCAGTTCGCCTGGTCGAGGGCCAGGCTCTCGTCGATCCGAAACAGCATCACCATCCCGAAGCCGGCCAGCAGCGCCACCAGTGGGAACAGGAACGGGTCGGCGTCGGGCAGGCGGGAGCGGATCACGAAGTGCGTCGCGACGCAGAGCACCAGGAAGTAGAGGCCGTAGAGGAAGCTCAGGTTCCCGAGCTGCTCGGACTCGACGATGAAGACCGCCGTGAAGCCCGCCGTCACCAGCAGCGCAACCGGGATCAGGGCGAAGAGCTCGCGGCTGCGGGCGCTCAAGGCGTCTGGGCGCGCTTCTTCTTCGCGGCCTGTTTCTTCTTGGCCGCGTTGGCGGCGGCTGGGGGCTGCGCCGGAGCGGGTGGTGGCGCCGGCTGGACGCCCTCGGTCTGGTCGATGTCCTCGATCAGATCGGTGGCGTCATCCTTGGAGCGAATCTTGTGCTCCTTGACGACGTCCTCACGCTCCGGCGAGAGCTCCGAGGCCGGGACGCCGATCGAGTACTGCTCCGAGTAGAGGTCGACCCCGAGCGGCAGGTCGTACGGAAGGCCGCGGAACAGCGCGACGCGGCCGTCTTCGTCGGTGCCGAGGAAGTAGGCCTGGCGGGCCAGCAGGACCCCGCCCAGGATGAGCAGCGCGATGGCTCCGACGATCGCCGCGATCTTGATCCCGCGCCGCCTCCGGTGGGGCGCCGGCATCGGCCCGTGCCCCCGGAGCCGGTCCCCGGCGGCGCGCATCCGCTCGGCGGTCAGCCCGGCCTGCTCGGCGGTGCGTGAGATCAGCGTGGCGCCCTCGTCCTCCTCCGTGCCCTCATCGGACAGGCGGAACGCGACCGCCGTGATGTTGTCGCGGCCGCCGCGTGCATTGGCCGCGTCCACCAGCCTGGCGACCCCCTGGCGAAGGCTGCGGGTCTCTCCGAGGATCTTCTTGATCTCGTCGTCGCTCACCATCGTGGTGAGCCCGTCGCTGCAGAGCAGGAACACGTCCCCAGCCTTCGCCGGGTAGGTCATCGTGTCCACGTTGACCTTGGGCTCAGGCCCGAGCGCGCGGGTGATGATCGACCGCTGCGGGTGCTCCTCGGCCTGCTCCTCGGTCAGCCGGCCCTGCCGCCGCAGCTCCTCCACCAGCGAGTGGTCCTTGGTCAGGCGCTTGAGCTCGCCGCCGCGGAGGACGTACGCGCGGCTGTCGCCGACGTGACCGAAGGAGACCTCGTCGTCGTGGACGAGGGCGGCCGTGAGGGTGGTCCCCATGCCCGCGCGTGACGAGTCCTTCTGCGCGAGATCGTGGATCTCCTGGTTGGCTCCCTGGGCGATCTCGCGAAGCTGGGTCTCCGGCGGGGCGTCCGACGCGACCGCCCGCTCGAAGGCGCCGGCGGCGATCCGTGAGGCCACCTCGCCGGCCTGCGCGCCCCCCATCCCGTCCGCGACGGCGAACACCGTCGAGCCGGCGAAGTACGAATCCTCGTTGGCGGTGCGCTGACGGCCCGTGTCCGTCTTGTAGGCCTGTTCGGCAATGGTCAGCATCAGGCCAATTCGAACCTCAGCTCGGTGTCGCCGATTCGGATCGTGTCGCCGTGGTGCAGCTCCGCCTCGCCGTGCAACTCCTCGGAGTTGAGCAGCGTGCCGTTGGTCGAGTTCATGTCCTCGGCGAAGTGAGCGCCGCCGCGGCTGAATATTCGCGCGTGGATCCCGGACGCGTAGCGGTCGTCGATGCGGATGTCGGCATCCGGCGAGCGCCCCAGCGAGAGGCCCCCGAACAGGTCGAAGCGCTCGTCCTGCTCCAGCCCGCCGCCCTCGACGGCGATCAGCCAGGCGTCGGCGGTGTGCTCGGGCGCGCCGGGCACGGCCTCGTGGTATCCGGTCTCGTAGCCGGGCGAGGCGGTGGCCTTGAGGTCGCGCAGCGCCGTGCGCATCACCCAGAGCAGGAAGAGGTAGAGCACGGCGAGGAAGCCGAACTTGAGGGCCACGGCGAGCGGCTCGACGTCGCTCATCTCACTGCTCGATGTCGAAATTGAAGACGAGGGTTCCGAGGGTGATCTCGTCGCCCGGCGAGAGGCGGGCGGAGGAGACCCTCCTGCCGTTGACCTTGACACCGTTGGTCGAGCCGAGGTCGGCGATCGTCCAGTCGCCGTGCTCGGAGCGGCGGAGCTCGGCGTGCTTCCGCGAGATGTTCGGGTCGTCGAGCACGCACTCGCACTCCTTCGAGCGGCCGATGGTGGCGGTGGGGCCGTCGAGGACGTAGCGCCGGTCGTCCACCGAGACGATCGCCCGCGTGTCGACATACGCGGTCTCCGGCCGGCGCTTCGACTTCGCCTTCTGGGCCTGGGTCGCCGAGTAGACCATCGTGTGGCCCGGCTCGCCCTGCGTCGCCTCCGCTCCCTGCCGCTGGGGCGGGCGCACGAGGCGCGTCTGGATCCCGAACTCTCCGAGCCTCAGCCGGTCGTCCTCGTCCAGCTTGACGACGGGCCGCGTCAGCAGGTCGTAGTCGTGGTGGCGGGCGTGCTCGAGCAGGTGGGCGCTCAGCTCCTGGGACAGGGAGCTCTCGTAGTCCTTGAAGCGCTCGTAGTCGTCGGGCGCCAGCCAGACGGTGTACTCGTTGGGAACGTAGACGCGCGACACGGACGCGGTCTTGTGGGCGTCCATCTCCTTCGAGAGCTTGCGCGCGATCTCGACCGGCTGCACGCCGGAGCTGAAGGCGCGGCTGAACACGCCCTCGACCAGGCCCTCCAAGCGGGCTTCGATGTTGCGTAGAACGCTGATCGCTTGCTCCTGAAGATCGGGTGAGGCGCGCGGAACGGCGCCCGAGGAATGCGAAATCCTACGAGGTCGGGACGGGACCCGGTGCGTTCAGCGTAGGGGGAGCGGAGGCCGGAGGCCCGCTCAGGCGTCGCGCGAGCACGGCCGCGCCGACTGCGGCCAGCGCGGTGGCAACCAAGAGGCCCGACGGTTCGCCTCCCGGGCCGGCCACCAGGCGAAGGGCGGACGCGAGCCCGGCGGCCCAGACCAGGGCCCCGAGGAGGTCGAGGACCGGCGTCCGGGCGCGCACCAGCGCCGGCAGGATCAGCGCGGCGATGCCCCAGATTGCCGCCGCGGCCAGCACGCTCGGCGTGACCAGCGGCATCAGGACGTCGCTCAGGGCGACCCCCGCCGAATCGGCCCACGATGGAGGGGCGGAGGAGGGCGCGCCCAGCAGCAGGTTGCGATCGGCGATCGTCTCGAGGGAGACGAGCCAGAGATAGCCGGTCGCCCCGAGGACCAGGCGGCTGGCGGCGCCGCGGGTCAGGCCGGCGAACGCGGGATATGCGGCCGCCATCCCGGCGAGCCCGAGCAGTGGCGCCAGGGACGTCAGCGGAGCCGCGGAGGGATTCACGACCGGGGCGAGCAGCGGCAGCCCCAGGGCCGCGATCAGCAGGGCCGCCCCGGGCTGGTCGGCGCCGGCCCAGACCCAGACCACCATCGCGGCGAGCGCCATCGCCAGTGCGGGTCGCGGCCGGGCGATGGCGAGCAGCCCCGCGAGGGGCGAGAGCAGCATCACCGGGGCGGGAGCACCGCCTGTGGCGATCAGACAGGCCAGCACCATCGCGGCGATCCCCAGCGCCGGGGCCAGCTTCAGCCACGGTGTCGCGAGCCTGGCGCCGGCCCAGCCGTCGTCCTCTTCGTCGATGCCAAGGACCGCGGGGAGCGGCGCTCCGTCGAGGTCCTGTGCGTGGCCCTCGAGCGCCCCCTCGAGCTCGGAGACGAGCGGCCTGGTCTCGGGGTCGACGTCGAGGCACGCATCGATCGTCTCGGTCAGCTCCGCGGGCAGTTCGGGTCGGACCAGGGCGAGGGGAGCGATCGGCTCGCCGATCGCACGCGCGGTCGCCGCGGCGCCGTCGCGGACCAGGGGATGCTCGCCACAGAAACATTCGTAGAGCGTGAGGGCGAGGGAGTAGGTGTCCGCCGCCGGACCGGGACGCTGGCCGTCGGCCTGCTCGGGCGCCATGTAGGCGAGCGTTCCGATGACGCCGCCGGTGCGGGTCAGGGTCCGCTCGCCGGCGATCCGCGCGATTCCGAAGTCCACGAGCTTTGCCTCGCCGGCACGGGCCACCAACACGTTCTCCGGCTTCACGTCGCGGTGGATGACTCCGTTGCGATGGGCGTGGGAGAGCGCCGCGGCGGCATCGGTGCCGATCATCGCGACCATCCGGTCGCTGAGCGCCCCTCGCCGTCCCAGGTCGCGCAGCGGATCGCCGTCGATCAGCTCGGAGACGAAATAGGAACGGCCGCCCTCGCTCGCCAGCTCGTACAAGGTGGCGATGTTTCGGTGGGCGAGGCGGGCGACGGCCTGTGCCTCGCGGGCGATCCTCGGGGCCCGATGGTCCCCTTCGACGACCTTGACGGCGACGGGTCGCTGCAGCCGCTCGTCCCACGCGCGATAGACGGTGCCGAAGCCGCCGCTGCCGATGCGCTCTTCGATCAGGAACCGGTCGAGAATGCGCTCGCCCACCATTCTGGGTTCAAGTTCTGGTCCCGCCGCCCCGTTCCTGCGTGGGACACGCGGCATAATCCTGCGCCGTGGCCTTCCTCGACTCCGAACAGGAGCAGATCGCTCCGGAAGCTCCCGAGCCTCCACGCAGGCGCCTGGGCCCGGAGCGCCGCCGGCAGCAGTACCTGGTCCGCCGCCTGATCGCGGTGGGCCTCGGCCTGGGCTTCCTGATCCTGATCGTGGTCGGGTTCCGCGGCTGCCTCGAGGCGCGCTCGGACCGCGGCCTGCGCAACTACACGCAGGACGTCGGCACCGTCATGCAGGAGTCCGAGCAGCGCGGCAAGGACTTCTTCGACACCCTCGAGAGCCCCGGCACGCTCACCGAGCAGGACCTCGAGCAGCAGGTCCTCAGCCTCAGGAGCGCCTCGGAATCGCTGCTGGAGCGCGCCGAGGACCTGGACGCCCCTGACCAGATGAGCACGGCCCACAGCGCGGTCGAGCTGTCCCTGCGACAGCGGCGCGATGCGATGCAGGTGATCGGCGAGAACATCGGTCCGGCGCTGGGGACGGCCGAGACCGCGGAGGCGCGCGCGCTGATCCAGGCCAAGATGGGCGCCCTCTATTCCAGCGACGTGCTCTGGGCGCAGACCGGCAGGCCCGAGATCCTGCGGGTCCTGGAAGACGAGGGGCTCGAGGCCCAGGACCTCCCCGCGGGGAACTTCATGCCGGAGAGCCAGACCGAGGCGGTCGAGTGGCTCGGCCCGGCGAAGCTCAACGAGGCCCTGGCCGGGTTCGGAGGGGAGAACATCACCTCTGGCACCCATGGGATGGGGCTGCTGCAGACCTCGGTCGGCGGGACCGTCCTGAGCGCCGATGGCACCACCACCGTCGCCTCCGACGCGCGCGAGGTTGAGGTGGAGGTCCAGAACCAGGGCGACTCGGATGAGACCGGCATCCGCGTCGAGATCACCCTCAACGGCGAGACGGTGACCGAGGATGTTCCCTCGATCGAGGCCGGCGAGTCCACCGCCGTCAGGGCCGCCCTTACCAACCTGCCCCAGCCCGGCACCGAGAGCACGCTCGAGGTGCTGGTCGTCCCCGTGCTCGGCGAGGTCGACAGCAGCAACAACAACGCCACGTACACCGTGATCTTCGGCGCCTGATGCGCGAGGCCTAGGCCACGTGCGAGTCGCCTACCTCGGTCCCGAGGGGACCTTCAACGAGGACGCGCTGCGCACCGCCACCGGCGACGCCGCGATCGAGGCGGTGCCGGCGCCGACGGTGTACGCGGCGATCATCGCCGTGCAGAACGGCGAGGTCGACCGCGCTCTGGTCCCGTTCGAGAACTCGATCGAGGGGGCGGTCCGTTCGACCCTCGACACGCTCGCCTTCGACGCGGAGGGCGTCACGATCGTCGGTGAGCACGACTACGCCGTACGGCACTGCCTGATTGCGCGCGAGGAGATCCCGCTTGATCAGATCGAGGTCGTGCTCTCGCACCCACAGGCAACGGCGCAGTGCGCCCGCTTCCTGCGTGAGGAGGTTCCCCAGGCGCACGTCAGGGCGGCCTCGAGCACAGCCGAGGCCGTGCGGCAGGTGAGCGAGGAGAAGAAGCGCCGCTGGGCCGCCCTGGGAGCTGAAGCGGCCGCGCGGCTCTACGACTGCTCGGTCCTGCGCAATGGCGTTGAAGATGTGCCGGACAACGTCACCCGCTTCGTCTGGGTGGCGCCGAAGGGAACCGCGGCGAGCGGGAAGGGCCCCTGGCGCACGACGCTGATCTTCGCCGAGCTCGGCGCCGACCACCCCGGGGCGCTGGTCGAGGCGCTCGGGGCCTTCTCGGAGCGGGGCGTCAACCTGACCCGGATCGAATCCAGGCCGCGGCGGCAGGGCCTCGGCCGCTACATGTTCTTCGTGGACTGCGAGGGGGCTGTGACCGACGAGGCCCTGGCCGGCGCCCTCGAGGACCTGCGCTCGAAGGCGGAGGACGTGCGCGTCCTCGGCAGCTACCCCACCGGCAACGGAGAGGGCGTTCCGGGCGAATCCGCCTAGGAGAGAGGGCCGTACCCTTACAATCCCGGGCGCAATGGGCACCGGGGCCGTAGTAGATGAGGGCTCAGGGGGGGTGGACACACCCGCGGTAGCGGCTGACATCGGGGCGGCCACCAACGGGCACGGTCCTGCCGTAAACGGCAACGGCAACGCCGCGCACCGGGCAATGACGCGCGGCAGGGTGCTCGTGCTGAACGCGAGCTACGAGCCGCTCAACGTCTGCACGGTCCGCCGCGCGGTCGTGCTCCTCCTCAAGGAGAAGGCCGAGCTGCTCGAGCGGGGCGAGGGCGTGCTGCGCTCCGAGACGATGCGCCTCGACCGGCCCGAGGTGATCCGCCTGGTCAGCTTCGTCCGGGTCCCGCGCGACATCCACCGGCGCCGGATCACGCGCAAGGCCGTCCTCGCCCGTGATGGCTGGACCTGCCAGTACTGCGGAGCGGAGCGGCCGGCCCTGACCGTCGATCACGTCATCCCACGCAGCCGGGGCGGTGAATCGGTCTGGGAGAACATCGTCGCCTCCTGCGCCCCCTGCAACCGTCGCAAGGGCAACCGCCTACCGCGCGAGGTGCGCATGCACCCGCGCCAGCGCCCGCGCCCGCCGGGCCCCACGGTCTTCATCCGCATCGCCGCGCCCCGGACCCCGCAGGTCTGGGAGCAGTACCTCCTGACCGCGTAGCGCCGAGGCCGCCCCTATTTCTTCTTGCGGGCCTGGCCGCGGACGGTCGGCGGGTTCGCCCTGACCTTCCGCTTCGGCGCCGCTGCCGCACTCTTCTTCGCCGGCCTTGCCTTCGCCCTGGGCTTTGCCTTCGGCTTCGCGGCGGCCTTCCTCGGCTTCGCCTTCGGAGCGGGCTTCGGCTTCGCCGGGGCGGCGGCGGTCTTCGACGGCTGCCGCGCCGACCGGGTCGTGGTGCGGGTCACCTTGACCTCCCCGTCGCCGTTGCCGGTCGCAGCGGGCAGCTCGGCCTCGGGCGCGGCCACCGCGGCACCCGCCTTCGCCTTGCTGCGGGCCCCGTTGCCGGGGGCGGCGGCCGACTCCTGGACCAGGGCGACCGCGCTGACGCGGTCCTTGGACTTCAGGTTCATCACCCGGACCCCCTGAGTGGCGCGTCCCTGCTGCGAGATCTCGACGGCTGCATTCCGCTGCACCATCCCGGCCTGGGAGATGAAGACGAGCTCGTCCTCCTCGCGAACCACCAGCGCACCCGCGAGCTGCCCCTTCTTCGCGGTCAGCTTGATCGTCAGCACGCCCTTGGTGCCGCGGCCCTTGACCGGGTACTCCTCGATCGCGGTCCGCTTGCCGTAGCCGTTCTCGGTGACGACCAGCAGCTCGGTGCCCTTCGTGACGACGTCCAGCGACAGCACCTGGTTGCCCTTGGCGGAGACGTTCATGCCCTTGACGCCGGAGGTGCCGCGCCCCATCGGGCGCGCCAGCTTCTCGTTGAAGCGGGACGCGTGGCCGGATTTGGAGACCATGATGATGTCGTCCTTGCCCGAGGTCATCCGGACCTGGACCAGCTCGTCCCCCTTGCGGATCTTGATCGCAACCAGGCCGGCGGCCTTGATCGCGGTGTCGTAGTTCTTGAACTCGGTCTTCTTGACCATGCCGCCGGCCGTGCCGAACACGAGGAACTTCCCCTCGGAGAAGTCGCGGGTCGGGATCACCGCCATCACCTGCTCCTTGTCCTTCAGGGGCAGGACGTTGACGAGTGCGCGCCCCTTCGCCACGCGGGAGCCCTCGGGCAGCTCGTAGACCTTGAGCCGGTAGACGCGGCCCTGGTTGGTGAAGAAGAGCAGGAAGTCGTGCGTCGAGCAGACGTGCAGGTGCTCGATGTAGTCGCCCTCCTTCAGGTTCATCCCCATCACGCCGCGGCCTCCCCTCCGCTGCTGCCGGTAGGTGGCGAGCGGGATCCGCTTCACGTACCCGGAGGCGGTGATCGAGATCACGGCCTGCTCCTCGGTGATCAGGTCCTCGATGTCGACCTCGCCCTCGGCGGCCGCGAGCTTCGTCCTGCGGTCGTCGCCGTACTGCTCGGCGACCTCGTCGAGCTCGGACTTGACCAGCGCCAGGACCTTCTTCTCGTCCGCGAGGATGCTCCGCAGGCGCTTGATCTCCTTGACCAGCTCGGCGTGCTCGGACTTGATCTTGCCGGCCTCGAGCGCGGTCAGGCGCTGCAGGCGCATGTCGAGGATCGCCTGGGCCTGGGCGCGGCTCAGCTTGAACTTCTTGATCAGCCCGTCGCGCGCGGTGTCCGGGTCCTTGGACCCGCGGATCAGCTTGATGACCTGATCGAGCTTGCCCAGCGCGATCAGCAGGCCCTCGAGGATGTGGGCGCGGGCCTCGGCACGGGCGAGCTGGTGCTGCGTGCGCCGGGTGACGACCTCCTTCTGGTGGCCGACGTAGTAGTGGATCGTCTCGAGCAGGCTGAGCTGCCTGGGCACGCCGTCGACCAGCGCGACCATGTTGATCCCGAAGCTCTGCTGCATCTGCGTGTGCTTGTAGAGCTGGTTCAGGACCACGGTGGCGGGGTCGCCGCCGCGCTTCAGCTCGATCACGAGCCGCATGCCGTTGCGGTCCGACTCGTCCCGAAGGTCGGAGATGCCGGTGATCTTCTTGTCGCGGACGAGGTCCGCGATCTTCGTGATCAGGCCGCCCTCGCCGCCCTTCTTCACCTGGAAGGGCAGCTCGGTGACGATGATTGCCTCCTTGCCGCCCCTGATCTGCTCGATGTCGGTCCGGGCGCGGACCTTGACCGAGCCGCGGCCCGACCGGTACGCCTCGCGGATGCCCTCGCGGCCGAGGATGATCCCGCCGCCGGGGAAGTCCGGGCCCTTGATGTGCTTCATCAGGCCCTTCATGTCGATCTCGGGGTCGTCGATGTAGGCGTTCGTCGCGGAGATGACCTCGCGCAGGTTGTGCGGCGGGATGTTGGTCGCCATGCCGACGGCGATGCCGGCGGCGCCGTTCACGAGCAGGTTCGGGAAGCGGGCCGGCAGCAGCAGCGGCTCCTGCGTGCGCTCGTCGTAGTTGGGCCCGAAGTCGACGGTGTCGGCGTCGATGTCACGCAGCATCTGCGTCGCCAGCGGCCCCAGGCGCGCTTCGGTGTACCTCATCGCTGCTGCCGGGTCGTCGTCGATCGAGCCGAAGTTGCCCTGCCCGTCGATCAGCGGGTAGCGCAGGGAGAAGTCCTGCGCCATCCGCACCAGCGTCTCGTAGATCGCGGAGTCGCCATGCGGGTGGTACTTGCCCATCACCTCGCCGACGATGAAGGCGCACTTCCGGTACGCCCGGTTCGGCTGGAGGCCCAGGTCGTGCATCGCGTAGAGAACGCGGCGGTGGACCGGCTTCAGGCCGTCCCGCACGTCGGGAAGGGCGCGGCCGACGATCACGCTCATCGCGTAGTCGAGATAGGAGGAGCGCATCTCCTGCTCGAGCTCGCGCTCCTCGAACACCTCCGGCGTCAGGACCTCCTGCGGGGCGTCATCTTTTCGCTTGGCCATTCCCCACCCCCTATACGTCGAGGAACCGAACGTCTCGGGCGTGCTTCTCGATGAAGTCCTTGCGCGGCTCGACCTTGTCGCCCATCAGGTCGACGAAGGTGTCCTCGACGGCCATGTTCGCCGCCTCGTCGATGCTGACCCGCTGCAACGTGCGGCTACCGGGGTCCATCGTCGTCTCGCGCAGCTGCTCGGGATTCATCTCCCCGAGACCCTTGAAGCGCTGGAGCTGGATTCCCTGTCGCGCCAGCTCGAGGACCTCGCGGCGCAGCTCGGCGAAGCTGACGGCCTCGCCCTCCTTCTCCGAGCCCTCCATCGTCACCGTGAACGGCGGCTCGCCGACCTGCGTCACCAGCTTCGCGTGGGCATCGACCAGCTCCTTGTACGCGGTTGACTCGAACAGCTTCTTCGGCAGCTTGTGGTCCCGCGCCAGGCCACTGCGCCGGTGGGTGCCCTTGACGTCGAGGCTCTCCTTGTTCGCCTTGACGAGCTTGGTCTCGTAGGCGCGGTCCTTCGAGTCCTTGGCGCGGAACAGCTTGGCCGCTGCCGCCATCGTCTTCGCCTTCGACTCGAGCAGGTGGGACTCGGCGATGAAGTCGATGGTCTCGTGGCCGAACTCGGCCCGCAGCGTGGAGGCCCAGCCCTCGAAGGCCTTGTAGTGCCGGTTGAAGTCCTGCCAGCGGCGCTTGCCCAGCTTCTTGCTCTGGCCCTTCGCACCGGCGACCGTGAACTGCTCCAGCTTGTCGGCGAGCAGCAGCTCCTCGAGCTCGGACTCTCGCTCGACCCAGAGCTCCTTGCCGTCCTGCTTGAGCTTGTAGAGGGGCGGCTTTGCGATGTAGACGTATCCCTGCCGGATCAGGTCCTGCATCTGCCGGTAGAGGAAGGTCAGGACCAGCGTCCGGATGTGCGCGCCGTCCACGTCGGCGTCCGTCATCAGGATGACCTTGTGGTACCGGAGCTCGCCGGGGTCGAACTCCTCCTGGACGCCGGTGCCGATCGCGGTGATCAGGGCCTGGATCTCGGTGTTGGAGAGGACCTTGTCGATCCGGCTCTTCTCGACGTTGATGATCTTCCCGCGAAGCGGGAGCACGGCCTGGGTATGCCGGTCGCGGCCCTGCTTGGCCGAGCCGCCGGCCGAATCGCCCTCGACGATGAACAGCTCGGCCTCGGCTGGGTCCTTGACCGAACAGTCGGCGAGCTTGCCGGGCAGCATCGAGTTCTCGAGCGCCGACTTGCGCCGCGTCAGGTCTCGGGCCTTGCGCGCCGCATCGCGCGCCCTCGCGGCGTCGACCGCCTTGGACAGGATGCGGCGGGCGTCGGCCGGGTTCTCCTCGAGGAAGTCGCCGAGCTGGCGGTTGACGATCTCCTTGACCAGGCCCTCGATCGGCGGGTTGCCGAGCTTGCCCTTGGTCTGGCCCTCGAACTGCGGGTCGGCGAGCTTCACCGAGATCACCGCGGTGAGCCCCTCGCGCACGTCGTCGCCGCTCAGGTTCTCGTCCTTCTCCTTGATCAGCCCGCGCTTGCGGGCGACTGCGTTCAGGGTCCGGGTCAGCGCGGAGCGGAAGCCCGACAGGTGCGTGCCGCCCTCCTGCGTGTTGATGTTGTTGGCGAAGCTGAAGACCGAGTCCTGGTAGCTGGAGTTCCACTGGATCGCGACCTCGACCTGGCCCTCCTTGGTCTCCCCCTCGAAGAAGGCGATCTTGCGGTGCAGCGGGTCCTTGGACTCGTTCAGGTGCCTGACGAAGTCCGCGATGCCGCCCTTGTACTGGAACTCCAGCGTCTGACCCGCGCCGCGCTCGTCGACCAGCTCGACCTTGAGGCCGCGGGTCAGGAAGGCGGTCTCACGCAGCCGCTCGGCCAGGGTGTCGAAGTCGAACTCGATCTCGTCGCCGAAGATCTCCAGGTCGGGAACGAAGCGGACGGTGGTGCCGGTGGTCTTGACCGCGCGGCCCTTCTTGAACTTCGTGATGGGCTTGCCGCGCTGGTAGGTCTGCTCCCAGACATGGCCGTCGCGCCAGATCTCCAGCTCGAGCTTCTCGGAAAGCGCGTTGACGACGGAGACGCCGACCCCGTGCAGGCCGCCGGAGACCTTGTATCCCCCGCCGTCCCCGAACTTGCCGCCGGCGTGCAGGGTCGTCAGCACGACCTCGGCCGCCGGCTTGCGCATCTTGGCGTGACGATCGACCGGGATCCCGCGGCCGTCGTCGGTCACGGTGACGCTGTTGTCGGGATGGAGGGTGACGACGACCTTGCTGGCGTGGCCGGCGATCGCCTCGTCCACAGAGTTGTCCACAACCTCGTAGACCAGGTGGTGGAGGCCGCGGGGCCCCGTCGAGCCGATGTACATGCCGGGCCGCTTGCGGACGGCCTCGAGGCCCTCGAGGACCGTGATGTCCTTCGCGCCGTAGGACCCGCCCTTCTTCCCCGCGGGCTTCTTTCGCGCTGCCGGCTTCTTGGCGCCGCGCGAGGCGGCGGACCCGCGAGAAGCGCTCTTCTTGCCGGCGCCTCCGCGGTTAGCGGTCTTCGCCACTCAACTTCCTTTCGGTTCATTCATGAGAAACCCCGACCTCATATCCGGCGCCGAAAGACCGGGCGGACACGGGAGTCGGGGCTCCGTCCAAGTCCACTAAGTCTACCATTCGGCGCCCGCGGAACCCCTTCCCCTCTGTCACAAAAGCCCTGCAAAACACGCACTAAATTCAGGGCTCGGCGGGGTCTCCGGTGGCCGTGAACCGAAGTCCTGCAAACGGGGTGTTTTCAGGTAGTTCGGCCCCGATCTTTTCCTCCAGTTCGCCCCCCAGCAGCTGCAGCTCCTGAGCCCAGGTCGCCGACCGGCAGGCCACGGTGACCACCCCGCCGCGCTCGGCGACCGGGGTCGCCTCCCTTGCGATCCCCTCGCCGACGGCCGCCGGCCAGGCCGACTGAACGGCCGCCAGCAGCGTCTGCGGGGCCGCCTCGTCGAGCGCGGCGGCGACCGCATCGGCAAGACGCCGGGGGCGGCGGCGGCCCATCCGGCGCCCCTCAGGCCGCCTCGGCCCGGACGGCGGCTACCGGGGCCGTGGTAGCTCCGTCGCGGACCGCGATCCGCCGGATGTCCTGCGCGCCCGGCACGTGCTCGGCCTCGGTCGCGGTGAGCAGCGACTGGCCGGCGTCAGCGAGGGCGGTCACCAGCAGCCGCCTGCGGTCGGGGTCGAGCTCGCTCATGACGTCGTCGAGCAGCATCACCGGCGGCGGGCCACCCGCCTCGAGCAGCGCGGCGCGCTCCGCGAACAGGAGCGCCAGCAGGGCGATCCTCTGCTGCCCCTGGGACCCGAACCGCTTCAGCGGCCTGCCCCCGGCCTTCAGCTCGAGCTCGTCGAGCTGGGGCCCGTAGCTCGTGTAGGCCCGCCCGAGGTCCTCGGAGCGCCGGCGGGCGAGTTCCGCGGCGAGCTCAGCGCGGTTCGACCGGGAACGAGGGCGGTAGGCGAGCGTCGCCTCCTCCAGTCCGAGCTCCGACGCGAAGTGAGCGAATGGCCCCGAGAGCGCCGCTGCCGCCGAGGAGCGCGACTCGATCAGCGGTTCGGCCTCGGCCGCGAGCCGCTCGTCCCAGACGGCCAGGGCGCTCGCCGGCGCGAGGCCCCCGCGGACCCGGGAGACCAGGGCGTTGCGCTGCGCCAGGGTCCGGCCGAATCGCGAGCGGAGGTCCGCGCGGGCCGGCCAGATCGCGGCGACCACCCGGTCCAGGTGGGCGCGGCGATGGGCCGGCGGGCCCTTGACGAGCTGCAGGCGGTCGGGATGGAAGACGCTCACCAGGGGCCCGCGATCGCCGCGGCCGACCGGACGGCCATCCAGCTGGTGACGGCGCTCGCCGCCCCGGTCGATCGCCGCCAGCAGCAGTCCCTCGTCCTCGAGCTCCAGCTCCACCCGGGCCGAGGGCTGCTCGAACCGGATCAGGTCGCGGTCGTGTCCTCCCCGGAACGAGCTTCCGGTCAGGCCGAAGTGGACGGCCTCCAGCAGGTTGCTCTTGCCGGCCGCGTTGGGGCCGTGCAGGACGACGATCCCCGTGCCGAGCTCCGTGCGCTGGTCAGCGAGATTCCTGTACCCGCGGCATTCCAGCGCTGCGATCGCCACGGGGCCCCACTCAGACGTTCAGCCTGATCGGCATCACCAGGTAGCTGAAGTCATCGGTGTCGGCGGGTTCCAGCAGGCCGGGGCGCAGCGGCGAGATCAGCTTGACGACGACCTCATCCGCATCGATGCTCTCGAGCCCGTCCCGGACGAACTCGGGGTTGAACCCGATCTCGAGCAGCTCCCCCGAGTACGGGGCCGGCAGCCCCTCTCGGGCATCGCCGAGATCGGGGGTCTCCGCGGACACGACCAGCTCCCCCTCCGCGAAGGACATCCGCAGCGCGGCGTTGCGCTGGGCGAGCTGGGAGACGCGGCGAGTCACGTCCAGGAGCTCGACCCGCGGCAGCTTCACCTCGTGTTCGAAGGTATCCGGCAGGAGCTGCTTGTAGTTCGGGAACTGCCCGTCGATCAGCCTGGAGCTGAGCGAGACCTGGCCGACGCGGAAGAGCGCCTGGTTGCGGGTGAGCCAGACCCGGAGCGGCTCCTCCTCCCCGGCCGCCTCGATCAGGCGGGCGAGCTCGCGCAGCGCCCGGGCCGGGACGTTCGCCTCGAGCCGCTCGGAGACCGGCGACTCGAGCTTGGTCCGCTTGACCGCCAGCCGGTAGGAGTCGGTCGCGACCATCGTCAGCTCGTCGCCCTCGGCGGTCACGAGCACCCCGGTCAGGACCGGGCGCGCCTCGTCCCGCGACGCGGCGCGGGCGACCCGGTTGATGGTCTCGCGCAGGGCGTCCGCGGGAAGCTCGACCGGGTCCCCCTCCCCCTCGGGGAACCGGGGGAAGTCGTCGGCCGGCAGCGTGCGCAGGTGGAACTTGGAGGAGCCGGCGGTGATCTCGACGTCCCGCTCCGCTTCGCGCAGCTCGAGGCTGACGGGGCCGTCGGGAAGTGAACGGGCGACCTCGACGAGCAGCCGGCCCGGCAGGACCACGGCGCCGGTGTCGGCGACCTCGCCGTCGAGGCCTACGTCGAGCCCGAGCTCCATGTCGGTGGCACGCAGGCGCGCCTCGCCCTCGGCGGTGATGAGGATGCCCGAGAGCGCCTGGAGCGCGGCGCGGGCGGAGACGGCACGGGAGACGACCAGAAGGGCGTCGAGCAATGCCTGGCGGGTGGCTGTGATCTTCATGGAGGTGTTTGAACCTCTAGGAGTAGTAAGGGTTGTGGAGGGAGTGGATATGTGTATAGCCCTTCTCTGGTCGGGTCAGTTCCGCCGATTCTGTCAATCGGTTCGGTCACGATCTTTCGTATCGCCACGCAGCTCGGTCGCGAGGCCCTCGAGGGTGCGGGCGAGCTCGGGGTCGGCGAGGGTTCGCTCCTCGACCTTGCGGATGGCGTGCATGACGGTGGTGTGGTCGCTGCGGTTGAAGGCTTTGGCGATCGCCGGCAGCGAGAGGTCGGTCAGCTCTCGCGACAGGTACATCGCAAGCTGACGGGCTCGCGCGACGGGTGCGGCCCGCCTCGCCCTGGAGAGGATCTCGTCGACGGGAACGTCGAGCCGCTCGGCGACGACCCGCTGGATCTCGGCGACGTCGGGAGCCTCGGGCGCTGGTTCCATGACCGCGCTCGGTAGGGCCTGGTCGATCGACTCCACGGTGACGACCGTGCCGGTCAGGGAGGAGAGCGCGACGACGCGGGTGAGAGCGCCCTCGAGCAGCCGCAGGTTGGAGGTGGCGCGCGAGGCGATCGCGCGGATCGCCTCCGGGGCAACCTGCTCGCTGCGCTCGCGAACGAGGTTGCCGAGGAAGAGCAGCCGCGTGGTCAGGTCGGGCGGCTCGAGGGCTGCGACGAGGCCCCATTCGAAGCGGTCGCGAATGCGGGCGGCGAGGCCCGAGAGGGCGTCTGGCATCCGGTCAGCCGTCAGGACGAGCTGCGCGCCGCCCTCGTGCAGGGCGTTGAAGGTGTGGAAGAACTCGTCGGCGGTCCGCTCCTTGCCCTCGAGAAACTGGATGTCGTCGATCAGGAGCACGTCGCGGCCGCGATAGCGCTCCTTGAAGGCCTCGATCCCGGTGGTCTGCAGCGCGCCCACGAACTCGTTCGTGAAGGCCTCGGCGGTCGTGTAGTGGACGGCCAGGTTCGGGCTGTGGACGTGGAGGTAGTTGGCGATCGCGCCGAGCAGATGCGTCTTGCCGAGCCCGGGCGGGCCGTGCAGGAAGAGCGGGTTGTAGGACTCGCCGGGCGCCTCCGCGACGGCGAGCGCGGCGCCGTGCGCGATCCGGTTGCCCGGGCCGATCACGAAGCGCTCGAAGGTGTAGGCGGGGTTGAGGGCCACGCGGGCAGCCGCCGCCGGTGCCTCGGCGGAGTCAGCGCCCGCCTCGTCGGGCTCGACGAACTCAAGCTCTCGCAGCCCGGAGCCGCTGCGCTCGAGCGCGGCCCGGACCAGCTCGGGGTAGCGGCGGGCCACCCAGCGCCGGGCGTGGCGCGGGCCGGTGACGAACAGCGTGGCCCCGCGGGTGGAAACCGGCCGCAGCGGCTCGAACCAGAAGCCGTAGGTGGAGGGAGGCATCGACGCCCGCAGCTCGCGCTGGACCTGCTCCCATGCGGCTGTCAGCTCGCCGCGCGCGGCATCGGGGGTGCTCCGCTGAACCTTGCTCCTCCTCTGATCGGTTTGCCGCGACGCGATCGGACGTCGGGGCGAGCGGGCGATAATAGTCCCGCCCTCGAGCGGGTTGGCCGGGGTCACGCGGCGCTCGCTGCAAATCGCGGCGAAAACGTGAGCGGGCTCCTTTCCGGCGTCCTCCCCCCTATCCCTATACTGGCCGCCCCGAGTCCCCGGGGCTCCCCGACCATGAAGCGCACCTACCAGCCGAAGAAGCGCAAGCGGGCCAGACAGCACGGCTTCCGCGCCCGCAGCCGCACCCGCTCCGGCCGCGCGATCCTGAAGCGCCGGCGGTCCAAGGGCCGCAAGCGCCTTTCCGCGTAAGCCTTGGCCAGGCCGGGCCGCTCCAGCTCCGCCCGCGGGCGCCTTTCGCGCAGCGGCGACTTCGACCGCGTCTACCGCGAGGGCCGATCCCGCGGCAACCGCTTCCTCGTCCTCTACTCGTTCGAGCGGGGCGAGGAGGAGGCGACCGACGGCGAGCGCCTCGGGATCTCGGTGGGGCGCCGGATCGGCCGGGCCGTCCAGCGCAACCGCGTCAAGCGGGCGATCCGTGAGGCGTTCCGCGCTCTTTCGCCCGACCTCCCCGCCGGCCGCGACTACGTGATCGTCGCCCGCCCCGGCGCCGAGGACCTGGTCGAGCGCGAGGGGCCCGAGGGCGTTCGCGCCTCCCTGGCCGAGCTGCTCGCTCCCGCGGGGGATGCGCCCGAGGAGCGTTTGTCGTGAAACGGCCCGTCAGCAGGGCGCTCCTGTGGCTGATCTCCGGCTATCAGCGGCGCATCTCCCCCGCCTTCCCCCGCCGCTGCCGCTACGAGCCGACCTGCTCCGCCTACACCGCCCAGGCGATCCGCGAGCTCGGACCCGCCCGCGGGCTGATCGTCGGCGGCTGGCGCCTGCTGCGCTGCAACCCGTTCAGCCACGGCGGCATCGACGATCTCGCCGACCGTCGTCTCTTCCGTTCCCGGGCGCCCCGGAAGGCGCTGCCCGCCGCGGGCGAGACGGCTTCGACGACCACCGATGCGCTGGGGGCACGGTCGTGATCGTCGCCAACATCTTCCAGCCGCTGATCGACATCTTCAACGAGGTCCTCGTCTTCTTCCACGACACGGTCGGGCTCCACTACGGGGCTGCGATCGTGGCCCTCACCTTCCTGACCCGGCTCGTGATCGTGCCCCTGTCGGTGAAGCAGATCCGCTCGATGCGGGAGATGGCGGCGATCCAGCCGCAGATCAAGGAGCTCCAGGAGAAGTACAAGCACGACCGCCAGCGGATGCAGCGCGAGATGATGTCGATCTACCAGGAGCACGGCGTCAACCCGTTCGCCTCCTGCCTGCCACTGCTGCTGCAGCTGCCGGTCTTCCTCGCGCTCTTCTATCTGTTGCAGAGCGACGAGTTCAAGGACGAGGTGTCCGCAGCCGGCGAGCAGTCCTGGATGTTCATCAACGATCTCACGGAGAAGGCGACGGGCGGCGAGCTGGCCATCCTGCTGGCCCTCTACGTCGGCACCTCGCTCGCAGCGGGCATCATCTCCACGGGCCGCAACGCGAGCGGGCAGCAGCGGATGATCGCTCTCGGCCTGCCGCTCCTGTTCGGCCCGATCATGGTCATCTACGGATTCCCGGCCGGCCTCTGGGTCTACTGGGTCGCCACCAACATCTGGACCGTCGGCCAGCAGGCGGTGGTGAAGACCTTCTTCCCCGCTCCCGAGCCGGCGACCCCCGAGGAGGCCAGGGCGGCGAAGCCGCCCCCACCCCCTCCCCGCAAGCGCAAGCGCCGCCGCTAGGTGGCGGCCCGACTGATGCGCGCGAGCCACGCCGCTTAGACTTCCCCGCCGTGGGTGAGGAAGAGCGAGAGCAGGTCGTCGAGGAGCTGCCCGAGCAGCCGGTCGAGCGCGTCCGCGCGATCCTCGAGCGGATCGTGGAGGAGCTCGATCTCGACGCGGACGTGGAGATCGACGAGGGCGACGACGAGATCGCGGCCAGCGTCGAGGGCGAGGACGTGGGGCTGCTGATCGGCCGCCACGGTCAGACGATCGACGCTGTGCAGCTGCTCTGCTACCAGGTCGCCTTCAGCGGCCGCCAGGACCGCAAGCGGGTGACCGTCGACGCCGCCGGGTATCGGGCCCGCCAGGGCGAGTCGCTGCGCCGCCAGGCTGACGTCGCCGCCGAGGACGCGCTCCGCCGCGGGAGCCCGATCGAGCTCGAGCCGATGGGGTCCAACGAGCGCCGCGTCGTCCACGAGCACCTGCGCGACCGCACCGAGATCGAGACCTACAGCGAGGGCGACGAGCCCCACCGCTGCGTCGTCGTCGCTCCCCTCGTCTCGGACTGAGCGGGACCGATGGGCGGCGGCGTCGAGCTTCCCGCCGGCGCGGACGCGAGGCTGGACGCGCTGCTCGAGTCCCTGGCCGATCCGCGAGCGCCGATCTCGGCCGCGAGCGCCCCGCGCTCCCGGGAGGTCCACGTCGCCGACTCGCTCGCCGGGCTCGAGTTCGACGAGCTGGCCCGGGCCTCGCGCGTGGCCGACCTCGGCAGCGGCGCGGGGCTGCCCGGCCTGGTCCTGGCCGCGGCCCTGCCGGCCGCCCGGGTGGACCTGATCGAGTCCGTCTCGCGCAAGTGCGAGTTCCTGCGCGCCGCGATCGAGCGCACCGGCATCGACAACGCCACCGTCGTCTGCGAGCGCGCCGAAGTCGTGGTCCGAGGCGGGCGCGGCCGGCCGCGAGGCCTACGAGGTGATCACCGCGCGGGCGGTCGGCCGGCTGGCGACGCTGGCCGAGCTCGCCTCGCCGCTGCTCCGCGGCGGCGGCCATCTGCTGGCCTGGAAGGGCCGCCGGGATCCCGGCGAGGAGGAGGAGCTCAGTCGTGCCGCCGAGCGAGCGGGGATGATCGCCGTCGAGGTCCGCGCGGTCACGCCGTACGCCGGCAGCCGCGACCGACACATCCACCTTCTCCGCAAGAATGGCCCGACCCCGAACGAGCTGCCGCGGCGCTCAGGGCTCGCCGCGAAGAGGCCATTCGGAGGCGAACGAAAATGACACCAAGGCGAACCATCAACTTGAGGTTTAGTTCGGGGCCGAGCTACGGCGGTTCGGGCCGGAACGGATGCCGGTTCGGGCCGGAACGGAGCCGGAGCTGATGGGCGCCGTCTACGCCATCGCCAACCAGAAGGGAGGGGTGGGCAAGACCACGACCACGGTCAACATGGGCGCCTGCGTCGCCCGCGACGGGCGCCAGACCCTGGTCGTCGACCTCGACGCGCAGTGCAACGCCACCGTCGCCCTCGGCCTCGCCAAGGACACCAGCCCTTCCTCGTACGATTGTTTGACGGGCGAGGTCTCGGTTGCGGAGGCGGCGCGTCCGGCCGGCCCCGACAACCTCTGGATCGTCCCGGCGCACGTCGACCTCGCCGGCGCCTCGGTCGAGCTTCCGCAGATGGAGCACTACGAGAGGCGGCTGCGCGACGGGCTCGGTCCCGTGCGAGAGCGCTTCACCTACACCCTTCTCGACTGCCCGCCCTCGCTGGGGCCCGTGGCCGTCAACGCCCTGGTCGCCGCGGACAAGGTGATCGTCCCGGTGCAGGCGGAGTACCTCGCCCTCGAGGGACTGGTCCAGTTCCTTGACACCCTGAAGCTGATCCAGCGCGAGCTGAACCCGTCCCTGACGATGGCCGGGGTCGTGATCACGATGTACGACGACCGCACCCGGCTCGCCCAGGACGTCGAGCGCGAGCTCCGCGAGCATCTGCCGGCACCCGTCTTCCGCACCGTCATCCCGCGCAGCGTCCGCGTCGCCGAGGCGCCGAGCTACGGCATCCCGGTCGGCGAGCACGACCCGGACTCGGCCGGGTCGCGCGCCTACCGGGCGCTCGCCGAGGAGGTGACCACCGGTGGCTGAGCAGAAGCGGGGGATGGGGAGGGGCCTCGCCGCGATCCTTCCGGAGACCGCCGCCGGCGGGCCGGAGCTCCGCGAGCTGCCGGTCGAGTCGATCGAGCCCAACCCGGATCAGCCCCGGACCAAGTTCGAGGCCTCCTCGCTCGACGCGCTGGCCGGGTCGATCTCCGCGGCGGGGCTGCTGCAGCCGCTGATCGTCCGGCCGCTGGAGGACGGCCGCTTCGAGCTGGTCGCCGGGGAGCGGCGCTGGCGCGCGGCCCAGAAGGCCGGGCTCGACCGGGTGCCGGCGGTGATCCGGACCTCGCCCGAGGACGAGCGGCTCCAGGCCGCGCTGATCGAGAACATGGTGCGAGAGGACCTGAACCCGGTCGACGAAGCACGGGCCTGCGCGTCCCTCGTCGACGACCTCGGCATCTCGAAGGAGGAGCTGGCGCGCCGGGTCGGCCGCAGCCGGGCCTCGATCTCGAACCTGATCCGGCTGCTCGATCTTCCGGACGAGGTGCTGTCCCTACTGGCGCGGGGCGACCTGAGCGAGGGCCATGGCCGCGCGCTGCTACAGCTCGACGACCAGGACGCTCGCCGCAAGCTCGCCAAGCTCGCCGCGTCCGAGGGCTGGTCGGTGCGCCAGGTGGAGAGCAAGACGCGCCCGTCCAAGGATGGGAAGCGGAAGGGAGCAAGCGGTGGCCGGATCAGCGCCGAGGAGCGCGCCGCCCTGGCCGACGCGGAGGACGCGCTGGGGGAGGCGCTCGGAGCCGACGTCCGCATCCGCAAGGCCGGCGCCGGCCTGCGGGCCGAGATCCTGGCGGACGACCTCGGCGAGCTGGAGGCCCTCGCCAAGCGGCTCAAGCGCCGCAGCTAAGATTCCCGCATCAAAACGCCGACTCCTCCGCTTCGCGTCCGGGGTCGGCTTTCCGGGCGATTAGCTCAGTTGGTTAGAGCGCGTCTCTGATAAGGACGAGGTCCCTGGTTCGAATCCAGGATCGCCCATTCCCGACGCCGTCATCCGGCGGGGCTTCGGCCACCCGCGTCAAGGCGGTGATCACCGTTCGCGAGTGAGCCCCGCCGCCTAGGCCCTCGTTCCGCTCCCGCTTCGCGAGCGCCCAGAGTGTCGAGGGACTTGGCGAGCCAGGCCCGGTAAAAGCGTTTGCCGGCGACGGTGTCCCAGACCCGGTGCTTGATGCTCGGTGGACTTCCATCCCGGCCTCTCCGTCGAGGAAGGTGCCGCCCTGGGCCTCGGTCAGGACGAAGCTGACAGGTGCCGGAGTCGAGGCAGTGGATCGTGAGCTGTCGCAGTCCTCCATCTCCTCCACGCGGAACGCTCTCCGTGTCTTTTCCGAACGGGTCCTTCGCGACCTCCGGTACTCGCAGCCGGCCTCGAGGCCCTCGCACTCGACCTCGACGAACCCAGGCCACCACTCCGAGTGGCGATCGACGTCGCTGAGTAGGCCCCAGACGACCTCCGGCGGCGCGTCGATGAAGGCCTGCTGCCGACAGAGCGACATCAATCGATTGTCTCAGGCGGTCCCTCCGGGATCCGTGAGTCTCGGCACCCGGCGCCGCGCTCTGAGGGCGGCTGACCCGCTCCTATACTTTTCCCGGCCCCACGACGCGAGGGAGATCTCGTTGCAGCGGATGACGATCTACGGAGTCAGCTTCGACATGGTCGGCAAGCAGCCGATCGTCTTGCTGAAGACCGTGGACGGCAACAAGTTCCTGCCGATCTGGATCGGCCACCCCGAGGCGGCGGCGATCCTGATGAAGCTTCAGGGGGCCTCGACGCCGCGGCCGATGACCCATGACCTGATCTCCGACATGCTCGAGCAGGTCGACGCCAAGTGCGAGAAGGTCTCGGTCACCGAGCTCCGTGACAACACCTTCTACGCCTCGATCACGATCGCGATGAACGGCTCCGAGCTCGAGATCGACTCCCGCCCCTCTGACGCGCTTGCCCTGGCGGTGCGCTGCTCGGCCCCGATCTTCGCCGCCGACGACGTGATCGAGGAGTCCGCGATCGAGTTCGACCAGGAGGTCGAGGACACCGAGGAGGTCGTGGACAAGTTCAAGGAGTTCCTCGACAACGTCTCCCCGGAGGACTTCGCCGGGGGCAGCGAGTAGAAGCGCCGTACGGTTCCGGCCGCCGCGAAGCGGCGCGTCCGAAGTCCATAACCCGGGAGGCGGGGCCTCCCCGAAGGGAGACACATGCATCGCAGGAAGCGAACGCTGCGTATGGCGGCACCCGTACTTGCGCTGGCAGCGGCCGGCCTGATCGTCGCCGGCTGTGACGACGACGAGGACTCCAAGGATCCGAGCACCGTTGCGATCGAGGCGACCGGCGCCGAGCGCAGCCTGAAGTTCGAGGCGCCCGAGGAGGCCGACGCCGGCGCCGCGGAGATCGAGCTCACCAACTCCACGGAGCTCGAGGAGGTCGACGCGCAGCTGGCCTTCGTCGCCGAGGGCGAGGAGTACAGCGACGAGGAGGTCATCGCCGAGCTCAACAAGGCGTTCAAGGGGATGCCGGTCGCCGACTGGTTCCAGGCCGCCGGCGGACCCGGCCCGACCGCGGCGGGTGAGACCCAGACCGTCACGACGGAGCTGCAGGCCGGCACCTACTACGTGCTCGGTGGGGAGGACCTGCCCAAGCCTCCGCTGACGAAGTTCACCGTCTCAGGAGACGACGGGGCCGAGCTGCCGGACGCCGACGCGACCGTCAGCGCCGTGGAGTACAGCTTCACCGGCGAGGGGCTGAAGGCCGGCGAGCAGTCGCTGCTGCTCGAGAACACGGGCGCCACCTGGCATCACTTCCTGGCCGACGAGTTGAAGCCGGATGCCACGATCGAGCAGGCCAAGGAGTTCCTGCTGTCGGATGGAGAGGGCGGAGGCCCGTCCCCGTTCGCCGGCGGCGACAACGCCGAGAGCGCCGTGTCGAGCACCGTGTTGGACGCCGGCAGGTCCGAGATCGTGGACGTGGACCTGGAGCCGGGCCGTTACGCGTTCTATTGCTTCATCGGCGACAAGGCGGGCGGTCCGCCGCACGTCGTCAAGGGCATGGTCTCCGAGGTGACCGTCTCGGAGTAGCCGTCAGCCCGGGAGCGCGAGCTTGGTCTTGCGCTCCCGGGCGATGCTCACGATCTGATCCACCAGCTGCTCGAAGGAGAGGCCGGCGGCCTCTGCCGCCATCGGGAACAGGCTGGTGTCGGTCAGCCCGGGGATGGCGTTGACCTCGAGCACCTGGGGGCCGTCGTCGCCGAGCATCAGATCGACGCGGGCGAAGCCCTCGCCGCCGAGCGTCTCGTAGGTGCGCATCGCCGCGTCCTGCACCGCCGCGGCCTCGTCCGCCGGCAGCTCGGCGGGGCAGGCGTAATCGGTGCGCCCGATCTCGTAGCGGGCGTCGAAGTCGAACCGGTCGGAGTCCCTGGGGATGGCCTCGACGATGGGCAGGGGCTCGCTCCCGAGGACGCCTACGGCGAGCTCGCGACCCTCCACGTAGCGCTCGAGCAGGACCCGGTCGTCGTAGCTGAACGCCGCGACCAGCGCCTCCGGGACCTCGTCCTTCGCCGACGCGAACTTGACCCCGAGCGAGGAGCCCTGGCTGGCGGGCTTGACGACGAGCGGGAACCCCAGCCGCTCCTCGATCTCCTCGAGCGTGTCGGCGGCCCCGAGCTCGCGGAACGCGGTGGCGTTGAACGCGACCCAGTCCGGAGTCGGAACGCCCGCTTCGCGGATCGCGTGCTTGGAGGCGACCTTGTCCATGCAGAGGGCGCAGGCCGCCACGCCGGGTCCCGTGTACGGGATCTCGAGGATCTCCAGCAGCTCCTGCACCGTGCCGTCCTCGCCGCCGGGTCCGTGAAGGGCGACGAAGGCGACGTCTGGCGCCTCGTCGCGCAGCCGCGTCACCAGGTCGCTGCCGACGTCGAGGGGAATCGCCTCATGCCCCAGCGACTGGAGCGCGTCCTCGACCCGGGCGCCCGAGCGCAGCGAGACCCCGTGCTCGAGCGAGCGGCCTCCCTTCAGGACCGCGACCTTCATCTGTCCCTTCTCCGCCGCTTCATGGGAACGACGTCCGCTCCCTCAGAGGACTCGTCGGCCGAATCCGGCTCGCCCTCGGAAACGCGGTGCTCGCTGGTGATGGATTCGTAGAGGCCGACCTGCTCGGAGACGACGCGGCCGATGCGGCGGATGCCCTCGCGGATCTCATCCTCGCTGGAGCCGGAGAAGTTGAGGCGCATCGAGTGGGCGCCGCGGCCGTCCACGAACGCGGCCCGTCCGGGAACGAAGGCGACGTTCTCCCGCAGAGCCTTCGCCAGCAGGTCCGTCGTGTCGATGAAGTCGGGCAGGGTCGCCCAGACGAAGAGGCCGCCCTCCGGGTGGGTCCATTCCGCCTCGTCCGGGAAGTGGCGCTCGAGCGCGTCGAGCATGACGTCGCGGCGGCCGCGATAGATCTCGATCAGGTCGTCGATGTACTCGCGCCAGCGACCCTCGGCGAAGTACTCGCGGACGAAGTACTGGGTCAGGGTGGAGGTGCACAGGTCCGCCGCCTGCTTGCCGAGTGCGATCTTCTCCAGCACCGGTGGCGGCGCGACGACCCACCCGACCCGGATCCCCGGCGACAGGATCTTCGAGAAGGTCCCGAGGTAGAGGACGTAGTCGCCTCCGTCGAGGGCGTAGAGGGTGGGCTGCGGCTCGCCCTCGAAGCGGAGCAGCCCATAGGGGTTGTCCTCGACGACCAGCAGCTCGTGCTTCCGCGCCAGCTCGACCAGGCGCCTGCGGCGCTCCGCCGAGAGCGTCACTCCGGCCGGGTTCTGGAAGCTCGGCACCGAGTAGATGAACTTCGGCCGGCGGCCCTCGGCCGCGAGTCGGTCGAGCACGCTCTCCAGCTCGTCGGTGCGCATGCCGTCGTCGTCCGTGGTGATCTGGATCACCTCGGCCTCGTAGCTGCAGAAGGTGGGAACGGCGCCGGGGTAGGTCGGGGCCTCGCAGATGACGATGTCGCCGGGGTCGATCAGCGTCTTCGTGATCAGGTCGATCGCCTGCTGGCCGCCGGTGGTGACGATGATGTCGTCGGTGTCGGGCGCCATGCCCTCGGCCTCCATCACCTCCACGATGCAGCGCTTGGTCTCCTCGAACCCCTCGGTGGGCCCGTACTGGAGCGCTTCGGCCGAGGACTCGTGCGCGATCTTCGTCATCTGGGCGGCGAAGCTCTCCGGTGGGAACGCCGAGGTGTCCGGCAGCCCGCCCGCCAGCGAGATCACGTCCGGCCGCGCGGTGATCGCCATCAGGTCGCGCATCGCGGACGAGCGCATGACCTGCGTCCGCTTGGAGAACAGGGCCGCGTATCGCTCGAGATCGCGCGAGGTCGTGTGCGCCCGGCGCCGGGGCTGGCTCCCCTCGGAGCGCTGCTCTCTTCCCTTTTCCTCCGGCTCGGCCATCGCGGGACAGTGTTGCGGAAGGTGCGCGGGCGGTGCGGGTGTAGCCTCCCCGCCCGCCAATGGATCTGCTCGCCATCTGCGCTGGACTCGGGTTGGCCCTGGCCGCCGGACTGGTGATCGGGGTGGTCCTTCCCCCGATCATGCCGACCTGGGGTGTCGTGGTCGGCGCCGCGCCGCTCGGCGTCCTCGGAGCCGCCGGCGCCCTGACCGGGGCGGACGAGCCCCTGTGGCCGGCCGTCCCGGTCGGCATCGCGGGCGCCGCCCTGGCGGCGACGGTCAGTCGCGACGTCGCCGCGGGGGCCACGCGACGCGAGCAGGGGGCCGGAGAGATCGCCGCCCAGCCGCCGCTCGGAGTGACCGCGCTGATCGTCCTCGCGGCGGTGATCGTCGCGGTCCTGAGCCTGGTCGTGCCCCCCGTCTCGCTGGCCGCCGCCGCCGCCCTTCTCTGGCTGGCGATCTCGAGGCGCCGCCGCGAGCAGCGCAAGCACGAGGGCCTGCGGGTCCTCCGCTAGCAGCACCCGTGTCGCCGAAGCTCGTTCTCGTCGTGGTCGATGCGATGCATCCGCAGGTGCTGCGGCGCGCGATCGAGAGCGGCTCCGCGCCCACCTTCGCCGCGCTCTGCGAGCGGGGGAGCCTGGTCGAGGATATGGTCTCCAGCTTCCCGTCGGTCACTCCGGTCTGCTGCTCGGAGATGATGACCGGCGTCGGTCCCGCCGACCACTGGGTGATGGGGATGAACTGGTTCCACCGCCTCGAGCGCCGCTACATCGAGTACGGCTCCTCGTTCGAGGCGACCAGGACGTTCGGCCTCTTCCGCGCCATGTACGACCTCGTCTACAACATGAACCTCGACCATCTGAGCTGGGAGCGGGAGACGATCTTCGAGCGGCTGGCCGATGCCGGCGTCCGGACCGCCAGCACCCCCTTCCTGATCTACCGCGGGCGCGCCCGCCATCCCGTCGGGCTCGAGGGGATCGCGAAGGCCGCCGCCTCGGCCGTCAACTTCCGGCACGCGGTCTGGGGCCCCGACGAGTTCTTCTACGGGGACATCTATGCGAGCCGGGCAACCGGGTGCGGCCCGACGTTCACGCGTCCCGGAACCCGCGACGAGTACTCGGCCTGCGTCGGCGAGGAGCTGGTCCGCGAGGGGGCGTTCGACTTCCTCCTCTTCAGCCTCCCCGACAACGACTTCCACTCGCACCGCCACGGGCCCGACGCTCAGCTCGCGTCGATCGGGCGGGCGGACGCCAGCTTCGCGCGGCTGGTCGAGGCCGGGGGAGGGCTCGACGCCTTCCTGGAGCGGTACGCGGTCGTGCTCACCGCCGACCATGCCCAGACTGCGGTCACGGACGCGCTGCCGCTGGCCGCTCACATGGCCGACGAGTGGCATGTCCTGGAGCCGAACGCGGTCCGGCCTGAGGAGGCGGAGATCGCGGTCAGCCCGACCTCGCGCGCCGGAGCGGTGTACATCCTCGACCCGGGGTCCCGGCACGCCTCGACCCACGAGCGTGTCCGCGGCCGGCTGCGCGATCACCCGGGCGTCGATCTGGTCGCGTGGCTCGCCGGCGAGGACGGGGCCCCGCTGCTCCGCGCCGGCGTGGGAGCTCCGCCCGACGGGGTCGAGGCGGTGGTGGAGGGCGACGGCGTCGAGCTCCGCTTCCGCCCGGGCGGCCAGCTGCGGGACGTCCGCGGCGGCGCCTGGAAGCTGAGCGGCGACCCGAGGCGCTCGCGGCCGACGTCACCGGGGGCCGCTTCGAGTCCGAGGAATACCCGGATGGCCTCTCGCGGCTCTGGTCCGCGCTCACCTCCCCGCACGCCGGCGACGTGCTCATCTCCGCCGCCGACGGCTACGAGTGCGTGGACTGGGGCGGCGTGAGCCATGTCGGCGGGGGCAGCCACGGAGCTCTCTCGCGGGGCGACTCGCTGGCGCCGCTGCTCTTCGTCGGGTGCGGCCCCGAGCGGCCCGAGGACCACCCCCAGTGGGCCCTTCGGGACCTGGCCTCGGTCATCCTCGAGCACTTCGGCGTCCCGGAGCGCGGGCCGCTGAACGGCGCGAAGCGGGCGCGGGCATGAGGGCCCACGTGCCCCTCATCCACTGCGCTTCGTCCTTTCGGGAGAGTGCGCGATGAGCCCGGTGGAGACCGCCAAGCGGATCGGCCGCGGCACCCGCAACCGCGAGAACTGGATGCAGTTCATCCAGTTCGGGATGGTCGGCGTCTCCGGCTACTTCGTGAACCTCGCGGTCTTCGCGGTCCTGACGGCCGCGTTCGACGTCCACCACATCCCGGCGGCGATCGGGGCGTTCTGCGTCGCGGTCACCAACAACTTCTGGTGGAACCGCCACTGGACCTTCGACGCGAGGCAGGGCCACGCGGGATTCCAGGCGGCGCGGTTCTTCACCGTCAGCGTGCTCGCGCTCGTCGTCAACCTGATCGTGCTCGAGCTCCTGGTGCGCGCCGACTTTCCCGAGCTCGGGTCACAGGCGGTGGCGGTCGCCTTCGCGATGCCGTTCAACTTCATCGGCAACAAGCTGTGGACGTTTGCCTAGGGCGCGATTCAGCCTCGGCTGCGTCGTCCTCGCGGCAGCCCTCCTGACCCCGGCCACCGCCTCCGCGCTCGACCCGGCGAAGATCTCCGAGGATCGCGCCGTCGCGATCGCCGAGGAGGAGCCGGACGCGGTCGAGGCGAAGCGCGAGCACCCCGACCTGACTCACTCGGCCGAGCGCAGCGACAGCGACGGCGACTGGGAGGTCGGGTTCTTCGCCGACGACGAGCAGCTGGTCCAGGTGGTGGTCGACGACCAGTCCGGCGCGGTGGAGGAGTCGTGGACCGGCCACCAGGTGGCGTGGCGGATGGCGCGCGGATACGAGGGCGCCTTCGGCCGCAAGATCAACGCGCCCTACGTCTGGCTGCCGCTGTGCGCGATCTTCGTCCTGCTCCTCGTCGACTGGCGCCGCCCGCTGCGCCTGGCCCACCTCGACCTGCTGGTCCTGGTCGCGGGCTTCGGCGTCTCCCACTACTTCTTCAACCGCGGCGAGATCGGCCTCTCGGTCCCGCTCGCCTATCCCGCGCTGCTGTATCTGCTCGTTCGCACCCTCTGGCTCGCCTTCCGGGGAGGGGAGGGCCTGCGCCCGTCGGTGCCGGCCAAGTGGCTGGCGGTGGTGCTGCTCGCGCTGATCGGATTCCGCGTCGGGATGAACGTCGCCGACTCGAACGTGATCGACGTCGGCTACTCGGGGGTGATCGGCGCCGACCGGATCAGCGACGGCGAGCCGCTCTACGGCAACTTCCCCGAAGACAACCAGTCCGGCGACACCTACGGCCCGGTCGCCTACTACTTCTACGTGCCGTTCGAGCAGCTGCTGCCGTGGGGCGGGGACTGGGACGAGCTGCCGGCCGCCCATGCCGCCGCGATCTTCTTCGACCTGGCCACGATCGGCGCCCTGTTCCTGCTCGGCCGCCGGCTCCGCCCCGAGCCGCGCCGGGACCGACCTCGGCATCCTGCTCGCCTTCGCCTGGACGGCCTGCCCGTATTCGACTTACGCCCTGGAATCGAACACCAACGACGCGCTCGTCGCGCTGCTGCTCACCTGCGTCCTCTTGTTCCTCTCTTCGCCCCCGGCGCGCGGCGTTTTTCTGGCGCTGGCAAGTCGCGACGAAGTTCGCCCCCCTGGCGCTGGCCCCGCTGTTCGCGACCTACCGAGACGAATCTGCCACGGGTGGCGCCGCGGGCGGCTCCATCCGAGGACGCATCCGCGCCCGCAGGATGGAGGGACCCGCGGCGACGGGACCCGTGGCCCGATACCTCCCGGTGGTGTTGCCGTTCGCAGCCGCGTTCGCCGTGACGATCGCGGTGGTCTCGGCCGAGGCGCTGCTTGGACCCCGGGCTGTCCACGTACTGGGAGAGGCACGATCGGCAACCAGGCCGGCCGCGACAGCCCGTTCAGCGTCTGGGGCCAGGCGGATCTCGGGTGGCTGCATACTGCTTCTAAAGGCGGCGCGTCGTGGCGCTCGCGCTGCTGGTCGCGTTCCGGCCCCGGCAGCGCGACCTGGTGACCGTCGCGGCGCTGGGCGCGGCGGTCCTGATCGCGCTCCAGCTGACGGTGGAGCACTGGTTCTACCTCTACATCCCCTGGTTCCTGCCGTTCCTGTTCGTCAGCCTGCTTGCTCGACCCGCCGTCAGGGAACCGGCATCAGAACCTGCTCGATAGAGCGGGCGCGGCCGTCGTCGTCGATCTCCACCACGGCCCCCATCACCCAGATCTCCTCCGTCGCGGTCTCGAACCGGATCGGCATCTGGGTTCGGAACGCCTCGAGCGCCTGCTCCCGCTTGACGCCGATGATCCCGGCGCGGGAGCCGGTCATGCCGACGTCGGTGATGTGAGCCGTGCCCCCGGGGAGGACGCGTGCGTCCGCCGTGGGCACGTGGGTGTGGGTCCCGAGCACGGCGGCGACCCGCCCGTCCAGGTGCCAGCCCATAGCGACCTTCTCGCTGGTGAGCTCGGCGTGGAAGTCGACGACGATCGCGTCGGCGGCCCCACGCAGCGACTCGACGAGCGCGTCGGCGACCGGGAAGGGCGAGCGCTCGACCTGCATGTGAAGCAGTCCGCTGAGGCTGACGACCGCAACCCGCATCCCGGCGGCGTCCACGATCGTGTGGCCTCTGCCGGGGTTGGACTCGGGGAAGTTCGCCGGGCGCACGATCCGCTGCTCGGATCTGAGGTACGGGTACACCTCGCGGTGGCGGTAGGTGTGGTTGCCGAGGGTGATCGCATCGGCGCCCGCCTCGAACAGGTCGCTGGCGGTTTCCGCGGTGACCCCCACGCCCCCGGCGACATTTTCACCGTTCACCACTATGAGATCGGGCTTGTGCTCCTCCCGCAGGCCGGGCATCGCGGTGGCGAAGCCCTGCCGGCCGGGGGAGCCGACCACGTCGCCGATGAAGAGGAGGCGCATTGAGCCCTCAGCCTAAGCTGTCGCGGATGGCAAAGGGCGGGAAGCCGGTCGTCCTGCGGGCGTCCGGGATCAGCAAGCGGTACGGCGACCGCTTCGCGCTCCGCGAAGTCGGCTTCGAGGTGAGTCGGGGCGAGTTGGTGGCGGTGATGGGACCGAACGGCGCCGGCAAGACGACGCTGCTCTCCATCCTCGCCGGGATCACCGATCCCGTCGCCGGCTCCATCGAGGCTCCCGAGGTCGCGATCGGGTGGGTCCCTCAACAGGCCGCGCTCTACCGCCGCCTGACCGTCGAGGAGAACCTGCGCCTGTTCGCGAAGCTTGAGCGGCTGGACGACGTCGACGCGGCCGTCGAGCGCTGGCTCGAGCAGACCGAGCTCGGGGACCGGCGGGATGACCAGGTCTCCGAGTTGTCGGGCGGCAACCAGCAGCGGATCAACATCGCCATCGGCCTGTTATCCGCGCCGGGGGTCCTGCTGCTCGACGAGCCGAGCTCCGGGCTCGACCCGGGCCAGCGGATCAGGCTGTGGGAATTCGTGGCGGACCTCGCCAAGCGCGGCACGACCGTCATCTACTCCACCCACCAGATCGAGGAGGCCAGCCACTACGGGGACCGCCTGCTCGTGCTGGCCGACGGAGAGGTCCTGTTCGACGGCACGTTTCCCTCTCTGCGCCGCGCGGCCGGGCCGCGCCGCAAGGGGGACGCCGCCGATCCCGAGGCGGACTTCGTCCGCTTCCTCCGGAAGCAGGGCCACTGATGCGAGCGCTCCTGCTGAAGGACCTCCAGGTCCTGCGGCGGTCCCCGCTGCTCACCGCGCTGCTCGTGATCTATCCGATCGTGCTGGCCGTCCTGATCGGCCTGGCGATCTCGCGCGACTCGGAGAAGCCGAGCGTCGCCTTCTTCAACGAGATCCCGCCCGGCGAGGGACTCCAGATCGGCAGCGGCGAGAGCGGCTTCGACCAGGAGCAGGCCTTCGCCGAGCTCTGCGACCGCGTCAAGTGCGTCACGGTCCACAGCCGCGACGAGGTGATCGAGAAGGTTCGCGACGGCGAGGTCCTGGCCGGCCTGATCATCCCGGAGGACTTCATCGACAAGCTCCAGGCCCAGCTCAACGGAGCCGGTCTGGAGTCGGCGCCGGTCGAGGTCTACGTGATCGAGGACGACGCGCTCAAGGCCGAGCTCGTCGACGACCGGATCAGCGCCCTGCTCACGGAGGCCAACCTGATCCTCTCGCAGCGAATCTCCGAGGGGCTGCTCGAGTACCTCGACCTGCTGGTCGAGGGCGGGCATATCGACCTGCCCCTGATCGGCGAGGCGCGACATCCTCGGGCTGAAGCGGACCGAGGAGGTGCTGAAGTCGGTGCGGCCCCAGCTCGACCCGGAGCAGCAGCAGGCGATCGACCAGGTGATCAACTTCTCCGAGCTCGCCCGGGCCAACCTCGACTTCGCGGAGCCGATCCTCTCCTCCGTGGCGGAGCCGATCTCGGTGGAGAAGGAGGTGGTGGCCGGCGAGGTGGCGCCGCTCGACACCTTCGCGATCGCGGTCGCGATCGCCATCACCCTGATGTTCGTCACCGTGCTGCTGGTCGCCGGGTCGCTCGCGCTGGAGCGCGAGGAGAACACCTTCACCCGGCTCACCCGGGGCCTCGTTGGCCGCACGGCCCTGCTGGTCGAGAAGATCGGCCTCGGGACGATCTGCTCGTTCGTGGTGACGCGTGCTCCTGCTGGGCGTGCTCGAGCTGTTCGTCTCGATCGAGTGGGGCCGGGCCCACCTGATCCTCGCTCGCGATCGTGCTGGCCGGCGCGGCCTTCGCCGCGATGGGCTCCGCCATCGGCGTGGCGGCGAGGGAGGTTCGGGCCAGCGCGCTGCTCGCCTTCGCCCTCTCGCTGCCGATCGCGTTCCTGTCCCTGGTCCCGTCCGGCGCGGTCAGCGAGACGCTGTACGACGTGATCCGGATCGTGGCGGGCGCGTTCCCGTTCCGTCCGGCGCTGGACGCGCTCCAGGCGGGGCTCGCCTCTGGGGGGCCGACCTCGGCCGCCCCTGCTTCACCTCGCGCTGCTGACCGCCGCCTACCTGCTGGCGCGGTTGGCCCTAGGCGGTTCGCCTAGTGGGAGTCGCGGCCGACAGGACCGCCCGCCTGACCGCTGGGGGCCCGCCCCTAGAATCGTGTGTGAGCTTTCCCGCCACACGCCTGCGGCGCCTTCGCCGGACGAGCACCCTGCGCGACCTGGTTCGCGAGACCGAGCTGTCGCCGGCCCACCTGGTCCACCCCCTGTTCGTCACCGCCGGTGAGGGCGTCCGCGAGCCCATCGAGTCGATGCCGGGCGTCGAGCGGCTCTCGATCTCCGAGGCCGTGGCCGAGGTCACCGAGATCGCGGCCACCGGCATCCGGGCCGTGCTGCTGTTCGGCCTCCCTGCCTCCAAGGACGAGTTCGGGAGCGAGGCCTACGACGACGAGGGCGTGATCCAGATGGCGGTCCGGGCGCTGAAGGAGGCCCATCCCGAGGTCGTGGTGATCACCGACGTCTGCCTCTGCGAGTACACGTCCCACGGGCACTGCGGCGTCTTCCGCGAGGGACCGAAGAGGTCGACAACGACATCACCGTCGAGCTGCTCGCGAAGACCGCGATCTGGCACGCGGCGGCGGGCGCCGACGCTGTCGCCCCGAGCGACATGATGGACCGCCGATCGGGGTGATCCGCCACCAGCTCGACGGGAGGGGCACTCCGGCGTGCCGATCGTCGCCTACAGCGCCAAGTACGCGTCCGCCTTCTACGGGCCGTTCCGGGAGGCCGCGGGCTCGACCCCGCAGTTCGGCGATCGCCGCGGCTACCAGATGGATCCGGCGAACGCCGAGGAGGCCGTACGCGAGGCGCGGCTCGACCTCGAGGAGGGCGCCGACGTCGTCATGGTGAAGCCGGCGCTTCCCTACCTCGACGTCGTCAGGCGGGTCAAGGATGCGACGGGCGCCCCGGTCGCCGCCTACCACGTGTCCGGCGAGTACTCGATGCTGAAGGCCGCGGGCGAGAAGGGCTGGCTCGACGAGCGGGCAGCGGCGATGGAGTCGCTCGTCGCGATCCGCCGGGCCGGCGCCGACGTGATCGTCACCTACTTCGCCAAGGACGCCGCCGCCTGGCTACCGAGGCGAGGAGCGCAACCTAGGCGAATGAAGCCCGCCGACGGGATCACCACCGCCAAGGCGAAGCCCAAGCTGCGCTCCCGACGGACGGCGCCGCGGTGCCGCTCGACGACACCGACCGGCAGCTCATGAACCTGCTCCAGTCGAGTTCCCGCTCGACCCCGAGCCGTTCGGCCTGGTCGCCGGCGAGGCGGGCCTCGAGGCGGTCGAGGTGAGGCGCGCCCAGCGCCTGCTGGACGAGCGGATCATCCGCGAGATCACGCCGATCTTCGACACCCGCGCGCTCGGGTACAGCTCGATGCTGGTCGCGGCGAAGGTCGACTCCGAGAATCCACACCGCGCGGCCAAGATCATCAATTCCCACCCCGGCGTCTCGCACAACTACCTTCGGACCCACGAGTTCAACCTCTGGTTCACGATCGCCACTCCGCCGGACTCGGAGCTCGGCCTCGAGGGAACCCTCGGCGTCCTCCAGGAGATGACCGGAGCGGAGTCGATCCGCCAGCTGCCCACGCTGAAGCTGTTCAAGATCAACATGAACCTGGAGATGGAGGGCGGCACCGAGGCGCTCGCAGCAGCGGCCGCCGAGAGCGTCACCCCGCGCGAGCTGGAACCGCAGCCCTACGACGACACCGACATCGCGGTGATCCGCGCGCTTCAGGGCCCGATGGAGGTACCGACCGGCCCTACGACGCCGCGGCGGACGAGGTCGGGATGAGCACCGAGGCCTTCCTCGGCCATCTCGCCGGGATGGTCGAGCGGAAGCTGCTGCGGCGGGTCGCCGCCATCCTCTACCACCGCCGGGCCGGCTTCTCCGCCAACGGCATGGGCGTCTGGCGGGTGCCCGAGGATCGGATCCTCGAGGCGGGCACCAGGATGGCCGCCGTCCGCGGGGTCTCCCACTGCTATGAGCGGCCGACGTACGCGGACTGGCCCTACAGCGTGTTCACCATGGCCCACGGGCGCTCCAAGGAGGAGTGCGACGCCATCCTCGACGGAATCGCCGACGAGCATGGCCTCCATGGAGAGGACCGCGCGGTCCTCTACTCCTCGACCGAGTTCAAGAAGATCCGGCTCCATTACTTCACGGACGACTACGCCCCTGGGAAGCGGAGCACGCGTAAGCGCTCCGTCTTCGTGACCGGGTCCGAGACCTCTACAAGCGCGCGCTCGAGGTGATCCCCGGCGGCGTCAACTCCCCGGTGCGCGCCATGCGCTCGATCGGGCGCGACCCGGTCTTCATCGAGCGCGGGGAGGGCCCGCACGTCTGGGACGTGGACGGGAACCGCTACGTGGACTGGGTGTCCTCCTGGGGCCCCCTGATCTGCGGCCATGCGCACCCGGCCGTGGTGGAGGCGGTCTCCGCCGCGGCGGGGCGTGGGACCAGCTTCGGCGCTCCGACTGAGGGCGAGATCGAGCTGGCCGCAGAGATAACGAGCGTGTCGAGGCAGTCGAGATGGTGCGGATGGTCAATAGCGGGACCGAGGCGACGATGAGCGCGCTGCGCCTCGCGCGTGCGGCCACGAACCGTGACCGCATTCTCAAGTTCGCGGGCGCCTACACGGCCACGTCGACGGGCTGCTCGCGGAGGCGGGGTCCGGCCTGGCGACGGCGGGCGTTCCGGCGAGCCCCGGGGTGACGGCGGCGCAGGCGGGCGACACGGCGATCGTCCCTGGAACGACGAGGCGGCCGTCAGCGCGGCCCTGGACGGTGGAGAGTTCGCGGCGATCATCGCCGAGCCGATCCCCGCCACATGGGGGTCGTCCCTCCGGCCGAGGGCTTCCTCTCCTTCCTGCGGTCGGCCGCCGATGACCATGGCGCCCTGCTGATCCTCGACGAGGTGATCAGCGGCTTCCGCGTGGCCGCGGCGGCGCCCAGGAGCTGCTCGGCGTCAGGGCCGACCTGACCATCATGGGCAAGGTGCTCGGGGGCGGGCTGCCCGCGGCCGCCTACGGGGGCTCGCGGGAGCTGATGGAGCGGGTGGCGCCGGCCGGCGACGTCTACCAGGCCGGCACGCTCTCCGGGAACCCGCTGGCGGTCGCGGCCGGGCTCGCGACCCTGCGCCGAGCTCGACGCCGCGGCCTACGAGCGGCTCGGCGCGACGACCGCGAGGCTCGGGCACGGCCTCCAGAAGGCGGCGGGCGAGCGTCCGGTGACCGTGGTCTTCGGTGGGCCCGTCGACCCGTGGCCGCCGGCGACCAGCTTCCCCGGCCTGCTCACCGTGTTCTTCGCCCCGAATCCCCCGCGCTCGTTCTCGGACGCGACCGCCTGCGACACCGATGCGTACGGGCGCTTCTGCCGCGCGCTGCTGGACCGCGGCGTCTTCCGCCGCCCTCGCAGTTCGAGGCCTGGTTCCCGTCGCTGGCCCACGGCGACGTGGCGATCGCCGCCACCGTCTCGGCCGCGGCGAGGCCTTCGAGGAGGCGTTCGAGGACGGGCAGATGACCTCGCTGATGAGCCGGCTCGCAGAGGAGCTCCGCAGGACGAGGTGCTCGCTCCGCTGGTGCGGGAGCCCGGGGGCCTCCGGTGCTGGGGCTGCTCGTCGCCGCCGGGCCGCGCGCCGCCGAGGCGCCGGCCGAGTACACCTCCTGTTCGAGGCGATCCGCGAGGGCTACCTGCTGCACTACGGCGACCCGCGGCTGCTCGACGGCGCCGATCCCGATCTACGGCTCCTCGCCGGCGACTATCTGTACGCGGTCGGGCTCGAGCGGCTGGCCGCCCTGGGCGACCTCGAGGCGGTGCGCGAGCTCGGGACCTGATCAGCCTCTCGGCGGAGCTCGCCGCGCGGGATACCGACGGCTCGGGGGCCGCGGACGCCCTCTGGCTCGCGTCGGCCGTCGCGGTCGGCGCTGGTGCCAGCCCGGAGCACGACGCGGCCAAGGCGGCGGTGCGGGAGGCGCCGGATGGCGCGACCGAACTGCTCGAGCGGACCATGCGCACAGTTGCCCGGACGCGGGCATGGCAGACTCGTTGGGCGAGGCAACCGACTCGATAGGCTCTGCAACCCAGGATCCCGACCGTGGCTGACGCACCAGACAGCAAGCAGGGGGCGCCGGAGCGGCTCGCCAAGCCCGATCCCGCGGGCTACTTCAAGGGCGAGTCGATGACCAGGCGGACCGCCTCACCGTCGCCGTCCAGGCGCTCGGCGGCGCCGCGGGCGCGGGTCGTCCTGCCGGCGGTCGGATTCGCACTCGCGCCGCTGTTCGAGGAGGACGAAGCGCGCTGGCAGCCTGTGGCGACGCCGCCCTGTTCGCCGAGGAGACCTACGCCCAGGCGGTGATCTCGGCGGTACAGGGCATCGGCGAGGCCGGCAAGACCACCGTCTACGTCCGCAGGGGCAGCCCGGACCTCGACGAGAACCCGAACGTCTTCATCGCGATCTCGACCCGCTGCGCGCACCTGGGCTGCCCGGTCCGCTTCGTCGAGGCGGCGGGGAACTTCATCTGTCCCTGCCACGGCGGCGTCTACGACTTCAAGGGGAAGGTGACCGGCGGGCCGCCCGTGCGGCCGCTCGACCGGTTCCAGACCAGGGTGGTCGACGCAACGGCAGGGAGCGGGGGACGACCGCCGCCCCGGCCAGGCGACCAGGTCGAGATCGGTCCCCGCTACAGCGTCACCTCTCAGCTCGAGCCCGTCCGCGCCCGCGATCCCGGCGAGTTCACCGGCGGGATCTGGGAATACCTCTATCCGCCGCGGCCGTCGGTCGCGCCGCCTCCCTGATGCCGAAGCTCGAAGCCAGGACCCCTCAGCCGTCCCGCCAAGCCGGGCGAGGGCAACGGCGCCGGGCCGAACGGCGCCAAGCCGGTGGACGTCGCCAAGGAGGCCGGCGGCGACGTCGTCGGCTGGGTCGACGAGCGCACCGGGGCGACCGGCTTCCTCACCGGGATGCTCTACCGCAAGGTCCCGAAGGGAACCAACTGGTTCTACACCCTCGGCTCGGCGACCCTGTTCGCGTTCGTCGTCCAGGCGCTCACCGGCGTGTTCCTGGCGATGTACTACACGCCCTCGCCGACCGAGGCCTACGAGTCGGTGACCCACCTCACGAACGACGTCTTCCTCGGCGAGTTCGTGCGCGGCATGCACAAGTCGGGGCGACGGTGATGATCATCCTGGTCTTCCTCCACATGGGCCGGACCTACTTCTTCGGCGCCTACAAGTACCCGCGGGAGCTGAACTGGGTCATCGGCGTCGTCCTCTTGATCCTGACCCTCGTCATGGGGCTGACGGGCTACCTGTTGCCCTTCGACCAGCGCTCCTACTGGGCGACAGGTGGTCGCGAACAACATCACCGCCACCGGCCCCGTGGTCGGGCAGTACCTGGCTGACTTCCTCCGGGCCGGCCCGGCGATCGGCGCGACCACGATCTCCCGCTTCTACGCGGTCCACATGCTGCTGGTCCCGGGCTGATCGTCGCGCTGATCGGCGCCCACCTTTATCTCGTGGTCAAGCTGGGCACGACGGCGCCGCCATGGCTCAAGGGCGAGAGGCCGAAGTCGCTGCGGAAGAAGGAAGTGGGATGAACAGACGGGAGAAGCAGGAGTACCTCCAGGGGTACGAGTCCCTGAAGAAGAAGGGCAAGCCGTTCTTCCCGTATGCGGTGCTGAAGGACTCGGTGATGGTGTTCATCGTCGTCATCGTGATCGCCGTGATGTCGGTCGTCCTCGGCGCCGAGCTGGGGCCGAAGGTGGACCCGACGACGACCACCTACGTGCCGCGTCCCGAGTGGTACTTCTTCTTCCTGTTCGAGCTGCTGCGGGTGATCAAGCCGGCCGAGCTGACTCCGGTGGCCACGATCGGGATCCCGACGATCTGCATGGTGCTGTTGCTGTTGTTGCCGTTCTACGACCGCAATCCCGAGCGGCGCCCGGAACGGCGGCCGATCGCGACCACGGCGGGCATCCTGACCATCATCGCGATGGCCTACCTGACCTTCCTCGGCGCCAACGCCGGTTCGCCGAACGAGGTCGAACTGGAGGTGGCCAACCTGGAGCTCGGGCGGGCAAGTAGTCTTCGGGCAGTCGGGCTGCGGGGCCTGCCACAAGATCGGCGAGAACGGAAACGCGGCCCCGGGCCGGAGCTGACGGACATCGCCAGGCGCCTGCCAGGGAGGCGATCGACCGCTCGCTGGAGGTCGGCCCCGGGATCATGCCCTCCTCCGAGCATGCCCCAGCAGAAACAGGACGACCTGACCGCGTTCCTCGCCTCCCTCGACCAGCGATGCGGACGCCGCCGTCGCGGCGGGCCTGCTCTGTGCCGTCGCCTTCGCAGCCTGTGAGTCCTCCGCTTCCACCCCGACGCAGGAGGTGGACGCCGAGGTCGCCGAGGAGCTCGAGGCCGGGAAGGACGTCTACGCGCAGTCGGGCTGCGGCGCCTGCCACCGGATCGGCGACAACGGGAACGACGGACCCGGTCCCAGCTCACCGAGATCGGGCGGCGGCTGCCGCCGGCCGCGATCGAGCGCTCGCTGGTGGTGGGGCCGGGGATCATGTCCTACGAGGGGCCTGGCGCCGCGCAAGCGCGACGACCTGGTCGCGTTCTTGGCGTTCCTCGATTGACCCGGGGTAATCTCGGCGCATGGAAGCGTCGGGGGAGACCGAGCAGGCGGCGGACAGCCCGAGCGCGACTCGGAGGAGTTCGCCAGCGACGTCCGTGGGATGTTCGACCGGATCTCGGGTGTCTATGACCTGATGAACTCGGCGATCACCGCCGGGCTCCACCACCAGTGGCGCGAGCGGGCGGTTGACCTGGCGGAGGTCGGACCCGGCTCCGACGCCCTCGACATCTGCTGCGGCACAGGGGACATCGCGCTGGAGTTGCGCAGGCGGATCGGTCCCGACGGGAGGGTCGTCGGCAGTGACTTCTCCGAGCGATGCTGGAGCTCGCCCGCGCGAAGTCGGGTGAGCAGGGGCTCGCCGTGGAGTTCGGCTGGGCCGACGCGCTGGACCTTCCTTACGGGGAGAAGAGCTTCGACGCGGTCACGGTCGGGCTTCGGCGCGCGCAACCTGGCTGACCTGCAGGAGGGCTGGAGCAGATGGCGCGGGTCCTCGTCCCGGCGGGCGCCTGGTGATCCTGGAGATCACCCGTCCCCAGCGCGAGCCACTGTCGAGCTTCTACTCGATGTGGTTCGACAAGCTCGTGCCGGTCCTCGGCACCTTCGCGGGAGACTCCGACGCCTACAGCTATCTACCCGAGTCGGTGCGCACCTTCCCAGAGCCCCGCGAGCTGGCAGCGAAGATGGACGCCGCCGGGTTCGAGCAGATCCGCTGGCTGTTGACCGCCGGCGGTCATCGCGATCCACAGCGCCACCCGCAGGGGCTGATGGGGAAATCGGCCGTCCCCGCCCCCGTCACCGCCGTAATCGAACGGCCGGCGCCTGGATTCCCGCCCGCCTCGGGGAGGTCGAGAGCCGCCTCGGGGAGATCGCGGCCAGCCACGGCCCCGACCTCGGTGAGGAGGCGGGTGCCACCCTCGCCGCCGGCGGCAAGCGCCTGCGCCCCCTGCTGGTCCTGATCGCGGCGGGCAGCGAGGCCGGTGACCGCGCCGTGCGCGCCGCGGTCGCGGTGGAGCTCGTCCACATGGCGACCCTCGTCCACGACGACGTCCTCGACGGCGCCCCCGTCCGGCGCGGACCGCCCACGGTCTTCGCCCGGGCCGGCCGGGACCGGCGGTCGGGGTCGGAGACCTGCTGTTCTCCCGCGCGTTCGCGGAGCTGGCGATCGACGGCGGCGGGCCGGAGGTGGCCGAGCCGAGTTACGCCTCGGTCGCGCTCGCCCGCGGTGAGCTCGCCCAGCGCCACGACGCCTACGACATCACCATCACCGAGGAGCGTTATCTCGAGCGGTCCGCGCTCAAGACCGCACGGCTGTTCGAGGCCGCATGCCGGGTCGGGCGGCAGGCGTCCGGGGCACCCGGCGCCGAGCCGCTCGCCGAGTTCGGGCGGCAGATCGGGCTCGCCTTTCAGCTCCTCGATGACGTGCTTGACGTCACCGGGCCGCCGGAGCGACCGGCAAGGCCCGCGGGGCCGACCTGCTCGACGGCACCGTGACGTTGCCCCTGATCTGGGCCCGCCAGGAGGACCCAGAGCTCGAGTCCGCCGAGTTGCGAGACCTCGACGCCGCAGCCGCGGAGGCCATGTGTGACCGGATCGCCGCGACCGGCGCCCTCGAGCGGGTGCGTGAGATCGCGGGAGAGCGGGTCGCCGCCGCCAAGGAGGTCCTCCGGGGCGAGGACTTCAGCGACGACGAGCGCCGGCTGCTGGCACTGATCGCCGACGGAATGGTCGAGAGGTATTCCTGATGTCGGATGAGAATGTGCAGCTCGTTCGCCGACTGCTCGAGATGTTCGCCCGGCGCGAGCACGAGGAGGTCTTCGAGTTCTACTCGCCCGACATCGAGTGGATAGCGCAGGACACCCCTCGCCCGGATGGCGGGGTCCTCGATGGTGCCCAGCTCGCGGGCACGTACCGGGGCCATGACGGCGTCCGGGCGTATTGGCGCCTGTGGCTGGAGGCCTGGCGGGATCTCGAGTTCGAGGTGGAGGACGTAGTCAGCGCTGGAGACGAGGTGGTCGCGCTGATTCGAAATCAGCGCCAGTGGGGCCGGTACAGCGGCATCGCCGTCGACATTGCCCCTTACGCGCTGGTATTCACCGTCCGAGACGGCCTGGTGGTCCGCTGGCGCTCATTCGGCGATCAGGACGCCTTCGCCGCAGTCGGGATCGATCCCTAGAAGTCTTCGGGAAGAACGCTGTCGGTGGCGAGGGCGGAGGCCAGGCGGTCGGCCTCCTCCTCCATGTTCGCCCGGGTCAGCTTGCGCAGGTCTTCGATCATGTGCTGTGCGCCGCGGTCGAGCTCCTCGTCGAACAGGTCGACCTCGTCCTGGCTGAAGGCGCCGCGGCCGAGCCATTCGCACTCGGGGCAGCGCAGGTCGACGTGCCACTGGGCGTAACTCTGCTCGAACCACTGGACCGGCTGGACCAGGTTGGAGCTGCAGGAGGGGCAGACGTGCATGCCCTCGCGGGAGCGTGCGCTTTCGTCGACCGTCTTCGTGCGCTTCGGAGCGTTCATCGTGTGGCTCATATCGGGCCTCAGGCACGAGACCTTTAGGCGAAAAGTTGGGCTAAATGCGGCCGCATCGCGGCGGCGGCCTGACGCCGCCGATCGCGCCACAGGCGCGAATAAACTGGCCACATGGTCCTCAGCGATCGCGGAATCAAGGCGGAGATCGAGGCCGGCGACTCGTCTTCGACCCCTACGAGGAGGGGCTGGTCCAGCCCTCCAGCGTCGACGTGCGCGTCGACCGCAGCTTCCGCGTCTTCAACAACACCCGCTACCCGTTCATCGACGTCCGCAAGCCGATGGAGGAGCTGACCTCGCTGGTCAAGGTCGAGGACAACCAGCCGTTCGTGCTCCATCCGGGGGAGTTCGTGCTGGGCCAGACGCTTGAGCGGGTCAGCCTGCCGAACGACCTCGTTGCCAGGCTCGAGGGGAAGAGTCCCTGGGCAGGCTCGGCCTCGTGATCCACTCGACCGCCGGCTTCGTCGATCCGGGCTTCGAGGGGAACCTCACCCTCGAGCTATCGAACCTCGCGAACCTGCCGATCACGATCTACCACGGGATGCCGATCGGGCAGATCTCGTTCATGCGCCTCGACGGGCCGGTGGAGAACGCCTACGGCGACCGCGCCGCGGCTCGAATACCAGGGCCAGGCGGAGCCGACGGCCAGCCGCTTCTACCTCAACTTCGAGACCTCCGAGCGCCGGTAGCGCCCACTGGGCGGGATTTCACCGGCTCGCGGCGATTGCCGGTAGCATGCCCCCCGTGCCAGGAAATATCGGACCACTCGAGATCGCGATCGTCCTCGTGATCGTCCTGATCATCTTCGGGCCCAAGCGGCTGCCCGAACTCGGCCGTTCGATGGGCCGGGGAATCCGCGAGTTCCGCGGGTCGATCTCCGGGGACAAGGACAAGGACGACGTGTCGAGAAGCGGCCGAGCTCGAGTCGAGCAAGGCCACCTCGCCGACCTCCGCGCCCTCCGCCTCCACCGAGACGGTCGAGGGCGAGGTCGTCACCGAGAACAAGGCCTAGCCGGGGATAGCCGTGGCGCGGCTGCGGCCCGTTGCCTTCGAGGATCGCCTCACGCTGGTCGAGCATCTCGACGAGCTCCGCACGAGGATCGTCATCTGCCTGCTGGTGATCGGCGTGGCCTTCGGCGCTCTGCTTCTGGCAGAACGACCAGCTGCTCGAGCTCGCCAACAAGCCGCTGCCCGACAACTTCGACGCAGCCGCTCACCATCGGCGTCACCGAGCCGTTCTTCACCACGCTGTCGAGATCGCCGGCTACTCGGCGCCTCCTGCTCGTCGCTGCCGGTGATCCTCTACCAGGCCTACGCCTTCGTCCTGCCCGGCCCTCGACACCGCGCGAGCAGCAAGGCGGTCGTCCCGTTCCTGATCGCGATCCCCTTCCTGTTCATCGCCGGCGTCGCTGTTCGCCTACTTCGTCGTCATGCCGGCCGCCGTCGACTTCCTCCTCAACTTCAACGCAGGACGAGTTCAACATCGAGGTTCGCGCGAAGGACTACTACGGCTTCTTCGTCACCACCCTGGCTCGCGATCGGGCTCCTGTTCCAGGTCCCGATCGGGATCCTCGCCGTCACGCGGCTCGGCATCGTCACCCCGGAGCAGCTCGCCCAGAACCGCCGCTACGCGATCCTGGTCGTGGCCGTCGCCGCGATGCTGCTGCCCGGCACCGACCCGGTCACGATGCTGATCTCGATGGGACCGCTGTTCCTCCTCTTCGAGGGGAGCCTGCAGCTCTCGAAGCTGATCGGCAGGCCGCCGAGCGAGCCCTACGAGTCGGAGCTGGGCGTGGAGCCGCCACCCGGCGACGCGGCCTCCGGCACGTCGGCTTAGCTCGGCCTGAGGCTTGTAGCTACCCTTCGCGCCCGTGCTGTTCGACCTGACAAGCCCCCGGCGCAAGAACGTGGTGCGGGTCGTGTTCGGGACCCTGGCCGCGGTTTTCGGGCTCAGCTTCGTCTTCCTCGGCGTCGGGAGCGACTTCGGCGGGGACTTCACCCAGCCGCTCCGCGACCTCTTCGGCGCGGACGACCCCGACGAGAACCCCTTCGACAACGAGATCGAGGACATCCAGAAGCGGCTCCAGGCGAATCCGAACGACACCGCGGCCCTGGCCGAGCTGGTCTCCCTCTACTACCAGTCGGGCAGCCGGAACGCCGAACAGGACGCGGAGACGGGGCTCATCACCTATTCCTCCGAGGGCGAGGACGAGCTCCGGCAGGGGGGCGAGGCGTGGAACCGCTACGTGAAGGCCGCGCAGGGCAACGTGAACTCCTCGACGGCGCTGTTCGCGTTCCGCACCTACACCGGACTCGCCTACGACTCGATCCTCGAGGCGCAGCAGGGGAGCTCGACCAGCGACGTCCTCCGCAACGCCGAGGCGGCGGTGGCGAGCTGGAAGGCTGCGGCCCAGAGCCAGCAGCTGATCGTCGAGCAGCAACCGTCGGCCGACATCTATCTGACCATCGCCGACTCCCTCTACCGGGCCGGCGACGTCAAGGGCGCCGAGGCGGCCGCGGCGCAGGCCAAGGCGATGGGCACTCCGAAGCAGGCCAAGCAGGTCGATGCGGCGCTTGCGCAGGCCCAGCAGCTGGGCACCCAGATCTCCGAGGCGATCGCCAGGCTCCGCAAGCAGCAGGCGCAGCAGGAGGAGCAGCTCGGCGGCGATCAGGGCAACCCGCTCGAGGGCATCGGTTCGGGCGGCGGGCTCGGTGGCGGCGGCCTCGGCGCCGGCGGACCGGCCTGGCGCCGTAGCCGCGTACCCGCGCCGCCGTTCCTATACTTCGCGCCCGGCGCTCACCGAGCGCCCCAGGGCCGTTAGCTCAGCTGGTAGAGCAGGAGACTCTTAATCTCAAGGTCACAGGTTCGATCCCTGTACGGCCCATCCCTCGACCGCCTCAGCCGGAGCGCCGCTTGCCGCCGCATTTGCGACCCCGTCGCGGCTTCCAGCCCGGTGCCAGCGTGCTGCCTCGCGGGCGGAGCAGCTTGACCGGGCGGATCAACTTGCAGTTGGGGCGCGCGCGGACGGGCAGCTTCAACAGCAGCTCGCGCACCGAGAGCTCGAAGTTGCTCGTGGGCGGGCGGCCGAAGGGCTGGTCGTTGCCGAGCAGTTCGAGCTTGACCGTGTGGCCGGGGGGCTCGAATCGCCAGGCCCCGGGATGGAGCTGCCAGATGTTCCTGCCTGCCGACCAGCGGCCGGTAGAAGCCGCGGGCTATCAGGGTTTGCCGGCCGTCGGGTCCGATGTCCCAGAGCCGGCCGGCGATCTGGGTCAGGTCCGGGTTGGCGGAAGGTGGCGATCGTGGCCCGCATCGTGGGGGAGCCGACCTAGCGTGAAGCCGCGGCCGCCGACCGGGCGGGTGTAGGTGGCCGTGCCGGCGGCGGTGCCGGCTGGCACCGTGGCGCAGGCGTCCCCGCCGCCGCTGACGGGATCGATCGCCTAGCGCAGGCCTGGGGATCGCCGCCGTTGGACCTGATGGTTTGCTCGGCCGGCGAGTTGAGTCGCACCTCGCCCCTCGCGAGGCCGCCGTAGGTCCTGGCGAACATCAACCCGGCTCGAGGGCGCACCTCGTGGACAGGTCTGCGTGAAGGCCCGAACCCCGGTGAGATCCTTGCCCCGCTTGGCACTGCCGGCCGTCTTTGCGCCCTTGCGCTTCTTCGTGCCCTTCCCCTTGATTTGTTTTTTAGCCTTCACATAGCGGTGGAACCAGTGCCGGATGCCGATGATGAGCCGCTCGCGCTGGAGGGACTTGTTGGCGGCGCGCTGGTGTCCGTAGTCGCCGAGGAACATCGAGACCGGCAGCCCGGGATAGAGCCGCTTGGCCCGGTTCACGAATTCGACCGCCTCGTCCACGGGGAAGAGATCGTCCGTGTAGCCGCTGCCGACGAACAGAGGGCGGCGGTCGGTGGCTCGAGTCGAGCTGGTAGGCGGAGTGGAAGCGCTGGAGCAGCGAGACGATCCGGCGCGCATCGGCATCGTCGTAGGGCTCCCCGCTGTCGGCCCGCGCCACCCAGCCGGCGACGTCCGCCTCCGGGTCCGTCCCCGGCGGCGCCAGGAACCCCATCGGGCCGCCCGAAGACGAAGGGCTCGCCCACCGGTTGTCCAGGGCCGATCGCGAACTGGGCAGCGAGCAGGATGGGCGTGGGCGACCGTGATCTTGAAGATGCCCACCGGATTCCCGCTCGCCGGCCGGGGCGTGATCGTGTGGGCGAAGCTCGCGCCCGTTCGGCGCGATCGCCGAGAGCAGGTCGGTCCAGGGAATCACGGGCGCGGCTGCCGCCAGGCGCAGCGGCCGGCCCGGCGGGCTCCGCCAGCGCACAAGCCGGCCGTCGGTCAGCATCGTGCGGTCGCTGAGGGCGGCCAGCATGAACGACTGGCCCCCTCCGTAGGAGTCGCCGGTGACCCCGATCTTCCTCGGGTGCACGACGCCCTCGTCCACGAGCCGGCCGATCAGCTCCTGCGTGTCGCGGACCTCGTAGCGGACGTCGGCCAGGTGGATGTAGCCCCGCGCGCAGGGGCCCGGGTTCGCCGCCCTCGACTCCGGGGTGCCGCATGAGCCCCATAACCCCCGCGAGGTGTAGGTGAGCAATGCGTTTCTGCGCTTGGCCCAGTTGAAGGCATTGTCCGGTGTACGCCCGGGAGGCGGGGTCGAGGTACTCGTGCTTGCTGTTGCCGAACCCGTGGAGGTTGACCACGAGCGGCCGGCGCTTGGCCGACGCCGAGGGCAGGGTGACCGTGGCGTCGAGAGGGACCCCGTCCCAGCTCGTGACCAGCCCGGAGCACTGATGGACCCCCTCTGGCCTGGCGGCAGTCGCGGAGCCCGAGCGGGCTCGCCATGGCCGAGGACGGCCACAGGCAGGCACCGAGGCAGATCAGCAGGCATGGCCAGCGCCACATGGCCCTGGAGTATCCCCGTGCGCGGTCCGCTCGGGAGGTTCGCGGCTTTCTACGGACCAACCCCTCACGTTCGCCCCCTACGCTGTGCCGGTCGGCCAGGGAACGGAGAAGAGATTGAAAGCCAAGAAACATCCGGTGGTTCGGGCGGGCCTGCTCGGAGCCTGCGTCGTCACTGCGATGCTGGGAGCCGGTACGGCCAGTGCCGATCTCGGACGATCCAGCTCGACCACGGCTACATGAAGATCAGCGGCTCGCCCAACCCGATCAAGATCGTCGACGACAACGTGACGCCGAATCCGATCGTCCTGACGGTCGAGTACGCGTCCGGGACCACCGGACCTTCACGCTTGACGACGAGAACCCGGGAGCCTTCGACTTCCCGCTTTACCAGATCCAGATCGAGGTCGCACCAGGTACGAGATTCCGGGCACGCTCAATATCGAGGCGATCCGGGTCCCGGGTGATCACCGGCAGCTACGACCAGGCGGCCGGTGCACTGACGCTCAACGCCGATCCATCAAGTACAAGTCGACGCTGACATTCTCGACGGCGGCCCGCCGGTCACCTGCGAGATCAGCCGATCTCCCTGCCATTCAGCAGTGCGGCGGCAACGCCATTCGCGGGCGACCCGTTCGACCCGCTGGGCGCGGCACCGACGAACGGGGCCGTTGTCACCAGCTGGAGAGTCTGCCGGCCCCGGTTGCCCGAATCCCGCCGATCAGGGAATCTGCACGCTGTTCGGCGGCTTCACGGGCGGATGCGGGGCGCCTGGCTGTCCAATGGGACCCCCGCGGGCCCTCCCGCCGTGGTCTCTCAGCCTGGCTGCGAACCGGCCGCGGAGCCGGCGCCCGACGACGAAGAAGAAGAAGTGCAAGAAGAAGAAAAAGAAGGGCAAGGCGGGCGCTGCTGCCGCGAAGAAGTGCGAGAAGAAGAAGAAAAAGAAGAAAAGTAACCGGGCCGGACCCTCCTTCTAGACTGGCGCCGATGAAGATCGGGATCATCGGCCTCGGCTACGTCGGCCTGCCCCTGGCGCTCGCGTTCGCCGAGGAGGGTCACGACGTGGTCGGCCTCGACACCGACCCGCGCAAGGTGGACGCCCTGCGCGCCGGCGAGAGCTACATCGAGGACGTCTCCTCGGAGAGCCTCGCGGCCGTGGCGCAGAGACTGGCGGCGACACCACTACGAGGACCTGCGTCCCTGCGACGCGGTGATCATCTGCGTTCCCACCCCGCTCGACCAGGCGCGCGCGCCCGACCTGACGTACCTGATCGACGCGGCGACGGCTCTGTCCGCCGAGCTCCAGCGCGGACAGCTGGTCTGCCTCGAGTCGACGACCTATCCCGGAACCACCCGCGAGCGCCTGCGGCCGATCCTCGAGGAATCGGGCCTCGCCGCAGGCCGCGACTTCCACCTCGCGTTCTCCCCCGAGCGAATCGACCCCGGGCGCACCGACTTCACGGTCCGCACCACCCCGAAGGTCGTCGGGGGCCTGACCGAGGAGTGCACCGAGCGCGCGGCCGCCCTTTACAGCGAGATCTGCGACGAAGTCGTCCGCGTCTCCGGCGCCCGAGCCCGCCGAGCTGACGAAGCTGCTCGAGAACATCTTCCGCTCGGTCAACATCGCGCTCGTCAACGAGCTGGCGCAGCTCTGCGAGCGGCTCAAGATCGACGTCTGGGAGGTCGTCGACGCCGCCGCCACCAAGCCGTTCGGTTTCATGCGCTTCGACCCCGGCCCCGGCATGGGCGGCCACTGCCTCCCGATCGATCCCTTCTACCTCGCGTTCAAGGCCCGCGAGCACGACTTCTACCCCGAGTTCGTCGAGCTGGCCGGGAAGATCAACCAGAACCAGCCCCTGTGGTGCGTGAACCGCATCGAGCACGCGCTTGAACAGCGCTGGCAAGGCGGTCAATGGGTCGAAGAGTGCTGATCCTGGGCGCCTCCTACAAGGCCGGGGTGGGGGACATCCGCGAGTCCCCCGCGCTGAAGATCATCCGGCTCACGCGAGAGCTCGGAGCCGAGCTCTCCTACCACGACCCCTACGTCCCGGAGCTCTCCGAGCTCGACCTGAAGTCGGTCTCCCTCGATGAGGCCCTCGGTGCGAGCGACCTGGTCTGCATCGTCACCGCGCACCCTGACGTGGACTACGAGCGGGTCGTGTCGGAGGCGCAGCTCGTCCTGGACTTCCGCGGCGTGACCCGCGGGATCAAGGCCGCGAACCTGGTTCTTCTTTAGTGGGTCCGCTCGCGCGCCGCAGGCAGTCCCTCGCCGCCGACCGCTGGACCAAGGGCCTGGCGGCGGTCGCGGTGGCGATGGCCGGCGCGGTGATCGGAGGCGAGTACCTCCGCCTCGCCCGCCGCCGCCGGGAGAGCGAGCACGTCCCGACGCCCGACACGCCGTTCGACGCGGCGGCGCTTGCCACTCGGGACACGGTCGCGGTCGCTGTCGAGGGCTATGAGGACACGCCCCATCGCGAGACGATCCTCTTCAACATGCTGAACGGATTCGTCGGCGCGTTCGCCCTGATGCGGCTCTCCACCTATGGGCAGCGCGGGGGCTGGTGGCCGATCCGGCCGCTGCAGGTCAGCGGCCGCCACATCCACCACTTCGTGCCCGGGATCGCGGTCGCCTTCGGCGCCGGCGGCTGGGGACTGGCCACGCAGAACGAGCGGCTGGAGGAGATCCTTTCCTTCGGCTTCGGCGCGGGCGTCGGCCTCACCTTCGACGAGGCGGCCCTGCTGCTCGACCTGCGCGACGTGTACTGGAGCCGCGAGGGAATCCTCTCGGTCCAGCTCAGCCTCGGCGTGACCGCAGTCCTGGCGGCAACCATCATCGGGCTGCGGATCCTGCGCCGCGGAGAGCGCCGGGGAGAGCAGCAGGGCATCCTGCCCGGCATGCACGAGACGGAGGCCCAGGCCGCCGTCGGCGCGCTGAGCTAGCGGGGCAGCCTCAGGCGGCCGCGCGGAGGCGGGGTTCCGCCTCCTTGCCCATCCAGACCACCTGGTCGCGGTCGGGGCCCACGCCGACGAGCTTGACCGGCGCGCCCGCATGGTCGGCCACGGCCTCGAGGTAGTCCCGCGCCTCCTTCGGCAGGTCCTCCTCGCGGCGGCAGTCGCCGATGTCGGCCTCGAAACCGGGCAGCTCCTCATACTCGGGCTCGACCGTGTGGATGATCGACTGGTGGTAGGGGAACTCGTCGAAGACCGCGCCGTCAGGATGGCGGTAGCGAGTGCACACCCTCAGCTTCTCCATTCCGGCCAGCACGTCGAGCTTCGTGATCACCAAGGCGGTCATCGTGTTCAGCCGGACTGCGTAACGCAGTGCGACCACATCCATCCATCCGCAGCGCCGCGGGCGCCCGGTTGTGGTGCCGACCTCTCCGCCTCGCTCACGGAGCTGCTCGCCGATCTCGTCCTCGAGCTCGGTCGGGAAGGGGCCGGCCCCCACGCGGGTCGCGTACGCCTTGGCGATGCCCCAGACCTCGTCGATGTCCGAGGGGCCTACGCCGGCGCCGACGCAGGCCGCGCCGGCGACGGGGTTGGAGGACGTGACGAAGGGATAGGTGCCGTGGTCGAGGTCGAGCATGATCCCCTGCGCCCCCTCGAACAGCACCGTCCGCCCGTTGTCCAGGGTGTCCCAGCAGAGTCGCGCGGTGTCGGTGATGTAGGGCTCCAGCCTGTGGCCGTAGGTGACGAACTCCTCGACCATCGCGTGCAGGTCCAACCTCGGGTCGAACGAGTCGAGTTCCTCGGTACCGCCCTCCTCCTTGGCCTCCTTGATCAGCTTCTTGCGCTCCACCTCGAGCTCCTGGAGCGCCTGGCGCTTGGGCTCCAATGCCGCCTTGATCTTCTGGCGCAGGATCTTCTCGTCCAGCATGTCCTGGACCCGGATGCCGAGGCGCGAGGCCTTGTCCGCGTAGCAGGGACCGATGCCCCGCCGGGTCGTCCCGATCTCCAGCTTGCCCAGCTTCAGCTCGCCGGCCGTGTCGAGCAGCACGTGGTAGGGCATGATCAGGTGGGCGTTGGCCGAGATCCGCAGGCCGCTGATGTCGACCCCCCGCTGGCGCAGACCCTCGAGTTCGCCGGTCAGCACGCGCGGGTCGATGACCACGCCGTTGCCGATCGCGCAGATCTTGCGCGGATAGAGGATCCCCGAGGGGATCAGGTGGAACTTGAAGACGTCCTCGCCGCGGATGATCGTGTGGCCCGCGTTGTTGCCGCCCTGAAAGCGGATCACGACGTCGGCCCGCTCGGCGAGCAGGTCGGTGACCTTTCCCTTGCCCTCATCGCCCCACTGGGCGCCGACTATGACTATCCCGGGCACGCGGGGATTATGGAGGGCGGAGCGGAGCCCCGCTGACTAGTGGTCGAGCGGGCCCACCGAGGACATCGAGCTGTCGCCCAGGTCCTCGCCTGCGCCGGGCGGGGCGGCGTCGGCTCCGCGCCAGCGGCTGTCGTCGCCGAACAGCGGCACCGTGTCGCACATCTCCACCAGTCGGGAGACGATGCGCTCCCCGAACTGTTCCTCCAGCCTTGGGACGTCCTCATTCGTGGTGACGATCAGGGACCGCTGGGTCTCGTAGCGCTCGTTGACGAGCGCGTAGAGCTGCTCCAGGACCCACTCGCTGGTCTTCTCGGCGCCGAGGTCGTCGATGTGGAGCAGGTCCACGCTGGTGAGGCGTTCGAACAGCTCCGCGTAGGACTGCTCGCCGGTCTGGGCGTCGTAGGAGTCGCGGATGCGGCTGAGCAGCTTCGGCAGGGAGTAGATCGCGACCGAGCGCCCCAGCTCGAGCGCGGTCTTCGAGACCAGCATCGCGAGCGTCGTCTTGCCCGTTCCTGGATCGCCGAAGAACCACAGTCCTCTGCCTGTATCCAGGCGGTCGGGTAGATCCCGGCAATAGTTCTTGACCTCTTGGACGGCCAGCTCGCTGATCAGGGTCACCGGCGGACGGTCGAAGGAGACGCCGCGGTACTTGGCCGGGATCACCGACGCGACGCCGCGCAACCGGGCGCGGGCGACCGTGCGGCTGCGGCACTCGCACTCGCGCGCGACGTCCTCGGGCCCGAGGATCCAGCCGGATCCGTCGCAGGCGCCGATCGGGCAGGTGGGCCGCTGCCCGGGCTGTGGAACCGGAGAGATCACCTCAGCCGTCGCCTGTGTCCGCCATGCCCTCCAGCGGTGGCCCCTCGCCGGCGCTCTGCTCGACCGGCTTCTCCTCGCGGGCCCGGTCCGCGAACTTCGGGTAGTGCTCGAGGAAGACGAGCCGGACGGTGCCGATCGGGCCGTTGCGGTGCTTGGCGAAGATCATCTCCGCGATCCCCGGCTCCTCGGACTCGTGGTTGTAGTACTCGTCGCGGTAGAGGAAGCAGACGACGTCCGCGTCCTGCTCGATCGCACCGGACTCACGGAGGTCGGAGAGGATCGGGCGCTTGTCCGGGCGCTGCTCGGGCGCGCGGGAGAGCTGGGAGACGGCGATCACGGGCACCTGGAGCTCGCGGGCGAGGATCTTCAGGCCGCGGCTGAACTGCGACACCTGCTCGACCCTGTTCGCCCGCGGGTCGTCCGCGCGCATCAGCTGGAGGTAGTCGACGATGATCAGCCCGAGCCCGTCGCTGCCGCGGCCCTTCTCCTGCGCGTGCAGGCGGCGCGCCTTGGCCCGGAGCTCGAGGAGCCCGAGATCCGAGGAGTCGTCGATCCACAGCGGCGCGGTGGAGAGCCTGTTGCAGGCCTCGACCACCTTCGGCCAGTCCTTGGTGGAGACCCGACCCTTTCGCAGCCGGTCCCCCGAGAGCCTGGACTGCGAGGCGATGAAGCGGTGGGAGAGCTCCATCTCCGACATCTCCAGCGAGAACAGCGCCACGGGCTTGTTGTGCTTGAGGGCGACGTTCTCCGCGACGTTGCAGATCGCGGCCGACTTGCCCATCGACGGCCTGCCGGCCATCACGATCAGGTTGCCGGGCTGGAAGCCGCCGGTGAGCGCATCGATCTCCCGGAACCCCGAGGGAGTCCCGGTGACGTCTGCGCCTCCCTTGGCGAGCTCCTCGAGCTTGTCGATCTCCTCTTCGAGGATCTCGCCGATCTCGCGGAAGTCGGCGGCGCGGTCCTCGTGGGCGACCTGGAACAGCAGCCGCTCGGCCTGCTCGACCATGTCGGAGGGATCGCCGCCCCGCTCGTCGACCAGCGCCTTGATCTGCTGGCCGGCGCTGCCGAGCCGCCGCAGCAGCGCGTTCTGCTTGACGATCTTGGCGTAGTGGCGGGCGCTGCCGGGGGCGGGGACCTTGGCGGCGAGGCTGGCGACCAGGTCCTTGCCTCCGACCTGGTCGAGCTCTCCGCTCTGGGTGAGCGACTCGGAGACGGTGAGGACGTCGACGGGCTCGGCGGCCTCCTTGAGCCGAACGATCGCGTCGAAGATCGTGCGGTGGCGGTCGCGGTAGAAGTCGTCGGTATGCAGGCGGACGTCGAGCACGACCGGGTCGATCGTCGCCTCGGAGACCATCATCGCCCCGAGCACCGACTCCTCGGCCTCGAGGTTCTGCGGGGGGACGATTCCAGCTGTTTTCTCTGCGGTTGCCATCGGCTCCTTACGCACGCGTCATCGCATCACCGCCGGGGCGGGCACTCCCCTGATGCTTGAGGTCGGTCCGGCGGGAAAATCGCCCCCCGCCGAAGCGCGTACAAAAGCACACCCAGAGCCAAAAAACATGGCGCAAGCGCAGTAGGCCGATGAAACTTGGGCGTTTTGCGAGCTACCTGTGAACGATCGGTTACTTCGCCTCGGCGACGATCGTCTTCACGTTCGCGGTGACCCCGCCGCCGACCTCGACCTCCACCATGAAGGTCCCGGTCTCGCGGATCGGCTCCTCGAGCCTGATCTTCTTGCGGTCCACCTTGAGGCCGCGGGCGGCCTGGATCGCGTCCGCGATCTCGTTCGAGGTGACCGAGCCGAACAGCTTGCCGTCCTCGCCGGCCCGGTGGGTGATCGTCAAAACCGTCTTGCCGAGCAGCGCCGCCGTCTCATCAGCCTTCTCGGCCGCCTGCGCCTCGCGCTCCTCGGCGCGCTCGCGCCGCCGCTGCGCCTCCTCGAGCGACGCGGTGGTCGCCGGCTGGGCCAGCTTGCGCGGGATCAGGTAGTTGCGCAGGTACCCCGGTGAGACGTCGACGGCGTCGCCGGCCTCGCCGAGGCTCTCGACGTCCTTGAGCAGTACCGCCTGTGCCATCAGCGTTCGCCGACGTAGGGGAGCAGCGCCAGCTCGCGGGCGCGCCTCACGGCGAGCGCCAGCTGCTGCTGGTGGGAACGGGAGAGCCCCGTGACCCGCCGGGAGCGCGTCTTGCCGCGGTCGGAGATGAAGCGCCGGAGCAGACCGAGGTCCTTGTAGTCGATCCGCTCGACGTTGATCTTCGTGTACTTGCGCGGGCGTCCGCGATCGCTGAGGCCCTTGCCCCTGCCCCGGCCCCTGCCTCCGGGCCCTCCGCTGCCGCCGCCCGAACCGCCGCCCGAACTTGATCTCTGTTGTCTAGCCATCGCGGGCGGATGGTAGCTGGGGAAAAACGAAGAGGCCCCGCCGAAACGGGGCCCCTTCAGGGATAGGAGTGGACGGCGTCGAGCGGGTCCTAGAACGGAATGTCGTCGCCTCCGTCGCCACCGCCGCTGCCGCCGCTGCCGACGCCCGCCTCCTGGAAGTCGGAGGTGTCGGCCGGGACGTCGGACTTGGCCTGGAAGCCGTTGCCGTTGCCGCCCCCCGAGCCGTCACGAGAGCCCAGGAACTGGACGTTGTCGGCGATGATCTCGACGGCCTGGCGCTTCTGGCCCTCCTGGTTCTCCCACTCGCGCCAGTCGAGGCGGCCGTCGACCGCCACCGGACGGCCCTTGGAGAGGTAGTTGGCGCAGTTCTCGCCCTGCGCCCCCCAGACCGTCACGTCGAAGTAATTCGGCTTGTCCACCCACTCGCCGCTGGCGCCGTCCTTGCGCCGGCTGTTGACGGCGACCCGAAGCTTGCAGACCGAGGTCCCGCTGGGGGTGGAACGCAGCTCGGGATCCTTGGTGAGGTTCCCCGTGATCGTCACTCTATTTATGTTGCTCGCGCCCAAAGTCAGTCACTCCTTATTCCTGGATTCCGTGCATCGATCTTAGGCGCCGGGGCGGCCGCCCTTCCCCCCGGAAACCTGTGTCGTTTGTGCAAACCCCGCTGAGTGCGGGGTTATTCCTCGCGGCGGGGGCCGCGGCGGGACTCGCGCGCCTCGCGGCGATCCTCGCGGTCCGGGGTGAGGACGCGCTCGGTGGCCGGCGGGGGGTCGCTCGGCGACTCCGGATCGATCTTGAAGATCCGGAAGCGCAGGGTTCCCTCGGCGATCTTCAGGTTGTGGTCGAGCCGCTCGAGCAGCTCGTTCTCGCCCTGGAAGCGGTAGTAGCGGTAATCCGCCTCGTTTCGCTGGCGGATCTCGTAGGCCATCTTCCGCATTCCCCAGTTGTCGGCCTTGTCGAGCGTGCCCGCCGACTCGATCTGCTTGCGCACGTCGTCGGCAACCCGGTCGCGGGCGGAGTCCTCCGCCTCGGGGTCGAGCATGAGCACGAGTTCGTAGTGCCTGGCCATGGCGACGGGCGACGATAGCGGCTACAGCCGCGACCTGATGCGAGGGGGAGAGAAAGGGCCCGCATGGCTCTCAGGGCCCCATGGCCGCGAGGCAGATCAGGTGGGCGAGCGTGGGCAGGATCGCGGCGATCGCGTTCGCCGTGCTCGCGGTCCTGGCCTCGCTTCCCGCGCTGCTCGCCGAGCCCGAGCCGCCGCCTCCGCCGCCGGACGTCGGCCTGGCGCTGCCGAGCGCGGCCCAGGCACCGGCCGTCGAGGCCCCGCCCGCGCCGGCACCGGCGCGCGAACAGCGGACGAGGCCGCCGGCCGCCCCGCCCGAGCGGCGCCTGGCGGGCCGGAAGGCAAAGCCCGGCGAGCGGCGGCCCGCCCGGCGTCGTGCGCCCCGCATCCGGCGATCCCGTCAGGAGCGGACGGAGGCCCAGCCCGCCGCGCCGCCGCCGCCGCCCGTGATCGCTCCCGCCCCCGCGTACGCGCCCCCCGCCGCGTCGCGCCACGAGTTTCGGTTCGAACACTGAGCCCGATCCCTGAACCCCATGCCCAAGGAGGAGAGATGAGCAACGTACGAGCCCGCCGGATCCTGGTCGGCACGATGGCCCTGCTCGCGCTGGCGGCGATCGCCGCCGTCCTGGCGCCCGCCGGAGCCCGCGCCGGGACCTACGTCGCCGTCGAGTGCGCCGCGGCCTACAACGTGCACGCGCCCGACGCGGTCTTCAGCCGCACCTCCGACCACTACCTGCCGGGCACCGCCTGCGCGGGGTCCGGCGGAGGGCTGCTCCTGCGGCACCAGGGTGACGTGACGAAGATCGACCGTTACGGCGCCTGGGCCTGGGCGGCGCCGGCCGGGACGGAGTTCACCCAGATCGCGGCCCAGTCCCACATCGCCCACGACGCCGGCCACAAGGCTTTCTTCACGATCGTCGACACCGCCGGCAGGGTTCACCACCGCTGGCCGCGCGAGGGCGTGTTCGACGCCGTGGACTGGACCGCCGGCCCCGCGGCCGTCCACTTCGCCGCCTGGCTCCACTGCGGCGGGACGAGCGACGGCTACTGCCGCGGCTCGGCGAGCGCCCACAACTACGTCCGCAACCTCTGGTTCACGTTTCGGGACAAGGTGAATCCCACGCTCAGCGTGGCCGGATCCCTGTTCGCCGGCGACACCCGCTCCGGCCCCCACACCGTGGACCTCGGCTCCACGGACGTCGGCGGCGGGGTCTGGCGCTGGCGCGCGTTCGTCAACGGCACGCTCGCCGCCGAGGCGGAGAACACCTGCGACGCTGTCAGCGGCGGGGTCGGCCGCCGCTTCGTCCCCTGCCCCTCGAGCGCGACGCGCTCCTTCACCCTCGAGACCGACAGGCCGCCGTTCCGCGACGGGTCGAATCAGGTCACGCTCTGCGCCGCCGACTTCGGCGGTCCCGTCAACGAGACCTGCGAGACCCGGACCGTCCAGGTCGAGAACCGCTGCGCCAGCTCGGGGCCCGCCCCGGCCGAGCGCCTGGAGGCCGGCTTTCCGGGCGGCCGCCCGCACGCGATGATCGCCTCGACGCGGCGCAAGCCGATCGAGGGCCGCCTGGTCGGGCGCTCCGGTGGACCGATTCCGCGCGCCACGATCTGCGCGTTGGCGACGGTCGAGGGGGGCGAGGAGGCGCGCGAGGGCACGATCCAGACCGACTCCCGCGGCCGCTTCAGCTACCTGCCGGTCCGCGGCCCCTCCCGCCAGCTGCGGTTCGTCTATCGCCACGGCAGCGAGGTGGTCCAGCGCGTGCTGTCCCTGACCGTTCGGGTTCGCCCCCGGCTCAAGGTCGGCCCGCGCGCGCATCTGCGCAACGGCGAGGTCGCCCGCTTCCGGGGCAAGCTGCCCGGGCCGGCGGCGGCCAGTCGCGTCGTCGTCCTGCAGGCCCGGATCGGCAGGCGCTGGCAGCCGTTCAAGACGGCCCGCACGCGCGCCGACGGGCGGTTCCGATCCCGCTACCGGTTCCGCGCAACCACCTCGCGGCGGCTCTACCGCTTCCGCGCGCTGGTCCGCCGGCAGGCCGGCTACCCCTACGCGAGCGGTGCCTCCCCGACGCAGGCGGATCGTGGTCACGCCCGGCTAGGAGCGGACCGCGGTCTCCTGCTGCTTGGCGCGGATGTCGGCGAGCTGCTCGTCGACCCAGTCGCCGGGGTCGCGCTCGGAGATGATCTGCTTGAGGCGCGCCGCGCGCAGGCGGCGCTCCTCGGGTTCCATGGTCAGCGCGCGGTGGATGGTGTCGGCCTGCTCCTGGACGTCGAAGGGGTTGACCGAGAGGGTGCAGTCCCCGAGCTCCTCGTGGGCGCCCGTGTTCTCCGAGAGCATCAGCACCCCGTCGCGCGTGTTGACCGCCGGCCCCTCCTTGGCGACCAGGTTCATCCCGTCGAATAGGGAGTTCACGATCAGCAGGTCGTAGTGCTTGTAGCGGGCGACTGCGTCGGGGAAGTTCTCGTAGATCTTCAGGTCGATCGGCATCCAGTCCGTCGTCCCGTGCCGGTGGTTGACGACCGCGACCAGCGCCTCGATCCGCTCCATGTACTCGACGTACTCGGGCACGTCGAGCCGGGAGGGCTGGAGGTGGGCGATGAACGTGACCCGCTCCCGGAACTCGGGATGCTGGTCGAGGAAGGTGTCGAAGGCCGAAAAGCCGCGCAGGACGTTCTTGGAGAGGTCGGCACGGTCGACTCGGATGATCAGGTGGTCGCGACGGCGCTTCAGCAGCTCGCGCTCGTACTCGGCCACCTCGTCGGACTCGGCGGCGCGGAAGAGCCGGTCGGTGTCGGTGGAGAGCGGGTAGGCGCGGACCCAGGTCTCCCGGCCTCCTTCGTGGATGACCGCGCCGCGCTCCCAGTCCACCTCCAGCTCCATCAGCTCACGGCAGCACTGGAGGAAGTTGCGGCAGTAGGCCGTCGTGTGGAAGCCGATGATGTCGTTGGCCAGCATGCCGCGGTAGATCTCCTCGCGCCAGCGGTTCGGGAGGATCCGCCAGGAGTCCGGCTGCGACCACGGGATGTGGACGAAGTGGTGCAGGAACACGTCGGGCCGCGCGTCGCGGATCAGGGCCGGGCAGGTGTAGAGGTGGTAGTCGTGGAGCATCACCATCGGCTCGTCCTGGCCCTCGATCGCGCCGATCACGGCCTCGGCGATGTCGGCGTTGATCACCTTGTAGCCCTGCTCCCAGGCCTCGACCTCGGTGCGCCGGATGTCCGGGGCGTTCGAGAGGTCCCAGAGGTAGTGCTGGAGGAACCACAGGATCGGGTTCGCGATCACGTTGTAGAAGCGGTCGTAGGCGTCGGGGTCGCTCTCGACCATGCAGACGTCGTAGGAGACGCCGTCGAGCTCGATCGCGGTGGGGCCGTCGGCCTCGCGGGCGACCACGATGTCCTCGGCGGTCATGGCCGACGCGACCCAGAGCGCCTCGCGATGGGTGACCAGGCCGCTGAGCGCGGTCACCAGCCCGCCGCCGCCGCGGCGGACCGTGCGCTCGCCGTCCTCCCCGAGGTCGAACTCGGCGGGGCCGCGGTTGGAGACGATCGTCAGGGGTCCGCTGGGCATCAGGGTGAGAGTACCCGCGGCCTCCGGCGCAAACCGGGCAAGCCCGACCGTGCCTAACCGAAACTCGAGAAGATCCGCATCCAGTCGCGCAGCAGGCGTGGCGTCAGGAAGTGCTCGCGTGCGCGTTCCTTGCCCGCCCGCCCGAGCTTGCGCCCCAGCTCGGGATCCCTGAGAAATTGGACCGTCCGCTCGGCGGCCTCCTCGGGCGACTCCACCAGGTAGCCGTCCACGCCGTCCACGATCTGGAGCGGGATGCCGCCGACCTTGCCGGCGATCGTGGGCCGGGCCTTCCACAGGGCTTCGGTGACGGTCAGCCCGAACCCCTCCCGGATCGACTTCTGCATCACGACGTCGGACTGCGACTGGAAGGCGTTGACCTCGATGGCGCCGACGTTGTTCAGGTTGTTGAGGATCTTGATGTCGGGGTCGTCGGCCGCGTACTCGAAGGTGCGATGGAAGAACTCCCAGCCCTCGGGGTCGTCCGTCGCCATCGAGCCGACGAGCGCGAGCTGGAGCTTCGGGACCTCCTTCGTCGCGAGCCGGTAGGCATCGATGACGCCGATCGGGTCCTTCCAGGGATCGAAGCGGGAGACCTGGGTCAGGAGCGGCCGGTCGACGTCGATTCCGAACTGGTTGCAGACGTAGGAGGCGTCGTCGGGCGACAGGGCCATGTTCTTCGGCGAGAGCGGGTCGATCGCCGGCGGGACGATCCGGATGCCGCCGTGGCCGTCGAGCCCCTTCGGCACGTACTGCTCCATGTGCCAGACGCTGATGTCGTACTCGGAGATGTGTGGGAGCAGGCGCTTGATCGGCTCGGGGTTCGGCTCGGAGAGGTCGATGTGGCAGCGCCAGACCCAGTTCTTCGAGTGCTCCCTCGCGTAGTGACGCATCCCGACGGGCTGCGGGTCGTGGACGATGATCACGTCCCACTCGTCCTCGAGGCTGCGCGCGTTCATCTCGTTGTAGTGGTCGAACAGCTCCCACTGGTTCGGCGTGAGCGTGTTCGGGTCGCCCTGGAGCGAGTTGTGGAGGAGCTTGGTCGCGTTGAAGAACTCCTCGCGCCCCATGATCACCTGCCAGGAGCACTCGAGGCCGACGTCGCGCATCAGCGGCACCAGCGTGTAGAGGATCTCCGAGACCCCGCCGCCGAACGCGGTGGCGCTCACGTGCAGGACACGCTTGCCCTCGAGCTGGTCGGCGAGCTCGCGGATCTCGTCCACGAGCCCGCGCCCGGCAAGGTGCGTGTAGTCGGAGAGTGACTTGCTCCCGAGCGCTACCTCCTGAAGCATCGCCGGCCCCTTTTGGATTGCTGAGTCAAGGCGGGAAACCTACATGCCACCGGCCAGGCGCTCGATCCCCGCATCGACCGCGCGGCAGATCTCGGCGTGCAGCCCCGGGTTGGCCGCGGCGATACAGGACATCTGGAACTCGTGGCTGGAGCCGAGCAGCGGCCGCTCGTCGAGCGGCTTGCCGTAGGCATCGGTGACGACGGCGCCCCCCTCCTGGAGGCAGAGCGTCGCCGCGGCGAGGTCATAGGGGCTGTTGTTGAGGACGGCGCCGCCCCCCACGCGCTCGAATTGCTCCCGCATCCCGGGGATGTCATCCACCATCCGCGGCCCCGGTTCGACATACGCGTCGAGCTGCCCGGTCACCACCCGGGTCATGTCGAAGGTCGCCGAGCCCAGGTCGAAGCTGGCGCCCCCGACCGACGATTGATCCACCAGCTCCGACAGGACCTCCATCAGCGCGCGGACGGGCCGGCCCCGCAGTCCGTAGGTCCAGAACATCCTGTCGATCGCCTCGTTGGCCGAAAGCCTTGCAGCCGGCTCCAGGCCCTCGCCCCGCTCCGCGAGGAACCGGTCCCCGCTCTTGATCTCGACGATGCACCCCACCACGACGTCCCCCATGACCGGCTCGCCGTCGAGCCGCGCCGCCGCCACCGAGACGCAGCAGGACTCGAGCCCCGCGAGCGCGGGCCTGGTGCCGTCGATCGGATCGACGATCAGTACCCACTCAGCGTCGCCCCCGGTCGGGTTCACCATCCCGCGGTCCTCCGAGTAGAAGGAGACGCCCGGGGCCCGCTCGGCCAGGAACGACTCCATGCGCGCCTCGGCCGATTCGTCGATGGCGAAGGTGACGTCGCCGCCCTCCGCCTCGCCGGCGTGCGCGCGGCCGGCATGGGCGCCGAGCTGGGGCAGGACCTCCTCGCGCAGCGTCTCGGCCAGCTCCACGCAGAGGTCGCGGATTGCGACGGTCATCGAGCGGGCGAAACTACCGATTGGGAGAGGCTGCGGCCTACCCGTTGTCGATGCGCTCGGGACGGGCTTCGAGCTTGACGTCGGTCTGGCGCCGGTTGCCGTCCCGGATGTAGCTGACGGTCACCGTGGTGTCGGGCCGCTGGCGCGAGATCAGCTCCGCGAGGTCGCTCTCGTGCTCGAGCTCCTCGCCGTCGACGGACACGATCAGATCGCCGCCGATCTCGACCGGGAAGCCCTGGAAGTCCTCGCTGCCGTCGCCGCCACGGAGGCCGGCCTTGTCCGCGGGGCCGCCCTCGACCACCTCGGAGATCAGCGCGCCGACGTCGTTCCCGAGGTCGAACTCCTCGTTCAGCTGCGGCCAGACGGGCTGCGTGGTCACCCCGAGGTAGGCGTAGTCCACGTCCCCGTCCTCGCGCAGCTGCTCGAGGGAGAAGCGGATGGCGCTGGCGGGGATGGCGAATCCGACCCCGGAGTTGGAGCCCGAGGCGCTCTCGATCTGCTGGTTGATGCCGATCACGTCGCCCTCGGTGTCGATCAGGGGCCCACCCGAGTTGCCGGGGTTGATCGAGGCGTCGGTCTGGATCGCGTTGTCGATCGTGAACTGGCTCAGTGACGGGATCGAGCGGTCGGTCGCGGAGACGATGCCGGTCGAGAGGGACTGCTCCTCGCCGAACGGGCTGCCGATCGCGGCCACCGGCTCGCCGACGGAGTACTCGTCGCGGTCGGAGACCGGGACCGGCTTCAGGTCGAGCCCGTCGGGGTTCACCTTGATCAGCGCGACGTCCGCGTCGGGGTCGAACCCCTCGATCTCCGCGGGCACGCGGTTGCGGTCCGCGAACTGCACGTAGACCTGATCGGCGGCGCTGGGCTGGCCGCCCCCGTTCTGCATGCCGCCCTGGGTGACCACGTGGGCGTTGGTCAGGATCTCGCCCTCCTTGGAGATGACGAAGCCGGAACCCTGGCCCGCGCCGCCGCCGCCGAGGATGGAGGTGGCGTCCTCACCGCCGAAGATCGAATAGATCGTGACCACTCCGGGCGCGACGTCCTTGTAGATCTGGGCGGAGTTGATGCCGTTGCCGTCCGACTGGACGACCACCTGCTCGGTTGCGGTCCTCGTGTCGGACGACTCGGACCCCTCGCCGGAGTCGTCGTCGTCCCCGCCGCTGACGATCAGCCCCACGACGACCACGGCGATCAGCACCGCCGCGAGAGCGGCGAGCACCCTCATTCGAGCCGAGTTCATCCTGCCGCTGCCCCCGCCGGCGCCCGCCGTCGATCGCCGCCGGTGGCCAGGGGCAGCGAGAGCGTGAAGGCGGTGAACCCGCGACGCGAGACCACCTCCAGCGTTCCGCCCATGCGCGAGGCCAGTTCGGTGGCGATCGAGAGTCCCAACCCGGAGCCGCTGGCGGTATCGCCCGTGTAGAAGCGGTCGAAGACCCGCTCGAGCGCGCGGGAGTCGATCCCGCGGCCCTCGTCACGAACGATCAGCTCGGCTGCGGCCTGGCCGCGAACCGCCGTCACGGTCACCTTGGTCCCCTCCGGGGTGTGCTTGAGCGCATTGTCGATCAGGATACGGACGATCTGTGAAGCGCGGCTAAGGTCGGCCAGGGCGACCGCCTGGCCCTTGCCGCGCACCTGGAGCGTCGACTTGTGGTGCTTGGCGAGGGGCCTGAACTCCGCGGCGACCTCACTCGCGAGCTCCTTCAGGTCCACCGGCTCCCGCCGCAGCTCGATCGCGTCGGCGTCGAGCTTGGACAGGTCCAGGAGGTCGGCGGTCAGCTTCTGGAGACGCTCGATCTGGATGCGCATCTCCGAGACGAACTCGCGGCGCTCCTTGGGGCTCGGGTTCTCGGTCTCGAGCAGCTCGACGAATCCCCCGAGCGAGAAGATCGGGGTCCGGAGCTCGTGTGACGCGTTGGCGATGAACTCCTTGCGGGCGCTGTCCAGCCGGGCCAGGCGGCGCTGCATCTCGTTGAAGCTGCGGGCGAGCTGACCGAGCTCGTCGCCGGAGTCGATCGGGATCTGCTGGTCGAACTCGCCGTCCGCCACCTGCTCGGCCACACTGCGCAGCCGCCGGAGGCGCCTCGAGACCGCACCGGCGGCCCACCACCCGATCAGGGAGGCGGCGATCAGAGCGATCGCCCCCGCGATCAGGATCTGGCGGCGGATCAGCGCGACGTTGTCGTCCACGTCGGCAAGCGGGCTCGAGATGACCGCGACCCACTGGGGGTCGCCCGTGCCGGAGACCGGGATGGCCGTGGCGCCCACCCGCTGCCCCGCGACGGTCTCCACGCCCGAGATCTCGTCGTTGCGGTCGAGCGCCTCGCTGGCGACGTCGTAGCTCGACTGGATCGGGGTCGCGTCGGCCTGGGAGTCCGAGATCAGGAACGTCGGCCGCGCCTCGCCGTTCTCGACCTGCACCGCAAGCAGCGTCACCCTGCTCTCGGTCGTCTGCGAGATCGACTGGACGAGGTCATCGACCTCCGCCTCGGGGGCCCCGTCCTCCAGCGCGCGGGTGAAGCGCGGCCCCTGCTCGCCGGCGAGGCGCTCGAGCCGCCTCAGCTTCTCGGCCGTCAGGCTGGACTCCAGCTGCGGGACCACGTACAGGTAGACGAAGCCGATCGCGGCGGCCGTGATCCCGACGATCAGCAGCACGAGCCGGTTGCGAAGTGAGTTGAAGCCGCTCAAGCCGCTCATCCGTCCCGCTCGGCGTCCCGGAACCGGTAGCCCACGCCGCGAACCGTGAACAGGTACTCCGGGTGCTTCGGGTCCTGCTCGAGCTTCTCGCGCAGATGGCGGATGTGGACGTCCACCGTGCGGGGGTCGCGGTAGGTCGAGTCTCCCCAGACGTGCTCGAGCAGCGCCTCGCGTGAGAACACCTTCCCGGGAGCTCCGGCGAGCGCGGCCAGGATCTCGAACTCGACGTAGGTCAGCTGGGCCGGCTCGCCGTGGGCCTCGACCGCGCGCCGCTCGAAGTCGATCTCCAGGTCGCCGGCGCGGATCGTCTCCTCGGATGCGCCCCTCGCGCGCATGCCGCCGCGGCGGAGCGCCGCCTTCACGCGGCTGCGGAACTCCCGGACCGAGAACGGCTTGGTGATGTAGTCGTCGGCTCCCATCTCCAGGCCGACGACCTTGTCGATCTCGTCCCCCTTGGCGGTGAGCATGATGATCGGCACCTGGCTGCGGGTGCGCAGCCTGCGGCAGACCTCGATCCCGTCGAGCTTCGGGAGCATGATGTCCAGCACCACCAGGTCGAATCGCTGCTCGGCAAAACGGTCGAGGGCTTCCTGCCCGTCAACCGCAGCGATCACCTCGTAGCCTTCCTTGCGCAGTGGGTAGGTGAGCAGCGTCTGAACCGCCTGCTCGTCATCCACCAGGAGAATTCGCGCCTGGCCTCGCGCCATGCTTGAAGGTTAGAAGGCGGGATCGGGCTCCCAAGAACGGTTCGTCCCGCATCAGCAAGTGATCGACCTGCGCCTCTGGAGAATCGCGCTGCTCGGCGCCCTCGCCGCACTCGTGGTGGCGATGTTCTCGCTCGAAGAGGTTCCGCGACCGCTCGAGTCCCCGCTGCCCCCGGACGCGTTCGAGGGCCCCGCCGCCATGCAGCTCGCGGACGATCTCGCGGCCACCGCGCCGAATCCCCGGCCGGGGTCCGACGCCGACGTGGCACTGGCCCAGGTGGTGGCCGACCGGCTCGCCGCGATCGGGGGCGCCGAGGTCACCGAGCAGCCCTTCGAGGCCAGGTTCGGCGGCGAGGACGTCGAGCTCCGCAACGTGATCGGGGTCCTGCCCGGCGAGTCGGACCGCCAGATCGCCCTGATTGCCCATCGCGACGCCGCGTCCGGGACCGGCGCCGCGACCAGCATCGCCTCCACCGCGGCGCTGCTGGAGATCGCCTCGGGCTTCGGCGGGACGACGCACCAGAAGACCCTTGTCTTCGTCTCGACCGACGGAGGCGGTGCGGGGGCGGCCGGCGCCCGCCACTTCGTGGAGGACTACGGGGACACCGACCTGCTGGACGCGGTGGTCGTCCTCAGCCAGCCGGCCGCTCAGGACCCGAAGGCCCCGCTCGTGGTCCCCTGGTCCACCGGGGCGCAGAGCACGGGCGCCGTCCTCGCGCAGACCGCGGCGGAGATGACCAGCGAGGAGGTCGGTCGTCCCGCGGGCGACGAGGGGCCGCTGCGGGACGTCTTCAGGCTGGCGATCCCGTCCGCCCTCGGCGAGCAGGGGCCGCTGGTCGAATCCGGGATTGACGCGGTCCGGCTGTCCTCCTCGGGGGAGCTGCCGCCGGAGGCGGGCTCTCCGGAGGACGAGGAGATCAATCCGGCCACATTCGACGACTTCGGGCGCGTCTCCCTCTCGCTGCTGCTCGCCCTGGACGCCGGGCCCTCGCCACTCGGCCACGGGCCCGATGTCTACGTCGGGCTGGCCGGAAACCTCCTTCCGGGCTGGACGCTGTCGCTGATCGGCCTCGCCCTGCTGGCATCCGTCGCAATCCCAGGCGTCGCCGGTCTCGCCTCGGCGGCGAGCAGCCCCTTGCAGGCCGCGCGCGGGTTCGCCTGGGTCGGCTGGGCCGTCGTCCCGCTACTGCTGGCGGCGCTGCTCATCTACCTCTTCAGCTGGGTCGGCCTGATCCCATCGCCGGAGTTCCCGTTCGATCCGGCCGGAGAGCAGCTCGGCCTCGCCGGCTCGATCTGCGCCGCGGTCGCCGTGGTCGCCATGCTCGCGGCGGCCTTCCTCACGCGTCCCCTGCACGCGCCGCCCCCGGGGATCGGGCCGGTGGCGGCCCCCGCCGCTCTCACGGCCGCGGCCCTCGCCGGGCTCGGGATCTGGCTCGTCAATCCGTATCTCGCCCTGCTGGTCGCCGTCGGGCTCCAGGCCTGGGTTCCCGCGGCCGCACGGGTCGGCCCCGGCCGCCTCCCGGCCGTCGGGCTGGTGCTCGCGGGGATGATCCCGGTGATCGCCGCGGTCGTCGACCTCGCCATCCGTTTCGACGCCGGCCCCGGCGTGCTCGCGGACGTGCTCTTCATGTTCACCGGCGGTCAGCTGCCGATCGCGCTTGCGCTGCTGGCCTGCCTGCTCGGCGGGTCCGGCATGGCCATCGTGGCGCTCGGCGGCCCCGCCCGTCCGAACGGCGAGCCCGACGTCCCCGATTCGCCGGAGCCCGCCGAGAGGCCGGAGATCCGCCTTCGGGCTCGTCCCGCCGACGAACCGGCTCAGCCTGAGCGGGATCCCCGCCTGTGGTCGAAGCCGCCGATCTCGAGCTCCCGGCCCCCGGCGTCCCGCAGCGCGACCCCCTCGCCCCTGCTGACGACGCCGATCTCCGTGAGGCGGTAGCCGGCGCCCTCGAGGGAGCTGCGTGCCGCGGCGAGGTTCTCGGCCGAGATCGCGGCCAATAGCTCGTAGTCCTCGCCGCCTCCCGCGGCGAGCCGGAGCGCCGCGTCCCGCCCCCCGGCGACCTGCTCGACCCCGGGGGCCAGAGGGACCCGCTCGAGCTCCAGCTCGAGTCCACAGCCGCTCGCCGTCGCGATGTGCGCGGCATCCGCGGCGAGCCCGTCGCTGATGTCGATCATGGCGCTCGCCCCCGCGGACGCGAGCTCGCGTCCCGCCGTCACGCGAGGACGGGGGTCGAGCTGGCGGGCCAGCAGCGCCTCTCGGGTCGCATCGTCCAGGTCTTCGCCTCGAGCGCCCCCGGAGAGCAGGCGCAGGCCGGCCGCCGCCCCGCCGAGCTCACCGGTCACGACCACCATGTCGCCGGGCTCCGCGCCCCCGCGGGTCACCAGCCGCGCCCCCGGGCGCTCGTATCCGACGCAGGTGATCGTCAGGGTCAACACCGGTGCTGCCGTGAGATCCCCTCCGGCGATCGCCACCGCGCACAGCTCGGCCATCTCCCCGATCCCATCGGCCAGCTCGATCAAGTCCGAGTCGCTCATCGCCTCCGGAGCCCCGACCGCGACGTAGGCCTCTCCGGGCTCGGCCCCCATGGCCGCGAGGTCCGAGAGCCCGGCCGCCATGGCCTTGCGCCCCACCGCCGCGAGCGGGAACTCCGGCAGGGTGAAGTGGACTCCCTCGACCAGTGCGTCGATCGTGGTCGCCGCGGCCGAGCCGGGCTCCGTCACCGCGGCGTCGTCGCCACTGCCGACGCGCAGCCGGGGGCTGTCGGCCGGGAGCCGTTCCCTCAGCCGCGCGATCAGGTCGAACTCGGAGGTCAGGGCGTGGTGCCGCCGCTGGGCGGCGGGGGCGGCGGCGGAGGCGGGGGTGCAGGCGCCGGTGCGGGCGTGGGCTTCGGCTTGGGCTCGGGCTTCGGCGCGGGCTTCTGGCCCACCCCGGGGGCGTACGCGCCGTCCGGCCCCTTCTCGTCGCCGCTCTCCTCGTCGACGACCTCCGTGGTCGTGCCGCAGCTGTACGAGCCCTCATCGGTGCCGGAGCCGTACCCGGTGTCGCAGTAGTCGCTCGAGCCGCTCGACGAGCTGTACTCGCCGTGGAAGTCGATCCACTCCACCGGGTCGCTCGGCTCGGGGAAGGCCGGGCACTCCTCGCCCTCGGCGACGTCCGGGTGCGGGAGGGCGACCTCCATGAAGTCGTTCCAGATCATCGCCGGGAAGGTGCCTCCGGCGACGCTGACGCCGTGGACCGAGTACATGGACTGGAGCGCGTCCGGGTACCCGACCCAGACCGCGGTCGCGAGGTTGGGCGTGTAGCCCACGAACATCGCGTCGTTGAAGTCGTCGGTGGTTCCCGTCTTGCCGGCCTCGTAGCTGCAGGCGGTCTGCGCCGCGGTCCCTGTCCCGCCGTCGACGTTGGCCTCGAGGATCTCGGTCACCTCGGAGGCCACGCCGTCGGAGAAGACGCGTCTGCGATCCGGCTCGCCAATCTCGTCAACGTGGTCGTCGGGGAACTTCACCCTGCGGATCGCGATCGGCTTGTTGCGGATGCCGCCGGACGCGAGGGTCGCGTAGGCGTTTGCCATCTCGAGGGGCGAGACGCCCAGGCGGAGGCCGCCGAGCGTCTCGGCCGGGATGCCGTCGAGCTCCGTCTCGATCCCCATGTCCTTGGCGGTGTCGGCGATCGACTGGGGGCCCAGGTCGAGGGCGAGCTGGGCGTACACGGTGTTGTCCGAGGCGAGGGTGGCCTGGTGCAGGCTGACGTTGCCGGCGTAGCTGTCGCCGTAGGTCGAGACCTCCCAGTGCCCGTACTCGGGATCGTCGATGTTGAGCGGCTTCGACGTGTAGTAGGTGGAGTCGGGGTCGATGGCCCGGCGGATTGCGGTCGTCAGCGCGAAGGTCTTGAAGGCCGATCCGGGCTGGCGGTGGCCCTGGGCGGCGAGGTTGAACTGGGAGTCGTTGTGCGTGCCGCTCGACGCCATCGCACGAACGAAGCCGTTCTCCGGGTCGATCGCGACGACCGCGGATGCCGGGTCGCTGTCGTAGTAGAGGTGGTTCTCGATCGCGGCCCGCCCGGCCTCCTGGAGCTCGGGCAGGATGGTGGTGTAGACCTCGAGCCCGCCCTGGCGGACGGTGCTGACGCCGTACTCCTCGATCAGCTGCTGCTCGACGAAGTCGAAGAAGTAGGGCTCGCGGATCTCCTGGTAACGGTCGCTCTGGTTCAGCTCGAGTCCCTCGTCCTTCGCCTGATCGGCCTCCTCCTGGCTGATGTACCCCTGGTCCTCCATCTCGTCGAGGACCTCGTTGCGCCGCCCGACCGCCGAGCGCGGATTCTGCAGCGGGTTGTAGAGGGAGGGCGACTGCGGGAGTCCCGCGAGCATCGCGGACTGGGCCAGGGTGAGCTGCTTCGCGGGCTTCGAGTAGTAGATCTGCGCGGCGGCCTCGACGCCCACCGCGGTCTGCCCGTTGACGGTCCCGTAGGAGGCGTTGTTCAGGTACTCCGCGAGGATCCACTCCTTGGAGTGGGCGTCCTCGAGCTCCTCGGCGAGCTTCGCCTCCTTGATCTTCCTCTCGAGGTCACGCTCGGGATCCTCGATGTAGAGGGCGCGGACGAGCTGCATCGTGATGGTCGATCCACCCTGCTTCACCTCGCCCGCCTCGAGGTTCTCGAAGGCCGCACGCGCGACACCCTCGAGGTCGACCCCGTTGTGCTCGTAGAAGCGCTCGTCCTCGATCGCGATCGTTCCCTCCTGGAGGTCCACCGGGATCTTCGCCAGCGTGACCGGGGTCCGAGCCTCGTCGGACTTGATGTACCCGAGGGTGGAGCCGTCGGCGGCGAAGACGCGGGTGTTGGCGCCCTGGTCGATCGGCTTCAGCTCCGAGATCGGCGGAGCCTCGGCGGCAACGCCGATCACGTACAGGCCGAAGCTCATGACTAGGAGGGCGGCGGTCGAACCGAGGATCAGGAGGGCGAGCAGGAACGGATTCCGCTTGCGACTCGTGCGCCGGTGCCGCCGCCGAGAGCGAGCACTCATGGCCCGCACAGGGTAGCCAGACCAGGCTTAGGCGGGGTTAAGTAACCCTGCAGACCGCAGGGCGCTTTGCGCCCGCTCGCGGAGCTCGCTCTCGCGCTTCTGGCGGTCCCAGTCCGCCTCCATCGGCGCCTTCAGCTCGAGCCGGGCGCCCTCGTGGGTGATCTCGACCACGCGCACCGAGGTGATGTCGTTCCCCTCCAACGCGCCGTGTGCCTTCTCGAGGTCCACGTCGGGAGGCACCCAGACGGTTACCGTCACCGGCGCCCGCTTGTTGCCCGAGGAGAGGTTGGTGACCACCTCGTTCACGATCTTCTCGTTGGGGACGATCTCCAGGGAGCCGTCGTTGCGGTCGACGCTGGTGAAGGTGAGCGCGATGTCAGTGACCCGGCCCTCGACGTCCTCCCCGATCCTGATCTTGTCCCCGATCCGGATCGGCTGGCGGACCGCCAGCAGGACACCGGCCACGAAGTTGGCGAGCACCGTCCGGGCCGCGAAGCCGACCACCAGGCCCAGGACCGCGGTGGAGGCGAGCACGCCGGTGGCGAAGCGCTTGATGGAGGCGAACTGGCTCAGGGCCAGGGCGACGCCGATCAGGATGATCGCGAGGAAGACGAGGCGGCGGATCAGGCGCAGCCGGGTCCGGGCCTCCCGCGAGAACTCCCCGGTGTCCTTGGTGTTCTCGGCGGCGGAGAGCGCGCGGCCGATGATGAAGCGGTCGACGCCCCACGCGATCGCGATCGCGACGATCATCGTGATCGCGGCGGAGATCTCGTCCCCGTGGCTCTCCCAGAAGGTCGGCTCCATTGGCTGGGAGTATTCACTCAGATGACCCGCGCCGTATTCCTCGATGCCCTCGGGACGCTCGTCGAGCTGGAGCCGCCCTGGGTGCTGCTGCGTGACCGCGTGCCTGATGAGGTGAGCGAGGAGCGGCTGGTCGCGGCCGTCCGCGCCGAGATGGCCTATTACAAGGAGCACGCCCACGAGGGCCGGGACGCCGCCTCCCTCGCCGAGCTGCGCGACCGCTGCGCCGAGGTGCTCTCGCGCGAGCTCGGGGTCGAGATCGCCACGCAGGAGCTGGTCGAAGCGGTCAGGATGAACCCCTACCCCGATGCGGAGCCGGCGCTGCGGGCGCTGCGCGAGCGCGGGCTGAAGCTGGTGGTGGTCTCCAACTGGGACTGCTCCCTTGGAGACGTGATGGACCGCTGCGGCCTGGCCGGCCTGATCGACGGCGCGATCTCTTCGGCTGAGGCGGGCGCCCGCAAGCCCGACCCCGCCATCTTCGAGCCCGCGCTCGAGCTGGCGGGCTGCGGGCCGGCTGACGCTCTCCACGTCGGCGACACCCCTGATGAAGACAGAGCGGGCGCTGAGGCGGCCGGGGTGCGGGTGCTGATCATCGATCGTGACGACGGGGCGGGCGAGATCTCATCGCTGACCGAGATCGAGGAGCATCTCTGAGGTGACCTACTACGCGGGGTTCTGGCGGCGGATGAGCGCCGCCGCCATTGACATGGGCATCTGGGTGATCCTCGCGTCGTGGACGCTCGGGTCGCTGCCGGTCTCGTTCTGGGACGACCACCCGGAGGCGGCGGGGCTGATCACGATCGCGTTCTTCACCCTCTGGTTCAACTACTTCGCTCTCTGCGAGTGGCGCTGGGGCCAGACGCTCGGGAAGAACTGGACGAAGATCTCCGTCGTCTCGGAGGACGGGAGCCGGCTGAGCTGGGGCCAGGCCAGCATGCGCAACCTCCTGCGGCTGGTCGATCTGCTGGGGATCGGCTTCCTGCTGATCGGCCTGGCCGATACCCGCCAGCGCCTCGGCGACCGGGCCGCACACACCATCGTCGTTCCCCGGGCCCCCCAGCCGGAGTCCCGCGTCGAGGGCACCTCGAGCGCGGCCACCGCTCCAGCCGCGGCCGGTTCCGCCGCGGCGCTCGCCTCCGCTCCCCCGCCCGACCCCGGGACGATCGTCCCGGTCCCCCCGGCGCCGGCGGCGCCCGCCGCCCGGCTGCCCGAGATCACCTGGAACTGGAAGGCGGCGGTCGTCGGTCTCCTGGCCGTGGTCGTCGGCAGCCTGCTGCTGATCACGGTTCTGGTGGCGCCCTTCGACCCGGAGCTCGACTCCTACGGCGCCAACATCGCGGCGCAGCTGCTGCTCGCGGGGACCATGGTGGCGGGGGCGATCCTGATCGCGCGGCGGCCGAGCCGGGAGCGGCTGCGGGTGGCGCTCGACCGGCTCGGCTTCAGGCGCTTCACCGGCTCGGACCTCGGCACGGCCGCCCTGACCTGGCTCGCCTACTTCGCGTTCGCCATCGCGTTCTCGGCGCTGGTCGTCCAGCCCGAGCAGGACGACATCGCGGGCGAGCTCGGGCTCGACAGCGAGTCCATCGGGATCAAGGTGGCGGTCGTGCTGGCGCTCGCCGTGATCGGCCCCATCGCCGAGGAGGTCTTCTTCCGGGGAGTGGTGTTCGCGGGCATGCGACGCTCGATGCCGTTGTGGCCCGCCGCGGTGGTCTCCGGGCTCCTGTTCGGAAGCCTCCACGCGCCGACCGGCCCGACGACGGTGGTCCCGCTGGCTGCGCTGGGAGTCGCGCTGGCCTGGCTGTATGAGCGCACCGGCTCGATCTGGCCTCCGATCATCGTCCACATGTTCAACAACGGGCTCGTCGTCGGCCTCGCCATCGCCGGCGTCTGACGACACACGGCGTCCTGCATTTCCGCAACAATGCCCGCCTCATGAGGCTGATCACGAAGTCCGGCCGAAGGCCGGTCCATTGCCCACCGGGCGTTGTGTGCCGGGGTCGCAGGGACGCAATCCGATTCGCGCTGGTCGCCGCTGTCCTCGGCGCACTGCTCCTGGTTCCGGCCGGCGCGCACGGCAAGAAGGCCGGGGCCTCGGCCACCGGCGTCGATCTGACGCTCGCCAAGAAGGGCAGGGTCGACCTGCTCAAGAAGGTCGTCGTGGACGGCACCGTCGCCACGCCGCTGCCCGGCGACAGGGTCGATGTCACCGTCAGCGCCAGCGGGCGCGAACTCTTCACGAAGTCGATCGATCCGAAGGCCGGCGGCAAGTTCGAGATCCCGATCACCGTCAACTCATGCTGCGTCTACAAGATCATCGCTTCGGCCGGCGGCAAGAGCGACTCGGTCCAGTTCGGCGTGAACGTGCCGAAGGGCATCGGCAAGGGGCCCGCCACCAAGCTCTTCAACGAGCTGCTCCAGCGCGAGGGCTTCCACACCGGCACCAAGGGCCCGCGTGCCACGATCGGCACACGGCTGGCGATCAAGGCGTTCCGCAAGACCAACGGCATGGCTCGCAGCGAGGCCTACCGCCCGGCGATCTTCAGGATGCTGCTGATGGGAGACGGTGCCTTCAAGCCCGAGCACACCGAGGGCCGCCACGTCGAGGTGGACATCTCCCGCCAGGTGATGTCCCTGATCGAGGGCGACCAGCCCGTCCACACCTTCCATGTATCCACCGGCACCTCGTCGACGCCGACGGTCCGCGGCAAGTTCAACTTCTACATGAAGCAGGCCGGCTACAACGCGAAGCGCATGTACTACTCGGTCTACTTCATCGGCGGCTACGCCACCCACGGCTACAACCCCGTGCCGAACTACAACGCCAGCCACGGCTGCGTTCGCAACCCGATCCCGTTCAGCCGCTTCATCTACAACTGGGTCCAGATCGGGATGCCGATTTACGTCTACGGCTGAGTGCCGGACGGGCCGGTGGGCCTACGCTGCGGGGTGTGACCACAACAGGGGGTGAGCGATGAGGGCCTACCGGCCCCGCATTTATGACCGCCGGTCCCGGCGGGAGTGTTCGAAATGAGGGTCTTCGTCGCGGGCGCATCCGGCGCGATCGGGCGGCCGCTGGTCCAGCAGCTGGTCGATGCCGGCCACGAGGTCGCTGGGACGACCCGCTCCGAGCAGCGGGCCGAGGCGATCCGCGCCGCCGGCGCCGAGCCGGTGGTGCTGGACGTGCTCGAAACCGAGCGGCTGCGCGGGGCGGTGGAGGAAGCGAAGCCCGAGGTCGTCCTGAACATGCTGACGAGCCTCCCCGATGCCCTGGACTTCCGGGACCGGGATCAGCTCGTGCCCACCAACACGCTCCGCGGCCAGGTCGGCCCGGCGCTGGCGCAGATCGCCGCGGACGCCGGCGCGCGGCGGCTGGTCACGATGAGCGTCGCCTTCTTCTACGCGCCGGTCGGCGGCCCGGTGAAGAGCGAGGAGCGACCCGCTGATGTCGGCGCCCGGCGGCTCCGCTGACAGCCGGCGCGGTCGAGGCGCTGCGCGCGCTCGAACACGCCGCGCTCGGCACGACCGGGATCGAGGGCCTCGTCCTCCGCTACGGCTGGTTCTACGGGCCGGGCACCTACTACGGGCCGGACGGCAGCAGCGCGGCGGAGGTGCGCAGACGCCGTGCACCGGTCATCGGCAAGGGCACGGGCGTCTTCTCCTTCATCCACATCGAGGATGCGGCCGCGGCGACGGTCGTCGCCCTCGACCACGGCGGTGAGGGGGTCTACAACATCGTCGATGACGAGCCGGCGCAGATGAGCGAGTGGCTGCCCGCCTTTGCGGAGGCCGCCGGCGCCAAGCGGCCGCGCCGCGTGCCCGCCTGGGTCGCGAAGCTGGTGGCCGGCCGGGAGGCCGTGGGCCTGGCGACGGCGCTGCGCGGCGCCTCGAACGAGAAGGCGAAGCGCGAGCTGGGCTGGACCCCGGTCTACCCGAGCTGGCGGCAGGGCTTCCGCGACGCGCTCGGGTAGCGTCCCCGCTCCCGTGGCAGCCGACCTGGACTCCGCACGCGCGACCCTGCTCGAAGAGCTGCGCGAGCACGCGCTGGTGATCGGAGAGGTCACGCTCTCCGGCGGGCAGACCGCCCAGTACTACGTCGACGCCAAACGCGCGCTGCTGCGATCACCCGCGTTCCGGGCGGTCGGCGAGCTGCTGGCCGCCGAGGCGACCGCGCGCGATGCCGCCGCAGTCGGCGGGATGACGATGGGCGCGGACCCGCTGGCGACCGCCGCGATCTGGCGCGACGGTGGCGGAGGAGCTGGTCGCGTTCTTCGTCCGCAAGGAGAAGAAGGAGCACGGCCTCCAGCGCTGGATCGAGGGCCCACTGCTCGAGCCCGGAACGAAGTGCCTGGTGGTCGAGGACGTGGTCACGACCGGCGGCTCCACCGTCCGCGCCGTTGAGCGCATCCTCGAGGAGGGGCACGAGATCGCCGGCGTCATCAGCGTGGTGGACCGCCTGGCGGGCGGCGCCGAGGCGATCGAGGCCGCGGGCGGGTCGCCCTATCGCGCCCTGGTCACGATCGACGAGCTCTACCCGGACCGTCCCGACCGGGACTGACTACTTGCCGACGAGGATCTTGGCGCCGAGCTTCGGGTCCTGTGGTGGTGCCGTGACCGTGACCGTGTAGACGCCGGGTTCGGTGATCTCCACCTTGCCGAGCACGTCGCGGCTGAAGCCCGGCCCGGTTGACTTGGACGAGCCCAGCCCCATGAAGCCCGTCCCGTCGATCTCGAGCGGCTCACCGGTAAGACCGCCCCTGACCTCGACCTTCAGCTCGCCGGGCGCCGAGAAGTTGATGTCGTGCTCGGTCCCGCTCGACCAGTGGTTCTCCTGGTAGGTGATCTTCACCTTGCCGGCGGGCAGCTGGACCTGTGTCTCCCCCGGAAGCGGGATCTCCGCGTAATCATCCGCCGCCTTGTGCCGCTTGACGAAGACGAAGTAGAAGATCACCGCGTCGATCAGGACGAATGCGATGACGGCGGCGATGATCAGCCCGGTGCTCACGGCGCGGATCCTAATCGCAGGGCCGCTTGCGAGGATGCCCGTCCGTGACCGTCCGCCGCGAGATCACCAGGCGCGAGGTGTTGCTGGCGGCGGCTGGCGGGATCGCGCTCGCGCTGGTGATGCACTGGCCGCTGATCCTCGACCTGGGTCAGAACATTCCGAAGGACCTTGGCGACCCGCTGCCGCAGTCCTGGCAGGTCGCCTGGGGAGGGCACGCGCTCGCGAATCAGCCTCTCGACTTCTTCCAGGCGAACCAGTTCTGGCCCGAGCGCGACTCGCTCGCCTTCGGCGACGCGCTGATCGGCTACGCGCCGGCGGCGCTGTTCGGCGAGGGGCCTGTCGACGCCGTGTCCCGCTACGACCTGCTCTTCCTGTCCGCCTACGCGCTCGCGTTCTGTGGCGCCTACCTGCTGGCCCGCGAGCTGGGGCTCGAGCCCGGCGCGGCGGCCGTCGCCGGCGTGGCCTTCGCCTACGCCCCCTTCCGGCTCGAGCAGGACGGCCATCTCCAGGTGATCTCGAGCGGGGGCATCCCGCTCAGCCTCGCCTTCGCGGTCCGCGGCCTGCGACTTCGCAGGCCCGGATGGCTCGTGGCCGCCTGGCTGGTCGCCGGGCTGGCAGCTCTCGCTCGGCTTCGCGCTGGGGCTGCCGTTCGCGTACCTGATCGCGACGCTGATCCTGATCGGCGCCGTCGTCTGGATCAGACGGGCGCGGCCGGCACCTGACCGGCGCCTGCTGGTGGCCGGAGCGGCCGGAGCCGCCGCCTTTCTCGCCATCGCCGTCGTGATCGCGGTGCCCTACTTCCGGGTCGCCGACGAGCACCCGGAGGCAAAGCGGTCTCCCGCCACCGTCGAGGCGTACTCCGGTCCGGTGGGGGTGTTCGCCACGGCTCCCGACGAGAACCTGGTCTGGGGCGGGGTTACGGCGGGCATCCGGGACGACCTGCGGAACGTGCCGGAGAAGACCCTCTTCCCCGGCCTGGTCATCCTCGGGCTCGCGATCGCCGGCCTGGCCTCGGGGGCCCTGCCCCGATGGCTCAGGATCGGCCTCGGTCTGGCGATCCTCGGAATCTCGATCCTCGCCCTCGGGTTCCAGGAGGACGACGGCTGGCTCTGGCCCTACCGGGTCGTCTACGACCTGCTCCCGGGGTGGGAGGCGATCCGGACGCCCGGCCGGCTGGTCACGTTCTCCTCGCTGGCGCTGGCCCTGCTCGCGGCGGCCGGCGCCCAGTCGCTGCACGGACGGATCGCGGCGGGATGCTCCCGAAGGAAGCGGCGCTCCCCGCCCTGGGGGGCGGCTGATCCCAGCGGCGGTCGCGGGCGTGCTGGTGCTGGCCGTCCTGGTCGAGGGCCGCGGGCTCCCGTTCGACCCAACCGACAGCCAGGCCCAGCCCGCCGTTCCGACTCCGCCGCCGGGTGTCGCGGACGTGCCGGAGCCCCAGCTGCACCTGCCGGCGGACGTGGCGGACCAGAACCGCGCCTACCTGCTCTGGTCCACCGACGAGTTCCCCGAGATCGTCAACGGGCGGGCGAGCACCCAGCCCGATGGGGTGGAGGACCTGCTCGAGGAGGTGGACGCGTTCCCGAGCCGTGGTGCGTTCACGGAGATCCGCGAGTACGGGGCCCGGTCGGTCGTGGTCCACACGGACCTGGGAGGCCCCTCGCCGCTTCCGGCCGACGACACGGCGGCAACCCGGCTGGCCGGGTTCCCCGTCGAGGTCGAGCGGCGCGGGCCGCTGCTGATCTACGTGCTGGGCTCGGAGGCCACAGGGCGCTCGGACGCGACCGGCGCCTCCGAGACCGGGCCCTCGAGCGGCTCCGGCTGACGCGGCCGGCCCGGCGGAGGCGGTCCGGTCCTGAGCCCGGCGCTCCCGCAGCCAGAGGCCGCCGAGAACCAGGGCGGCGATGGCGGCGGCGGTCGTGACCAGGTCGATCGCCAGCGGGTCCCCGGACAGCGGGACGTCGATCTCGTCGGGGGTGAACGGGTGGCCCCATTCCTTCGCGAGCGACGGCCCCGTGATCGAGACCCCCACCCACAGCACCAGGGCGCCGAGGGCCCACCGAAGGTCGCCGAGCCGCGTGGCCGGGGTGGCCCGAGCGGCGAGCACCCCCGCCGCGACCACGGCCGCGAGGACCGGGGCCATCGCGAGCCAGGCGTTCGAGACCCCGAACGCCGTCAGCAGCGTGTTCTCGAGCTTGCCGTCCTGGAGCCACTCGACCCAGGTGCCGGTGCCCTGCTCGCCGATCAGCGTGTACGTCGAGGCGGCGGTGACCATGCAGACCGCGGAGGCGATCGCCAGCCCGAGGGTGACGGCGGGCAGCCGGCGGTAGGCGGTGGCCAGCCCGATCGCGAGGAACGGCAGCGCCGGCATCAGGAACCGCGGGCCCGGCGTGCCGCCCCCGAGCGGCTGCCAGTAGCCGAAGTTGTAGAGCAGGTAGACCGCTCCGACGGCGAGGATCACGTTCGCCTCGGCCCGGTGGCGGCGTCGCATCAGCACCGTCCCGACCACCGCCATCACGAGGATCGGCGTGAGGGTCAGCAGTCCCCGCTGGGAGAAGAACAGCTCGATCGCCTTGTCCGGGCTGGGCACCGTGATCCCGAAGAACCCGTCGCTGTTCAGGCCGAGCTCGGCGTGGCCGGTGGTCCCGATCACCGAGACCGCGCTGCCGTATGCGAACTCGAACGGGGTTCCGAGCGCGAACCAGTTGTAGATGAAGACGGGGATCGCGCCCGCGACCGCGCCGGCCACGTAGGAGGCCGCCCGCGGCAGGCGGGCGCCGGACCGGGCGAGCGCGTAGAAGAAGAGCACCGCCCCGACCAGGCCCGTCTGGTACTCGAAGCTGACCGCCAGCCCGGCGAGCAGCCCCGCCGCCGCGACCGTCCGGAGGCTCGGCGGCCCCTCGCGCTCGCGCATCAGCAGCAGGAACGCGCTGAACCCGAGCGTCGCCGAGATCACGTGGGAGAAGTACTCGGCGGCGAAGCTCATCACGATCGTGGCGACGCCGAGCGTGACGGCGGCCGCCGTGCCGTACCCGGGTTCGAGCCGATCGCCGACCCAGCGCACGCCGAAGAGCAGGAACACGGCCGGGATCACCGAGATGAAGAGGGTCAGGGCCCAGACCCGCGGAGCGTTCTGCTCGTTCCCGTCGGCGACGTCGAAGGCCCGCTCCCGGACGTACCCCTGGCTCGCGTACGGCGGGGTCGGGGTCGGCCACCAGCGCCGGTGCTCGGTCGTCCGCTGGTTGTCGACGGCGGCAGCGGTGAGGTCGCGCCCCGGCTCGGTGTCGATCAGCAGGTAGAGCGGGGCGGACAATGCCGGCACCCCGGGGGCCTTGACGGAGTAGAAGTGGCCGTCGATCCAGGCCTTGTCGCCGCTCTCCCAGTGCCAGCGGTCGATCTCCGCTCCGCCGTCGGCGAGCGCCCGGGTCTGCGCGAAGAAGGCGTTCTGCGCCCAGCCCATCGCGTGCATCGTCAGGCCCCAGGCGATGCCCAGCGCGAGGATGGCCGCGACGCCGGGTCGCCGCCGCAGCGAGGCCACCAGCCGGCGGAGTGCGTTCACCGGGAGGCCCTCGCTCCGGCAGAGCGCCATCGTCCACGGCAGCGGGGTGGCGACCTCCACGACCTCGACCTCCCGCTCGAGGAAGCGGATGAAGCCCCGCTTCGACCAGTGCCCGAGGTGCCCGGGCGTGTTGCCGAGGTCGCCCAGGTACTTCAGCCTCGCCATGTTCATCGCCCGCCAGGCCGGTTCGCGCGGGACGCTCACCAGCAGCCAGGGCCGGGCCATCCGGGCGAGCGTGCCGAGCGCGGCCTCGGGATCGTCGAGGTGCTCGAGCACCTCGCAGCAGACGACCAGCTCCGCCGCGTCCGCATCCGGGTCCAGCTCCTCGATCGGCCTGGTCGCGTAGTCGACGCTGGCGCCGGCTCTCGCGGCGCGAGCTGCGGGCCTCCTCGATCACCTCGCCGAAGGCGTCGGTTCCGCGCACCTTCATCCCGCGCACCCGCCAGGCGCAGGGCGAGCTCGCCCTCGCCGCAGCCGACCTCGTGGGCCTCCGTGGCGCCGCTCTGCTCGGCCAGCCGCTCGAACGTGGAGAGGAAGCCGCCGACCAGCCGGCGTTCGATCGGGTTGGTGGTCCCGTACTTGTCGTAGACGTTGCCACCGGCGAACTCGCCGGCCGGCGAGTTCGCGGTGCCCGCGATCGTCTCGGTCATCTGCGCGCCGCCGTCTCGATCCGCTCGACGGTGAGCGGCTCCCCCCTGCTGCCTGGCTCGTAGTGGGACGGCATCACGCCCGCCTCCAGCTCGAGGCGGCGGACGCGCTCGTAGACGCGCTGGGAGATCGTCCGCTGGCCGGCGAGGGCGTCGCCGATGATCCCGAGCGCGAACATCTGCACCGCCGCGAGCGCCAGCACGGCGCCGAGGATCAGCGACTGGATGTGGCCGCTGCGGTCGCCGTTGACGACGAAGTCGTAGAGGAACGGCATCCACGCCCCGAGCGCGAGCAGGGCGAAGATCGCGGCCAGCACCATGAACGCCCGCAGCGGCTCGTAGAGGACGTAGGCGCGGAAGATCGCGAGCGCGTTTCGCCGCACGTACTTCCCGGTCGTCTTCGACAGCCGCGACTCGCGGGTCTTCTCGTTGACCGAGATCGGCACGTCCTCGACCGCGACCAGCTGCTTGCCGGCCTGGATCAGGCTCTCGAGCGTGTAGGTGAAGTTGGAGACGACGAGCAGCTGGAGCGCGGCCTCGCGGTTGTAGGCGCGGAAGCCCGAGGTCGTGTCCGGCACCTCGGTCCCCGACGCCCGCCTCACGACCCAGCTGCCGAGGCGCTGCAGCACCTTCTTGGTCGGCGAGAAGGTGCTGACGGTCTTCACCTGGCGGTCGCCGACGACCATGTCGGCACGCCCGGCGAGGATCGGCTCGACCAGCTTCGGGATGTCGGCGGCGCGGTACTGGTTGTCGGCGTCGGTGTTGACGACCACGTCGGCGCCGAGCTTGAGCGCGGCGTCGAGGCCGGCCTGGAAGGCGGCGGCGAGGCCCTTGTTCTTGGTCAGCCGGACGAGGTGGTCGACGCCGTGCTCGCGGGCGACCTCGGTGGTCCGGTCGGTGGAGCCGTCGTCCACCACCAGCCACTCGACCAGGTCGAATCCGGCCACCTCGCGCGGCAGCTCGGCAAGCGTGGCCGGGAGGGTGGCCTCCTCGTTCAGGCACGGGATCTGGATGACCAGCTTCATCGGGCCGGGGATCGTAGAGTCATCGTTGTGAAGCGGGTTGCAGCGACCGACCTCGATGTAAGCAGGATCAGGCCGAACCCGGCCTCAGACATGCAATGAGGGGGCGGCCGGTGGCCATCCCCCTCATTACTCGGTAGGGAAGCGGTTCAGCGAGTCGACTGGCAGTGCCGGCAGAGCGTGTACGCACCGAAGGGGCTGCTCGTCCGGTACCACTGGTGCCCGTGAAACAGGCAGCCGAGTCGCTTCTGGATGAACTTCATGTAGGTCCAGCTTCGGCATCCGGGGGCGCTTCCTTAACGCCTGGGCCGTGCCTGGACATCCGGACGGGCGCAGGGGAAGTGTGCGGGTTCTCGCAGTGAGGTCCGCGCGGCGCTCATATCGTGGCGAGCGTGCGGCTCTACGACTACGCGGCCTCCCCGAACTGTTACAAGGCCCGGCTGGCTCCTGGCCCAGCTCGACATCGAGTACGAGCGCGTGCCGGTGGACATCTTCGGCGGCGACACCCTCGCCGACGACTACGCGCAGGTCAACCCCGCCCGGCGGGTGCCGGTGCTCGAGCCCGAGCCGGACCGGTTCATCCCCGAGTCCGGGGCGATCCTCCTGTACCTCGCCGAGGGGAGCGAGCTGCTGCCGGACGACCCCATCGAGCGCGCCCAGGTCCACCGCTGGCTCTTCTTCGAGCAGACCCAGATCTATCCGACGGCCGGCGGCCTCAGGTTCCTGGTCGGGACGGGGCGCATCGACGCCGAGAACGCCCCCAAGGGCCTGAGCGTCCGGGCGCTGAAGGTGCTCGACGAGCACCTGGGAGAGAACGACTTCCTCGTCGGCGGCCGGTACACGCTCGCCGACCTCGCGCTCTACGGCTACACCCACTGTCGCGGACGAGGGCGGCCTGGAGATGGACCGCTTTCCCGCGATCCAGCGATGGCTGGAGCGGGTGCAGGAGCAGCCCGGCCACATGAACGATCTCGAGGGATTCCCCGAGAACGCGAAGGCCGGCGCCTCCCGCTCGATCTACGACTGACGAAGCGCCACCAGGAGCGCCCCGACCAGGATTCGAACCTGGGGCCTACTCCTTAGGAGGGAGTCGCTCTATCCAGCTGAGCTATCGGGGCCGGCGGGGTGAGTTTAGGACGGGGGTGAGGCGTCTTCGTCGGGCGCCTCGTAGAGGCTCTCCGAGGCGAGCGGGGTGTCCTTGCGGCCGAACAGCCTGATCTCCAGGTAGAGGTCGTCGTAGAAGCCCTTGACGGCGTCGACGGCGATCAGGGTGAAGCGCTCGTCCACGACCGGGGCCTGGTCGACGACCTCGCGGTCGAGCTCGGCGGTGGCGGATTCGGCGCCGCGGACCAGCGGGGTGCCCCAGACGAGGGTGATGTCGCCGCGGCGGTCGCCCTCGCCCTGCCAGGTGCCGATCACCTCCTCGTTCAGGTCGATCTCCCACTCGGGGTTGTCCTCGACGACGACGTCGGTGAAGTCGGCTGCCGAGGTGAAGTCGCCGGGCTCCCCCTGGTCGCCCTCGGTGGGCCGGACGAAGGAGACGTAGCCGAAGTACTCGCCCTGGCGGCCCTCGATCGGCGCGATCGCGGGGACGTAGACGCGGCCGCCCCAGGCGCGTTCGGGGAACCAGGTGACCTCGCCCGGGGGGCCGCCCGCCTCGCCGACGTGCGGCTCGCAGGCCTTGGCGAACTCGTCGCGGACCCGCTGGGCCCAGCGCCCGTACGGCAGCCCCTCGCGCGTCGCGTCGGCGACGAAGCGGGGGATCGGCTGGGGGACCGGAGGGCTCACCGGCGGGAGACCCTACCGGTCGCTACTTCTCGGATTCCGGCACCTCGCCCTTCGGGGCGTAGCGGTGATGGAGCATCAGCGCGTTGCCGTCCGGGTCGGAGAAGTACGCCATGTGGCAGACGCCGCTGTCGATCGTGTCCGCCTCGAACTTGACTCCCTTGGACTCGAGCTCGGTGCGCGCCTTCTCGACGTCGTCGACCTGCAGGGCGATCGGGAAGTTGTGGGACTGGAACTTGAGGCCGAAGGCGTCGGGCTCCATCAGCGCGATCGTGAGGTTGCCGGTCTCGTACTCGCCGGCGGGCCTGTCGCCCCAGCGCTTCCCGAACTCGAGGCCGAGGACGTCGCCGTAGAACTCACAGGCCTTGTCGTAGTCCTGGGTCGGGAGGATCGTGAAGTCGGTTCCGGTGACGAGGGCCATCGCTGTCTCCTTCGGGTCGGGGTCAGTGAAGTTGTACGGGATGCCTGCCGCGGGCTATGTGATCGCGTCGCGCAGCTCGGCCGCGGCACGCTCGGGCGGATAGATGTTGATGTCGACGCCCGTGGACAGCTCGAAGCCGGCCTTGTGCGCCAGCTTGGGGGCGATGTCGATGTGCCAGCAGAACGGCTCGGCTCCGCGCGGCGCGGTGCGGACCCAGAGGTTGAGCTCCGGGGTCCCGCCGAAGCGGGCGGTCAGGGCGCGCAGGGCCGTGCCGAGCATCGCGGCGCCGCCCTCGTCCTCCTCGAAGCGAGGCGAGGGGTTGCGCGGGATCAGTCGCAGCTCGAAGGCGCCGTGCGAGGCCCAGGGGCAGACGAGCAGCGCCTCGTCGTCGATCGCCACCAGGCGCTCGGAGCGCCGCACCTCCTCGGCGGCGATGTCGGCGAGCAGGTTCCCGCCCATGGTCTGCTCGTGGTAGGCGTTGAAGCGCTCGCGCTCGCGGGCGACGCCAACCGGGACGAAGGGCAGGGCGTAGAGCTGCGCGTGGGTGTGCTCGAGGGAGGCCCCGGCGCCACCGCCCTCGTTGACGATCAGCTGCAGGCAGGCGAACCGGTCCAGGTCGCCCATCCGGGTGCGCCAGCCGGAGACCGCCGCTGCCAGCTCGTCGTCGTCCAGCTCCGCCATCGAGGTCCGGTGCCTCGGGGTGTGGACGATCACTTCGTGGACCCCTGTCGCGGCAGAGGTCCGGAACAGGTCCGGCTGGGATCCGCGGGCGGCCGCCCGGAGCGGGTCGGCCGGCGCCTCGTCCCCGCTCTCCGCCGGACCCGCGCCGCTTTCGCCGGCCAGCGCCGGATAGAGGTTGGGGACGCTCCGGACGCGCCAGCCCGGCGAGTCCGCCGCGCCGCCGCCCGGGCGGTCGGCCCACGTCTCCGGCGGGGTCTTCTCCTCGCGCCCTTCGCAGAAAGGACAATTCGCCGGCTCCTCCGCTTCGCGTCCGGGGCCGACTCCGGCTTTGCTCGGGACCGTGAAGTCGAACGGCCGGTCCGAGCGCGCTGCGGCGAGGATCGTTCGCAGCCCGTTGAGCTGATCGATGCGGATCTCCGGCGCGCTCATCGGGAGCTCACGCGAGCGGCTTGCTCATCCGCACGTGCTCGATCTCGGCCTCGAGGAAAGGCTCGCCCTCGACCTCGTAGCCGGCCTTCGCGTAGAAGCCCTCGGCGATCCGCTGCGCGTGCAGGACCATGCGCGGCGCGCCCGAGGCACGAGCCTCGCGCTCGGCCCGCTCCAGCAGCAGGCGGCCCATGCCGGTCCCCCGGAGCCGCTTCTCGACCGCCATCCGCTCGACCTTCGCGCTCCCCTCGACCAGCCGCAGGCGGCATGTGGCCACCACGCTCCCTCGGTCCACCGCGACGATCTGGGTGCAGTCGTGATCGAGCCCGTCCAGCTCGAGGTCACCGTCCACTCCCTGCTCCTCGCAGAAGACCTGCACCCGCAGCTCCATCGCGGCTGCGATCTCGTCGGGATCGTGCGTCGGGCGCACGGCCACCTTGGACTCCGGCTCGGGGGTCAAGCGCGAAGCGGTGAGGCCGGCCTCACCGGCCCGCGGACGCGGCGGTCGCCCGGATCTGGGTGAAGGCCTCGATCAGGTCGATCGGCAGAGGGAAGACGATCGTCGTGTTCTGGTTCACGCCCATCTCGAGCAGCGTCTGCAGATAGCGCAGCTGGAGCGTGGCCGGGTTCTTGCTGATGATCTCGGCGGCGGAGGCGAGCTTCTCGGCCGCCTGGAACTCGCCCTCGGCGTTGATGATCTTCGCGCGCCGCTCGCGCTCGGCCTCGGCCTGGCGCGCCATCGCGCGCTGCATCTGCTCGGGGATCTCGACGTCCTTGATCTCGACCGTCGCGACCTTGACGCCCCAGGGCTCGGTCTGCTCGTCGATGACCTTCTGCAGGTCCTCGTTGAGGCGCTCGCGCTCGGAGAGCAGGATGTCGAGCTCGGCCTTGCCCAGGATCGACCGCAGCGCGGTCTGGGAGATCTGGGACGTGGCGAGCAGGAAGTTCTCGACTTCGACGATCGCCCGGTTCGGGTCGATCACCCGGAAGTAGGCGACGGCGGTGACGCGGGAGGGGACGTTGTCGCGGGTGATCACCTCCTGCGGGGGAATGTTCAGGGTGATCGTTCGCAGGTCCACCCGGACCATCCGGTCGATCACCGGGATCAGCAGGATCAGGCCGGGGCCCTTCTGGGCGATCAGGCGCCCGAGGCGGAAGATGACCCCGCGCTCGTACTCGCGCAGGACCCGGACGGCGGAGCCGAGCACGATCAGGAGGAAGAAGGCGACGACCACTGCGATTCCGATTGCGATTGCCATCCGCCTACTCCTTTGCCTCGGATTCCGTTTGCCCGACGGGCCGCACCAGCAGAGTCAGCCCGTCGACCTTCTCGATCAGCACTCTATTGCCCGGCCGAATCGCCGCCGATCCATCCGGCACCCGCGCCTTCCAGAGGGCGCCCTCGATGAAGACCTGACCCACCGGGTCGATCGGCTCGCGCACCTCCGCCTCACGCCCGATCAGCTCCTCCCACCCGGTTCGCACGGGCTCGTCCCGGTGCGCCCGCAGGATCTTGGGGGTGATGATCAGGACGGTGGCGAACGAGAGCACCCCGAGCGTGATCAGGCCGGGCCCGAGGTAGTCGGCGGCGTCCCCCTCCTCGCCGAGGGCGACGATCCCCGCGGCGATCAGCCCCGCGGCGCCGATCAGGGCCAGCACGCCGCCGGTCGGCAGCATCAGCTCGATCAGCAGCAGCCCGGCGGCGACGGCGGCGATGACGATCACGACTTCCATGGGTGATTATCCGTTACCGGGCCCGCGGGCGGTATGGGCGGCTCAGACGCCCAGGTACTCGCTGATGTCGCGCTCGAGCTCCTCGAGGCTCTTGTACTCGCCGAACTTCGTGTGGACCAGCTCTCCGGTCGCGGTCGTAGAACGCGGTCGCCGGGAACGCCTTCGGGGGGCCGCCCAGCAGCTCGGAGATGTCGAGGCTCGGGTCGAGGTAGGACGGGTAGGGCAGAGGTAGCCGGCCCAGGAAGTCCTCGGCATCCGATTCGGAGTCGTTGCCGTCGATCCCGAGGAAGGCGATCTCGTCCCCCGCTCGGTGGCGAGCGTCTGGAAATGGGGGAACTCGGCGCGACAGGGAAAGCACCACGACGCCCATTTGTTGACCACGACCGGCGTTCCCCGCAGCGTCTCCAGCCGCTCGGTGAAGGCGTCCTCGCCGCCATCGAGGAGCTCGTTGGCCTCGTCGCGGATCGCGACCAGCTGCGGGGGGGCGCCCTCGGGCAGCGCCGCGGTCGCCTCCTCGAGCGTGAGCTCCGAGGCGGGATTGCCGTCGCCGTCGCCCGAGCCGCAGGCGGCCAGGGCGACGCTCGCGCTGAGCACGAGGACGGCGGTTCGAAGTCGGTTCGAGAAAATCAAGGAATGCTCACAAGCTAGACGGATCGTTTCCCGGGCAACTGGCTCGGGTGCTTTAATTGCTCTCGGTCCAAGTCAGTTCCTGGACCAAGGGAGGCCTCGGAGCGGCAGTTCGTTCCCCGTGGCTCTCCACGTTCGGACCGATCGTCCCGTCAGCTTGTGCGTTCGGCGGGGAGGCCCGGATCAGACTCCTCGCGTCCGGCGCGGGGACGTCAACCGAAGTAGGAAGCCTCAAGTTGGCTCAAACCACTCAGTCAGCCGCGAAGGCGGCGAAGGTTCCTGACAGCGCCGATATCGAGCGCGCACATGAGTTCGCGCGCGAGCCCTTCCTGCTCGAGGGCGAGAAGCCCGACGCGCTCGCCCCCGGGACACCGCGCCGCCGCGCGCTGGACGCCGCCCTGGAGGAGATCGACAAGGGGCTGGAGGCCCCCTCGATCGAATGGCGCCGCAACTACTCGCTGCTGCTCGGCCTCGAGCGGGTGCTGGCCGACGAGGCCCCGAAGCTGAACGACGGCGCGGAGCTCGACGCCCACCAGGTCGACGCGCTCTCGGGCACGCTCGCGGCGCTGATCGCCGAGACCGAGTCCCAGAACGGCCGGGCGCGCGTCAACGGGAACGGCAACACTCTCCCGGCGCCTGACGGCGACGGAAGTGCCGGCGCTCTTCCGGCTGCTGAGATCGAGGAGGTTCCGAGAGCCCGCCGCCGAGCCCGACGACGCCGACGACGAGACGGAGGACTCCGACGAGCTCGAGTCGGACGCAGAGCTGGACGAGGACGAGCTGGACGAGGAGCCGATCGCCGAGGAGTCCGACGAGGTCGCCGAGGGCGAGGAGCCCAAGGACTGGGACGAGGCCGACGAGGACGAGGACGTCGTCGAGGAGGCCGCCGACGATCCCGGCGCCAGCCGCCGCTTCTGGTTCGAGCACGCCACCGGTGCCGGCAAGACCGTCGCCGCCGTCGGGTTCATCGAGGCCTCGCGCACTGGCGGCGTGCTGATCCTGACCCACCGCCGCAATCTGGTCGACCAGTTCATCGGGGAAATCTCGGACCGCGGCTACAAGGACCGGCTCTCGCCGCCCCTGCTGGGCGACGCCGACAACGCCTACGGGCCCGTCACCGTCGAGACCTACCAGTGGTTCGTGCGCAACGCCGGCAAGGTCAGCGACGCCTATTCGATCGTGATCTGCGACGAGGCCCACACCGCGCTCGGCGAGAAGACCAGCCAGTGCATCCGCAACTGGGTCGGACCCGTCTTCATCGGCATGACCGCCACCGGCGCGCTGATCGCTCGCCACGTCACCGATCTCTTCCCGACCCAGACCTCCCGCTTCGACCTCGCCCAGGCCGCCCGGCGCGGCGTAATCGCGCCGCTGCGGTGCATCCGCATCCCGCCTGGGCCGGGGGTGCGCACGATCGCCAACGTTCCGCTGCGCAAGGGCGAGGTGGACCAGGACTTCGACCAGGAGGAGCTGGCGAAGCTCCTCGACCAGGCGCCGTTCAACGTCGCCATCGCTGACCTCTACCGCTCGCGCTTCCGCAAGGTGCCCGGCATCGTCTACACGGCGGGGGTCAAGCACGCGACCAACGTCGCCAAGGCCTTCCAGGACGCGGGCATCAACGCCAAGGCCGTCAGCGGACAGACCCCCAAGCGCGAGCTGGCCGAGATCCTCGCCGGGTTCGAGCGAGGTGAGGTCGATGTGCTCTGCAACGCGATGCTGCTGGCGGAGGGCTGGAACTCCCCCCGGGCGACGATCTGCATGCACCTCGCCCCGACCGCCTCGCGCCGCGTCTACCAGCAGCGCGTCGGCCGCGTCACCCGCCGGAACCCGGGCAAGGAGTCGGGTCTCGTCGTGGACCTGGTCCATCCCGCCACCACCCACGACGAGGCCGTCGTGAGCCTCCACAGCCTGCTCGACCGCGACGTCTACCGCGGCGGCGCGATCGTCGTCGGTCCCGTCCGCCGCGGCCGCGGCCGCCGGGTCCGGGTCGAGAAGCGCGTGGTTCCCGTCTCCGACGACCCCAACCGGCGGGTCCAGGTGCTGGAGCGGGAGCTCTGGCGGATCGCCGTCGAGAACCTCGACCACGCGGAGCAGCACGTCTGGGCCGCGCTGGCCGGCGCGCGGGTGAGCCCCTCGGGCTGGCGGCGCGCCAAGGCGATGCTCCAGCACGACGCGACCAAGGAGCTCCGCCGACGGTTCCTGCTGACCTGCGTCCAGCGCAACCGCAACAGCCAGCTCCGGGTAAAGGCGCTGGCCGAGATCGCCGTGCTCCGCGATCCCGAAGCCTTCGACGACGCGATCGAGACGGTCGGGACCTGGTCGCGCGACGATCGCCGCGCCGGGACCCGCGTACTGCTCGAGGCTCTCGCCGAGCGCCGGATCGGCCGCCGCGACCAGGCCCAGGCCTGGGTCTGGCGGCTCGCCGGCTACACCCGCGACCTGCACGAGGAGTACGCCGTCCAGCGCTGGCCCGAGACCAAGCGCCTGCTCGGCCTGCTCGTCAACTCATCGGGGCGCGCCCACGGGCGCAACGCGCGCCGCCTCGTCCACGCCGCGCGGAACCAGGACCGCCGCCTCTCATGCGCGCTGCTGGCCGCGGCCGTCGCGCACACCCCCGAGGGCGAGGAGGTCCTCCGCGGCGCCCGCATGCGCGCGGCCCGCAAGCCCTCCGGCGTCGCCCGCGAGCTGTTGCGGAACTTCCCCAAGTCGGGCGGCCGCCGGCGCCGGCGCAAGCGGAAGAGCGGCGGTCAGAGCGGCGGCGGCAACGGAGCCAAGGCGGACGGCAGGGCGACCGGGCGAAGTCCGGCTCGGGTGAGAACGGCGCGAGGCCGAGGAGGGCCCGCAGGGCCAAGCCAAGGCGAAGCGCCGCCTCCGAGGACTAGCCGCGCGTCCTCCACGGCGAGGTGGACCTCGCCGGCACCGAGCGTGACCGTCTCGCCCTCGTCGGTGCGCACGAGCAGGTGGCCGGAGTCATCGACGCCCATGGCCGTCCCGGCGCCGCCGTCCCATGAGATTCGCCGCCCGGCGAGCTGGTCGCGGCGCCTGAACTCGGCGAGGACGCGCTCGGCAGGCGCGTCGATCCAGCTCGACAGCGACCCGTTGAGCGCCGCCAGCGCCTCCTGACACCCGAACGCCCTCGAGCGAGGTCGCGGTGTCCCGAAGCTCGTCCGGGAACGCCTCGGCGGGAACGTCGACGTTGAGCCCGACTCCGATCACGGCCCAGTCCTCCTCGGGACGGCCCTCGATCAGGATGCCCGCCAGCTTTCGTCCTCGAACCCAGACGTCGTTCGGCCATTTGACGCCGCACTCGACGTTCGCCAGGTTCTCCGCCGTCTCGCAGACGGCGAGCGGCACCGCCAGCGGCAGCAGCGGCCGGTCGCCCAGCGGGCGCAGCAGCGCTGAGTAGAGCAGCGCACCACCCGGCGGGGCGAACCAGTCGCGGCCCTGCCGGCCGCGGCCCGCCGTCTGCTCGTCCGCGGTGACGACCAGGCCGCCCGGGGCGCCCCCGCGCGCCAGCTCCTTCGCGCGCGCGTTTGTCGAGTCGATCTGCGCGTGGTGCTCGTGCGGCTCGCCGAACTTCACTGCCACGGCGCCACCTCCTCAGGCGGGGCGGAGGACCACCTCGTCGTCGGGCTCGAGGTCGAGCAGCCCGGCGGCGCTGCCGCCGTTGACCGCCAGGGCGAGCGTGCCGCTCGAGTCCTCGTAGAGCAGGACCTCGCCGCGCTCGACGTCGGCGAACGTCCGGGTCCAGTGGGCTTGGAAGGTTCCGTCGGGCGCCTGCAGCCGGATTCGCTCGGCCCCGGCCAGCGGGGAATCCGCCGCCGCACCGGCGTCCAGGTCCAACGCCACGTTTCCGAAGCGGTCGGCGTAGAGGGCGTGGGCGATGACGCGGTCGGTTTCGATGCTGGGCTGGGGCAGCTCCAGGCCGGTGAGCTCGGCGGGATCGAACTTCTCGCCGGCCTCGTCCAGCCGCGCGCCGAGCGCGATGTGCGCGGCGACGGGCGCGAACAGGTCGCGGCCGTGGAAGGTGGCGGAAACCGGCTCGAGCCGGAACGGGGAGCGCCCGAGGTCGATGGCGCGCGCTGGGCCGCCGAAGCGCTCGATCGCGGGCGCGAGCAGACCGTTGTCGGGCCCGACCAGGAAGCGGCCCTCGTCCATCGTCGTGACCGCGACCGCGCGCCGGGAGGTCCCCACCCCCGGGTCAACGACGGCCAGGTGCACGCCGGGAGCGCAGAAGGGAAGCGCGTTCGCGAGCGCCAGGGCGCCGTGGCGGACGTCGCCGCGCGTGATCCCGTGGGTGAGGTCGGTCAGCGGCGCGTCCGGCGCGATCTGCGAGATCACGGCCCGGCAGTGCCGGCGAATTCGTCCTCGTAGCCGTAGTCGGAGAGAAACGTGATTGGCAGGCCCTCGGCCACGGGCCCATCAAATCAGGTGCTCGGCCTCAGCCCTTCTTTTTCTTCTTGCACTTCTTCTTCGCCGCGGCCGCGCCCTTCTTGACCTTCTTCTTCTTGCACTTCTTTTTCTTCTTCGGCGTGGCGGGCGTGACCGGTGTGGGCTGCGGGGTTCCCGGGTTGCAGCCCGTCGCCGCTGGACCGACGAACTCGTCCGCGCCGATGTCGCGGCGAGCCACGTTGCCGGAGCACCCAGGCGTACCGTCGAGGGCGCGCGGGTTGCCGTCGATGTCGAGGTCATTCGGCGCGATCGGCGCGGCCGGGTTACCGGCGTCGATCATCGGCGAGCCCGGCGCGAGGTGGAACGCCGCGGGCGAGCTCGTGTCGGTGCTCGTGAACTGGGGGTTCGCCGCGGTCTGGAACGTGTCGCAAACCTCGCTCCCTCCGGCCCAGGGCTCCCCACGCGAGTAGGTGATCGTGCATGTGCCCTCGGTGCTGAACTGCCGGCTGATCGCCCCCATCAGGATGCTGGAGTCGAGGGATAGGTCGGCGTTGCGGAGCTCGATCTGCGTGGTCGGGGGTATGCCCCCGGTCTGCGCCAGAGTCACTCCCGTCGCGGTTACGTTCGCCTCGCTCGTCGAGAGGGGCGTCCCGTCGAAGGCCGAGATCGCGGGTCCAGACCCGCCCGCGATTAGGTCGCTCGACAGGCTGAGCGTCGCACTGTTCAGCGTCGTCACTCCGGTGGAGTGCCCGAGGATTCGGTTGCGGCGCATGGCCACGTTTGAGCCCGAGTCGGTGACGACTCCCGCCGGATCATCAGCGCCGGGGCTGGTGATCGAGTTGCCCACCAGGGTGGCCTGGGACCCTCCGTTGACCGTGATCGCGACGCCGGGATTGCCCGGGCCTCGCCCCCGCATGCCGGTGATCCGGTTACCGCTCACCACCGGGTTGCTGATGACGGGCGGAACCACCTCGGGGTCGCTGTTCTGGATCACGATTCCCTGGAAGAAATTGGCGATGTCGTTGTCGGTGACGGTGGGCGAACTGGCCGCAATCCAGATTGCCCATTGATTCTCGATCGACGGGGTGTCGGTGAAGTCATTGCCCGAGACGACCGAGGCGGCGGTCCCGTCGAACACGAGGATCCCGATGGATTCGTCCGTCTCATCGAAAAGGTTCCCGGTGACCGTCGCGGGACCGCGGAGGCGAATTCCGAATGCGTTCGAGCGAATCGTGAACCCCTGGATCGTCCCGGCCGAGGCTCCCTGCGGAATCTCAACCGCGTTCCCCGTCCCGCCGTCGATGATGGCCTCGGAGTCCCCGTCCGTGGTGTTGAAGTTGAGCTCTCGGAGGGACTTGTCGTTCCCGAACACGAGATTTTCGTTGTAGGTGCCGCCGTCGACGAAGGTCGTCTCGCCTGGGCCGGCGTTCCCGAGACCCTCTTGGATCGTCTGGCAGGGGGCGTCCTGCGTGCAGGGGTTCGTATTCAGGCCTCCGTCGTCATTGACGTAGGTGTCGGCGTGCGCGACTGCCGGCATCGACAGAAGGGCGGTGACGGCCAGGGCTCCGATTCCGCTGCGACGAGACATCAAAGATCCTCCGTTCGGTGGACTGATCGAACGGATCCCTGCCCGATACCCCTGCCGGAGCCGGGCCCTCCCTAAGAAACCCACCGACAAGCTACGCGTGCAAGGTCCACGCGTCAAGCCTCATTTTTTGGTGTCTGTCAGCAGCGCCTCGACCAAGCCGTCGAGATCGTGGCGCTCCGCCTCGACGTCGACGGTCAGTCCCGCCTCCCGGGCCGCCTCGCTGGTGACGGGGCCGATGGAGACGATCCGGGCTGAGTCCGGCAGGCGGCCGTCCAGCGCGCTGACGAGGTTCCGAACGGTGGAGGACGACGTGAAGGTCACGTAGTCGGCGTCCTGGGCCGCAGCGATCTCGTCGGCGCTCGGAGTCTCGGCGACGGTCTCGTAGAGCGCGACGACGTCGACCTCGGCGCCACGCTCCCGCAGGGCGTCGGGCAGCACGTCGCGAGCTTCGGCGGCGCGCGCGACCAGGACCGGCTTGCCCTCGACCGGGAGGTCGGCCAGCGCCTCGACCAGCGACTCGGCGACGAAGCGCTCGGGGACGATGTCGGCGGCGATGCCATGCTCGGCCAGCGCCGCGGCGGTTCCAGGGCCGATCGCCGCGACCTGCGCCTGCGAGAGGGCGCGCGCGTCGCGCCCCTGCGCCGCCATCGCCTCGAAGAGGAGGTGGACGCCGTTGGCGCTGGTCAGGCAGACGAGGGCGTAGGTGTGCAGAGCCTCGACGGCCTTGCGGACCTCGTCGCTGTCGATGCGCGGGCTCGATCCGGATCGCAGGCAGCTCCAGCGGCTCGGCGCCGAGCGCGGCAAGGCGCCGCGAGAGCTCGCTGGCCTGGGCGCGGGCGCGGGTGACGACCACGCGCTTGCCGTGGAGCGGGCGGTTGCTCGAGCCAGTCGATCGCCTCGCGGCTGCGCGGCGACCGGGCCGATCACGGTCACGGCGGGCGGTTTGATCCCGGCCTCCTCGGCCTCGGCGGCGATCTCGCCGAGGGTGGACCCTGACCACCCGCTGGCCTGGGAGCGTGCCGCGCTCGATCACGGCGGCGGGCTCGTCCGGCGTCGCGGCCGGCGGCGACGAGGCGCTCGGCGATCTCCGGCAGGCGCTTCACGCCCATGTAGAGGACGAGCGTTCCCGGGAACCGCGCGAGCGCCTCCCAGTCGATCGCGGTCTCGTCCTTGTCCGGGTCCTCGTGGCCGGTGACGAAGGCGACCGCGGACGCGTCGTCGCGATGCGTGACCGGGATGCCCGCGTAGGCAGGCGCGGCGACGCCGGCGGTGACGCCGGGAACGACCTCGAACTCGATCCCGGCCTCGGCCAGCGCCTCGGCCTCCTCGCCGCCGCGGCCGAAGACGAACGGGTCGCCGCCCTTCAGCCGGACGACGCTTTTGCCCTTCTGCGCGCAGGCCACCAGCATCTGCTCGATCTGGTCCTGGGGGACGCTGGCCTTGCTCGGCTCCTTGCCGACGTAGATCAGCTCCGCGTCGTCACGCGCGCCCGCGAGGGCCTCGCGCGGGGATCAGCCGGTCGTGCACGATCACATCGGCGCTGGCGACCAGCTCCAGCGCCCGTGCGGTCATCAGGCCGGGGTCGCCGGGGCCGGCTCCGACGAGGTAGACGACGCCCTTGCGCGCGGTCATCCCTGCTCCTCCGTCGTCGCCGCCATCTCCTCGGCTCGCTTCAGCAGGTCGGCGGCCCCGGCGGAGACCATCCTCTCGGCCAGCGCGCGGCCGAGGGCGGACGGGGTCCTCCGGGTCCCCGTCGGCCTCGTCGCGGATCCACTCGCTGCCGTCGGGGAGTCCGCAGTAGCCGCTGATCGCGAGCCGCTCGCCCTCAACCCGGGCGTGGATGCCGATCGGCGTGTTGCAGGTCGCCTCGAGCACGGCGACGGCGGCGCGTTCGGCGACGAGCTCGAGGGCGGCGGTCTCGTCGGTGATCCGCACCGCCTCGGCCGCCGACGCCGGGTCCCCGACCCGCGCCTCGATCGCCAGGGCGCCCTGCCCGGCGGCGGGCGTCATCAGCTCGACCGGGAAGCGGAAGGCGATCTCCTCGCTCGCGCCCGAGCCGCTGCAGCCCGGCGGCGGCGAGCACGATCCCGTCGAAGTCGCCGTCGGCGAGCCGCCGCAGCCGGGTGTCAACGTTGCCGTGCAGCTCGGTCACCTCGAGGTCGGGCCGGAGCGCCAGGAGCTGGGAACGCCTGCGCAGGCTGGAGGTCCCGATCCGGGCGCCCTCGGGCACCTCGTCGAGGTCGAAGGCCACGCCGACGTATGCGTCCAGCGGGTCCTCTCGCGGCGGCACGCCCGCGATGCGCAGCTCGGGCGGCCGCTCGCCCGGCAGGTCTTTCGCGGAATGGACCGCCAAATCCACCCGGCCGTCGAGCAGCGCCTCGTCGAGCCCGCGGACGAAGCGCGCCTTGTCGGCGTGGGCGCCGTCCTCGGTCTTGACCGGGACCACCTCCACCTCGCCGATCGCGTCTGCGACCAGCTCGGCCTGGGCCAGCGCCAGGGTGCTGCCGCGGGTTCCCGCAGCGCTCACGTCGCGTCGCTGCGGCGGCGACGCTCCTCGAGCGAGGTCACCTCGGCGCCCTCGTCCGAGGCCGGCTCGGTGCCGGCGTCGAGCCCGAACAGCTCGCGCAGCGCGCTCACCGACTGGTAGAGGTCCTCGCGGTCGGCGGCCTCCTTGATCCGCAGGGTGGGCTCGTGCAGCAGCCTGGAGGCGATCGCGCGGGCGAGCATCTCGACGCGCTCGCGGTCCCGCACCGACAGGGCCTCCCAGCGGGACTCGTTCTCCGCCAGGACCTGGGCGACGATGGCGTCGGCGCGCTCGCGCAGCGCGGCCACGGTCGGCATCACCTGCTGGGAGGAGAGCCAGCGCTCGAAGCGGGCAAGCTCGGAGTCGAGGATGGACTGGGCGCTGCGCGCCTCGGCCTCCCGGCCGGACGCATTGCGCTCGACGATCGCCTGGACGTCGTCCACGTCGTGGAGGCTCACGCCGGGCAGCTCGCGGCAGGCGGGATCGATGTCGCGCGGGACCGCCAGGTCGATCAGCAGCAGCGGGCGGCCCTCGCGGCTGCGCATGACTGACTCGAGCTCGGCGCGCTCGATCAGGTGGTGCGGGGAGTTCGTGGTGGAGACGACGATGTCGGCGAGCTGAAGCTGCGCGGGCAGCTCCTCGATCCGGACCGCGCGGCCGCCGAAGCGCTCGGCCAGCCCGATGGCGCGGTTGTGGCGCCGGTTGGCGACGAAGACCGCCTCGGCGCCACGCGCCGCCAGTGCGCGGGCGGTCAGCTCGGAGGTCTCGCCGGCACCGACCAGCAGGACCCGTCGCTCGCTCAGGTCGCCCAGGTTGCGCTGGGCCAGTTCGACGGCGACCGAGGGGATCGAGACGCCCTTCTCCCCGACAGCCGTCTCGGAGCGAGCCCGCTTGCCGCCGGCGAGCGCGCCGCGGAAGAGACGGTTCAGGATCGGTCCCGTGGCGCCCTCGACGAGGGCGAGCTCGTACGCGCGCTTGACCTGGCCCTGGATCTCGGCCTCGCCGACGATCATCGACTCCAGCCCCGTGGTGACGCGGAAGAGGTGGCGGGCGGCGTCCATCTCCCGCAGGGAGTAGACGGCGCCGGCCAGCTCGGTCGGGCGGGATCGACGCCTCGCGGGCAAGGACCCCGAGCGCCGCGGTCTCCGCCTCGACGGCGTCGCTGGCGACGAGGTAGAGCTCGGTCCGGTTGCAGGTCGAGATCGCGGCGGCCTCGCTGATCGGCTCCTCGCCGACCAGGCCCGTGAGCACGCCGGCGGCCTTGCCCTCGGTCAGCGCGAGGCGCTCGCGCAGCTCCAGCGGCGCGGTCCGGTGCGAGACGCCGAGCGCGAGCAGTCCGCTCATGGCGAACCCCGCTTGGACTCGGCGCGGTCGGCCAGCTCGCCCAGCTCGCGCTGGATCCGCTGCAGCTTCGAAGCCATGATCACCAGGTAGATCAGGAGCAGCGCGACGAACGCCAGGTAGGCCCCGGCGACGTAGGACTCGGCGTCTGCGAGCGCGAGCAGCACGGGCACCTAGGTTCGCCCTCCCGGGCCCCGATCCGGGGCGTCCGATTGCAGGCGTGCCTGGGCGGCCGGGACGGCGGGCGCGATCCGGCCCATGGGCGGCGCCGGCGCCTCGTCCGGCTCGAGCGCGCGGCGCAGGCGGTTGACGTCGGCGGAGGCGCCCTTCGCGGCCAGCTCGAACTGCACGAGCGTCACCCACAGCAGCGCCATGCCCGCCAGGCAGACGAGGAAGGCGATCAGCATGTCGCCGGGCAGCCCGCCCGCCGACGAGAAGGTCCGGGGGTGGATGAACGGCTCGGCCATGCGGACGGCCATGAAGTTGAGCGGCACGAACGCGCCGGCCGTGATCGCGAACACCGAGGCGTAGCGCGCCTGGCGGTCGCGATCCTCGATCGCGTAGCGCAGGGGGTAGTAGGTCGCGTAGAGCAGGAAGATGATCAGGAAGCTGACCAGGGTCGGCTCGCGCCATTCCCACCACACGCCCCACTGGCCCTTCGCCCAGAGCGCGCCGGTGACCAGCGCGGCGGTGCCGAAGATCACCGACATGTGGATCGAGACGTAGGAGCGCGCGTCGTGGACCGGGTCGTTCGTGCGCAGGTGCCGGATCGCGTGAATCGCGGCGATGACGAAGCCGAGCAGGGCCATGATCGCCAGCGGCACGTGCAGGTAGAAGATCTTCTGGATGAAGCCCTCCTGGTCGAGGGGCGCCCAGAAGAAGGCCAGCGCGTAGCCCGCGACGAGGACCGCCACGGTCGCGATCGCGAGGGTTCGAAGGGAGATCGCTCTCATCTGCGCCGTCCGTTAGTCGTCGAGCAGGTAGTCGAAGACCGCGTAGCCCACCAGGACGAACACCGCATCGTAGAGGCCGAGCACTCCCAGCCAGCTGGCGAAATCCTCGTACTCGGGCCCTCCCTCCGCCAGGACCGGCTCGGCGGCGCCCGCGGCGGCGATCACGAGCGGGACCAGCAGCGGCAGCAGGATCAACGGCGCCAGCAGGTCGCGCGCGCTCGACATGGTCGCGATCGTCGAGATCACCACGCCCGTGGCGGCCAGGCCGACGTTCGCCAGGAGCAGCACCGGGATCAGCGGCGGCAGCCCGGCCGCCGTGTCGAGGAAGAAGAGGGCGAAGATCGGCACCGCGACCAGCTCGAGCGCGAGCAGGTAGATCACAAGGGCCGAGCCCTTGGCGGCGAACAGCACCGTGCGGTCGAGCGGAGCGAGCCGCACCAGGTCGAAGCCGCCCTCCTCGCGCTCGGGCACGAACAGGCGGTTGATCGCCAGCAGCGCGGCGAACAGCAGGGTCACGACGAGGACCCCGGCGGCGAGGTCCCCCTCGAGCGAGGTCCGGTCGAGGCCGAAGCGGAAGATCACGAACGTCGTCGTCGCGAACAGGGCCATCGCCGGCAGAGAGCGCAGCGTGCGCAGCTCGACGCGCAGGTCCTTGGCCAGCAGGGCGCGGAAGGCGCGCATCAGCGCAGCTCCAGCACCGCGTCGGCCAGCTCGCGGGCGCGCTCCCGGTCGTGGCTGACGATCACGCGCGTGCGCCCACCGTCCCCGATCAGCGGCTCGATCAGCTTCTGCGCCTCGGCGTCGAGGTGGGCGTCGGGCTCGTCGAGCAGCACCAGCTCCGGCTCGTGCAGCACCGCCCGGCAGATGTCCACGCGCTGCCGCATCCCGGCGGAGTACTCGGCGACGCGGTCGTCCGCGCGCGCGCCCATGCCGACGGCCTCGAGCAGCGACCCGATCCGGTCATGGGCGGCCTCACGCTCGAGCCCGTGCAGCTCCGCGGCGAGCGCCAGGTTCTCGCGGGCGGTCAGGTCCCGGTAGAGCAGCGGCTCGTGCCCGAGGTAGCCGACGCGTCCGCGGAGCTGCCAGGTCTCGGACGGGCAGGTTGCTGCCGAGCACGACGGCCTCGCCGGCGCTCGGCCGGAGCAGCCCCGCCAGGATGCGCAGCAGCGTCGACTTGCCCGACCCGTTCCGGCCGAGGACGGCCAGGGTCGTGCCCGCGGGAACCTGGGCGTCGACGCCTGCGAGCGCCGTGCGCTCGCCGAACTCGCGGCTCAGGCCGCGCAGCACGATCGCGGGGGAGGAATCGCTCACGCGGCGAATCTAGTGGCCTACGCTCGGTATCCATGCTCATCCGCTGCCAAATCGCGACCCTCGCGTGCCTCCTGGGCCTCGTCGCCGCGGTCCTGAGCGCCCCCGCCTCGGGGCAGACCGAGCCGCCGCCTCCGCCGCCATCACCGTCGGCCTCGGAGTCGTACTTCGTGCCCGCGGACCCGGCCCAGCCCGGCTGGCGGAACTCCTACGCGGCCGGCAGGCCCTTCCGAGGCTTCCTGGTGCGCGGCAACCAGCTGCCCGCCGGAGGGGATCGACCACTTCACCTGGGACTTCCCCATGGACCGGTCGCCGAACCGGCCCTGGCGCCGCTGGGGAACGGACACGACGATCGCGACGACGCTGCGCGTCCTGGCCGAGTACCGCGCGGCGAACCCAGGCGCGCCGAGGGTCGGGATCGCGGACCTCTCTCGCCCGCACGGCGGGCCGTTCGGCCGCCGCTTCGGCGGGCTCGGCCACGCCTCGCACCAGAATGGGCTGGACGTCGACATCCTCTATCCCCGCCGCGACGGCAAGGAGCTGGAGCCCACGAAGCCGTCGCAGGTGGACATGAGCCTCGCCCAGGACCTGGTCGACCGCCTGGTCACCGCCGGAGCCACCAACGTCTTCGTCGGCCCCCGCCTGAAGCTGCGCGGCCCCCGCCCGGTCGTCGAGGCGCTGGTCCACCACGACAACCACATCCACGTGCGCTTCCCGCGCAAGCCTCGCTCGCCCTACAGGCAGTAGCCGTAGGCGGTCAGGCTCACGGTCGGGCCGAAGTGGTTGTAGGCGGCCGTGGACCAGCTGCCGTTGCGGTGGAAGCGTCCGTCGGTCATGAACGCCGCCTTGTACGGGAAGGTCCGGAACCCGCCGTAGACGAGCCGGCGCTTCTTGGGGCAGGGCGGCGTCCGCACGTATCCGACCTCGCCCTCCTGGACGGAGACGGTCTTCGAGGTGACCTGCTTCACGAGCGGGTGTCCCCTGCGAAGGCAGTAGGCGATCGCGGTGATCTCACCGCCGAAGCCGCCGAAGGCGCTCGCGGTCACGCGCCAGGTCTTCGAAGAGGTCGCTCGCGACTCGACCGCGTAGTTCCCACCCCGGGAGACGAAGTCGGTCCGCTGGAAGCCGCCGCCCACCAGGTGCCTGCGACTGCCCGGGCACTTGGCCACCACGGTCTTGGTCTGCCCCGGCCCGACGTACTTCGTCCGGTGCGGCGGGGTGACGTGCCCCATCCAGCGCCTCGTGCAGGCGACCTGCAGCGTGACGCGGCGGGTGGGAGTCCCGGCCGAGCCTCCGGCGGGCCAGTACACGGGTGTGGTGTGGAAGCCCTTCTGAACCCCCAGTCGCTCGTAGGAATGGGGATAGATGCCCTCGCCGTCAGAGCTGATCGGCGGTGAGTTGAACATGCCGCCGCCCAGCGGGTAGCGCCCGCCCGGGCAGCGCACCACCATGCGCTCCTTCTCGTTGGCCCGCTTCATCTTGAACGTGCGGGTGAAGACGCCCCCGGGACTCTTCTTCGAATAGTTCGGGGTGTTGTCGGCGGGCGGGTTGTCGTCGCCCGGAGTCGGGTTGTTGGGCGGCGTCGGGTTCCCCGGGCCCGGCGGAAGGACGATCTGAGCGTGGGCGATGCCGGCGCCGATGGCCGCGGTGAACGTCACCAGCGCGATCGCGAGGCGGCCCCTGCGGACACTCATGCGGCCCATGATTTCCAAGCGCGCCGCCCCGCGCGCCGGTTGGCTACTTCTTTTTCTTCTTTGGGTTGAGCGCGTTGAGCTTGAGGCAGTAGCCGTATCCCGTCAACGCCCCGGTCGTCGCGGTCTCGTTGTATCCCCGCACCGTCCAGGTTCCGCCGGGATCCATGGAGCCGCCCAGATAGAGGATCGATCCGTCGGCCGGGGTGCTGAACCCGCCGAAAGCCATCGTGCGGCCCTTGGGGCACTTCGGGGTGGTCACCGAGCCGTGCTCGCTGCGCGGGATCTGCACGGAGGCGGAGACTTCCCTGAACAGCGCCTTCTTGCTCCGCAGGCAGTAGGCGAGGCCGGTCATCTCGCCGCCGAACTTGCCCGATCGCGGTGCCGGCGACCCGCCAGGTATCCGAGGACGTCGCCCGCGACTCGGTGACGAAGTTCCCGTCCTTCGAGGTCCGCGTGGTGCGCTGGTGACCGCCGCCGATCAGCTGGCGCTGGCCGGGGCACTTGAGGATGTGCTCCTTGCTCTCCCCGGGATTCACGGTGGTCGTCTTGTGCGGGGGCGTGAGCTTGCCGGGCTTGGGGCCGCAGACGACCTGCAGCGTGACGTTACGCGGTGTCGCCTGGGCGTTCTTGAGGTCGACCAGGTTGGCGGTGATGTGGTACCCGTGCTGGACGCCGAGGCGCTCGTACGAGTTGGGGTAGACGCCCTCGCCGTCGGCGGGCGCGGGGCTCATGGTGAACCCGCCGCCGTAGGGGAACTTGCCCCTCGGGCAGATGACCTCGAAGCGGGTGCGGTCGTCCAGCGTGCTGAGCGTGAAGGTCTTCGTCGTGATCTTGGACTTCGCGGCCACGGGGCCGCCCGCGGCGCCGGCGCTGTCGCGGGTCACCTGCACGATGAGACAGAGGCGGCGATCGCCACCGACAGCCGAGCGCGGCGGCCAGCACCTTCGGATGTCTGCGTCCTGCAGTCACGTCCCTAGCTAACCGATCTTAGGACCTGAAGTAGCGCTCGTGCGGCTTTTCGGGCGCTACTTGCCCTTTTGGAGCGTCTTCCGGGTCACGCGCAGCAGCGGTCCGAGACCCTCGCGCAGCGCGTCCAGGCGCTTGCCGTTGCGGCCGTAGAGGATCCGGGCCGACGTGCTGATGGCGGTGCCCAGGTCCCGGTCATACGGCTGCCACCACATGTCGCGGGTCCAGCCGGGCTCCCAGGCGAGCTGCTTGATGTTGACGCACTCGTAGAAGCCGAACTTCGAGTGCGAGCGGCCGAGGCCGGAGTCCTTCACCCCGCCCCAGGCGCACTGGCAGGCGCCGTGGGAGAAGGAGTGGTCGTTGGTCCAGACCATGCCGGACTCGATACGGCGGGACATGCGCTCGCCCTTGGCGCGGTCCTTGGTCCAGATCGAGGCGCCGAGGCCGAACTCGGAGTCGTTGGCGAGCTTGATCGCCTCCTCCTCGGAGCTGACGGTCATGATCGGCAGCACCGGGCCGAAGATCTCCTCCTTCATGATCCGCATGTCGTGGTTGACGCCGGTGAGGACGATCGGCGCGATGAACCGGCCCTTCATCCCCTTGACCTTCGTCGGCCCCCCGGTGAGCTTCTTCGCTCCGTTCTTGACCGCGTCGTCGACGAGGTCCATCACGAGGTCGGCCTGCTCCTCGGAGACCATCGGGCCGACCTCGATGTCCCACCCCAACGGGTCGCCGACCGTGAGCCGCTTGGTCTCGCGGACGACGCCCTCGAGGAACTCGTCGGCGACGTCCTCGAGCACGTAGACGCGCTCGATCCCCGAGCAGGTCTGGCCGGCGTTCGCGAACCCGCCCCAGACCGCACCCGAGATCGCATTGGCCAGGTCGGCGTCCGCGCAGACGATCTGCGGGTCCTTGCCGCCCAGCTCAAGCACGGAGCCCTTCATCCGCTTGGCGCACTCCACGCCGACCTTCCGGCCGACCTCGACGGAGCCCGTGAAGAAGATCTTGCCCGCGGTGGACTTGACCAGGGCGTCGCCGACCCGGCCGCCGCCGTGGACGGTGCGAACCAGGCCCTCGGGGAAGCCCGCCTTCTCGAAGAGGGTGCGAATACGCTCGCCGATCAGCGGGGTGAGGCTGGCCGGCTTCAGGACGACGCCGTTGCCCGCCATCAGCGCGATCGCGACCTCGCCGAAGGGAATCGACCACGGGTAGTTCCAGGGCGCGATCACCCCGACCACGCCGTAGGGCTCGTAGGAGAACTTGGCACGCTTGGTCTTCAGGAACGCCTGGGGCATCGGCAGCTTCTCGTCGCTGAGGATGTCCGGGCCCTCATCGGCGATCCACTTGAGCGCGTCAACGGTCGGGAGGAGCTCCATCGTGTAGCTCTCGACGCGGGGCTTGCCCTGCTCGCGGCTGAGCAGCTCGGCGAGATCGTCGAGCTCGTCGAGGAGGACGTCGACGGCGCGGCGCATGTAGCGGGAGCGGTCCTCGAGCGATAGCTGCGCCCAGAACGGCTGGACCTCGGCGACGTCGTCGACGACGGCCTGTACCTGGCGCGGCGTGAGCGTCGGGACGGTTCCGACCAGCTCGCCCGTCGCCGGGTTGAAGGACTCGAGCTCGGCTCGGCTTGGAAGCGGTCTTGGCGCTGCTCTTCGAGCTCTTCTTGGGGCTTCCGTTGGAGCGTGGCGGGCCGCCGTTGCCGCTGCTCCGCTTGGTCTTCGTCCCGCTGCTCCGCTTGCTCGACCTGCTCGCCTCCATCGCCTGACTCCCTCGCTCGCTTGCTTGGGCGGCCCAATTCGCGGCCGCCACGTGTGGTGGCCGAGTCTACGCCCGGATGGCTCAGGGCGTGGCGGTGCCCGGCACCGCCACGTCTGCCCGTGCCACAACCCCCTGCCATGAAAAGGGGGGGCCGGAAGCAATCCCCGAGCTTCCGGCCCCCGTTGTCCACTCCCCGGCTTTTACGCGCTGGCTCCGGCGTGCCCGGCGGCGTACTAGCTGCCGCCGTTCGCGTGCTTCCGGAGCGTCAGACATTCCCCAGAACACGGCCTTTCCGCCTAGGTTGCGGTGTTGCCCCGCTTAATCTGGAGTCAATCCCGGCTGTCGCCGAGGCGCTTCCGAAGCTCCTCGATCCGCTCGCGGAGCGTCGACTCGAAGCCCCGGTCCACCGGCTCGTAGAAGCGCTCCCCACGCACGGATTCGGGCGCCAGCGGCTGGTCGGTGACGCCCTCGGGCTCGTGGTGCGGGTTGCGGTAGCCGACGCCGCGTCCCAGCTCCTTGGCGCCGGGGTAGTGGGAGTCCTGGAGGTAGGGCGGCGGCTCCCCGGCGCCGTGCTCACGCACGTGGGCGCTCGCGCGCCCGATCGCGAGCGTCGAGGCCTTCGATTTCGGGGCCAGCGCGAGATACGCCGCCGCCTGGGCCAGGTTGAGAGCGCATTCCGGCAGCCCGACCCGGTCGACCGCCTGGGCCGCGGCCGTCGCGATCACCAGCGCCTGGGGGTCCGCGTTGCCGATGTCCTCGGAGGCGAGGATGACCATGCGCCGCGCGATGAAGCGGGGGTCCTCGCCCCCCTCGAGCATCACCGCGAGGTAGTAGACGGAGGCGTCCACGTCCGAGCCTCGGGTCGCCTTGATCCAGGCGGAGGTGTAGTCGTAGTGCCTGTCCCCCGCGCGGTCGTAGAGCAGCGCCTTGCGCTGGAGCGCGTCCTCGATCGCCTGGACGCCGATCGCCTGCTCGCCGGCCACCTGCGCCACCTCGGAGGCCCGCTCGAGCGCCGCCAGCGCGACTCGTGCATCGCCGCCGGAGCGGGTCGCCAGCATCTCCAGGGCCTCGTCCTCGAGCACGGGCGCGCCCGTGAGGCCGCGCTCGTCGGCGAGTGCGCGCCGGATCAGCTCCGCGACGTCGTCCGGCTCGAGCGCGCGGAACTCATAGATCTGCGACCGCGAGAGCAGCGCCGAGTTGACCTCGAAATAGGGGTTCTCGGTGGTCGCCCCGATCAGCGTCACCAGGCCCTCCTCCACCGCCGGCAGCAGCGCGTCCTGCTGGGCCTTGTTGAAGCGGTGGATCTCGTCGAGGAAGAAGATCGTCGGGCGCCCGGCGGCGCGCCGTTCCCTGGCGCGGGCGATCACCTCGCGCACCTCGGCCCTGCCCGCGTTCACCGCAGAGAGCTCCTCGAACGCGCCGCGCGCACGGGCGGCGACGATCCGGGCAAGAGTCGTTTTCCCGGTTCCGGGCGGCCCGTAGAAGATCGCGCTGTGCGGCTCGCCCGACTCGATCGCCACGCGGAGGGCGGACCCCGGCTCAAGCAGGTGCGACTGTCCGGACAGCTCGTCGAGGTCGCGTGGCCTCATCCTCGTTGCAAGCGGAGCGTCCGCCGCCGGGACGGCGTCCGCCGCCCCTCGGGACGCGTCGCCGGTCTCGAAGAGCTGGTCGCTCACGGATGGTTCTCGCCGCCCGCAGGCGGAGGCTCTTCCTCCCTGGTGGGCTCCAGTCCGGCGAACTCCCGCGCCCGCCGCAGCGCGGTGTCGAACTCGACGTAGGTGTGGAAGCGGGTCGCGCGGCCGCCCCGGATCTCCCAGAGCCAGCCATAGACGTCCTTGACCGGGACGCGGCTGCCGGCGCCGACTCCCGTCACCCGCACGGCCGCGACGACGTGGTCGTCCCCGATCTCGCTGATCTGCACGATCTCGTAGGTCGTGTCGTCCCACGCGGCCTCCCAGGCGGAGGTCCACTCGTTGAAGCCCTCGATGCCGGTGTAGTCCCCGGAGTTGATCAGGCCCTGCTCGCCGTGGACCTCGATGGCGGGATCGACCATTCGCGCCAGGGCCTCCTGGTCCCCGCGCTGGTAGGCGGCGGTCATCTGTGTCGCGATCTGTGCGTTCGACAACTTCACGTCCCCAAGTATGAGCGCCGCTACGGTCCTCGGCGTTATGTCCGAGGCCGAGCTGGTCGCCGTCGCGGTCTGGTCCTTCACGGTCTCGTTCGCGGGGGGCCTCGTGGGGCTGGTCCTCGGCAACCTGAGGCTGCCCCTGATCGTGCTCGTCGGCAGCTCCCCGGCGGCGGCCGCCGGGGCGAACGTCGCCATCTCCGGCGCGGCGGCCCTGACCTCGGCGTACGCCCACTGGAGGGGAGGGCGGGTGAACTGGCGCCTGTTCGTTTGGATGGCGCCCACGTCGCTGGTCGGCGCGATTCTCGGCGGCCTGATCGCGGGCGTCCTCCCCGAGCGGATCCTGCTGGGTGCGATCGCGCTGGTGGTCCTCTATGGCGCGGTCGAGGTGATGCGCTACCGCCGCCCGGAGGGCGGCGAGTCGATGCCGACCCGGAGCGAGCTGTTCATGAACGCCGCGCTGGTCGGGTTCGGGGTCGGGTTGCTCGGGGGCTTCGTGGGGCTGATCCTCGGCTCGCTGCGGCTGCCGGCGATGGTCAAGTGGGCCGGGGTGGGCCCGTACGCCGCCGTTGGCACCAACGCCGCCGTCGGAGTGGTGGTCGGGATCGGCGGGCTCCTCGGCCATCTCCCCAGCGGGATCGACTGGGACATCTTCGCCGTGGGGGCCGCCGCCGCGATGCCGGCCGCCTATCTCGGTTCCCGCTTCACGGGGCGACTGGACGAGCGGCAGCTCCTGCGCGCGATGGCGGCGGTCCTGGTGATCAGCGCCGCGGCGATGGGCGCGCAGGCGATCTGGGGCTGAGGGCGGGTCCGCGGGTGCCGGGCCACTAAGCTGGCCCGGAATGGCGAAGCCGCGCGACGTCTATCTGGTGGACGACGGGAAGACGCCGGATCTGACCCCGGAGGAGGCGCTCAACGAATCCTCGGTCGATCTGCTTCGCGCCTTGATCCAGTTCGACACCGTCAACCCGCCGGGGAACGAGCGACCGCTTCAGGAATGGCTGGTCGGGATGCTGGAAGCCGCCGGCTTCGAGTGCGAGCTTCTCGCGGCTGAGCCGGACCGCCCGAATCTGGTTGCACGCCTGCGGGGCGAGTCGGATGGGCCGACCCTGACCTACCTGAGTCACTGCGACACGGTTCGCGCCGACCCCGACGAGTGGAGCCGGGATCCCTGGTCGGGCGACCTCGAGGACGGCTGGGTCTGGGGGCGGGGGGCGCTGGACATGAAGGGACAGGTGGCCGCCGAGGTGGCCGCGTGTCTCGCTCTCGGCCGATCCGGCTGGCGGCCCCCGTCCGGGGAGCTGCTGCTCGTGGTCACCGCCGACGAGGAGGCGGGCGGCGATCTCGGCGCCCGCTGGCTCTGCGAGACGCACCCCGACAAGGTCCGCAGCGACCTCGTGGTCAACGAGGGGGGCGGCGCCGCGATCGAGGTGGACGGCCGGCGCCTCTACACGCTCAGCCTCGGCGAGAAGGGGATCTTCCGCACCCACCTCCGGACCAGCGGCCACGCCGGCCACGCCTCCCTGCCGAAGATCGGCGACAACGCGCTGCTGAAGCTGGCCGAACTGCTGACGAAGCTGCGCGAGCAGCCGCCGCCGGAGCCGACCACCGAGGGGCTCGCCTTCCTCTCCGTTGTTCTCGGAGAGGAGCTCCAGGGCGAGGACGGGATGCGGCGCGGCCTCGACCGGCTCCGCGACGAGCAGCCGCTGCTGGCGATGATCCTCGCCGAGCCGATGCTCGGCGTGACGGTCAGCCCCACCAAGGCCCGGGGAGGCGAGAAGGCGAATGTGATCCCGTCGCGCGCGGAGGCGCTGCTCGACTGCAGGCTGCCTCCGGGCAGGGACGAGGGGCACCTGCGGGCGCAGCTTCAGGCCCTGCTCGGTGACGGGGACTACGAGCTGGAGGTCTCGGAGGCCGTGGTCGGCAACGCCTCACCCTTCGAGCACCAGCTCGCGGAGACGATCCGCGAGTGGATCGGCGAGAACGATCCCGGCGCCGACATCGTCCCGATCGTGATGCCCGGGTTCAGCGACAGCAACTGGTTCCGGAGGGCCTTCGACTCGGCCATCGTCTACGGCTTCTGCCCCCACCGCGAGATCCCGCTCCTCGAGGCGGCGCCGCTGATCCACAGCGCCGACGAACGGGTGCCGGCGGCCGACGTCGAGTTCGCGGCCCGGTTCTTCCATGACCTCGCCGGGCGGGTGCTGCGATGAGTGAGACGAACGGCAGCTCCAGCAACGGCGGGCCCGCCGTCGCCCCCGGAAGCGAGGCTGAGGAGCCGACATCCGGTCCCCTGCGGCTCGGCGGGATGGCCCTGCGCAACGGGCTGCTGATCCATGGGCCGACCTCCTGGGCCGCCGCGGCGCGCGCCGGAGACGGCGAGATCGAGGTCGCCTCGGGCCCGAAGCCCGTTCTCGCACCCGGCCTGGCGGTTCGGGTGCCCCTGCTTCGCGGCCCGCTGCGGCTCGCGGAGGCATTCCTCGTGATCCCGATGGTCCGGCTCAGGCTGCGCTCGGCGCGCCTTCCGTTCGAGGACGCCCGGGTGCTGGCCGCGATGTTCATCGCCTCGGGCGCCAGCCGCTCGCTGCGCGGCGAGCGGACGACCGCGACGAGGGAGCTGGCCCAGGGAGTGCTCGGGCTCGCGCCGGCGATGGTGGCGCTCAGCGACCGCACCCTGGCGGCCTATCACGGGGTCGAGCACAAGGCGATCGGCGCCTACGAGTCCGGGTCGGACGACCCGGCGAGCGCGACGAAGGAGCACGAGCGTTGCGGCTCGAACCTGGTCGCCCCGATGCTGGCGCTCTCCGTCGCCGGCCAGCTCATCCTCGATCGGCTCCTGGAGCGACCGGGCCCGATTGCGCGGGCCGCGGTGGGGGTTGCCAGCATTTCCGTGGCCGCCGAGATGTTCGCCTGGAGCGAGCGCAACCCGGAGACGACGGCGGCCAAGGCCTTCCACCGGCCCGGTCACGAGATCCAGCGGCTGATCGCGACCAAGGAGCCGACCGGCGAGCAGCTCGAGGTCGGCGTCGCGGCGCTGCGGGAGATCCTGCGGGTCGAGCACGAAGCGGCCTCTGTCTAGACTCACCCGCTCATGCTCGACCGGATCGACCACGTCGGCGTCGCCACCGAGGATCTCGAGGGCGCCATCGCTCTGTACGAGGGGACCTTGGGGATGCCCGTGGCCCACCGCGAGACGGTCGAGTCGCAGGGTGTCGAGGCGGTGCTGCTGGACGTCGGCGAGGGGCACGTGGAGCTGCTGCGGCCGCTCGGCCCCGACACGCCGGTGGGCAAGTACCTGTCGAAGAAGGGCCCCGGCCTGCACCACGTCGCCTACGCGGTCAGCGACATCGACGAGACGCTGTCGAAGCTCAAGGAGTCCGGGGTCGAGCTGATCGACGCGGAGCCCCGCGTCGGCATCCGCGAGTCGCGGGTCGCTTTTCTTCATCCAAAAGCAACTGGGGGAGTCCTGACAGAGCTCGTGGAGCCGGCTCATGGCTGACGCGGTGCGAGTCTCGGTTGGGTTCTCCGGCGGCCAGGTGGTCGAGGTGAAGATCACCGAGGCCACCCTGAAGAAGCTGCGCCAGTCCCTCGACAAGGCCGACGGCTGGACCGACCTCGAGACCGACGACGGAATCATCTCGATCGACCTCAACCAGGTCGTCTTCCTCCGCGGCGCCGCGACGGCGCAGAGCATCGGCTTCGGCGGGGTAGCCGGGATGAGGGTCAAGGCCCTGCTGCTGGGGGCCGCGGCGCTCGCAGGGGCCGCGCTCTACTGGCGCAGGAACCCCTCGGCCTGTCCCTACGGGCAGCGCTGGATGGTGGAGATCCCGCATCCGTTCGTCACTCGCGAGCGCCTGAAGGAGATCCTCGCCGTGTCTCAAGGGGAGCGGATCCTCGAGGTGGGACCGGGGACCGGCTACTACACGCTCGACGTCGCCGAGTGGCTCGGCGAGCGGGGCTCGGTCGACATCCTCGACATCCAGCAGGAGATGCTGGATCACACGATGACCGCCGCCGGCGAGCGGGGGATCACGAACATCACCGCAACGCAGTCGGACGCGACGCGGATGCCCTACGACGACGCCGGCTTCGACGGAGCGTTTCTGGTCACGGTCCTTGGCGAGATCCCCGACCAGGACGCCGCGCTACGGGAGCTGGCGCGGGTCGTGAAGCCGGGCGGCCGCGTCGTCATCGGCGAGCTGATGGGCGACCCCCACTACGTGACTCTTTCCAGCATGCGGCTGCGCGCCGCCGGTGCCGGACTCGAGTTCGAGCGCCGGGTCGGGAACGCGCTCGGGTTCTTCGCCCGCTTCAGGCGCCCACTAGCGGCGAGCGCGGTCCAGAGCATCTCCTCTGGCCCGCGGACCGCGGCGGCGCGCTGCGCGAGGCTCGCTCCACTGCGCGGGTCGGCCTGCTCGGGCTCGCTCGCCTCGCGGGCGGCGTTGGCGAGGGCGGTCCAGCCCTCGGCCGCCTCGCCGGCCAGCGCCGACTCCTCGTAGCCGGCTTCCTCGAGGAACCGCGAGTACATGCGCCGGAAGTTGCCGCCGCCGGTTCCCCGCCGCTCGATCACCTGGTAGAGGAAGCGCGCGCACCACTGCCAGTCCTCGGCCGCCTCGGGCCAGGAGCCGATCTCGTCGGCAAGGCGGCGCAGCGCCGGGATCCCCTGGAACTCGCCCATGGTCGGCTCGAGCATCTCCTTCGCGGCGCGCTCGATCGCCCGGGCGCGTGGGCGACGAGTTCGTCGCGGTCCAGCCCGGCGCCGTCCGGCAGGTCGATCACGTGGCCCTCCAACTCGAAGATCGGCTGCTTGGAGTGCCTCGCCTCCGCCAGGCTCTCGAGGCTCGTGGTCTGCAGGTCCTCGAAGGCGGTGTCCGAGAGCCAGGCGAGCTCCTCGTCGTAGCCGGCCAGGACCACCGCGTGGCCGGGGAAGTGGGCCGACTTGCCGTAGTGCTCGAGGTAGTAGAGGTCGGTCAGCAGCAGCGCCGGGCGGCCGGCGTCCACGGCCTCCTTCGCCATCCGCCAGGAGCCCTCGGGGTCGTCGTCGGTCCGCAGGCGCAGCGGCGTCCCGGTCAGCTCGAGGAAGTTCTCCTCCAGCCGGGCGGCCCGGCCGTTGGTGAAGCGGGACGGCGAGGTCCCGTCGACGACGACGTAGAAGAAGCAGGCGCCGGCGCCGAGGCCGAAGGCCATCTCCTCGGAGATCTCGGTCCCGTGGAAGGCCAGCAGGTTCCGCAGCGCGGTCGAGCCGCAGTGGTTCCCGGGGACGTGCCGGTAGGCCGGGACCATCACCCTGTTGGCGGTTTAGCCACGCCCGGATTGTCCCGGATCGCCACCGGCCGCCCCTGTGCGCATGCGCTCGGCGTCGGCCACGGGCGCAATCTATTCTGCGCCGCCGTGCTGCCGGCCTCGACACCCGGCTGCTGGTACCTGATGCGAACCCGCGGTCCACGGCCGGGCAGTCGAGGCGGTCGGAAGGGCCTGGGCACCTCGGCGAGTACGGGGCGGTCTGGCTCGTCATCGGGGTGGCGATGGCGCTGGTCGACTCCGGCCACCGTGAGCAGTGGCTCGTGGCCGGGGCCCTCGCGCCGGTCGCGATCGGCCTCAACTTCGCGATCAAGCTCGCGGTCAGGCGGCCGACGCCCGTGCTCGAGGGCCTGCCGCCCCTGGGCGGCGCTCCCAGCTCGCTCAGCTTCCCGTCGGCCCACGCGACCTCGTCGTTCGCCTGCGCGACGGCGATGACCCGGATCGCCCCCGAGGCCGCGATCCTGTTCGTGCTCGCCGCCGCGATCGCGGCCGGCCGCCCGTACCTCGGCATGCACTACCCCTCCGACGTGCTCGGCGGGGCGCTGCTCGGCACCGCGCTCGGCCTCGTGGTCCCGCTGGACCTCCCGTGATGCGGTCGGGGTCCGCCGTGAAGATCGGGATCGTCGGGCTGCCGAACGCCGGCAAGTCCACCCTCTTCAACGCGCTGACCGCGGCGGGCGCCGAGACCGGCGACTACCCGTTCACGACGGTCGAGCCGAACGTGGCGATCGTCCAGGTTCCCGACGAGCGGCTCGAGCGGGTCGCCGAGACCCTCGGGTCCTCCGAGGTCGTCCGCGAGACGATCGAGTTCCACGACATCGCCGGGCTGGTCCGCGGCGCGTCCGAGGGTGAGGGGCTCGGCAACCGCTTCCTCGGCTCGATTCGCGAGACGGATGCGATCTGCCACGTGATCCGGGCGCACGGGGCCGGCGCGGTCGCCCACCCCGAGGGCGGGTCGACCCGGTTGCCGACGCGGATCTGATCGAGACCGAGCTGCTCGCCGCCGACCTGGAGGGCGCCGAGCGCCGGCTGGAGAAGATGACCCGCGAGGCCCGCCAGTCGACAAGGACGCGGTCGCCGAGCGGGACTGGCTGGAGGCGCGTGGTGAGGCGCTCTCGGCTCGGGGCGGCCCGCGCGCGAGGTCCCGGTTCCGGAAGCCGCGCCGGACGCCCTGCGCAAGCTCTCGCCGCTGACCGCCAAGCCGGTGCTCTACGTCGCCAACGTCGACGAGGGGGAGAGCGAGGTGCCGCCCGAGCTGGCCGCGCGCGCGGCCGAGGCGGGGGCGGGGGCGATCGCGATCTCGGCGCGGGTCGAGTCCGAGCTGCGAGAGCTGGACGCCGCGGAGGCCGACGAGATGCGGACCGAGCTCGGCGTGGATCGGTCCGGCGCTGGAGCGGCTGATCCGCGCCGCCTTCGATCTGCTCGAGCTGGTCAGCTTCTTCACCGCCGACCGCGGCGCCGAGGCGACGGGCCGCACCCTCGCTCGTGGCGGCACCGCCTACGAGGCCGCCGGCGAGGTCCACACCGACATCCAGCAGGGCTTTGTGCGCGCCGAGGTGGTCGGCTGGGACGAGCTGGTCGACGCCGGCGGCTACGGCGCGGCGCGCGAGCGGGGCACCCTGCGAACCGAGGGCCGCGACTACGTCGTCCGCGACGGCGACGTGATCACGATCAAGCACTAATCAATCATCTAGACCCGGCGTGATCGACCGTCCCGGCTAGGCTCGGCCATGAGCCCGCTCGCGGTTACCGGCGCTGAGCTCGACGGCGAGGCGGTCGGGTTGCGCTGCGAGGATGGCCTGATCGCCGAGTTGGGAGCCGGAGTGAAGGCGCGCCAGGGCGATGAGGTGATCGAGGCTCGGGGTTGCTGCTGGCGCCGCCCCTCGTAAACGGCCACACGCACGCGGCGATGACGCTCTTCCGCGGCTTCGGCGACGACCTGCCGCTGATGGAGTGGCTCGAGAAGCACATCTGGCCCGCCGAGGCGAAGCTCGAGCCCGAGGACGTCTACTGGGGCACTCGGCTCGCCGCGGTCGAGATGATCCGCTCGGGGACCACCCGCTTCTTCGACATGTACTGGCACGCGCCGGAGACCGCCCGGGCGGCCGAGGACGCGGGCATCCGCGCCGTGGTCAGCGCCGCCTGATCGACGGCAGGACGCCGAAGCGCGGCGACGAGCTGCGTGGTTCGACGCTCTCTGCCCTCGATCGGCTGGCGGACTTCGGCCCGCTCATCACTCCCAGCCTCGGTCCGCACGCGATCTACACGGTGAGCGCGGGAGTCCCTGGCCTGGCTGGCCGAGATCGGGCGGAGCGCGAGCTCGTTTCCAGATCCACCTCTCAGAGACCGAGCGGAGGTGGGCGATGCATCGAGGCCCACGGGAAGCGCCCGGCCCACTATCTGGACGGGCTCGGGGCTGCTCGGCCCCCGCACCCTGCTGGCGCACGGCGTCTGGCTCGACGGCGGCGAGCTGGAGCTGATCGCGGAGCGCGGGGCCACCGTCGTCACCAACCCCACCGCCAACATGAAGCTGGCGGTGGGCCGGGCCTTCCCCTACCGCGAGGCCGTCGCGCGCCAGGTCTCGATCGGCCTCGGCACCGACGGCGCCTCCTCCAACAACAACCTCGACATGCTCGAGGAGATGAAGCTGCTTTCCCTGCTGCAGAAGCACGAGGCCGGTGACCCGGCCGTGCTTCCGGCTGCTGAGGCGGTGGCGATCGCTCGCGGGCTCCGATCAGCCCTGATCGGCGGCAGGCCGCTCGCCCCCGGCGAGCCCGCCGACTTCCTGCTGTTGCGCCACGACCTCCAGAGCTCTCGGCCGGCGAGCTCGAGGCAGACCTCGCCTTCGCCGCCTCCGGGTCGGTGGTGGACACGACAGTGGTGGCCGGCCGTGTCCTGATGCGTGACCGCGTGGTGCCGGGGGCGGAGGAGGCCGCCGCCGAGGTGCGCGACGCGCCGCTCGCCTCACCGCCTGAGTCACGGCCGGCGGTTGGCTCCGGCTCCGGCGCTCGATCGGGCAAGCCGTTAGGTTCCTGGCCGTGCGAACCAAGGCCCGCTTCCCCGAGGTCGCCGAGAAGGCCGGCCACTACGAGAGCTTCTATCTGAAGCTGAACAAGCCGGGGGCGGCAGGGGCGCCTGGATCCGCCACACCGTCCACAAGCGGCCCGGCGAGCCGCGACCTGCGCGCTCTGGTTCGTCCTCTTCGACTCGAGAGGCCGCCGGACCGCGTGCGACCAAGCGTCAGTTCGGGCCGACCAGCTCGACGCCCCGAGCCACTCCTACATCAGGGTCGCCGACGCGGTGCTCGCCGACGGCCGCGCCACCGGGTCCGTCTCCACCGATGCGCTGAAGGCCAGCTGGGACCTCGGCTTCAGCGACGAGCACGAGCCCTTCCACCACCTGCCGCGGGACTTCCTCTACGACGCGCCGTTGCCGAAGACCAAGTTCCTGAGTCCCTACCCGAATGCCGTCTTCGACGGGCAGGCTCGAGGTCGGCGGCGAGGAGATCGAGGTCGACGGCTGGCGCGGGATGATCGGCCACAACTGGGGCGCCGAGCACGCCGAGCGCTGGGTCTGGGTCCAGGGAGCGGGCTTCGAGGGACGGGACCCTGGCGACTACTTCGACATGGCGGTGGGCCGGATCAAGATCGCCGGGCTCCGTACCCCGTGGGTGGGCAATGGGATGCTCGTCCTCGACGGCGCCGGCACCGGCTCGGGGGCTTCGAGCGGATCCCGAGCACCGAGGTCGAGGAGGCAGCCGACGGGCGCCCGCTTCCAGCTCAAGGGCAAGGGCGTGAAGCTCCGGGCCGCGTCGGCGCCGATCGCAAGGACTTCGTCGCCTGGATCTACGCGGACCCCGTCGGCCCCGAGCACAACACGCTCAACTGCTCGATCTCCGACCTCGAGCTGGACGTCGAGCTGGACGGCGGACCGGCCCGGCGGCTCACGGTCAGCGGCGGCGCCGCCTACGAGTTCGGCACACGCGAGACCGACCACGGGATCCCGCTGCAGCCCTACCCGGACGGCTAGAGGCGACGGCCAGGCCGTTGATGGCGAAGCCGTCCCTTTCGTTTGAAGCTCGCCCAGGTGTCCGGCAGCCCGAGCCGCGCCCGCAGGTCGGGGCCGGTCGTCGTTCGTGACGCCGCCCGATCCGACCAGCTTCGCCTTGACGATCCGCGGCGAGACGCCGCGGCTGACGACGACGATCCGCTTCAGCTTGCCCCGGACGATGCCGCCCAGCTCCGCCTGCATCTCGGCAGCGGTGAACTTCCGCGTCCAGCGGTGATACGGCGAGCCCGCGCTCGTCGTAGGGGTCGGGGACACCCCGCAGGTAGGCTCGGGCGTGCCGCCGAGGAAGGAGTTCTCGTTGTTCTCGGTGTGCCCACCCGAGGTCGAGAAGAAGTAGGTCTCGGCGACCTTGCCCCTGTATTGGACGACCTCGCCGCGCGGTGTCGGCCACGGCCTGGTTGGTGCGGGCGGTCTCGGCGCCGACGCCGCCGTAGACCTGGCTGCGGGTGTCGTCGTAGTGGTCGAAGCCGTTGCCGCCTCCGGTGGCGAGCGCGATAGGAGCGCGCCGCCACGGCCTGGGCCTTAGCGCGTCCAGCGGCCAGGAGTCGGCGACTCCTCGGCGATCACCCCGCGGCACGTAGTCGTCGAGCGCGACCGCGTTGATCGCGTTCAGCTTGCCCGGCACGCGCGAGGCCCTGACCTCGAGCGCGCCGCGGTAGGTCCCCTTGCCGATCAGCTTCACCGAGGCGCCGCCGCAGGCGCTCAGCACGGCCGCCGCAATTGGCGAGCTGCGCCCCGCTTCTTGCGCAGCATCACCTCTGCGCCCTTGCGCTGCGCCGAGTAGGTCTTCGCTCTCGACCAGGCCGACGCCGCAGGCGGCGCTCGCGCCCGCTGAAGCGGACGCTCGGCTGGTGCGCCCGCAGCAGGACGCGCACGGCGTTCTGGCCCGTCGTCCCGAGCGTCGTGCCGGTAGTAGTGCGCGAGGATCCCGGTAGCCGTGCCCTGCTTGGCGAAGCCGTAGGCGCCGTACTGGCTCATGCCGATGCCGTGGCCGAAGCCGCCGCCCTTGACCACCCACTTCTTCGCGCTGGCGGCGCGTGCGCCGGCGAGGCCGAGCAGGCAGCGCGCGGCGAGCCAGCGGCCAGGCGCCGCGGGCGCTGCGGGCGCGTCCGTTGTCCGGGCGTCGAGATCACTCCTGGACGGAACGGACAAGCCCCAAAGTTGCGCTTACCCTGCCTTCAGCAGGGCGCCCGTTCCTCTAGGCTCAGGATAGAGGCTCTGCAACACGCCGTCGAACGAGAGGAAGAAGCCATAGATGGCACCGAGACGATCGAGGCGACTGACCACAAGCTGCTCGTCGCCGGGGAGCGGCTCGAGACCGGCGAGTGGTCGGAGGTCAAGAGCCCCTACGACGGGACCCTGTCGGGCGGGTGCCCAAGGCCGACGCGTCCGTCGTGGACCGCGCCGTCGAGCGGCCCAGGAGGCCTTCCAGCGGCGGCTTCCCCCAGCACGAGCGCGCTGCGATGCTCGACCGCGCCGCGGAGATCGTCGGCGAGCGCGAGGACGAGCTGGCGGGGACGATCGCGGCGGAGGCCGGCAAGCCGATGAAGACGGCGCGAGGTCGAGGCGAGCCGGTGCGTCGACACGCTCGCGTTCGCCGCGGTCGAGGCTCGCAAGCTGACCGGGGCGACGGTGCCGATGGAGGCGGCGGCGACCGGCGACGGGAAGCTGGGGATCGTGCTGCGGGTGCCCTACGGGGTGGTCGGCGCGATCAGCCCCTTCAACTTCCCCCTCAACCTGGTCGCGCACAAGCTCGGGCCGGCGCTCGCGGCGGGCAACGCGGTCGTCCTCAAGCCGGCGGGACAGACCCCGATCGGCCCATGAAGCTGGCCCAGGTCCTGCTCGACGCCGGCCTGCCCCCGAGCTGGCTGCAGCGTCGTGCCCGGCTCCGGCTCGGAGGTCGGCGGCGCGATCGTCTAGCACGAGCTGACTCGGGCGATCACGTTCACCGGTTCCTCGAAGGTCGGCTGGGGAATCCGCAGCGATGCCCCCGACAAGCAGGTGAACCTCGAGCTGGGCTCGAACGCGCCGCTGATCGTCCACTCCGACGGCGATTGGGAGACCGCGGCCGACAAGGCCAAGCTGCATGCCTACTCCCACGCCGGCCAGAGCTGCATCTCGATCCAGCGGATCATCGTAAACGAGGAGATCGCCGACGCCTTCAGCGAGCGCTTCGTCAAAAACGCCGAGTCGCTGCGGGTCGGCGATCCGCTCGACCCCGAGACCGACGTCGGGCCGCTGATCAGCCGAGGGCGACCGCGACCGCGTGAAGCAGTGGATCGACGAGGCGGTCGCCGAGCGGCGCCGACCTGTTGACCGGCGGCGAGCTCGTCGACGATGGACGCTGCCTGGCGCCGACCGTGCTGCGCCAATCGCCCAAGGACGCGAGGGAGGGTCTGGTGCGAGGAGATCTTCGGCCCGGTCGCGACGATCGACACGCTAGCACGAGTTCGAGGAGGCCTGCGGGATGGCCAACGACTCGAAGTTCGGCCTCCAGGCGGGGGTCTTCACCCGCGACCTCGAGCGGGCCTTGCGGCCGCGCCGACTCCCTCGAGTTCGGCGGGGTCCTGATCAACGAGGTGCCGACCTTCCGCGCCGACCAGATGCCCTACGGGGGCGTCAAGGACTCGGCAACACCCGCGAAGGCCCCGCCTACGCGGTCCTCGAGCTGACCGAGGAGCGCTTCGTCAGCCTCCAGGCGGCTGAGCAGGCCCACCTGCCACACCTGGCGCGTCGCCGGCGCCTAGTCGTGCGGCCGGGCGAGCTTGCGGTGGTCGAGCGCCTGGTCGAGGACGGACTCGTCGACCCCCAGCTCGCGGGCGACCTCGCGCAGCGGCCGGGCCGGAGTGCGGCGGCCTCCTTGACGATCTCGGCGGCGCGGTCGTATCCGATGTGGGGGTTGAGCGCGGTGGCCGTCGCGAGCGTCGCCTCGGCGTGGCGGTCGGTCATCTCGGTGTTCGCCTCGATCCCGCTGACGCACCTCTCGTCGAGCAGCCGCGAGGCGGCGGCCAGGAGCTTGATCGAGTCGAGGAGGTTGCGGGCGATCAGCGGAACCCGCACGTTCAGCTCGAACTGGCCCTGGCGAGCCGGCGACGGTGATCGCCGTGTCGTTGCCGATCACCTGGTCGGCGACCTGGATCACGACCTCGCAGATCACCGGGTTGACCTTGCCGGGCATGATCGATGAGCCCTTCTGCAGCTCCGGCAGGCGGAGCTCGGCAAGCCCGGCGCGCGGGCCCGAACCCATCAGCGCCAGGTCGTTCGCGATCTTGATCAGCGAGACGGCGAAGACCTTCAGCGCGCCGGACAGCTCGACCAGCGCGTCGCGGTTGCCCTGCGCCTCGAAGGGATCGGCGGGCCGGAGATGCCGAGGCCGGTCGCCTCGGTCAGCTGCTCGCGCACCTCGGGCGGCGAACTCGGGATGGGTGTTCAGGCCGGTGCCGGTGGCCGTCCCGCCGAGGGGGATCTGGCCGACGCGGGCAAGCGTGCCGCGGACCCGCTCGGAGCCCAGGCGGATCTGGGCGGCGTAGCCGCCGAACTCCTGGCCGAGGGTGACCGGCACCGCGTCCATCAGGTGGGTGCGGCCGGCCTTGACCACGTCGGCGAACTCCTCGGCCTTGCGCCGCCAGCGCCGAGGCAAGCCCGTCCAGCGCCGGCAGCAGGTCCGCGCCGACCTCGGCCAGAGCCGCCAGGTGGACGGCCGAGGGGAAGACGTCGTTAGAGGACTGGCCCATGTTCACGTGGTCGTTCGGATGGGCCCCGTCGCCGGCGAGGTTGGCGATCACCTCGTTGGCGTTCATGTTCGACGAGGTGCCCGAGCCGGTCTGGAAGACGTCGATCGGGGAACTGGTCGTCGTGCTCGCCCGCGGCGACGGCGTCGCCCGCGGTCGGCGATCCGCTCGGCGATCGCCGCGTCGAGCAGGCCCAGCTCGGCGTTGACCCGCGCCGCTGCCGCCTTGAGGCGGCCGAGCCAGCGCACCACCGGGACCGGGATCGGATGACCGGAGACCGGGAAGTTCTCGACCGCCTTGGTGGTCTCGCCGCCCCAGAGTGTCGTCAGGCCATGCGCTGAGGCAACCTAGCCGCTGCCGTGCCCGGCCGCGAGCCCCTCCTCGTAGGCGCTGCTGGAAGCCGGCGGGGAGCAGCCCGTCGGGGATGAAGCGCGCGGCCGCCTCGAGCGGCGCCGAGGTCCGCGTGGATCGCCGTCGGCCCCGCGCTCGACCGCCCCGACCAGATAGCCGAGCTGCACCGTCGCGGGACCGGCGGGTCCTTCCGCGCCTTCTCGTTCAGCTCGGTCGCGGCCACGATCATCCCCTCGCCGACCGGGCGAGCTCCCCCGCCGCTGCTCGGGGTCAGGCAATCCGAGATCGGGGTCTCGCCGTCGAGCCGACACCTGCGCCGGAGCGGCCGCGAGCGCCCGCGAAGTACTCGTCGCTGCTCACCAGACAGGCGGCCGCGGAGGCCTCGGCGTCCTCGTCCGAGGAGCAGCTCGCGTGGCCCCGGTCAGGGCCAGGCAGCCGCGATCGCGGCGATGGAGGGGTTGCGTGGGGTTCCATCCACCAATCCTACGAAGTCTCCACACCGGCGCTCAATATGCGCATCGTGAGCGAAGAGGCGACTCCCCTGCGCCCGATCGATCCGCTTGCCCACCGCGCGCTGGAGGCGCTGGTGCGCGCCGAGGCCAGCATGACCCGCCAGCTCGCCGCCGACCTCGAGCGAATCAGCGTCTCGGCCACCGACTTCACGATGCTCGTCCTGCTGACGAGCGCCGGGGAAGCTGGAGCTGCGAGCGATCCGCCGCCGCCTCGGCGCCTCGAAGGCGACGACGACCGAGGTCCTCGACACTCTCGAGAACCGCAGCTTCGTCACGCGCAGCCGGCTGGAGACGGACCGCCGCGCCGTCGGCGTCACGATCACCGGAGCCGGGCCGCAACCTCGTCACCCACGCGTTCCCCGCCACGCGCAGCGGGTGAACGAGGCGTTCGGCGGACTCGAGGACACCGAGAAGCGCGTCCTCGCGGAGATCTGCCGCAAGCTCGAGCGGGCAAAGCGGCGTAGCTCCGCCATAGGATCGGGGTCGTCGACCAGCGCCTCAGCCTGATCACCATCGGCGTCTCCGATCTGAAGCGCGCTCGCGCCTTCTACGAGGGCCTCGGCTGGACCACCGGGCCGACCCCGACGATGACGTCGTCTTCTTCCAGGCCGGGGGAATGGTCGTCGCCCTCTGGGATCGCGCCCGGCTCGCCGAGGACAGCGCCGTCGAGGACTCCCCGGGCTGGGGTGGCGTCACCCTCGCCTACAACACGAATCCAATGCGGAGGTCGACGAGGTGATCGAGCAGGCCCGCGCGGCGGGCGGCACGATCGGCCGCGAGCCCGGGCGAGACCTTCTGGGGCGGCTATTCGGCGTCTTCATCGATCCCGACGGCCACCCTTGGGAGGTCGCGCACAACCCGCGCTGGACGATCGAGCGACGATGGCTCGGTGACGCTTCCCGGCTCTGAGGCGCGCTCGGCCGCGGATCAGCCGCAGGACCGCCGCTCGTAGAATCCGCCGCCGATGGCGGGCTTTCGGCCGGTCGATGCCGAAGCAGTCCTTCCCCGAGCTCGAGGAGCGGATCCTCGAGCGCTGGCGCGAGCGCGACGTCTTCGCGCGCTCGCTCGAGCAGCGGGAGGGGCCGCCGCTCTGGAGCTTCTACGAGGGGCCGCCGACGGCCAACGGCAGGCCGGGCTCCCATCACGTGCTCTCGCGCGTCTTCAAGGACATCTACCCGCGCTACCGCGCGATGACCGGCTACCGCGTCCCGCGCAAGGGCGGCTGGGACTGCCACGGGCTGCCGGTCGAGCTGGAGGTCGAGAAGGAGCTGGGGATCTCCTCGAAGGCCGAGATCGAGGCGTACGGGATCGCGGAGTTCAACCCCCGCTGCCGCGAGTCGGTCTTCCGCTACGTCTCGGACTGGAAGCTGACCGAGCGGATCGGCTTCTGGATCGACCTCGAGGACCCCTACGTGACGCTCGACGAACGACTACATCGAGTCGGTCTGGTGGGCGCTGCGGCAGATCTGGGACGACGGAGCGGCTCTACGAGGGCCACAAGGTCGTCCCCTACTGCCCGCGCTGCGGCACCGCGCTCTCCTCGCACGAGGTCGCGCTCGGCTACCACGACGTCGAGGACCCCTCCGTCTACGTGAAGCTGCCGATCCGCGAGCCCGCGCCCAGCGATCGGATCCCGGAGTCGCCGCTGGAGCCCGGCGACAAGCTGCTGGTCTGGACGACGACCCCGTGGACGCTGATCTCCAACGCCGCGGTCGCCGCCGGCCCGGAGATCGAATACGTGCGGGCCAGGGCTGAGGCGGGGACGAGGTGCTTGGTCGCTGGCGACGTGCGCCTGGCTCGAGACGGTCGCTCGGCGAGGAGCGTCGAGGTCCTGGCCCACTTCCCGGGCGAGGCCCTGGCCGGCACCTCCTACGAGCCGCCCTTCGACTACATCACCGACTACGGCCCGCGCGGCCACACGGTGCTGCTCGGCCGACTTCGTCACCACCGACGAGGGAACCGGCCTGGTCCACACCGCGATCGCCTTCGGCGAGGACGACTTCCGGCTCGGCGAGCAGTACGGGATCACGCTCCAGAACCCGGTCCGCCTCGAGGGGAAGTTCGACGAGCGGATCACCGACTTCGCCGGCCGCTTCGTCAAGGAGGCGGACCCGGACATCGTCGAGGCGCTGCGCGAGAGCGGGCGGCTGCTGCGCGCCGAGAGCTACCTGCACGCCTATCCGCACTGCTGGCGCTGCGACACGCCGCTCCTCTACTACGCGAAGGCGAGCTGGTACATCGCCACGAGCCAGGTCAAGGACCGGCTGCTGGCCGAGAACGAGAAGATCGGCTGGCACCCCGAGCACATCAAGCCCGGCCGCTTCGGCAAGTGGCTCGAGAACAACGTCGACTGGGCGCTCTCGCGCGACCGCTACTGGGGAACCCCGCTGCCGATCTGGGAATGCGAGGTCGACGGACTGCGAGCGAGCGCTTCTGCGCCGGCTCGTCGCCAGGACCTCGCCGACCGCGGCGGCGACGTGCCCGACGACCTCCACCGCCCCTACATCGACGAGGTCGTGGTCGACTGCGACCGCGACGGCTGCGGCGGCGAGATGCGCCGCGTCCCGGCGGTGATCGACACCTGGTTCGACTCGGGCTCGATGCCGTTGGCGCAGTTCCACTACCCGTTCGAGAACGAGGCCGAGTTCGAGGAGCGCTTCCCCGCCGACTACATCTGCGAGGCGATCGACCAGACCCGCGGCTGGTTCTACACGCTGCACGCCGAGTCTCGACCCTGATCTTGGACCGACCAGCTTCCGCAACTGCGTCTGCCTGGGCCTGATCCTCGACCCCGAGGGCCAGAAGATGTCGAAGAGCCGCGGCAACGTCGTCGACCCTGGGACGTGCTGGACAAGCACGGCGCCGACGCGTTCCGCTGGTACTACCTGACCTCCCAGCAGCCCTGGTCGGGCTACCGCTTCGACGTCGAGACGGTCGGCGAGTCCGTCCGGCAGTTCCTGCTGACGCTCTGGAACACGTACTCGTTCTGGGTGCTCTACGCGAACAGCGAGGGCATCGAGCCCGGGCCCGCCGGCGACGGCGAGCTCGGCCGCGGGACGACGCCGAGCTCGACCGTGGGCGCTCTCGCGGCTCCAGCGCACGATCGCCGACGGTCCGCGAGCGATGGACGACTTCGACTGCACGACGGCCGGGAAGGAGATCGCCGCGTTCGTCGACGAGCTCTCCAACTGGTACGTGCGGATCGGCGCGCCGCCGCTTCTGGGAGGGCGATGCGGCCGCGTTCGCCACGCTGCGCCACTGCCTGATCGAGACTCACAAAGCTGCTGGCGCCGTTCGTTCCCTTCCTGGCGGATGAGATCTACTGCAACCTGGTCGGCGGTGCTGACGAGGGTTCGGCGATGCCCCGGACTCGGTCCACCTCTGCGACTACCCCGTGCCCGCCGAGGGCCTGGTCGACGCCGAGCTGGAGGCCGGCATGGAGGCGGTGCGGCGCACCGTCGAGCTGGGCGCGCCGCCCGCGCGCAGGCGAAGGTCAAGATCCGCCAGCCGCTGCGCAAGGCGGTCGTCGTCGCCTCGGACGCAGGAGCGCGACGCGATCGAGCGGCTCGAGCAGACTGGTCCTCCGAGCTCAACGTGAAGGAGGTCGAGTTCGTGGCCGAGGAGTCCGAGCTGGTCAGCTACCGCGGTCAAGCCCAACTACCGCGCGCTCGGCCCGAAGTTCGGCAAGCAGATGCCGCAGGTCGCGGCGGCCGTCGAGTCGCTGGACGCGGAGCACGTCTCGCAGGCGCTGGAGGGCGGCGGGGAGGTCGGCATCTCGATCGACGGCCACGACCACTCGCTCGGCGCCCGACGACGTGTCCCTGGTGATGGAGCCGCTCGAGGGCTACCAGGTGGAGGCCGAGGCGGGCCACGCGGTCGCGCTGGCCCTGGAGCTCGACGACGAGCTGGTCCGCGAGGGGCTCGCCCGCGAGATCGTCCGGGCGGTCCAGGAGGCGCGCAAGCAGGCGGGCCTGGAGGTCTCGGACCGGATCGCGCTCGGCCTCAGCGGAGACGACGAGCTGCTGTCGGCCGCCCGCGAGCACGAGGCCTACGTCACCGGCGAGACCCTCGCCACCTCGATCGCCTACGACGGTGACGGGGATGGCGTGCGGAGCCTCTCGCACCCACGTGGACGGGCGCGAGCTTAGGATCGCGGTCGTGCGGCCGGCTGAGGAGAGCCGCGACGCCCAATGGAGCGGCGAGTGCGATGGCCGACTACACGAAGAAGAACCTGAAGGCCGACGTCAGCAACGCCGCCGAGCGGTTCGGGATGGCGGACGACCTCGAGATCCGTTTCGGCTCGAACGATCTCGGGCTCGAGAAGCTTGCGTTCAGCTACCAGCGCTTCGAGCCCGGTGTCCGGCTGCCATTCGGCCACAAGCACAAGCAGCAGGAGGAGGTCTACGTCGTCACCGCGGGCAGCGGCCGCATGAAGATCGAGGACGAGGTCATCGAGATCGAGCAGTGGGACGCGGTCAGGGTCCCCGCCGACGCGATGCGCGGATTCGAGGGCGGGGACGATGCGGACTCGAGCTGCTTGCGATCGGGGCCCCCAAGGTCGGGCGATCCGCGCGAGGACGCCGAGCCGGTCCCCGGCTGGTGGTCGGACTAGTGATCCTGGCCGAGGCCGGCGTGGAGCTCGGCGGCGACACCAAGGCCGTGCTGCTCGCGGCCGGGCTGATCTTCCATGCTGGCGCTGATCCTCGGGGTCTGGAAGCACCGCGCAGCATGTTGACCGTCGCCCGAGGCGGCTCGCCGCACCCCTACGTGGACATCGCGCCACCGCGCGGCTCTCCTCTACTCGTTCGCGACGCTGCTTGATCGCGACCTTCGTTGAGCTCAGCGGCTGGAGCGAGACAGTGGACCCGATCGCGGCGTTCACGGTGATCTTCTTCTTCGTGGCCGCTCTGGTCGGCTACATCGACCACGGCATGCGCGCAAGGACACCGACAACCAGGTGCGACCCGGGGCCCGGGACGGCTGGCGGCTTCATCGGTCGCTCGATCGTCGGCGAGATCGCCGGCTTCAGCGTGCTGCTGGCGGGCTTCGTCGAAGCCCAGATCCTCTAGCTGCGCCCCCGCGCGGACGGCGACCGCGCTCGGCTACGCCAGCGCTGGCTCGAGCTCGGCCTCGATGCGCGCCTTCGGCATCGCGCCGACGATCCGCTTCGCGACCTCGCCGTCCTTGAACAGGATCATGGTCGGGATCGAGAGGACCTCGTACTTGGCGGCGGTCTGCTGGTTGTCGTCCACGTTGAGGCTGACGACCTTCAGGTCCTCGCGCTCGGCGTCCATCTCCTCGAGACGGGGTGGACGACGCGGCAGGGGCCGCACCACGGAGCCCAGAAGTCGACGAGAACCGGGCCGTCGGCGTCGAGCACGTCGGCCTGGAAGTTCGAGTCGGTCACATCGGTGAGCTTGCCCGTCACGTTGGTCTCCTGATCGTCGTTCCGCTGCCTGCCAATACTATACAAACTGAAGCGAGTCGCCTCTACGGGCGCCGTGGCCCGGGGGCCGAAAGCATAGTCAGCGCCCTCGCCGCGACCGGCCGCTCTTCGTCGCTTTACCCGCGAATTTCCTGCGCAATCGCATCGCCGGGACCCGCCACATCGCCTCGGCGACGATCGCCTTGCTCATCTTCGACATGCCGACCCGCCGGTCGCGGAAGACGATCGGCACCTCGACCACCCGGAAGCCGGCCTTGATCGCCCGGTAGGTCGTCTCGACCTGGAACGCATATCCGCGCGAGCTGATCGTGTCGAGGTCGATCCCCTGCAGGACCTCGCGCCGGATCACCTTGAACCCGCCGGTCAGGTCGCGGACCCCGACGCCCAGCGCCACCCGGGCGTAGGCGCTGCCCCCGCGGCTGATGAAGCGCCGCATCGGCCCCCACTCGGTGATGTCGCCGCCCGGGACGTAGCGGGAGCCGATCACCAGGTCGGCCCCTCGCGCCGCACCGAGCAGGTCAGTGAGGTGGCGCCGGGTCGTGGGAGAAGTCGGCGTCCATCGTCACGACCAGGTCCGCACCGCCGTCCAGCGCCTTGCGGAAGCCCGCGATGTAGGCCGGGCCGAGGCCCTCCTTGTGCTCGCGGTGGAGGACCGAGACCTCCGGCCGCTCCCTGGCCATCCGGTCGGCGATCTCGCCGGTCCCGTCGGGCGAGTTGTCGTCCACGACCAGCAGCCGGGAGCCCTCGGGCAGCCGCTCCAGGACCGCGCCGGCGATGGCCTCGAGGTTGTCCGCCTCGTTGTAGGTGGGCAGGACGACCCAGGTCTGCTCGGGCTCGGGCACGCAGGGACACTAGCTTTAAGTCCATGCGCAACGCCGAGATCGCCGCCGCTCTGCGCGAGCTGGGGATCCTCTACGAGCTGGACGGGGCCGACCGCTTCCGCGTCCTCGCCTACAAGGAGGCGGCCCGGACGGCCGCGCGACAGCCCGGTCTCGCTCGAGCAGCTGGCGAAGGAGGACCGGCTCACCGAGCTGCCCGACTTCGGCAAGACGCTGGCCGACAAGGTCGTGACCCTGATCGAGACCGGGGAGCATTCCGTCGGCCGACAAGCTGAAGGCGAAGTTCCCGCCGTCGCTGGTGGAGGTGACCCGCGTGCCCGGCCTGGGCGCGAAGACCGCGCGCCGGCTGTTCGACGAGCTTGGGGTCGAGGACCTGGAGGGGCTAAGGCCGCGGCGGAGCAGGGCAGATCCGCGAGCTGAAGGGACTGGGGCCGAAGGTGGAGGAGAACGTCCTCTCCTCGCTCGAGACGCTGCCCGACGCCGGCGACGGCAGCGACCGGCGGCTGCTGCTCTCGCAGGTCCTGCCGGTCGCCGAGGAGCTCGCCGAGGCGCTGCGGGCGGATCCGGCCTCGGGCCGGGTCGAGATCGCCGGCTCCGCGCGGCGCTGGACCGAGACCTGCAAGGACATCGACCTGGTCGCCACGGCGAAGGACCCGAGGAGCTGGCCGCGGTGCTGGCCGGCCACGAGCTGATCGCCGAGTCCACAGCCGGCGGCGACGCCGGATCCCAGGTCCTGACCCACACGGGGATCAAGGTCGACCTGCGGATCGTGCCCCGAGCAGAACTTCGGCAACCTGCTTCAGCACTTCACCGGCTCGGCCGAGCACAACGTGCAGCTGCGGGAGCGGGCGATCGCGCTCGGCTACTCGGTCAGCGAGAACGGCGTCGCCGCGACCGAAGGGCAAGAAGAAGGTTCACCGCTTCAAGGAGGAGGCGGGCGTCTACAAGCTCCTGAGGCTCCCCTACATCGAGCCGGAGCTGCGCGAGGGGCGCGGGCGAGATCGACGCCGCGGACTCGGGTGAGCTGCCCGATCTGGTCGACGCGTCGACGACATCCGCGGGGACCTGCACAGCCACACGACCCTCTCCGACGGCCGCCAGACCCTGGAGGAGATGGCGGAGGCGGCCCGCAAGCGCGGCTACGCGTACTTCGCGGTCACCGACCACTCCGCAAGCCATGGCTTCGGCGATCACGTCGACGCGAAGGCGCTGGCGAAGCGGATCAGGGAGGTTCGGAAATACAACGAGTCGGCGCCGAAGGGCTTTCGTCTCCTGGCGGGCTCGGAGGTGAACATCGACCTCGAGGGGAGGCCCGACTATCCCGACAGCCTGCTCGCCGAGCTCGACTGGGTGATCGGCAGCGTCCACACCTCGTTCAACATCTCCGACGAAGCGGATGACCGAGCGGGTGATCGAGGCGATGGAGCATCCGCTGATCGACTGCATCGGCCACCTGACCGGCCGGCTGTTGCTGCGCCGAGAGCCCTACGGCGTGGACATCGAGAAGGTCGTCGAGGCGGCGGCGCGGACGGGGACGATGCTGGAGATCAACGGGAACCCCAACCGCCGCGACCTGAACGAGCACCACGCCAAGCTGGCGGCGGAGGCCGGCGTGATGATCTGCTGCAACACGGACGCGCACGGCACCGACACGCTGGACAACATGCGGTACTCGGTGGCGACCGCCCGGCGGGCGTGGCTCACCGCGGAGCAGGTCGCGAACACCCGCCCCTGGCGCTCGTTCGCCCCGCTGCGCAAGCGGGCGCGCAGGCGAGCCTAGGAGCGGAGCCGGGGCGTGCCCGGCGCGCGGCGCGGAAGCTTGCCGCTGCCCGGGGCGCGCAGCCCGTCGAGCACGATCGCCAGGAAGCGCTCCCAGGACATGCCGGGCGCCATCTCACCGGCGCGGGCGGCCTGGGTCACGTGGCCGAGACCGCAGATGACCATCGGGACGTCCTCGACCTCGGCGTCCTTGCGCAGCTCGCCGGATCGCTGCGCCAGTTTCACGAGCTTCTCACTGCGTTCGAGCGTCCCGGACGACTCGGCGTGGGCCTGCATCAGGTCCGGGCGGGTGGTGAGCACCTGGGAGAGCGCGGCGTCGTTGGCCTGGAGCTCGACCGAGAAGCGCATGTAGTCGCAGAACGCCTCCCACGGATCCTCCTTCGCACGCTCCAGCGCCTCCGCACCCCGCTCGGCGATGCGCCCGAAGCGGTCGGCGACGAGGGCCTCGATCAGGTCGTCCTTGGTGGGGAAGTGGCGGTACACGGTCCCGACCCCCACCTTGGCCGCCTTGGCGATGTCCGGCATCTGCGCCTCGAGCCCCCGCTCGGCGAACAGCTTCTTGGCCGCGACCAGGATCGCGTCCCGGTTCCGCTGCGCGTCGGCGCGGAGCTCTCGGACCTTGGGCTTTGGCTTGGTTGCTGTGGTCATCTGGAGTCGTGTCCCGGGGAAGTGACGGTGCTCACGCAAACGGAATCAAGATTCCGTATAGTCCTAACCGAAACCGGAACTCAGGTTCCGATTATAGCCGTCGAGATGTCGAAATCCCAACAACCCGTTCGTCGTAGTAGCGAAAGCAATCGATAGGAGCCCCGTGATGACCACCGCCGCCGAATACCAACAGAAGCGATGGATTGCCCTTGCACTCCTCTGCATGGCGCAGTTCGTCGTCGTCCTGGACGCGTCGATCGTGAACGTCGCGCTGCCGTCCATCGGCGAAGGCCTCAACTTCTCCCAGGAGAACCTGCCCTGGGTCGTCAACGCCTACATCCTCACGTTCGGCGGGTTCCTGCTGCTGGGCGGACGGATGGCCGACCTGCTCGGCCGCCGCCGCGTCTTCATGGCGGGATTGGCCGTGGTCGGGGTGGCCAGCCTCGCCGCGGGCTTTGCGACGAACGAGAGCCAGCTGATCGCGGCGCGGGCCGCTCAGGGGCTGGGCGCGGCGATCATCTCCCCCGCGGCGCTCTCGATCGTCACCACCATGTTCACCGACGGGGCGGAGCGCAACAAGGCCCTCGGGGTCTGGGGGGCCGTCGCCGGTTCGGGCGGCGCCGCGGGCGTCCTGCTCGGCGGCATCCTCACGGACGGCCTCGGCTGGGAATGGGTCCTGTGGGTGAACGTCCCGGTGGCCCTGGCGGTCGCCGCGCTGACGCCTCGGCTGATCCCGGAGAGCCGCTCCGAGTCGGCGACCCGTCACTTCGACGCGGCCGGTGCGGTCACCGTCACCGCCGGCCTGTCGGTGCTGGTCTACGCGCTGGTTGATGCCGCTGACGCCGGTTGGGGCTCGACGCAGACCGTCGGACTGCTGGCCCTGTCCGCGGCCCTGATCGCGGCGTTCCTCGCGATCGAGCTCCGGTCGGCGTCGCCCCTGATGCCGTTGCGGATCTTCCGGCTGAGGACGCTCACCGGTGCGAACGCCGTGGGGCTGCTGGTCGGCGCCTCGCTGTTCTCGGCGTTCTTCTTCATCTCGCTGTACATGCAGCAGGTGCTGGGCTACAGCGCTATCGAAGCGGGCCTCGCGTACCTGCCGCTGACCGCGGCGATCATGGCCTCGGCCGCGGTGGGATCGCAGCTCGTCACCAGGTTCGGCTTCAAGCCGATCCTGGCGACCGGGATGCTCAGCATCGCGGTGGGCCTGCTGTGGTTCTCGCAGGTGTCGGTCGGCGGCAGCTTCACGACCGACATCCTCGGCCCCTCGCTGTTCATGGCCGTCGGGCTCGGCTTCGCGTTCGTCACCTCGACGATCGCGGCCGTGTCGGGCGTGCAGGAGCGCGAGGCCGGCCTGGCGAGCGGACTGATCAACACCTCGCAGCAGATCGGTGGGGCGCTCGGGCTGGCGGTGCTGGCCACGATCGCCAACACCCGGACCGATGACGTGATGGCGAGCTCGGGCGGCGATCCGTCCGCGCTGCCCAACGCCCTCACCGAGGGGTTCCAGAGCGCCTTCGTCGGCGGCGCCCTGATCGCCGCCCTCGGGTTCGTACTGACGCTGGTGCTGATCCGCTCCCGCGACAGCCGCGCTCACGTGGAGCTGAGCACTCGCGACGTGGATGGCCTGGCCGCGGCGAAGAGCTAGAGCTAGACGCCTGCCGCCGGGGGTGGATGCCCCGGCGGCGGGCGGTCTCGCCTGAGGCCGGGCGAGCGGACGAGCCGGACCGGCTCGAGGGCCGACCCCGGCTCGACGTAGAAGCGGACACCGTCGCGGTCCTCGATCGCCGTCACGGCTGCCTCGCGCGCTCGCAGCAGCATCGCGCCCAGCAGGGCGAAGCCGGTGCCGATGGCCGGAACGCCGGGAAAGATGAAGCCCAGCCCTCCGGCGACCAGCGCGAAGGCGCCAAGCGGCCAGAGGCGCGCCAGCGCGACTCGGCCCATGCGCTCGGCCGGGAGCGCCGGGGTGGTGCGGGCGCTCGCGAGGACGGGCCCGATCGCCTCAGCCGCTCGCGCCGGGCGGCCGAGGTAGAACCCGATCGCCAGGGCCGCCGTCCACCACCCGGCGGCCACGAACAGGGTCACCGTGTCGTCGGCGCGGTCAACGGAGACCGCGGTCACCAGCGCCAGGGCGGTCGCCGCCCCGGCGGCGAGCAGGACCGTCATCCGCAGCAGGTCGACGTACGGCACGGCTCAGCTCGCCAGGTCCTCGAGCACCCTGACCAGGCCGACCGGCCCCTCGACCGCCGCGTCCGCGCTCTCGGTGACCTCGGCCGGTGTCTCGTCCGAGGCCACGGCGATGCAGGCCACCGCGTCGAGCTCCCCTTCCCCCTGCAGCATCCGCAGCGCCGCGAACGCGTCGACGTCGGTTCGGTCGTCGCCGGCGTAGAGGGCGGCGCGGGCAGGCTTGGACGGGATCAGAGCGGCGACAGCGATCCCCTTGTTGATCGCCACGTTCGGCCTGATCTCCAGCACCTTGCGGCCGCGGTGCGGGACCAGCCCGCCCCACTCGGCGTCGGAGGCGATCTCGCTGGCGAGCGCCTCGGCCTCCCCCTCGTTGGGCGAACCCCGCCAGTGCAGCGCGACGATCGCCCCCTTGTCCTCGATCCGGATGCCGGCCCGCTCCAGGTCCTCCGCGTCGAGGCCGGCCACGAACTCCTCCGCGTCGCGGTCGTGGCCGTCCAGGGAGGGATCGGGCCGTGGCTCCCCCTCGCCCGGGAGCAGCAACTCGTAGCCGTGGTTGCCGGAGTAGGCGAGCTGGTCGAGCCCGACCACGCGGCGGGCATCGAGGGCCCGGCGGCCGCTGACGGCCGCGACCAGCGCGTACCGCTCCGCCAGGCGGGCGAGCAGCTCGCGCGTCGCGTCCGGAACCGCGGCGTCCTCGGGACGCTCGACGATCGGCGCCAGCGTCCCGTCGACGTCGAGCAGGATCGCGCCGTGCGCCGGGTCGCCCTTCAGGGGGGCGAGCAGCGCGTCGAGGCCGTTCTCCATCTCATCTAGTATCGCCCGCCGTGCGGAGGACTCTCCAGCTGGCGGGGATCGGGACCGCCGCCGGCGTCTTCAGCGGGCTCTTCGGGGTGGGCGGTGGGACCGTGATCGTGCCGCTGCTGATCCTCTGGCTCGGCTTCGGCGAGCGGGAGGCGACCGGCACCAGCATGGCCGCGATCATCGTGATCGCCGCCCTGGCCGCCGCGGGCCAGGCTGCATACGGCAACGTCGATCTCGGCATGGCGGCCCTGGTCGGCATCCCGGCCATCGGCGGCGCGATCGCCGGAACGGCCCTGCAGCAGCGGCTCCCCGAACGCGCGGTCTCACTGATCTTCGCGGCGCTTCTGCTGCTGAGCGCGATCGAGCTGATCCTGTGAGGGATTCTGCATGAGCGACGTGATCACCGCCATCCTGGGCTTTCTCGGCGGCGTCGTCGGCGGCCTGCTCGGCGTGGGCGGCGGCGTCCTGTTCGTCCCCGCCCTGACGATCTTCCAGGACCAGTCCCAGGTCCAGGCGGAGGCGAGCTCGCTGGTGGCGATCGTGCCGGTCGCAATCGCGGCCGTCTGGCGCCAGCGCGGCTACGGGAACGTCAGGCTGCGGGACGGCCTGCTGGTCGGCGCGCTCTCCCCGCTGGGTGTGGCGATCGGAGTGGTCGCAGCGAACGAGGTCAGCGAGCGGGCGCTCGAGCTCGGGTTCGCCGGCCTGCTCCTGTTTGTGGCGGCCAGGCTCGTGATTCGGGCGTTCCGGGCCCCGCGGGCGGCGGATTAGCGGTTATCGCTAACCCCGGTTTTAGGTATTTACTTTCCGCACTTTGGGGGCATGCTTAGGGCCCGAGCGGCGGGGAGCCACTCGGTTGTGTCCATGGCCACCAGGACGAGGAAGTCGAGTGGGAAGGCCGGGCCCACCAAGGGGAGTAACGACCCTGCGCCGAAGCCTCCCCAGGCCCCGGCAAATGGAAACGGTGCCGCTCCGCCAGCCGCCGCCAACGGGAACGGGAACGGCCATGGGAACGGCGTGGCGACGGCCGCCGAGGCGCGGCGAATCGCGACCGAGCTGGGCAGCGCTCTGCTCGTCGCGAGCCGGCTGGAGACCGCCCGGCACTGCGACGACGTCGAGCTGATCGCGGCCGCGATCGCCGATCACCTCGGCCTTCCGGCCGCCGAGCAGGACGACGTCCGCGCCGGGGCACGGCTGCACGACATCGGCAAGGCTTCGATCCCGAGCGCGCTGCTCGAGAAGCCGGCTCCGCTGACGGAGGCCGAGTGGGCGGTGATGCGCACGCACTCGATCATCGGTGACGAGATCCTGAGCTCGGTGTCCGAGCTCGAGGGGATCGCACAGCTGGTGCGCCACTCCCATGAGCGCTGGGACGGCGTGGGCTACCCGGACGGCCTCGCCCGCGAGGACATCCCTCTGGGAAGCCGCATCATCTTCTGCGCCGACGCCTTCCACGCGATCCGCTCCGATCGCCCCTATCGGACCGGGGTCCCCGCCCCGCAGGCGCTCGCTGAGGTCAAGCGCTGTGCCGGCACCCAGTTCGATCCGGAGGTGGTGGCCGCGTTCGAGCAGGTCGTCGGGGAGCTTCGGCTCGTCCCGCGGACCGCAGCGCGCACCAAGCGCGCCAGCCGTCTGGCCGCCCTGCTGCTCACCCTCGCAGTCGGCGTGGGAGGCTCCGCCGTCGCCACCTCGGACCTCCTGGGCGATCCCGATCCCTCACCCGTCAGCCCGCCCAGGTTCCTGGACTGCGGCTCTCTCTACTGCCAGCCGATCGACGGCCCGCTTTCGGTGCGACTCGGCGCTGTAATCGGCGGCCCGTTGGGTGGGGTGGGCAAATCGGACGGCACGTCCCCCGCGGGGGAGACCGGCACGAAGCCGATTGGGCAGGACGGTGGGCCGAACGGCACCTCGGTCTCGGGTCCGACGGAGAGCGCTGATCCGACTCCCGGAGGACCGGGCGCCATCGGGGGCGACGATTCTCCGGCCGGCGGCGGTTCCGAGCCGGCGGCCGGACCGGGGCCGGGTCAGGGGGCGGAGGATCCTCGGGCGGCTCCCCCACGAAGCAGCCAAAGCCCGACAAGGACAAGAACCCGAACTCGCCCGGAAACGGATGGGCCCCCCCGTCCACCAGGCCTCCGGACTCACAGGCCCCCGGGAACGGCGGCTCGAACGGCGGCGGACCCTCGTCCGGCGGCTCCTCGCCGGGGAACAGCGGCAACGCCCCCGGCCACAACAAGCCGCCCAAGAACTAGAGAACGACCGCTCAGCGCAGCCCGTGCTCGAGCGCGCCTTTGACGCCGGCGTCCACGGCATTCAGGCGGTAGAGCGCCAGCGCCTCGGCTGAGCCGAAGCCGCGCCCCGATCCGGAGCGGCCGGCGTCCGCGCCGTGGTGCGAGAGCAGGCAGTGCAGCAGAGCGGCCCGGCGCTCCTGGGGCAGCTCGGAGGCGGCGGCGCCCACGATCTCCGCCCCGATCGCGAGGTGACCGAGCAGCCTGCCCTCCTCGCTCAGCTCGAAGTCCGCGCCGTAGGTGAACTCCCGGACCTTGCCGACGTCGTGGATCAGCGCGGCCGCCATCAGCAGGTCAGAGTCCAACCGGGGGTGGAGCTGGCAGACGTCGCCGACCAGGGTGCCGACCGCGACCGTGTGCTCGAGCAGGCCGCCGAGGTACGCGTGGTGGCCCCCCCGGGTGCACGGGGCGCGCCTGAATTCCCGGGCGGTGGGCTGCTCGAACAGGACGCGCTGGACCACCTCCCGCAAGGCGGCATCGTGGACCTCGCGCATCAGGTGCTCGAGGAAGCCCTCCAGCTCGTCGGCATCGCGATACGCCGACGGCAGGAACTCGGCGGGGTCCAGGTCCGACCGGTCGAGGACGCTGATGTCGTCCAGCTCGGCTACGAGATCGCCGCGGAAGCGCTCCACCTTCCCCGAGACCCTGATCGCGTCGCCGCGCTCGAAGCGCGCCCCGAACCGGTCGACCTCCCGGAAGACCCGGGCGGGAATCGTGCCGCTGCGGTCGCGGAGCTCGAGCGCCAGGTATGGGTTGCCGTTGCGGGCGGTGAGGCGGTCCTTGCGGACGCAGGCGTAGTCGCCGCGGAAGCGCTGGCCCTGACGCAGTTCGGAGACCTGTGGCCCCGCGAGCGTCGGCTCGGCGGCGGCGTTGGCGGTTTCACCTGGCACCACCCACGATCTTGCAACCGCGACCGGACGGCTCCGGCGCAGTCAACCGGGGTGGAGGGATCGCCGGAGCGGGTACTCTCGAATCATGGACTCTTTGGTCTGGGAGGCCGAGCCCCCGACGCTCCGGTCACCCATTCTCGTCTGTGCTTTCGCCGGCTGGAACGACGCGGCCGGTGCCGCCACCACGGCCCTGACCTCGGTTGCCGAGTCCCTCGACGCCGAGCTGGTCGCGCAGATCGATCCCGAGGAATTCTTCGATTTCCAGGCCAACCGGCCAACGATCCGCCTGAACGAGGGCGAGGCCCGCGAGATCGAGTGGCCCGGGAACGTGCTGCTCGCCGCCCAGGCCGAGGGCGCGGAGCGCGATCTGGTCCTGCTGGCCGGGACCGAGCCCAACCTGAAGTGGCGCACGTTCTCCGACGGGGTCGCCGAGGCCGCCGAGGAGCTCGGCGTGGAGATGGTCGTCACCCTCGGTGCCCTGATCGCGGACGTCGCGCACACCCTCCCGGTCCCGATCACCGGCCTCGCCTCCGATCCCGACCTGGTCGAGCGCCTCGACCTCTCGACCTCCACCTACGAGGGGCCGACCGGGGTCGTCGGCGTCGTCCATGACGCCTGCGCGCGGCGCGGCATCCCGTCGGCGAGCCTCTGGGCCGCCGTCCCCCACTACGTCGCCGCCGTGCCGAACCCGAAGGCCGCGCTCGCGCTGCTGCGGCGGCTCGAGGGACTGGTCGGCGTCGCCGTCGAGGCCTCGGGGCTGGAGGAGGAGGCCGGTGCCTACGAGCATCAGGTCACGAACGCCGTCTCGGCCAACCCGGAGATCGAGGAGCTGGTCCAGCGGCTGGAACGCGAGCAGTCGGAGCGCCTCGAGTTCGACGAGGATCTCCCGTCGGCCGAGACGCTGGGCCGGCAGTTCGAGCGCTACCTGCGCCAGCAGGGCCCGGGCCCGAGCGACACCTAGGGGCTCTCTTTGGGGAGCGGAGGGCGAAGCCCGTAGCGACTAATGATGTGCGCCGACAGGTGTCGCGACTGATGGCGAAGCCAGTTCAGGCTAGGCCTCCGACGCAGGGCAAATAAGCCGGAAGTCGCACCAGGAGCAGATCTCCGGCGACGGCTTCGGCTCGAAGTCCTGGTCGAGGATCCCCTCCCCGACCTCCAGCACGGTGCTCTCGACCCGCTCGAGGTCGTCGGGCGACCCGCCGACCGCGACCTTCTCGTCGGCGAGCACGTACCAGTAGCTGCCGGCTGCGCTGTCCAGGCGCCAGGACTCGCGGGCGGCGAGGCGGTAGATCGCGAGCTGGATGTCGGAGGCCAGCTCGCGCTCGGGCTTGGGATCGCCTGTCTTGTAGTCGATCAGCTCGAAGCCGCCGTCCGGGAGCTCGTCGACCCGGTCCACCCGGCCGCGCAGGTGGTGCGGCCCGATCCTGAAGTCGAACTTCCGCTCCACCCAGCGGGGGCTCGCCGGGCTCGAGGTGGCGCGGGCGTGGTACCGGCGCAGCGCCTCGACCGCGCGCTCGCGGTACTGGAGCTCGTCGTCGGTTCCGCCGAAGCCGCTCCGGCGCCAGGCGATGTTGAACAGCGACATCAGCCGCTCGAGGCTGTCCTCCTGGCCCTCGCTCCCGGCCGCCGTCGGTGAGTGGAACCGCTCGAGGACCTGGTGGATGACGATCCCGAAGCGCTGGTTGATCGTCTGCTCCTGCGGGATGCCGAAGACGCGCGCGAACTTGTACTTGAGCGGGCAGGTCCGGTAGAGCTCGATGTCGGTGGCCGACAGCGCCAGCCCCTCGCCGCGCCGGGGGAGGAACGCCTCGAGCGAGGGCTCGTCGCGCTTCTCGATCAGCTCGCGGCGGCGGCGGCGCTCCCCCTCCTCGTCGAGCAGGTAGGCGTCGAGCGCGGACTCGGCCAGCTCCTGCCGCTGCTCTGGTGAGATCGCCTGTCCCAGCAGCTCGTTCACCGCGGCCAGCGCGTCGGCGGCGGGCTCCTCGCCCGGCCGCTGCATCAGGCTCGCCAGCTTCAGCAGCTCGAGGAAGCGCGCGACCGCGCGGTTGACGTCGATGTAGGTGTCCAGCCGCGGCTCCGAGAGCTTGCCGCCGGCCTTCCAGGCCGCCTCGAGCACCTCGTCCTGAATCATCCGGTAGGTCGCCTGCACGCCCTCGGCCGGCCCGAACAGCTCCTCCTCGTGGCTCTGCTCGTCGGCGTCGAGCACGGCGCGGGCCTGCTCGTAGAACGGTGAGGGCCGGACCTCGCCATCGTCGGTCTGCTCGGGGCGGGTCAGGACCAGCTCCTTACGGGCCCGGGTCATCGCCGTGTAGAGGAGACGCCGGGCGATGACCTCGTGCGAGGCGCGGTCGCCTCCGAGCTCGTCCGGGACCGGTCGGCCGGCGGGCTCCGGCCCGGGGAGCGCTCCAGCGTGCAACCCGACCACGTAGACGCGATCGAACTCCCGTGCCTTGAGCGCGTCGAGCGGCGCGACGGTGACCGCCTCGGCCGCCGGTGGCGAGTGCTCCTCCTCGGGCTCGACGCCGGCCTCGGAGACGGCGACCAGGTAGCGGACGAAGTCACGGTTCGAGCCCCCGGGCTCGCGCCGGGTCCAGATCGCGGCGACCTCGCCGAGCCGGGAGAGGTTGCGGAGGCGCTCTGCCGCCTCGGGGTGGGCGGCGAACAGCCGCTGGCGCCGGAAGCCGATCCGCTCGATCAGCCTGCGCACGAACACGTCGGCCGGCAGCTCTCCCATCGCCCGCGCGGCGGCGTTGTAGAGCCCGAGGAAGTTGCGGATGCGGTCGCGCGCCTCCGGCGGGATCTGCGGGCTCTCGAGCGAGGCCTCGAGCGCCGAGACCATGTCGAGCTTGCGCCGCCGCGCGATCGTCGTGCAGCGCGCCAGATCGACGGAGCGGAGCTCGACCGGAGGCCGGCTCAGGGCCCGCACCGCCGCCGCGGCGTCAGCCGGGTTGGCGAGCAGGCGCAGCCACGCGATCACGTCCCGGACCTCGGCCCGGTGGAAGAAGGCGCCGGGGCCGCTGACCCGGTGCGGCACGCGCCGCTCCTCGAGCGCGGCGGCGATCGTGCGGGCGCGGCGGTCGCCCTTCGGCGCGGCGATGCAGATGCCGCCGGGGCGCTCGCCGGCCGCGAGGGCCGACTCGATCTCCCTGGCCACCGCCTGGGCCTCCGCCCGTTCGTTGGCGCAGCGCCAGAAGCGAACCCGCGTTTCCTCGCCCGCGCTCCGCCGCGGGACGCCGGCGTGGTCCTTCAGCGGCGCGACGACGGCGTGCGCGGCATCGAGCAGGTCCCCGCCGTAGCGCCACTCGGGATCGAGCGCGACCTCCTCAATCCCCGGCAGCGTCTCGCGGGCCCATTCGGCTGCCGCGCTGCACCGGGTGCGGGCCTGGTCGTCGTCGCAGGCGAGGATGGTGGTCCCGGACCCGGCGGCGAGAGCTGCGATCAGGGCCCGCTCGGCCGGGCAGGCGTCCTCGAGCTCGTCGACGATCAGGTGCGGGAAGCGCTCGGCGATGGCGCCGGCCAGGGCCGGCCTCTCACCGAGCAGCCGGGTCAGGTCCAGGACTGCCTCGGCCCCGTCCACCGCCCCGACCGACCGCAGCATGGAGTCGTGAAGCTCGTAGAGCTCTGCGAACTCGCGCTCGCGGGCGGCCGCGTCACGGGCCGCATCGTCGGAGGCCTGGCGCTCGAGCGTCTCGGCCCACTCGGCGAAGCGCAGCGCGGTGATGCCCGCCGCCTTCAGCGCGTCGATCCGGTCCACCAGCCGGGCGAGCAGCCCGGCCGCGTTGCCTCGGATCTCGTGGCGGCGCAGCGGCAGCTCGTCGATCCGGTCGAGCAGCATCGCCAGCCGCTCGGCGGCGCTCAGGGACTCGATGAACGGGTCCAGACCGGCGTCACCGGCGTGCTCGTGGAGCAGGCGCACCGCGGCCTCGCGATGGGTATGGACGACAAGCTCCTCGAACGCGGCGTCTGCGAGCTCCTCCGCCCGCGAGCGCAGCCTGCTCGCCCCCGCCTGGGAACAGGTCAGGGCCAGCACCCGCTCGCCCTCGGTTGCCATCGCGGCCAGCCGCTGGGCGAGCGCCTCGGTCCGGCCGGAGCCGGCCACGCCGGAGACGAGCAGCGGGCCCGCCTCGTGAGCGATCACGCGCTCCTGCTCCGGGGTTGGGCGCAGGGCCGGACGATCGCCTGGCTCGGACATTGCGGCAAGGCTAGCCCACGCCTGGCCGCGGCCGTGGAGATCGTTTGGGTTCGAACGATCTGGGAACGCCCTACAGTGGCCCGATGCCCGACCTGAAGCCCAAATCGGCCGAGACCCCGGCCGGTCCGAGCACCGACGAGTGGCTCGATGCCTGCCGCCAGGCGGTCGAGGCGCAGCGACGAATCTTCGCCGAGCACGTGAGCATCGGGTCCCGGTCCGAGTACGAGGGCGTCGGGGAGGGCGGCGACCGGACGCTCGTCATCGACCGGCTCTGCGAGGACACGATCTTCGAGCAGCTCGACCGGCTCCACGCCGCCGGCCACGAGTTCACCGCCATCTCCGAGGAGCGCGGCACGGTGGCATTCGGCGAGTCCCCCACGCGGCTGGTGATCGATCCGATCGACGGCTCCCTGAACGCGCGGCGCACCATCCCCATGCACTCGGTCAGCATCGCCGTCGCGGACGGCCCCTCGATGGCCGACGTGCGCATCGGATACGTCTACGACTTCGGCGCGAGCGAGGAGTTCATCGCGGTGGCGGGAGAGGGGGCGACGATCGATGGGCGCCCGCTGGAGGTGATCGAGGGGGACGGCCTCGAGGTGGTCGGCGTCGAATCGACCAAGCCGGAGCGCCTGCTGGCCGTGGCCGAGTCGCTCCAGGGCCGGACCTACCGGATCAGGACCCCGGGCTCGATCGCGATCTCCCTCTGCTGGGTCGCCGCAAGCCGTTTCGACGCGATGATCTCGACGCGGAACTGCCGCTCGGTGGACGCCGCGGCCGGCCAGCTGATCGTTCGCGAGGCGGGCGGCGTGGCGCGCTTCGAGGATGGCGGCCTCGAGGACGCATCGCTCGATCTCGACGCGCGCTACGACATCGCGGCCGCCAGGGCCGAGGCGGACCTTGCGACCGTCCGCGAGGCGCAGAAGCAGGTTCCTTGACCGGCGCGAACGGGTCGGGTGGGCCCGAGCGCGTCGTCGACTGGGGCCTCGCCGAGCGGCTCGCGCTGGCCCTCGCCGGCGACGGCCCCGCCTGGGAGGGCACCGGCGACGAGCTCCGCGCCGAGTCCGAGCGCGCCGCGCAGCTCGTGCGCCGCTACACGGGGCTGAAGACCAAGGAGCGCATCCCCCCAGCGGAGCTGATCGACCGCGCGGAGTGGGCGCGCGTGAACCTCTCCTCCTTCCGGGACATGTCCGCGAGCGTCGAGGAGGCGATGGCCGCCCGCATGCGGGATTCGGGCAAGGCGAGCGGGATCTCACGGGCGCTGGCGGGCGCGGCCACCGGCGCGGAGCTCGGGTTCGCGATCGGATATCTCGCCCAGCGGGTGATCGGCCAGTACGACGTCTCCCTGCTCGGGCCCGCCCGCGAGCCCCGGCTGCTGTTCGTCGCCCCGAACCTGTCCGCGGCGCGGTCGCGCCTGGAGGTGGACCGCGAGCTCTTCCTGACCTGGATCGCGCTGCACGAGACCACGCATGCCGTCCAATTCGCGGCGGTCCCGTGGCTCCGCGACCACCTCGGGGCAATCGCGAGCGCGCTGTTCGAGAACGCCGTGGTCGAGGTCAAGCCCGGGGAGCTCCTCGCGAAGCTGGCGCGGATGAACCCGCGAGAGCTGATCCGCACGGTCGCGGCCGGCGAGCTCGCGTCCCTGCTTTGGACCGAGTCCCAGCGCAAGCAGGTGGATCGCCTGCTGGCGATCATGACGGTGGTCGAGGGCTACGCCGAGCACGTCATGGACGCGATCGGCGACGAGCTCGACCCCCGCTACGCGGAGCTGCGCCGGCGCCTCGACCGCGATCGCGAGCGCAGGGGGCTGCTCGACTCGGTCGTCTCGAAGCTGCTCGGCCTGGACATGAAGATGGCGCAGTATCAGCGCGGCAAGGCCTTCGTCGACGAGGCGGTGAGCCTGGCCGGGATCCGTGCGACCAACCAGGTCTGGGACGGCCCCGGGTCCATGCCCACTTCCGAGGAGCTGGACTCCCCTGAGAGCTGGCTCGAGCGGGTCGGCCGCCCGCGCGAGCGCCGCCTGCTCTCGCTGTTCCGGTAAGCGCGCAATTAGCGCGGCAACAGCGTTTCGACCATTGGTCAGGGGGCACGCTGTTACTTTCGGGACCGAACGGTTTACGAACTAGTGTTCGGTGGTAAGCTACGAACAACATTAGAACTAATAAGGCGAACCCAGAGAGAGGTTGAGAGCAAACATGGCCCAGACCAAGGCCCAGAACACAGAAGAGATCCCCGCGAACGGCGCAGCGCCGCGCAAGCCCGCTGAGCAGGCTCTGCAGGCTGTCGACGTCGCCGTCGGCGCTGTTCCCACCGTTGCCGACAACGTCCGTCGGACCGTCGAGCAGTGGCGCCACGCCGGCACCCGCTCCCAGGAGATCGAGACGCTGCAGGCCCGCGTCTCCAACCTCCGCGACGCCAACACCCGCCCCGCCCAGCTCGAGACGCTGAAGCGTCAGTTCGAGGATGAGCTGGAGAAGGCCCAGAAGCGCGGCGGCGACGTGCGCAAGCAGGTCTCCGACCAGGTCGTTGAGCAGGCCCGCAAGGCGCGCGAGCGCGTCGAGCCGGCCCGCAAGCGGGTCGAGCCCGTCGTCCAGAAGCGCGTTGAGCCGATCCGCAAGCGCTTCGAGCCCGTCGTGCGCGAGCGCGTCGAGCCGGCCTACAGGAAGGTGCGCGAGCGCATCTAGATCGCTTAGCCCGGGCCGCCGAGGAGAGGCGGGGCCCGGAGAAGTCTGCTCACTTCATCTTCGTGAGCAGAAGCAGCAACCTCTCCTCCCTCGAAAACCGGGCCTTCGGGCCCGGTTTTCATTTGTGGGGGTCGTGGGACGGGGGGCGGGGTCGAGGGGCCGGCGGCGGCAGCCGCCTTCCGCTCGCTGATTCAGACTCGCACGGCGGCCACCGCCGCCGGCCCCACGGACCCGACCTGTCGGCCCACGGCGCCGACCTGCGAAAATCCTCCCCTCATGCCCAGCCAGGAACAGGTCACCGAAAAACTGACTGCGGTCATCGACCCCGAGCTGCGGCGCAACATTGTCGAGCTCGGGATGGTGCGGTCGATCGACATTCATGACGACGGGCGCGTCGACGTGACCGTCTCGCTGACCACGGCCGGATGCCCCATCCGCAACCACTTCCAGCAGGCCGTGGTCCAGAACGTGTCCTCCCTCGAGGATGTGAAGAGCGTCGAGGTCGGCTTCGATGTCCTCAGCGACGAGGAGAAGACGGGCCTCCAGCAGAAGCTCGGCCGCAACAAGCTCCCCGACGGCACCCTGGCCCAGGTGAAGAACGTGATCTGCGTCGCCTCCGGGAAGGGCGGCGTCGGTAAGTCAACGATGACCGCCAACCTGGCCGCGGCCCTCGCTGCCGAGGGCCATGCCACCGGGGCGCTCGACTGCGACGTCTACGGCTACTCGATCCCGCGCATGCTCGGAGTCAACCGCAAGCCGGACGTCTCGCCCGAGCGCAAGATCATCCCGCCGGTCTCGCCCGCCGGCCCGAAGGTGATGTCGATCGGCTTCTTCGTCGAAGAGAATGCCGCCGTCGTCTGGCGCGGCCCGATGCTCCACAAGGCGATCCAGCAGTTCCTCGAGGACGTGGAATGGGGCGAGCTCGACTACCTGCTGCTCGACCTGCCCCCCGGCACCGGCGACGTCTCGATGACGCTTGCTCAGCTGCTGCCGCAGGCCAAGATCCTGATCGTCACCACCCCGCAGCCGGCGGCCCAGAGCGTCGCCGCCCGCGCCGCCGAGATGGCGAACAAGGTGGACCTCGAGGTGATGGGCGTGATCGAGAACATGTCCGCCTTCACCGGGCCGGACGGGAGCCGCGTCACGATCTTCGGCGAGGGCGGCGGCCAGCTGTTGGCCGACGAGCTCGACGTGCCGCTGCTCACCAAGGTGCCGCTGGCTGAGGAGCTGCGCGAGCACGCCGACGAGGGAAACCCGCTTGCCACCGCCGAGCCAGACCACCCTGCCTCGCAGATGATCCGCGAGGCCGCCCGCGGCATCATCGCCCAGACTCCGGTGGACCTACCGGTCATGCAGGCGGTCGCGGCCGACGGCCCCGCAGCAGCCGCGATCAGCGGGACCGAGCTGCCGGTCGTTCAGTAGCGAGCGGGCGCTACTTCTTCGAGTAGTACTGCGAGTTGATCTCGGTGTACTTCGCCCACTCGGCGGGGAGCTGGTCCTCGGCGAAGCAGGCGTCCACCGGGCAGGCCTCGACGCAGGCGTCGCAGTCGATGCACTCGTCGGGGTCGATGAAGAGCTGCTTGGCAGCGTCGTAGTCCGGCTCGTCAGGCGTGGGGTGGATGCAGTCCACGGGGCAGACCTCGACGCAGGAGTTGTCCTTCTCGCCGATGCAGGGCTCTGCGATGACGTATGCCAACTGCGATTCCTTTCCCGAGTCGTTGCGGTTCGCGGCGCCACCGAGGGCGTCACGGGGCGGACATTCTAAATGGCGTCACCCGCGGGCGTGCGTCCCGGGTGGGGCGCCCCATAGCAGAGCGGGACGGGCGGCTCCGCGTTGACCCCCGCTACGGTTGCCAGCGTGATCCTGCTGACGGGTGCCACGGGAGTGATCGGCAGCGAGCTGCTGCCCCAACTGCTCGCCGCGGGCGAGGACGTGCGCGTGCTCGTGCGCGAGCCGAAGCGGCTCGGGCCGAACCGCGTCGACGTCCAGATCGCCCTGGGCGACCTGGCGGACCCGTTCTCGATGCGGCACGCGATGCGGGGCGTGGAGACGGTGGTTCACCTGGCGGCCACGATTCGCGACCAGCCGCGCGGCTCGATCGAGGAGCTGAACGGATTGGCGACGGTGCGGCTGCTGCGCTCGGCTGAGCGAGCCGGCGTGAAGAGGTTCGTGTTCTTCTCGGCGATCAACGCGACCGAGTTCCAGCGGACCCGCTTCTTCCGGGCCAAGGCGCTGGCGGAGCGCGCCGTCCGCAACTCGCCGCTGGAGACCCTGGTCTTCGCGCCGTCGATCGTCTACCGCCCCGGCGACCCCTGGATCACGCTGCTGGAGCGGCTCGCGCTGCTGCCGGCGGTGCCGGTCGCGGGCTCGGGCCGGGCCAGCTACCAGCCGATCTGGGCGCGGGACGTCGCCGGGGCGGTCACAGGTGCGCTCAACGGCGGCGGGCTCGAGACCTCTAACGGCCGTCACGAGCTGGCCGGCCCCGAGACGCTCACCTACGACGGGATCGTCGAGCAGGTGCTGGAGGCGCACGGGCGGCGAGAGGCCGCTCGCTCCACGTCCCGCTGCCGCTGGTGCGCTTCGGACTGAAGGCCGTCGAGGCGTTCAGCGGCACCGCGGCGTTCGCCACCTGGGAGGAGGCGGAGCTGATGGAGGTGCCGATGACGACCGAGCGGGGCACCGAGGACGCGGAGCGGCTGGGAGTCGAGCCCCGGCCGATGGCCGAGGTCCTCGGCTAGCCCTTCTTCTTCCGCTTCTTCTTCACGCACTTCCCCTTCTTCAGCTTCCGCCCCTTCTTACACTTCTTTCGAGGCTGGGTCAGGACCGGATCGGGCTGAACCAGCGGGGGCTCCATCACGGGGTTGTTGCCGGACAGCGCGGCGGTGTGCGGAGTATTCGGTGCGGTGCTGGTGAAGGTCAGCGTGGCCGACTTGGGGCCGCCCGAGGCGGGGGCGAATCTGACCTCGACCGTGGCCGTACCGCCCGCGCCAATGAAAGCGGGATAGACCACGGGGCTGATCAGAGTCATCGGGAAGGTGGCGGGGTCATCCACCGACGGCTGATTGGCCATGGCGGGTTCATTGCCCTCGTTGGTCAGGGTGAACGTCTGAGCGTCCGACATCAGACCGACCCCGACTGAGCCGAAGTCCTTCGAGGCAGGCGTGAGCGAAAACGACGCTGCCCCCGAGGCTCCCGCGGCCCCGACCAGGCCAAGCGCCGCGATCGCGAGGAACGTGCCGGCGAATGCCCTGCCGCATCGTCGTTTCAGTTGCAGAGTCTCATCCTCGTCCCATCGTCCAATGTACTCCGATAGGGGCAACGAACGAACAGGACCCGGTCGCCCGGGCTAGCCCTTCTTCTTCCGCTTCTTCTTCACACACTTCCCCTTCTTCAGCTTCTGGCCCTTCTTGCACTTCTTCTTGGCCGGCGCGGGCTGAGCCGGTGGCGGATTCATGGCCGGCGGCTCGGTTCCGATCCCGGTCAGCGCGGAGACATCCGGGGAGTCCGGAGCGCTGCTGCTGACCAGGAGGCTGCCCGACTTCGCACCAACCGAGGTCGGCGCGAACCGGACTTCCACCGTGCATGCATTGCTTGCGGCCAGCATGAAGGGAGGCGTCCCGCAGGTGCCCCCGGTCCGCTGGAACTGGTCGGCGTTCGGGCCCGTCAGCGCCACGGAGATGACGTTGACGGACGCGTCTCCGTCGCTCGTCACCGTGAAAGTCTGGGCCGCGGACGTGGATCCGGCCGTGACTGACCCGAAGTCATGCGGCGCCGGTGCGAGGGACAGGGATGCGTTCACCCCCGTTCCGGACAGGCTCACCTGGGTGGTCGGCTCGTCCATGTCGTTGCTGTTGATCGTGACCACGGCGCTCTTGCCCCCGACCGTGTCCGGCTCGAAGCGCACGTTCACGTTGCAACTCGCCATCGGTTGAACCGTGCCGGTGCAGGTCGTGGATGTGATCGCGAACTCCGACGCGTTCGTCCCTCCGAGCGCATGGGAGGTGGCCAGTGGCGCCGTCCCGGTGTTGCTGATGCTGATCGCGGTGGGCATCGTCCCGGTGCCGATCTGCTGGTTCCCGAACATGATGCTGGTGGGGCCGACGTTGATCTCAGGGGCCGTCCCGATCCCGTTCAGGTTGACCGTCGACGCACCCGTTCCGTCGCTGGGGATGTTCAGGACCGCGGCCTTCGGGCCCGGGCTGGCGGGCGTGAACGACAGCGAGATCGTGCAGCTCTGCCCGTTGCCGAGCGTCGCGTTGTTGCATCCCGTGCCATTGGAGAACTGAGCGGCGTTGGCGCCCGAGATCGACACGGTGCCGATGGTCGTGGTGGTGCCCGAATTCATGACCATGACCGAGCTGTTGCCCGTCTGGCCCACGGGCACGTTGCCGAAACTGACGCCGGTGGGTTGAGTGGACAGGGTGCCCGCCATTGCAGGAGCCGCAACGAGCAGCGAGGTTGCGCAGGCAATGGCGATCGCGAGAACCCACCGCAGTTTCGGACCATGGTTGGTCCTCGCTGAACCTCCCATGAAGAAGCCTCCTCGCTCCCCTAAGTCCGGTCGCCGGCCCTGTACCAGCGATTCGGGCAAGCGTACCCCCGGCAATCGGGCAGAGTCAATCCCCAAAACTAAGGAGGGGCCCGATTTCCCGGGCCCCTCCTCTGCAAAGCAACTCGCCTGTTGAGGCAAGCCTACCGGCTGGTAGCCGGCTACATCATGCCGCCCATGTCGGGCATGCCGCCACCCGGCATGCCGCCGCCGCCGTCCTTGTCGGGCGGCTCGGCGACGATCGCCTCGGTGGTGAGGATGTTCTTGCCGATCGACGCGGCGTTCTGAAGCGCCGAGCGGGTGACCATGGTCGGGTCGATGACGCCGTCGGCGACCAGGTCGCCGTAGTCGCCGGTCGAGGCGTTCAGGCCCTCGCCGCCCTTCATGCCGCGGACCTTCTCGACCACGACGGAGCCCTCGAAGCCCGAGTTCTCGGCGATCTGCCGGATCGGCTCCTCCAGGGACTTGCGGATGATCTCCGCCCCCGTGCGCTCGTCGTGGTCCTCGTAGGACTCGAGGTCGATCGAATCCTGGGCGTTCAGCAGCGCGACGCCGCCGCCCGGAACGATCCCCTCCTCGAGCGCCGCGCGGGTCGCCTGCAGGGCGTCCTCGACGCGATGCTTCTTCTCCTTCATCTCGGTCTCGGTCGCGGCGCCGACCTTGACGACCGCGACGCCGCCGGCCAGCTTGGCCAGCCGCTCCTGCAGCTTCTCGCGGTCGAAGTCGGAGTCGGTCGAGTCGACCTCGGCCTTGATCTGCTTGATGCGGCCCTTGATCTGCTCGCCGTCTCCGCCGCCGTCGATGATCGTCGTGTTGTCCTTACTGACGACCACGCGGCGGGCCTTGCCGAGCTGCTCGACCGTGGTGTTCTCGAGCTTCAGGCCCATCTCCTCGGTGATCACCTCGCCGCCGCTGAGGATGCCGATGTCCTCGAGCATCCGCTTGCGGCGGTCGCCGAACCCGGGCGCCTTGACCGCGACGCCCGTGAAGGTGCCGCGGAGCTTGTTGACGACCAGGGTCGCGAGGGCCTCGCCCTCGACGTCCTCGGCGATGATGACCAGCGGACGGCCGCCCTGCATCACCTGCTCCAGCACCGGCAGCAGGTCGCGGACGTTCCCGATCTTCTGGTTCGCGATCAGGAGGTAGGGCTCGTCGAGCACTGCCTCCATGCGCTCCTGGTCGGTGACCATGTAGGGCGAGATGTAGCCCTTGTCGAACTGCATCCCCTCGGTGAACTCCAGCTCCATCCCGAAGGTCTGGCCCTCCTCGACGTTCACCACGCCGTCCTTGCCGACCTTGTCGATCGCGTCGGCGATGATGTTGCCGATCTCCTCGTCGGCCGCGGAGATGGCGGCGACGCGGGCGATCTGCTCCTTGCCGGCGATGTCCTTGGACTGCTTCTCGCGGAGGTTCTCCACGACGGAATCGACGGCGCCCTCGATCCCGCGGCGCAGGGCCAGCGGGTTCGCCCCGGCGGCCACGTTGCGCAGGCCGTGACGGACGATCGTCTGGGCGAGCAGCGTCGCGGTGGTGGTGCCGTCTCCGGCCACGTCGTTCGTGGCGGTCGCGACCTCACGCACCAGCTGGGCGCCCTGGTTGACGAAGACGTCCTCGACGTCGATCTCGCGGGCGATGGTGACGCCGTCGTTGGTGATGGTGGGCGCGCCGAACTTCTTGTCGAGCACGACGTAGCGCCCCTTGGGGCCGAGGGTCACCTTGACCGCGTCGGCCACCGCATCGACGCCGTCCTGCAACGCAGCACGGGCCTCCTCGCGGTACTTCAGCTCCTTTGCCATATCTGATTGCTCCTTCTTGGGAAGTGGGTTAGCCGACCTTGGCCAGCACGTCGGACTCGCGGAGGACGAGCAGCTCATCGCCGTCCACGGTGATCTCGGTGCCGCCGTACTTGGAGTAGAGGACCTCGTCGCCCTCGCTCACATCGAGCGGGCGGCGGGTACCGTCCTCCTTGACCTCGCCGTCACCGACGGCCAGGACCTTGCCCTTCTGCGGCTTCTCTTTTGCGGTGTCGGGCAGGACGATGCCGCTTGCGGTCGTCTCGTCCTCGTCTGACGCCTGAACGATCAGGCGGTCCCCGAGTGGCTTCAGGTTCATTCGTATACCTCCGTCTGCGGGCTGGTGGTTGCCTCGAAGTGGGTGGGAAAACCGTTTGGCACTCTCAGGTGCCGAGTGCCAACGCGCCTCAAACTATAGCCAGCGCCTCGCTTAGTCGCTCGCCAGCAGCCGCGCGCCGAGCAGCTTCGCAAGGCCCTCGCCGCCGTTGCGCATGACGTAGTCGTGGTTGCTCTGAAAGGCGGGACGGGCGATGGGGGCGAGCAGGTTCATCCAGGCCTTCGTCGTGTGGACGTTCCACTCGTAGACGACGGCCGTCACCCCGCCCTGCTCGAAGAGCCGCCACCGCCCGACGCCCGCGAGCTCGCCCGTCGCGTCTCCCTCGAGGAGGTGCGGCGGCTCGACGCGCGTGGTGCGGATGTGGAACTCCACCCGGTAGGGCAGCTTCGCCTTCCACACGTAGCGGCCGAACTGGCCGACGCCCTTCTCGTCCCCCTCCTCGAGCTTCTCGGCCTCCTCGACCCCGCTCCACCACTCCGGCCAGCGCTCCGAGTCGTAGATCGCGTCCCAGACGCGCTCGCGGTCGGCCTCCAGCAGCCACGTGGTGAGAAAGCGGTACTCGGCCATCGTCTCCCCTTGCGCGGCGCGGGTGCCCTCGGATCAGTTGCGCGAGGGCGGCTCGCCGTTGCCGAACTGGCTGCTCGGCCGCTCGACGATCTGCGAGAAGCGGATCACGGTGACCGTGTCCTCGGCGGCGACGGGCCGGCTGTAGATCTGCTCCAGGAACTTCACCGTTTCCTCCAGCCGCCGGAACTCGGGGTTGTCGTGCTCGATGTCCCGCGGCGAGAGGTCCTGGACCTTCTTCACCTCGACGTCGTCGATCACCGCGGCAAAGATCTTCTCGCGGGGCTGGTGGCGGAACCCGACGGTGATCCAGACGACCTGGCCGCGCTTGTACTTGCGCGACTTGTCGCCGAGCCGGATCGTCGCGGTCTTGCGCCCGCGCTTGAGCTGATCGACGAAGACCGCCGAGTAGAAGTTGAGGACGTAGAGCGCGTCGGTCATCCGCGCGAGCCTAGTCGAGCCGGGGTCATCCCGGCGCCTCGAATCCCTCGGCCCCGATCAGCGGCACGAAGCGGCAGGGGCCGATCGTCTGCTGCCTCAGGTTCCCGTTGTCGCGGTGGAAGGCGGTCAGCAGATCCGAGGTGCTGGTCGAGATCGGGACCACGAGCCGCCCGCCGTCCGCGAGCTGCGCGAGCAGGCTGTGCGGCACCTCGGGCGTGGCGGCGTGCACCGCGATCGCGTCGTAGGGAGCACCGGGATCGTGTCCGCGGCTCCCGTCCGCGCAGATCACCTCGACGTTGTCGATGCCGAGCTCCGCCAGCCGCGTCCGGGCGCTGTCGGCGAGCTCCGGCAGCCGCTCGAGGCTGACCACCTTCTCCGCCAGCCGCGCGAGCACGGCGGTGGAGTAGCCGGAGCCCGTCCCGATCTCGAGGACGCTCTCGGAGCCGGCGAGCCTCAGCGCCTGCGCGATCGCGGCGACCACCCAGGGCTGAGAGATCGTCTGGTCGTGCCCGATCGGCAGGGCGCCGTCGTCGTACGCCCTCTTGCGCAGCCGCTCGGGGACGAAGCGCTCGCGCGGGACCTCGGCCATCGCCTCGAGCACGCGCTCGTCGCTGATCTCACGGCGGCGGAGCTGGCGCTCGGCCATGCTGCTCCGCTCCGCCGAGTAGTCCGGTTCCCCCCGGGGAGCCACTAAAAGATGTAGGCGTTCAGGCGCTCTGGCTCGAGCACGGTGACCCGCCCGCGACCCACCTTGACGACGCCGGCGCGCTCGAGCACGGCGAGGAAGCGGCTGACGCTCTCCCTGGAGGTGCCGGCCATCTGGGCGAGGTCGGCCTGCCGCAGCCTGATCGTGACGCCCTCCTGGACCATCGGCGCGGCTCCTTCCTCGTCGATCAGCTGATTGAGCACTCCCGCCACGCGGCTGGGCACGGTTTGGAACGACTGGCGGCTGATCCGCTCGTTCGCGTCGCGCAGCCTGCGCGTGAGGGCGACGATCAGCTTCTCCGCCATCTCCGGGTGCTCGCGGACCAGGGTGCGCATGTCGCGCGCCGGCACAGCCAGCAGTCGCAGGTCCTCGGTCGCCTCGACGCTGGCCGAGCGGCGCTGGCCGTCGAACATCGCCAGCTCTCCGAAGATCGCTCCCGGCCCCAGCGTCGCGAGCGTGATCGCTCGCCCGTCGGGATGCTCCCGGGTCACGCGGCAGGCGCCCTTGCGGACGATGTAGCACGCATCGCCGGGGTCTCCCTCGTGGAAGACCCTCGTCTCGGACGGGAACTCGCGCGGCACGGCGACCCGGGCGATCTGCTCGAGCTCGTCGGGCGAGAGCTCCGAGAACAGGGGGACCCTCTGCAGCAGCTCCGCCGCTTCGTTGGGCTTTCCAGCCACGACCCGATTATCCCCGCTGGACTTGGGCGGTGCGCCCCTCCTGGCACTTCGGGCACCAGTAGGTCATGCGTGCCGAGTCGCCCTGCCCGCGCGAGCGAATCGGCGTCCGGCATCGCGGACAGGGCATTCCGGGTCGCCGGTAGATCCGTTTCGGCTGGCGGCCGCTCTCGACGGCCCCCAGCATCAGGTCGCGGGTGGCGGTCAGCACCTCGCGCAGGGACTCGTCGTCGAACTCTCCAAGCGGTGCCCACGGGTCGAGCCCCGCGGCGAAGCAGCCCTCGCTCTTGAAGATGTTGCCGATGCCCGCGACGGCGGTCTGGTCGAGCAGCGCCTCTCCCAGCTCGGTGCTCGCCCCGGTCCCGCGCAGGCCGGCCAACCCTCGGTCGAGGTCGAAGTCCTCGGCGAGCAGGTCGGGGCCGAGGCGTGCCAGCCGCCGGTCCCTGGCCAGCTCGGCCGCGGCTGCGATCCGCATCGTGGTGCCGTTGAAGTTGACCGCCTCGGTCATCGCCGTCGGTGAGCGCGATCCAGGCGGCGCGGGCGGGCTTGCGCCAGCGCTCGCCGCTGCCGTAGAGATGCCAGGCGCCCTTCATTCCCAGGTGGCTGTGCAGGACCAATCCGCCCTCGAAATGAAGCAGCAGGTGCTTGCCGCGGCTCTCGGCGGCTTCGAGGACGCGGCCGTCGAGCTCGCCGATGGGGCGCCCGGCGGGGCGGCGTGCCCCCGGGGCCCGGGCGGTCACCTCGGCGCCGGCGAGCGCCCGGTCCAGCCGGCGCGCGAGGCGGAGGATCGAGTCCCCCTCGGCCACTACGCGACGAGCTTTCGGGGCTGCCGGCGGAACCCGGCGGCCACCAGGGCGTCCTCGAGGCCCGACCCGATCACGGGCTCGCCGTCGATGCGCTCGAGCGCGAGCTTGGCGATCACCCCCTCCCGGGAGGCCTCGGCCAGCTCTCCGAGCGCCGCGGCGAGCTCGTCCCCCTCGATCGGCTGCAGCCTCAGGACGCCCTTCCCGCCGCGCTCGACGTAGAGCAGCGGCTTGCCCTCCCGGAGCATCACGTAGGCGTTCGCCGTCCGGGCGGGGCGGCGCTGCCCCTCGAGCTTCGGCCAGGGCAGCGTGGCGCCGTAGGGGTTGGCCGGGTCGGTGGCGGCGAGGATCAGCAGCTCGCCGTCGGCCTGCGGGAGGCTGCGGAGGCGCTCGACCGCGCCGGGGAGGGCGAACTGTGCGCCGCCGAGTCCCTCGACGAAGTAGCCGCGGCGGGCGGTGCCGAGCAGCTCCAGGTTCTGGAGCTCGCCGTAGATCGTGGCGAAGCCGCCTGGGATCCCCTCCGCGATCGCCGTCTCCCGGGTGACGATGCCGTGGCGCTCCAGCATCAGCTCCGCAATCGCGCGCAGCTTCGGGCCGACCGCCGGGGAGTCCTCGAACAGGGGCGCGGTCAGGGACCAGCGGCCCAGGACGGTGCCGGACGCGGTGGCGCGCCGGCGGGAGAAGCGGCGGCCCGATCGCTCCGCGCGCTGCGCCGCTCGCAGCCGCGGCGCCCGCAGCGGCGCAAAGCCGTCGTTGGTGACCTCCCCCACCCAGGCGAGGTCCCAGAGCGCCTCGTGGAGCTCCTCGGCCGTTCCATCGAGGTCGAGCAGGTCGAGCCAGAAGCAGGGCCCCTGGCCGAGCCGCTCGCGAATCGCGTCGTGCGCCTCCCCCTTGGGGGACTCGAGCTTGGCGTTGGCGGGCGGCGGCCCGGCCAGCCGCACGTCCTCGCGGAAGTACAGGGCGACCCGGCCGTCGCTGCGGCCGAGCGCGCCCGCGCCGATCCAGACCAGCTCGCCGCTGGTGCAGAGCTCGTCCAGCCAGGCCGGGCTGTAGGTGCCGAGCCGGCGGGGCAGCACGTCGCGTTCCCAGGTCTTCGGGGTGAGCGAGACGCCCTGGAGCGGAACGAGGGCCTCGCGCAGGCGGTCCACTCCGGCGCCGCCGCGCCCGTGGACGTCGACGTTCTGCCAACTCGGGATGAAGCGCGCGAGCTGGCTGCGGTCGGCCGCCTCGACCTCCTTGCGCAGGCGCGCCAGGCTCGCCCGCCGGATCCGCCGCAGGACATCGGCGTCGCACCACTCGCGCTCGGTCCCGCCGGGGAGCAGCTCGCCGCGCACGATCGCGCCGGACTGCTCCAGCTCGCGCAGGGCCGGTGTGGGGTCGACGCCGTAGCGGTCGGCGAGCTGCTTGGTCGGGAAGGGGCCATGGGTCTGGGCGTAGCGGCGGGTCAGGGCGAGCATCGCGTCCTCCACCGGCTCCAGGAAGCTCTCGGGGAGCCCGGCCGGCGGCGGGACCCCGAGGGCGTCGCGGTAGAGCCCGGCATCCTCGGCGGCGATGAAGCGCTGCTCGCCGTTGACCCGGACCTCCGCCGCCCGGCGCTCGGCCACCAGCTTGGCCAGCATCGACTCGGCCGAGTAGCCGGCCTCGACACGCTTCTGCGCCTCGTCGGCCGTCAGGTCGCCGACCCGCCGCAGCACCGTCTGGAGGCCGTCGCGATCCTTGGCGAGCGCGGCCTCGGCGCGCTGCTGCAGCGCGTCCTCGACCTCGTACAGGGCCTCGGGGTCGATCAGCTCGCGCAGCTCCTCCTGCCCGAGCAGCTCCCGCAGCAGGTCGCGGTCCAGCGCGAGGGCGGCCGCGCGGCGCTCGGCGTTCGGCGTGTCGCCCTCGTACATGTAGGTGGCGACGTAGTCGAACAGCAGGGATGACGCGAACGGCGAAGCCGTGGGCGTCTCGACCTCGACCATCGTGATCTTGCGCGAGTGCAGGTCCCGCAGCAGGGACTCCAGCGACGGCAGGTCGAGGACGTCCTTCATCACCTCGCGGTAGGTCTCGAGGATCACCGGGAAGCGGGGGAAGTCGCGGGCGACCTCGAGCAGGTTCTGGGACTTGAGTCGCTGCTGCCAGAGCGGGGTGCGCTTGCCGGGCCAGGCGCGGGGGAGCAGCAGCGAGCGAGCGGCGTTCTCGCGGAAGCGGGCACCGAACAGCGCCGAGCCGGAGAGCTCGCCGACGATCAGGTCCTCGAGCTCGTCCGGCTCGAGCATGACGAGGTCGGCCGGCGGCGGCTCGTCGGCGTCGGGCAGGTGGACGACGATCCCGTCGTCGGACCAGATCGCGTCCGCCTCGACCTCGAGCTCCTGGCGGATCTTGGCCGAGAGGGCGAGGCCCCAGGCAGAGTGCACTCTCCCTCCATAAGGAGACAGAACGCAGAGCCGCCAGTCTCCGATCTCGTCGCGGAAGCGCTCGACGACGATCGTCTCGTCGGAGGGGACGACCCGCGTCGCGGCCTGCTGCTCCTGCAGGTACTGGACGAGGTTCTGGGCCGCCAGCGGGTCCAGGTCGTTCTCCTTCGCGAGCTGCTTCGGATCGGCGTTGACCGCCTCACGGCTGAACGCGCCGATCGCCTTGCCGAGCTCGGCCGGCCGGCCGATGCCGTCGCCGCGCCAGAAGGGAACGGCGCCCGGGACCCCGGGGGCCGGGGTCACGATCACGCGGTCGCGGGTGATCTCCTGGATCCGCCAGGTCGTGGCGCCGAGCAGGAAGGTCTGGCCCGGGCGGGCCTCGTAGACCATCTCCTCGTCGAGCTCGCCCACCCGGCGGCCGTCGGGGAGGTGCACGCCGTAGAGGCCTCGGTCGGGAATGGTCCCGGCGTTGGCGATCGCAAGCTGCCGGGCGCCGGGGCGGGCGCGCATCTTTCCCTTGGTGCGGTCCCAGACGATGCGGGGCCGCAGCTCGGCGAAGCGCTCCGACGGGTAGCGCCCGTCGAGCATGTCCAGCACGTTCTCGAGCTGCTCTCGCGAGAGCTCGCGGAACGGCTCGGCCGAGGTGACGAGCTTCTCGACCTCGTCGATCTCCCACTCGTCCAGGGCCGCCATCGCCACCAGCTGCTGGGCCAGCACGTCAATCGGGTTGCGGGGGATGACGGTCTCCTCGATCTCGCCGGTCCGCATCCGGCGGGCGACCACCGCCGACTCGAGCAGGTCGGCGCGGAACTTGGGGAAGATCCGGCCCTTCGAGACCTCCCCCAGGGCGTGGCCGGCGCGCCCGACCCGCTGCAGGCCGCGGGTCACCGACTTCGGGGACTCGACCTGGATCACCAGGTCCACGGCGCCCATGTCGATGCCCAGCTCCAGGGAGCTGGTCGCCACCAGGCAGGGGAGCTGGCCCGACTTCAGCATCTCCTCGACCAGCCCGCGCTCCTCATGGGAGAGCGAGCCGTGGTGGGCACGAGCGATCTCGATGAACCCCTCGTCGCCCTCCTGCTTGGCCTCGGAGGGCTTCCCGTTGCCCTCGTGCTCGGTCGCCGGAAGCTCCTGCTCAGCCTGATCGTTGGCCATCTCGTTCAGGCGCTTGGCGATCCGCTCCGCGGCGCGGCGGGCGTTGACGAAGACGATCGTCGAGTTGTGCTCCCGGACGAGCTCCAGGATCCTCGGATAGATCGCGGGCCAGATCGAGCGCGGGTTCGGCGTGGTGGCGACGTCGTCGGGGTAGTCGGGGTCCTTTGGCCGGTCGCGGTCGGACTCGCCGCCGTCCCTGCGCTTCTCCACCGAGGCGTCGGGCTCGGTCATGTCCTCGACCGGGACGACGATCTCGAGGTCGAGCTCCTTCGGCTCGCTGGCGTCCACGATCTCGACCTCGCGGTGGGTCCCGACCAGGAACTGGCCGATCCGCTCGAGCGGCCGCTGGGTGGCTGAGAGGCCGATGCGCTGCACGGGGTCGTTCCCGGCCTTGACCACGTTGTGGTCCAAGCGCTCGAGCGTCAGCATCAGGTGCGAGCCGCGCTTCGAGGGGGCGACGGCGTGGATCTCGTCCACGATCAGGGCCTCGACGCCGGTCAGGATCTCGCGGGCGCCCGAGCTGATCATCAGATAGAGCGACTCGGGGGTCGTGATCAGGATGTCGGGCGGCGTCTTCCGCATCGCCCGCCGCTCGGACTGAGGCGTGTCGCCGGTGCGCAGGCCGACCGAGATCTCGGTCTTGATGCCCTGCAGCGGTGCGCGCAGGTTGCGCTCGATGTCGTAGGAGAGGGCCTTCAGCGGCGAGACGTAGACGATCCGAACGCCGGATCCGAGCCGCTCGGGCTCACGCGAGAGCCGGTCGATCCCCCACAGGAAGGCCGAAAGCGTCTTCCCGGAGCCCGTCGGGGCGCAGATCAGAGTGTTCGCGCCCGAGGCGATCGCCGGCCAGCCCGACGCCTGGGCGGGCGTGGGCGCCTCGAACGACGCCTCGAACCACTTCTGAACAGGCGCAGAGAAGGGCTCGAGGGGTGACGTTGTGCTGGGTCGCGGGCGTACTCATGGCGAACCTACTGACCTTACCGATCGCGTCACCCAGGCCAAATCGGACGGCTCTCGCCGAGAACCCGTAGTTCCCCGCAGCCTGTCTGCGGGTTCCTGCGGTAGATGTGCCCCGTCCGTTGGGGGATGCTCCAGTCAGCGCCGGGTGGGCAAGGACGCCTTACCTGGCCGCTTTTCGGGACACAGCGTCAGGGCAGGGGAGGCGCCGCGCTCAGCGCGGCGCTTCTTCGTTCGGGCCCCTCTCCTCCTCAGCCTCTTCGTCCACCTCCTCCTCCGGCAGCTCCTCGGGTGGCGTCCGGCGCAGCGGGAGGACGGGCTGGCGGCGACTCGACGCTCGAGTGGGAGGGGGCTCCTCGGCCTGGGGCGGCTCCTGCAGCTCGACCTCGCCGGTCTCGGGCGGCGGCTGAGCCTCCTGACCGGAGAGCGTCGCCAGCTGCTCCCTGCGAGCGAGGTAGTCCGTCAGGCCGCGGCGCCAGTCCGGAAGCGTGATCGGGGCCTCCCGGCCGCTCCCCAGCACCGAGTACGCGGGGCGCTTCGCCTCCGCCGACATCATGTCCGAGGTGGCCGCCATCACCCGGGTCACGACCTCGGACTGCCGGAAGATCTCGTTGGCGAACTCGTACCAGGAGCAGCTCCCGCCGCCTGCCATGTGGTGGATGCCGTAGGAGGCGCTGTCCAGCAGCCGCAGCAGCCCGGCGGCGAGGTGCCCGGTGAAGGTGGGGGAGCCGACCTGGTCGTGGGTCACCACGACCGGGCCGCCCTGGCGGCCGAGGCGCAGCATCTCCTCGACGAAGTTGTGGCCCTCGGTGCCGAACAGCCACGAGGTCCGCACGATGAAGCTGCGGCCGTTGACCAGCGCGGTCGCCCGCTCCCCGGCGAGCTTGGAGCGGCCGTAGGCGTTGAGCGGGTTGGTGTCGTCGATCTCGGTGTAGGGGCGCTTCTTGGCGCCGTCGAAGACGTAGTCGGAGGAGAGGTAGACGACCTTCGCCCGCGGCCTTGGCGGCGGCGTCGGCGACGAAGCCGGCGCCCTGGCCGTTGACCAGGTCCGCCTCGCGCTCGCTCGGCCTCGGCCCCGTCGACGTCGGTCCAGCCCGCGCAGTTGACCACGGCGCCCGGGTGCTCCCTGACGATCAGGCGCTCGACCCGCGCCCGGGTCGGTGACGTCGAGGTCGTCATGCGTCAGGGCCACCACCTCGTGGCCCATCCGCTCCCCGACCGCGACCAGGTCGCTGCCGAGCATTCCACCCGCGCCCGTCACCACGATCTTCATCGCGGCTCAGGCTAGCTAGTACGTTCCGCCCAGCTTGCGGTGGTCCCAGGTGGCCGTGCGGTGCGGGGGGAAGCTGATCGCGACGCGCTTCGCCGCCTGCGACTGCAGCGCCGCCGCCGCGTCTCCCTCGATCGAGTCGATCCCCTCTGCGTAGCGGACGGTCAGCTCCTTGCCGAACTCGAACACGACCTCCGGGTCGCGGTGGATCTCGGCCTCGGACTCGATCATGACGCCCCGCAGCTCCGTGTACTCGACGCCGGTCTCCACCAACACGCTCGCCTTCGGGTCGCGCTCGAGGTTCTTCACCTTCTGTGACTTGGCGTAGGTCCAGACCCAGATGACGCCCTCGCGGACCGTGAACCACATCGGCATCGAGTGCGGGAAGCCGCGCGGCCCGTTGCTGGTGACGCGGCGACGCGCTCGGCGTCGAGCAGCTCGAGCTGCTCGGCCTCGCTCAGCTTGATCTGGTCACGGCGGCTCAAGCCGGGGTCAGCCGCAGGGTCTCCCACGGCCCCTCGCCCGTCATCGGCTGGAGCTCTCCCGCGAGCCAGCGGGCCTGAAGGTCGTCGTAGTGGTCGCTCGTCGCGTGGCCCGACTGGCCGGTGAACGCCTGCCAGCGCGATCGATCCGGCTCGCTCGGATCGGCGACCATGCGCCAGGCCGGAGCCCAGATCGCCTCGTATGGGTCGTTCGGGTCGTAGGCGACCTGAACCACGGTCTCCTGGCCGCCGCCGGGACGGAGGCTCCGGTTGAACACCCAGTCGAAGGCCGGGTTGACCGCGCCCAGCGCGTGGGGGAACTTGAGCTCGTGGATCTCGCCCCACCGCCACGCCTCGGGGTCCGGTCCATGGAGCCGGGTGAGGTCGTCGAGGGCGCCGCGCAGGGCGTCGAGCGCCAGCTCGTCCCAGGGCTGGCCGATCAGCTCCGCGTCGCCCTCCTCCCAGAGGGCGAGCAGGTGGGACTGCCAGCGCCAGGGTGAGGTCACGTGGGCGAGAAAGCCGTTGTCGGCGCGGTCGAGGTAGCGCTCGGCCAGGTCCCGGTCGCCGATCGCAGCTCTCGCGAACTCGCGCGAGAACCGCAGCATGAACGCCTGGTAGATGCTGGCCGCGACGGAGTCGGGGCGCATGGCGCGGTCCCAGCTCTTCAGGCGCTCGATCGCGCGCGTCTCGCGCTGCCCGGCGGGCGTCAGCCGGGCGAGGCGATGCACCACCTCGTCGCCCGGGATCGAGTGGAGGTCGGTCTGCATCCGCTGGAATGACGTCGAGATCGTGCTCCTCGGTCTCCAGGATCAGCTGCTCGATCCGGGCGGCGCGATAGCCGTCGAGCCAGTCCGAGCTGATGTGGTGCGGGTAGTCGTCGTCGACGATCCGGTTGTTGGCGGTGACGAGGAAGCCGCTCTCCGGGTCGGTGACGGCGGGCATCTCGTCGTAGGGGATGACCCCGTCCCATTCGTACTCCCCGGTCCAGCCGGGCGCGGGCAGGTCGGGCAGGTCGCCCTTCCGCCGCGGCACGTGGCCGATCATCTTGTAGCCGATGCCCTCGCGGTCGGCCCAGACCAGGTTGACCACCGGCATCGTCACGTCGCGGAGCATCTCCACCAGATCGGCGCCGCTCCGCGGCTCCAGCAGGCGGAACTCGGCGTGCGAGATGCCGGCGTGGTCCAGCGCGGTCCAGCGGAAGGCCAGAGGCTGGTCGGCGTCCGCGCCGAGGATCTCGTTGACGAGCGGCCCGTGGTGGGTGGACCGAACGGTGATGCGGACGGGCTGGTCCTCGCCCTTCACGTGGATCTCCTCCTCGACCACCTCGAGCGGCCGCCACTCGTCCTCGAACAGGTACTCGCCGTCGCGCACCCGCTCGACGAACAGGTCCTGGACGTCCGCCATGACGTTGGTGAAGGTCCAGGCGACGTCGTTGTTGTGACCGAAGAAGATCGTCGGCAGCCCCGGGATGCCGCCCCCTCGCACGAAGCGGTCGTCCAGCTCCATCGCCACCTGGTAGATGAACCCCGGCATCGCGCTCGGCAGGTGCGGGTCGCCCGCGATCAGGGGCGTTCCGGTCGCCGACCGCTCGCCGCTGACGGCCCAGTTGTTGGAGCCGGTCGCGCCCGCGGGCATCCCGATCAGGTCGCGGACGCGGTCGATCTGCTCCGCCAGCGCGAGCGCGTCGCCGCTGAAGCCCTCGCCGGGGCTGCATCGCGATCGGGTTCCCGGCCGGGTAGGTGGGGTCGATCCGCGCAGCCCGCTCCTCGCCGAGCTCCCGGACGAGGTCGGCGCGCAGCAGCTCGCGCTCCCAGTTGGTGGACATGCCGAAGGCGAACAGCTTCGCGCCCGCCAGGCAGTCGGCGGGCGTGAAGGGCTCGAACTCCAGTCGCATCAGCTGCATCTCCGCGGGCAGCGCGCCGGCCGCGTCGGCCGCCCCGTTGAGCCCGGCGCAGTACGCCTCCAGGAGCGCGCGGTCGTCAGGGTCCAGCTCCGCCTCCTCCCGCTCGGCGGCGCGCCGCATCCCGATCGTGCGCATGAACCGGTCCACCGGAAGGCCGTCGCGCCCGGCGATCTCCGAGAGGCGGCCCGAGACCACCAGGCGGTGCAGGTGGCACTGCCAGAGCCGGTCCTGGCCGTGGACGAAGCCGAGGCCGTACCAGAGGTCATGGCGGTTCTGAGCGCGCAGGCGCGGCATGCCCCAGCGGTCGCGCGCGATCTCGACCGTGCCCTCGATGCCGGCGACGCGCAGCTCGCCCTCGGTCTTGGGCAGCGGGCGCTTGAAGAGCTGCCACCAGAGCCCGGCGGCAGTCGTCCCGAACAGTCCTCCGACGAGCCCAAGCCCCTTGGCGCCGCCGAGGAGCAGGCCTCTCACGTCCATCGCCATCCGGGAATCATTCCAGCCGTCAGTCGGTGAGGTCTCGCGGCAGCTTCCCGTCGCCGTCCAGCTTCTGGAGGTGGGCCTCCATCACCTGGGCCGCGGCCGGCAGCAGCGGCTCGGGCACGTCGTCCCAGACCTCGTGCAGGAGCGCGTCCCGCGAGCGCTCGCCGCGCTCGAACGCCTCCAGCAGCCGGCGCTCGCGCATCATCCGGTGCTCGATGTACTCGGCGATCTTGGCGGCCGGGTCGTCGACCAGCGGGCCGTGCCCCGGGGCGAGCAGGTCGAGGTCGAGCTCGGCGACCCGGCGCAGGGACTCCAGATAGGCCGTCAGCGAGCCGCCGTCGGGCGGGACGATCGTGGAGCCCTCGCCGAGGATCAGATCCCCTGTGAAGAGCACCTTCCCCATGAGGAAGCAGACGTGGTCCTCCGCGTGGCCGGGCGTGCCGATCGCCTTCAGGCCTGCGATGACCTCTCCGTCCTTCGGCACCCGCGCGTCCTCGGAGAGCAGCGGCGCTCCGTCGGCGTGGTCGAAGTGAGAGTGCGTCAGCAGCACCCCGCCGAGACCGCCGCGCGCCTCGGCCTCCTCCCGCACCCTCGCGATGTGGCCCTCGTCGGCCGGGCCGGGATCGATCACGGTCGCCAGGTCGCGCCCGACGACATAGGTGTTGGTCCCCTCGAGCGTCATTGGGCTCGGATTCGGCGCGACGATGCGCTCGAAGTCGGGACTGCTCACACGCGCAGCGTGACGGGATCTCGTGCCGCTCGCTGTGCGGCGGACCCCGTCTCCGCTCCCCTTCCTGAGGCTCTTACGCAGCCCTCGCCGCGGCCGGCTGCGCGCCGGCGTCGGTCACGAGCTCGGTGTGGACCGCCTCGCGGGCTTCGTCGGGCTCGATCACCACGAAGTCCCCGGCACCCTTGAGGATCTCGCGCAGGAGCCAGTCCGGGCTGCCGTACGGGACCTCGATCACGACCGCCGCGTCGGCGAGCTCCTCGACGACGGTGTGCGCCTCGCGGGCCCAGCGGGCACGCTCGGGGGAGACCCAGACGCGGGCTATGTCTGCCGCCGGGACGTGCTCCCCCGAGAGCCACCCGCCTTCAATCGAGGCGATGTCGGCGAACTCCTCGCGGCGGCTCGAAGGGCTCCTTCGTGACCTCCGCCTCCTTGATCCGGTCGAGCCGGAAGTGGCGGATGTCCTGGCGCTTGCGGTCGAAGCTGGCGACGTACCAGCCCTCGGGGCCGTTGGCGAGCCGGTAGGGCTCGATCTCGCGCTTGGTGAATTCGTCCTCGTTTTCCTTGTAGTAGTGGATCGCGACGACGCACTGCGCCTCGATCCCCTCGTTGACGATGCGCGCGACATCGGAGTCGTCACCGCCGGACACTGCGATCTCCAGTCCCTCCTCGGAGGGGTCGTGGCCGAGGGCGCCGACGATCTTCTTGCGGGCGCTGACGAGGCCGCTCTGGGGCAGGTGGTCGCCGAACAGGTCGATCGCCGCCACCAGGGCCTTCGCCTCCAGGGGCAGCAGGCGGGCCGGGCGGCTGAAGTTGTCGCCGTAGGGCTCGGCGTCGACCTCGATCTCGTCGCCGATCAGCTCGGCGTAGAGGACGTAGGTGCCGCCGCCGAAGTTGACGACGTTCAGCAGGTCGATGTCGTCTCGCAGCTCCTCGCCGGAGAGGTGCAGCTTGCCGGTGACCTCGGAGACCGCGACCCGGCCGTCGCCCTTGGCCGCCTCGATCAGCATCCCGGCCAGCGTGACCAGGCGGGCGAAGCGCTCGGGGCGGATCGAGGACTCCGAGCGCCCGTTGGACCGGCTCGGCCGGCCGCTGGGGGGAGGCACGGTGCGGATGGTCTCGGCGACGTCGAAGTCGCCGGAGTGGCGCGCGGTCAGCATTTCGAGCCGCTCCGCGACCTCGTCGCCCAGCTCTGGCGGGCTCCAGCACCATCGCGTTCTGGCGCCAGTGGAGCACCCACGCGACCATCTGCCGCGCGGATGCGTATTCGGTCTCGAACACGTGCCCCTTGCCCGGGCGCCTTGTCGGAGGCCTTCGTGGGCCGGACCTTGCCGTAGCGGCCGAAGTCGCGCTCGACCAGCCACGAGACGCGGTCCTTGAGAAAGACCTTCGCCGTGCCCTGGATCTCGCCGAGCTGCCACTCCGCCCGGCTGGCGTAATCGCGCCGCTCGAAGGCCTCGGGAGCGCCGAAGTCGTGCTCGGCCTTCGAGGCGTAGGAGACCTTGCCGCGAATCCGGGAGAGGCGGAAGACCCTGACCGCGTCGCGCTCGTGCGATTGGCCGATCAGATAGAACTGCCCGCCGCGGTAGACCAGGTGGTAGGGGTCCACCTTCCGCTTCTCGGTCGCGTCGCGCTCGATCGTGTAGTAGGTGAACTCGATCGTCTTGCGACGGCTGATCGCGGTCTCGATCTTCGAGAGGCGCTGACTGACCTCCGCGCCGTCGGCCTTGGCGGTCATCCGCACCTCGACCGAGGACTGCTCGGGTGCGCTGTGCGGGCTCGGCCGGCCCCAGGAAACCTGCTGCAGAGCCAATCTGAGCGGCTCCGCATAGGCGAACTCGCCGTCGAGCAGGTGCAGCGCGGTCTGCAGCGCCGCAAGCTCGTCGTCGGAGAACTCGATCGCGGGGAGGTAGAAGTTCTCGGGCGGCAGTGAGTAGAGCTCTGACTCGTAGCCGGCCATGCTCTCGCCGGGCTTCTCCACCTGGAGGGTGATCCCGAGGCTCTCGAGCTCCGCCCGGTCGGCATAGAAGCGGCGCGCGAAGGCGTCGTCGTTCATGTCGCTGTATCCCTCCACCTCGCGCTTGATCTCAAGCGCCGAGACCGGCCTCCCCTGGGCCATGAGGAAGGAGATCAGCGAGAGCTGTCTGATCAGCTTCTCGGTGTCCTTCGCCATCCGCGTCGCAGGATAGTCGCGGGCCGCTCGCGGCTTCCGCCCCCTCTGTCAGGCGGACGGATCGAAAGGCGCAATTTGCGCTGTGGCGTTTGCGGCTAGGCCGCGCGGCTGCCGAAGAACGCCGCGGCGCCGAGGCCCCGGTCGTAGCGGGACCAGCTCTCGCCGTCGCCGAGCTCGCGCTCGAGCCGGTCGAAGCTGCCGAGCTTGCCGCCCAGGTTGTCGAGGGCGTGGACGAGCGTCGCCTCGCGGGTGCACGGCACGACGGGCGAGCCGTGCTCGAGCGAGCCGTGGTGGCTGAGGATGATGTGAAGGATCGCCTGGGCCAGGTCCGCGTCGAAGCCACGGATCTCCTCGATCTCGCGGCGAACCTTGTAGTACCCGAGCGGGATCTCGGCGAGCAGCCGGCCGGCGTCGGTGAGGTCGATCGCCAAGGGGTCCTCGTTGTACGCCTCGGTTTTCCCTATGTCATGCAATAGGGCGCCGGTGACCGCGATGTCGCGGTCGACCCCCGGGAAGTAGGAGGCCGCGGCGCTGACGGCCTGCGCAACCGAGAGCGTGTGCTCGAGCAGCCCGCCCACATACGCCTGGTGGTAGTACTTGGCCGCCGGCGCCTCGCGAAAGCGCTTCCAGCTCTCGCGACCCTCGCCGAAGAAGCGCTCGAGCAGCTCCTGCAGCGACGGATTCTGGACGGTCGCGATCAGGGCGCGCAGGTCGCTCTCGAGCCGGTCGAGGTCCATCGGCGTGGACTCGGTCAGGGCTTCGGCGTCGTACTCGCCCTCCTCGGCGGCGCGAACCGTGTCGAGCTTGATCTGGTTGCCGTACTGGGCGTGGACGCTGAAGCGGCCGGTGACGAACACGATCGAGCCCGGCGCGGCGGCGTCGAAGCACTCGGCGACGCCGTCCCAGGCGATCGCCGGGACGCTGCCCGTGGCGTCGCGCGAGCGTCAGCTTCAGGAAGTCCTCGCCGTTGCGCTTCTGGCGCAGCTCGCGCTCGCGCACGGCGAACGGTCCGGCGACGCGCTCGCCGTCGGCGAGCTCCCGCAGGGTCCGTTGCGGTCCGCATCGCCGCGTCTGGGCGCCGTTGTCGAAGAGGGCTTCCGTCACAGGGCTCCTGACGGTAGAGGCGTCGGCGGACACAAATATCCGGCCGCGTTCACGTGCCGGTCACCGTTTCGGGTGTGGGACTAGGGTGCATTTCCAATGAAGTCGTTGCGAGCGAGGCATTCATGACGACGCCGGGAACGGTCGAGGGCGTCGCCCTGGTGACGGGCGGCACCGGCGGACTGGGCCAGGCCGTGGTCGCCGAGCTGCTGGACGCCGGGGCCACGGTCGTCACCCCCTGGCTCATCGAGCGTGAGCGCGAGGCGGTCGAGGCGAAGCCTCGGCGACCGCGACGGACTCACATCTGGTCGAGGCGAACCTGCTCGAGGACGGCGCTCAGGTGGCGGTCGATGCCGCGGCGGAGCACGGGCAGCTCGTCGCGCTGGTCAACCTCGTCGGCGGCTTCGCGGCCGGCGGACGCTGGCACGAGACCGCCCCGGACGAGCTGGAGAAGATGATCGCCCTCAACCTGTGACGGCCGTCAACGCCTGCCGAGCGGCGGTGCCCGCGATGATCGGCGGCGGGGGGCGCGATCGTCTGCGTCGGGAGCCGAGCGGCGCGTTGAGCCATTCAGCGGCGGGGGCGCGTACGCCGATGTCGAAGGCGGCGGTGCTGGCGCTGGTCCGCTCGCTCGATGCCGACTACCGCGACGACGGCATCCGGGCCAACGCGATCCTTCCCAGCGTCATCGACACGCCTGCCAACCGCGAGTCGATGCCCGACGCCGACTTCGAGCGCTGGGTGCAGCCGGCGGAGATCGCGCGCGTGATCCGGTTCCTGTGCTCCGAGGATTCGGCGCCGATCTCGGGTGCCGAAATTCCGGTCTATGGCCGCGCCTGACACCCCGCCCACCCGGGTGGGTTAGCTGGCTTGATGGCGACGGGGTCGCGCAGCCTGTTGCGGGATCGTGACTTCCTGATCGTCGCTTCGTCGGTCGGCCTGTCGGCGATGGGGGACTGGGTCGCGATCACCGGCCTCGGCCTCCACATCGAGGCGCGGACCGGCTCCGGCTACGCGGTCGCCGCTCTCTGGATCTGCCTGTTCGGCCCGTCGGTCCTCGTCGCGGGTCACGCCGGCCTGCTCGTCGACCGATTCGAGGCGACGCGGTTGCTGGCCCTCGTCTCCGCCATCGGCGCGGGCGGCGCGGCCGCTCTGGCGTTCGTGGACGGGACGGCGGCGGTGCTGGCGCTGACCGCGATGCTCGGCCTGGTGTTCGCGCTGATGTCGCCGGCGGAGTTCTCGCTGGTCCCGCCCCTGGCGGGGAAGAGGATCCAGGAGGCGAACGGTCACGTCGAGACGTTTCGCTACATCGGCTTCGGCGTCGGGCCGGCGCTTGGCGGCCTCATGTTCGCGATCGGGGGCCTGGAGCTGACGATGCTCGTCGACGCCGCCACCTTTGCGGTCGTCGCTCTGGCGGCGCTGGCGCTGCGGGTACGGCGCACGCCGGAGGCAGCGGCCGCCGGGGAAACGCCGCGGGCCCGCGACGGGATCTCGTTCCTGTTCCGCGACCGCACCCTGGCGCTGGTCATGGTGGTCGCGTTCACCTCGCTGCTGTTCATGTCAGCGGTCTGGGTCGGCGAGCTCTTCTTCGTCAAGGACACGCTCGACGGCAGCGACACGCAGTACGGCCTGTTCCTTTCAGTCTGGACAGCCGGCATGGCCGTGGGGGCTCTGATCCTGTCGCGGCGCGTGGCCGCCGGCGCGGTGGCCGCGACCGGACTCGCCGCCGCCGCGATCCAGGGCGCCGGTCTGGCCCTGCCGGTGCTGTGGCTGACCTTCGGGTTCTTCCTCGTCTGCGCGTTCGTTGGCGGTCTCGGGCACGGCGTCAAGAACGTGATGTTCCGCAGCCTCATCCACGTCCGCGTTCCCGAGCGCATGCACGGCCGGGCGTTCGCCGCCTACAACGGGATCCGCAACGGCGCCGAGCTGGGCGCCTTCGCTGCGGGCGGCGTGCTGGTCGCCGTGATCGGCCCGACGGGGACGCTCGCCTACGCGGGCGGGCTATCGGCGCTCGCTGGGCTCGCCGGTCTGCTGGCGCTGGTTCGGATGAACCGCGGCTGGGTCCCAACGGGGCCGGTGGGCCCGCCGGCGGGCACGTCGGTCCTGGCACCTGAGCCGCCCGGTCCCGCGGTGAGCGACGACCCTGCCATGACGGCCGCTGAGTCCGAGAGGGGTTAGGCGGCCGCGAGCGGCTCGCGCTCGAGCTCGACCGGCTGCCCGGAGCCGACCCGCTCGGCGGTCCGAACCTGGTTGCGGCCGTCCTGCTTGGCCGCGTAGAGCGCGGCGTCGGCACCGGCGAAGACCGTGTCGTACTCGAAGGCCTCGCCTTGCTTCGATGCGTTGACCCCGAAGCTGATGGTCAGGTTGACCGAGTCGCCGATGGACTTCTCGACGGTCCTGCAGAGCTGGTGGGCGAGCCCCTCGCACTCCTCGAGAGAGGCGCCGGGCATCACGATCAGGAACTCGTCGCCGCCGATCCGGTAGGCCAGGTCGAAGGCCCGCAGGTCCTTGCGCAGCGCGTAGGCGATCTGCTTCAGCACCTGGTCGCCGACCTGGTGACCGAGCGAGTCGTTGATGCCCTTGAAGTAGTCGAGGTCGCCGACGATCACGCCGACCGGCTGGCCGGTGAGCCGGGACTGCTGGGCGAGCTCATCGACGCGGTTCTCGAGGGCGTGGCGGTTGAGCATGCCGGTGAGCGCGTCGATCACGGCCTCCTCGCGGTGCTCGACGTCGGAGCGCATCAGCGCCGTCGAGAGCGTCGCGACGCCGAGGATCAGCGCGGCGGGCGCAATCAGGATCGGCGGTTCGCTCATGACCAACTCGGAGTGGACGCCGAAGGCGACGGCCGCCAGCAGGCCGAGGGCCCAGACGACGCCGGCGATGACGCCGCGGGTCGAGAAGCGGGCGCTGAGCGTGACGACCGGAATCGCCAGCCAGCAGAGGGTGGCCGGGCCGGCGGTGCCGTCGGTGGCGGCGACCGCGGCGGCGATCGTCACCTCGGACAGGGCCCACGCCGCGAACATCACGTACTCGGGACGCTCGGCGCCGTCGAGCATGTCGTCGGCGATCTTGAACAGGCCCGCGGCGATCGCCAGCGGCACCAGCGTCCACCAGCCGATCCACGGGATAGACACGACCAGGGCGATCCCGAGCATGCCGATCGTGGCCGCGCGAACGGGCTTGAGGCGCCGCTCCATGTCGAGCAGGCGCTCGCGATCAACATCGTCTCGGCATAGCCACGAACCGGCCATGCGTAGTTAATCGGCATCGCATGCCGAGTCCTAAGCGGCAAAGTCCCCCAAAAAGGGGACGAATGGCGGCAGCCGTTCGGACCTAAGGCCGCACCTACCGGGAATTGCCTAGGCGCCGAGCGGCGCGACGCCTGAGTCATGCCGGATGGCGGCGTCCCTGCTCAGCGGACCCTTTGCAGGGCCTCGCCCATCGCCCTGGCCGGTTGTTCGATCACGGGCGCTTCTTTTTCTTCTTGCACTTCTTCTTGGAGGCCGCCGCGCGCTTCTTCTTCGACTTCTTCTTCTTGCACTTCTTCTTGGCCGGCTTGGCGGGGGCCCGCGACGTGTCCGATGTCCCGGTGTTCGCGGGATTGTCGGGCCAGGCACCGTTGGTGAGCTCCACGTTGTAGAAGCCGCTGAGGCCGTCCGAGTACCAGATCTCGTTGCGCTCGGGCACGAACGACGGGCTCGACATCGCCCAGTCGCTGGCCGGCGGGTTGACGCTCCCCGGCGGGCTCGGCCCCGTCCGCGGGAAGGTCGGGGCGTTGAAGTAGGCGATCTCGCGCGGATTGTGGGGGTCGCGGATGTCGAAGACCCGCAGCCCGGAGAGGATCATGCTGCAGGCGACGATGCTGGGGTTCACCCGCGTCGGGATGTTGCAGTAGTGGCCGGCATAGCCCTGAACGGGGTTCTGAGCGCCGTTGTCGTCGGCCTGGGCGTCGAAGTTCTCGGGCTGGTGCACCTCGAGGCGGAGGTTCGAGATCACCTGCGGCGCCGTCTCGTCGGCGATGTCGATGATGCGGCCGGCGCCGACCTCGGACTGCGCGCCGAACTCGTCGATCTCGACCAGGTACGGGTGCCCGTCCCGGGTGAACGGGATCGCGTTCTGCGGGATGCTCATCGACTCCCACGTCAGGTTGGCGATCTCCGTGAAGGACGGCGATGGAGCGCGGCTCTGGATCTCCGACGTGTCGAGGATGTGCAGGCCCGATCCGGTGGCCGCCACATAGGCGCGGGTGCCGTCGTCGCTGATCGAGAGGCCGTGCGAGTCGACGTCATGGACTGCCAGCGGGACCGGCACCGTCGGGTTGGTGATGTCGACCGCCACGATGGTCTGGCCTGCGGGCGACGCGGAGTAGAAGGTGTTGCCGTCGGGAGAGAGTCCGCTCTCGTGGCCGAGGACCCCCATCGGGGTGGAGGACTTGAGTTGCGGCGAGCGGCAGTCCCGCGAGATGTCGTAGATGTCGAGGATTCCGACATTGGTGGCCAGGTTGCCCGACACCGCCATCACGAGGCCACGGCTCTGGCTCAGCACCAGCGACTCGTGTGGCGTCAGCATCCCCGGGGTAAGGAGCTGCGCCGTGCGGACCGGGTTCGCCGGGTCCGACATGTCGAGGACGTTGACCCCGCCCTCCTGGTCGAGGGCGTTCGTTGGCCACAGCAGGGTGGTGTCGTAGTACGCGCACTCATGGCCGGCGGAGTCCACGTAGCGCTCGACCTTGAAGCCGCCGACCGTCCCGGTGGCGTTCGCCACCTGGTACTTGCCGACCAGCTCCGTGTTGCATCTGAACCCGTCGGCGGCGTTGCCGTTGGCGTGGTCCTCGGGGCTCACCCTTCCCTGGATCCCCGTCTCGGGATCGGAGCCCGGCCCGCAGGTCGCCTCCGGCGTCGGCAGCAGCGCCGGCTCGGCCGCGCGCGCCGCGCTCCCGGCCGGGTTCTCGCTGAACGTCGCGCCTGCCGCCTGTAGCGCCTGGACCTTTGCCGCCATGCCCTGGTGCGCACGGGCGTCGCCCGCCAGGCCCAGCCCGAGCACGAGCGCGGCGAGCGCCAGGCTCGCCAGCAACCGTCCCCTGCGATGAAGCGTGGACCCCAAGTCCATCTCGAAAAGTCTAGGAACCCGTAAATCGCCGTGCGCCGGTACCCGGGCGTCTACGACTCGGTCAACTCGAACTCACGGACGTCTGCGCTGACGATCAGCGATCCGAGCTCGTCGTCCGGCCCCGCCGCGAAACGCTTCCAGCGAGTCGCGCTCGTCCCAGCGCTCGTAGATGTTGACCCGCCCGGATCCAGGGGATCGGCAGCGACGACGAAGTCCTGGCAGCCCGCCGCGGAGCGGGCGAGCCGCACGGCCTCCATGGAGTCATGGAGGAACGCGGGCCGGTCCTCCGGCTCGACCAGAAGGTGGCCGGCGACGATGATCGTCATGAGTGGCGAGGGCCAGAATCGAACTGGCGACACCACGATTTTCAGTCGTGTGCTCTACCAACTGAGCTACCTCGCCGGAGCGGCGCCAAAGGCTAGCGTTCGGACCGTGATCCGGAGCATCGTCGCCGTTGCCGTGGCGGCCCTCGTCATCGTCTCGGTCTCGGGGGCGGATGAGCGGCCGCCCGAGCCGATCTCGACATCGCTGCCCGCCCCCCAGTTCGAGGTGGACGAATCGCTCGGCGGCTGGGCGTTCACCGGCAGAAATCTGAGCTACCGGGCCTCGCCCCTGGGACCGAGCGCGCCGCCTTGGGCCAGGCGCCTCCACCGCAACTCCATCACGCGTGCTGATGCATCTCACCGACCCAGATGGCGGCGCCCTGATCGCTGGTCCGCGCGTCGGCTGGGACCGGGTCTGGCCTCGAGACGCCTCAGCGGGGGTTATCGCTCTTCGTGCGGTGGGCCTGCACAAGGAACCGGCGAAGATCGCTGAATTCCTCGCAGGTCTCGATCTCGGTCGTACCTCCCAGTTCGAGCCGGACGGCGATCCGGTCCCCGGCCGCGGGCCGGCCGGTGACGCGGAGGGCTGGGTCGCGGCGGCCGCGGCGGCGTCCGGCCTTGAAGGGCCGCCGCGCAGCGAATTCGAGTGGGAGGACCGCCAGGACTACGGCGAGAACCTCGAGGGCGACCTGCTCGGCAACGCGATCGCCGGCGGGCGCCCCGCCGGCCGAGATCCTCGACCGCTTCGGAACTCCCAGAGGGCTGGCGAGGGAGGCGGGCGGCGAGGCACTCGACTCGGCTGCCGCCTGGGCCGTGACCCCGTTCGCCCGTGCCGGCGACGATGCGCCGGCATCGAGGCGGCTCCGCGGAGCCGTTCGCCGCACCCTGCTGTCCCTGGCGGCTGGTGCGGGCCGGTTCGGGATCGTCCCCATCGAGGGCTGGCGCTACGACGACGGCTGGACGGCGCCGACGGCATGGACCGCGGCGGCGCTCGCGGAGCTGGGGGAGACGGCCGCCGCCGATCGGATGCTGGCGGCACTGCGGGCGGCGGCGACGGACGAGGGAATGCTGCCCGAGCGAGTGGACCCCGAGACCGGCGAGCCTCTGTCGACGACGCCGTTGGCCTGGTCGCACGCGTTCGCGATCCTGGCGCTGCGGGCCCGCTACCCGGACCTCTAGTCGGGGTTCTTGGTCACTTGTACACGCTATAGGCCGTAAAAGTGACCGGAAAACTCAGCTGTCCAGCAGCGCGTCCCGGGCCTGATCGAGGTCCCGGAACTCCTGCACGCGGGTGATGCCGCCGTAGCGGACGGTGAAGATCTGGGCCCCGCTGAACTCGAACGGCGTGCCGTCCTCCGACTGGCCGCGGAACGTGACCCGGGCGAGGACCTTGTCCGAGTCCTCGACGTCGGGAGCCTCGAAGCCGGTCGGCTCGATCTCGAACCTGCCGGCCCGCTTGGCGAACGATGCCCACATCTCCCTGACGTCCTCCCGGCCATTGACGGTGCCGGTGATCGGCACGTCCGGCGGGCGGTCCCAGCTCACCTCCGGGGCGAGCAGCGCCACGGCGCCGTCGACGTCGCCCTCGTTGAGCGCCTCGTAGAAGCGCTCCAGCATGCCCTGCTTGGGACTGACCCTCTCGGTCATGAACCTGGCCATGGACGCCTCATCGTATGGATTCCAGCACGGCCTTAACCGCGGCCTCCGGTGTCTCGACAATCGTCAGTCCCGGGTCGGTGCCGTCGCGGCGGGTCAGCTCCCAGGTCTCGAGTGCGACGACCGGACGGTCCAGGTTGCGCGCGAAGCCGATCTCCGAGAGCGTGCCCCACTCCCCGCCGATTGCGATCACCGCATCGCCGGAGGCGACCACGGAGAGGTTGCGCCCGAACCCGATCCCCGACGCCACAACGTGGGTCACGTGAGCGTTGGCCTCGTCCGGCTCGGCGCCGGGGAGGATGCCGATCACCTCACCGCCCGCCTCGGTGGCGCCCTTCGACACCCCCTCCATCACGCCCGACTTGCCGCCGCAGACGACCACCAGCCCCGCCTCGGCCAGCAGGCGGCCGACCTCCTCGGCCTTCGCCGTGAGTCCGTCGTCGGCCCGGCTCGCTCCGATCACCGAGACCTGGCGGCGCCGCTTCACGACCCGGTCCCCGAGCGAGGCTTCGCCGCCCCCTCGCGCAGCATCCGCCCCATCAGCTCCAGCGCCCCGCCCTTGTGGAGGTGCTCGTTCAGGTTCCCGCACTTCGGGCTCTGCACGCAGGAGGGGCAGCCGTCGTCGCAGGGGCACTCGCGGATCAGCCGGTCGGCATCGCGGACCAGCCGCTCGAACTCCTCGAAGCCACGACGGGTGATCCCAATCCCGCCCGGGTGGCCGTCGTAGATGAAGATCGTCGGCGAGCCGGTCTGGTGGTGGATGTTGGTGGAGAGGCCGCCGATGTCCCAGCGGTCGCACATCGCGATCAGCGGCAGCACGGCGATCTGGCCGTGCTCCGAGGCATGCAGCGCCCCCAGCAGCACCTCCATCGGCAGGGCGGCCGCCATCCGGTCGCCGATGACGTACCAGAGCGCCTGTGTCATGAAGTCCTGCTCGGGCAGGTCGAGGGCGACCGTGTCGAGCACCTCGTTGTCGCCGAGGCGCTTGCGCTGGTAGGCGATCACCTGCTCGGAGACGGAGACCGCTCCGAAGCTGAGCTCGACGCCGAGCGTGCGCCGCGTCGTCTGGGTCTCCTCGACGTAGACCTCGATCTCCTTCTTCACCTGCGTGTAGTAGTCGCCGTCGAAGGGCCGGACCATCGCGCGCCGCCCCGCGACGTCCAGCTCCGTCACTTCGTAGGAGCTGCCGAGGTGGAGATAGATCGCGCCGGGGTGGACGGTGGTGAAGGCGCGCTCGGCCTCGACCTGGCCGATCATCTCGCCGGAGGACGCGTCGACGACGGCGAGGCTGTCGGACGAAGCCGACCGCAGCGAGATCCGACCCGCGTGAAAGTCGCCGGTGCGGGTCAGGTACCGGTCGCCGCTTGCCCTGCGGAGCTGGCCCATCGTCACCAGGCGCTCCGCCGGCTCCCTCCAGCCCTCGCCGAGGATGTCGTCGTCGTCCGGGCCGAGCGGGGCCTCGTACGCTGCGGCGACCAGATGCTGCATCCGGATCTGGTCGGAGCGGTGATCGAGGATCGCCGCCTCGACCGGGCGACCGAGGAACTCGTCGGGATGCCGGCAGAAGAACTGGTCGAGGCCGTCCTGGCCTGCGATGTAGACGGCGAGGCCGCGGCGCCGGCGCCCGGCCCGCCCCCACATCTGACGGAGGCTCGCGACGGTCCCCGGGAAGTTCACGCAGATTGCCGCGTCGAGCTCGCCGACGTCGATCCCGAGCTCCAGCGCGTTGGTGGCCGCGACCGCCAGCAGGTCGCCGCTGGCGAGGGCCGCCTCGATCTCGCGTCGCTGCTGCGGCGTGTAGCCCGCGCGGTACGGGGCGATCCGGTCGGCGAGATGTCCCTGCCCGTCCTCCGCGAGCTTCATCGAGGCGAACCGGTTGATGAGCTCGATCCCGCGCCGGCTCTTCATGAAGATGATCGTCCGCACCCCGCGCTGGACGAGCTCGCAGAGCATGTCGGCCGCCTCGGAGACGGCCGAGCGCCGCGTCTGGGTGTGCTGCTCGATCACCGGCGGGTTCCACATCGCGATCTCCCGTCCGGCGCGCGGCGCGCCGTCGTCGTCGAGCAGCTCGAACTCCCGCCCGGTCAGCCGCTCGGCCAGCTCGCCCGGGTTGGCGATCGTGGCCGAGGCCAGGACGAACCGCGGCTCCGACCCGTAGAGACGGGCGACGCGGCGAAGGCGGCGCAGCACATTGGCGACATGGGAGCCGAAGACGCCGCGGTACGTGTGCGCCTCGTCGACCACGACCCAGCCGAGGTTCGCGAGGAAGTCTCCCCAGCGCTTGTGATGGGGCAGGACGGCGACGTTCAGCATGTCCGGGTTGGTGAGGACGAGGTTGGCCCGGCGCCGGATCGCCGGGCGCTCCTCGCGCGGGGTGTCGCCGTCGTAGATCGCCTCGCGCACCCCGGGCGGCCGCAGTTCGCCGAGCTTGCGGGCCTGGTCCTGCGCCAGCGCCTTGGTCGGGTAGAGGTAGAAGGCTCGCCGCTTCGGCTCCCGGGCGATCCCGTCGAGCACCGGCAGGTTGAAGGACAGCGACTTGCCGCTCGCCGTGCCGCTGGTCAGGATCAGGTCGGATCGCTTCGCGGTCTCATACGCCTCGGCCTGATGCGAGTACAGGGACTCGATCCCGACGCCGGCAAGAGCCTCGGCGAGCTCCGGGTGGAGATCCGCCGGCAGCTCCGTCAGCTTCGCCATCGTCGCCGCCTCCGAGCTCTCGGCGACGAGGCGGCCGTCCTCCCGACCCGAGGCGAGGGTGGGCTCCCAGCCGGCGCCCGCGACGTGGCCGCTAGGCACCGGCGACCTCCGCGGGAGCGCCCTCGCGGATCGCGGCGGCGACGCGCATGGCCTGGAGCGCGCTGCTGTCGTGCAGGCGCAGGATGTCGGCGCCGTTCTGGACCGCCAGAGCGGTGGCCGCCGCGGTCGCCCACTCCCGGCGCTCGGCGGGTAGCCGCTCCTCCCAGGAGCCGGCCAGGACCGCGCCGAGCAGGTCCTTCCGAGAGAGCGAGATGTAGAGCGGCCGGCCGAGGTCATGCAGCTCGGAGAGCCGCCGCAGGAGCTGGAGGCCGTCGGAGACACCGAGGTCGAAGTCCAGCCCGGGGTCGAGCGCGATCTGCTCTGGGGCGACTCCGCGCTCCGCCGCGGTCTCGACTCGCTCGCTGAACCAGGACTTCAGGTGCTCCACGGGATCGTCGTAGCGGCGAGGCTCGCGGTCTTGGCGCGGCGGGCCTTCGATGTGCATCAGCACGAGGCCGCAGCCGCGGTCGGCGCAAAGCTCCAGCAGAGCGGGGTCGGCGCCGCCGCTGATGTCATTGATCGCCACGGCCCCCGCATCCAGCGCCCTGGCCGCGACCTCAGGGGAGAACGTGTCGGCCGAGATGGGCAGCGCGGTCCGCTCCACGAGCCCCTCGATCGCGGGGATCAGTTTGGCGGCCTCCTCGCCGGGCGGGACCGGCGGACCGCTGCGCGCGGCCACGGCTCCCACGTCGAGCAGGTCGAACCCCGCGGTGGCGAGGGCCTCGCCGTCCTCGATCGCGCCCTGCGGGGTCCCGCTGCGCGCGCCGGAGAAGAAGGAGTCCGAGGTCACGTTGACGATGCCCGCCGCGAGCGGGCGGGCCAGGTCGAGCGTCCGATCGGCGATCCTCCACATCTTCCGGCTAACTTAGCGCCCGCCCATGGCCACCCTCCGCTGCGTCTACACCGACCTCGACGGAACCCTGCTCGGCAGGTTCGGCTCGCTCTTCCGCGACCCGGAGGGGAACTTCTCGATGCTGCAGGCCCGTGCCCTGGAGGCCTGCCACCGTGCGGACGTGGAGGTCGTGATCAAATCCGGCCGCCGCGAGCCGCAGGTGCTGGAGGACGCGCGCCTGATGGGGCAGACCTCCTACATCTACGAGGCCGGCTGCGCGGTCAAGATCGACGGCGAGGAGACGGTCCTGATCGGCGACTTCGAGCCGGATGAGGGCAGGACGGTCTACGAGACGATCGTGGACCGGGGTGTCCCGGACCTGTTGTTCGAGGCGTTCAGCCCCGCGCTGGAGTACCACTCGCCGTGGCACACGGACCGCAAGCACTCCCACCTCTTCCGCGGGAAGATCGACGTGGCCGAGGCCAACGCGATCCTGGAGCGGGAGGGCCATGGCGGGCTGCGCCTGATCGACAACGGCGCGATCGTGCGCCAGATGGACGGGGTGGAGGGGCGCGCCCACGCGTACCACCTGATGCCGGCCGCGGCCAGCAAGGCGAGCGCGGTCGCCTTCCACATGCGCGCCCGCGGCCACGCGCCTGAGGAGACGATCGCGATCGGCGACTCCGTCGAGGACCTCGCGGTCGCCGAGGTCGTCGGCCACTTCTTCGTTCCCGCCAACGGACCGGATCGCGACCCGGGGCTGGCGGAGGTGATCGGCAGCGGCCGCTATCCCAACGTCACGGTCACCGAGGGCAGCATGGGCGACGGGGTCTACGAGGCGATCGTCTCGACGCTGGCCGGACTCCGTGGATAGGGGAATACGCATAGCCGTCGCCCTCGTTTCGGCAGCCATCTTCACGGCGCTGAGCTATGTGCTGAACGTGCTCTGGCTCTACAACGAGGTCGGGTTCTATTCGGAGACGGTGGCCTGGCTGATCGTCGGAATCACACCGATCTGGGCGTTTGCGGGCACCTACATCGATTTCGATCCCTAATACTTTCGCGGTGCCGCGGCTCCGCCCCTGACCGCCGTCAGCAGCCGGTCCAGCAGGCCGGGCGCGACGTCGTTGAGGGCGAGCAGCCGGACCTGCTTCGGGACGTGGACCTCGCGCCGGTCGGACTCGATCGCCTCGATCGTCGCCCGCGCGACCTCCTCGGGCTCGATCGCGTTCTCGGAGTTGCGCCAGTCGGGAATCTGCTTCATCTCGTCGTGGAGAGAGGTCCTCACCTCGCCGGGCAGGACGGTGGTGACCGAGACGCCGGTCCCGGAGAGCTCGTGTCGAAGCGCTTCGGCGAAGCCCTTGTTGGCCGCCTTCGTGGCGCCGTAGACGGCGGCCCAGGGGAACGCCCTCAGCGCGGCGCCGGAGCTGACCACGACGATGTGGCCCCGGCCGCGGTCGAGCATCGGCTGGAGCCCTGCCCGGACGGTGTTGATCGTCCCCAGCACGTTGATGCGGACCATCGCGTCGGCGTCCTCTGGATCCTGGTCGGCGAAGGGCTCATAGCGGGCGATGCCGGCGTTGGCGACCAGGAGCTCGACGCCACCGGCCTCCTCCACGAACGAGTCCACTGCCTCGGTGACCGCCTGCCGGTCGCCGACGTCCGCCGGCAGCGGGGTGGCCCGCTCGCCGATCTCCTCCGCGAGGCGCCGCAGCTCCTCCTCGCTTCGCGCGATCAACCCCACCTGCGCGCCGCGAGCGGCCAGCTCGAGGCTGATCGCGCGGCCGATGCCCTTCGTCGCGCCGGTGACGACGGCCCTGGTGCCCGGTCCGATCTCCACAGGGGCATCATCTAGGATCGTTCGCATGACTGCCGATCACGCAACGGTCGCCGAGGAGGAGTACCTCCAGACGATGTTCTGGCTGGAGGAGGCGGGGCTGCCGATCACCGGCGCGAACATCGCCCGGGCGATGCAGCTCTCACCCCCGACCGTTCACGAGATGATCGGGCGGCTGGAGGGCGACGGCTATGTCGAGCGAGCCAGCGACAAGTCGCTCGCGTTCACCGCCACGGGACGCACTGAGGCCGAGGCAATCGTCCGCCGGCATCGCCTGATCGAGCGCTTCCTCACCGACGTCCTCGGCATTCCCTGGGACGAGGTGCACGAGGAGGCCGAGCGCCTCGAGCACGCGATGTCACCGGTGCTCGAGGAGCGCATGCTCGCCGCGATCGGCGACGCCAAGACGTGTCCGCACGGACATCCGATCGTCGAGGGCGTCCGCGAGGAGGGGGCACTGCTGGCCGACGTCGAGCCGGGAGCGAGCATCCGCGTACTGCGCTTCGAGAACGAGGCTGAGGAGATCCTCCACTACCTGCGCGGCGCGGGCCTGCATCCCGAGCTGGAGGGGAAGGTGGAGAGCTCGGACGACGAGGAGGTCGTCATCGCTTCGTCCGAGGGCAGCCACTCGGTCACCAAGAGCGTCGCCGAGACGATCTCGGTGAAGGCCGATCCCTCGCCGCCCCCGCGGGCCGCGCTGCCGGAGCAGCTCGTCCTCTCCAGCGACCGCTACGGCCGCTAGACGCCGGCACCCGGTAACGACAACTTCACTCGATTTCGGTCGCTGAGCTTGATATTCGGTACTGTGTGGATCGTATAGCCGAGTAAAACCATCAACAAACGGGGGAACGAGATGGAAGCGACCACGATTCAGCCAACGGCGGCCCGGGCGGCCGAGGCGCTGCGTGACCGCAACATCGCCGAGCGGCGGCTGAGCGCCCTGGTCAACGCGGTCAATGACCACGAGCGGGAGCAGCGGCGGAAGCCCTACCCGCGCCGCGGCGACGACCTCAACCTGTACCGCCGCGTGCGGGAGATCCTGGGGGAGCCGGGCTGAGCTACGCGGCGGCGGTGTCCGCGCTGGCGGCGCGGACGTTCTCGAGCGCCCGCGCGAGGCGGTCGATCCCCTCGGGGATCTGATCCGTTGTCACCGGCGCGAAGGACAGGCGCAGGCTCGATCCGCCGCCGTCGATCATGAAGTCGGGCCCCGCGACGAAGGTGACGCCCTCCTCCTTGGCGGCATCCAGCAGCCGCACCGTGTCCACGTCGTCGTTCAGGTCGAGCCAGAGGAAGTAGCCCCCGGCGGGGGGGACGAACCTCGCCTCCGGGATCTTCTGCTCGAGCGCGGTGACCAGGGCGTCCCGTCGCTCGCGGAGGGCGGCATTCACCTGCTCAACGTTCTCCTCCAGCGCGCCGGACTGGCACAGCTCCCAGACGACCGACTCCGCCAGCATGTTCGGCGAGATGTAGTTCTCGCTGCCGCGTTTCGACAGCGTCGCGATCTCCTCGGCGGGTCCGATCAGGTAGCCGACCCGGACCCCGGGGCTGACCGTCTTGGAGAAGGATGAGGCGTGGATCACGCGGTCGGCCTCGTCCAGGTCCAGCATCGTCTTGCCGGCGGCCCCCTCGAAGCTGATCAGCCGGTACGGGTCGTCCTCGAACAGCACGAAGCCGTGCTCCGCCGCCAGGTCGACCAGGCGCTGCCGCTTCTCCGGAGCGAGAGTGCAGCCGGCCGGGTTGTGGAAGTTGGGAATGATGTGGGCGAGCTTCAGCGGGCCCGCGGTGCAGGCGGACTCGACCGCGCGGACGTCCACGCCGTCCGCCTCCAGGGGCACCGGCGCGAGGTCGGCGCCCGCCTGGTTGAGCAGCAGCAGGGTGCGGTCATAGGTCGGCTGCTCCACCAGCACGCGGTCGCCCGAGCCGATCAGGTGGCGGAACAGGAGCGCCGCCGCCTCCATCGATCCGTTCGTGACCATGACCCGCTCCGGCTCCACGCCGTGCAGCTCGGCGATCCACTCGCAGAGCCCCGGATGGCCCTTTCCGGTTCCGTAGGAGAGCGCGCGCTGCCAGTCGGACTCGAGCGCACGCGCCGCCGCCTCCCGAACCGCGTCCGCAGGGAGCAGGTCGGCGCTCGGCGCGCCGCGGGCGAAGCTGATGGTTTCCGTGGCCATGGCCGCCAGTCTAAGGGGAACTGCGACCGCGATTTCGAAGCCTTGCCATACTCGCGCGCGGGGGTGAAGGCCGTCGCAAATACGGAAGGTTGGCTACGTTTTCTTCATGCCCGCCTCCCTTGAGCTCGTCAAGATCGCTCTGCGGGCGTATGGCAGCGGGGACTGCGAGATCGCCCTGGCGCTCGCGGATCCCCTGATCCGCTGGGACGAGCGCGCCTCACGCGCCGACGGCGAGCTGGTCTGGGGTCACGACGACGTCCAGCGCGCGATGCGTCGTTACCTCGACAGCTGGGACACCTACATCTTCGAGCTCGAGGACATCGCCGAGGTCAACCCGGGCAAGGTCGTCGGGATCTGCCGGGAGCAGGGAATCGACATGCAGGGGGTGACGGTGGACCGGCGGTTCGGCGGCCTCTGGGTGGTGGAGGGGGCGAAGATCGTCTCCTGGTCCACCTACCTGACGCCGAAGGAGGCGGTCCGGGCCGCGCGGGAGCTCGGGTCCGAGCGCTTCTCGGCGACGGCCTAGCGGGCCGGGGGCTTCTTCTTCGCGGCCGGCTTCTTCTTTGCCGCGGACTTCTTTGCAGCGGGCTTCTTCTTCGCGGCGGACTTGGTTGCAGCCGCCTTCGTCGGGGATGCGCCCCTGCGCCCCGCGCCGGCGCGCGACGCAGCCACCACGAGGAAACCGACCCCGACGGTCGCGGCGAACAGCGAGACGAGGGCTCCGAGTACCGGGATCAGCGCGAGCGCGCGCAGGATCCCGAAGCCCGCGAGAAAGGCCAGGACCGGAGAGGCCGAGCTCGCGACGCGCCGCCCCAGCGCATACGACGCCGCGACGTAGCCCAGCGCGGCCACCGGGATCGCCGCGGAGAGCAGGATCAGGCCGAACGGGATGCCGACGAGGGTGAAGAGCGCGAAGAAGCCGATGACGCCGAGCGCGACCCAGGAGCCGATGCCGATTGCGATCGATTCCCAGAGCGACCCGCGCGCCGGAGCCGCGGCCGCCTCCGCGACGCGCGGCATGATCGCCACGAGGGTCACCCCGAGGACGAGCAGGGAGAGGGTCATCGAGATCCAGATCGCCACCGTCCCGATCAGGGCCCAGGGGGCCGCGGAGAAGTCATCCAGGTCCTCGTCTGTGATCTTGCCGCCGACGTGGGCGCCCCGGGCGACCTCCGGCTCCTCGTCGCCGTAGCTGATGTCGCCGTCGACCCGGGCGCCCCTTTCGAGCGTGATCTCGCCGGCGAACGCGGTGAGGTCGCCGGCAACGTCGCCGGTCACCTCGACATCGCCCGCGACCGCGACCACGTCCCCCTCGACGAATCCGTCGACGATCACGTCGCCGTCGATGACGAAGACGTCGCTCGCCGTCTCGGCCGCCTCGATCCTCGCACCGCCGGTGATGACAACAAGGTCGTCAGCGTCGGACCGCTCGCCCGCGAGCGCCGTGACAGGGCTTGCGAGCAGCACCAGGACCGCGGTCAGCAGGCCGAGCCGCACCAGGCGCATCAGGCCTTCGCCCCGATCGTCTCGACGGCGAGCTGCGCGGTCTCGGTCGGGCTCTTGCCCACCCTGACGCCCTTCGCCTCGAGGGCGTCCTTCTTGGCCTGGGCGGTACCCGACGATCCGGAGATGATCGCCCCGGCGTGGCCCATCTGCTTGCCCGGGGGAGCCGTGAAGCCCGCGATGTAGGCGACCACCGGCTTCGACACGCTCTCGGCGATGTAGTCGGCGGCGCGCTCCTCGGCGTCGCCTCCGATCTCGCCGACCATCACGATCAGCTCGGTCTCGTCATCTGCTTCGTAGAGGCTGAGAATGTCGATGAAGTCGGAGCCGACGATGGGGTCGCCGCCGATGCCGACGATCGAGGAGTTGCCGACGCCCGCCTGCTTCAGCTCGTTGCCGATCTGGTAGGTCAGGGTGCCGGACTTCGAGACGACCCCCACCGGACCCTGGTCGAAGAACTGCGCGGGGATGATCCCCACGTTGGCCTTCCCGGGGGAGAGGGCGCCGGGGCAGTTCGGCCCGATCAGGCGGGTGCCGGCCTCCTTCGCCTTCCAGTAGATGCGGAGCATGTCGTGGACGGGGATGCCCTCGGTGATCGCGATGACGGTCTCGATCCCGGCGTCGATCGCCTCCTCCATTGCCGCCGCGGCGAAGCGCGCCGGGACGAAGATCATCGAGGTGTTGGCGCCCTGCTCGGAGCGCGCCTCGGCGATGGTGTCGTAGACCGGGATGCCCTCGACGTCCTGGCCGCCCTTCTTGGGCGTGACGCCGGCGACCACCTGCGTGCCGTAGTCGCGGTTGCGCAGCCCGTGGAAGGTGCCCTCGCGGCCGGTGAGCCCGGAGATGACGAGCTTGGTGTCCTCGCCGACGATGATCGACATCAGCCAGCGTCCTTCGCGAGCTCGACCACGCGCTCGGCAGCGCCCAGCATCGTCTTCTCCTGGTGGAGGGTCGGAAGGTCGGCGTCCTCCAGCAGGGCCAGGCCCTCCTCGGAGTTGGTGCCGTCCAGGCGCACGACCAGGGGGTGCTCCAGATTCATCTGCGTCGTCGCCTCGATGATCCCCTTGGCGACCTCGTCGCAGCGGGTGATGCCGCCGAAGATGTTGAAGAGGATCGCGTCGACCTTCTTGTCGGAGGTGATCACCTCGAGTGCGTCCACGATCGCCTCGGCCTTGGAGCCTCCGCCTGCATCGAGGAAGTTGGCGGGGTCGCCGCCGGCCTCGGCCACGACGTCCAGCGTCGACATGCAGAGTCCCGCGCCGTTGCCGAGGATCCCGATGTTGCCGTCGAGCTTGACGTAGGTGAGCCCCTTCTCCTTCGCCATCCGCTCCTGGGGATCCTCGATCGCGGTGGGCTCGTCGAGCTCGGCCAGGTCCTCGTGGCGGAAGAGGGCGCTGTTGTCGATCGTGACCTTCGCGTCGAGCGCCAGCACATCGCCGCCCTTGGTGACGATCAGCGGGTTCACCTCGATCAGCGTCGCGTCCTCGGCGTGGAACGCCTCGTGCAGCTTCACCAACAGCTCAGCGGTCTTCGAGCGGTACTCCTCGGGGACGCCGGCGTCGGCGGCGAGCTGCTCGGCCTGGTCGCTCCCGAATCCCTCGCCCGGCTCGACGTGGCGCTTCGCGAGCTTCTCGGGATGCTTGTCCGCGACCTCCTCGACGTCCATCCCGCCCATCGTCGAGAGCATCGCCAGGACCTTCTTGGCGGAGCGGTCGAGGATGAAGGAGAAGTAGTACTCGGACTCGATCTCGGACGCTTCCTCGATCCAGAGCTCATGCACGGTGAAGGGTCCCTCGCCGTGCGGCCCGGTGATGTCCATGCCGAGGATCGCGTCGGCGTGCTTGCGCGCCTCGTCGGCGTCGTTCGCGACCTTGATCCCGCCGGCCTTGCCGCGGCCGCCGATCTGGACCTGGGCCTTGATCACGCAGGGAAAGCCGATCTGCTCGGCCGCCGTAACGGCGGCGTCCACGCTGTCGGCGAACCGGCCCTCCGGCACGGGTACCCCGTGCTTCGCGAAGAGCTCCTTTCCCTGGTACTCGAGCAGGTCCAAAGCCGCGTGAGCGTATCTCAGGCGGCCCGACGGCCGCCATCCGCAAATTGCTTTAATCCCGCGCCTTGTGCCTCTTCCCAAGCTGAAGGACATCAAGTGGGTGACGACGGACTGCTACGGCTGTCTGATCGATTGGGAGAAGGGGATCGGCGACGCGTTCAAGAAGGAGGCCGAGCGGGACGGCCTCACGCTCGACGTCAATGCCCTGCTCGCTCACTTCTTCGAGGTCCAGGCCCAGATCATGTCCGGGTCCTACGAGCTCTACGCCGAGGTCCTGCGCCGCGCCGCGGTCACCGTCGCGGAGGAGCTCGACTGGACGATCGAGCCGTCGCGGGCCCAGTTCCTGCCCGACAGCGTCGCCAGCTGGCCGCCCTTCCGCGAGGCAAACGCCGCCTTCGACCGCCTCAAGGACCGCTACGAGGTCGGCATCGTCTCCAACATCGACGACAAGCTGCTCGGGATCTCCCGCCAGCACCTGCGCACCGAGCTGGACATGGTCGTCACCGCTCAGCAGGTGCGCAGCTACAAGCCCGACAACACGCACTTCCGCGAGGCCGCCCGCCGGATCGGCGGCAAGAAGGGCTGGGTCCACATCGGTGCGGGCTACGAATCCGACGTCGCGCCCCTGCTGAAGATGAACGTCCCGGTGATCTGGGTCAACCGCCACGGCGAGAAGCTCGAGGGCCGCAAGGCCCCCACCGCGACGGTCAAGAACTTCCGCGACGCCGCCGCAAAGCTCGGCGCGAAGTAGCGGCGCGCTACTCGATCTTCGCCAGGAGGTCGCCGGAGTTGACGGCGGCGCCCTCCTTGGCGGGGAGCTCGGTGATCTTGCCCGCCTTGTGGGCGGTGATCTCGTTCTCCATCTTCATCGCCTCGATCACGCAGACGAGGTCGCCCTCGGCGACCTCCTGCCCCTTCTCGACCGGGACCTTGAAGACGTTGCCCTGAAGCGGCGCGACCAGGTCGTCGCCTGAGGCGGCCGACCCGCCGCCGGCCTTCTTCTCGCGCTTGGGCGGCCTGCGGCCGCCGGCCGCGGCACCAGCGGCAGGCGCGCCGCCCGCCGCGCCGATCACCTTGACGTCGAAGAGCTTGCCGCCGACCTCCACCTGGTAGTCGCTCGTCGCCTGCTCGGGCTCGTCGGTGCCCTCGGCGGGCTTCGGCGGCTCCTCCGGGGCCAGCGACTTGAGCCACTTCTTGTCCTCGGTCAGGTCGCTGCAGGTCTCGCCTCCGCCCACTGCTTGGTGTCGAGGATGGCCTTGTGGAAGGGGATCAGGGTGGTGAGGCCGCCGACCTCGTACTCGTCGAGGGCGCGCAGCATCCGCGCGGTCGCCAGCTCGCGGTCGAGGTCCCAGACGATCAGCTTGGCGACCATCGGGTCGTACATCGGCGTGACCTCGGAGCCGGGCTCGACGCCGGAGTCGACGCGGACACCGGGGCCGGCCGGCTCCCGGTAGGTCGTGATCTTTCCCGGGGCGGGGGCGAAGTTCTTGTGGGCCGCCTCGGCGTTGATCCGGCATTCGATCGCGTGGCCCCGCAGCTCGACGTCCTCCTGGGCGATCGAGAGCTGCTCGCCGGCCGCGATCCGCACCTGCTCGCGAACGATGTCGAAGCCGGTGACCAGCTCGGTCACGCAGTGCTCGACCTGCACGCGGGTGTTCATCTCGAGGAAGAAGTAGTCCTCGCCGACCTGGAGTCCCTCGACGGTTCCCGCCGAGCGGTAGCCGACGGCGGCCGCCGCGTCAGTGGCGATCTTGCCGATGCGCTCGCGCATCTCGTCGTCGACGTGTGGGCCCGGCGCCTCCTCGATCAGCTTCTGGTGGCGGCGCTGGATCGAGCAGTCGCGCTCGCCGAGGTGGATGACGTTGCCCTTGGCGTCGGCCAGGACCTGGACCTCGACGTGGCGCGGGTCCTCCAGGTACCGCTCGAGGTAGACCGTCGGGTCGCTGAAGAACTTCTCGCCCTCGCGCGCGGCGCCCTCGAACGCGTCCTCGAGCTCGCCCGCCTTCATCGCGACGCGGAAGCCCTTGCCGCCGCCGCCCCCTGCTGCTTTGACAGCGATCGGGTAGCCGATGTCCTTGGCGACCTTCTTGGCGTCCTCGACCGTCTCGACCGGGTCGGTGACGCCGGGGACGATCGGGACGCCTGCCTTGTCCATGATCTGCCGCGCCTCTGTCTTCGAGCCCATCGCCTCGATCGCCTTCGCCGGCGGACCGATGAACGTGACCTTCGCCTTCTCGGCGGCCTTGGCGAAGGGCGCGTTCTCAGCCAGGAAGCCGTAGCCGGGGTGGACGGCCTCGGCGCCGGACTTCTGGGCGACATCGAGGATCTTCTCGACGTTCAGGTAGCTCTCGGCGGGGACCGCCGGGCCCAGCAGGAAGGCCTCGTCGGCCTCGCGCACGTGCGGGCGCGTCACGGTCGATCTCCGAGTAGACGGCGACCGACCCGATCTTCATCTCCCGCAGCGTCCGCATCACGCGGATAGCGATTTCGCCGCGGTTGGCGACCAGGACCTTCTCGAACATGGCGCGGGAGTATTGCCGAGGTTAGGCGTAGTTCGGCTTCGCAGGCGGCCTGGTCGCCGCTAGCGCTGCGCCTCGACGGGCAGGACCTCGTCGCTCGTGACGGCGACCCTGGCGATCGCGCGCTTGATCGCCTCCTGCTCGTCCGGGTCCTGCTCGACCTCGTGGCGGATCAGCGCCTGGGCCGCGAACAGGCCGACGAAGATCAGCGCCGAGACGGCGAGCGCCCAGGGGACCAGGTCGGTGTCGGCCTTCGACAGCAGCGCGATGCCCGCCGCGATCAGGACGACCCCAAGCGCCGTGCGCAGCAGGCCCTGGGGCCACTTCACCGACATGTTCGAGCCCAGGATCACGCCGGGGACCGAGCCCACCAGGATGTTGGCGGCGAGCCCGAAGTCGACGTTGCCGCCGACGATGTGGGCGAGGCCCGCGGCCCAGAGCAGGATCGCCGCGTGGAACACGTCCGTCCCGACGACCCGCTGCGGGGTCAGCCGGAAGACCGCGATCAGCATGATCGCGATCACCGTGCCGCTGCCCGCGGAGGAGAGGCCGATCACGAATCCGGTGGTGGCCCCGATCGCCGCCGCCCCGACCTTGTGGCGGGTGTGGACCTCGAAGTCCTCGCGCTCGGCGATCTTGTTGGCGAGGAAGAGGCTGCGGAGCAGGGTGATCGCGCCGACCACGAGCAGGCAGGACGCGAGGATCGCGAACACCGTCTCGTCGAGGTCGTCGCCGAGCCGGTCCTTGAGGATCTCCAGGACCCAGACGCCGACGATGGCGGAGGGGACGCTGCCGACCGCCATCCACAGCGTCAGCGGCATGTTCACCGTCTTCAGCTTCAGGTGGCGATAGCCGCCGGCGGTCTTCGTGATCGCGGCGTAGAAGATGTCGGTCCCGATCGCGGTCGTCGGCTTGATCCCGAAGACCAGGACCAGGAGCGGCGTCATCAGGGAGCCGCCGCCCATCCCGGTCAAACCAACCAGGAAGCCGACGCCGAATCCGAAGAAGACGATCGCTGGGTCCATGGGGGATGTCGGGAGGCCGGCCAGTGGACGAGGCCGAACTCCATTTGTTCCCTTTCCTGACCGAAACGGTCCGAAAAGGGACCGCGGCACTATAGCGAGCCGCGGCGCAGCTACCGCGTGACCCAGGCCCCCTCGTCCTCGGTCAGCTCGAGGACCTCGCTCGGGATCGTCCCGTCGCGGAGGTCGGCGATCGTCACCTGCTCGAGCACCCGTCGCAGGCTGGCCCGGACGGCGACCCAGACGTCGCGCAGGCGCTCGGCATCGCCGGCGTAGGCCGTGGACTCCGGAGCCAGGTCCTGGATGTTGGCGAGCGGTCCCTCGACCGCGCGGATCACGTCGGCGAGGGTGATCTCGGCCGGGTCCTTGGCGAGCCAGTAGCCGCCGCGGGCGCCACGGCGGGCTCGCACCAGCCGGGCGTGCTTGAGCTCCAGCAGGATGTGCTCGAGGAACTGGAGCGGGATGTCCTGGGCCTGGGAGAGCTTCTCGCCCTTGACCGGCTCCTCGCCGGCGCCCGCCAGCTCCACCGCCGCTCGGACCGCGTAGTCGGCCTTCGCCGAGATCCTCATGCCGCTCCGACGGGTTAATGCCGCGACTCGTGATCGACCTTCAGTCCCACTCCACCGTCTCGGACGGCGAGCTTCCTCCGGCCGAGGTGGTCGCGGCCGCGGCGAAGGCCGGCATCGAGACGATGGCGCTGACCGACCACGACTCGATCGACGGCATCGCGGAGGCGGCCGAGGCGGCGAAGCGGGAGGGCCTTGCGCTGGTCCCGGCCGCGGAGATCTCCTGCATCCACGAGTCGATCGACGACCTGCACATGCTCGGGTACTGGATCGACACCGCGGCGATCGCGCCGGCCTGCAAGCGCGCGCAGCAGGAGCGGGTGACGCGCGCCGAGGAGATCGTCGAGCGGCTCAACGCGCAGGGGGTCGCCGTGAAGTTCGAGGACGCGATCGCGGAGGCGGGGGACGCCTCCTCGGTCGGCCGCCCGCACATCGCCAAGGCGGCGGGGACCAAACCGGATCGAGATGAGCGCCTTCTTCGAGGAGTGGCTCGTGCCGGGGGCCAAGGCGTTCGTCTCGCGCCGCTGGCCGACGGCGGCCGAGGCCGTTCGCCTGATCCACGAGGCCGGCGGGGCGGCCGTGCTCGCGCACCCCTTCTGGGACCTGGACGAGCCCAACGGCCGTCGCCGCGCTGATCGACGACCTGCCCCTCGACGGCGTCGAGGTCTTCTATCCCGCGCACACCCGGCAGCAGACCGAGTTCCTGCTCGGCGTCTGCTCCGCCAGGGGTCTCGCCGCGACCGGATCCTCGGATTTCCACGGACCCAATCACAAGATGTTCAACGCCTTCGGTTCCTATCCGACCTACGACCTCGGCCGACCCGAGCTTCCCCCTAGGCGGGCTGAGCGGCCGGGATGAGCTGACGCTCTTCCAGCAGCGTGATCAGCTTGCCGGCCGACTCCTCGGGGGTCTCGGTCTCGGTCTCGAGCGTGATGTCCGCGTCGAGCGGCTCCTCGTAGGGGTCTGAGACTCCGGTGAACTCCTTGATCTCGCCCTTGAAGGCCTTCTCGTAGAGGCCCTTGACGTCGCGCTCGGCGCAGGCCTCGACCGACGCCTTGACGTAGACCTCGATGAAGCGGTCGCCCATCAGCTCGCGCGCCTCGGCGCGGATCTCCCGGTAGGGCGAGATGGCGGCGGTGATCACCGGAACCCCGTTGCGGCTCAGGAGGTCGGCGACGAAGGCGATCCGGCGGATGTTCGTGTCGCGGTCCTCCTTCGAGAAGCCGAGTCCCTTGGAGAGGTTCTCGCGGACGACGTCGCCGTCCAGGATCTCGAGCCTCGAGCCGCGGGTGCGCAGCTCCTCCTCGACCAGCTTGGACACGGTCGTCTTCCCGGCACCGGAGAGCCCGGTGAACCAGAGAGTGAAGCCCTTTTCGTCAGCCATCAGTTGTCCTCCTTGTAAGCGTCGATAAGAATTTCTGCGACCTCCGGGCGGCTGAACTCAGGCGGCGGCTTCTCGCCGTTGCCGAGCATCTCGCGCACCTTGGTGCCGCTCAGGAACACGTGGTCATCCTGGCCGTGCGGGCACGTCTTGCCCGAGGCCATGCCCTCGCACTTGTTGCACCAGAACGTGTGCTCGAAGAAGAGGGGCTGAATGCCCAGCTTGTCGAGGTCGAGGTCCTCGAAGATCTTCTGCGCGTCGTAGGTGCCGTAGTAGTCGCCGACGCCCGCGTGGTCGCGGCCGACGATGAAGTGGGTGCAGCCGTAGTTCCGCCTGGCGATGGCGTGCAGGACCGCCTCGCGGGGGCCCGCGTAGTGCATCTTCGACGGGAAGACGTTGAGGATCACGCGGTCGTCGGGGTAGTAGTCGTCCATCAGGACCTCGTAGCAGCGCATCCGCACCTCGGCGGGGATGTCCCCCTCCTTGGTCTTGCCGATCAGCGGGTGGATCATCAGCCCGTCGGTGATCTCGAGCGCGGTCTTGGTCACGTGCTCGTGCGCGCGGTGGATCGGGTTGCGCGTCTGGAAGGCGACGATGCGCTTCCAGCCGCGGTCGGCGAAGGCCTGCTTCGACTCCTCGGGCGAGAGCTGGCGCTTGGTGAACGCCGCCTCGTGGTCGGGCAGCTCGTCGACCTCGTAGGTGCCGGCCAGGCAGCGCGCGCCCTCCTCGTGAATGGCCGCGACGCCAGGATGCTCCTTGTCGCCGGTCAGATAGACGCCCTCGGCCTCGGCCTCGAGGTCGCGCTCGAAGATCTCCTCGACCTTGAGCGTGCCGAGCGCCTTGCCCTCGTCGCTCTCCAGCTCGACGCTGTCGCCCTCGGAGACGTCGAGGTCGGTGGCCAGCGTGATCGGGATGGGCCAGTACTCGCCGCTGGTGAGCGTCATGTTCTCCACGACGCTCTTCCAGTCCTCGGACCCCTGCGGGCCCGTGAGCGGGGCGAAGCCGCCGTTGCCGATCATCTCGAAGTCGGCGGTCTGGCGCTCGGTCAGCTGCAGCTTGGTCTTGGTCTGGCTCATACGCTAAAGAGGATCAAGAAGGTCAGGAAGGGCGGGCGGCGGCGTAGGGTAGCGGCTCCGCCGATCAGGCGGAGTGCCAGGGGCCTCACGGCCCTATCCGTGCAGCCCGCACTCGCTCTTGTTGGAGCCCGCCCAGCGCCCGGCTCGCTCGTCCTCGCCGGCGCCCGGCTTGATCGTGCAGTGGGTGCAGCCGATCGAGGGGTAGCCCTGATCGTGCAGCGGGTTGTACGGGATGTCGTGCTCGCGGATGAAGTCCCAGACCTCGTCGATGGTCCAGTCCGCCAGGGGGTTGAGCTTCCAGAGGCCGAAGCGCTTGTCCCAGCCGAACTTGGCCGCCTTCGCGCGGGTCTTGCCGTCCTCGCGGCGGATGCCGGAGACCCAGCAGTCGACGTTCGACAGGGCCTCGCCCATCGGCTCGACCTTGCGGATGTTGCAGCAGGCGTCGGGGTCGCGGTTCCAGAGCTCGTCGCCGTGGAGCCCGGCCTGCTCGTCCAGGGAGATGCCGCCGTAGCGCTCGAAGGTGATCCCGTAGCGCTCCTCGAGCGCGTCCTTGGTCTCGTAGGTCTCGGGGAAGAGGACGTCGGTGTCGAGGTAGAAGAAGCGGACGTCCGGGTTGATCTGGGTCGCGAGGTGGACCGTGACCGAGGTCGTCTTCTGGAACGAGGAGGCGATGTAGAGGCCGGGGTGGAAGGTGTCGATCGCCCAGCGCAGGGCGTCGTCGGCCGAGGCGTCCTCCAGCATCGCGGCGATGCTCGGCGCGTCGATCTCGGTTTGCTCGAGCGTGGGGGTCGGCACGGAACCGGGCAGTGTTGCAGCGTCGTCGTCCAGCGCTCCCTTGCGCTCGAATCCGGCCCCGTTGCCGTTGCCGTTCGTGTAGCCGTTGCCGTTGGTGTAGCCGTTTCCGTTGCCGTTGACGGCGGCGCGGTCGCGTGTGGTCGTGGGCTCCATCAGACCGCGCACTCCCCCTCGCCGCGCTGGACGGCGTAGGGCTCGGTGCGGTTCCAGTCGATGAAGTGCAGGAGGTTGTCGGCGCTGAACTCGACCGGCAGGCGCAGGTCGGAGATCATCTCCTCGAACGGCTCGGTGCCGACGCGCTCGACGAAGGCGTTGAAGACCTCGCCGTCCTCACGGTTCTCCTCGTAGTGGCGCATCCAGCGCTCGACCGCGTCGGGGACGCGCTTCGCGGGCAGGCGGGCCTTGAGGCGGTGGCCGAAGCGGACGTCGCCGCCCTCGTAGTTGCCGCCGACGTGGGGGATGTAGGCGGGGATCGTGTGGTCGCCGACCTTGATCGAGGCGCCGTAGAAGCCGAGATCGTGGCGATGTGGTGCTGGCTGCAGCCGTTGGGGCAGCCGCTCATCTTGATGTGCATCTGGCGCGTCAGCGGGTCGGTGATGTTCATCTCCTCGATCCGCTGCTCGATCGCGCGGTTCAGGCCCATCGAGCTGGTGATGCCGAGCTTGCAGCTGTCGGTGCCGGGGCAGGAGACGACGTCGGTGATCTCGTCCATGCCGGCGCTGCCGAGGCCGAGCTCCTTCAGCCGCTGCCAGACGTCGTAGACCGACTCGTCGCGGACCCAGCGCAGGACCAGGTTCTGCTCGACGGTGACCCGGGCGTAGCCGCGCGCTGAAGTCGCGCATGATCGCGGCGAGGCCGCGGAACTGGGCGGGGCTGAGGTCGCCGCGGATGACCCTGACGGCGACGGTCGAGAAGCCCTCCTGGCGCTGCGGGCCTGACGTTGGACTCGCGGAAGCGGTCGAACTCCGAGCTGTCGCCGTTCGGCGAGCCGTAGCTCTCGGGCACGGCGGGCGCGTTCGACTCCTCGTCGTGGATGAAGAGCAGGTGGTCGATCGAGAAGTCGCGCTCGTGCGACCCAGTCGCCCTTCAGCTCCTCCTCGACCATCTCGCGGAACGCGTCCATCCCGATCTTGTCGACCAGGACCTTGATCCGGGCGCGCATGCGGTTGGCGCGCAGCCACTCCTGGCGGTCGAAGATCCGCAGGGCGGCCTCGGTCACCTTGAGGTAGTCGCCGTTGTCGACCTCGACGAACTCGTAGAGGGTCGGGGCGACGCGGGGCATGATCGAGGTGCCGCCGCCGACCCGGATCTCGACGCCGCGGACCTCGCCGCGGCCCTCGATCTCGCGGACCTTGGGGATGAAGCCGACGTCATGGATGCCGGTGATGGCCACGTCCTCGTCGGTGGCGCTGAAGGCGGTCTTGACCTTGCGCGGCATCAGCTGCGTGGTCGGGTGGCGCACGAAGTAGCGGGCGTAGGCGGCGGCGTAGGGGGTGACGTCGAAGGGCTCGCCCTCGCTGACGCCGGCGTAGGGGTCGCCGGTGACGTTGCGGATCGTGTTCCCGCAGCCCTCGCGCGAGGAGAGGCCGGCCTCGGAGATCTGGCGGATGAACTCGGCGGCGTCGGCGAGCGGGATGTGGTGGATCTGGATGTTCTGCCGCGTCGTGATGTGGCCCTTGCCGAGCGGGGCGAACTGCTCGATCGCGTCGGCGAACGCCTCCATCTGCTCGGGGCTGACGCCGCCGTAGGGGAGCTTCACCCGGATCATCTGCACGTCGGGCTGACGCTGCCCGTACACGCCCTGCTTCAGCCGGAAGCCGATGAACTGCTCCTCGGTCTGCTCGCCGCGGAGGAAGGTGGCGGCCTCGTTGTCGAAGTCGTCGAACTCGCGCTCGATGATCGGGATCACGTGGCCGGGCACGTTCTCGTAGACCTCGGGGTTCTCCAGTGAGCCCCGGGCGCCCTTGCCGTGCTGCTTCTTGGTCAGGTCCTGGTCGAGCTCAACGGGCTTGCCGTTGGTCTTGGCCTTCGCCTTCTCGGGTGCCGAAACCGGCTCCACTTCCGAATTGCTCCTTCGCGCGCTGCGTAGGGTGCGTGTCCCGGCCTTGACCGGGATCAGAATGTACCAAACCTGATCGAGTTTAGGGTAATTAGGAGGTTCTTCCCCTCGGCGAGGTTAGGATGCGGGGCAAGCGAGTCGTGGGAGAAGGGAACGCGATGAGATCGTGGAGCATGAAGTGGTTGGCCATGGGCGTCCTCGTGACGGTGGCCGGAGCGATGGTCGTCTCTCCGGCGTTGGGTGGGCCCTCGCTCAAGAGCCTCGTCAAGAAAGCCGTCAAGAAGGAGGTCACGAAGCAGCTCGGCGGCAAGACCGGTCCGGCCGGCGCGCCAGGACTTGCAGGCGCCCCCGGATCCGCTGCGGCCTACGCGGAGATCCAGGGCGGAGGCGGGGTCGATGAGGAGGGCTCGTTCAACGTGACGGACGCGAACGTGTCCGATCCAGCGGTCGGGGTGTACTGCATCGGCGGGCTTCCGTTCGTGCCGAGGAGCGCGGTCGCGACGGTGCAGGCGTCGTCGGATGACGACACGCGCGATCGGATCACGGCTGTCCTGGTCTCAAGTCCGAGCACCAACCCGTTCGGATGCGCTGCCGGTGATCGTATTCGGGTCCAGATCATCGACCTCGGGCTGATCGGTGCAACGGCCGAGGGCTTCGCCGACAACTACGTCCACGTGTGGATCGAGGACTAGTGCCGCCTCCGTCCACTGAGGGCGCCCGGCTCGAACGGTAAGCCCGCACGGCCCCGGCCTCGGCAATCCCTGTGTGAGCGAGATTCCGGTGATCTCCGGCGAGGCCGTGTTCGAGGCGGTCGACGCCGCGACGGCCGTGGAGCGAACGCGCATGGCCTTCGAGCGCCACGCGCGCGGCGAGTGGGTGATGCCGCCCAAGGTCTATCTCGACAGCCCGCCGGCGGGCGACTTCCGCGCGATGCCCGCCCGGGGCGACGGCCTGGCACTGCTCAAGTGGGTGACGTCCTTCCCCGGGAACACGCGAGCGCGGGCTGCCCGTCGTGCGTGGGGTGGTGATGCTCTCCGACGCCGCCACGGGCGAGGAGCTGGCCGTGATCGAGTGCGCCTCGATCACCTCGCTGCGGACGGGCGCCGCCGCGGCGGTCTCGGCGCAGGTGCTCGCGCGCGAGGATGCCTCGACGGTCGGGATCATCGGCTGCGGCGTCAACGGCGCGCTGGGCGGCCCGCTGTCTGGTCGCCTGCGGCTACGGGCCCGGCGTCTGCGCGGACGTGCGGCCGGAGTCCGCGCGTGCTCTGGCCGACGAGCTCGGCTGGGAGGTGGGTGACCGCGCGGTCGCCGCCTCCCAGGACGTCGTCGTGACGGTGACTCCCGGGAACGGAGCCGGTGATCCTGGCGGCCGACCTGCTCCCGGGCCAGCACCTCGCGGCGCTGGGGGCGGACGCGCACGGCAAGGCCGAGGTCGAGCTGGCGGCCCTCGAGCGCTGCCGGCTGTTCTGCGACGAATGGGAGCAGGCGAGCGCGGGTGGTGAGCTAGCCCACGGAGTTGACGCCGGCGTCGTCACCAGGGAGAAGGTGACCCAGATCGGCGAGGTGATCATCGGCGCCCGCCGCGGGCCGGGGGTCAGCGGACGAGACGACCCTGTTCGACTCGACCGGCCTCGCGATCCAGGACCTGGGAATCGCCGCGGCGGTCCTGGAGGCCTGGCGCGAGGGCCGGGTCGACGCTCCGACGGTCCCTATCTGACGCGGGCGTGGGTCGGACGGAGGGGTGACCCTCCGTCCGAGCCGATCCGGGCCAGCCTGCAGGCCGCCCGTCTCCTCCCTCGAGCTCAGTCGATGTCGGTGCCCTCGATCAGGAACGCGACCCGGACGTGGGCGCGCCACTCATCGAGGTTCTCACCACGCAGCCCGGTCGAGACCACGTCGATCGCCCGGATGTTCCGGAGCGAGGTCTGGGCCTGCTTCAGCGCCTGCTGGGCAGCGTCATCCGAAGACTTCTTTGAGCTTCCGACCAACTCGATGATCTTGACGACCGCCACTGAATCTCCTCTCTACGTCTGAAGCAGGGCTCCCGGCCGGAGTTGTATTCGAAACCGGCGCATCGGGCAAGGCCAATCGCTATTAGTACGTATTAGTAGGTAGAACCGGTCCGGCGCCCATGGGGCGCTCGCGTGACGACACTTGGAGGTCCTGGGGCATGTTCGTTCGATCGAAACTGGCTTTCGCCGCAGCGTTGATCTGCTTCGCCGCAATGCCGTCAGTGGCATCGGGAGGCGGCGTCGACTACCCGGATGCGGATTGGACCGAGGCTTGGATCGAATCGCCCTCGAGCGCGGGCGACGCCACGCTGCACGCCGACATTCTGCGCCCCAAGGGCTACACGGATGCCGACAAGACACCGGTGATCATCTCCATTGGCCCCTACTTCAACCATTCCGGCCAGACCGGCGCCGTCGGGCCCGCCCAGGGCACCGGGTACGACCCGGTCGGTCCGAACGAAGGTCCGTCGGAGCGCTTTCAGGACCTCATCGAGGGCAGCGGTCTCCTGAAGAAGGGCTACTCGTTCGTGATGGTCGACCTGCGCGGCTTCGGCGGCTCGAACGGCTGCCTCGACTGGTCTGGGCCGGGCGAGCAGGCCGACGTCGTCAACGCCGTCGAGTGGGCGGCGAGCCGCCCGTGGTCCACCGGGAAAGTCGGCATGTACGGCAAGTCCTATGACGCGCTGACCGGGCTGATCGGCGTCAACCACCGCCCGGATGGCCTCGACGCGGTCGTGGCCCAGGAGCCGGTCTACGACGATTACCGCTACCTCTACGGTGACGGAATGCGCCGCCTGAACTCCGTGGCGACGCCCGCGCTCTATGACGGGATCGCGGCGACACCGGGGCCGCTCAGCGATGCGCCTGAGTACAACCAAAACTCCCTCAACGACCCGGCGTGCCTGGCCCAGAACTGGGCCGCGCAGGCCGGTGACGACAACCACGACTCTGACTTCTGGAAGGAGCGCAACCTGATCCCGGGTGCGGCCGGGTCGGACGTGCCTCTGTTCCTCGTCCAGGGCCTGACCGAGAACAACACGGTCGGCGACGGGATGCAGGAGTACCTCGAGAACCATGACGGCCCGCAGCGAGGGTGGCTGGGCCCATGGGAGCACGTCCGCGGCAACGAGGCCTGCGCCGAGGGGGACGCCTCCACCGGATGCGACGACGACAACATCGGTCGCCTGAAGATGGGCCGTGAGGGGTTCTTCGACGAGGTCATGCGCTTCTATGACCAGCACCTGAAGGGGGTGACGCCGGCCGTTCAGGACCCGCCGTTCGCGGTCCAGACGAATGACGGCAAGTGGCGCGCCGAGGAGCAGTGGCCGCCCGCGGATATGCGGATGTACACGACGCCGCTTCGGGCCGGAAGCTACGTCGACCACGCCCAGTCGGTCGGGACCGGTTGGGACGCCACGTCCAGCTTCGTCACGGAATCGGGCACCAGGCCGGACGATCCGACGGTCCAGTCCGGCGTCTGGACGGTCTCGAACCCGCTGCCCCAGGACGTCCACATCTCGGGCCAGCCGGAGGCGGCGATCGACGTCACGACGACGGTCCCGGACGCCAACCTGGTGGTCGACCTCTACCAGCTCAGCCAGGACGGGAGCGGCAACTGGACCGGTCCGCTCGTCACGCGGCAGGGCCACCTGGTCAGGGACCCGGGCGACTCGACCATCCCGCTCACGCTCTGGAGCGGGGACTGGAAGCTCGGGGCGGGCGACCGCATCGCGGTGCGCGTCACCGACAACAACCAGGACTGGTTCATGCTGGCAAGGCCCAGTGGCCAGTCCGTCGAGGTCCGCGGAGGCTCGATCGCGCTGCCCCTCCTGCAGCAGCAGCGAACGCAGACGATCGCGGGCGAGCCGGGAGTGCAGCTCGCTCCCTACCTCGAGACCGAGATCGCCACCGCTCCAGCGGACGCGGTCAATGAATCGGTGGACTTCACCCTGCCGGTTGCGCCCCAGGCGAACTCCGGCGGCGACAACCCACCGGCCGGCAGTGATCAGCCGGGCACCGGCAAGAAGCCGAAGGGCAAGCGCTGCAAGAAGCAGGCGAAGCGCCGAGGCGCCGCGAAGAAAAAGCGCTGCGGCAAGAAGAAGCGCCGCTAGCGCGCCCAGCTCAGCGTCCGAACGAGGGGCCCCAGCCGGTCGGCTCGATCTGCCGCGCGGCGATGCCCTCCTCGAGCGCAGCTCGGAGCCAGGGATCGGGGCGATCGGCGCCCGCCGGCGCGGGCGCGTGCTCAGCCAGGAACTGCTCGAGCGCCGCGGCCATCGCCGCGGCCTCCTCGGGGGAGGCGTTCGCGGCCTCGATCTGAATCTGGGGCCGCGGGGGCCGACGCTCGCCGTTGCGGGTCACGCGGGTGAGGCTACTTCTTCTTTTTCTTCTTCTTGCACTTCTTCTTCTTCGCGGCGACGGCGCCCTTCTTGCCCTTCTTTTTCTTCTTCTTGCACTTCTTCTTCTTGGTGGGCGTCGGCGCCGGCGTGACCGGGGTCACGGGCGGCGGCGCGGGCTCGATCGTCGCCTTCCACAGCTCCATGTTGTTCGCCGCGTTCTCCGCGGCGAAGAGAAGGATCCCATTGAGCTCCGTGAGCTCATTCGGCCCGGAATCGCCGGTGGGGTTGATGTTCGCGACCATGGTGGCGCTGGTGAAGGGCGCGGGGCTCTTCCACAGCTCCTGCCCGTTCACGCCGTCGGTGGCACGGAAGAACACCTGCCCGCCGACACCGGTCATCTCCGTCGGAATCGAGCCGAGCGTCGGGTTGATGTTGGCGACCATGTCCGTGCCGGCCCCGAGCGGCCCGCCGTTGCTCTTGAACAGCTCGGAGCCGGTGCTCATCGGCGGGCTGTTCGCCCGGAAGAAAAGGGTCCCGTCGATGTTCACCAGGCCCTGCGGAGTGGACCCGCCCGCCGGGTTGATCTCGATCGGCACAGTTGCGGCCGCGGTGTGGGGTGGCGGGCTCTTCCAGAGTTCCTCGTTGGCGCTGGTGCCGGAGCTGTCGGCCTGGAAGAAGAGGGTGCCGTTGACGTCGGTCAGCTGGGACGGGTCCGAGTCAGCCGCGCCCGAGGCGATGTCCTCCACCTGGTTGGTGCTGGCCATGTCGTAGTTGGGACCGGCGCTCTTCCACAGCTCGACCCCTGAGTTCCCGGTTGCGCCGTCATCGGCCGCGAAGAAGAGCGTTCCGTTGACGTCGGTCAGGTCGGAGGGGACTCCGGTCCCGGGGTCCGGCTGGTCGATGTCGTCCACCATCGTGGCCGACGTAAATGGCGAGGCGCTCTTCCATACCTCGTAGCCATTGCCGTCGTCGGCGATGAAGAAGAGGATTCCGTTCACCTCGACGAGCTCCTGCGAACCGTTGCCGTTCGCAGGATTGATGTTGTGGACCTGGGTGGCGGAGGTGTAGGGAGGCACGCTCTTCCACAGCTCAATGTCGTTGAACGCCCCCTCGGCTGCGAACAGCAGCGTCCCGTTGACGTTGATCAGTTCCGCTGGCGACGAATCCCCGCTGCCGGGGTTGATGTTGGCGACCATCACCGGGGTCGTGTACGGCGGGTCGAGCTTCCACAGCTCACTTCCCGTAGTTCCCGCGTCCTGTGCCTTGAAGAAGACCGTGTTGCCGATCATCGCGAACTCGCCGGGATTCGAATCTCCCGCACCGTCCGCGATCCCGCCATTGGCCGGGAAGTCGTCGTCGAGCATCACCGTGCCCGCGGCTGTGCCGTCGCTCTTCCAGAGCTCGCTGCCGTCCATCCCATCATCGGCGCTGAACAGCAGGATGCCGTTCGCGTCGAAGAGCTCCTTGGGATTCGACTCGCTACCGGCGTTGATCTCCTTGACCTGGGAAACGGTGGCGTCGCCCGGGGCGGCCGATGCCGCCAGCGGAACAAGCGCGCCAAGCGCTGCGCAGAACGCGACGCACACCCAAACCCGGCCGTCCCTGGCCCTCATGCGTTGGACCCTAGTCCCGTCCCGGCGCGGGGTCAATACCCGGTAGTGGGCAGTACGCCGTCGGCTAGAGCGGGATGTTCCCGTGCTTGCGCTTCGGCTGCTCGACCCGCTTGGTCTGGAGCACCCGCAGGGCCTTGATCAGCTTCGGGCGCGTCTGGTGCGGCTCGATCACGTCGTCGATGTAGCCGCGCTCGGCCGCCGAGTACGGGTTGGCGAAGTGCGCCTTGTAGTCGTCGATCAGCTTGGCGCGGCGCTCGTCGGGGGTCGGTGAGTGCTGGATGTCCTTGCGGTAGATGATGTTGACCGCGCCCTCCGGTCCCATCACCGCGACCTCCGCGGTCGGCCAGGCGAAGTTGAAGTCGGCCAGCATGTGCTTGGAGTTCATGACGTCGTAGGCGCCGCCGTAGGCCTTGCGAGTGACGACGGTCAGCTTCGGCACCGTCGCCTCGGTGAAGGCGTAGAGCAGCTTGGCGCCGTGGCGGATGATCCCGTTCCACTCCTGCGAGGTGCCGGGCAGGAAGCCGGGGACGTCGGTGAAGGTCAGCAGCGGGACGTTGAAGGCGTCGCAGGTGCGGACGAAGCGAGCCGCCTTCTCGCTGGACTCGATGTCGAGCACGCCGGCCAGGTGCTTGGGCTGGTTGCCGACGACGCCGACGGGCATCCCGTCGAGGCGGCTGAAGCCGCAGATGATGTTCTGGGCGAAGTGCTCGTGGACCTCGAAGAACTCGCCGTCGTCGACGATCCGGCTGACGACGTCGCGCATGTCGTAGGGCTTGGTGGGGTCGTCGGGGACCAGGTTGTCCAGCTCGGGGTCCTCGCGCTCGGGGTCGTCGTAGGGCTCGACCCGCGGCGGCAGCTCGAGGTTGTTGAGCGGCAGGAAGCTCATCAGGTAGCGGACGTCCTCGAGGCAGCTCTCCTCGTCCTCGGAGGCGAAGTGGGCAACCCCCGACTTGCTGTTGTGGGTCATGGCGCCGCCGAGCTCCTCGAACTCGACCTCCTCGCCGGTCACGGTCTTGATCACCTCGGGACCGGTGATGAACATGTGCGAGGTCTCCTTGACCATGAAGATGAAGTCCGTCATGGCGGGGGAGTAGACGGCGCCGCCCGCGCACGGGCCCATGATCAGGCTGATCTGCGGGATCACGCCCGAGCAGTTGACGTTGCGGACGAAGACGTCGCCGTAGGCGCCGAGCGAGACGACGCCCTCCTGGATCCGCGCGCCGCCCGAGTCGTTGATGCCGATCACCGGCGCCCCGACCTCGGCGGCCAGGTCCATGACCTTGCACATCTTCTCGGCCATCACCTCACCGAGGGAGCCGCCGAAGACGGTGAAGTCCTGGCTGAAGACGAAGACCGTGCGACCGTCGATCGTGCCGTAGCCGGTGACGACCGCGTCGCCGTAGGGCCGGCGCTTGTCCATCCCGAACTCGTGGGTGCGGTGGCGGACGAAGGTGTCGAGCTCCTCGAACGAGCCCGGGTCGAGCAGCTTCTCGATCCGCTCGCGCGCGGTCAGCTTGCCCTTGGCGTGCTGCTTCTCGACCGCCTCCTCGGAGGCCGAGTGGATCGCGGACTCCCTCAGCTCCCTCAGCTGGGCGAGCTTTTCATCATGGGTCTCGGGGTACTTCTCCCTCACGACCGGGCCAGTCTACGGAGAGGCGCCCGCGCCCTACTTCTTCCCCTTCTTCTTCCCCTTCTTTTTCTTCTTGCACTTCTTCTTCTTTTTCTTCTTCTTGCCCTTCGCGGACTTCTTGCCCTGCTTCTTCTTGCCGCCCTTCTTCTTTTTCTTGCACTTCTTCTTGGGCCCCGGGCAGCGGTCGCTTCCGTCCGGGCGCGGGACCTCGGTCGCGCAGAGGTACTTGTGCAGGCGGCCGGGCTCCGAGGCCATGTAGCCATCGACGCCGAGCTTGACCATCTTCTCGTACTCGGCCTCGCCCTCGTTGCCATTCGCCCAGACATGGACGGCGTAGCCGTCCTCGTGGGCCCCGGGGCGGGCGCCGGGGACCGGCTTGAGGAGGAACTCGGGGGCCTCGAGGCCGAAGTACACGGGGGGAACCTGGAACGCGGCGACGTCGGGGGTCGGCGTCGCCCCGGACGAGCCGTAGAGGAAGGCGTCGGTGAGGCCGGGGGCCACGGGCACGTAGGGCGGTGCCTCGGAATCACGGAAGTGCTGGACGAGGGAATCATCGAAGGAGACGACGATGAAGTCGTTCGAGCGGCTGGAGTACTGCGGCTCGTCGAGCACGGCCGCCAGCGCCTCGGCTATGTCCTCGGACTGCGCGGCGTCGTCGCAGTAGCCCGACGGGTTGTTCGGCTGTTGGCAACCCCCACCCGGCGGTCCCGCCATCAGGTGTTTCTCCATCTTGATCTCGATGTTGATCAGTGTGTTGGGGAAGGCGTCGAGGACCTCGCGCAGCGTCGGGATCTTGAAGTCGTCGGGGGTGTAGCCCGCGGGGGGCGTCGTTAGCCCCGTGCGGATGCCCCGGAAGGGGTATGTCGCCCCCGCCGCGTTATCGGAGTAGGTCCCATCCGATGCGAACGAATACCCGGCGTCGAGCGCCTGGACCGCCGCCAGGGTCATCGTCCTGATCATCGAGTTTCCGCTCGCCCGGTTCTCGGTCTCCTCGGTCGTCCGGTTGACCGTGTCGTCATGGATGACGACCAGATGCCCGTCCATGGTCAGGTTGACGTCGAGCTCCAGCATGTCGGCGCCGCGGTCCTTGATCGCCGTCTTGAACGCGAACAGGGTGTTCGAGGGGGCCTCGTCCTCGCCGCCCTGATGGGCGATGTTCAGGAACCGCTTCGTCAGCCACGGGTTCGGGTTCGGGTAGACGGCCGATGACCCGGCCGGCAGCGCCAGCGCCAGCAGCAGCGTCCCAGCCAGGACCAGTGGTGCAACTCTCCGTCCCACGGTCCGCAGGTTAGCCCCTAGAAGAACGCGGCCCTTCCCTCTAAGCCAGGGATGGAGCTAGCGCCGCTTCTTCTTGCGCTTGCACTTCTTCGCCGTCACGGCCCCGCGGCCTCGCTTCTTCTTCTTGCACTTCTTCTTCTTGGCCGGAGCCGGGGCGGGCGGGGGTGCGGTGACGGGGGGGTTGGCGAAACTGGCGCTCGCGGAGCGCACCTCACCCGTGGTGAGGACGCACTGCGGGCCGGCCTGGCTCGCGCAGTCGCCGAGCCAGGAGCTGAAGATCGAGGGCGGCGTGGCGGTAGCCGTCAGGGTGACCGTTGCCCCAGGGTCAAATATCTCGGAGCAGTCGGGGCCGCAGTTGATCCCCGGCGGGCTGCTGGTCACGGTTCCGGTGCCCGCGCCCGTGACCGCCGCGGTGACCAGGTCGCTGTAACGCGACTCGACCGGTGCGGGAGTGATCGACATCGAGGTGTTGGTGAGCGCGTCGGTGATGATCGAGATCACGCCGTTGGCGCCGTCGCCGCCCCGCGCCGCCCCTGGTGGCACCGACGGCAGATCGCCGTCCCCTCCGCGTGCGTCGAGCGCGACGCTGGGCTGGATCGAAACGGCCGGTGCGATCAGTACCTGGGAGCCGCCGGATCCGCCTCCGCCCGCTCCTCCGGAGGGGTTCGTCGGAGACAATGGGGCACCCGGCGTCGCGCCCTTCGTGGAGATCGCGATGCCGGTGGTGCCGATCGTGATCGAGGTGTCGCTGAGTATCCGGACGGCGCCGCCTCCCCCGCCGCCGAAGCCACCGTCGGAGTCGCCGGTCGAGGAGCTCCCGCCGCCACCTCCTCCCGAGCCGACGCTGAAGCCGCCTCCGCCTCCTGCGCCGCCGCCTCCCCCGCCGAAGTCGGCTGTCCCGGTCGACTCGCCCGTCTCCCCGGGCGCTCCGCCGTTGTATGCCATCCCGGGCAGCCCGCCGGTGCCCCCGCCCGCACCACCAACGCTGCCGCCACCTCCAGGTCCCTGACCGGCGCCGTTGCCACCGCCACTCGGATTTGGAATCCCACCTCGAGCACCGCCCATGCCCCCACCCGGGCCAGGCAGTTGGCCAGCATCGAAAGCGAACAACCGGAGAAAGCCGTCGATCTGCACCGCACCCTGGGCGCGCAGGTCGAGCGCCCGGCTCCCGGTGACCTGGACAGTCACGCCATTGGCGATCGTGATCGTGGTGCAGTGAACGGCCATCAGTTGGGGCGTGGTCCCGGTCGCCGCCTCGAAGGTGTAACCGCCGAGCGGCACGCCGGAGCCGGTGTCGGTGTTGATCGTGCCGGTCAGGTTGCAGGCGCCGGCCGAGCCGTTGCTCTGGGGATAGGTGGTGGCGCCGTATGCCGGGCTCGTCGCCACCGCGGCGAGGGTGCCGAGGATGAATGCCAGCCACGCGCGCAGGCCCAGCCCAGTCCGGCTCATCATCACGTGATTATCCAGAGATTGACTCAGAAGAACGCGCCGCCCTTGTACTCGCCGAAGACGTCGCGCATCGCCCCGCAGACCTCTCCGATCGAGGCGCCGGCCCGCAGCGCCTCCTTGATCGGGGGCAGCAGGTTGCCCTCGCCCTCGGAGACCTTTCGCAGGTCGGCCAGGCGGGCGTCCACCGCCTCCTGGTCGCGGTTCGCCTTCCACTTCGCCAGGCGCTCGAGCTGCCGCTTCTCCGATTCGGGATCCACCTTGAGGATGTCCACGTCGTCGACCACGTCGGTGACGTACTCGTTGACGCCGACGATGACGTCCTGCTTGGTGCGGTAGCGCTCGTGGTAGGAGGTCGCGCTCTCCTCGATCTCGCGCTGCATGAACTCGAGCGCGTTGACGGAGCCGCCGAGGTCCGCGACCTTCTTCATCAGCTCCCAGGAGCGCTCCTCGATCTCGTCGGTGAGCGACTCGACGAAGTAGGAGCCGGCGAACGGGTCCACCGTGTCGGCGACGCCGGACTCGTGCGCCAGGACCTGCTGCGTGCGCAGCGCGATCCGGGCCGAGCGCTCGGTGGGCAGCGCGAGCGCCTCGTCGAAGCCGTTGGTATGTAGGGACTGGGTGCCGCCGGCGACCGCGGCGAAGCCCTGGAGCGCGACGCGGATGATGTTCACCTCGGGCTGCTGGGCCTGGAGGGTCACCCCGCCGGTCTGGGTGTGGAAGCGGATCATCCGGGCCTTCTCCTCGGTGGCCCCGAACCGCTCGCCCATGATCTTGTCCCACATGCGGCGAACCGCCCGGAACTTGGCGATCTCCTGGAAGACGTTGTTGTGGCCGTTGAAGAAGAAGGCGAGGCGCTTGCCGAAGCGGTTCACGTCGAGGCCCGCGGCGATGCCGCCCTCGACGTAGGCGATCGCGTTGGCGAGGGTGAAGGCGACCTCCTGCACGGCCGAGCAGCCCTTCTCGCGCATGTGGTACCCGCTGATCGAGATCGTGTTCCACTTCGGAACGCTCTCGTCGCAGTAGGCGAAGATGTCGGTGGTGAGCCGCATCGTCGGCTCGGGCGGGTAGATGTAGTTGCCGCGCGAGATGTACTCCTTCAGCACGTCGTTCTGGACGGTCCCGCGCAGCTCTTCCGACGGCACCCCCTGCTCCTCGCCGACGAGCTCATAGAGGAGCAGGAGGATCGCGGCCGGCGCGTTGATCGTCATCGAGGTCGAGACGTCGGCCAGCGAGATCTGGTCGAAGCAGATCCGCATGTCCTCGAGCGTGTCGATCGGGACGCCGGTGCGCCCGACCTCGCCCTGGCAGAGCGGGTCGTCCGAGTCCCGGCCGAGCTGGGTCGGCAGGTCGAAGGCCATCGAGAGCCCGGTCGAGCCGTGCTCGGTCAGGTAGCGGTAGCGCTCGTTGGTGTCCTCGGGGCTGGCGAAGCCCGCGTACTGGCGCATCGTCCAGAGCCGGTCCCTGTACATGCGCTCGTGGATGCCGCGGGTGAACGGGGGATGAGCCCGGCTCGCCGAGCCGCTCCTCGAGGCCGGGCGCGACGTCGTCCTCGTCGTACAGGGGCTTGATCTCGATCCCGGAGTCGGTGAAGACCCGCTCGTCGTCGGGCCCGACGAGCGGCGCGACGTAGCGATGCAGGTCCTCGTCGACCTCGGCCTGCTGCTTCTCGGGCGAGGCATCTGACTCCTTGGGGCGGGTGGCCATCCGGGCGAAGGATAGATACGCGGGGAACTACGGATGCAGAGCACGAGTCGCCCGGCATAGGGTCTCCGCAGGGGACCCGACACGAGGAGGCAGTATGCGCCGGAGCCTGATCACCGCCACCGTCTTTGCAGGGATGCTCGTCTGTGCGCCCGGGGCGTGGGCCTCGACCGTTACCGACAACGGTCAGGATCTGACCGTACTCGCCGCAGCGGGCGAGGCGAACGGCATCGTGATCACGGTCACCGGGACGACTGCGACGATCACCGACTCGGCGGGCGTCGGCGTGGGCAGCCCCGCGGGCAGCTGCACACCGAACCCCCCCAACGAGGTCAACTGCGCGAACGTCCTTGCGAGTGGTGCCGGCCGTCTCACCGTCACCACAGGTGACCTGAACGACACGGTTACCCTGAGCGTCACGGCCGTGTCGCTGCCGCAGGTTCGCAATGTCGACCGCAGACGGCGGCACCGGCAACGACACGATCGACGCCTCCGGCAGCGGCCTTGTGGGCCATCAGATCGCCGGGAGCGAGGGCGACGACACGATCATCGGCGGCCCGTTCGGGGACATCCTCAACCGGCCCGTGAGCCAGACCGGACCCGTGGGTCCCGCCGCGATCGACGACCCGGGGAACGACACCGTGACCGGAGGCGGGGGCGACGACTTCATCGGCGCCAAGTCCGGCGCTGACGTGGTGAACGCGGGTGAGGGCCACGACCTCATCGAGACGTTGCCCGCTGGGCCGAACGCCACGCTGCTCGATCTGAATCTTCAGGACGACGGCGCCATCGACAACATCAGCTGCGGCGGCCAGATCTCCGCCCCTGGAAGCTTTCCGCGCCCGCCCAGCGCCCAGGGTGACACCGCCTCCGTCGGCCAGGGGGACATCGTCGCCGGCGATTGCGAGTTCCTGAACCAGTTCATCGAGTGCCCGTCGGGCGCCAGCTGCGCGGGAGATGTCTCGATCGAGGCCGGCGCGGGCGGCGCCGCGTCGAGCGCCCTCGCCTCGATCGCAAAGAAAAAGAAGGGTAAGAAGAAGCCGCTGGTCCTCGGCAAGCAGAAGGTCAAGCTGGCGGCCGGGAAGTCCCAGCTGGTCAACATCAAGCTGCAGACCTCGAAGGTGGGCAAGGCCCTCGGCAAGAGCGCCCAGGTGCCGGCCACCATGCGCTTCAACGTCAAGCGCATCAAGAAGGGCAAGCAGGTCGGCAAGCTGAAGAAGCGGGTCCGCTTCAAGCTCAAGCGCTGAGCGTTACTTCTTCTTCCGCTTCTTCTTCACGCACTTCCCCTTCTTCAGCTTGCGGCCCTTCTTGCACTTCTTCTTCGGCGGGGCCGGCGGGCTCACGACCGGTGCGGGTCCCTCGACGCTGAGCGTCGCCTTCCATGGCTCCCTGCCGGAGCCGGGCAGGGACGGGACGAAGAACAGGATTCCGTTGTGGCTGGCGAGCTCCTCTGGCTGCGCCGCGCCCGCCCCGGGCAGAACATCCGCCGCGAGCTTGGTTCCGGCGGTGGCGCCGTTGCTTTGCCACAGCTCGTCGCCATGGACGCCGTCATCGGCAGTGAACAGCAGCGTGCCGTTGACGTTGATGAACGGGAACGGGTTCGAGCCGGCTGTCCCCGGCCTGATGTCCGCGACCAGGGAGGCGCCTGCGCCGCTTGACTTCCACAGCTCGGTTCCGTGGGGCGTGGCGCTCCCGGCGTCGGCCGCTTGGAAGAACAGCGTGCCGTTGAAGTCGGCCATGCCGTCGGGGAAGGAGTCTTCGCTGCCCGGAGCTATGTCGGCCACCATCTGCGTGTCGCCCGGGTTCGTCCCCACCGGTCCGCCGCCGCTCTTCCACAGCTCGACGCCGTTAGTGCCGTCGTCAGCGGAGAAGAACACGGTGCCATTGAAGTTCGTCAGGTCCTCTGGGCTCGAGGAGCCGCTGGGATTGATGTCGATCTCCGTCGCCCCGGTGCCGTTGCTCTTCCAGAGCTCTTGGTCAGTTCCGTCCTCCGCGGAGAAGTACAGGGTGCCGCCGGCATCGGTCAACTCGAACGGAGAGGACCCATCGCTCGGGTGGATGTTCTGGACCTGGATCGTGTTGGCCTCCGTGCCATCCGTCTTCCACAGCTCCTCGCCGTCCGTCCCGTTGTTCGCGTTAAAGAAGATGGTCCCGCCGGAGAGGGTGAATTCCTGAGGACTCGAGCCGAGCCCCAGCGGTCTGATGTTGGCCACCATCGTCGTGGTGGCGGCCGTGAACGGCGGGTCGCTTCGCCACAGCTCATTGCCGTTGGTCCCGTCGTTGGCGGCGAAGTAGAGGGTGCCGTTCATGTTCTTGAACTCAGAAGGCTCGGACCCGCCGTTGATGCCGCCTCCCGGCTTGATGTCCTCCACCATCGACGTCGAGGCGGCGTTGTAGGGCGGCTCGCTCTTCCAGAGCTCATGCGCCGTGGCCGTCGGGTCCCCGCTCGCTCTGAACAGGAGCGTGCTGCCGATGGCCGTGAGGAAGGCGGGCTCCTGCCCGGACGGAATCGGGTTGATGTCCTCGACCAGCGTCGCCGAGGAGTACGGCGGCTCGGTCTTGTACACCTCGCTCCCCGTGCCGTCGCCGGCGACGAAGAAGACGGTGCTGCCGATGGCGGTGAACTGCACTGGGCTCGAGTCCCCCACCGCGGAGATCTCGGCAATCTGGCTGGCGGTGACGGTGACGTCGCCGGGCGCAGCCGGGGAAGAGCCGGCGAGGGCGCCGACGAGGATCGATCCGATCGCGAGCGCGGCGATGGTCGGTTTGGAGCTCCTCATCCTCGAGTCCGCCAATGCCCCTCCTGGAATTGGAACGGATCGAGGATGGCAATTGCGATTGCCGCGGTCAACCCCAGTTTTCGAGTCTGGACAATCTCGCGTGCACCGAATAGAGTCCCGGCGAGGCCAGGGGAGAAGGGACCGCATGCCGTCACGTAGATATCGCAGGGTGGGACTGAGCGCGGGCGCAGCGTTCGGCGTCGCGGCGGTTGCCGCGCCCGCCGCCCAGGCGGTCGACATCCCCGTCAGCAATACGACCGACGGCGAGCCAGGCAGCCTGCGGGATGCGATCACGCAGGCGAACGCCACCGCCGCCGCGGACAACATCGTCTTCCAGTCCAACGTGACCGGCGAGATCACGTTGGCGACCGGCCAGCTCTCGATCACGCAGCCGGTGTCCATTCTCGGCCCGGGCGCCAACGTGCTCACCGTCTCCGGCAACCACCTCTCGCGGATCTTCAACATCGACCTGGCGACCGCGGGGCAGGCGGTGACGGTGTCGGGTCTGACTCTGACCGAGGGTCAGGCGGCGGGCAACGGAGGCGCGGTCAACAACGTCGACTCCTTCCTCACTGTCATCGACTCGGCAGTCACCGACAGCGATGCGGATCCCATGACCGGATCCGGCGGAGGAATCGCCACGAACGCGCAGCTGCGCTTTGAGCGCTCGACGATCAGCGGCAACACCGCGGCCGTCGAGGGCGGCAGCGGCAGCGGCTACGGCGGCGGCATCTACGCGGGCGGGTCCGGCCCGGTCGACGTCGTCGACGCCACCGTCTCGACCAACCAGGGCGGCGCGGTCGGCGGTATCAGGGCCGAACCGGGCAGGACGCTGAACATCACGGCCTCGACCATCGCCGAGAACTCCGGTGGCTTCGTGGGAGGCGTCTCCAATGCCAGCGGTCCCTTCACCCTTCAGAGCACTATCGCGGCTGACAACGGCAACTCGGACGTGAGCTCGCCCAGCGCGAACGTCGGCTTCAGCCTGATCGAGAGCTCCGACATTACGGCACTCACCTCCACAGGTCCCAACATCATCGGCGTCGACCCCCAGCTCGACGCGCCTCGGGGATCACGGCGGGCCGACCGAGACCTACCTGCCGGCGGGCAGCAGCCCAGCGATCGACAAGGGATCGGCGAGCGGGCTCACGGTCGACCAGCCCGGACTCGCGCGAACCCAGGACTTCGGGACCGTCGCGAACGCGGCGGGAGGGGACGGCACGGACATCGGCGCCATCGAGCGCCAGCTGCTCGAGCCGGGCCCCGGCCCGATCGTCGGGGAAAACAAGAATGGCCGCCTCTGCGAGGGCCAACGGGCGACGATCGTCGGCACGAAGGGCAAGGACAAGCTGCGCGGGACCAGCGGCCCGGACGTGATCAGCGGCAAGCGCGGCAACGACACGATCCTCGGGCTGGAGGGCAACGATGTGATCTGCGGGGACAAGGGCAAGGACAAGATCAAGGGCGGCGGTGGGAACGACACGGCCCGCGGCGGCAACGGCGGCGACACGATGCGCGGCGGCGCGCGATGACGACGTGCTGCGCGGCGGCAGCGGCCCCGACAACCTCTTCGGCGACGATGGCAGCGACGCGCTGTTCGGCGGCTCGAAGTCGGGCGCTCGTGGCGGCAGTGGCGGCGGCCCGGCGGCCAACTTCTGCGACGGCGGCGCGGGCACCGACGCGGCCACGGGCTGCGAGCAGACCGCCGGCGTCCCCTAGCGGGACACCCAAAATCGAGGGTGGTATCCGGCCGGGGGATGAAATAGGGTCGCAGTCGGCCATCGACTCGGAGGGAGCGCTAATGTCAGCCAGGGGCTTGAGGAGAGATCGGGAGCGGACTCGCAGGCGCGAGGCCCGGCGCCGCCGCAGGCTCGCCCTGGGAACCGGTGCCGCACTCAGCGCAGCCGCCTTTGCGGCGCCCGCCGCCGACGCCACCAACTACACCGTCACGAACAACCTCGACGACGGGTCCGCGACCACCCTCCGGGAGGCCATCGTGGCCGCGAACAACAACGTCGGCCCGGACGACATCCTCTTCGACTCAAGCGTGACCGGTCAGATCACACTCAACAGTCAGCTGCAGATCACCGATCCCGTCACGATCCACGGCCCCGGGGCGAACGCGCTCACCGTCTCTGGGGACTACGACGACCGCGTCTTCCTCATCGACATCGGCGGGGACGCGCGCGAGACACGCGGACAGGCCTTGTCCGAGGTGACCATCTCGGGCCTCTCGATCGCGGAGGGATACCTCTACGCGCCCGAGTTCGGACAGGCCCGGGGCGCCGGGATCCTCAACGAGAATGCCGATCTCACCGTCGACAGGTCCCGGATCCACAGCAACGTGATCGCCACGTACGACATTCTGCCTGCCGGCCAGGGCGGGGGGATCTTCAGCGCAGGCCCGCTCACGCTCTCCAACTCGGAGGTCAGCCAAAACGACATCTTGAAGTATGAGGGCGGCGGCGACCGCGGTCTTGGGGGCCCTCCGGCGGGCATCGGCGGTGGCGTCTATCTCTACGAAAGCTCCACGATCTCGAACTCGACGATCTCCGGCAACGTCGCCGCCCTCGGTGGCGGTGCGCTCGCCAACAACGAGGCCACGACCATCGACATCGAGAACTCGACGATCGCCGAGAACGGGGCAAAGTACGCGGGCGGCGGCATCTACCGGAAGTACGACGAGTCCTCGCCGGGCAGCACGAACCTGATCAGCACGATCGTCGGTAACAACTTCGCAGGGATCGAGGGCAACGATCTGTACGAGCAGGACAGCTCCGCCACCAACCGCTTCACCGCCGCCTTCAGCCTGATCTCGGACACCTCCGACGCCACGGTCGTCGAGACCGGCCCGAACATCCTCGACCAGGACCCGCTGCTCGGGGACCTCGGCGCCAACGGCGGCCCCACGCAGACCCACCTGCCGGCCACCAACAGCCCCGCGATCGACAAGGGCATTTCCAACGGCCTCACCACCGACCAGCGCGGCGCGGGCTTCGCGCGGACGGGAGACAACACGTCAATCGCGAACGCGGTCGGAGGCGACGGGACGGACATCGGCGCGGTCGAGCTCCAGGTCGCCACCCAGCCTCCGGGGCCGGAGCCACTCACCGTTCGCGAGTGCTTCGGCGAGACCGCGACCATCATCGGCACCACCGGCAAGGACACGATCGTCGGGACCAGCGGACGCGACGTGATCCGCGGGCTGCGCGGCAACGACACCATCAAGTCGCTGGGGGGCGACGACATCGTCTGCGGCGACAGGGGCGTCGACAAGATCCGCTCGGGCGAAGGTGACGACTCGGTCAAGGGCGGCGACCAGGGCGACCGGATCAGGGGAGGCGACGGCGACGACACCCTGCGCGGCGGCAACGGCGCCGACCGCATCCGCGGCCAGGACGGCAACGACCAGATGTTCGGCGGCGCCAAGCGGGGCCCGCGCGGCGGCCCCGTCCGCGGCAGTTCCCCGGGCAACGTCTGCGACGGCGACGCCGGCACGGACTCGGCCGAGGGCTGCGAGACCATCCGCGACGTTCCCTAGCCAGAGGCCCAAAAATGGGGATGGATTCCCGCGGGTGTTATTGGGCGAGTTTCACGATGTGATCGGAAAACGCGCGGCCGTGCTGGCGAGCTCGATCCTGGCCGGGGTAGCGGCGATGTCGGTGGCGGCCCCGGCGCACGCCCTCGTGCTCACACAGAACACGAGCACGACGATCACCGCCCTCAACTCGATCGCCTGCGCTGGCGGCGGCAGCATCACGGAGGAGAACAGCTATTACCGGGTCTTCGACCTCGACGGCGGGCACGGCATCACGCAGCCATTCACCGTTTCGAGCGTTACCTTCGGGGTCGAGGCGAGCGATGCCGGCGGCGCTCCCACCCAGCACCCCGTGCTGGTCAGGCTTCATTCGCTTTCCGGGGTCTTCACGCTGGCGAACCTCACGCAACTCGCCAGCCAGGCGGTGAACGTCCTCGACACCGATGACCTGACCCTTAAGACAGTGCCGATCTCAGCGGCCATCGATCCGACCGCTGGCGACCTCGTGATCGAGGTCTTCGTCCCGGACGCGTTCCCCGCGCCAGGGAACTCCTTCTACATCGGCAGCAACGCCGGGGGGGAGAGCGCTCCGAGCTACGTCCGCGCGCCTGAATGCGGCCTGACCCAGCCCGCGACGACGGCATCCGTCGGCTCACCCAACATGCACATCGTCCTCTTCGCGGAGGGAGCAGGTCCGTTGCAGCCGGTGCAGCCCGGGGGCTCGCCGGGGACCGGATCGCCGAAGAAGAAGTGCAAGAAGAAGAAGCGCAAGGCCGCTGCGGCGAAGAAGAAGAAGTGCAAGAAGAAGCGCTGAGGCTCGGCCTAGACGATTCCGTCGAAGGGGCGCTTCTCCGGCGTGGAGAGCTCCTCCATCACCGCGTCGAGCCAGCCCTCGAGCTTGATTCCCTCGCGCTCGCACGTGGCCTTGACCTCGACGTGCGTGCCCCAGCCCTTCTCCTCCAAGTCGATCTCGATCCGGGCGCGCTCGCCGTCGCCGGCTGATTCCCAGACCAGGCGGGATTCGGGGGTGCGCATGCTCACCTCGATCTCTGACGCGCGGCCGAGCAGGGCGGACATCAGGCCCTGCATGCGCTCTTCCTGGTCGAGCATCTCCCAGACCTCGGGAGGGGACTTGACCAGGGTCTTACTGGCGGACTCCATGCCCCCCGTTTCGCGGGGGGAACCGCCCCTCCTGCCCTTATTCCGGAATGGGCGATTCCTGCCGGGCGGGGGGCGCACCCGAGGCGTCGCCTGCGCCACGCACCTCGCTGTTCAGGCGTGCGATCTCCTGCGCGAGCACGCGGTTCTCGCGCGACAGGCGCGAGAGCACGGCCGAGAACGCGAGCAGCAGGATCAGCACATAACCGAAGGCAACCGCGAACAGGGCGTTCGCGGGGCTGGCGATCCCGACGAGGTCCGCGAGGTTGTCGAGCAGCTCCTGCCAGACCGCCAGGACCAGCAGCACGACCGAGGCGATCAGCCACAGGATCGCGTAGGGCTCGCCCAGGTGGCGGCGGCGGAGCAGCTCGAGGACGAAGAAGAAGAGGATCGCCGCGCCGACGATCGCGATCGCCTGCGCGGTGGGGTCGAGGCCGGAGCCGGCGGCGAGCGTCACCTCGGCGGGGCCCCCAGCGGCTCGGGGGTCTTGGTGGCGAGCCAGTCGTCGCCGGGCGGCGGCACCGGCCGGCGGCGGAAGAGCCCGATGAAGATGGCCAGCAGCACGCGCATCATGTAGTAGGCGGCGTTGTAACCGACGATCGAGGAGGTACCGTGCTCGCGCTCGCGCATCCGCACCGGCACCTCGCGCATCTCCATGTCGTGGGAATGGACGAGCAGGATCGCCTCGACCTCGGGGAAGTCATGCGGGTAGTCGCGCGCGAACAGCTCGATCCCGCGCTGGTTGGTGAGGCGGAAGCCCGAGGTGGGGTCGGAGACGTGCTCGCGGGTGATCGCGGAGAGGATCCGGCTGAAGATCCTGATCCCGGTGATCCGCGAGCGGGGAACCTCATAGCCGGGGCTCTCGAGGAAGCGGCTGCCCCAGACCAGGTCGGCGCCGCTTTCGGCGAGGCCCTCCTCCAGCCGGCGGATCTGGGCCGGGTCGTGCTGGCCGTCGCCGTCCACCTGCACCGCGATGTCGTAGCCGTTCAGGTAGGCCCAGCGGTAGCCGGACTGGACCGCCCCGCCGATCCCCAGGCAGAAGGGGTGCTGGACCACGGTCGCGCCGGCGGCCTCGGCGACCGCCCCGGTGCGGTCGTCGGAGCCGTCGTCGATCACGAGCACGTGGTAGTCCGGCGCCTCGCGGCGCAGGTCCTCGATCACGCGGGCGACGGTCCCCTCCTCGTTCAGGCAGGGAACGATCGCCACCTTCCGGGCGCCCTCGGTCATGAGCGCAGGAAGGATACGACCGCCTCGGCCGCGCGGGGTCCGGCCTCGCCGTCCCAGTGGGGGATGTGCGGGGGGCTCGCGGGAGGCTCCTCCTCGAGGGCCGCGCGCGCCGCGTCGCGAAGGGCCGCGGGATCGACGCCGACCAGCGTGTTGGTGCCCAGCTCGACCGTGATCGGGCGCTCGGTCGAGTCTCGGTAGGTCAGGCACGGCACCCCGAGCACGGAGGTCTCCTCCTGGACGCCGCCGGAGTCGGTGATCACCAGGCGCGCCTCGGCCTCGAGCGCGATGAAGTCGGCGTAGTCCATCGGCTCCAGCACGCGGAATCCGTCCGGCAGGGCGATCCCGCCGGATTCCAGCGCGGCCTCGGTACGCGGGTGCGCGGGGAACAGGACCGGCAGCTCCCGCGCGAGCTCGCCGAGGACTTCGATCACCGCGGCGAGCGCCGTGGGGTCGTCCACCAGCGCCGGGCGGTGAAGCGTCACCAGCGCGAACCCGCGCCGCTCCAGCCCCTGCCCGGAGAGCACCGCCTCGCGGTCGACCCCGGCGAGGATGCGGTGGAGGCTGTCGATCATCGTGTTGCCGACCAGCTCGACGCCGCCGGTGATCCCCTCGGCGGCGAGGTTGTCCACGCCGTCCTCCGAGGTGCACAGGAGCACGTCGCTGACCCGGTCGGTCACGACCCGGTTCACCTCCTCGGGCATCGACCAGTCGCGCGAGCGCAGCCCGGACTCGACGTGGGCGACCGCGACGTGCAGCTTGGTCGCCGCGAGCGCCGCGGCCATCGTCGAGTTGACGTCACCGGCGACCAGCGCCAGGTGGGCGGGATGCTCGGTCAGGTCTGCTTCGATGCCGGCCAGGGCCTTGGCGGTCTGCTCCCCGTGGCTGCCGGACCCGACCCCGAGATTCGCGTCAGGGACGCGCATCCCGAGCCGCTCGATGAAGCCGTCGCTGAGAGCGCGGTCGTAGTGCTGCCCGGTGTGGAGCAGCCGCACGTCCACCCCGTCCTCCGCCTCGAGCGCGGCGACGACCGGAGCCATCTTCACGAAGTTAGGCCGAGCGCCGACGACCGCGAGCACCGTTGCCATGGCGGGGCAGGCTAAGTGAAGGTGGCCGACCTCTGCAGGTAGGGTCCGTGGGCATGCAGCACGTCCTCATCACGGGCGCCTCGACCGGTATCGGGCGCGCCACGGCCCTGCATCTGGCCGAGAACGGCTACGGGGTCTTCGCCGGCGTCCGCAAGCAGGCCGACGCGGACAGCATCAGCAAGGAGGCGACCGGCGATCTCACCCCCGTCACGATCGACGTCACCGAGCAGAAGTCGATCGACGACGCGCGCAAGACTGTCGAGGACGCCGTCGGCAACGAGGGCCTCTACGGCCTCGTCAACAACGCCGGGATCGGCGCCGGCGGCCCGATCGAGTTCCTGCCGCTCGAGGAGTTCAGGAAGGTGATCGACGTGAACCTCCTCGGGCAGGTGGCGGTCACCCAGGCATTCCTCCCGCTGATCCGCCGCGCGAAGGGCCGGATCATCAACATCACCTCGATCGGCGGCAAGATCGCGACGCCGTTCCTGTCGCCGTACTCGGCCTCCAAGTTCGCCCTCGAGGCGGTCACCGACTGTCTGCGGCGCGAGGTGCACCCGTGGGGAATCGACGTGATCGCGGTTGAGCCCGGATCGATCGCGACGCCGATCTGGGACAAGGGGCGGGAGGTGGCGAATGCGATGCGTGAGGACGCCGACCCCGAGGCGCTGCGGCTCTACGGCACGCAGATCGAGCGGATGGAGGCGGCCACCCGCGAGACGGCCGAGCGCGGCATCCCGCCGGTCGAGGTCGGCAAGACCATCCGCAGGGCGCTAGGGGCGCGGCGCCCGAAGACGCGCTACCTCGTCGGCACCGACGCGAAGATCATGCGACAGGTGGAGCGCGCCCTGCCGGACCGGGCGTTCGACCGGATCATGCGCAACCGGATGAAGATGCCGGACGAAGCGCCGCCCGGGTAGCGCCTCTCAGAGCCTCACCCCGGGCGCGCCAGGGGGTCCCGGCGCAGTAGCACCGGGGAAGTAGTGGACCCGGAGCGGATCGCCGACGGCGTTCTGGCCGATGTACGCGAAGTCCGTGGCCTTCCAGATCGCGTCGTCGAGACGCCGCAGCACCGGGCTCTGGATCGCAATCGCGATGCCACCGGCTCGCGTGTCCTCACCGGTGACGAAGCGTTCCTTCAGGCGCTCCCGGGTCGCGAGGGTCAGCGCCACCGCCAGGTGGGACTGGCGGTGGGCAGCGCCGACGAAAACGCGGTAGTGCCACATGTCCATCCAGAGCTGCTCGTTCTGTCGCACGTAGGCGGTCGACACTCCCACGAGCTCCCCGTCCTCCCCGGTCGCCACCAGGACGAGCTCGGGCACCCGCGCCCGCGCCGCCTCGAGCGAAAGTGCCCCCTCGCGGACCCAGAACTCCACGACGTCTTGCTGGTTGACCGCCGGATGGCCGTCGAACGGCCTGATGTCGAAGCCGGGGAGGGCGCCCGGGTCGGCGATGGGCGTCGCCGAGCCCTGCCCTCGCTTTGACGGCGGCTCGATCTTCGCCCCATCGAAGTACCCGATCCGGACCTGGGCCCCGCCGTCCACGTACCCGGCGTAGAACATCCGGGGGTCGGACCACTCGGCCTCGGGCCGCTCCGCCATCCGCTCCGGGTCCGTCACCAGCACGCAGAGGCCGATCGGCCCGTCGCCCCCGGGGTCGAAGTTCTCGTCGAACAGCTCGAATGCGACGCGCTCCAGCGCCGGCACCGAGCCTTCGAACCCGGGCCGCGTATCCGCGCTGTGGAGCCAGAACTTGCGGCCGCCGATCAGCGGGATCGCGGCCTGCCGCGCGGTGTCGACCCCGGCGACCTCGCCCTCGTCGTCGAGCGCGACGCTGACGACCTGGGCGAGTATGCCGTCGGCCTCATGCGCCTTCAGCCCCGCGTGTTCGGTCAAGAACCGGATGATCTGATCGGCGCGAGCGACGCTCGGCCGCCCGCGAACCACCTCGATCTCGTGTTCCGCGGCAGCCATCGGCTAAGCCTGACACGCTTGACGCGGAAGTTCGCGCTGGCTACAGTCGGCTCATCCGAAGTACGGGAGGTTCTCGAGTGCAGGCTCGATCGAAGCGTCGTCCCGCCGTGATGGTGTCCCTCCCGGCGCTGTGCGCTCTCTTGGCGCTGACCCTGGCGGCCCCCAGCGCCGCCTCCTCGAGCCCCGCGGCGCCCGGCGCCGAGGCGGCAAAGAAGAAGAAGAAGTGCAAGAAGAAAAAGAAGAAGCGATCAGCGAGCGTGACGAAGCGGTGCAAGAAGAAACTGCCGGCCACACCTCCGGCTGGAAGCGATGCCCCGGCTCCGCCGCCCCCGCAGATTTCGGTGTCGGATGCCACGACGACCTATCCGGCGTTGGCCGCCCACCCGATCGAGTTCCAGGTATCGCTATCGGCGCCCAGCGCCGTCCCGGTCGGCGTCAGCTTCTCGACGGGGGCTCCGGGCGACACGGCGATGGCGAGCGAGGACTATTCCGCTTCCGCGGACACGCTCGTGATCCCAGCTGGATCCACGACCGCCCCGGTCCCGATCGACGTGCTGCCGTCCGCCTCGAACCCTTCCAACGGCGCCGGTGCCGAGCCAGCCGAAATGTTCACGCTTACGCTCAGCTCTCCGTCGAACGCCACGCTGGCGGACGGGCTGGCGACCGGGACGATCACCACGGACGACGAGTCCCCCTGCCCGGATGAGTTCTTCCCAGGCCCGCCTGACCTGGAAACCACAACCCTCAGGTTCGGGAGCCTGTGTGTGGGAGACACCATGGACACCTTCTCGTTGGAGGCTGACAGCAACGAGCTGTGGAGGATCACGCTGGTCCCGATGAATGCGGACGACGATCCCGACTTTCAGTTCAGCGGCGGCCCGGTCACGCCCGTGGGCGGCAGCGGCAGTCAGGGGCCCGGTCAGACCGAGTACGTCGACTACTCCTCCCTGATCTCATTCTCGGTCTCGATTGACGTGATCCACGGTGACGATCACATGCCCGCCCGCGCGGAGGGTTACCTGATCTTCGCCAGCCAGTTGTCCTGACGTTGAGCGCTCGCGCTCGCCGCTAGCGCGGGGCGCCGACGAGCCGCTCGACGCCCGACTCGTCGATCGTGCGCTTCAGGCCGTCATTCAGGTCGACCTGGGGCTCCCAGCTCAGGATCTGCTTCGCGCGGGTGATGTCGGGCTGGCGCACCTTGGGGTCGTCCACGGGCAGCGCTTCGAAGACGATCTCCGAGCGCGAGCCTGAAACTTCGATCACGGCCTCGGCGAGCTGGAGCAGCGTGTACTCGATGGGGTTGCCGATGTTGACCGGCAGGTGCACGTCGGACTCGGCCAGCGCGACCAGGCCGCGGACCAGGTCGTCCACGAAACAGAAGCTGCGGGTCTGGCTGCCGTCGCCGAAGACGGTCAGCGGCTTGTCCTGAAGGGCCTGGCGCAGGAAGGTGGGGATGGCGCGGCCGTCGTGGGGCCGCATCCGCGAGCCGTAGGTGTTGAAGATGCGGACGATGCAGGTGTTCACGCCCTGCTGGCGGTGGTAGGCCATCGTCAGCGCCTCGGCGTAGCGCTTGGCCTCGTCGTAGACGCCGCGCGGGCCGATCGGGTTGACGTTGCCCCAGTAGTCCTCGGGCTGGGGATGGATCTCGGGGTCTCCATAGACCTCCGAGGTCGAGGCGAGCAGGAAGCGCGCCCGCTTCGCCTTCGCCACCCCCAGCATGTGGTGGGTCCCCTGCGAGCCGACCTTGAGCGTCTGCAGCGGCAGCCGCGCGTAGTCGATCGGGCTCGCGGGGCTCGCCAGGTGGTAGACGAAGTCCACCGGCTCGTCCACGCGCACGAACTCGGTGATGTCGTGGTTGTCGAAGACGAAGTCCTCGCCGCGCAGGTGCTCGATGTTCTGGAGGTTGCCGGTCTCCAGGTTGTCGATGCAGATCACGCGGTGCCCGCGCTCGAGCAGCGCCTCGCTCAGGTGCGAGCCCAGGAATCCTGCTCCGCCGGTGACGATCGCGGTGCTCATCGCAGCTTTCTATCGGTGATTCGGGCGCCAGGCATGACAGCCGGGCGAGGATAGCCGCACGCCTGGCCAGCGCGGGCAAGGCGTCTGGCAGCTGGGCCTGCGGCTCACCGCGCCGAGCGGCGACCCTTCGATCCGCTCTTACGGCTCTGCGGTCCGAACTCGTTGTCCCAGAGCACGACGCCCGTCCCTGACCCGCAGCACACACCGATCAGCGCAAGCGTGCCATAGATCTCGTACGGCGCTCCTAGGGCATAAGCGAGTCCCCACAGGACCGCCGTCGCCAGGAGGCCGACGCCGATACCGATCAGAAGAGGACGAAGTTCACCCATCGACCTCATGGTACGCCGCCCAGGAGTAGGCACGAATAAATCACGATCCCTACCGCACCCCCCATGACTCCGCCCAAGAAGGCCGACGGCTGTGCCTCTTCGATGGAGCGGTGCCGCAATAGACCGAACGCCCCTCCGAAGACCGTGCCGACGACCGCGCACGTGGCGATGATCGTGCTTTGGCCGGGATCAGGCAAGTCCGTATCCGCCAGGGAATCGCCGAGGAGAGACACTCGCCCCTCGAGTCTGCACAGCACTCGATTCGCCCCGGGCGTCGAGAAGTTGGTACGAAGTTCTCGGAAATTGCGAGCATCGGGCGCGTCGGTTCTTCGCAAATAGCGAAATGAATCGGCGCTCGCCGGGGGTGACCGGTGGCAGCTTTTCCCTCACTTAGGGGTGAAAGAGGTGAGGGACTTGGCGGCACTGGACGGAGTCACGGACGAGCGCACGGAGGAGGCAACTCCTGAGTCGCGGAAGCGCGCAGCCTCGGAACTGATCCAAAGCCACGACGCCGTGTTCCGCCGGACGGCCCGCCGGTACTCGATCTGCGCAGACGACTCCGAAGATGCGTACCAACGCGCGCTCGAGATCCTGTTGACCAAGGCCCCGCCGATCACGGGGGTCTCGCTGGTTCGCTGGATGCAGACCGTCACTAAGCGCGAGGCGCTCGCCGTCAGACGCCAGCGCGAACGCCTCCTGAGCGGGCGGCCACCGGTAGACGAGGACGAGCCCGATCGCGACCCCCTCGACTCGATCGCTTCGGACCTCCCCGGCCCCAACGACCGGGCGGTTCGCCGCGAGCGCGTGACGCGGAGCGGCGAGGCACTCCGGACCTTGAAACCGCAGGAGGTCCGGGCGCTGACGCTGAAGGCCGAGGGGTACTCGTACGCCGAGATCGGCGAGATCACGGGCTGGACGTACACCAAGATCAACCGCTGCATGGCCGAAGGTCGCAAACGGTTCTTCGAGGCCTTTGCGGACATCGAGCAGGGCAGGCGCTGCGAGGAGCTGGCGGCATCCCTGTCTGCACTCGCCGATGGGGAGGTCGAGGTTGACGGCGCCGAGGAGGTCCACATCCACCTCCGAAGCTGTGCCGGCTGCCGGGCGAAGCTCCGGGCGTTCCGCCAGATCCCGCACCGCGTCCTGGAGCTGATGTCGACCGGACCCGCGCTCGACTATTCGGCTGGCGGACGACCGCACGAGTGGATCGCCGACCGCGGCGGTGCCCTTATGGACAAGGCGCGCGAGGTTGGCGTCGGATTGATGAGCCGCGGCGCCGGCGACGGGACCTCCCAGGTCGCGGCGGCCGGCGGAGCACGCGGTGCCGGGATGGCGACCGTCGCCAAAGTCCTGGCCGTCTGCGGAGCAACTGCCGCCGGTGGCGCGGCTTGCGTCGCGACCGGTGTGGTCGAGCCGGGCCTGGTCGCGGGAGGTAATGACTCCTCAGGTCCAGCGATCGAGGAAACGATCCGGCCCGCCGAGACCCCGATCGACGAGGCGGAAGCGGGGCCGGCAGGAGGAGAGCCCGTCACCGCTCAGGAAATTGAGGCCGACGCATCGGAGGCGGCCGCGCCGACGCCGGCCCAGCAGGCCGCAAAGCAGTTCAGCTTCGAGACCGACGCCGGGAGTCCGGCAGCGTCCAGCCCCACCGGCGGTGGTGAGTTCGGCGCTCCAGCTCCGAGCGGCGGGGGCGGCGGATCGAGTGGCTCTGGCGGTGGCGGGGGGTTCGGCTTTGAGAAGTGAGATTGCATCCCTCGCTACACGGCTCGCGACCGTCCTCGCCCTTGGCCTCTGCGGGCTCCTCCTCAACTCGGCGCGCGCGGAAGCCCTGCCGTACTACGTCGCCGCGTGCCTGCCCGAGAACCCGACTGCGTCAGATGCGTTCTGGCAGCGCTCCGAGACGCCCTCGAACTTCGGCCTCTACTACGACTGCGGCAACCCGACCCATGGGCTTTCGATCACGCATGGCGGGATCTCTCAGGATGGCGACTGGGCATCGTGGGGCTTCAACGCCCCGCACGGGACAACGTTCGATTCCGTCAGCGCCACCTACTTCATAAGAACCGACAACGGGGTGGGCGGCTTCTGGTGGCCGACCCCTTACGAAGCGCAGTCGTTCGCAACGGTCGGCCAGGGCTCGTTTCTGAGCTGGCCCAGGCCCGGCACGACCGGGATCAGTTTCTTCATGCGGTGCTACCGCCCCACCTGTGATCGCACCACGGTGCCGGTCCTGAACGTCCACCACCTGTTCTTCGTCATCGACGACCCCGCGCCGCCGACCCTCTCGGCCGGCGGCTCGCTGCTCTCCGAAGGGACCAAGCACGGCACCGAGACGCTCGAGCTCGACTCGACCGATCCGGCCGGCGGTGGCGTCCGGAGCTGGAAGGTGTTCGCGAACGGACAGGTCGTCAACGAAATCGAGAGCTGCGTGCCACTGGCCGGTCCCTGGCCGTCCTGGATGGGTGGATCGATTTCAGCCCTGCCCGTCATGCAAGCTCAGATCAGCGCGGCGATCGATACCTCGCCGCGCCCCATTCGCTGAACGGTCCGAACGCGGTCGCGAGTGTGCGCTACGACGTCGCGGGTAACCAGTCGACATGCGTAGATCGAAGACGGTTCAGGTCGATAACTCGTGCCCCAGCTCGGGTGGGCCGAGTGCCCGCTGCACAACTGCAGCGCTGGGGTCGAGACAGGCGCTGGAATGATTTCCAGGCGTGCGCATCCGTTCCACTGAGCGGCCTGTCGTTCGCGGCAAGCTGACTCTCCGCCGACGGAGAGGCGGTCGAGGGGGCGACGGTGTGCATCTTTGAGACGCATCGCGCTTCGCCGACTCAGCGCCGGAACTCGTAGCCGAGACAACGAGTCAGCCGAATGGACGTTTCGCGACCCAACTGAGCCGGGCCGTCCGCGGGATCTGTCCATCGTCTACCGATGCGAACAACGAAGTCTTAGCGGACGAGGCAATTGCTGCGGTCAATCGTTGTGCCTGTGCTTGCGGGTGCCCGGCGGACCGCCTCCGAAACGGCCAGAACGCTCGATTCGCTGGCTCGCTGCCAGGGCCAAACGCGGATAGCCGAGCAGTGACCCTGCAGGCGCGGGCGGGAAGGAAGTGGCGAACGTTCAAGCAGCTCCGCACCGACTCGGACGGACGCTTCAGGGGGATCTATCGGTTCACCCAGACCTGGTCCGCGCCCGATACGTCTATTCCGCGCGCTCGTGAAGACGGCAAGGCGGCTATCCGTATGAGGCGGGCAGCTCGAAGAAGCGCCGCTAAGAGTTCGCGGCTGCGTGGCGTAGCTGCAGCCGCGCGCGGGCTATACTACCTGTTAGCGGGCTTCCCTGGTCTTGTCCTCAAGACAAACCACATAGCCGGTAACCACGCGGGCCCAGCGGCACTCCGTCGTCCGAATGCCAACTTCCCATCCCTTCGGCGTTGGCACAGAGAGTTGAAGTGCCGATGCCGCCGGGTCCTGCACCGCCGCCGCTGAGGGGCCTGGCTCCCTGGGGGCACTCCAACTGAATCCACTGAACCTTCCACTGGTATCAGCCGTCACCGCCGGGAAGAGTCGCCTGCTTCGATCACGGTTCTGATCGGCCCCAGGTCCCGCGCGGTGACGTTGCCCGGCTTGATCGACTTGGTGGTGACCGTGTTCTTGCCCGCGCTGATCGCGATGGCGGTGGCGCCGCCGGAGATCGCGACGAGGAGAGCCAGGGTGGCGACTACGTTCGAATAGCTGAGTTTGGAGCGGAGGCGGCGAGCCATTTTCTGATCCCTCGCAGTGTGGGCGTGAACTGAAAACCGATTGCGGAGCGAAGAGTCGCGCCGCGAATCCGACAGTACTCCGTCCGCCAGAGGGCAGCGGGTTCACGGGTCGACTCGCCGGGTAGGGAATTGCCGTGCCCGGCCCTCGTCTCCTACGTCCTGCCGATCCGACTGAGCTCGGACGAGGGTCTCGAGGAGCTGACCGCCTACCTGCGCGAGCTTGGCGGGGACGGTGGACGAGCTAGTGATCGTCGACGGCTCCGCGGAACCGCACTTCGATCGGCATGCAGCGACTGTGGGGGGAGCTGGGGCGGCACCTGGCGCCGGACCCGGAGCTGCGGACGCCGATGGGCAAGGTCGGCAACGTGATCACCGGCGTGCGGGAGGCGCGGAACGAGCGGGTGGTGATCGCCGACGACGACGTGCGCTGGGACCGAGCCGGACTGATGCGGGTGGCGGCGCTGCTCGACGAGTACGACCTGGTGCGCCCGCAGAACTACTTCCACCCGCTGCCCTGGCACGCGCGCTGGGACACCGCCCGGACGCTGCTGAACCGGTCGGTCGGGCGCGACTTCCCGGGGACGCTGGCGGTGCGGAAGAGCGCGTTCGAGCGGGCCGGCGGCTACGACGGCGACGTGATCTTCGAGAACCTCGAGCTGATCAGGACGATCGAGGCCGCGGGCGGGAGCGTGACCAGCCCGCTCGACCTCTACGTGCTGCGGCGGCCGCCGAGCGCCGAGCACTTCCTGGGTCAGCGGGTGCGCCAGGCCTACGACGAGCTGGCGCAGCCGGGGCGGATGGCGCTGTTCCTTGCGATCGGCCCGGCGGCGCTGTGGGCTCTCGCTCGCGGGCGGTGGCGCGCGGTCGCCGCGGCCGCGCTCGGGTCGGTCGGCCTCGCCGAGATCGGCCGGCGCCGCGCCGGTGGCGAGGCGGTCTTCCCGGCGAGCTCCTCGCTGCTGGCGCCCGCGTGGATCGCGGAGCGCGCGGTCTGCATGTGGGCCGCGCTGTGGCAGCGGCTGGTGCACGGCGGGGTGGCGTATGCGGGCGGCCGGGTTCCGCGGGCGGCGAGCTCGCGGCGAGAGCTGCGGCGCCGCTACCGCGAGCGGTCGGGTGCGGCGACCACGACGGCGTCGGCGGCGACCGCGGCGGGCTCGTCGCCGTCGGAGCGGAACCCCGCGAGCTTGTGAGTCCCGTCGCAGTAGGGGTGGATGCGTGAGCGGCCGCAGCGGCAGAGCGCGATCGTCTTGCGCCGGCGCTCGACCCCGCCCTCGACGGTGTGCAGCTCGAACTCGCCGCGCACCAGGTAGGGGCCGTCGGGATATGCCGTGATCTCGACGGGCATCCCGGCCAGCTTTCCCGCCATGCCGTCAGGAAAACCTCGGAGCCGCTATCGAGCGGGTTTTTCACAGCGCGAGTGCCGGGTACGACCGCTGGGCCGGGCAGGGACGCCTGGCGCAAGGAGGTTCGAACGACAAGGAGGTGAAGACCCGATGAGCGATCTTCCCCAGCCGCGCGGCGAGCTCAGCGCACGCGCTGGTCGAGCGCCTTCGCCGCCCCGCCGACACCGTCAATTGGCCGGTCGGTGGAGGGCGATCCGCTATCGGAGGACTGCCAGCTCGCCCTCTACGTCGCCTACGAGCTGCACTACCGCTCCTTCGACCTCGTCGATCCGCACTGGGAGTGGGAGCCCTCGCTGCTGGGATTCCGGGCCGAGCTCGAGCGCGGCTTCGAGCAGGCGATCCGCGAGGTGGCCGGCCCGATCCAGGAGGTCGAGCCCGGCCGCGTCGGCCTGACGCTCGCCGAGCTCGCCCGGGACGACGACGGCCCCTCGCTCTCCCGCTACATCGCCGCCGACGCCGACCTGGACCAGTTCCGCGAGTTCGTCATCCACCGCTCCGCGTACCAGCTGAAGGAGTCCGATCCCCACGCCTGGGGGATCCCGCGGCTGGACGGCCCGGCGAAGGCGGCGCTGGTCGAGGTCCTCGCCGACGAGTTCGGCGGAGGAGAACCCCGAGCGGATCCACGCCGAGCTGTTCGCCAAGTCGATGGAGTCGCTCGGCCTCGACCCCACCTACGGCGCCTACCTCGACCGGATCCCGGGGGTGACCCTGGCCACCGTCAACCTGATGTCGCTGTTCGGGCTCCACCGCCGCCTGCGCGGCGCGATCGTCGGGCACCTCGCCGTCTTCGAGCTCGACCTCGCCGGTCCCGAACCGCCGTTACGCCACCGCGCTGCACCGGCTCGGGGCCGACGAGGACGCGATCGACTTCTTCGACGAGCACGTCGAGGCCGACTCCGTCCACGAGAACATCGCTGCCTACGACATGGCGCAGGGGCTCGCCGTGGCCGAGCCCGAGCTGACGCGAGACATCATGCTTGGCGCGCAGGCCCTGCTCGCGCTCGACGCGCTCTGGGCCGAGCACGTCATGGGGGCCTGGGAGCTCGGAGACTCGTCGCTGCTTTCCGAGCCCGTCACACGGGCGTCTGAGCCGCAAATACGTGCCTAAAAAGGCCGATTTCCGTAGTTTGTACGGCTGTTTCCGGGCTCGAAATGGCCGAAAGTGGAGGTGTGGGCAATCCCAGCGGAACAGACCGCACAGGCTGGCTGCGCGCGGCGCTCGACGTCGAGATCGGGCTGACCGAGCGCGAGCGTGAACCGCTCACGCTCGTGATCGCGAGCGTGGACGCCCCCGGCGCCGACAGCGGTGACGGCGACCCACTCGCGCGGGTCCTCCAGGTGCTCGCCGGGGTCCTCCGGGAGGGGGACCTGAGCATGCGCCGGAGCAAGCACGAGTTCGCGATGTTGCTTCCCGGCGCCGATCGCTTCGCCGCCGCGATGGTCTGCCAGCGCGTCGACGGCGTCGTTCGCGCCGCGCTTCGCGAGATCGCCAGGTCGACGTGTCGCTCGACTTCGGGGTCGCCGAGCGCACCAAGGGCATCTCCACGCAGGAGATGATCTCGGCCGCCGAGGCCGATCTGGCGAACGCCCGCGCCGCCCACGCAGCCTGAGAACCTGTCGGGATGGCCCATCGGGTCTCCTTCCTCGACGTCTTCGCCGAACGCCCGCTCGCGGGTAACGGGCTCGCCGTGGTTGCCGATGCCGACGGGGTGAGCGACGAGGTCATGCTCGCCTTTGCGAAGGAGACGAGGCTGTCGGAGACCACCTTCGTCCAGACCGCCGGGGACGGCGCCGACTATCGCAACCGGATCTGGACCCCTGGGGAGGAGCTGCCCTTCGCCGGCCACCCCTCGCTCGGCACCGCTGTCGCGGTCGCCCGCTGGAACGGGACGGATGCGGCGAGCTATGTGCAGAAGACCGGGGCCGGGCTGCAGCCCGTGGAGGTCGAACGGGAGGCCGCCGACGGCAAGGAGCGCTGGCGCGCCTCGATGCTGCAGGAGCCCGCCGAGTTCGGTGTGGAGCTGGACCGAGGCGGCGCGATGGCGACCGTGGGCATGGACGCGGGCGACTCCCATCCTGAGCTGCCGCCGCAGGTCGTCTCGACCGGTGTGGCGCACCTGATCGTTCCGGTGGCCTCATCGGAGGCGCTGGCGCGGGCCCAACCGGACTATCCCGCGATCGACGCGCTGCTGCGGCCCCACGAGGCCGTCGTCATCTACCTGGCATGGCTGGACCCGGACGGGGGACGCGTCCGCGCCCGCGGCTTCGCCCGGATCCTGCCGCTGGGAGAGGATCCGGCGACCGGCTCGGCCGTCGGGCCGCTGTGCGCGTACATGCAGCAGCGGCGGGGAATCGAGGAGATCACGGTGGACCAGGGCCACGAGATGGGCCGGCCCAGCCTTCTCGAGGCCCGGATGGACGGGGACCGGGTGCGGGTCAGCGGCTCGGTGATCCCGCTGATCGATGGGACCGTGGAGCTGCCGACGGGGGATACTGGTGGCGATGCGTGATTGCGACGTAGTCGTCGTCGGAGCCGGGCTCTCCGGCCTGGCGGCGGCGCGCGAGCTGGCCGCGGCGGGCGCCGAGGTGCTGGTGCTCGAGGCGCGCGACCGGGTCGGCGGCCGGACCCTCAACCACTCGGTCGGCGAGCGGGCCGAGGACGTGGTCGAGCTCGGCGGGCAGTGGGTCGGCCCGACCCAGCACGAGGTCCTCGGCCTGATGCGCGAGCTCGGGCTCGAGACCTACCCGACCAACATCGACGGCAAGACCCTGTTCGAGAACGCCAAGGGCAAGCTCAGCCGCTACAGCGGCACCATCCCCCGGCTGAACCCGCTCGTCATGGCCGAGTACGGCCGCGCCGACCTGCGCCTGAAGCGGCTGATCAAGAAGGTCGATCCCGAGGCGCCCTGGGATGCCCCCGACGCGCAGCGGCTCGACGCCGAGACGTTCGCCAGCTGGATCCGCCGCAATGCCCGCGGCTCCACGGCCCGCGAGGCACTGGCGACGGGCATCCGCGCCATCTTCTCGGTCGAGCCGGCCGACCTCAGCCTGCTGCACGTCTGCTTCTACGCGGCCTCGGCGGGAGGCTGGGACGACCTGGCCAACGTCGAGGGCGGAGGCCAGCAGGACCGGATCGTCGGCGGCTCGCAGGCGATCTCGATCCGCATGGCCGAGGAGCTGGGCGACCGGGTCCTGCTCGAGAGCCCGGTGGCGTCGATCCGCATCGACGGAGACGACGTGGTCGTCGGCGACGTCCGCGCCAGGCGGGCGATCGTCGCGCTGCCGCCGGCCCTCGCCGGCCGCCTTGACTACGACCCGGCGATGCCCGCGGCGCGCGACCAGCTCACCCAGCGTATGCCGATGGGCACCGTCATGAAGTGCATGGCGATCTACGACGAGCCGTTCTGGCGCGAGGACGGGCTCTGCGGCCAGGCGATCAGCCTGCCCGGCCCGGTCCAGGTCATCTTCGACAACACCCCGCCGAATGGGACGCCGGGCGTGCTGCTCGGATTCCTCGAGGGGGATGCGGCCCGTCGGCTGGGGGCGGCCTCGGAGGCCGAGCGGCGCCAGGCGGTGCTCGGGACCTTCCGCCGCCTGTTCGGCCCGAAGGTCGCCGAGGTCTCGGGCTACATCGAGAAGGACTGGAGCGCCGAGCCCTACTCCCGCGGCTGCTACGCGGGCGTTCCCACCCCCGGGACCTGGACTTCCTACGGCCGCGCGCTGCGCGAGCCGGTCGGCCGGATCCACTGGGCCGGGACCGAGACCGCGACCCGCTGGATGGGCTACTTCGACGGAGCGATCCAGGCGGGGAGGCGCGCCGCCGGTGAGGCCCTGGCCGCGGAGGGTGTCCGCGAGCCGGTCACGGCGTAGCCGGAGGCCGACCGCCTGCTAGGAGTCCTTGGCGAAGGACTCGATTTCTTCGCGGTAGTAGTCGTCGGCGCCCGTTCTCTTGAGGTCGTCGAGCCGAATCGCCTCCAGGTCGAGATCGAGGTAGATCGTGTTGCCGGCCACGACCCCACCGCCGGGCAGCTCGTCCTGCCATGAGACGCCGAAGTCATGGCGGTTGACCCTGGCCTGCCCGTGAAACCCGATTCGGCGCATAGTGCCCCTGCTCCCATCCTCGTCTTCCCAGAACGGCGCCTCCCACTCGCCGAGGTAGCTGGCGTCGAACTCGACCGGCTTCGTGGTCCCCCGGATGGTGACGTCTGCGACCGCGCGGAAGTCCCTGAATCCGACGCGCTCGGTGAAGCGGCCCGAGAAGGTCAGCTCGGGGTGGTTCTCGACGTCGAAGAAGTCGGCGCTGCGCAGGTGCTCATCGCGCGCCGCCTCGCCCGACCACAGCTTGCGCAGGTCGGTCCGCCCCTCGAAGGTGGTGTCGAGACAGCTGTCCCAGTCGAACTCGAGCTTGCCGTGAACGTCCTTGATCGCTCCACGCACCCAGGTGACCATCATGTGCCGCGCGCGAAATTCGATCGCGGTGTGGCCCGGTTCGAAAATCCAGGTCGTCATCAGGCCGTGGAACCTTCCGGTCCGAACTCCAGATGCGTGCACTCCGCCATGCCTCACATCGTTAGCAGGGCGGTCAAGCCCGGCCAGGCTACTGGCGCTCGACGTCCTTGCCCTTGCCGCCCTTGAGCTTGTCCTTGCCCTTGTTTCCGGCCAGCTCGTCCTTGCCCTGCTGGCCATAGAGGCCGTCGGCCCCGCCGCCGCCAAAGAGCCTGTCCTTGCCCCGGCCGCCGCAGATGCGGTCCTTGCCGGCGAGTCCGCGAATCGTGTCGTTGCCGCCGTTGCCGACGATGACGTCCTTCTTCTTCGTCCCCCTCAGCGTCTCGGTGGCGTCGGTACCGACGATCGTCGCGCGCCCCTTCGCGCATTTGAAGATCGCCTCCCAGTCCGGGGCGCTCGCCTCCTCGGCAAACGAGCTCGTCAGGTTGACCGGGTTCGCGCCGCTTGGGTCGACGGTCCAGACGTCACTCGTCGACATCACCTGCCTGTTGAAGGCGACCTTCTTGCCGTCCGGGGAGAACTGCGGCGAGATGTCCTGCTCCGGCCCGGAGGTGAGCGGCGACTGACCGGAGCCGTCGGAGCTCATCACCCAGATGTCGGTGCTGGACATCGGCACCCGGTTGGTGATGAACGCGATCCTCTTGCCGTCGGGGGAGAACGACGGCATCGACTCGTAGCTGCCGGTGTTCGTCACGTTGATCGCGTTGGAGCCGTCGACATTCATGACGAAGACCTCGCTTGCCCCGACGAGGACGCGCTCGAAGGCCAGTCGCTTTCCATCAGGCGAGAAGCTCGGGAAGTCGTCGTCGGTCAGGTTGGCGGCTGTGAGGTTGGTCTTCCCGTGGCCGTCGGCGTTCATGACCATGACGTCGCGGTTGCCCGGCCCCGTTTGCTGCGCGTACGCGATCCGCTTGCCGTCGGGAGAGAAGGTCGGAAAGCGCGAGGCGAGGGAGTTGTCGCCGGTCAGGTTGACCTGGTTGCTGCCGTCGGCGTTGGCGATGTAGATGTCCTGCTCGCCCCCGCTGACCCGACGGAAGACGATCTTCTTGCCGTTGGGCGAGAAGCTGGCGTCCCGGTCGTCGTTGGCGTCGGCGAGCAGGGGCGTGATGCCGGTGCCGTTGGAGTTCATCGTGTAGATGTCGACCATCGTCGCCATCGTCGAAGAGCGGAAGATGATCCGGCCGTTGGTCCCGAGGGCGGAGCCCGAGGTCACCGCTCCAGGCTCCGCGGGCGCATTGCCGGCCAGTGCCAGCCCCACGGCCATGAGTGCCACCAGTCCCGCGCCAACGATCTTCCCGCTCATGGGCGGACCCTATCGGGCCGCTGCTCAGAGCCAGCCGAAAACTGGGTGTCCCGCCGGCTCAGCCGCAGCCGGTGTTGTTGCCGCAGCTCGAGCACGTGTAACAGCTGCCCGTCCGCTGCATCATGCCGCCGCACTGGTCGCAGGCCGGGCCCAGCTCCAGGTCCGGGCTGATCCTGGCCGGGACCACCGGGGGCGTGTCGGTCAGCGCCTCCGCGGCAGGCGTGGCTGTCGTGCCCGGGTTGTCCGAGCCGCCGGTGTCGCCGCCTGGGGCCTCGCCGTTCGAGTGGCCGTTGGAACCGTTGGCCGGCTTGCTCGAGCCGCCGTTCGTCTCCTCGGTCGGCAGCGCCAGCTGCGCGTCCTTTCGGGCCCTGACCTCGTCGGTCATGATCCCGAGGCTCTCGAGGTAGTCGACGTCGTCGATGAAGCGGCTGGCGACCCAGCGCATGATGTAGTCGGGCATCGACTTGGCGAAGGGGATCTCCGGGTTGCGGGTGATGCCCTCCGGCTCGAAGCGCATGTAGCTGAACTTCTTGACGAAGTCCTCGAGCGGCACGCCGTACTGGAGGCCGATCGAGACCGCGGTCGCGAAGGCGTTCATCATGCCCTTGATCGTCGAGCCCTCCTTGCCGATGTCGGTGAGGAAGATCTCGCCGACCGAGCCGTCCTCGTACTTGCCGGCGGTGATGTAGCCCTCGTGCATGCCGATCGAGAACTTGTGGGTGATCGACTCGCGCTCGCGCGGCATCTTCTTGCGGCTCGGCGTGGCCTCGACGATCTGCCTCGGCCTCCGCCTTCTTCTTCTCGCCGGCGTCGGTCTTCAGCGCCTGCGCGGTCTTGGAGCCGTCGCGGTAGATCGCGAGCGCCTTCAGGCCCTGCTGCCAGCCGTATGAGTAGGCGTCGGCGATGTCGGCGACGGTGGCCGATTCGGGCAGGTTGACCGTCTTCGAGATCGCGCCGGAGATGAACGGCTGGGCCGCGGCCATCATGTCGATGTGGCCCGTGTGCGAGATCGAGCGCTCGCCGACGGCCACGTCGAACACTGCCAGGTGCTCGTCCTTCAGCCCCGGGAGCGCCGACGATCGTCGCGTGCTCGTTGATGTGGGCCTCGATCTGCTCGACCTCGGACTGCGAGTAGCCGAGGGTCTCGAGCGCCAGCGGCACCGAGTTGTTGACGATCTTCATCTGGCCGCCGCCGACGAGCTCCTTGAACTTGACCAGGGAGAAGTCGGGCTCGATCCCGGTGGTGTCGCAGTCCATCAGGAAGCTGATCGTCCCGGTGGGGGCGAGCACCGTGGCCTGCGCGTTGCGGTAGCCGTGGGTCTCGCCCAGGGCGACCGCCTCGTCCCATGACTCGCGGGCGGCGTGCAGCAGCCCCTCCTCGACCAGCTCGTCCTCGATCTCGTAGGCGGCCTGCTGGTGCATCCGCATGACCTGGTTGTGGGCCTCGCGGTTCTTGGGGTACTCCTCGTAGGTCCCGATCGCTCCCGCGACCTCGGCCGAGCGGCGGTAGCCGCGGCCGGTCATGAGGGCGGTGATCGCGCCGGCGACGGCGCGGCCCTCGTCGGAGTCGTAGGGCAGCCCGTTCGACATCAGCAGGGCGCCGAGGTTGGCGTAGCCCAGGCCGAGCTGGCGGAACTTGCGGGCGTTGGCGCCGATCTCCTCGGTCGGATAGCTCGACGGGCCGACGATGATCTCCTGCGCGAGGAAGACGATGTCCACCGCGTGGGTGAAGTCGTCGACGTCGAAGCTCCCGTCCTCGCGGCGGAACTTCATGAGGTTCAGCGAGGCGAGGTTGCAGGCCGAGTCGTCGACGTGCATGTACTCGCTAGCACGGGTTCGAGGCGTTGATCCGGCCCGACTCGGGGCAGGTGTGCCAGCGGTTGATGATCGTGTCGTACTGGACGCCGGGATCGGCGCACTGCCAGGCGGCGTCGGCGATCTGGTCGAGCAGCTCGCGTGCCGGCAGCGTCTTGATCGGCTTGTCGTCGACGCGGCCGATCAGGTCCCAGTCCTCGCCCTTGTCCGCGGCCTCCATGAACTCGTCGGTGACGCGGACCGAGTTGTTGGCGTTCTGGAACTGGATCGAGCCGAAGGCCTCGGAGTCCAGGCGCATGTCGAAGCCGGCGTCGCGCAGGGCGGCGGCCTTCTTCTCCTCGTCGGCCTTGCACCAGATGAAGCGCTCGATGTCCGGGTGGTCGACGTCGAGCACGACCATCTTGGCCGCGCGGCGGGTGCCGCCGCCGGACTTGATCGCGCCGGCCCAGGAGTCGGCGCCGCGCATGAAGCTGACCGGGCCGGAGGCGATCCCGCCCTTGGCCAGCGGCTCCATCGAGCCCCGGATCTTGGAGAGGTTGATCCCCGACCCGGAGCCGCCCTTGAAGATGGTCCCCTCCTTGGTGTTCCAGGCGAGGATCGACTCCATGTCGTCCTCGACCGAGAGGATGAAGCAGGCCGAGCACTGCGGGCTCTTGCGCCAGCCGACGTTGAACCAGACCGGGCTGTTGAAGGCGGCCTTCTGGTTGACCAGGATCGAGGTCAGCTCCGCCTCGAAGGCGTCGCCGTCCTCGTCGGAGGCGAAGTAGCCGCCCTCCCGGCCCCAGTCGGCGATGGTGCCGGCGACCCGGCTGACCATCTGCTTGACCGAGCTCTCGCGCTCCGGCGATCCGGGCTGGCCGCGGAAGTACTTCTGGGCGACGATGTTCGTCGCGTTCTGGGTCCAGGACTTCGGGAACTCGACGCCGCGCTGCTCGAACGCAGGATTCTCCGGATCGCCGATGACCGCGTCGCGGGTCTCCCACTCGATCTCGTCATACGGATGGACCCCGGCCGTGGAGAAGCGGCGCTCGATGGCGAGGCCCATCTCGGTCGTCCTGGTCGCCTTCGAAGCTGCCCTGGCCATCAAAAATCTCCTCTCGACTCGGTCTCAGCGGTAGACCCCGGAGAATCCTCTTCGATTCGGACGGAATCGACGCTTGGGAGCGGGGAAAAATCGCGGTCTTTGCGGTCGCCGGAAGAACCGTCCGGAAGAGTTCCCGCAAACTGGAGGAAGGCTCGGTGGTCGATTGCGGTCAAGACCGGCGAGACAGAGGTCGGAGATCGTGTTCGCGTGGAGCTCGCCGCCGGCGGTCTCGGCCTCCGCCTCGATCCGGTTGACGAGCAGCTCCAGGTGCCGGGGATCGACGTCGCGCTTGTGGGTGGCACGGGTCAGCGCGCCGGCCAGCTTCTCCCTGTTGAAGTGCTGGCGCTCGCCGTCCCGCTTGATGACCCAGGCCGGCTCGTGCTCGCGGCGCTCGAAGGTCGTGAAGCGCCGGTCGCAGCCCGGGCAGCGGCGCCGGCGGCGCACCGCGCCGCCGGCGGCCGACCGGGTCTCGAGCACCCTCGTCTGGGTCTGGCAGCTGGGGCAATCCACACGCCCAGTGTACTAGTTCTAGTAGTCGCTTTTGGCCGCCACGACACTAGATATAGGAGGACCTACGTTCCGCTTATGAGGTTTTGGAGCTTTGTACCCCCTATAGGCCGCAAAAAGCTCCAACAAACCCACGGCGCCCCGGTCACGCGTCTCGAATGACCCAACTTGGACGGGGCCCCTGCGCGGCTGGAACCGGTGCGGCCTGTGAGCCGCGCCACAGTGCTCGGCGGCGGCGGCCTCCGCGACTATCGTGTGCGGCGATGACGGCCGACGAGGCACGCAGGGGAGCGGACCCGCTCGACGCCGCCCGCGGCGCGGCCGACGCAGCCGGCGAACGGCTCGGGGCTGCCCGGGACGCGGCTGCCCACGGCCTCGAGACCGCGCGCGAGCGCGCCGCGGGCGCCGCCGAGGCGGCGGGCGCCGCCGCGGAGGCCGCCGCCAAGGCGATCCCGAAGCCGCGGCTGCGGGGCGTCTCGCACCAGTGGGCGTTCTTCGTCTCGCTGCTGGCGGGCGGCGCGCTGATCGTCGCCGCCGAGGGCACCCGCGCGACGGTCGCGATGTCGATCTACGCGTTCTCCCTCTCGGCGCTCCTCGGCACGAGCGCCCTCTATCACCGCGTCACCTGGCGCCCGGGCCCGCGCCGCTGGATGCGCCGGCTCGACCACACCATGATCTTCGTGCTGATCGCCGGCACCTACACCCCGTTCGCGCTCCTGAACCTGCACGGCACGCTGGCCGAGGTGATCCTGATCTCGGTCTGGGCGCTGGCCGCGGCCGGAGCGATCTTCAACCTCGCCTGGTGGAACGCGCCGAAGTGGGTCACCCCGATCGTCTACCTCTCGACCGGCTGGGTCGCGATCGCGGCGCTGCCGCAGCTCTGGGAGGAGATGGGGCCGGTCGGGGTCGGCCTGATCGCGCTCGGCGGCGCGCTCTACACCCTCGGCGCCGTCGTCTACGCCCGCCAGAAGCCCGACCCGAACCCCGAGGTCTTCGGCTACCACGAGATCTTCCACGTGCTGGTGATCGCCGCGGCGGCGATCCAGTACGCGGCGGTCGCGATCTACGCGCTGCCGGAGGGCTGATGGGATCGCGTTTCCTGCAGCGCATCCTCGTCGCCCTGGCCGTCGCCTCGGCCGCGCTGGTGATCGCCGCCTGCGACGAGGACGAGCCGATCCAGGAGTCCAACGACGTCTACGAGGTCGAGATCCCCGCGGGCTACGAGGAGCTCAGCGACGACGAGCTCGATGCGGCCCAGGGTGCGACCGACGACCAGCTCGACTCCGATCTGGGCGGGGACGTCACCTTCGAGCTCGACAACGCGTGGGCGAAGGAGCGCGAGGACGACTTCGCCACCAACATCAACGTCGCCACCGAGGAGCTGCCGTCCGGCCTCACGCTCGAGGAGTACCGCGCAGATCACCCTCGACAACACCGCCGCCGTCGGCATGGAGATCGAGGGGGAGGGGGAGGACGCGACGCTGGGCGGGGAGTCCGGGCTGACAGTTCGACGCGACGCAGACCTTTCAGGATCTGGACCTGAAGGCCCGGCTCGTCGCGGTCATCCGCGATGACACCGCCTACACCGTCACCTTCACCGCCCTCGAGGAGAACTTCGACGACGAGGTCGGGGACTTCGAGGACTCGCTCGAGACCTGGGCCTGGAAGGACTAGCCCGGGCCCGGGGCGAGCGCGGCGGCGCTGCGCTCCCTCGCTGACTCGATCAGCGCGTCGAGCTCGTCGCGGCGGCCGGCGCGGATCAGCTCGATCGGGTCGGGATCGCCGTTGACGATCCCCTCGAAGAACTCCTTGCGGTCCCTATATGTAGGGAGGGTGTCCTTGGCCCAGCCGCGGACCTCGTTCAGCACGAGCGCGAGCTCGGCGTAGGCCTCGCCGAACTGCTCGGCGATCTCGGCCTTCATCCGCTTCGCGAGGGCCGGTGAGGCGCCCTGGGTGGAGATCGCGATCGCCATCGAGCCCTGGCGCACGATCGCGGGCAGGATGAAGTTGCAGAGCGGGGGCACGTCGACGACGTTCACCAGCATCGCCCGGCGCTCGGCGTCCTCGTAGACGCCGATGTTGACGTCGGTGTCGTTCGTGGCGGCGATCACGATGAAGGTGCCCTCGAGGTCCGCCGGCTCGTAGGCGCGCTGTTCCCACTGGATCGACCCCTCCTCGGCCAGCTCCTGCAGCTCGGGGACCGCGTCCGGCGCGACCAGCGTCACCTCGCCGCCGCAGGCGAGCAGGCCCTCGACCTTCTCCAGCCCGATCTCGCCGCCGCCGACGACCACGCAGCGCCGCCCGCCCAGCCGCAGGCAGGCGATGTAGACGGGCGTCTCGAGCATGTCCCGGACGCAGGTCTGGTCGCAGATCCCGCGCTTGAACTGGCAGACGCACTCCTTGCCCTCGTAGGCCTGAGCAGGCATGGCCCACAGGTTAGAGAGCGTCGATTGCAGGCCTGAAGGCCGCGAACCGCTCCTTTGAACCGCTCCTTTGCATGGAGCGCGGCTCTCTGGCGCGAGATACTGCCCGGGCGATGTCGCAGGAGAACGTGGAGATCGTTCGCAACGCCCTTGCCGCCCTCAACCGGGGGGACCTCGATGCGGCGTTCAAGGACGCGGCCCCGGACGCTGAAATTGACCTCACGCGAGCGGTCGGCCTGGACAGCAGCGTCTATGACCTCGACGAGTTTCGACGCCTCTCGGAGGAGTTCGCCAAAAGCTGGGACTCGGTTCGTTATGAGGCGGACGAGTACCTCGACGCCGGGGAGCACGTGGTGATGCCTTTCACGAATCATCTCCTGGGGCGTGATGGAATCGATGTGCAGGCTCGCGGCACCTGGCTCTGGACGTTCCGCGACGGCGTCGTCGTGCGCCTTTGCCTCTATCAGGTGCGACAGGACGCCCTCGAAGCCGCCGGGCTGTCGGAGTAGCGGCTTTGGACGAGAAGCACGTGACCCGCCTCGGCGGGCCGTTCGCTACTTGCGGGGCTTCTTGCCCCTCCGCTTCTTGGGCTTCTTGACCCTGAAGGGGTCCGTCTTGCAGCGGAAGAAGTAGGGGAGGGTGCCGAGCGGCGCGCGAAACGTTGATCGCTCGCCGGGCCGAGGATGTCGCTGCCCGTCGGGGACGTAGGTCCAGCAGCCGCGCGGGAGCGCGACATCCTTGGTGGACGCCCCCTCGTGGACCACGGGGGCGACCAGGACGTTCGGCCCCAGCATCCACTGCTGGTTGGCCGCGGCGCCGGGCTCCGGGGAGCCGGGGACCTCGGGGGCCTGGAGCCACATCGGCCGGGTCGGCGGGATGCCGGTCCGGCGCCCCTTCTTCCAGAGCCCGCGGATCAGCGGCGAGCGCCTGCTGGTGCAGGGCGGCCATGGCCTTCCAGCGCGCCAGCGTGTCGGGGCCGTAGAACCACGGCATCCGCGTGCCGCGCCGAGGCGGAGTTGTGGACGCGGAAGTAGGGGGTGAGCGCGGCCCACTCGGTCCAGCGGTTGTAGATCTCCTCGTTGGGCGGTCCGGTGAGGTTGTCGAGGTAGCCGCCGATGTCGGCGGTGAACCCGAAGGCGCCGCCGACCGCCCGGTTCAGCATGTCGGGCGCCTCCGAGCGCAGGCCCGAGGCGCCGCCCCAGTCCACGGTCTCGTCGCCCGGGAAGGTCCCCATCTCATAGGCGGCGCTGCCCGGCCGTCCGCTGTAGCCGGCGCGGGTGAAGAACCAGATCGCGCGCCGCTTGCGCTTCCTGGCCTTCCAGCGGTCGAGGATCTGGCGCGAGACCTTGTGGAACAGCGTCGGGTAGCGGTTGTGCATCGCGAACCCGACGGACTTGTTGTGGAAGCGCATGTCGTCCTGGACCTGCTCGCCGAAGTCCTGCATGAAGCCGTCCATGCCGAGGCCGAGCATCAGGTTGAGGCGCCGCTTCCACCACTTGCGGGTCTTCGGGTTGGTGAAGTCGAGGAGCGTCGCGGGCCCGCCGCCGTTGCCCCTCGAATATGTAGGGACCGCCGCCGGCGTTCTTCGCCACGAGTCCCTTCGCGATCGTCTCCTCGTAGTCGCCGGCCATCTGCGTGTTGAGCGTGTCGTTGGCGACGTAGGCGCGGAGGTAGAGCACGGCCCTGATGCCCCGCGCGTGCAGGCGCTGGATCACGCTGCGGACGTAGCTCAGGTCCTGAAGCAGGGCCCAGCCCTCGAACGCGTAGGCGGAGGGCCGCACGCCGTTGGCCTCCATGTCGGCCAGGTCCTGCTCGATCTTGTTGCGGTAGGACGAGGCGGACTCGGCGGCCGGCAGCCCCGGCAGCGCCGGCACCTGCACCGCGCGGGAGAGCATCGGCCCCTGCGCCCAGGCCGGCGGCAGCCGGTGGCGGCCGGTCACCGCCGTCAGCTCGCGGATCGCCCGCTTCCGCCCCGGGCCGAAGAAGACCGTGTAGTCGAGGAAGGGCGCCGATGCCTGCACCTGCCACGCGTCCGGGCGGTCGTTGCCCATCCGCCAGCGCAGGTACTGCGGCTGGTTCACCAGGAACGCGTAACCGCGCGAGGAGATGAACGAGGCCTGCGGCCAGTACGCGGCGTTCATCCCGTTCGGGAACAGGTAGCGCTCGTACCCGCCGGGGAGGTCGTTCGGCGGGATCGGGACCGGCCCGAGCTGGGCCACGTTGTAGTCGGTCCCCTGCTCGACGAGGAGCGGGAGCAGGGCGAGGCCGGTGGTGATCGTCTCCTCGCCGCCGAGGTTCTCCTGCTCGGTGAACCCGTAGAGCTTCTCGCCGCGCTTGTCGACGGTCCCGTGGCGGCCGCCGAAGCCGTGGAAGGCCTCGCCGGGCGCCGCCGCGAACGAGTCCCCGACCGTGATCACTCCCCTCGAGGACGACGGACGGGCCTTCACGCGGATGCCGCCTCCGCTGTCGGGAAAGACGCGGAGGACCAGGCGCCGGCGGTTCTCGGAGGTCGCGAGCACCAGCAGCGCGCCCTCGCCCTGGGCCTCCGCCGTCAGCACCCGCCGGGCCGAGTGGGTGGTGCCGCTGCGCCGGGAGAAGAGCGTGTCGCCGGGCCAGAGCGCGCCGTTCCACTGCTCGTGGAGCTCGGTTCCGACCTCGTAGGTCAGCGGGGAGTAGACGGAGTTGTCGGGGTCCCTCTCGACCGAGTAGGGCTCGGGGTCCTCGGTCTCCGGGAGGGGGATGGGGCCGAGCCGCTGGTTGCCGAGCTCGCGGAGTTTCGTGCGCTTCCGCCGGTCCTTGAACGACATCCCGAACGGCGAGCGGGTGATCACCGCGCGGCCGTCCTCGCTGGTGACGATCACCTTCTTCGGCGTCAGCTTCACGGCCGCGCCGGCGGGCGCCGAGAGGAGCAGGCAGAGCACGCCCGAGAGGCCGCAAACGAGGAAGTGGCGCCGAAATCCCGCGGATTCGCGCATCGCGCCAAACCTAGTCAAATGGCCGAGATCACGCTCCACCGGGCAGGAAACCGGTGGGCGGCCGAAAAGTCCCCTGCTACTCTCGCCGCGCCTCGGCCTGGATTGGCCCTGATAGCGGTGTCCCGGCCGGCGGCTACCGTCTTACACAGCCATGCGACTGATCGTCACAGAGAAGAACAACAGCGCGAAGAAGATCGCCGAGATCCTGAGCGGAGGAACCGCGAAGGAGGACGCCTCCTTCAAGACTCCCTATTACACGTGGGAGAGCGACGACGGGCCCCAGACCGCGATCGGGCTGAAGGGCCACGTCCTCAATCCGGCCTTCCCGGAGGACTACAAGAGCTGGCAGGAGATCGACCCGCGCGACCTGATCGACGCGCCGCTGATCAAGCAGCCGGTGGACAAGAACGTCGTCAAGGCGATCAAGAAGGTCGCGAAGGACGCGACCGACCTGGTGATCGCGACCGACTTCGACCGCGAGGGCGAGCTGATCGGCCTCGAGGCGCTCGAGGAGATCGTCGAGGCGAACCCCGAGCTGGCGACCGCCGAGGGCGTGCACGAGGACGGCACCCCGGTCAAGCGCGCCCGCTACTCCGCCCTGACCAAGGACGAGATCGAGCGCGCCTTCAACAACCTCGACACGCTCTCCATGGACCTCGCGCAGGCCGGCGCCGCCCGCCAGGACATCGACCTGATCTGGGGCGCGACGCTGACGCGCGCCGTTTCCCGCGCGACCCGCCGCTTCGGCGCCAACTTCCTCTCGGTCGGCCGAGTGCAGAGCCCGACCCTGGGCCTGATCGTCGAGCGCGAGCTGGAGCGCCGCGCCCACGTCCCCGAGCCCTTCTGGGAGATCGTCGCGACCTTCGCCCATCCCGACGGCTCGTTCGAGGCGAACCACGCCACGGACAAGTTCTGGAAGAAGGAGGAGGCGGACGCGGCCATCAAGGGAACGACGAGCCCGGGCACCGTCACCGCGATCAAGACCCGCAAGCAGACACGCAAGCCGCCCACCCCGCTGAACACCACGGCCTTCACCACCGACGCGTCAAGCCGCTTGGGCATCACTCCCGCCCGCGCCATGCGCCTGGCCGAGGACCTCTACATGGACGGCTACGTCTCCTATCCGCGCACCGACAACACGGTCTATCCGAAGTCGCTGGACACGAAGCAGCTCGTTTCGGACCTGGTGGAGATCGACGACTTCAGCGCCGCCAAGGGCCTCCTCGACAAGCCGCTCGAGCCGACCCGCGGCAAGAAGGAGACCACCGACCACCCGCCGATCTATCCGACCGCCGCGGTCAACCCGAAGCGCCTCGAGGCGCGCTCGGAGGCCCACCGCAAGGTCTATGAGCTGATCGCCCGCCGCTTCCTCGCCACCTTCAGCCCGCCGATGATCACCGAGTCGATCCGCGCGGACATCAAGGCCGGCTCCGAGGACTACTTCGTGCGCGGCTCACACGTCGTCGATCCCGGCTTCGCGGGGGTCTACACGTACGCGCGCTCGGCGGACACCGAGATCCCGAAGCTCGAGGAGGGCCAGGCGCTCGACCTCGACGGCGAGCCCGAGCTGATCTCAAAGGAGACCCAGCCGCCGTCCCGAATCAGCCAGGGCAAGCTGATCGAGATGATGGAGGAGCGCGGCCTGGGGACCAAGGCGACGCGCGCGGACATCATCCAGAAGCTCTACTACCGCGGCTACGTCCACGGCAACCCGCCGGAGCCCAGCGAGACCGGGGTCAAGATGTACGAGGGCTTCAAGACCTACATGCCGCGCGTGGCGGACTCCGAGATGACCGCCCAGCTCGAGGCCGAGATGGATCAGATCGCGCAGAGCGAGATGACCAAGGATGAGGTGCTCGTCGACAGCCGCGAAGCGCTGCGCTCCGCCTACGACGAGATGGGCGAGGACGTCGACGTCGAGGACGAGGACGCTCCCTGGCGCCAGTTCGCCCGGCTCGTCTGGAGCGGCATGGACGAGGACCGCGTCCTCGGCCCGTGCGTCGTCTGCCAGGAGGCCGGCCGCAAGCAGGAGGACGGCTCGCCGCACATGCTGCGCGTCATCCGGGCCCGCAAGTCCGGCAAGTCATTCGTCGGCTGCACCGGCTGGGACGGCGAGAACCCCGACTCGCCCGACTCCTGCGACCAGACCTTCCCGATGCCGCAGCCTCGCTTCTACGACGTGCACAAGCTGGAGGAGATCTGCGAGGTCTGCGGCCGCACCCCCCGCGTCTCGGTCGCCCAGAAGTACAAGCCCGGCCGCCCGTGGAAGCTGTGCTTCAACGACGACTGCCCGTCGATGGAGGAGATGAAGCGCAAGCGGGCCGAGCGCGAGGCCGCCAAGGCGCGCAAGGAGGCCGAGAAGGCCGCCGCGGAAGCGGACGGCGACGGCAAGAAGGACGGGAAGAAGGGGAAGGCCGCCGCCAAGGAAGCGCTGGAGGAGGCCGAGAAGGCCCCCGCCAAGGCGAGCAAGACCAAGAAGCCGAAGGCCAAGGCCGCGTCGGGTAACGGCGCGAAGAAGAACGGCGCGAAGGCGAAGGCGAAGGCCAAGGCGAAGGCGGCGACCGAGTCAGAGGACTGAGTCCGGCCGGGGCCGATGGCGGAAAGAGACCTCCGGACCTTCGCCGAGAGCGTCGAAGCCGTGAACCGCGGCGATTGGGATGCCGTCATCCGCGTGTGCGATCCCGAGATCGAGTTCATCGCGCAGCGATCTCCCGTCCAGGGCACTTACCACGGGCACGAGGGGATGCGGCGGTTCTGGGCTGACACGCAGGAGACTTTCGACCTCTTCCGAGGCGAGTTCCCGGACGTCCGTGACCTCGGGGACGGCGTGCTGGCGATCGGGAAGCTGCGCGTCCGCGGCAAGGGCAGCGGCGTGGAGATGGACCTTCCCTCGGCGATCCTTTCCCGATACGGCGACGATGGGCTGATCGTGTTCTTCAAGGACTACGCCGAGGAGAGGGTGGCGCTCGAGGCGGTCGAGCGAGGCGACGGGCTGCCCCGTTAGCGGTGGGACGAAGCCCTTTACGAGGGGGCGGAATTCAGCTACCGTGAGCGCAGTCACCGGACCGGCCAGGGGACCCGGGCGGGGTGGCGGCAAATCGAACTCATCCAGGGAGGAGAGACGATGTCGGCCCGAATACGTTCACGATCCGCTCTGGCGGTCTGCGTTTGCGCCTGTTTCGGCTTCGCAATGGCGCCCGGCATTTCCCACGCGGCGATCAACGTCACTCCCGGCTTCACCTCTGACGTGGTGGCCAACGACGGCAACTGCGGTCTTCGCGAGGCCGTGATCGCGGCCAACACCGATACTGCGTCAGGGGCAATGACCGGAGAGTGTCCCGGGGGCGAGTCGGCTGTCAGCGTGCCAGCCGGCAATTTCATGCTCACCATCTCGGGCCCCGACGAGGACGCTTCAGCGAATGGCGACCTCGATCTCATCAACTTCACCACGATCGACGGTGTGGGGCCCGCCTCGACGACGATCACGCAAACGGTGTCTGGGCAGAGGGTCATCCACATTCGGCCGAACCAGGCCCCGGTTTCGCTGACGGATATCTCGATCACCGGAGGCTCTCTCTCCGGATCCGTGGGAACCCTGATGGGCGCCGGCGTCTTCATGGACGGAGACACGAACATGAGCTCCTCCCGGGATCTCCAGAATGTGAGGATCTTCGGGAACGTGATCGGAGCCGGCAGCGCAGCCGTGGGCCAAGGGGCTGGGGTGGCCGCCTCGTTGCCCGGCGCCGCGACCCTTCTGGGGCTGGCTGACGTCACGGTCGAGAACAACGACACGACGGGCCCCACCACCGGCGCCGGGGTCTACTCAGCCTCCGGATTGGCGATGGAGCAGAGCCGGGTCACCGGGAACGACGCCAGCGGGGCGAGCGTCCAGGGCGGCGGCGTCTGGGCCGCTGATGCAGGCATCGTGCGCTCCGTGATCGATGACAACTCCGTTGAGGCACTCTCGGCCGCCCTCAACTCGGAGGGCGCACTCGGAGGGGGCCTCTATCTCACCGGCTTTTCGAGCACAGTCACCCACTCCACGATCGCCGGAAACGACGTTTCCGCCAGCGCAAGCGGCAGATCGTTCGGCGGCGGCGTCTTCATCGATGCCCCGAGTGCGACCACCACGCTCACCAACGTCACGGTCAGCGGGAACACACAGAGCGGGGGCGCCGCGGACTACGCTGGCGGAGGCGGGATCGCGGCCACCGGCGGTGGCGGGACCACCGACCTGAGATTCGTCAGCCTCGCCGACAACGCGGGGATGCCAGCCAGCGCGGTCGCATCTCTCGGCGGCCGAAACGTTCGACTGCGGGCATCCGCGATCGATTCGGCCACTCCCGCAACGGCCTGCGGGAGCCTCGCCAGCGGTCCCTTCAGCGGTGGCATCTTCACATCCCTCGGGGCCAACGCCGGCGTTGGCACGAGCTGCAACCTGGTGGCCGCCGAGGATGCTCAGGGGTTGGCCGCCGGCGCGCTGGCGCTGGCCGCTCTTGCCGACTCCACGGGAGGGGCTGCGTCGTTCCAGGCGGGCGCGGCCGGATCGAAGGTTCCGGTCACCACCCGGCGGCCGTCGGCCACGAGCCCGGTACTGAATCGCGCGTCGTCATGCATGGGGGTGATGGATGACGCGCGCGGCGGCGGGCGGCCGCAGGGCCCTGCCTGCGACGCGGGGGCGGTGGAGCTCGAGTACCGCACCTTGACGGTCACGGTCTCGGGAACGGGCCAGGGGTTCGTAAACGGTACGGGGATCAGCTGTCCGGGCGACTGCACAGAGGCCGTTCTCCTCGGGACGGTGATCGGTTTGACCCCGGCTCCCGCTGCGGGCTCGCAATTCACCGGTTGGAGCGGTGCCTGCGCGGGGACGGGCGCCTGCAACATCACGGTCGACGCGAACAAGTCCGTGGACGCGCAATTCGGTCCCGCCGGATCCACCCCCCCGCCCACTGGGACGACGCCGGCCGCGCCGCTGCCCCCGAAGAAGTGCAAGAAGGGCTTCAAGCGGAAGAAGGGCAAGTGCGTAAAGAAGAAGAGGAAGAAGAAGCGCTGAGCGACGGGCTGCCCGGCTAGCCTGAGCGCATGTTCATCGCGCTCGAGGGAGTCGACGGGTCCGGCAAGACGACGCAGGCGGCGCGCCTGGCCGAGGCGCTGGGGCCCGAGACCCTGCTGGTGCGCGAGCCCGGCGGGACGAAGGCCGGCGAGCGGATTCGCGAGCTGCTGAAGGACCCGGACGTCCGGCTGGATCCGATGGCCGAGCTGCTGCTGTTCTGCGCCGCGCGGGCCCAGCTCGTCGAGGAGGTGATCCGCCCTGCACTGGACTCCGGCCGGACCGTCGTCTGCGATCGGTTCAGCGACTCGAGCGTCGCCTACCAGGGCGTCGCGCGAGGACTGGGCTCCGATCGGGTCGCCGAGCTCTGCGACCTCGCGACCGGCGGCCTCTGGCCCGGCCTGACCGTGCTGCTGCGCCTTCACCCCGAGGTCGCCGCCGAGCGGATCGCGGCCGAGGGGCGGGCCGCCGACCGCTTCGAGGGCGAGGGGATGGAGCTGCAGAAGCGCGTGGCCGAGGGCTACGAGGAGATCGCCAAGCGCCATCCCGACCGGGTGCGCGTGGTGGAGGCCTCGGGTGAGCCCGACGACGTGCACCAGGCCGTGCTGACCGAGGTCCGCGCGGTGATGTCGGGATCGGGCGCCGAGCGATGACTGTCGCCGAGGCGCTGCGCGCCGAGCTGCCGGGCCCGCTGGCGGAGGCGACCCGGCACCAGCCCCGTGCAGGTGCGACGCTCGGCGCCGCGCTGGCGGAGCCCGGGCATGCGTACCTCTTCCGCGGGCCGGCCGGATCCGGGAAGGCGCCTACGGCACGGGCGTTCGCCGCCGAGCTGCTTGCCGCCGGAGCCCCTGATCCCGACGATGCGCGCCGCCGCGCCCTGCTGGACCCCTCCCCGCACCCCGATCTGGTCTGGCTGCGGCCACCGGGCGCACAGCACCTCGTGGATGAGATCCGGGAGTCCGTGATCCGGGCCTCCAACCTGAGCCCCGCGGAGGGTGACCGGCGGGTGTTCGTGATCGAGGAGGCGGAGGCGCTCCGCGACGAGAGCCAGAACGCGCTGCTGAAGACGCTCGAGGAGCCGGCGCCGTTCGCACATCTGATCCTTCTCTGCGCCGAGCCGGAGCTGCTTGTGGGGACGATCGTCTCCCGGTGCGCGCCCGTCGAGTTCGCCCCACTGGCGCCGGACGCCGTAATCGAGGCGCTTGCCGGCGAGGGCGAGGCAACCGGCGAGACGCGAGAGGCCGTCGCGAGGCTGAGCGGCGGCGACGTCGAGCTCGCCCGGATGCTGCTGAGCGAGCGGGGCCGCGAGCTGCGGGCGAGCGCCGAGAGCGCCGCGCGCGCCGCGCTGCACGAGGACTCCGGGACGCCCTGGAGCGGGATGCTCGAGACCGCCGAGGAGGCCGGCCGCGACGCCGCGGCCGCGGAGGAGGCGCGCCTGCTGGAAGCGGCGGAAGGCACCGGCAAGCGCGGCCGCTCCGGGAAGCTGACGAAGGACGCCATCGACCAGGTCAAGCGGACCGAGCGGCGGGCGCGGACCCGGGCCCTCGACCTCGGGCTCTCGCTCTGCTGCGCCTGGTACCGCGATCTGGCCGCGGTCTCCGCGGGCGCGGACGACGTGGTGCTGAACGTGGACCGCTCCGCCGAGCTCGCAGCCGACGCCGAGGGCCTCGATCCCGCTCGGGCGCGCACGGCCGTGGAGTGGCTGCTCGACACCCGCCGGCGCCTGCGGTTGAACGTCTCGGAGGGCCTGGCACTCGAGGCGTTGTGGCTTCGGCTTGCGTCCACGCTCGCCTGATCTGTTAAGAAATGCTCAGATGGCTGCGCCCTCGACAGGTGGGCGGGGAGGACGCCGCATCGGCATGCGGCTCTGGCTCGGCGCGGCCTTCGCCGGGGTGACGCTGGTGACCGCCCTCGCCGTGTACGTCTTCGTGGACGACGACTCGGCGCAGACGCTGCAGGACTTCTCGGCGGACGTGGCCGTCGGTCGCGCCAACAGCATTGCCGACCAGATCCAGCAGGGCGAGGAAACGCCCAGCACCATCCTCAACGACGCGAACAGCGACGCCTTCCAGGTCTGGGCGATCAACCGGAAGGGCGGCCCGTTCGCGATCGATGCGATTCCGCCGCAGGACCTGCGCGCGGTCGAGCAGGCGGGCGACGCGGTGGCCGCGGCTCAGCAGGGCCGGCGCTATCGCGGCGGTCTGACGGGGAACAGGACCATCGCCTCGACCCCGGTATTCGGCGAGAACGGCGTCAGGGGCGTGGTCGTGGCGGTGGCCGAGCCCCCGCCGTCCCTGTCGCAGGCGTTCGACGACCTGCGCGGGGACCGCCTCCGGGCGCTGATGATCGCAATCGTGGTCGGGATCCTGGCCGGCGCCCTCGTCTCGACCCTGATCACGAGGCGCATCGGCCGGCTCGCCCGCTCCGCAGAGCAGATGGCGGCGGGTCGTTTCGACGTGCCGCTGCCTGCCGGGATGAACGACGAGATCGGGCAGCTGACGAACTCGCTCGACACCATGCGCCGCGCGCTTCGCGACACCTTCGACATGCTCGCCACCGAGCGCGACCGGCTCTCGGCCATCTTCGACAGCCTCAAGGAGGCGGTGATCGTCGTCGGCGAGGACGGCACCGTCCGCTTCTCGAACCCCGCCGCGGAGACCCTGGTCCGAAGCGGACAGCCGGCGAGCGCGCTGATCCCGTCCCTGCGGAGGGCCGCGGAGACCGGGGCGGACGAGCTGCCGACGCTGGCGATCGACGACCGCGTCTACGGCGTCCAGGCCCGGCACGTCCCCGCGGAGCGCGCGGTGATGCTGGTGGTCCGTGACCGCACCGCCGAGCTCGCCCGCGAGCAGGCCGAGCACGAGTTCGTCTCCAACGCCGCTCACGAGCTGCGGAATCCGCTGGCCGGGATCTCGGGCGCGATCGAGGTCCTGCGCGGCGGCGCCAAGGACGATCCCGAGGCGCGCGAGCGCTTCCTCTCGCGGCTCGCCGACGACGCGGAGCGGATGACCCGCCTGACCCAGTCGCTGCTGATGCTGGCGCGGGTCGAGGCGGCCGGCGAGCGGGGGGACGTCGACGTGGTGGACGTGAGCCTCGCTGCCGAGGAGTCGGTCGACACGATCGAGGCGCCCGAGGGCCTGAAGCTGGTGCGCGAGATCGAGCCCGACGTGGTCGCCGAGGGGGACCCTGTGCTGCTCCGGCAGGTCCTCGTCGGGCTGCTCAGCAACGCCTGCCGGAATACGCCGCCGCCTGGCGCCGTTACCCTTCGCGCTCGCCGTGCCGAGGGGGGTGGTGTCGAGATCGAGGTGAATGACACCGGCAAGGGCATCGCCCCCGAGGAGCTCGACAGAGTTTTCGAGCGCTTCTACCGAGGCAGTGGCGCCCTCGAGAGCGAGGGATTCGGCCTCGGGCTTTCGATCGCGAAGCGGATGGTGCAAGTGATGGGTGGAGAAATAGGAGTCAGGTCGGAACCAGGGAAGGGCAGCACCTTCTGGGTCCGCCTGCGCGTGCCCAAGCCGACCCCCACCCCGGTGGCCTGACGATGGCTCAGGGCGGCGGACGAATCCTGGTGGTCGATGATGAGCCGACGGTTCGCGAGTCGGTCGGCTACGCGCTCGAGCAGGAGGGCTTCGAGGTCTCCCTGGCGGCGAGCGGCGAGGAGGCGGAGGGGCGGCTCGACGACGAGCAGTTCGACCTGCTGATCCTCGACATCATGATGCCCGGCAAGAGCGGTCTCGACATCTGCCGCGAGGTTCGCGCCGAGAGCCCGGTTCCGATCATCCTTCTGACCGCCAAGGACGCCGAGGTGGACAAGGTCGTGGGACTCGAGGTCGGCGCCGACGACTACGTGACCAAGCCGTTCTCCGTCCGCGAGCTGCTCGGCCGGGTCCGGGCCCAGCTTCGCCGCCGCGAGCTCGACCGTTCTGACGGCGGCGAGGGCTCCGGGATCGAATCCGGCCCCGTCTCGATCGACCTGGCCCGCCACCTCGTCACCGTCCGCGGCGAGCCGGTCAACCTGACCCGCTCGGAGTTCCAGGTCCTGCGGCTGCTGGCGGAGAGCCCGGGCCAGGTCTTCAGCCGCAAGGAGATCATGGAGGAGCTCTGGCAGACCGAGTTCCGGGGCGACGTCCGCGCGTGCGACGTCCACATCTCCAACCTGCGCCAGAAGGTCGAGCGCGACCCGCAGAAGCCGGAGCTGGTCCTGACGGTGCGCCGGGTCGGCTACCGCTTCGCCGAGGGATAGCGGCGCAACAGCCGCGCCGTGACGCCGCGCAGGGTCTCCTGCCCGTAGCCGAAGCTGGGCCCGTACTCGGTCAGCACCGCGAGCGAGAGCTTGCGGCTGCCGCGCCGCAGCAGCGCGCCCTGGTGGACCCGCCAGCCCCCGCCCGACGGGTACCAGCCGCCCTTGAAGTGGACGCTCCAGCCGTTCGGGGCCCCCTGCGGGATGCCCCAGCGCTGGCCGGGAACGATCCGGCGCAGCAGGCCGAGCGCGTACTTGCGATGCCGCCTCGGGGTCAGGTTCCTGACGCGGAAGAAGAAGCGGGCCTGGTCGCGCGCCGTGACCTCGCTGCCGCCCCAGACGGGATTCGGCCGGAAGCGGCGCATGCCGGCGCGCCTGGCCAGCCGGCGCATCGAGCCGAGCCCCACCCGGCTCTGGACGGCCGAGGCGGCGCCGTTGTCCGAGACCCGGACCATCGGCCCCAGCAGCGCGCGGTCGTGCGCGTGGAGCCGGCGGTTGCGCACCCCGCGCTGGTTCAGGTAGGCGACCATCAGCATCGCCTTGACCAGGCTCGCCGAGTGGTAGCGGCGGCCGCGGTGGAAGCCGTGGATGCGGCCGCGCTCGTCGACGATCGCGAAGGAGACCGACCCGGCTCGGCCCCGGGCGTAGGTTGCCGCCGCCTTCGTTCGCTTCGCCCACGGGTAGCTGCGGACCGGGTCCTTGCGGCCGGGCTTCCCCTTCTTCGCCTCGCTCGCTGGGGCGGCGCAGAGCGTCAGGCTCAACGCCAGAACCGAGCAGGCGATCAGCCGGGTTCTCACCCGGCCTTCTTATCGCGTTCTACGGGCCGGGGTAGTTGTTCGAGTAGCAGGGCTCGGGATCGAGGCCCGGCGACTCGCACTGATCGATGAATCCGTTGTTCTGGAGGAACGAGTCGATGTGCATGATCCCGTCCGCCGCCCGCCGCACGTAGCTGTGCGGGTCGTCGCCGGTGCGGTTGGGGACGTTCCCGTTCGGGGGGACCGCCGTGCCGTCGCACGGGTCGGTGGACGGGTTGCCGTGGCTGCACTCGGAGCCCATGTTCGAGTAGCCCAGCGGCCCGCCGTCGTACAGGACGAGCGCAGAGCCGCCGTACGGGTAGCCCGAGATCGCGGGGATCTGCATGAACGGATTCGCCTCCCAGTGGCGGCCCGGGTCGAACGCCGGGGTGTGCACCCGGGCGCCGATCGTGCGCGCCTCGACCTCCGCGGTGACCGGGGCCACCTGGTGGTCGCCCATCGCGACCTGGAGCAGGATCTGGTGCGCGGGCGTGTTCGGCAGCGGATCGCTGGTGGCGTGATGCGCGTAGCCATTGGCCTCGCCACGGTCCCACATCAGCTGGATCGAGGAGATGATCAGCTGGCGCTCGAGCTCGTTCGGGTAGGCGTCGTAGAGGCCGAAGGGGGTGTCCTCGCCGCCCTGGATTCCCTGGGCGTACTCGTCGAAGTCGATGCTCCGCTGCAGCAGCGTCGAGTAGTTCATCCCGGTCACGTTCAGCACCGACCTCGTCATGTCGGTCGAGAGCGCGGTCAGCGCCCCGCCCATGATCGCGCCCTGGCTGATGCCGAGGTAGAAGACGTCGTCGGTGTCCTCGATCGCGGAGCCGGACGGCTCCGGGTCGCCGCCGTCGGGATCGACCTGGAAGGCGGCCGCGTCGCGGAAGCCGTCCTCATGCGCCATCGCCCGCTGGAGGTAGATCTGGTTGACCATGCCCTGGACCATCCCGTCCGCGAGGCGGTTGAAGCGGGAGAGCTCGTTGATCGCCAGAGCGACCTCGCCGAAGTCGTCGTCCGAGAACCCGCCCCAGTTGATCGCGCAGAAGTTCGCGTTCATGGCGTTGGCGATGCCGCGCGGGGCGCTGCCGGTGACCTCCCCCTTGTCGCCGAGCAGCCCGTGGCCGTAGGTCAGCGACTTCGCGGGGTTCAGGACTCCTCCGGCCGCGACGGATGACGGGATGAAGCAGCGGAAGGGAACGTCCACCGTGAACGCCGGGTTGTAGTTCGGCGTGCGGTCGGCGGCGCTGCTGAAGGCGAAGGTGGAGCCCGGCGGACAGCCGTCGGTGTTGAGGTAGCAGGGGACGTCGGTGAGCGTGCCTTCAATCCGCCTGAGCTCGTTCGCGTTCGGGTTCTCGGTGACCGTGTCGATCGTGAAGGTCGGCGAGCTGCCGTCGATCACGCCGTCGCCCGGCGTGCTGTCGCCCAGGTCGTCGAGGGAGTCGTCCCGGATCTCCAGCGCCCGGTCGGCGATGCTCTGGCGGCTCGCGACCGTGAAGTCCCAGGCCATGTAGAGGTTGGACCGCGCGATCCCGTTCTGCTGCAGCGTCGTGATGATCGACTCCATCTGCGGCCGGCGGCTCTCGATCGGGCCCTGGTTCGTGGTCAGGCGGTCGCGGTACACGCGGAACGGCATCGGCGGATCGACGAGCTGTCCCTGCGCGTTGCGGACGAGGCGGAGCGCGACGATGTAGCGCGCGCCCTCGTCGAAGTTGCGGGCGGGCCGCACGATCAGGTTGACGTTGTCCGGGTTGGTCGGATTGGCGTCGAGCTCCGCCCAGATCGGGTGGCGCTCGCCGGTGTCGGCGTTGATCACGACGACGGGCTGGCTGTCGTCGTCATAGGCCCGGAGATTCGTGATCGGAACGAACCCGGTGGCGTTGAAGGCGGCCGGGGTCTCGACCTCAGGAACCTTCAGCAGGATCTTGTTGCCTGGGCTCCAGCCGTCGCCGCGGTTCATGTCGGTGGGGTCGATCAGCTGGTTGAACCGGTTCTTCGGCATCGAAGCGGGATTCAGGTTGAGCCGGCGCCCGGTGTCGGTCGAGTTGTCCGCGACCGTGAAGTAGTCATTGGGCCAGGGCTGCAGGCACACGGCCGGATCGAGGAAGTCGCAGCGCTCGGCGTTGTCCGTCGGGATCGCCGGGCCCTTGTACGGGCGTGCGGCCGGGTTCTCCGAGCCGACGCTGCAGATGGCGAGGTCGCGGTTGAGGGCCTCGGTCGACCCGGAGGCCACCGCGGGGGCGGACTTGGTCTTGCCGGTCTTGCCCGCCTTGGCGGTGTAGGACTGAACCTTGGCGACGGAGCAGCCGGCGAGCAGGCTGCGGCCGCTGGAGGTCAGTGGGAGGCTCGCGCTCTTTGGGCTCTTGGTCCCCGAGGCGCTGGCCTTGCCCTTGCCGCCCACCTTCTTGGTCTTGGTGAGGCGCCCGAGGGACTTGCCGCCGGCGTCGAGGCCGCGAACGGCGATCTTGCCCCGCGCGCCCTTGACCAGAATCGCTCCCGCATCGAGGATCTCGGACTGGGTGTTGCTCGCGATGTCGCCGCGCTTGGTCTTGCCGGTCTTGCCCGTCTTGGCTGTGGCGAGGCCGACGACCGCCACCGCGATGGCCAGAACGGCCGCCAGAACGACGACTATTGACCTGGGCAGCGACTCCATTCGCATCAGCAGATCCCTCTCTCCGGTAACGCGCACCCTCCCCGGATGCACAGGGGGGACCCTAGCGCGATCTCGGCTCGGCTAGTCCGCAGAAAACCGCAGACTTCCGCGAAAGTTGCGGTGAGCTCAGACGTTGAGGCGGTAGCCGCCGCCCTGATAACGGCGGGCGGAGCCGACGATCCTGACCGGAGGGGCCGAGCTCTGGACCGGGGCGGAGTCCCGGGGCTGTCCGTTCGCGCTCGAGTCTCGCTGCGCTCTGGCCGTGATCGACAGGCGCGAGTTCAGGTTGGAGATCGAGGGGATCGGTGGCATCCGGTTCTTTCCCTGCATTCGCCGAAAGGCATCGGCTCCCTTCCCGGTCCTTTCGACCTCACTTTTGAGGTGATCAGGGTCGAACGCGTGTCTACTCGGCGGCCACGATGCGGTTGTAGCCGCGGAAGAGCCGCTCGGTGATGCCGTCGATCGTGCGCCCGCCGTAGTGGAGGGAGGGGTTGAAGCGGGAGAGGACGGCGACCGACATGCGCCGGCCTCCCCGGCGGAGCAGCGCGACCTGGTGGGTCTTCCAGCCGCCGCCCTCGGGAACGAAGCCGCCCTTGAAGTGGAGCTGCCAGCCCTTCGGCGTCGCCCCCGGCATCCCCCAGCGCTGGCGGCGGACGACCTCGGTCAGCAGGTGCAGGGCATAGGCCCGGTGGCGCGCCGGCACGAGGCGATCGACGCGAATCATGAACCGGACCTGGTCGCGGGCGGTGACGCGGGAGAGGCCCCAGACCGGCCCGCCGGGCCTGAAGCGGCGCATCCCGGCGCGGCGGGCGACGCGTCGCAGCCCGCCGTCCCCGACGAGGGTGTAGATGGCGGACGCCGTGGCGTTGTCCGAGCGGCGGATCATCGGTCCCATCAGCCGGCGGTCGTGGCGGTGCAGCCGGCGATGCCTGACCGGCCCGCGGTTCAGGTAGGCGACCATCAGCATCACCTTCACGACGCTCGCCGAGGGGTAGACGCGGCCGGCGTGGAAGCCATGCAGCCGGCGCCGCTCGTCGAGCACGGCGAAGGAGACGATGCCGGCCCGCCGCCGCGCGAACCGCGTCGCAGCGCGCACCCGGGCGCGCCAGGGGTAGTCCTTGAGCGCGAGCGGGGCCGCCGACGCCGAGCTGGGAGCTCGGCCCGTGAGGGTCGTGTCCTCCGGCGCGGCCGAGACGAATGCGGGCGCGGCCGCCGCACACAGGCAGACGGCGATCATCCCCGCAAGACGCATGCTCGGCACCGTAGCTCCCGGCAAGGCGTCTACGATTGCGGCGAGCAGATCCCGCCCAGGTAGCTCAGTTGGTAGAGCACAACTCTCGTAAAGTTGGGGTCGCCGGTTCGAGTCCGGCCCTGGGCTCTTCTCAAGCCGCCTTTCGGCGTGTCCCAAAGGTCCGCTCCCGGTGGCAGTTGGCACAGACCAACTCGCACTTCTTGAGTTCGGCCAGGATGCGCCCCTTCGAGAACGCCGCTCGACGTACATCTGCCATGACCAGCGTCTTCACGCTGCCGGGCAAGTGGTCCCACTCCATCACGTACGGGGGATACGTCCGGCCGCAGTCGGCGCAAGACTTCCCCTCCTTGAGGCTGTCCAACCAAGCGGCCTGGGCGAGTCGGTCATCGCGGACCTTCGCCTGCCGTTTCGCGCGGTTCGCCTGATACCACGCTGCGTCGTAAGCCTTCTTGCAGGGACGGCAATAGGACTGAAAGCCGCTGCCGTACCTGCCGAACTCAGTCAGTGGCAATCGCTTCCGACAGCGACCGCATATTTGACTTGGAGCTCGTACCGGCATTTGCCTTGTCTCAGCCTAGTCAGGCGAACGGATGTTCGCTAGGCGGCGGATTGTCCGTTGGTTAGGGTGGCGAGGTGCGGCTGAGGCGCCTCATCCTGCTTGCCGTCTTCCTGGCCGTCGCCGCGCCGGCCTTCGCGCACCCCACGGGTTCCGGCAGCAAGCCGGACTACGTGGACCGGTGCCCGCCGCCGCGCGGTGGTGACCCCGGAACGGATGCAAGCGGGAACGGCGTTCTCTTCTTCGTCGCGAATCTGGACAGAACCGCCGGCGTCAAGTGCGGAAAGGCGCAGATCGTCTCGGGCAAATACCTGCGGCGGGACAGCTGTGCCGACGAATGCCGTCTCGGACGCTTCGAGTGCGACCACAACAACGCGGCCACCTACGTCTGCGGTCGGGCCACCGATGATGCGTCCGTCCGCTTCGACATCTTCGACAACGGTGACTAGATGCGCCTGAGGCCCACAATCCTGCTCGCCCTGTTGCTGTCCACGGCCGCGATCAGCGGCTGTGCGGACGACGACGACAACGGCGACTCCGGCGCGGCAGCCGAAGAGGCTCCGGTGATCGGCGCGACCGGGCCGGTCGGCCACGCGTACGAAAAGCGCGGCTTCTCCCAGGAGGCGGTGGGGCGTATCGGCACGCCGGAGGATCCGGCCGGTCGCAAGGGCTACCTGATCACCGACGACGTCGCGACCACCGCCGACTTCCTCACTTTGGTCCTGAACGACGTGGACGAGTACTGGACCGCTGAGTTCCTCGCCGCAGGCCTGCCGGACCCGAACGCCGGCAATCACTGGGTGTCCCCGGTCCAGCCGGATTCGGTGATCCAGTGCGGCGCCCCAGCGCTCGTGGATCAAGCCGCCGCGTTCTACTGCCCCATCACGGACACGATCTACATCTCGCAGAAGGTCGCGGATGGGATCATCAACGGCGACGGAACAGCCCTCGGACGATCCGGTCCCCTGATGGGAGGGGACTTCGCCGTCGCCTACGTGCTCGCGCACGAATACGGTCACAACCTGCAGGCGGAGCTCGGGAAGCCGCTCCACAAGATGGCCCAGCGGGAGCTGCAGGCCGACTGCTTCGCGGGACTGTGGAGCAGGTGGGCCGAGGCCAAGGGATACCTCGAAACAGGTGACGCCCTCGAGGCGGTCAATCTGGCCTTCTTCCTGGGCGACAGCTTCGTCGAGCCGAGCGGGAAGCCCACCAAGAAGAACCCGGACCCCCATGGCTCACCCGCACAGCGAGTCGAGGCCTTCAATCTCGGGTTCAGGGGTGGGAACTTCGGGCCCTGCTACGACCTCTACCCGTGACCAAGCGGCGGTTCCGCTCGCTCCTCCCTTGCCTCGGCGCCGCGCTCCTGCTGGCGATGGCCGGGTGCGGTGACGACGAGGACGGCGGCGAGGCCGCGGTCGACCAGAGGGTGAAGGTGGAGGTGCCGGAAGCGGATTCGGACGGGAAGGACCCGACGGGGGCGGAGGTTCTCGACGAGCTGCAGACGCTTACCCGCGGCCAGAGCGACGATGCCATTCCCGCGATCCGCGGCTCCGAGGGCCTGACCGTCCCGGAGTGGCTGCACACCGTGAACGCGGACGTCGCCGCCTACTGGGCCGAGCTGTTCGCGCTGGATGACTACGCCTATGAGCCGGCGGTGGAGCTGATCTTCAACAAGCCGACCACCACGGCCTGCGGCGGCGGCGTCGATCCGCGCGAGGGGCCGTTCTACTGCTCGGGCGATCAGACGATCTTCCTGCCGATCGCCTGGTTCACGAAGAACGTCGCCCGGCACGGCGACGCGGCCGTCGCGGTGATCGTGGCCCACGAAAACGGCCACCATGTCCAGGACCTGCTCGGCATCTTCGATCAGCCATACCTGACGATCCAGACCGAGCTCCAGGCCGACTGCCTCGCCGGTGTCTGGGCCAATTCGATCCTCGGGCGGGACCTGCTGGAGCCCGGCGACATCGCAGAGATCCTCGGCGAAGTCCGGATCAGCGGGGACCCTAAGGGTCTGGCGGTCGACGACCCCAGGGCCCATGGCAGCGCCGGGCTTCGCCGCGACGCCTTCCTGCGGGGATATCAGGGCGGCGATCCGGGGAGCTGCCCGGTTCCCCCCGTCTAGTCCGGTCGCACCGCGTCCAGCTCACGCCGCAGGCCGCGAATCCGGCCGCGGCGCCGCTTCACCGACTCCTGGTCCAGCGCCCCCCGCTCGCAGCGGTGCTTCGCAAACGCCAGGTCGGCGAGCTCGCGGTACAGCCGCGCGGTCAGGCGCGCCTCCTCGACGCGGCCGTCCCTGATCAGGCCCAGGTACCGGCGGCTGCGGCTCAGGAACCGGGGGGCCAGCGCCAACTCGTCCGCGGTGAGCACGCGACGGCGGCGCTCACCGGCAAGCTGGAGCTCGATGATCTGCCGCTGCTTGTAGAGCCAGAAGGCGATCACGGCGAAGAACGCGGCCAACGAGACCCAGGAGAAGACCTGGAGGACGTCCTCGGCGCGCTCGGCTGTGTCCGCCATGTCGCCGGCGAGGTCCACCGGGACGAACCCGGCGAGGTAGTCGTACGTCGTCTCGAAGCCGTACTCGATCGAGAGCCAGACGTTGATCAGGCCGTTGTTCGCCGCGTGGCCGATCATCGCCAGCAGCAGGCCGAGGGCCGGCCAGCCGATCCGGCCTCGCAGCGACGGGCTCCAGGTCGCAAGGCCGAGCAGCGCGCCAAAGGTTGCCGTCCAGACCCCGTGGCGCAGCATCGCGGGGCCGAAGAAGTCGCGCCGGTCGATGTAGACCTGGAGCGCGGACCCGAGGTCGCCGGACTCCTGGACGTCTCGGAAGAAGTAGTAGATGTCCTCCGTGAAGGCGAACCCGATCCCGATCGCCGCTCCGTAGACGATCCCATCGGTCGGGCCGTCGAACTCGAACAGGTTGTAGCGCCGCCCCGCCCAGCGCGAGACCAGGAAGGCGGCCAGCAGCGCAAGTCCCTTGGCCGTCTCCTCGATCACCGGCGCGGAGATCATCGGCCCGTAGACGACCTCGACGTCCCGGGGGAGCAGGTCGCTCATCGCCTCGTTCCCGAGTGATGCCAGCACTGCCGCCCCGATTGCCCCCCAGAAGAACATGACGAAGACCAGCGACATCGGCTCCCGCTCGTAGAGGTCCAGGAACCGGATCAGCAGCAGCAGGACGACGGCCTGCAGCAGGGCGTACGCGAAGAAGAGGTCCTCCGATGCGAACGGGTCCAGGGTTCCGCCTCAGCCGGATGAGGGGGTGGGGGTCAGGCGCTCGATCGCGTAGCCGGCCCGGCGAAGCACCTGGGGAATCGCCAGCACGGCGTCGCGGTCCTTCTGCTGCTCCGCGGGCGAGAGCTGCTCCCACGTGACCAGGGACGGGTGGCGCTTTCGCTCCGGGTCCTTGTGTCCTTCCGTCAGCCGCCACCCCTCGTCGGTCAGGTCGCTGACCCAGCGCTCGTGCTCGAGCACGGCGAGCCTCTCGACCTCCGGTTCCAGGAACTCGAAGGGCTCCTGCTCGAGCTGGACGAGCGGAGCGGGCACGACGGCCGCGCGGATCTCATTCAGCTTCGGCCCGATGCCGTCGACGGCGCGGCGGTTCGACTGCTTCAGGGACTCGGGCAGCTGCTCCCAGTCGACGAGGGATGGATTCTCGGCGGGCCCCTCGCCCTTCCCCGCCTGGGCCCGCACGTACTCCTCGTGCCACGCCCGCGCCATCACCTCGTTCATTCCCCGGTCCAGGAACTCCTCGCCGAGCGCCTGGGTGAAGAGGCCGAACACCCTGACCTCCGCGGCCTCGGCGGATTGCGCGATCCCGCCCTCCTGCTCGCGCACGATCAGGGCGACCGGAACTCCGGTGCTGCGGGTGCAATCGCGCAGCGCCAGCGCGGCGCCCAGCCCGACGGACTCGTCCGAGTACCCGACGAAGACGGCGGTGGCGTCGCGGGCCCGCTCCCCGAGCGCCTCGTCCTCGACCCCGGTCTGATTTGCGGTGAGCTTGCAGACCGTCTCGAGCTCGGGGACCCGTCCGAGCAGGGCGTCCCTGTCGCGCTCCGCCGCCGCTCCCACCAGCTCGATCTCGAGCGCGGAACGGCCCGGAAGCTTCGCCAGCAGCTCAGCCGCCTTCGACTCCTGGCCCTCCTCTAGGGAGTTGAGCCAGACCCGGGCCGCGTGCAGGACGAGCGCCTGCGCCATCGCTCCCTCCGCGGCGACCACGACCCTGGCGGCCGCACCGCCATCGAACGGCTTGACCTGCTCGACGACGAGGCTGGCCCCACTGTCCAGGAGGTGGAAGGGTTCCAGACGCATCGAGCGGCGGCTCGCCTCCGACAGAGTGCGTGTCCTCACCGCTCGCCACAGCGACGGGTCGCCGATGTTGGCGAAGGTCGTCAGCACGCCGCGGCGGTCGAGCGTCGCCGCCCGCGCGGCCATGGCGACCTCGATGTCCACCTGGTCATGACCGCAGCTCGTCGTGAGGTAGGTGGCTCGCCGCAGCTGCGCCCGGCGCAGGGCGACGCGATCGGACGCGCTTCCGACCAGCACGCTGATGCCCTGCTCGCGGCACACGGGGATCAGCGGGTTGGCGCCGTCCTTTTCGAGCACCAGGACCGGCCAGCCGAGGTCGTTGAAGCGCCTGGCGAGATGCCCACCGACCTCGCCGAGCCCCGCGATGACCATGTGGTCCCGCAGAAAGAGCCGGAACCAGAGCAGCTGCATCTGCTCGCGGAAGAGGGCGAGCAGGCCACGTACGGCCGCGTATCCGACGATGACGGGACCAAGGAAGCGTGCGATCTGCAGCTCGACCGGCGGATCGGGCTCGACCCCTCCGCCGAACCCGAACAGCTGCATCGCCCTGTAGAGGGCGTCGAGGGTGCCGAGGTCCTCCGCCTCCTTGAATCCGATCGTGCCGAGAATGAGGACCGCGGCCGCGGCGGAGAGCACGGCGAACGGCCGGCATGCTCGCCACACGGGCTTCACCCGGAGGTGCCAGGCGCGCCGGGCTCGCCAGAACCGCCTCGGTCGGATCGCGCGGCTGAGCTTTCCCTGAGCGGCGGTCAACCCATGCGACCCTATCCTCTGCGTTAGGGTCGAGGGAGGAGAGAGGGATGAGAGGGAGCTCGAAGCTGGCAGTGGCGCTGATCGCCTGTGCGTGCACGGCTGCGGTCGCCGCGCCCGCGGCCGCGGCGAAGGTCGAGCAGGCGGGGCAGCGTCAGATCCTGAAGCGCGGCTTCGAGGTGCGGAACTTGGATAAGGGCTCGTGGGCAGTCAAGGTCACGTCCAGCACCTTCGACGGGCCTGACGGCCGGCTCACCAAGAAGGGTCGCGTCAAGGTGGGCAAGACCGGCCGAACGGTGGCGCTGAAGCTGACGAAGCAGGGCAGGCGGGAGATCGCGTCCTGCGCGGCGAGGGAGATCACCGTCAAGCCGAAGGGCGATCAGCCCCGGAAGACCATGAAGATGAAGCTCGTCCGCAACACGGCCGCGTGCAGCCCGAAGCCGATCGACCTCTCCCGCGCCGGCGAGTGCGAGTTCATCGGCCAGCAGGCGGGGTCGCTCTGCCTGCTGCCCTTCCCCAGCGACCACTACACGACTGCAGTGGCGACGGCGACGGGACGGCAGGTCAACTTCCAGCCGGGGGCGATGCCCCGCAACACGTCAGGGACCCCCGTCAACCCCGCGCCCTATGCCCGGAACGACGGCTTCAGCCCGGGCCAGCCGATCCTCCTGAAGGTTCCGGGCCTCGACACGCCGGCCGCCCTGCAGCGCACCGCTCCGGTGCCGATCAACCACCTCGGCCGCTACGCCGACAAGGACGCGCCGGTGGTGGTGATCGACGCCACCACGGGGCAGCGCTGGCCGATCTGGGTCGAGCTCGACATGAACGCCACCAGTGCGGCGAAACGGGCCCTCGAGATCCACCCCGCGACCAACTTCGCCTCCGGCCACCGCTACATCGTGGCGATGCGGAACCTGAAGGACGCGAGCGGCGCCACGATCCCGGCGCCGGAGGGGTTCCGGTACTACCGCGACGACCTGCCGACGCAGGAGCCTCAGATCAACGCGCGCAAGGCTCGCTTCGAGGGGCTCTTCCAGGTCCTCCGCGCGGCGGGCATCCGCCGCTCCAACCTCCACCTCGCCTGGGACTTCACGGTCGCCACCGACGAGAACATCGCGGCGCGCGCGCTGCACATGCGCAACCACGCCTTCGGAATCCTCGGGGACACGGACATGGACGACCTCCAGATCGACGGCAACGCGCCGCCGTTCGCCGTCACCCAAGTGAACGACTTCACCCCCGCGCAGGACGCCGAGGTCGCGCGGCGCGTCCGCGGCACGTTCACCGTCCCCTGCTACCTGCAACCCGACTGCGAGCCCGGCGGCAGCTTCCAGCTCGACGCCAACGGGCTTCCTCAGCGCAACGGGGACTGGACCGCGAACTTCGACTGCGTGATCCCGCGCTCCGCGGTCGATGCTCCGACACCGGTGCCTGGCCGGCCGATCGTCTACGGACACGGGCTGTTCGGCGCCGCGCAGGAGGTCTTCCAGGCTCAGATCCAGAACGAGCTGGCGAACACCTACGGCTTCGTCATGTGCGCAACCGACGAGATCGGGATGTCAGGCGGCGATCTCTCGAACACGCTCGGCATCCTCAGCGACCTTTCCCGCTTCCCTGAGCTCGCCGACCGCCTCCAGCAGGGCCTGCTGAACGAGCTCTTCCTCGCTCGCCTGATGATCCACCCCGGCGGCCTGCTCGACCACGTCGCCTTCCACACCGACGGGGCGACGCTCGGCAGTCCCGGGGTGATCGACCCGACCGAGGTCTACTACGAGGGCTCGAGCCAGGGCGGCATCATGGGCGGCGCCCTGACGGCGCTGGCGCCTGACTTCACCCGCTCCGTGCTGAACGTCCCGGCGATGAACTACTCGGTGCTGCTGCCGCGCTCGATCGACTACGACCAGTTCGGCGCGCTCCTGAGCGGCTTCTACACAGACGCGCTGTCAAGGCCGCTTCTGCTGTCCCTGATCCAGATGCTCTGGGACCGCGGCGAGCCCAACGGCTACGCGCACCGGATGACCACCAACCCGCTGGCGGAGACGCCGGCCCACACGGTGCTGATGAACGTCGCCTTCGGCGACCACCAGGTGACGAACTTCCAGGCCGACGTGGAGGCTCGGACGATCGGAGCGTCCACCCACGTCCCCGTCCTCTACCCGGGGCGCTGGCCCGACGTGGACGTGCTCTGGAACGTCCCGGCGATCCCCAGCTACCCCTTCGGTGGCTCGGCGATCGTCTATGGCGACATCGGCCCGGTCCGGCCCAACCCGAGCCCGCCGCCGGCGATGATCGGCGTGCCGCCGCCACCACTGGAGAACGTGCCGAACCGGGCCGGGGAGGACCCGCACGGCGCCCCGCGTGGCGCGCCGCTGTTGCTTCAGGCCATCTCCGGATTTCTCCAGCCGAATGGAGCGCTGCACAACGTCTGCGGCAACGCCCCCTGCTTCGCCGGCGGCTTCACCGGTCCCTGATCACTCCATCGCCCGGCGGATGAAGCGCAGCCCGTGCGCCACGCGGCTGTAGATGCTCGGGCCGCCGCCGCAGGGGATCGGCCCGACGCTCGTCACCCCGACCAGGCGGGGCCCGCCGGGGGTTGCCGCGACGAGTGGCCCGCCGCTGTCGCCGCTGCAGGTCGTCGTCCGATAGACGTGCGGGCCCCGGAACCGCCCGACCCGCCTGCCCAGGGCGCAGACCATCGTGGGCGGGAAGAAACCGTCCTTCCCGTAGAAGCGCCGGCAGCGGCCGCTGGTCAGGACCCGCTCGCGGGTGCTCTTCAGCCGGCCGGCGGCGCGGAAGCCCCAGGCGCTGCGCGCACCCCAGCCGGCGGAGCGCACCCGGGTGCCGGGCCGGGTCGCGGCGCGGGCCTCCGCCAGGGTCGGCAGCGCGATCGGCGGCGCGACGGTCGGCCGCCTCAGGCGCAGAACCGCCAGGTCGCGGCGGTCCTTTTGGCCGTTGTAGCGCGGATGGATCCGGATGCGGGCGACGCGCACCGTCGCCCCGGCGCGCTTCCCGGAGGCCCAGGGGCTGCCCTCCAGGATCTGGAGGCGGCGCGGCTTGGTCCGCTTCACGCAGTGCGCCGCCGTCAGCAAGCTGGTCGGGGAGATCACCGACGCCGTGCAGATCAGCCCGAGCTTGCGGTGCTTGAGCGGGACGGTGAAGCCCCAGCCCGCCGCCGCGGCGGGTCCGCCGCCGACGATCGTGGGAGCCGGCTGGCCGGCGCTGGCGGGCACCGCGCCGGCAGGCCGGCCGCGATCAGGGCGAGAGCTAGGGCGACTTGACGATGTTGCAGTCGATCTCGATCTGGTCGTTGCCGGCGCCGCCGACACAGAGGTTCTTGCCAGTCGGCTTGTTGCGGTTCGCCTTGGGGCTGCCGCCGAAGAGCCGATCCGTCCACCCTGCCCGTACAGCTCGTCCTTGTTGGGCCCGCCGATCAGCACGTCGTTCCCCGGCCCGCCGAAGATCTGGTCGTTCTGCCAGTTGCCGCAGAGGACGTCCGCTCCCTTGCCGCCCTTGATCGTGTCGTCCTTGGAGAGACTGACGATCACGTCCGGCCCGGACGTACCGACGATGTTGTCGCCGTCGTAGGACCCGACGATGGTCGGGTTCTGGCCGAAGCAGCGATAGGGGATCGGCTGCCAGTCCGGAGCGTTGTCGTCGAGGTTCGGGCTCCGCGAGACCGGGCTCGTGAAGTTCGCGCCGGAGGTTTCGACGAACGCGATGCCAAATTGCGGGGCGCCAGGGGCGAAGGTCACCCGCAGGCCGCCGGGTGAGAAGGAGGGGCGGGAGTCATTGCCTTGAGACGCGAGCAGCCGACGCTCGTTCGAGCCGTCGGCGTTCATCAGGTAGACGTCGCCGATGCCCAGCTGCAGGTTGTCGCGGGTGCTGATGAAGACGACCTCGTGCGCGTCCGGAGAGACATCGGGGTCGAAGTTCGCTCCCGGCCCCGCCGTCAACTGGGCGCGCCCCGTGCCGTCGGCGTTCATGGAGAAGAGCTGTAGATCCTGTTGGCCGTCGAAGCTCTGGAAGAAGATGCGGCCGTCCTGGGAGAACGTCGGGTTTTCTTCCTGCGGTGGGTTGGCGCCGGAGTCGTTGGTGAGGACGGTCCGGCCCGTGCCGTCGGCGTTCATGATCGCGATGTCGCCGTCGTAGCTGGGCTCCGCCCGCCGCTCGTAGACGATCTTGGTCCCGTCGAAGGAGAAGTGTGGATCGGTCTCGTCCGCGGTGCTGTCGCCAGTCAGGTTTCGCATCCCGGAGCCGTCAGCGTTCATGACCCAGATGTCGGGGTCGGCGCCGCCCGGGGAGCGACCGGCCCGGAACGTGCCCTCGAGGACGGCGCGGTTCGAGTGGAAGACGATCGTCTTCCCGTCGGGCGACCACGATGGCGACCTATCGCTCGGCCCATACACGTCGTCGTCGAACGGGTCCTTGTTCGTCAGGCGGGTGAGGCCGCTGCCGTCGGGATTCACCGTGTAGATGTCGGTGCTGCCGTTGCGGCTGCTGTCGAAGGCGACCTTGCCCGGCTTCCCCGGGTGGGCCGCCTCGACGTGGGACGGGTCCTCGACGAGGACGCCGCCAAAGGTGAGAGCGAGGGCCGCGAGCGCGAAGGCTGCCAGCGTCAGTTTCGCCGCGAGCGAGCGCGGGCCCAGGGGCGGTTTCCGCCAGTAGGGGCCGGGTGGTCCCACGCGCCTCGCCATGGCGAATTTCTACCGCGCCCAGGCTGGTCTCGGGTATACCGATTATCCGGATGGGCGAATTCGCCCAGGGCCTGCCTGGCCTCTGGTCAGCGGGCAGGGTCGATCGCGGCGGTGCCGCCGCCCGACTCCTTCGAGATCTGGATCGCCCCGGGTCGCCCCAGGTAGTAGTGATCGAGGTAGAGCTTGCAGGAGGCCTGGAAGTCCTGGCTTGCCCGATCCGCGAGCCGCGTCGCCACGACGTTGCCGATCCCGGCCGCGGCGTCCACGCCGAGCAGCTTCTGTAGCCCGGAGAGCTCGTCCGCGGTCACGGTGATCTCCACCGGGCCCCCGTCGGAGGCGATCGAACCGACCGGCCAGTAGGGCCCCTGGTCCACCCGGTACGGGATCGCGCCCTCGACGCCCGGCGGCATCTCCACCTCGAGCCCGTCGGCCTCGACGCGCAGTGGCGCGACCGGGCTCGAGTACTGGAACGAGAGGTCCCACTCGCCCGGCGGCAGGGTGATCGTCTGGCTCGCCGACTGCCCGGGCTCCAGCTCGGTCGTCTCGTCGGACTGGACTCCGTCGTCCCGCTCCCAGTAGAGCCGCTTGGCGATCACCGGCCGCGGCCAGGTGATCGCGACCCCGGTGCGCTCCAGGAGGCGCCCGTACTTCTTCACATTGCTGCAGCGAAAGATCCGGCCCGGGCGGGCCTCCTCGGCGAGCACCCCGACGAACGGCGTCGGGCCCCGGCGCTTCCAGAGGACGTAGGACTCGGTCCGATCGGCCTCGACCCAGTTCGGCGGGGCGCCGCTCTGGTAGTCGGCGTCGGTCGTGACCGCGTACTCGAACAGGTCCATGTCGCGGGCGAAGACGGTGTCGAAATCGGTGGGGAGGCGCTGGCCCTTGCCCATCCGGCTCGTGAACTTGTCCTCGGCATTCGCCGCCGGCGAGCGCACGTCGGCCTTGCGCAGGTAGTAGTCGAAGTAGCGGTCGCTGGTCAGATCGAGCACCGGCTTGCCCGCCGTCTCGTCGCGGAAGGCCTCCAGCTCGTCGAACCGGTCCTCCGGCGCGACGACCGCGTCGCGCAGGGCGAGGAAGGTCGAGTAGCTCGCGAGAACGATGAACGGCACGGCGATCAGGGCGCGCAGCCCGATGCCCTCGCGCGGCCTCCGCGGGCGGCCGCCGGCCGCCGGGTCCTCGTCCTCTCCGCCGGGCTGCGGGCTCGCGCGCCAGCAGGAGCGCGCCGAGGATCGTCAGCATCACCAGCGAGGCGGGCACGGCGAGGGCCTTCGCCTCGACGTAGCGGCCGCCCGCGATCACGGTGCCGAGGTAGACGACCCCCGCGCCGACCACGGCCGCGGGCAGCGCGATGTCGCCGCGGCGCAGCCACCAGAACAGGGAGAAGCCCAGGCGCGACGACGCCGATCAGGGCGTAGAGCTGCCAGGCGTCGACGTCCGAGGTGCCGAGCAGGAACTCGCCGCTCGGCCAGACCCCGAGCGACTCGGGGAACGGGACGCCGTAGCGGAGCTTGGAGTCGGTGCCGCTGATGTTGCCGACCGCGCCCGAGTCCATGAAGTCCTTGATCCGCGGCAGCTCCGCCACCGCGGCCGCCAGCGCGACCACGCCGCCCACGATCAGGAGCGGCGCCGCCTTGCGGACGCCCGCGCGGACCTCGTCGAGCCGCCCCTCGCCGGGCCGCCAGGACCAGCTCCCCGACGGCCCAGACCCCCGCGGCGGCGGCGAGCCAGGCGAGGCCGGGGTAGCTGTAGGTGGCGACCATCGCCGCCGCCAGGACGCCCGCCGCCGCGATCAGCGCCAGGCGTCCCTCGATGGCCCGCGGGATCGAGCGCAGGGTCAGCGCGAACGCCAGCAGGAAGAGGGCCGCAAGCAGCTCCTTGAAGCTGGCGATCCCGAGGGTCGAGGCGGCCATGTAGGGAAGGGCGACCAGGCAGGCGGCGAGGCTGCGGCGGACCGGAGGCAGCTCGCGCAGGACGTTGAGCGCGGTCAGGCCGGTGATCACGGGGATCGCGAGCAGCAGCCCGAGGAACATGTAGAGAGGCTCCGAGCCGAGGCCGTCGGCGAGCGTGGCCACGAGCCCATGCGGGCCCAGCGGGTAGCCGATCAGGATCCCGCTCGGCGCCTTGCCGGCCGGGTCCTGCAGCCAGTCGGCCCAGATCAGGTGGGCCGCCATGTCGTTGTTGACGCCGATGCCCGGGATCCCGAGGTGGCCGGAGGCGATGAACGGGAACGAGGCGAACAGCAGCGTCCCGGCGACGACCGGCAGCGCCATCAGCGCCGACGTCCCGTCCACGAACCGGAACCGCAGATAGACAGCCGAGAACACGACCAGCATCACGCAGGCGATCAGCGCCAGCTCGCTGCGCTCCGGGCAGCGAGCCCGAGTTCTCGGCGCCGAAGTGGACCCGCGTCAGCACCGAGCAGACGACGATCAGGATCGCGAGCCCCACCGAGGTCTCGAGCCACCAGGTGTCCCGGCGGCCGAGGATCTGCAGGAACGCTCGGCCGACCAGCAGGGAAGCAGACGACTATGAGGGCGGCGGCCCCGTAGGTGGCGAGCACGACCGCAGCAGGATAGGGGCGCTAGGCGCGCTCGACGCTGATGGTGTGGACCGGCATCCCCAGGATCCGCCGGTCATGTAGGCGGGCCTTGGTCCAGGGGATTGTGAACAGGCTCAGGGAGTGGGAGGTACGCGTCCCGTCGAACAGGTCCGGTCCGATCTCGACCTCAACCCGGTCCGGCTGCGCGCTGACGGCGGCGGCCGGGACCGGGCGCCCGTCGAAAACCGCCTTGACGGGGACCTCGCGCGGAGGCGTCTCCGAGCGGCACCAGGTCCGAAGCTGACCCGATGCGCGCCCCGGCTCGAGCTCCAGCTCCACCGACGCGGCCCGCCCGCTCCAGCGGAAGGGACGGCCCTCGTGCTCCTCCACCATGCCGAAGCCGGAGATCGGGCCGTCTTCCGGGCCGCCCAGGTCGAGTCGGGCCGGCGGAAGCGGGCCAGGGCCTCGGGGGCAATGCCCTTCGGGCTCAGGTGGTCCAGGCGGCAGAAATGCGTCGCCGCATCCCACCAGGCGAGGTAAGCGGATTGGCTCGGGCGCCGGAGTCCGAGTCCGGACCGACATGACGGCCCACCGTGCCCCCAGCGCCATCCTCGCTCCCCAGGTTCGGAGGCGCCCGCCAAGCGCGGGCCTGCCGTTGCCGCTGATGCCCGCGCGGAGCAGGGAGAGACGGAGCCGCCAGCGGCACCCTCGAGGAGCGTGCCGCCCGCCGAGCGTCGCTGCGCAGGCGGCGAGCGGTTGCCCGATCGGTCCCCTTGATCTTCCACTCGTACGCGTCCTGCGTGTAACGAGTCGCATGGGTCGCCGGGTATGCTGGCGCGATACTCGATCTCGCCCGCCAGCTCGTCTCGGATGTAGGCGAACGTGCCGCGCAGGTCGCCGTCGTAGAAGTGCCTGACGGTCGCCTCGGGTGCATAGCCGAGCCGGTACCCGCCCACGTCGAACGCCGCCGAGAGCGCGATGTCCGAGAAGTTCCCGAAGCGAGGCTCGAATCCGCCGACGGCCTCGAACGCGTCGCGCTCCACGGCGAAGCCGTGAATCAGGGTCTTGTACCAATGGTCGCGCTGCGGGAGCCAACGCAGGCTCTGCCCGAAGAGCTCCTCCTCGTATTCGCCCAGGGCGCTGCCCGCCCGCGAGATGCTTGCGCAGGACGCGCCCACGTAGCCGTTACTGCCCAGGAACTCGAGCAGCTGTTCGAGACAGTCGGAATCCGCGACGCAGTGGGCCTCGATGAAGAAGAACCGCTGACCACGGGCGAGCTCGGCGCCGAGGTTCATCAGCGCGTACCGGTTCAGCCCCGCGTCTCCCGGCTGGATCGCGCGGTCCCTGGCCGGGTCGAGCAGGCCGCTCACCCGCCGCTCGGCGTCCGGGTCCTCGCCCGGCATCGGGACGATCACCTCGTACCGGTCCCGGTCAAGCGTCTGCTCGCTGGCGAGAGACCTGATCGCAGCCTCCTCCTGGCCGCGGGTGTCCTCGATCGGGACGATCACCGACAGCTCGGGGGTCGGCCCGGCGCTCATCGCTTGACCGGATCCCGCTTGAGCACGGGACCGAGCCACTGAGAGACGCGGACGTCGTTGATCCCGACCGGCCAATCGGCCGGCGGTGGCTGCATCCTCGACAGGTAGCGCCGCGCTCGGCGGTCCCTCGTTCGGATCGGTGGGCGCCAGCGTGCCGGGACGTGCTCGAGCGCGTCCCCGCCCCAGGCGAGCACCGGATAGATGGTCCTGTTCCGGACGTGCTTCAGCCACGCCCACCTGCTCGGCAGCGGCATGCGCAGGCGCAGGCGCTCCCGCGCCGTGAGCTCCGGGCCGAAGATCTGCTTGAAGCGCCCGATCTCCGGCCACGAGTGCTTCATCAGGTAGGTCTTCTGGTCGGGATGCACGGAGCGAACCGAGAGCACGTCCTCGGCCAGGAGCTCGGGCAGCTCGCCTCCGTAGGCGAGCCTGAGCATGAACTCGGCGTCGAAGGCGTAGTGCATGTCGGTCCGCAGGAGCCCGAAGCGGTCGAACAGCTCGCGCCGCCAGAACGCCGACGGCTGCGGCACGTGCCACGGGACGAGCATCCAGTGATGCCGCCCTCGCCGGTGCCCCTCGGAGTAGGAGGGGGGCACCGGGACCCAGTGGCGGGTGACCATGCGCGGGCTCTTCTCCTCGATGTCGATCGCCGCGCCGGCGACCCAGCTCGCGTCCGTGCGCTCGAACGCAGCCGCCACGGTGTTCAGCGCCCCCGGGAGGTAGTAGTCGTCGGAGTTCAGGAAGGCGACGATCTCTCCGGTGGTGTTCTCGATCCCCCTGTTGATCGCCGCCGATTGCCCCCCGTCGGGCTCGGAGACCCACCAGGCGAGCCTGTCCTCGTAGCGCCTGATGATGTCGACCGTCCCGTCGGTCGATCCGCCGTCGACGATCACGTACTCGAGGTTCGGGTACCCCTGGTCGAGCACGGACCTGATCGTCCGCTCGATGAAGGCCCCATGGTTCAGCGTCGGGGTGATGATCGAGAGCTTCGCGTCCATGCGGTCCCCTTTTAGCCGACCCGCCACCGTTGTGAACGGAGTCTATCCGCGCGCAGGTGCCCTATCCGTCCTGGCCGTCGCGGCCCTCGAGGATCTCGTCGCGCTCCGCCAGGCGGTTGCGCCGCCGGGTCTCCGCCTCGCGTTCGCGGCGCTCCTCGACCTCGCCCTCGACGACCAGATCCGGGGCCCTCATCGGCTTCCCGTGCTCGTCCACCGCCACCATGGTCAGATAGGCGGTGCTGGTGTGACGGACCTCGCCGGTGACGGCGTTCTCGGACTCGACCCGGACGCCCACCTCCATGGAGGTGTTCCAGACCGCGTTGACCATCGCGCTGCAGCGAAGCAGCTCGCCCACGTGGACCGGCGAGTCGAACGTCATCCGGTCCATCCCGGCCGTGACCACCCGCATCCCGCAGTGCCGGATCGCGGCGATCCCGGCCGCCTCGTCGCACATGCGCATCACGGTGCCGCCGTGCACGAACCCGGCGGAGTTCGCGTCCTGGATGCTCATCCAGCGGATCAGCTCGGACTTCGAGTCGGACGCGCGGCGCGGCTCAGACACCGAAGTGCCCCTGGTTGAATGAGGACGTGACCAAGGAGGGACTCGGCGCCACTCGGGGCGAGTATAGGCTCGATTTCTGCACGATCTGCAGCGCCGACCACGTCGTCAAGGCGGTCGCGCTGCACCGCTCGCTGAGGCGAGAGTCCCCGGCGGCGTGGCTCACCGTCATCGCCATGGACGACGAGGCGCGCACGGTCCTCGAGCGCATGGAGCTTCCCCGGACGTCGATCGTCCCGATCGAAGTCCTGGAGCGCTTCGACCCGGATCTGAAGGCCGTCCGGCCCACCCGAACGCCGGCGGAGTACTGCTGGACCGCCAAGGCCTCCGCCCTCCTCTATCTGCTGAACACCGCATCCGGATCATCTTGGGCGACCTACGTTGACGCGGACATGACGTTCTTCGGGGATCCCGCCCCGATCTACGCGGATTCGGACGCCTCGGTCCTGATCACTCCGCATCGGTTCCCGCCGGAGTACGCGGCGGGAGCGGAGTGGGGTGACCACAACGCGGGCTTTCTCGCCTTTCGCGGGGACGAGCCGGGGCTCGAGCTCCTGGGCTGGCAGCGCGGGCGGTGCCTGGAGTGGTGCTTCAACCGGATCGAGGACGGGAAGGCCGGCGATCAGCTCTACCTCAACGAGCTGTTCCGCCGCGCCCGGGTCCGGGCGCTGGCGCACAAGGGCGTCAACCTCGCCCCCTGGAACGTCGGGCAGTACGAGCTTCGCCGCCGGGCCGGCCGGCTGATGGTCGACGCAGATCCCGTCGTCCTCTACCACTGCTGGCGGATCTCGCTGCGGGCGCGCAGGACCTTCAGCCTGCGTCCCGCCCACGAGTGGCGCCCGCCCATTTCGAGGTGCCGGAGGCCGCCGCCAAGCTGATCTACCGCCCCTACCTCCGCGAGCTGGATGCCTCCCTGAAGGCGATTCGGCGGAGCACCCCGGGGTTCTCGGCCGGCGTCCAGCCCGCCCCACGACGACATTTCGGCGCCGCAGCGGCTCCGCAGGGTGAGTCGGCGAGCTGAGTGTCAGCTGGCCGGTCTGGTCGCGACGGCGTTCAGCAGCTCCCCGCCCCCTCGAATCTCGTTGGACAGCCAGGCGACCGGGAAGGCCCCGAGGGTCACTCCGTAGCCGAGCAGGAACAGCGGCCCGGCCTCCAGGAAATGGCCGACGGATCGCTGCTGCAGGCTCGCGATGGTCCCGAGCACGGCCGCGTGCTCGCGCACGCTGCGGATCGACAAGCCGGCCCGGTCGAGCGCGATTCGCATCGCCTCGGGCGTGAAGTGGAAGCGGTGGCGGGGCAGCTCGAGGAGCCACCAGTCGTCGCCGTGCTTGCGGGCGCGGTTCGAGGCGAAGTTCGGAACGCCGACAAGGAGCAGCCCACCCGGTCGAAGCGCCCGCCCCGCCGCCTGCAGCGAGGCCACCGGATCGACGACGTGCTCGAGAGCGTGGTGGAACACGATCGCGTCGTAGTGGGCCTCCGGCAGCTCGGTGTCCTCCAGCGTCCCCAGCTTCGCGTCAAGCCCCCGGCGGGCGGCCTCCTCGCACGCCCGCGCCGAGGCATCGAGACCGGTGACTGTCCAGCCGCGGCGCATGAGCGCAGCCCCGAGGTCTCCCCGGCCGCAGCCCGCATCGAGGAGCCGCCCGGGCTCGACCCGCCGCAGGCCCTTGAAGAGGCGCGCCGTTCGCAGGCGGGTGGACATGGCGAACCTGAACAGCGGGCCCATCATCCCGCCCGCGACGTGGGGCCCATATTCAGCCGACTCGTAGTAGGCGCCGAGCTCGCCCGCCGGGACCCGGGGGAGCGTCGTTCCCCCGCCGCAGTTCGGACAGACGAGAATCTCGAAGTTGCCTGCGGCGATTCCCTTGCGATCGGGAGTCGTCAGGCGGCGGGCGTTGCCCAGGGACTGGCCGCACGCGAGGCAGCCGACATCGTGACCACCGGTCTCGGCGATGACGCCGGCGGCCGCCGGAGCACCTGAGGTCGAAGGACTCGGCACGGCCGCGATTGTGCCAGTGCGTCTCGGAGCGATGTGTTGCGGCCTCGCTACGGTCCGGCCGATGAGCCCGACCGAAGCCGTCACGTTCGTCACCGGCAGCGATCCGTTCGATGGGGACTGGGGGGACAAGGTGATCACGCGGCTGCTCATCGAGGCGGCGGCGGAGACCGCAACCGTGCGTGTGGTCGCCCTTTCGGAGGCTCCGGCGTCGAATGCGCGCGGCCCCGTCGACGTAGCCATCGTGCCCAAGCCGCCCCTGCGGCTACCGCTTGCGGCGGCGCGCTCCCTCGCCCGCAGGCGAAGCGTGATCCACGACTACTTCCGCGTGCCGGAGCTCACCGAGGCGCTCCGTGGTCGTGATGACCCGCTGCTGGTCGCGGAGCACACGTATATGGCCGAATCCCCGCTCGCGGCCGGGGCCGGCAGCCCGGGCGGTCCGCGGTTGCTGATCAACACGCATGTGCTCGAGTCGACCGTGCTGGCGGAGCGCAGGTCCCCCGTGTCCTTCGCGATGAGGCTCGAGGCCAGGCGCACGTGGCGTGACGAACTCCGCTGCATCCGGCGAGCCGAGTCCGCGGTGTGTCTTGGCGAGGACGACCTGGCTCGGCTCAGCGGGGAGGGTGCCCACAACGTGCTGCGCCTGGATCTGCTCCTGCCCCCTGCGCAGCGGGCGGCGCAGGCCGAGCGTCCGAGAGCGGTGTTCATGGGGACACGCCACGGCTGGGCTCCGAATCAGGACGCGTTCCGGCGCGTGCTGGGGCTGTGGCCACGCATTCGTGAGGCGGTGCCCGGCGCAGAGCTGCTCGTCACAGGCAAGCCGGCACGGTCAGAACCCCACCCCTCGGACCCGAGCGTGCGGGTGGTCGGCTACGTGGACGACCTGGACGAGCTGCTCTCCACGTCCACCGTCCTCCTCGCGCCCGTGACGATCGGCGGCGGCGTTCGCGTGAAGGTGCTGGAGGCCGCGCGCCACGGCCTGCCGGTCGTGGGCACGCCCGCGGCGATCGGAACAGTCGGCGAGTATCTGCCGGTCAGCGCCGCGGCGGACGACGAAGAGTTCGTCGCGGCCGCGGTGGAGCTCCTCGCTCAGCCCGCGCTGGCACGAGAGCGTGGGAACCGGCTCTACGACGCGAACCACGAGCTCTGGGAGTCCGGGTTCGTGCAGAAGCAGGTCGAGAGCTGGCTGGCGCCCGTGTCCTCAGCGCCGAATCCGGTCGGCGACCCTGACCGCGGATGAGGGGTGGGGCTTCGGCCAGTTGGAGATCCTCGGCAGCACGGCGCGCTTGAGCGACTCGTAGCCCCGCATCAACGCCCGGTCCATCGGCCCCCGCGCCCACTCGAGCCGCACCGCCAGTGCCTCGTCGTGCTGAGTCCAGACGTCGGCCTCCGACTTGCTGGTGGGGTGGTAGCGGAACCGCACCAGCGGCTCATCGATCACATCCATCCGCCTGCCCTTCAGCAGTCGCAGGTAGAAGTCGTAGTCGGCCGCGTCGGCGAACCGCTCCTGGAGGCCCCCGACCTCCTCGAGCAGCGAGCGCCGGAAGATGATCGTGGGGGTGGGCAGGAACTCGCCCCAGAACAGGCAGCGGCGCCAGTTGAACTCCTGCGGCACGTGGGTCCGGAAGGGCACCCCGTCCTCGTCCGTGAACTCCATCCCGCCGAAGACGGCCGCCGCCTCGGGGGTCCGGATCAGGTGCTCGACCGCGCGGTCGACGGCTTCCGGGAAGTAGGCATCGTCTCCGTTGAGCCAGGCGACGAGCTCGCCACGGGCCCGTTCGAACCCCTTGTTCACCGCATGCGTCTGCCCCCTGTCCGGCTCGGAGGTCCAGCTCAGCGCCGGATCGTCCCGGCCCGAGAGCAACTCGACGGTGCCGTCCCCGGAGCCTCCGTCCACCACGATGTGCTCATGCGGGGTACTGAGCGACGCCACGCTGTCGAGCGTGTCGGGCAGGTACTTCGCCATGTTCCGCACCGGGGTGACCACGCTCAGGACGGGCCCCCCGCCGTTGCTCGGCTCCGGCTTCACGGCGGCGGATTGTGGCAGCGTGGCGTACCCTGCCTGCACTTTCCCGCGCCGGAAAGGCGCCGGGAGAGTGTCGGGACCCGGAGCAGTCATGGAGAGCAGCGGAAACCACAGCGCGCACCCGGTGCGGCCTCGCGTCGCGGGGACCGTGAAGCGGGCCCTGATTACGGGCATCTCGGGCCAGGACGGGTCCTACCTCGCCGAGCTGCTGCTCGATAAGGGGTATGAGGTCCACGGCATCGTTCGGCGCTCGTCGAGCCTGAACACGGGACGGATCGACCACCTCTATCGCGACCCGCACGAGCCGGAGACCCGGCTGTTCACCAGCTACGGGGATCTCGCGGATCCGGTCGCCCTGACCAAGCTTCTCTACGAGCTGCAGCCCGACGAGATCTACCACCTCGGGGCCCAGAGCCACGTCCGGGTCTCGTTCGACATCCCCGAGTACACCTTCGACATCACCGGCGCCGGCACCCTGAGGCTGCTCGAGGCGATGCGGGAGTCCGGCGTCAGCGCGCGCTTCTACCAGGCCTCTTCGTCGGAGATGTTCGGCTCGGCTCCTCCGCCCCAGGCAGAGGACACCCCGTTCCATCCCCGCAGCCCCTACGCGGTCGCGAAGGTCGCCGCCTTCTGGGCGGCGGTCAACTACCGCGAGGCGTACGACATGTTCGCCGTCAACGGAATCCTCTTCAACCACGAGTCCCCGCGCCGCGGCGAGACCTTCGTCACCCGCAAGATCACCCGGGCGGTCGCCCGGATCAAGGCCGGGCTCCAGGACAAGCTCTACCTCGGCAACCTCGACGCGAAGCGCGACTGGGGCTACGCGCCCGACTACGTCGAGGCGATGTGGATGATGCTCCAGGTGGACGAGCCCGAGGACTTCGTGATCGCGACGGGGGAGACCCATTCGGTCCAGGAGGCGGTTGACGTCGCCTTCGCCCACGCCGGACTCGATCCGGCCGGCCACGTCGAGATCGATCCGCGCTACTACCGCCCGGCCGAGGTCGACGCGCTCCTCGGCGACGCCTCGAAGGCCCGCGAGAAGCTCGGCTGGGAGCCGAAAGTGCGGTTCAAGGAGCTGGTCGAGCTCATGGTCGACGCGGACGTCAGCGCCCTCGAGGACCAGCTCGCCGGCAAGGTGAGCTAGCGGACGAACAGGCCGTCGGCCTGCAGCAGCTCCCCGCTGTCCCCGTCGCAGAATCCCGGTTCGAGCCCCGCCAGGCGGAAGTCCTCGGCCTCCAGGAAGTCGATCATCTGGTGGAACGTCGGAGCGCCCTCGTACAGCGATACGAGGGAGAGCTCCACCTGGATCCCGGTCAGCTTCGGGAGGCTCGAGCGGGCTCCCTGCAGGACCTCGAGCTCATAGCCCTGCACGTCGAGCTTCAGGAAAGGGTTCCGCGCCTCGGTCGCGACCTCGTCCCAGATCGAGTCGAGCGCTCGCACCTGAACCCGTTCAGTCGCGACGTACGCTGACTCCGGGGCCGTCTGCCGATGCAGCTCCCGCATGGGGAGAAAGGAGCTGCTGTCGGAGTTCCCTGAGACGTTGATCTCCAGCTCGCCGTCAGACGCGCCGAGGGCAGCCTGCATGCAGGTCCACTCCGTGTCCTCGGCCACCGCCTGGACGAGATCCGCGTATGGACCGCTCAGGGGCTCGAACGAGACGATCCTCCCCAGGTATCCGGCGTCCCTGAGCTCGCCGCCGTATTTTCCGCCGGCCGCACCGACGTCCAGGACGAGGTCGACCTCACGGCTCCGCAGCAGCTTCGCGCGCCGAACCTCGGTGTGGATCAGAGAGTCGGCCTGGTCGATCCGGATCCCCCTGCGCGCCAGGACCGCCCGGAGCACCCGGCTGCGCAGCGGCTCGGAGCTCATCGACCGGCGGCTTCGGTGGCCCGGTCGCCGCGGTTCACGCGGATGCGGCCTTGCGGCGCGAGCACACCGACCCTGATCTCTCCGTCCTCCTCCACCGGGATGCAGACCGGCTGGCGGTCTCGATCGCGAATGGGCGGGCGCATGCGCTTGGGCACGCGGTCGAGCACCCGGCCTCCGAGTCGAAGCGCCGGATGCACGACCCGGTCCCTGATCCAGGTGACCGCGCTCACCGGCAGGCGGACGAGCGCGAGCCTCCGCCTCTCCGTGGGGGTCAGATAGCGGTCGAACAGGGCCGGGAAGCGACGGGTCTCCGGCCGCCACTGTGAGAGATCGGCCGATTTCTGTTCGGGGTGAATCGAGCGAGTGGCCAGGACGTTTCCCGGGAGCATCAGGGGGATCTCCCCGGCGTAGGCGAGACGCAGCATGAACTCGGCGTCGAACGCGAAGTCCATGTCCTGCCGGAACAGCCCGTGCTCGGAGAACAGCTCCCTCCGCCAGAAGGCCGAGGGCTGTGGCACGCACCACACCCGCAGCATCCACCAGTGCCGGCCGGGGAGCACCCCCTCGAACTCCGATGGATGCTGGGGCTGCCAGATGCCGGGTGCCACCGGTGGGTAGCCCTCGTCGACGTCCACGGACGCCCCCGCCACCCAGCGGGCGCTGGAGCGTTCCAGCTCTCCCACCGCCGTCTGAAAGGCGCCCGGCAGGTAGTAGTCGTCGGAGTTCAGATAGGCGACGATCTCGCCGCTCGTCTGCCGGATTCCCTTGTTGATGGCGTCGGTCTGGCCCTCGTCCGGCTCCGAGACCCACCAGGCGAGCTGGTCCTCGTACCGCTTGATGATCTCGAGCGTCCCGTCGGTGGACCCTCCGTCGACGATCACGTACTCCAGGTTCGGATATCCCTGGTCCAGCACCGAGCGGATCGTCCGCTCGATGAACTGGCCCTGGTTGAAGGAGGGGGTGATCACCGTCAGCTTCGGCGGCATGCGGGCGAGTGTAGGCGAGCTTGAGTAGCCTCCGCGCATGCCCTTCTGGGCCGGAAAGCGGGTGGTTGTGACGGGCGGCGCGGGGTTCCTCGGCAAGCCCACGGTTGCGATGCTCGAGGACCTCGGCGCGGACGTTGACGTGCCGCGTTCCGCCGAACATGACCTCCGCAAGGCGGACGAGTGCCGCGCCGCCCTCGAGGGCGCGCAGGTCGTGATCCATCTCGCGGCGAACGTCGGCGGCATCGGCTACAACCGGCGCAACCCCGGTCCCCTGGCCCACGACAACACCGCCATGGGCCTGAACGTCTTCGAAGCGTCGCGGGAGCTGGGAGTGGAGAAGCTGGTCGCCGCCTGCTCGGTCTGCGCCTACCCGAAGTTCACGCCGGTCCCGTTCTCGGAGGACGACCTCTGGAACGGCTACCCGGAGGAGTCGAACGCCCCGTACGGGCTGGCGAAGAAGATGTTGATCGTGCTCTCCGACTCGTACCGGAGGCAGTACGGCCTCGACTCCTGCGCGCCGGTGGTGGCGAACCTCTACGGACCCGAGGACAACTTCGACCTCGAGGATTCGCACGTGATCGCGGCGATGGTCCACAAGTACGTCGTCGCGGTCGAGCGCGATGAGCCCGAGGTCGTGCTGTGGGGGACGGGATCGCCGTCCCGCGAGTTCCTCTACGTCGACGACGCCGCCCGCGCGCTGATCCTGGCGGCCGAGCGCTACGACTCCTCCGATCCGGTCAACATCGGGACCGGCCAGGAGACCACGATTCGCGACCTGGCCGAGACGATCTCGAGCCTGACCGGGTTCGAGGGCGAGACGGTCTGGGACGACACGCGTCCCGATGGCCAGCCCAAGCGCTACCTGGACGTGTCCCGGGCCAAGGAGCGGATCGGCTTCGAGGCGGAGATGCCGCTGGACGAGGGCCTGCGCCGGACGATCGACAGCTTCAGGGCCAGTCGCGCGGCCGCCGGCTCGGCCGCCTGAGCTCAGGCCACCGGCACCGCGTCCAGAATCTCCTGATCCTCCGCCGTCAGCGGGCGCCCAGCGACCCGGCGGTAGTGAGCCCGGAACGACTTAGCGCCGTGTTCGAGCGAGAACAGCTCGGACCGCTGGCTTCCCCGCTCGGCGAACTCCGCGCGCAACTCGGGGTCGGTCCACATCAGCAGGATCTGATCGGCCATCTCCTCGGGATCGCCGGGATCGAAGAGCAGGGCCGCGTCGCCGGCCAGGTCCGGAAGGCTCGTCGCGTTGGAGCAGACCACGGGGAGCCCGGCTGCGAACGCCTCGGTCACCGGTTGCCCCCAGCCTTCGAACCTGCTGGGAAAGACGAGGGCGGTGGCCATGTCGTAGAGGCAGCGGAGCTGCAGCGTGCTGACGAAGCCGACGAACTTCGTCCTTTGGAGGCCGAGCTCCTTGACGCGCGCGGCGATCTTCGGGAAGAAGTGGCTCTGCTTGCCGCTGCAGACGAGCGGGATCTCGATCCCGTCCCTGCGCTTGATCAGCGCGACGGCCTCGAGCAGCGTGCGGTGGTTCTTGTGGCCCCAGGTCTGCGCCGGATAGAACAGGAACTGATCGGGCAGCCGTAGCTCCTTCGCCGTCCGGGCGCGGTCGTCGGAGGTCGGCTCTGGGTAGCGGTCGAGGACCGAGGCCTCGTTGACGACGATGACCTTCTCTTCCGGCAGGTCGTACTTCTCGACGATGTCCCTCCTGCCCCATTCCGTCATCACCACCACGAGCTCGGCCTGGTCGCAGTACGCCCGGTACCGGATCTCGCGCCGGTTCACCTCGATCTCGCCGAAGAACTCGGGCATATGGAGGTGCTGGAGGTCATGCGGCTGAAAGATGCTCGGGATCTCCGTGAGGAACCCGACCGCCGCCGGGAAGTGGATGAGATCCAGGTCAGCGTTCTCCGCGGTCTGGTTCAGCGGGGTCAGGATCTGCTCGGGGGTCTCAGGTCCGGTCGGCGCGGGGCGCCGATAGCCCAGCTTCATCGCGAGCTGCCCGAGCGGGTACCGGATCGGGTGCGCGCCCGGCGGCAGGCGCCCGGGCTTCGGCGCGCGCAACAGGCTCGCCGGTCCGCTGACGTATGGCTCCAGCCAGTCGTCATGCCCCTCTTCGGTGAGGAAGAGGTACCGCTCGTCCCCGTCATCGAGGCGCGAGAACCCGGACGCAAGTCCGATCGTGAACTGCTCGACGCCGCCGATCCCGCTCCGCAGCTGGGCCTCGAGACAAACTCTGAGAGGGGCCACGCGCGCGGATGCTAGCCGCTCAATCGCGGATGAAGATGCCGTCCGCCTGGAGCATCTCGCCGCTGTTCGGGTCCGCATAGCCGGCCTCCAGGCCGGCCACGTGGAAGCCGTGTTCGAGCATGAAATGGATCATCTCCAGCCACAGCGGACCGCCTTCGTAGAGCGGCACCAGCGAGAGCTCGGCCTGGATCCCATGCAGACGCGACAGGCTCTGCTCCGCCCCCCGGAGCACCTCGAGCTCGAAGCCCTGGACGTCCATCTTCAGGAACGGGCGCTTCGCGTCACCCACCACCTCGTCCCAGATGGCGTCCACGGTGCTGACGTCGACGGTCTCGGTGCCGATGTAGACGCTGCTCGGGGCAGCCTGCTCATGGCGCTCCAGCATCGGCAGCAGGGAGCTGCTCTGAGAGTTGCCGGCGACATTGATCTCCGCGGTCCCGGGCTCCGCACCGAGCGCGAGCTGACGGCAGTCCCAGAGTGGATCCTCCGCGGCGGCCCTCTGGAGCCTGCTGAACTCCGCCGACAGGGGCTCGAAGGAGCAGATGCTTCCGCGATATCCGGCCTCCCGGATCCAGTTGCCGTAGTGCCCGATGGAGGCTCCGACGTCCAAAACCATGTCCACGTCCTGGAGCGCCATCAGCCCTCCCGGCTTGCCGGTCGCGCCGCGCGGCTTCAGTTCCATTCCGAGCGGTCTGATCACGCGCTGAATGCCGTGGAAAGTTCTAGCCTTGATCGTTCCCATGCCGCGAGCCTATATAGAGGGGGAGTGTTGAAGCTTTCGGTGGTCACCCCGAGCCTGAACCAGGGCAGGTTCATCGAGCGGGCGATCCGCTCGGTGCTGGAACAGGGCTACGAGAACGTCGAATACATCGTGGTAGACGGCGGCTCGAGCGACGAGACCGTCGACGTGATCCGACGCTACGAGGACGACATCGACTGGTGGATCTCGGAGCCCGATGAGGGACAGACACACGCCCTCGCCAAGGGTTTCGATCGGGCCACCGGCGACGTCCTCGCCTACCTGTGCAGTGACGACTACTACCTGCCGGGCGCCTTTGAGGCGGCCATGGACACTCTCGAAAGCAGCAAGGCGACCTGGGCGGCGGGGATCGCCATCCACGTGGATGAGCACGGGAAGCCGAGGGATACCCCCGTGGGAACCACCTGGGTCCCTCGGCCTCCCGACGCAGACCCATTTCGTCCGCCAGGACCGCATGGCCTCGTCGCCTACCCGTGGTGTGTTGCCCAACCGGCGTCATTCTGGCGGCGCGAGCTCTTTGAGCGCTATGGAGGCTTCCGGCGGGACATGCACTTCGGATTTGACGTCGAGTTCATGACCCGGCTCGCGATCGAAGGAGAGCTGCCGGCGCTGATCGAAAAGGAACTTGCCGCCTCAGTCCTCCACTCGGCCGCGAAGTCCGCGGACCCTTCCAAGTGGGACTCCGAATACAAGCTGATGCGAAAGCTGCATCGCAGCCGGCTCAGCTGGGCTGAGCGGGCTCGCCTGCGGCTAATGGGCCTGAATCGTCCTCCGCGGCAGGTCGCAAATCGGTTGGTCAAGCTCGGGGGCGATCTGCTCGAGTACGTTCCTGAGCCGGTTCGTCCGAAGATCCGGACCCGGGATCGACGCCCTTCCGAGCCGTGAGGAGACCCAGGCTGATCAACCGGGGGGCGGCGGAGCCGGCCCTCCCACCGGGGGTGAACCCCGGGGATATGGACGGGCTACGGGTTCAGGTCGGGTGGCTCCAAAGCCGCGCAGTCGCGCAGCTTGACGACATCCGCGAGGCCGATTTTCGCGTGTTCTCCCAGAATGGGGAGGATGGGGTCATTCAGTTCCTAGCCCAGCGCGTTCCGCTTGCCGAGACTTCCTTTGTGGAGATCGGCGTCGAGAACTACGTCGAGTCGAACACGCGCTTCCTGTTGGTGAAGGACAACTGGAGGGGGCTGATCATCGATGCTGACGGCGAGCATCAGCGATATCTGGAGGCCACGGGCCTCGCCTGGCGACACGACATCCAGGCGGTGACCGCCTTCGTTGATCGCGAGAACGTCTGCGATCTCGTGACGGGGGCGGGATACGAGGGAGACATCGGTCTCCTCTCGATCGACATTGACGGGAACGACTACTGGGTCCTCGAAAGCCTTCTCCAGGTGGTGAAGCCCCGGATCCTGGTCGCCGAGTACAACAGCACCTTCGGGCCCGAGGCAGAGATAACGGTTCCGTACGACGCGAAGTACGATCGGTTCCGCGGCCATCACAGCGGCCTCTATTTCGGCGCCTCCTTGGGCGGGCTGGCGCGGCTCGCGGACTCGCATGGATATGGGCTCGTCCACTGTGGGGACACCGGGGTCAACGCTTTCTTCGTGCGTCGTGACGTGATCGGGCCGCTTCGAGAGCTGTCAGCCGCCGAGGGATATGTCCGGTGCCGTGTTCGAGACACCCGTGATTCAGCCGGTTCCCTGAGCTATGTCGCGAGCCATTCCGAGCGGCTCAGCATGATCGGACAGCTCCCGGTGATCGAGGTTGGGACCGGCGAGAGCAGCACCGTGGCGTCCGCGGTGGCGCCGATGCCGGACGAATGACCGCGCCCCGCCGTGCTCCCGTTGCCCTTCTGATCTTCAATCGCCCGGACCTCACCGCCCGGACGTTCGAGGCCGTTCGACGCGCCCGGCCTCCCCGCCTGCTGGTTGTCGCCGATGGCCCGCGGGCCGACGTGGAGGGCGAGGAGGCCCGGTGCACGCACGCCCGCGACTTGACCGAGGACATCGACTGGAAGTGCGAGGTCTCCCGCGACTACTCGGAAGTGAATCTCGGGTGCAAGCGCCGCATCGCGACCGGGCTTGACTGGGTCTTCGATCAGGTGGATGAGGCGATCGTCCTCGAAGACGACTGCACGCCGTCCTCGGACTTCTTCCCCTATTGCGAAGAGCTTCTCGAGCGCTACCGCGAGGCTGAGCGGGTGATGCACATCGGCGGCAGCAACCTGCGCTGGGGGCGCCGGGGGGATGACAGCTACTTCTTCTCTCGCTATCCCCATGTCTGGGGATGGGCGAGCTGGCGGCGCGCGTGGCGGCTTTACGACCCTGATCTGACAGCGTGGCGCACAGGCGACAAGGCTGACAAGCGGCGCGTCCTCCGGATCTTCGACGATCCGCGGGAGCGAGCCTTTTGGCTGGACGCGTGGAACGGGTCAGGGTCCGGCGAGATCGATACCTGGGACTTCCAGTGGGCATTCGCGTGTATGGCAAATGACGGCCTGGCGATCAACCCCAACTTCAACCTGGTGACAAACGCGGGCTTCATCGAGGACTCGACGCACACCCCCACCGATCCCGAAGGGATCGCCGACATGCCTCACGAGAAGCCGGACCGACCGCTTCGCCATCCGACCACGATCCAGCGTGATGCCTCCTGCGATGCGGGAACGGCGCGCCGTTTCTTCAGGCTGCCGGACCCCCCGACCGCGGTGGGGCGCATGCGGACCCGCGTCGGGCGCCGGCTTCGTCCCTACGGCTAGCTCAGCTGACCCGCTCGGGCTTCGTGGGCGGGTCGGCCGCCGCGGCCCCGTCGCCGCTCCCCGTGCCGGATGGTTCAACCGACCAGGCCTGATCCACCAGAACGGTGGGGTGCTTTCGGTTGGATTCCCGTCCCGTGCCGTAGAAATCGCCCCCGGCGACCGTGAACTCGTATGCATGTGGAATCCAGTCCGCGGTGTCGTGGTTGACCTCCACGCCCATATGAAGCAGGTACTGATCGGCCGGCAGGGGGCATCGGGGTATGCGGCATCGGACCGCCCCGACCGGAGGAAGCTCCTGAAACTCCGAGCCGCCCGCCTCTGAGGAGAGATAGAGGAGTGGGTTGGCCTCGTTCACCGTGACGACGGAGAGCCAGAAGTTGGCACCGCGAATCGGGCGGCTGTCGGCGGATTCGTAGCTGAGCACGATCTCGCAGTCCTCGCCGGTGACGCACGTATCGACCGGCCTGCCGTCGCGCTCGATATGAAGGTCCGTGAAGCGGATGGTCCCGTCTCCCTGGCGGGTCTCACGGTCCCGGATGCCTCGCGCGATGTCGGTCCGCGCGGTGGCGGCATACGTCCTGATCACGTCGTCGGGGGTCCCGGTTGCCTCCATTCTTCCCTTGGACAGCAGGATGGCTTCGTCGCAGAGCGAGCTGACCGCGCCCAGGTTGTGGCTGATGAAGACCACCGTCCGCCCCGCCTTCGATGCGGCCTCCATCCGCCCGAGGCACTTTTCCTGGAACGCCATGTCGCCGACGGAAAGAACCTCGTCGACGATCAGGATCTCTGGCTCCAGGTGGGCCGCGACGGAGAACGCGAGCCGAAGCTGCATTCCGCTCGAGTAGTGCTTGACCGGTGTGTCGATGAACGGACCGATATCGGCAAACTCGACGATCTCGTCGAACCTGTCGATGATCTCGCGCCGCTTCATGTTGAGGATCGCGCCGTTTAGGAAGACGTTCTCCCGGCCCGTCAACTCGGGATGGAAGCCGGTCCCCACCTCGAGCAGAGCTCCCACCCGGCCCCGGAGGTGGGCTCGGCCCTCCGTCGGCGGCGTGATCCGGGAGAGGATCTTCAGCAACGTGCTCTTGCCGGCGCCGTTGTGGCCCACGACACCAAGGGTCTTTCCCCGTTCGACCTCGAAGTTGATGTCTCGCAGGGCCCAGAACTCCTTTTTGGCGGGCCGCCGGCCCAGCGCCTTGACGCGCTGGGCAATCGACTCCGTGAGGAGCATGTAACCGGCCTGGTCGTCCCCGATCTCAAAGCGCTTGCCGAGGCCCTCAACCTCTATGGCGACGTCCCGGCTCATATGACGTCCGCGAACCACTGTTCCGCGCGCTGGAAGTACCAGAGGGCCACCACCAGCATCGCCAGGGCGCTCGCGACGGAGATGGCGATTACCCCGGTGCCCGGATAGGGCGTGTCGAACAGAGCCCAGCGGAAGCCGTCGATCGCGGAGACCATGGGGTTGAGCGCGTAGACGTAGATCCAGTCGCCCTTGATCACGGTGTCAGTCGGGTAGATGATCGGGGTGATGAACAGGCCCACCTGGATGATCATCGGGACCACGAGCGCCACGTCGCGGTACTTGACGTTGATCGCGGAGAACAGTGTGCCCAGTGCGAACGCCGTCAGGATGGCGAGGCCGAGGAAGGCGGGGGCGAGCACGGCCGTTGTGTGGAGCGACACCCCGTAGGCGAGCGCCACGAGAACGACGACGACGACTGAAATCGCAAGGTCGAGGGTCAGGCTCAGAGCCTTGGCGATCGGCAGCGCGAGGCGCGGGAAGTACACCTTCGAGATCAGGTTCGAGTCCTGGACCACGCTGGTGGCGGCGTTTCCGATCGCCTGGGCGGTGAACAGCCACGGCACCAGGCCGGCGACGGCGAAGACGGGATACGGGATCGACGTCTCGATGCCCAGGAACCGTCCGAAAAAGAGCGCGAAGATCCCTGCGAGCACCAAGGGTTGGAAGACCGCCCAGCTGACGCCGAAGAAGCTCTGCTTGTAGCGAATCTGAAGCTCGCGCTTCGTCAGGAAATAGATCAGCTCGCGTTGGGCCCAGAGCTCGCCAAGGTCAACCGAGCTCCAGCGGCCCGGCGGTGCGATGACGATCTCCGCGGGCCGCGCCTCGGCCTGGACGGTCATGGCCGGAAACCTTAGCGGTGCGGTTTTTCCGGGATCGCAGCTAGCCTCGCGCGGGTGAATTCGACTCGCGACCGGCTGGACGCCCTCGTTGGTTCGCCCTGGTTTGCCTACGGCTCCATCTTGCTGATCCAGGCCAGGCGGATGTGGGAGATCTGGGAGTACAGAGACCTGTCGCCAGGCGATACGGCGTCGTACTTCGTCCACGCGAGTCGCTGGGCGGACGGACTGCAGCTCGAACCCGCGTTCTACCCCCTCTACACGATCTTCTACGGCTCACAGCAGTGGATCTTCTCCGGGGCATACGGGTTGACTGTGACGCACAGGATTCTCGCTGCGATCGTGGTGGCGCTGCTCGTGCTCGCGGTGCTGCGCCGCCTCCTATCTCCGGGGATCGCCTGGGCTCTCGCTGTCTGGTGGGCCGTGAACCCCATCTACTTCGACACGCTTTATGAGGTCCACCTGTTCGCGATGGCTCCGGCCCTCGGGACCGTCCTGATTGCACTCACCCTGCGCGGGCTGACGATGCGGTCTCTCGTCTTCGGCGCCCTGCTCGCCTCGGCGCTGCTCGTGCGCAGCGAGTACATAGTCGCTGCCGCGCTGTGGTTGCTCGCCTGGCTCGCGTACGAGATCTGGCAGTGGCGCAAGGGGGCCGCCCCTCCGGTCAAGGCGCTTGCAGTCGCCCTTGCCGCCCCCATTGTCGTGATGAGCTTGTTGACGGCGATCGTCATCGAGCGCGATTACGGACAGTCGTCGGGCTTGCAGTCCTTTTCGGAGAAGCACGAGCTCAACGTCTGCCAGACCTATGCGCAGGGCCGCTGGCAGAGCGGGGACATGCTGGTCTCCAACCCCCACGCGGAGTGCGCCGTGTACATGCAGCGGGATTTCGACGCGGTGCGGCTTTCTCTGCGCGAGGCGATCTCCGAGAACCCGTCCGCGATGTTCCGGCACTTCTCCACCAACGTGGCGCTCATACCTTCGGGGCTGCAGGTCGACCTTTTCAACGAGATGTCGGGGGGCTCGTCCTGGGCCGACAACCCTGACTATGTCCCCGTCAGGGCCGAGTCGCTGTTTGCGCTAGTCGGGTCCGTTGTCGTGCTGGGCATTCTGATCGTCGGCCTCGTCTTGTTATGGCGCGAGCGCCGCCACTGGTGGATGGAATGGCTGAGCGAGCGCGCGTGGGGCTGGCTCGCGCTGATCGTGCTCGCGCTTGCCGGTCTTTACGCGGCTGTCCTGACCCGTCCGCGGCCGCAGTACATGTTCACGGCGAGCTTCCTTCTGATGGCCGTGATCGGCCTGTGCATCCTCGTCATTGCCGCGCGATGGCCGAGCCTCACCCGGTTTCGAGTGGCGATTCCCGTGGTGGCCCTGCTGCTGATGTTCCTCCCCAGCCGCTACACCGACGGCTACGAGAATCCGCAGACGGGACCGGGGCAGGGACTGAAGGCTGCGGTCGAGCGCACTGAACCGTTTCGGCAGGTCATTCGGGAATCCGAGGGCGCTCTACTCGCGACATACCCCGACGTCGCCATCTGCGAATACGTCGGGGGAGATGACCCCTGCCTGGGGTTGCCGTGGGGGGTGCCACACGCCTCGACGCTGCGTGAGGCGGCGAGCCGAGGGATCGTCGACCCTCTCAGCGGCACGCGGTCGGGTATCGAGCTCGTCTACGCCAACGAAGACCTGCTGAGCGCCCCTGAAGTACGGGCGGTCCTGACGCAGCTCGAGGCCGCAGGCTGGGAGCGGCTGGGACCACCCTCTCCTGAGGAGGACTGGGTCTTGCTGCGAAGGCCGTCTCCCTAGGCGCTGGGCCGGCCCTCCTTCTAGGCTATGAGCATGGAAGCGCGCCCGCTCGTGGACGTGTCCGTCGGTGTTCCGGCGTACAACGAGCTCGACTCCCTCCCGAAGCTGCGCCGCCGACTGGGAGAAACGCTGGATCCGCTCGACCTCGAATGGGAACTGGTCGTCGCCGACGACGGATCGACCGACGGCACGCGTCAGTGGCTTCGGGAGCAGGCCGCGACCGACCCACGCCTCCGGGTGGTGCTGCTGTCCCGCAACTTTGGGCACACGCCCGGCTACATGGCCGCCCTGGAGCACACAGCCGGCCGGCATACGGTGCTGATGGACAGCGATCTTCAGGATGAGCCAGAGCTGATTCCCAAGATGATCGCCAAGGCGCAAGAGGGCTTCGAGGTCGTGTACGCAATCAAGGCCCGGCGTCGCGAGTCCTGGGTGATGCGAATGTTGTTCTCCACCTACTATCGGCTCGCGGGCCGCATCTCGACGGTGCCGCAGCCACAGCACGCGGGTCCGTTCTGCCTGCTGAGCAGGAGGGTGGTCGAGGAGATAGTGGAATTCCCCGAGCGGAACCTCTTCTTCCCCGGGGTGCGTGCGTACGTGGGGTTCGCTCAAACCGGCATCGCCGTCGATCGGCCCGGCAGAGAGGCGGGGAGGTCTCGAATACCGTTTCGCCGCAGGCTGGCCGGCGCCCTTGACGGCATCTTCGCCTTTTCTCAGGCTCCCCTCCGTCTCGCGTCTTGGGCCGGGGTGATCATCGCCCTGGGGGCCGCCGTGGTCGAAGTCGTCCTCGTCGCGCTGCGGCTGTTCACCGACACGCAGACACCGGGGATGACGGCGATCATCACCGTCGTCATCTTTCTTGGCGGCGTCCAGCTGCTCGGCCTGGGCATTCTCGGCGAGTACCTCGGCCGCGTCTACGAGGAGGTGAAGAGGCGCCCACGCTACGTCGTCGAGGAGTACCTGAACATGAAGGCTCCTGCGAGAGAGCAGGCACCTACTCCTGCCAGGGCGCGCCTCCCCTCCGCGGATTTCTGATCTTTGCTCGGCTCACGGCGCTGGAGAGGAGCCGGACCTGTATCGGAGGGCCGCACTGACCCCAGAGCGCGCCGGCCACCTCAATCGCGATCTGGAGGATCCGGGAAAGGACCGCCACGGCGATCGCGGGGACCGTCGGCATCACGGGGGAGAGGGCCAGAGTCATCGCCACCTCCCGCACCCCCAAGCCACCCGGCACCAGGAAGCCGATCAGGGCGAATGCGCTTGCGACGGCGAATGCCCCCATCACCGTGGGTATGTCGGCCGGTGACAGGTCCGGATACACGCACTCGGCAATCGCATAGGTGCTCGCACCCGCGATACGAAGGACACGGCGAAGGCCGCGACGAAACCGAGCACGGAGCGGAAGCTGAGGACGATCGGGACCTCCTCGAGTCCCATACGGGCCATCGCGAAGTTGGTCATGCGGCGGAGCACGGCCGGGTGGAGTGCCGGCAGCACGAGCAATGGGATCGCGAGCGCCCCATAGCGCGCTGCGCCTTCCAGCTGCGGAAGCTCGAAGACGAAGTACGCGGCTACGAATGCGGCTGCGACGAGCGTCAGAGCAAGCTCATAGACGACGCTGACCATGCAGATGCGCTTCGACACCCCTTGGGAACCGACCATCGCCACCCGCATCACCGGAAGCAGGAGTCCCGTCGGCACATAGCGGCCAAGCGCCGAGCCGAACCAGGCCGCATAGGCGGGAGCGGGCTCGAGGTTCGGCCCGAGCCGTATCAGCACCCGCCTCCAGAGCTCCGCCGCCGCAGTCAGGTACAGGGCCATCGCTCCGATGGCCAATGCGACCCACTCCGGCCGCAGTCGCCACTCGAGATCAGGAAGCCTGGCGATACTGGTCGAGATGGCCAGGCCCACCCCGAGAATCAGAAGCAGGGCGAGACCCGCGTAGAGCGCTCGCCGTAGATTCGACGCGCCAACTTTTTCGCTTTGGGGGGAATCCACCACGCCAGCCCGGACGGGTACCGGCTAGAGAACCAGCCCGTGTCGCTCGAGCTCGCCGCGCGCGGCCTCGGTGCGGTCGTCCACCGCCGCCTCGCCGGACTGGAGCCACCCCACCAACTCGCGCATGCCGTCATCGAAGCGGACCTCCGACTCGAAGCCGAGCGCGTCGCAGATCGCGGTGACGTCAGCCCAGCAGTGCCGGACGTCGCCATGGCGGAACTTGTTCACGACCTCGGCCTCGATGCCGGTCTCCAGCTGCTGGTCGAGGACGCGCGCGACATCCATCACGCTCGTGGAGCTGCCGGTGCCGACGTTCAGGGCCATGTCGCCCACGTCCGCGTCAAGCGCCAGATGGAACGCGCGCGCGATGTCGGAGACGTGGATGAAGTCACGCGACTGGTTGCCGTCCTCGAACACCGTCGGGGCGTTGCCGGAGAGCAGCCGGCTGGAGAAGATGGCGGCGACGCCGGTATAGGGGTTGGAGAGCGACTGGCGGGGGCCGTAGACGTTGAACAGCCGCAGCGCGAGCGAGCGGATGCCGTGGCTGCGGCCGAAGACGAGGACCAGCTCCTCCTGGTCGCGCTTGGTGGTGGCGTAGATCGAATCGGGCTCGAGCGGCTTGAGCTCGCTCGTCGGGACGGGCCTGACCTCACCGCCGCAAGTGACGCAGCGCGGCTCCCAGTGGCGCGCCTCGAGGTCGGCGAGGGTGCGCTCGACCCGCACGTCATCCGAGCTGCAGCGGTCGCAGGCGTACTGGCCCTCGCCGTAGATAGACATGGAGGAGGCCACGACCAGATTCTCGATCCCGCCGTGGTCGGCGACGCCCTCCAGCAGGACGGCGGTGCCGGTGCAGTTCTCGTCCACATAGCGCCGCATCTCGTACATCGACTGACCGACACCGACCTGGGCGGCGAGGTGCACGACGGAGTCGGTTCCCTCCAGGGTGCTGTCGATGACCTTGCGGTCAAGGACGTTGCCGGTCACGTACTCCGCGCCCTCGTTGCGGTGGCCCTTCCCTTCGCCGTGGACCTGCGGCTCGATGGTGTCGAGTACGCGTACGTCACGTCCGGCCTCCACCAGGCGGTCGACGAGATGCGAGCCGATGAACCCGGCGCCGCCGGTGACCAAGACCTTTTCTTCAGAGCTCATCGGGAGCGCAATGAAAGCAGCCGCACGGCTTCAGGCGTTCGAGCGAACGTATACGTCGCCCCAGGCGAGCGTGCCGGAGATGGATCGGACACGTGCTGCGATCTCATCCGCGGTCGTCCAGGGGCCGAGCAGCATCGACTCCTCCAGGGAAAGGGCGAACTCACAGGGCCCGAGGGAGGTGAACTTCTCGATACATGTGAGCGGGACATCGACAGCCTCCCCGGCGAACTCAAAAGATGCGGCGGTGAGCGGTTCGCTGAGTCCCTCGAGAACCTCAGCTTCATACCCCTCGATGTCGATCTTGCAGAACGCCGGGCGGCCGTGCTCCGAGATCAACTCATCGAGCGTCGTGCCCGGCACTTCGATCGCATCCACCCAATCGCCGCTTGCCCGCCCGCTCTGCTGCACGGCCTCGATCCACTCAGGCGACATCGAGGAATAGGCCGAATCCTCGCTCACCTGCATTCGATACGTGCCGCGGCTCGCAGCGACCGCCTCACCCACGATCGTGACCTGCTCGTCCTCCGCGAAGCGGCGGCGGAGGTCGGCAATGCAGGACGGCTGTGGCTCCACCGCGATGACCCTCGCCCCCAATTGGCGAAAGATCGCGGTGCGGTCGCCGACGTTCGCGCCGAGGTCGAAGACGAGGTCACCCAACTGCATGAACCGGCTGTATTGCCTCAGCGCGCGATCAGTCTTGATTGCTTCTGTGAGCGCCTCTCCCACGGCCCCGTATTCGACGGAGGCCTCGATCTCCGCGGCGGAGATCTCTTCCACGCGCTGCCCCACGTAACTTCTCGGCGAGCGAAACCGCATTTCCGAATGATGCCGCATCGTCTGGCGCGCCCGTGGGCGCCAAGTCCTAGTGGCGATCTTGTAGCTCAGGGAGGTCTGGGGTGAGCTGCGCGTTGTCCAATGGTTCGCGAGAAGCGACGAAGACCGCCCGGGTCAGGCCCTCGCTGTCGGTCGCAGCGGACCAATCCAACGGAAACTCTTCGTGCCAAGGCTGGGTGACCGTCGTATAGACGTGTTCGAAGTGAGCCCCGAGTTCCTGCATCACCCAGGGGCGCGTGGGTCGACATCCAACCCCAGATGCCGCCTGACTTGGGTCCTCCGCAGGCTCAGATACGGGATTGACAGCCACCTCGTTCCCGGGCGTGACGCAGGTCTCCAGAAGCAGCAGCGAGCCGCACCAGGACGCCATCCTGCTGATCGCCTCGGCAGGCAGGGAGAGGTGGTAGAGCAAGCCATACGCATAGACCACGTCCCAACTACCTTCGAAGCTCGGATCGGGGGAATCCAGATCCAGCGTCACCACCTGCTGATTGGGAAAACGTTCGCGGAGGACGCTCGTGCTCTCCTCCCGGGCTTCGGTGATCGTCACGTCGCAGTCACGGTCCAGGAAGAAGGAGGTGTGGTCTCCGATTCCCGCTCCCAGCTCAAGCACCGACCCGCCCGACAGCGGTAGCCCTAGAGCGGCGAGATGCTCCTGGCGTCGCTGGTTGTGACGCAGATACGCAGCGGTATGGAAGACCTCGGACGGCGCACGGGAGTCAGCGGGTGGAGTTGTGGATTGCCGACGGAACACGCGCTCAGTGGACCTTCTTGCCGCCGCTCATGAGGAGCGGAATGAAAGCAGCCGCAACAGGCCGCGCGCCGCGCCCCAGTAGGCCCGCAGCGCCCAGTTAAGCGGCTTGATGCGAGCGGCCCGGCCGAGGTAGGCCGAGTCCAGCTCGGCCGTCAGGTGGGCGGCGAACTCGCGCGAGCTGACGTTGCGCTCGCGCTGGATCCGACGCCGTTCCCGCACCAGGCGGGGCAGCGAGCGCAGCAGGTCCCGGTTGGCCTTCAGCTTGAGCCCGGCCCAGCCGCCTGCGATCGAGATGGGCCAGAGGGCCAGCTCGGTCAGCAGCAGGCCGGGGAGGGCGACCGCCAGCACCGGCCCCGGATATGTGCGGAGGACCGTGGACCAGCGGTTGCGCTCGAGCAGGTACATCTTCTGGCCCCGGCGCCCGAACTCGTAGTCGTGGTCCACCACGGCCGCCGGCTCGATCCCGAGTCGCTCACCGGAGAGGCGCAGCCGCATCGAGACGTCCACGTCCTCGTGGTAGAGGAAGTACTCGTGGGGGAAGCCCCCGAGGCGCCGCCAGGTCTCGACCGGGATCACGAGGCAGGCGCCGGAGACGAACGCGACCTCGCCGGCCTCGAGCTGCTCCGGGACCGGGTCGCCGGCGCCCCCGGCCCAGGCGATGCCGGTGAAGTGGACGACGCCGCCGTCCGAGTTGATTACCCGGCCGTCCTCGGCCGTGACCAGGCCCATCCAGGCCCCCCAGCCGCGCCCATCCGTCGCCGGCCGGCGGATCGCGTCCGCGAACCCCGGGCGGGGGGCGGCGTCGGGGTTGAGGATGATCAGGAGATCGCCCGTGGCTGCCTCGCCGCCGGCGTTGACGGCGGGGGCGAAGCCCTTGTTCTCGCCCAGCTCCAGCAGACGCGCCTGCGGGGCAACCCTGCGGACCAGCTCCGGCGTGCCGTCGGTCGAGCCGTTGTCGACGACGACGATCTCGTCGTCGGGGCCCAGGTCGCGGACGAGGGCGGGCAGCGTGCGCTCGAGCGCCTCGCCGTCGTTCCAGGAGACGACTACGACCGAGAGCGAAGCACCCGCCGGCGAGGGTGCGGGGGACCGCTGCGGGATCGGGCTGGGAGTCGGGGTCGTGGCCAAGGCGGACCAAGGTAGCCCGCCTTGATGAACTAGGGCGCGTGACGGCGCCCGACTCATGGAGCCGGCTGGAGGCCGAGATCACGTCGTGCCGGCGCTGCCCGCGCCTGGTCGAGTGGCGGGAGCGTGTGGCCGCCGATCCGCCCAAGCGATACCGCGGCGAGTCCTACTGGGGCCGGCCCATCCCCGGCTTCGGCGACCGCAACGCGGCGATCGTCGTGGTCGGCCTCGCCCCGGCGGCCAACGGCGCGAACCGCACCGGCCGGGTCTTCACCGGGGACCGCTCGGGTGACTGGCTGTTCGGCGCGATGCACCGGGCCGGACTTGCGAACCAGCCGGTCTCGGTCAGGGCCGACGACGGGCTGAGGCTGGGCGGCGCGTTCGTCTCCGCCGTCAACCGCTGTCCGCCGCCGGCCAACAGGCCGACGCCGGAGGAGCGCGACAACTGCCTCCCCTATCTGGAGCGAGAGCTGCAGCTGCTGCGAAGTGCGCGGGTGCTGGTGGCGCTGGGGTCCTATGCGTGGGCCGGGTCCCTGCTGGCGCTCGCCGCCCTCGGCCATGAGCTGCCGCGGCCGCGTCCGCGCTTCGGCCATGGCGCCGAGGCTGTGATCGGCCCGTACGCCCTCGTCGGCTGCTTCCACCCCAGCCAGCAGAACACGTTCACCGGGAGGCTGACCGAGGAGATGATCGATGCGGTCTTCGCCCGGGCGCGTGGGCTCGCGGGCATCTAGTCCCGCGTCCATACTTCGGGCGGATGTTCTCGCTCAACCTGCCGAACACCCTGACCCTGCTGCGGATCCTGCTGGTCCCCGTGGTGGTCGTGGCGCTGCTCGACGAGACGCCGAACGGGGACGCGATCGCGGCGGGGGTGTTCGCGCTGGCGGCGTTGACGGACGGGCTCGACGGCTACATCGCGCGCTCGCGCGGGGCGATCACGACCTTCGGCAAGCTGATCGATCCGTTGGCCGACAAGCTGCTGGTGACCGCGGCGCTGGTCTCGCTGGTCTCGCTGGGGCGGCTGGAGGCCTGGATCGCGATGGTCATCATCGCCCGCGAGTTCGCGGTGACCGGCCTGCGCGGGGTCGCGGCCGAGCAGGGCGTGGTGATCCAGGCGAGCTGGCTCGGCAAGCTGAAGACGATCCTCCAGATCGCGGCCATCATCCTGCTGATCGCATTCGACCCCGCGCCGCTCGCGGTGGACCTCCTCGTCTACGTGGCGGTCGCGGTGACCGTCGTCAGCGGCATCGACTACTTCTTCGGCTTCCGGAGGATGCTGCACTCCGCCCAGGGCGATCAGGCGGCGGAGGGACTGCCGACGACGAAGTCGGCCGGCGGCTAGAGGCTCGCTACTTCGTGGCGTAGTAGGTGGTGCTGAGCACTCCATTGCCCGCGGGGTCCGTGTCCGTGTGGAGGACGCGGCATCCGCCCGACTGAAGCAGCGAGATCACCTCTTCCTCAGGGAGCGATCGAACCAGCATCGACTGGAGCCCCATCCGATGGGCCCGTTCCACGCTGACGCCGAGGGCGCGGACGATCCGATAGAGCCGGCGTCGGATTCGAAGCCGGTAGACGATCGGGATGTGGCTGAGCAGCTGGAACGAGATCAGGCCGCCCGGCGCCAGGATTCGTGTGAACTCGGAGATGAACGAGCGGACCGTCGCGCCGCTGGGAATGTGCTGAAGCACGAGAAAGCTGACCACGGCGTCAAACTCGGCGTCCTCGAAACGACGCAGGTCATCCTGCTCGTTGAGCTGGAAGGAGAGGTTGGGAATGGATTCGTGGAGCTTCTCCGCGCGCTCGATCATGCCGGTTGAGATGTCAACGCCGACACAGCGCTCGAAACGGCTCGCCAGTGGCCTGGAGAGGCGCCCCACGCCGCAGCCGAAGTCCAGGGCGGCGCGCCGCTGGGCGGGCACCCCGTGCTGCCCCCCGACCTGCCACAGGGAGTCGATCTTGGCCGCGCCGGTGCGAAAGAACTCGTCGAGGTCCCAGCCGTCGCGCTTGGACTCGGCGGTCGTGAGGACCGCCCACTCGGGGTTGAACTCCGCCAGCTCCTCCCAGTCACGCTGATGGGGATCGCACTTGCCGGGCACTCCCGGAGCCTAGTCCCGAGCTAGCCGGCCGGGGCCTCGAGCCACTCCCGCATCGTGATGTGGTGGCGGGAGTGCTCGCCCGAGTCGAGCTCGGCGGCGATCTCCGAGATCAGGCCGTAGCGCTCGGCGACCACGTTGTGGCGGTGGATCGTCTCCAGGTTCTCCTGGCGGGCCTGGACGAAGGCGCCTTCGGAGAGGTCGGGGTAGGCCTCGGCGACCTGGCGGATCATCTCGCGCACGCAGTCCTCGACGAACCGGGGGTTGGCATGGGCCTTCTCGACGACCGCGCGCTCGTCGCCCCGCTTCATCAGCTCGTAGATCTCGCTCGACATCGAGGACTCCACGATGCGGAGCAGCTCGCGGGCGTCGATGTCCACGTCGGAGCCCTCGGTGAGGCCGACGTGCAGCGTGCCGATGCCGCGCTGGTTGTGGGTCGCGATCGGGACGTCCTCGACGATCTGGTCGATCTCGTCGGCGCTGAAGCCGTGTCCCGCCAGCCGCTCGCGGGCCGCGTCCTCGACCAGTCCCTGGGCGCAGGGGCACGCGGTCATTCCCTGGGCCTCGACGCCGGTGAGGGTGCGGGTGCCGCGCTCCGATGCGACGGCGGTCCCGAACAGGGTGTAGAGCTCCTGCGTCGGCAGCCCGGACACCGGTGCCGGCACGGTCTCGGGATAGCGCGCTGAGATCCTGACCTCGGCACGCAGCCCGCCCTGGCGCTCGCGGACGCGCTCGGCGATGTGGGCCGCGAGCCCCTCGGCGCGCAGCGACTCGCCGAGGACGACGTCGTCGATGGCCTCGTTGACGACCTCCTCGAAGCGGGACATGTGGACGCCGGCCTGCTCCGGGTTGAGGTCGACGAAGCACTCGAGCTGAGCGTGGTAGAGGCCGGCCTCGAGCGCGGGCTCGTCCGGCCGCCGGTCCGCGGCGTCCCCGCCGCAGACCCGGATGATCTTCTCGACGCCCGTGACGCCGACGCGCGAGAGGCTGACGCGGGTTGCCGGAGCGGCCGCCTGCGCGTCGCGGCCGGCGGCGCTCGCGGTCGTCGCCACGATGTTGGGGCTGCCGTCGCTCATCTCCATAAGGAGAGTAGCCGCGCGGCCCGTTCCGCTCGGTCGTCGGGATTGCGGGCGATCGGCTTCGGAGGGCGACGTCGGACTCCCCCGGTTAGGGGACGAAACTTCAAAAAGTGGGTGACTCAAGTGACAAGCCCGTCCCTATACTCGCCCACGTTCGACCCGGGGTTTTAGGGGGCCGCGGGTAAGGGAGTGGGAGTGGTTCGAGGAGGGGTTTTGGCCATCCGGGAGGCAGTGGCTTCGAACGAGCAGACGTTCGCGGACAACGACGTCCTGCTGCGGTTGATCGCGGTCGGTGGGGAGAGGGGGTACCTGACCTTCGAGGAGATCGCGTCCACGCTGGAAGAGGTGGAGGTGACCAAGGAGGACGTGGCCATTCTGCACGCCCACCTGGTCGAGCACGGGGTGGATGTGATCGCCGCGGACGGGGTGACCGCGTACAAGCAGAGCCGGGACCGCAAGCAGGAGCTTGACCTCACCGTCGAGCCCAGTCTGGATTCGCTGCGGCTCTACCTGCGGTCGATCGGGTCGGTGGAGCTGCTCACCGCCGAGCAGGAGATCGACCTGGCGATGCGGATCGAGCGGGGCGACATGGGGGCGAAGCGGCACATGGTGGAGGCGAACCTGAGGCTGGTCGTCTCGATCGCGAAGTCTTATCTGGGCCGGGGGCTGAGCTTCCTCGACCTGATCCAGGAGGGGTCGCTGGGGCTGATCCGGGCGGTGGAGAAGTTCGACTACCGCCGCGGCTACAAGTTCTCGACCTATGCCACCTGGTGGATCCGGCAGGCGGTGACCCGGGCGCTGGCGGACAAGTCGCGGACGATCAGGATCCCGGTCCACATGGTGGAGAAGCTGAACCGGGTCATCCACGTCGAGCGGCAGTTGGTGCAGAGGCTGGGGCGGGAGCCGGAGCCGTTCGAGATCGCAAAGGAGTTGGAGTGCTCCGCGCAGGACGTGCGCGACATCCAGCGGATCAGCCAGATGCCGGTCTCGCTCGACAAGCCGGTCGGCGACGAGGAGGATTCGGAGCTGAGCGACTTCGTCGCGGACCAGACGACCGAGTCTCCGTTCGAGCAGGCCTCCGAGACGATGCAGCGGGAGAACGTGCAGCAGGCGCTGGGGATGCTGCCCGCGCGCGAGCGGGAGGTGCTGGAGCTGCGGTACGGGCTGAACGGCCGCGACCCGCTGACGCTGGAGGAGGTCGGCGACGCCTTCGGCGTGACGCGCGAGCGGATCCGGCAGATCGAGAACAACACGCTGAAGAAGCTCAAGGTGCTGCCCGAGGCGCAGCGCCTGCGCAGCCAGGCCTAGTCCTCGGCGTCCTCAGGGCGCAACTTCAGCTGCGCGGCATGGCGCTCGGCATATTCCTCGATGCGGGTCATGACGAAGCAGCCGCGACCGTCGGACTCCACGCGGAAACGATCGCCGGGCTCGAGGTCCGCTGCCGCTGCGACGGCACGAGGCACCGCTACTTGGTGGTGTTGCGACATCCGTGTCCTTCCGACGGCGGGCAGATCGACGGGACCGGAGTCGCAGGCTGTAGGGATCGGCGGGGGCGGAGAGTGGGGGAGGTGGGAATCGAACCCACTCAGCACTGAGGCACCAACTTTACAGGCTGGCCCGGCTCTCCTACTCCGGCGCCCCCCCTCCGCGGCGATTGTAGAAGCCGGGTCTGGATCGTCGCTGATCGGCCGTCCCGCTTCCACTTCGAACTCGGAGTATTTGGTGCCGCCGAGGGTGAGACCTGCCCTGCCCTCCACATCAGCTGCCGGGATGAACCAGCGCCGTCCATCCCCAACTACGACGAAGAGATAGTCGCAGCGATTTCGATCGAAGTACTTGACCAGGCCGGACCAGCTTTGGTTTCCACCATGTGTTGAGATCGATACGTCCCATCGGCCCAGCTTGTTTCGGCAGGTGCAGGACTTGACCTCGATGCGAAGCAGTCGCCCGCTCACCTCCGCGATGAAGTCCACATCCGGGCTGTGTCCCACCGGGACGTAGATGTGGGCGCCCTTGCTGGCGAGCCACTCCATCGCCGAGAGCTCGCCGAGGTCGCCCTGGCGCCGCGGGTTCCTCCTGTTCGCCGGCGCCTCCGGCTTCTCCGTTGTCACGTCCCGATCGTGACGGCACAGGTGTGCCAGAACCAGACAGCGATGTCAGAAAGGTGAGCCGAAAGGGCGCCGGAACGCCGCTACAGTGAGCGCCCCCGCCCGGATAGCTCAGTTGGTAGAGCACTTCCATGGTAAGGAAGGGGTCGCCGGTTCAAGTCCGGCTCCGGGCTCCTCACCATGCCCTCTCTGGTCATACGGGGCGGGCCCCGAGCCGGCCAGCAGCACCCGTTCGACGACGAGCTGATCATCGGCCGCGACGCCGGCGCCGACCTCATCCTCGACGACCCCGGCGTCTCCCGCCGCCACGTCTCCATCCGCCTCGAGGGCGGCGCCATCCTCGCCGAGGACCTCGGCTCCTCCAACGGCACCCTCGTCAACGGCCACCGCCTCACCGGCCCGGTCGAGCTGACCGAATCCGACGAGCTCCGCCTCGGCGGCACCACCCTCGCCGTTCGGCGCGGCGCCTCTCCCGCCGGCCCCGGCCCCGTCCCCCGCCGCCTCGGCCCCGACCCCCAGGCCGAGGGCAACCTCCCCGCGCTCGCCGCCGCGTTCTGCGGCCCCCTCTCCATCTTCCTTCTCGTCTTCAGCACCGGCGCCGCGTTCTTCGTCTGCCTCCCGATCGGGATCGCCGCCGTCCTCCTCGGCAGCATGGGCATCCGCCGCGCCGACGCCGACCCCTCCGCCGGCGGCCGCACCCTCGCCCGTGTCGGACGCATCACCGGCCTGATCGGCACCGCCCTCTCGATCCTCGCCCTGATCGCCTTCGTCGTGGTGATCACCGCCCTCGACACCACAGAGGACAGCCTCAACGGCCTCGTCGACAGCATCCGCGACGAGATCGAGGGCGCCGAATCGCCCTGACCGAAGCGACCTCGCACCTCCCGTGTTGAATCCGTACGGAGAAATACGGATTCATCCGGGGCTGCCGAAGCGATAGGTTGCCCTTCTTAGGGTGCTTCAACGAGGAGGAGAGCGGGATATGAGCCTGGACGGTTTCGAGCATTCGGTCGACCTGGAGTCGCTGGACGAGGGCAAGGGGGTCGGACGACGCACCTTCCTGATGGGCGCGCTCGCCACCGGCGCCGCCATGTCCGGGACGTACAACTACGCCGCCGCCGCGCGCAAGCGCGCGCTCCCGCTCGCCGGCGATGTCGCCTTCAGGGAGGGAATCGCATCCGGCTTCCCCCGCCCCCAGGGCATCTCGCTCTGGACCCGCGCCGCAGGCTTGAAGCAGGACGCGAAGCTCGACCTGGTCATCGCCACGGACCGCAAGTTCGACAAGGTCGTCGAGGAGCGCTCCGTCGTCGCTCAGAAGAAGCGCGACTTCACCGCCCGCACCTTCGTCAACGGCCTCGACCCGGACGAGCAGTACTACTACCGCTTCCTCTCCAAGGAGTCGAAGTCACCGGTGGGCCGCTTCAAGACCGCCCCGCCCCTGGATTCCAAGAAGCCGGTCAAGATCGTCTTCTACTCCTGCCAGCACTGGGAGCAGGGCTTCTACAACGCGCAGCGCGCGATCGCCAAGGAGAAGAACGTCGACCTCGTCCTCATGCTGGGCGACTACATCTACGAGTACTCGAACAACGAGAGCGCCCGTGGCGCCCTCGACCGCACGGGGCGAAACAAGGACGGCGACGTCCAATTCGTCGACGAGTACTGGCAGAAGTACAGGCTCTACAAGGGCGACAAGAACCTGCAGGCGATGCACGCGAACCACCCCTTCATCGCCATCTGGGACGACCACGAGGTCGAGGACAACAACGCCGGCGAGAACCCCAGCTCCGCCCAGCCGGACCCGAACAAGACCAACCTCCAGGACTATCCACGCCGCGTTTCCTATGACCAGCGCCGGCTCAACGGATACAAGGCCTTCTTCAACTACATGCCGCGGATGCGCTTCAAGGGCGACCGGTCCCGCATCTACGAGGACTACCGCTTCGGCAAGCTCGTCGACCTGCTGCTCACGGATGAGCGGCAGTACCGGGACCAGCAGCCCTGCAACGACGAGCAGGTGAACCCGATGGGCTGCCCGACCGACGACGACCCGCGCACGATGCTGGGCGCCAAGCAGCTCGACTGGTTCCTCCGCAGCATGAAGCGCTCCAAGGCCACGTGGAAGATCTGGGGCCACCAGCTGATGATCATGTCCACCCGCCTCGCCCCGACCGTCTCCGCCCAGGTCGACGCCTGGGACGGCTACGGCTTCGAGCGCAAGATCATCCTCGACTACATCCTCGACAACAACATCCAGAACGTGGCGGCGATCACCGGCGACATCCACACGTTCTTCACCGGCACGGCCTACACGCGCGGAGACCGAAACGCTGCCGGCAGCCGGGCGGCAATGCCCGAGTTCGTGGGCGGCTCAGCCACCTCCGCGGGGCTGTCCGAGGCAACCGGCCTGTCCCCGGAGACCCTGGCGGTACTGGCGACGTCCAACCCCCACATCAACTTCTACGACTTCATCAACAAGGGCTACGGCATCCTCACGGTCAAGAAGAACGAGATCCTCTGCGAGCTCAAGGCCGTGGACGCCAGCAAGCCCAACCAGCCCGCGCGCACGATCGGCAGCTTCCGGGTCCCACTCGGCTCCCGGATGCCGGAGAAGCTCTCGGGCAGCAACAATCCCGAGTAGTTGGACTTCAAACTCACCGACGAGCAGCGCGACTTCGTCGCGGCCATCCGTGACTTCGCCGAGCGCGAGGCCGGCACGCCCGAGAAGCGCGAGGCCCTGACCGAGAAGCACACGCTCCACCACAACCAGGAGCTCTACGAGAAGATGGCCGAGCTCGGCTGGCTCGGCATCACCATCCCGGAGGAGTACGGCGGCTCCGGCGGCAGCTGGGTCGACGCCTGCCTGTTCATGGAGGAGACCTCCCGCGGGATGACGCCCATCGGCGGCTACGCCACCACCCTGATCGTCGCGGGCGCCACCCAGAAGTTCGGCACCGACGAGCAAAAGCAGAAGATCCTGGGCGGCATCTCGAAGGGGTCCGTCGAGGCGATCGCCATGACCGAGCCCGAGGCCGGCTCCGACGTCGGCAACCTCTCCACGACAGCCACGAAGTCCAACGGTGGGTTCGTCTTGAATGGGCAAAAGGTCTTCATCTCGAACGCCCACATCAGCGACCACGTCCTGGTCGTCTGCCGGACGAGCAAGACGGACAACAAGCACGAGGGCCTCTCGATGATCTTCGTCCCGAAGGGGACCGAGGGAATGGAGATGACCCCGATCGACACGATGGGCGGCCGCGAGACCAACACCGTCTACCTCAAGGACGTCGAGGTGCCGGAGGAGCAGGTCCTTGGCGAGGTGGACCGCGGCTGGATGCAGCTGATGGCCGGCCTCAATACCGAGCGACTGATCCTCGCTGCCACCATGCTCGGGATCGGCCAGCGCGCCTTCGACGACGCCCTCGCCTACGCCAAGGAGCGCAAGCAGTTCGGCCGCCCGATCGGCTCCTTTCAGGCCCTCCAGCACCGCTTCGCCGACCTCGCGACCGAGCTCGAGGCCGCCCGCCTGATGACCCGGTGGGTCGCGTCGATGACCGACGAGGACCCCGGCCGCATGCTGCCCAAGGAGGCCTCGATGGTGAAGCTGTTCGTCACCGAGACCGCCCAGAAGGTCGCCCTCGAGGGCATGCAGATGATGGGCGGCTATGGCTACTCATCCGAGTACGACATGGAGCGCCTCGTCCGCGCCACCCTCGTCTCCACCATCTACGGCGGCACCTCCGAGATTCAGCGCGGGATCATCGCCAAGACCCTCGGCCTGTAGCGCCGCCTCGTCGCTCAGAAGTCAGCCAGGGCATCTGCAGGCAAATCAGCCCGCACTAATCGGTAATCCCGCCCACCGATATTTAGTGAATCGGCAGAAAATGGACGAATGTTTGGCAAATTGCGCGCGTCCTCGCGTAGACTGCCGCCTAGGTAGGAAGCAGTTGAAACCAGTGGTCGGCCGCATCAGCCGGCATTTCCCCGGTGTAGGGGATGGGAGAAGAACCTGTGGGAAGCGCGACCGTATCGCCGGCCATCGGCAAGCGTCCACTCGCGCTTGCTCTGATCTTCTGTTTCGCCGCCATCGCGTTGCTCTCGCTGCCTGCGGGCGCATCCGCCGAATTGATCTCCTCGAAGACGCGCTGCAAGCCGGGCAACCGCCTTCCCCAGCTGCGCACCGTCACCCGGGTCCTCCTCTTCGATAACCCGACGCGCCTCTTGGTGATCACCCGCTACTTCAATAACCGCAACACGGGGGACACGGGCAACTTCCGCGGGGGCAATAGGACGTGCAAGCGGAAGGTGCTCTTCCTCCTGGAGGATGGCGGCACCCAGGGCGCCCCCGGCCTCGAGGGCACGACCGGCCCGACCGGCCCGGCCGGCGCTGACGGCGCCGACGGCGCTGACGGCGCAACCGGCCCGCAGGGCCCACAGGGACCGACCGGCGCTGACGGCGCTGACGGTGCACAGGGACCGACCGGCGTTGACGGCGCTGACGGCGATGACGGTTCCGACGGCGCTACCGGTGCCAACGGTGCTCAGGGTTCCACGGGTGCACAGGGACCGCAAGGCCCGACCGGCGCGCAAGGCGCCACGGGCAACACGGGCGCCACGGGCAACACGGGCGCAACGGGCGCGACGGGTGGCACCAAGATCTTCGGTGGCATCGGAGGCAACGGCAGCCCGGTCACGAGCGGTACGTTCGTCATCGCCCCCTGGTACTGGCCGGGGTCCCCGAACAGCAGCTTCGGCAGCACCGAGACTGCGATGGTCGCCGGGACACTCACGAATCAGAAGATGGTCGCGAGCGTCCCCCCCGGTGCCGGCGTTACCTGGACGGTGCATGTTGGAAAGACCCCCGCAGGGTCCGGCTGCGGGAGCGTGGCCGCCTGCCTGGTGGGCGTTCCTCACACCTGCACGATCAGCGGGACCGTCCAACAGGAATGCACGATCGGCGGGCCGGTTACCTTCCAACACGGCCAGCGCTACGCTCCCGTCGTCATCAGCTCGGGCGGATCCGCGCCAGCTACGAACTTCGCCTTCGTCGCTGACTACGCGGTGGCCCCCTAGCGGGCGTAGAAGACCAACGCTCTGGTGAATCAGAAACGTCGGTCGACCGGGTCGGGCAGACCCCCGACCACACGCAACGTCGCTGAGCGACGGGCGACGGTCGGGGGGATCGAGCTCGACCAACGGGCGCGAGTGGCCATCCTGGCCGTCCTTGCCGTGGCGGTGGCCGTGATCGCCTTCCTGCTGATCGGCGGCGACGACGACACGGGGGCGGTGGCGCCCAAGATCGTCAGTGCCGACGAGCTCGAGTCCATCGCCGAGGATGCGGAGCACCCGATCTACTGGGCCGGTGAGCGCCCTGGCACCGAGCTCGAGTACGAGCGGACCGCAGACGGACTGATCTACATCCGCTACCTGACCGATGAAGCCGAGGCCGGCGACCCCTCGAACTCCTTTCTCACGATCGGGACCTACAAGACCGACGATCCGATCGCGGAGTTGGAGAAGAACGCGAAGAGCCCGAACGCCGCCCGTCACATCTTGCCCGGCGGCGGTCTGATGGTGGTGGACACCGAGCAACCAACCAGCGTGTACCTTGCGTTCCGTGACGGGGAGGTGCAGGTCGAGGTCTACGACCCCGACCCGGCGGCCGCGATCCGGCTCGCCAACTCGGGAGACGTCGTTCCCCTGGACTGAGTCCTCGCCGCGGCTGAGGCGACGGACATGATCGTCTCCTGGCTCCTGTTTCCGGCCGTGCTCCTCGCCGTCCTGGTGGGCTGCGGCCTGCTGGTGCGAGGTCTCGTGGACCGGCCGGTGCCCGGCGCCCTGGTTCCTGGGATGGGGTTCGCCGTCGTGACCTGCGTCGGCATGCTGACCACGGCCTTCGCTGAGACCGCCGAGCTGACGACACCCGTCGTGGTCGCCCTCGCGGTTGCCGGCTACATCGGCGCATGGCCGATCGACTGGCGAGGCTGGCGCGCCACACTCCCCGCCGCCGCGGCCGGAGTCGGGGTCTTCCTCGTTTACGGCGCTCCGGTCATCCTGTCCGGCGACGCCACGTTCGCCGGCTACATCAAGCTCGACGATTCGGCCACCTGGCTGGCCCTGACGGACCGGGTGATGGAGCATGGCCGCAGCCTCGAGGGGCTCGCCCCCTCGACCTACGAGGCGACACTCGCCTTCAACCTCGGCGGCAGCTACCCCGTCGGGCCCTTCCTCGCTCTCGGCGTCGGTTCGGAACTGGTCGCAACTGACACTGCATGGACGATCCAGCCCTACATGTCGCTGCTGGCCGGGATCCTGGCGGCGACGATGGTGGAGCTGGCCCGGCCGCTCGTCAACTCCGCCTGGCTCCGGGCGGCGGCCGCGTTCGTAGCGGCGCAGTCGGCCGTCCTCGTGGGCTATGTGCTCTGGGGCGGAATCAAGGAGATCGAGGGCGCGCTGTTGATCACGGTCGCGGCGGCGCTGGCCCCGCTTGCGCTGGAGCGTGGCTCCGGCCTGTCTTCTGTCGTTCCACTGGCTCTGGCATCGGCCGCACTGCTCGGGGTCCTCAGCTTCGGCGGCGCGGTCTGGTTCCTACTGGTTCTGCTCGTCCCTCTGGTCGTCCTCTGGGTGCGCGCGCAGCGATCGACCCGAGGTGCCGTCATGGTCCTCCTTGCGATCGCCGCCGTGATCCTCCTGCCGCTTGCCGCGGCCGGGAAGCTTGTGTCGCCGGACTCCTCGCCCCTGTGGAGCGCTTCCGAACTGGGCAACCTTTTCGAGCCATTGAGCGTCTTCCAGGTCTTCGGGATCTGGCCGGTTGGAGATTTCCGCCTTCGCCCCGACGAGGAGGTGATCACCGCAATCCTCGCCGCCGCCGCCGCCGCCGCGGCGGTCACGAGTGCGGTCACGGCTTGGAGGCGAGGATCCGTGGGTCTCCTGCTCTACTGGGGCGGGGCGGCGGTGGGGGCGTCCCTGCTTTTCGTCGTCGGCTCCCCCTGGATCGACGGCAAGGCCATCGCCATGGCCTCGCCCGCGATCGCCCTCGCCGCAGCCCTCGGAATCGCAGTCCTGTTCGAGCGGGGCCTTCGGATCGAAGCCTGCATCGCCGGCCTGTTGATCGCAGGCGGCGTTTTCGTCTCCAACTACATGGGCTACCGGGACGTCAATCTCGCCCCGCGGGACCAGCTCGGCGAGCTGGAATCGATCGGAAAGGAGTACGCCGGTGAAGGCCCTGCCTTGATGACGGAGTACAACCCCTACGGCGCGAGGCACTTCCTCCGCGACCTCGACGCCGAGGGAGCCTCGGAGCTGCGACGAAACCTGATTCCGCTCGCAACCGGCGAAGCGGTGGAGAAAGGCGAGTGGGCGGATACCGATGCGTTTCCCCTGAGCAGCCTGTACCCGTACCGCACGCTGGTGCTGAGGCGTTCGCCGGCCCAGAGCCGCCCGCCCCTTCCGTACAGGTTGGTTCGGTCCGGCCACTATTACGACGTCTGGCAGCGGACCGAGGAGGTTCCGCCTCCAGGCTACGAGCTGCTGCCGCTCGGCAGCGAAACCGACCCCATCGGGCGCGGCAGATGCGCGGACGTCGAGCAGCTGGCGTCGCTCGCGGGGACGGACGGTGCCCTTGCGTACGTTGAGGGGGTTCCGAACGTCGTGGTGGCGGCGCGCAACCTCGACCACCCGGACTCATGGCCGAGCGAGGCTGAGTTCCTGATTCCGCGCGAGGCTGGTACGGCATCGGCAACCGTGGATCTCCCGCAGACCTCCCGCTGGACCATCTGGCTGGGCGGCTCGGTCCGCGGACGGATGGAGGTGCGGGTGGATGGTGAAGAGGTGGGATCGGCCCGCGCTTTCCTCAACAACAAGGGTCTGTACGTCCCGCTCGGTAGCGCCGAGCTCCCCGCGGGTCGGCACACCGTTGAGATCGCCTACAGCGGCGCGGATTTGCATCCGGGAAGCGGTGGCTCCGAGGCCCCGATAGGCCCGCTCATCCTCCAAGCGGGACAGCCCGAGAGGGAGCCGGTACGGCTGGTGCCCGCGAGCCAGAGCGATCGCCTGTGTGGCCGGCCGGCCGACTGGATCCAGGCCGTGCCGGCGGAGGCGGTTACGGCCGCGCGATCTTCGCCTTGAACGTGCCCTTGCCCTCGATGCGGCGAACCTCGACCCGGACGGACCGCGTGCCGCAGATCTCGTAGTCGAGGTGCGCAGTCGCCCTGCCGCGCCTGTTGAGCGGGCGGGAGTGCCGACCGCGCTTCAGCACCTTGCCGTCGGCCGAGAGCAGCTGCAGCTTGAAGCGGCTCCCCCGCGGCTGCTTGAGCTGGATCTCGATCTCACCGTCAAGGGGCGTCGCGAGCGTCGTCACGGTCCGTCGCTTGCCCCGGCTCAGCCGCCCGGCCCATCCTCGGGTCGAGGTGCCTGAGGTGTCGGCGATGTCTGCCCTGATCGCGGCGTACGCGCTCTCGCTAGGCGACGCGATCTTCCACCACCACGGGACCACGTCGGGGTAGACCATGAAGGCGTAGGCCTGGGCGAACGCCTCGGCGGGGTTCTCCCAGTAGCCGGACCCCTGGTTGCCGGGGAACATCCGGTTCGCCTTCACGCCCTCGCATACCCGCTCGTAGCTGGCCCAGTTGCGCGCGCCGTAGTACGTCGCAGCCCAGCCATCGAAGTTCCGGTTCGCCTCGATGTGGTGCCCGTACTCGTGCGCAACCGTCATCTCGAAGGGCATCGGCATGTTGATCGAGTCCGGATCGACGGGCACGACCATCCGGTCCTGGCTCGGGAAGTAGCACGAGCTCGACCCGCCGCAGGTCTGGTACAGCCCGTTCAGATCCACGAGGAGGACCCTCAGCTTGTTCATCTCGGGGCCGTGGGGGAGGGCGTTGAGCGCGCTGGTCAGCCTGCCCACGATCGGAGACCCGGCATAAGCCGAGTCGAGCTGGATGTGAACGGTGCTTCCATCGGCCAGGGTGATTACCTGTCCCGTCGTGCTGCGCTGGCTTGGACCGGAGCTTTGGCTCGTGGCTTCGCCTGCCGCGAGATCGGTGGGCGGCGGTGTATGAGCCGACGCGGGCCCGGCACCCACGGCAACCACCCAGGCGAAGGCAAGCAAAACCAGCAGCGCGGTCCGGCGAGCGCATGCGGCCGCCTCGCGAGCATGTCGGAGTTCTGTTCCCACCCTGATCGCATCGGGTGGCTCGGGCCGCCTCTTGGCGAACCGCTCTCAGATGGACCGGCGTTGTAGGCCCGGCGTGCGGGCATGGACGTTTGTTCGAAGACCCTGAGGCTCTGGCTCAACTCGAGAGTCGTGACCGTGGGGGGAGCGGGCTCGGTCGCGTAGCGAGCGGATCACGGTCCGCCTGCGCTTCGCCGGATAGGGGCACCCGGCCCGGAGTCCGGGCCGATCTGGCTACCTGAAACTGAGTGGCCGGGGACACCCGAAATCGGGTGTTCCCCCAGCCAGGGTGTCTTGGAGGGCCCTGGAGGGTCCGCGGGTGTGCCCGTTTGCAGCGGGAAACCCGTAGCCGAACGTACGGTGGTTCGCACGCGAATCGTGCGGGTTTTTACGGTTGGAAAGGGCTCCCCGCCACGCAAACATCCGTCCGCTTTCCGGGTGGGCCTTAAAGCCGCGTCCTGAGAGCAGGAGAGGGCCCCCGAACGGACCGGTGGCCACGGAGAGAGGGCCCGGACGGAGCCGGGGAGTCGCAGGAGAGAAGCTGGACTTTGCTTAGCCGAAGCGGTCTCGTCATCAATCGAATTTCAGTTGTCGCGGCCGCCATCGGCCTGACAGCAGTCGCTTCGCTGCTCTTCGCCGGCCGGGCCGACGCGCAGTCCGTCCTCAACACCGCCGGCGTCAACAACGGCGGCGTCACCCAGACGACCTGGCTCGAGTCCTTCGCCACGGTCGGCGAGTCCAGCAGCCCCGCGAACACCCTGCGCGTCTCGATGATCGTGCAGCACCCCGTCGGCCAAGAGGTGACGGGCCTGCGGTTCGACGACAACTGGGACGGCGACGGCAACGATCTCGGCACCGCCAAGAGCGTCAACGCCCAGCAGCCCACCGTCACCGGCGGCTACGGCTACTCCCGGGTCACGTTCTCCTACGTGATCCCAACCAGCGGCACGGACATGACCTGCGACACCTTCGGCGGTACCCGCCGGACGGACGGCAACACCGTCCACGTCCGGGCCGTGATCGACAACGGCGCGGACGAGACCGCGACCACCTCCTCGCGGATCAAGTTCATCGCCGCCGGCAACTGCCAGGGGGTCGTCGGCGTCCAGGACTTCTCGTCGGTTCGGTCGTGGGCCGCCGGCAACGGCAACTTCACCCACGCCGTCACCCCCGGAACCGAGGTCAACTTCGCCTGGGTCTGCGACGACCCCGACACCGACGTCCTCAGCTCCGACGATGCGTGCGGCGGCATCCGCTGGCGCCGTCGCAACGCGGTCACCGGCGCGGTCTCCGCGACCGGAACGGACTGCGTCGACGGCGACGACAACACCACCAAGAACACCCCGGTCACGTTCCCCGACCGCGGCCGCTGGGTGGTCGAGGGCGAGCTGCTCGAGGAGGACTGCGACACCTCCAGCGGCAGCTACTGGTTCCCGATCGGCGCCGCCGACGTCAACAGCCTCGCTCCGCCGACGATCAGCCTCAGCCCGAGCACCACCCGGCCCAACACCAACGCCAGCGTCACCGTCACCGCGGCCCTCGGCGCCGACCCCGACAGCGGCGACGGCGGTCACGCCGAGTACGTCGAGTGGGACACCGACAACGACGGCAGCTTCGACGACGAGGTGGATCGCGCCGGCCCGACGAGCGGCTTCGGGTCGAGCCCCACCGCGACCGTCAATACCACCGGGATGCCGCCCGGCAGCCACACCGTCAGGGCTCGCGTCACGGACAACGGCGCCATGGGCGGCGCGGACAACATCCGCCGCACCTCGAGCGCGGCGACGACCAGCTTCACCGTCAACTCGCCGCCGACGGTGAACGGCCAGACCGTCACCACCGAGAGCCACCTGGCGAAGTCGATCACCCTCACCGGCGCCGACGCGAACTCCGACCCGCTCACGTTCTCGATCGTCGACCCGCCGGACCACGGCCAGGTCTGTACGACGGCGAGCGGGTCCTGCACGGTCGGTACCGGCGCGACGCGGTTCTACCGGCCCAACGGCAACTTCGCCGGCGCGGACACCTTCACGATCCGGGCGCTCGACGACCACAACGGCCAGTCGGCCAGCACCGCGACGGTGACCGTCAACGTCACGCCCCAGACCGTGATCACGGGCAACCCGGACGCGATCTCGGGCCAGGCGAACGCCACCTTCACCTTCAACTCCCCGATCACCACACCGCCCACCGCGGTGACCGAGACCTTCGAGTGCCGCCTGGACAGCAACCTCGAGACCGACTTCCAGCCCTGCACGAGTCCGAGGAACTACGTCGGGCTCCTCGATGGCGAGCACAAGTTCGACGTCCGGGCCAAGGCCGGATCCGGGTTCGTGGACCCGACGCCCGCCACCTACACCTGGGACATCGACGCGACCTTCCCGGACACGATCATCGACGACGGTCCCGACGACCCGACGAGCTCCGGCACCGCCGACTTCACCTTCCACTCCGACGACCCGGGCGCGACCTTCGAGTGTCGCCGCGACGGGGATCTCGCCGGGTGGGACCGGCTGGGTCGCCTGCGGAGGGACGGGAACAGGGACCAAGAACTACACCGGCCTCACGGAGGGCCTGCACACCTTCGAGGTCCGCGCCACGGACCACGTCGACCCGATGAACCCCCGGACGGACCCGATCCCGGCCTCCTACACCTGGCGCATCGACCAGACGGCGCCCGACGGTCACGATCGACGCCGGCCCCGACGATCCCTCCAACCAGCCCACGGCCGAGTTCGCGTTCTCCTCCACCGACCTGACCGCCACCTTCAAGTGCCGCCTCGACGGAATCGGGCGCCTTCACGACCTGTGACTCACCGGAGAGCTACGGCGGCCTCGGCGACGGCCCCCACACCTTCGAGGTCCAGGCGACCGACCCGGCGGGCAACGCCGGGCCCATCGCCGACTTCGAGTGGGACGTCGACACCGGCGTGCCGAACACCATCCTCGGGCAGAGTCCCCCGGACCCGGACGACTCGCCGGTCGACGAGCTTCGGGTTCAGCTCCGACGACCCGACCGCCGGCTTCGAGTGCAGGCTCGACTCCAACCAGGCGAACGCCTGGGACGAGTGCTCGTCCACCCAGCTCTACGCGGACCTCGCCGACGGCGAGCACACGTTCGAGGTGCGCGCGGTGGACGACGCGGGCAACAAGGACGCGAGCCCGGTCCAGCACACCTGGACCGTCGACACGTCCGCGCCGCAGACCGGCATCGACTCCGGGCCGAACGGGACCGTCACCGCAACCTCCGCCGCGTTCGGGTTCTCCGCCGACGAGCTCGGCTCCACCTTCGAGTGCAAGCTGGACAACGCGCCGGCCTGGGAGCCGGGCTGCACGAGCATCAGGTCCTATCCGGGCCCCCTCTCCGACGGAGTCCACACCTTCCGGGTCCGGGCAACGGACGCGCTCGGGAACACCGACCCGACCCCGTCACACCGGACCTGGACCGTCGACACCACGGGCCCGACCACTTCGTTCGACTCCGTCCCTCAGAACCCCTCCGGGTCGAACGGGGCGACCATCCACTTCTCCGCCGACGAGCCCGGCTCCACCTTCGAATGTCGCCTGGGCAACTCGGGCCCGTTCGATGGCTGCAGCTCGCCGGTCAGCCTCAGCGGGCTGAACGACGGCTCGCACACCCTCCAGGTGCAGGCCACCGACGCGCGTCGGCAACACCGGTTCGGTCGCGCCCTTCACCTGGACAACCGACACCACCAGGCCGGACGTCCAGATCCTCCAGGAAATGGATCCGACCACGTCCAGCCCAACCGCGGCCTTCACCTTCACGAGCTCTGACACCACGGCCACCTTCCAGTGCCAGCTCGATGGAGGCAACTGGCAGAACTGCGGCGACGTCGGCAGCGGGACGAAGACCTACGGGGCTCTGGACGAGGGCTCGCACACGTTCAACGTCCGGGCCCGCGACGTCGTCGGCAACGTCTCCGACCCGCACGACTCGGACATGTGGACGGTCGTCGACAGCGATCCGCCCGACGGCACGATCGACTCCGGACCCGCCGACCCGACCACGGCGACCACCGCGAGCTTCACCTTCTCGGCCGACGAGCCCAGCACGTTCCAGTGCAAGCTCGACACCGGTGCGCTGCAGCCCTGTGGCAGTGGGATGGCCGGCAATTTCACCTCTCCCGTACTCGGCCTCGGGCCGCACACGTTCACCCTGCTCGCCAGCGACGGCGACGGCCCCGATCCGACCGCCGCCACGTGGACCTGGCAGGTCGTCGCCCCGCCGAGCGGCGGCGGCACCGCGGGCGCCGCGGCGAAGAGCCCGACGATCGTGCCCGGCAGGCGCCCGCTCAAGCGCGGACGCGGCACCGCCGCCATCGTCACCTGCCCGACCGGACCCTGCACGATCACCGGTAAGGCCAAGGTCAAGATCGCCGGCACCTCCTACCGGGCCCGGGTCAGGGCAACCAGCCCGCTCGCGAGCGGCAACGCGGCCAACGTCACCATCGCCCTGTCCAAGGCGGCACGTGCGGCCCTCGCCGCCGCTGCCAAGGGCGTGCTCAAGCTTCAGCTCACCGCAGGTTCGAGCGCAGGCAACGTCAGCAAGGCCATCAAGTTGAAGGTCACCAAGTGAGGAGCGAGATGAGCACCAACAGGGCATCAGTCCGAGCACGCCGCGGCCGCTTCGCCGTGCTCGCTCTCCTCGCCTCCGGCGCCCTCATCGGGAGCAGTGCGCCCACAGCCGGCGCGCAGACGATCCAGAACACCTCGTCCATCGGCTCCCCGGCCCAGACGGTCTGGCTGACGTCGTTCACCACAGTGGGCCAGAGCAGCGGCGACCGGCGCGCGATCAGGCTCTCGCTCACAGTCGCGCATCCGACCGGCCGCTTCGTCAACGCGCTCAAGATCGACCAGAACTGGGACGGCGACTCCAACGACATGGGCACCCACACCGGGATCTCCGTCGAGCGGCCGATCGTCGCCGGGGGCTTCAACTACACGCGCGTCAACTACAGCTTCCAGACCACCAGCGACGTGACGGGCGGCACGACGCGCCAGGCCGACGCGACCCTGCACCTTCGCGCGGTCCTCGACGACAACTCGGAGAGCGGTGTGTCGTCGTCGGTGGTGCGCTTCATCGGCGATACCAACGGGATCAGCCTCCAGGACGTCCCGCACATCGCCACCTGGAACAGCAGCGGCGGGAACTTCTTCCGCGAGCTCACACCTGGTGGCAGCTTCAACTTCCGCTACGTCGGTGACGACCCGGACACCGACTTCTTCTCCTCCGACGACGACTTCGAGGGCGTCCGCTGGCGCCGCCGTGACCAGCTCGACGGGACTCCCACCTCCGGCACCACGAATGACTGCTCCGGCGGATCGAACGACAACGAGCAGAAGGACACGACCATCACCTTCCCGAATCGCGGCACCTTCGTTGCCGAGGCCGAGATGATGAACGAAGGCTGCAACCTCGCCGCCAACGGCGGCAACCGCTGGACGCCGCTCGGCTCGGTGGACGTCAACAGCTCCACGATCCCGAACCCCACGGGTTTGAGCGCCCCGCGGCCCAACCACAACGGGAACGTGACGATCTCGGCGGTCATGCCGACCGACCCCGACAGCGCCGACGGCGGGCGCGTTCAGTACGCCGAATGGGACGTCGACGGCAACTCGGGCAACGGCACCAACGGCTTCGACGATGCGACGCTGGGCAATCACACGACCGGACTGGCCGCCGGCAGCACCCAGTCGACGACTCACGACACGACGGGCATGACCCCGGGCCTCAAGACCTACCGCGTCCGGGTCACGGACAACGGCGCCATGAGCGCCGCCGATTCCAACCGCGCCACCAGCGGTGTCGTCACGGGCCAGTACCTCGTCGACTCGCTGCCGGTCCTGACGGCGCCCGCCACGGCGACCACCCCGATCAACACGGGCGTTGGCATCGCCCTCTCCGCCACGGACGCTGACAACGACACCCGCACCTACTCCGTCACGAACGCTGCCGACCACGGCACCGGTTCGTTCACCAGCACGACGGGCGCCAGCACGACCTACAACTACACCCCGACGGCCGGCTACGTCGGCACCGACGCCATCACCTTCCAGGTCTCTGACGGCTTCGGCGGCACGGATTCGGAGACGGTCAACATCACCGTCGGACCGCCGAATACGACCATCACCGCTTCGCCGCCCCTGACCAGCGGAAAGTCGAACGACACAACACCGTCGTTCAGCTTCAACTCGAACGGCAGCCCGGTCACATTCGAGTGCCGCCTGATCGAGCCGAGCGTCCCGAGCCCGAGCTTCACGACCTGTACCTCCGGCATCACCTATCCGGCCAAGCCCGACGGCGCCTACACCTTCGAGGTCCGCGCCAAGGCGACCAACGGCGGTCAGGTCGACCCGAGCCCGGCCTCGTTCAGCTGGACGATCGACGCGACCAAGCCGGTCGTGAGCATCACCTCCGGCAGGCCGCCGAACCCGACCAACGTGCAGACGGCGACCTTCAACTTCAGCTCGAACGAGACCGGCAACTTCGAGTGCCGCCTCGACGGCGACATGCCCGGCGGCACCGGCTGGCAGGCCTGCGGGACCAACACGACCAGCGGCAGCTCGGCGACCTACAACTCAGCCCAGCTCGACGAGGGCAGCCACACATTCGAGGTGCGCCAGACCGACGTGCCGGGCAACGTCAGCGTCGTCAACGCGAACTCCACCCACACCTGGGTCGTGGACATCACCGATCCGGACGTGAACATCACCGGCGGGGAGCCGGCCGACCCGACCAACGTGCAGACGGCGACCTTCAACTTCAGCTCGAACGAGACCGGCAACTTCGAGTGCCGCCTCGACGGCGACGAGCCCGGAGGCACGGGCTGGGACCCATGTGGGAGCAACGCGACGACCGGCAACTCACCGACTTACAGCGCAGGTCAGCTCGACGAGGGCAGCCACACCTTCGAGGTGCGCCAGACCGACCAGGCCGGAAACACGAGCGACCCCGACGCTGACAGCACCCACACCTGGGTCGTGGACATCACGGCCCCGGTGGTTGCCATCGACAACGCCTCGAAGCCCGCGGACCCGACCAACGTCCAGACGGCCGACTTCACCTACCAGGCGGTTGCGCCCAACGCCGAGGCGGGCGACTTCGAGTGCCGCCTCGACGGCGATGGGCCCGGCGGCACGGGGTGGGTCCCGTGCGACAGCGGCCTGACCGGCACGCAGAGCTATGACAGCACTGACCTGGACGAGGCCAGCCACACCTTCGAGGTGCGCTCGACCGACGCCGCGGGCAACACGAGCAACATCGACTCCTACACCTGGGTCGTGGACCTGACCGCGCCGACGATCGACATCACCGACCGACCGGCCGATCCCACGAACGCGACCTCGGCCCTGTTCAAGTTCAAGGCCATCTCTCCGAACGCGGAGGCGGGCGACTTCGAGTGCAAGCTCGACACGCCGAGCACCACCGGCACGTTCGCCGACTGCGGCATGAACGCCTCCGAGGGTGAGCAGACCTACGCCGGCCTGAGCGAGGAGGGCGTCTACACGTTCACCGTCAAGTCCACCGACGCGGCGGGCAACACGAGCACCCCGCAGACCTACCAGTGGACGATCGACCTGACGCCTCCGTTCACGTCGATCACCCAGCAGCCCACCGACAGCGACCCCGGCACCAGCCCGGACCGCAGCAACGACGCGACGCCCGAGTTCCAGTTCAGCTCGGACGCCGGCTCGACCTTCCAGTGCCGGATCGACCCGCCGAGCGGGCCAGCGACGACCTACGAGGACTGCACCGACCCAGGCGGCGGCACCGGGACCTTCGAGACCCCGGACCTCAGCGGCGCGGGCTTCGGCGAGGGCCAGTACCTGTTCGAGGCGTTCGCTACTGACCCGGCGAACAACCCGGGCACCGCGGCCAGCCACGTCTGGATCTATGACGTCACACCGCCGTCCAACACGGCGCTGACCGGCCCCGCCGACCCGACGAAGCTGCAGAACGCCACGCTCAACTTCAGCTTCGGCGAGCGAGGGACGTTCCAGTGCAAGCTGGACGGCGGTCCGTACGGCGACTGCGACGACAACGGCCCCGCGCTGTCGGGCTCGGCCACCTATCCGGGACCGCTGTCCGAGGGCAACCACACCTTCAGGGTGAGGTCCACGGACTCGGCCGGGAACCCGAGCATCGAGGCGGTCTACACGTGGGAGATCGACATCACCCCGCCGACGACCACGATCGGGCTGAAGCCGAACAACCCGACCAACCAGACCGGGGCGAACTTCACCTTCTCCTCGAGCGAGCAGGCGACCTCCACGTTCAAGTGCCGCCTGGACAACGCGCCGGCCGGCTTCACCAACTGCTCGTCGCCACAGCCGTATACCGGCCTGGCCCAGGGGACCCACACGTTCGAGGTGCAGGCCACCGACGACGCCGACAACACGGGTCCGGCCGCCAGCTGGACGTGGGTGGTGGACACCACGCCGCCGACGGTCGAGATCACGGGCGGCCCCACCGGCACGGTCCCGACCGACGACGCAAGCTTCCCGTTCACCGCGGCCGACAACCCGTCGCCGAACAGCGGCACCGGTCCGGTCGCCACGAAGTGCAAGCTGGACGGCGGCGCGTTCGTCGACAACTGCACCTCGCCGGTCGTCTACAACGATCTGGACGACGGCCTCCACACGGTGACCGTCCAGGGAACCGACCAGGCCGGGAACGTCCACACGGACTCCCAGAGCTGGACCGTCGATACGACGCCGCCGGAGACGACGATCACCTCCGATCCGGGCGCCGTCAACCCGTCGCCGGATGTTGGGTTCGCCTTCGAGTCGAACGAGCCGGGCTCGACCTACGAGTGCAGCCTCGACGGTGGGCCGTGGCAGCCGTGCACCTCACCGAAGGAGTACGGAAGCCTCGCCGAGGGCGACCACAACTTCCGGGTGCGCGCGACGGACGCCGTCGGCAATCTCGACCCGACGCCGGACTCGCATGACTGGGCCATCCGCCCGACCGTCCTCGGCGAGTCGTCCGAGGGCCCGAAGGTGGTCCCGCGCTCCGACAAGCCGCTCGTGAAGAGCAGCGGCCGGTTCCGTGTCGGACAGCTGCTGTGCCCGGAGGGTGTCGGCCCGTGCGAGGTGATCCGGAAGAAGGCGAAGGTCAAGATCGGCGGCCACTCGTACAACGTCCGCGTCGTCATCGATCACCTGATCGGGGACGGCAAGAACGTCGCGATCTGGGTGGTCCTGCCGCCCGCCGCACGCCAGCCGCTCTATGACGCCGGCAAGGGCCTCCTGAGGTTCAGCGTGATCGCCCGAGGCGAGAACGGCGTGCTGGAGAAGGTCAACAAGAAGATGGCGCTGACCTCGGTGGACAACGACTAGCTCATGAACGCGCGCAGGACGACACTCCTGGTGGCCGCGCTCCTCGGAGCGCTGTTGATCATGCCCGCGAGCCAGGCGTCGGCGGCGAAGGTCGGCAACCCCGGCACCTTCACCGCGACCGTGCTCAACGGCAGCTCGATCAAGGTCGGCAGCCAGACGTTCGGCTTCGGCAGCGGCGATCCGATCACCTTCACGGGCACGATCAGCAGCTCCGGCGCGATCAACATCCCCGAGAGCGGCGCACACTTCCCGACCCTGTCGGCCGGCGGCTACCCGGTCCACATCAACGTCGCCGACCCGATCACCGGTTCGATCAACCCGTACACCGGCGCGATCTCGATGACCCTTCGCGTCTGGATCAAGATCGACAACGTTCCGCTGGGCGGCGGCTGCCGCATCGCCTCCGATTCGAGTCCCATCGTCGTCAGCCCGCTGACGACCGGGAGCAGCGGCTCGGTCACGGGTGAGCCGTACGACGACGGCAACGGAGAGGCCAAGGTCGTAAACGGCACCTTCTCCGTACCCGGCTCAAGCGACTGCGGGATCGCGGGCGGCACGGTCGACGACACCGTCGGGATCCCCTCCGGATCGGGCAACAACAACGCCCAATTCTTCATCGACTGGAGCCCGATCGTCACCAAGGACGTCCAGCCGAGCTTCACCGCAACGCCCAACAGCGGCACGGCGCCACTGACGGTCGATCTCAACGCCGGCGCCACCAGCGCCCCTGACGGCGTCCGCACGTGCACGCCGGCGCTGCCGGTCACCCCGAACTGCGGCTACCGCTGGGACTACGACAACAACGGCACGGTTGACGAGGTGACCAACACCCCGACCGTCAACGACCACATCTACGCGCTCCCCGGCACCTACCAGACCAAGCTCACCGTCTTCGACAACGAGCAGGACTCGAACTCGACCACCCGCACGGTCACCGTCAACCCGCCACCGCCCGACCTGACGATCAACAAGACCCACTCGGGCAACTTCCTGGCCAACACCGAGGAGAGCTACACCCTCGCGGTCTCCAACATCGGCAGCGGGGCCACCCAGGGCACGACAACGGTCACGGACACCCTGCCGGCCGGACTGAGCTTCGCCAGCGGGACCGGCAGCGGCTGGAGCTGTTCGGCGGTCGCGCAGGTGGTCACCTGCACCCGTACCGGGCTGATCAACGCGAACAGCAGTGCCCCCAACATCACGCTCAACGTCAACGTGGCCGGCAACGCGGCTTCGTCGGTGACGAACAACGTCGCGGTCTCGACGATCGCGGGCAGCTCGCCCGAGGTCGTGGTCAACAACAACTCCGACACAGACCCGACGACGATCGACAAGGTCGACATGGGGATCACGAAGACCGCGGTCGGGACCTTCGAGACCGGGACCGTCGAGACCTACAACCTTGCCCTCAACAACGCGGGCACCGTGCCGACGACAGGGGTCACGACGGTGACCGACGTGCTGCCGTCCGGCATCAGCTTCGTCAGCGCCGGCTCCGCCAACGGCTGGAGCTGCGGCAACGCCGGCCAGACCGTCACGTGCACCCGTCCCGCCGGAATCCCACTCGGATCGGCCGGCTCCATCCAGATCGACGTGGTCGCCGGCAGCACCGCCGTTCCGGCGGTGACCAACACCGGTTCTGTCTCCACGCCGCTGGACGCGAACTCGGCGAACAACAGCTCCCAGATCATCACCCCCGTCATCGCGACGGTGGACCTGACGATCGACAAGAGCCACTCCTCCGCCTTCCGTGTCGGCTCCGCCGCGAGCTACACGATCGCCGTCCAGAACCGCGGTGCGCGCTCGAGCGCCGGGAACACGACGGTCCACGACACGCTGCCCGACGGACTCACTCCGACCGGCGCGAGCGGCTCCGGCTGGAACTGCACGATCAACGGCCAGGACGTCGACTGCACCCGGACGGCCTCGATCCTCGCAAGCGAGAACGCCCCCCTGATCACCGTCGACGTCGACGTGACTCCTGCCGTCGCCCGCCCGACGGTGACCAACACCGCCACGGTGGCCACGGCGGGAACCGGCCTGGACGCGGACTCCAACACGGCCAACAACTCCGACAGCGACCCGACCACGATCACGGTCACCGACGTCACCATCGACAAGAGCCACACCGGCGGCTTCCCGCTCGGAGGCCAGGGCACCTACACCCTCTCCGTCCGCAACGACGGGACCGCACCGACGGTGGGGACCGTGACGGTGACCGACACGCTTCCGGCCGAGCTCTCCTACGTCAACGCGACCGGCAGCGGCTGGTCCTGCGGCGCGGTGGGCCAGGTGGTCACCTGCACCCGCACCATCTCGATCGACGCCGGGCAGACCGCCCCGCCGATCTCGCTCCAGGTGGACGTCGCCGACACCGACGAGGAGGAGACGGTCAACTCCGCATCCGTCAGCGCAGCCGACGACGTCAACGCGGCCAATGACTCGGACACCGACCCGACCCCGCTGACAGCGGCCGACCTGGAGCTCAGCAAGAGCCACAGCGGCGACTTCCGCGTCGGCACCACCCGCGCTTACGTGATCGAGGTCGAGAACGTGGGCTCTCAGCCGACGGTGGGCACCACGACGGTGACCGACACGCTCCCGGCGGGCCTCTCCTTCGAGGCCGCCAGCGGATCGGGCTGGACCTGCGGCGCCGCCCTCCAGGTCGTCACCTGCACCCGAACTGCAGTGATCTCGCCCGGCGCCGAGGCGCCGCCGATCACCGTCCAGGCCGACGTCAACCAGGGCGCCTATCCGTCCGTCACCAACACCGCGACGGTGGCGAACACCGAGGACCGCAACGACGCCAACGACTCCGACTCGGATCCGACGACGATCACGGCGAGCGACCTCGCCGTGGAGAAGACCCACCAGGGCGGCGTCCGGGCCGGCGACGAGGCCACGTACCTGATCAAGGTCACCAACGTGGGCACGGCGGACACCAACTCTCCGGCGACCGTCACCGACACGCTCCCCGCGGGCCTCACCTACGTGGGCTCCCCGAGCGCCGACTGGGATTGCTCGAACTCCGGCCAGGACGTGACCTGCGAGCACTCCGGCTCGATCGAGGCCGGCGACGTGACGGGAACCACCCTCGAGCTGCATGCCGACGTCGCAGCGGGCGCCCCGAGCCAGGTGACGAACACGGCGACGGTCTCCACGGCGAACGATCCGGTGGCCGGCAACAACTCGGACGGTGACACCGCCGACGTCGACCGCATCGACCTCGGCGTCGACAAGAGCCACACGGGCACCTTCCCCCGCGGCGGGTCCGGGACGTACACGATCGCCGTGGACAACGACGGCACCGTCCCGAGCGAGGGCGTCACCACGGTCACCGACACGCTTCCCGCGGGCCTCAGCTATGCCGGCGCCTCCGGGTCCGGGTGGAGCTGCTCGGTCTCGTCCGGAACGGTCGAGTGCACGCACGCCGGCCCGGTCGCCGCCGGCGGTGACGCCGCCCCGATCACGCTGAACGTCGATGTGGCCACCAACGCTCCGGCGCAGGTGACCAACACGGCCACGGTCTCCGGGGCGGACGACGTCGATTCGAGCGACGACTCGGACAGCGATCCCACTGACACGGTGGGCGTCGCCGACGTCACCGGCTCGATCCGCTCGCAGGTCCCGGCACCCAACGGGTTCTTCCGGGTGGGCACGACGGGCACCTATAACGTCGCGGTCCGCAACATCGGCACGGGCCCGCTCACCGGCGGCGTCACGGCGATGGTCGACCTTCCCGACGGCCTCACCTTCGTCGACGCCTTCGGCACCGGATGGAACTGCGATCCGACGGTAGAGGGCGCGACCTGCCTGCACGCCGCGGACCTGCCGGCCGACACTCGCTCCGACATCACCGTCGAGGTCCTGGTCGCCGGCCAGGCGGCCCCGACCGCGACCACGGACCTGGACGTCTCCAACGCGGCCGACATGTCCGGCCCGAACAACTCCGACTCGGACACGACCCCGGTGAAGATGCTCGACGTCTCGGTCGCGATGCAGCACGTCGGCACATTCGAACTCGGCGCTCAGAGCTCCTTCAGGATCAACGTCGAGAACCTCGGCTCGGCCTCCACCGTCGCGGGCACGAGGATCGTCGACGAGCTGCCCGCCGGTCTCACCTTCAACAGCGGCTCTGGCGTGGGCTGGTCCTGCACCTCGTCCGGCCAGGCCGTGGTCTGCCTCCACCAGGACCTCCTGGCGCCGGGTTCCCAGGCCGAGCCGCTCACCCTCAACGTCACGCCGCAGGCCAGCGTCGCCGGGCAGCAGCTGACCAACACCGTCAGCGTCCACTCCAAGCAGGACGGCCTCGCGGTGAACAACACCGCCACCGACCAGGTCACGATCGGTCCCGCCCCGCCGGCGCCCCTGCCGCAGGTCAAGGGCAAGGTCTGCAAGAAGAAGAAGGGCAAGAAGGGCAAGAAGTGCAAGAAGCGGAAGAAGTAGTGGCGTGCGCTGGAGGCTTGCTGCTCTTCTAGCTGCGCCGGCGGCCCTCGCTTTGAGCGCCCCCGCCCAGGGTGCCGACTACGTCGGGCTCGGGGACTCGTACTCGTCCGGGACCGGCACCGCCGGCTCCTACGCCGACAACTGCCAGCGGACCAGCTCCGCCTACCCCGAGATCATCCGCTCCCAGCTGCCGGGCGCGGCGACCAGCATCAACCTCTCCTGCAGCGGCGCGCGCACGCAGCACATCACCACCGACGCTCAGCCCGACGGCAACGCCGCCCCGCAGCTGGACCTCCCGGGAATCGGCGCGGACACCGAATGGGTGACCCTCCAGATCGGCGGTAACGACGCCGGCTTCGTGGACACCCTGGTCACCTGCGGGAACCCGTTCGGCGACTGCGACCAGGCCATCGACGACGCCGAGGAGACGGCCGAGACGGAGCTGCCACCGAAGCTGAACGCCACCTACGACGCCGTCCGCGCTGAGGCCCCGAACGCCATCATCGCCGTCGTCGGCTATCCGCGGATCTTCCGCCCCAATCAGAGCTGCAACACGTTCTTCAGCGCCGACGAGGTCAACGGGCTCAACGCCGCCGCCGACAAGCTCGATCAGCTCACTCGCCAGGTCGCCCACGAGAACGACCTCGCCTACGTGGATGCCCGCCCGTTCTTCATCGGCCACGGTGCCTGTGACTCGGTCGAGTGGATCAACGGGCTCTCGGGGACCTTCACCAACTCCTACCACCCGAAGATCGACGGCCACTCGAATGGTTTCGCTCCCGCCGCCCGCGACGGCCTCCTGGATGTCCCGGAGACCACCATCACGGGCTCGCCCGGCAGCCCGTCCAACAACCCCAACCCGCAGTTCCAGTTCAACTCGGACGTCCCGGGATCCACCTTCCAGTGCAAGCTTGACGGCGGCGCCTTCACCTCCTGCACCTCGCCCCGCCAGTACACCGGGGTCGCCCAGGGGGCCCATACGTTCCAGGTCAGGGCGATCAACCCCAACGGCGACGTGGACCAGTTCCCGGCCTCATACGTCTGGACGATCGACACGACCGCACCGGGGATCACCCTGGATCCGACCGGGCCGACGGGCACCGTCAGCAGCGACAGCGCCGAGTTCTCCTTCGCCAGCGGCGACCCGAGCGCGGCGCTGGCCTGCAGGCTGGACACCGGCAGCTTCACCGCGTGCCTGTCGCCGAAGGCCTACTCCGACCTGGACGACGGCGGCCACACCTTCACCGTCCGCGCCACCGACCCCGCCGGCAACGTCTCGACGGCGAGCAGGTCCTGGGCCGTCGACACCACGGACCCGGTCGCGACCGTCAACTCCGGTCCGGAGGACCCGACCCCCTCCGGGGACGCGAGTTTCGGGTTCAGCGTGGACGAGGCCGGCGCCCTGGCGGAGTGCCGGCTCGACCCACCCGGGCTCGACCCCGGCGATCAGACCGCGCCCTGGGCGCCCTGCGATTCGGCCATGTCCCAGGCGTACACGGGGTTGTCGGAGGACGACCACCTGTTCCAGGTCCGCGGGGTCGACGCCGTCGGCAACGAGGGCCCCGCGGATTCGTTTGCGTGGACGGTCGACTCGACTGCGGCGACGGTGACCATCGATCCCGATCCGCCGGGCACGAACCTCGATCCCCCGCTGCCACTGACCAACCAGCCCTCCGCGGCCTTTGCCTTCACGGCGGACGACCCGGGTGCGACCCTGACCTGCGAGCTGGACGGCGAGGGGTTCGATCCCTGCGCGTCGGGGCAGGCCTACGACGACCTCGACGAGGGCCCGCACACCTTTACGGTCAAGGCCACCGACAACGCGAGCAACGTGGCGACCGACTCCTGGAGCTGGACGGTCGATCTCACCGAGCCGTCGATCTCGCTCGACGGGGGACCGGAGGGGACCACCACGTCGGGCTCGGCGCAATTCGACTTCAGCTCGGCGGACCTCACCGCCGGCTTCGAGTGCCGTCGCGACGCCACGCTGGAGGTCGCCTTCCAGGAATGCGATTCGCCCAAGCTCTACTCCGCCCTGGCGGACGGCTCGCACACCTTCGACGTGCGCTCGGTGGACCCGGCGGGCAATCGCTCCGACCACGTCAGCCGTACCTGGATCGTCGATACCTCGAGCCCGGGTGCCACGATCACGGACAACCCGGCGACCCTCAGCACCGACAGCTCGCCGACCTTCGAGTTCACCACCGACGAGCCGAGTGCCGACCTTCAATGCCGGATCGACTCGAACGTCGCGGTCGAGTTCGAGCCCTGCGATTCACCGAAGACCTACGCCGCGCTCGACGACGGGTCGCACAGCTTCGACGTCCGGGCCGTGGACGCGGCGGGCAACGTCGGGCCGGTCGACTCCCACGCCTGGTCCATCGACACGCTGGCGCCGACGGCCGTCATCGACGCCCATCCAGCCGAGCTGACCGCCGCGAACGCCGCAGCCTTCACCTTCCACGCGGACCAGCCGGGCTCCAGCTTCGAGTGCCGGCTCGACTCGTCGGCCGAGAACGCCTTCCACAGCTGCACCAGCCCGAGGTCGCTCACGAACCTCAGCGAGGGCTCGCATCGCTTCGAGGTCCGGGCGAAGGACCCCGCGGGCAACGTCGGGCCGATCACCTTCTTTGACTGGGCCAGCGACACGGTCAACCCAACCGTCTCCATCCAGAGCGGGCCGAACGGGCTGACCAACCAGACGGCGGGGAACTTCGGCTTCACGGTGAGCGAGCCGGCCGGGATGAGCTGCAGCTTCGACGGAGGCTCGTTCGTCGCGTGCACGAGCGCGACCACGGCCGAGTACCCGGGTCTCGGCGACGGACCTCACACCCTCACGGTGAAGGCCACCGACCCGGTCGGCCGGACGGGCACCGACAGCCGGGCGTGGACGGTCGACGCGACGCCGCCCGCGGTCGAGATCGGCAGCGGCCCCGACGACCTCACCAACGAGCTCGTCGCCACCCTTGGGTTCACGGCCGATGTGGGGGCCACGGTCGAGTGCAAGCTCGACGGCGGGGCCTTCAGCCCCTGCGTCTCGCCCAAGACCTATCCGGTCCTGGACGGGCCGCACACCGTCACGGTGCGCGCGACCGACGCCGCGGCAAACTCTGCGAGCGACACGTGGAGCTGGACCGTTGACGCGATTCCTCCGGTGACCACGATCGTCTCCGGCCCTCCGGCCTCCACGACCGCCACGACGGCGGACTTCGAGTTCACCGCCAACGAGGGCGGCACCCTGCAATGCAGCCTCGACGGCGCGATCTTCACGGCCTGCACGTCGCCCGCCTCCCATTCCGGGCTGGCCCTGGGCGATCACAGCTTCCGGGTCCGGGCCGTCGACGGCGCGGGCAACGTCGGGACGCCCGTCTCCCACGCGTGGAGGGTGGTCCTCCCGGCGGCCCAGGGTGTGGCCGGCACCACGACCAAGCCCGCGAAGAAGTGCGCCAAGAAGAAGGGGAAGCGGAAGGCGCGCAAGAAGTGCCGGGCCAGGCGCTCCGGGGGCGGCGGATGAGCGAAAAAGCAGTAGTTCGAGCAAATCGTGCGGTCAACTACGGTGGCGGCGCGGCGCCTCAGTTCGTATACCTCCTGGATGGGAGAGGGCAGGTGAGGGATCGGTGAGGAAGCGCATCGCACTGCTGGCCGGGCTGTGCGCGATCGCGGCGCTCGCGATCCCGGCGTCCGCGTCGGCGGTCACGCCGTCGGTCGTCAACTCGAGCAACTGGGTCCTCGGCGCCGCCTTCCAGGGCAAGACCGACTGCGCCGCCTCAACCTGCGCGACCAACAGCAACAACCGCATCCGGATGCTGTTCGTCGTCCGCCACGACCCGGGCGTGTCGGTCACCAACGTGATCGTGGACAAGGACTGGGACGGGACCAACGACCTCGACTGCGGTTGCAGCGCGAACACCACACAGGCGCCCACGATCACGAAGCAGGTGGTCACCGGCGGTGCGATCTACTCGCACGTCGAGCTCAATTACGACTTCTCACCCCACACGAGCAACACCGGTATGGAGAGCGGGAACACCGCCGTCGTCAGGAGCATCTTCGCCGAGGTCAACGTCTCGAGCGGGACCGACCCGGAGCTCTCGGACACCGTGCGGTTCTTCGACGCGACCGACAACAGCGGCGAGAGCTACCCCTACTTCTACAACCGCAGCCAGGACGACACCGACCGCGTCAACCCCGGCGACTCCGTCACCTACAGCTTCCGCGGCGATGACCCCGACGGCGGCGGCCCCAACAGCGGCAGCGACTGGGGCGGATACATCTACCGCGTCAGGCGCATCAACTCCGACGGCTCGATCACCACGACCCAGGGCGACACGACCGTCTGCTTCAACGCCCGCTCCGACGGCGCGGCGAAGACCCTCCAGGTCACCTTTCCCAACCGTGGCTACTACTACGTCGAGGCCTACGGGATCAACTCCGGTCCCGGCAGCGCCAACAGCACCTGCCACACCGGCAATTCGTTCGCGTCCTACTGGTTCATCGGCGACGCCGAGGTCAACTCGTCGAACACCACCCTCAGCGGGACGCTCAGCGTCCCTCCCAAGGTCGCCTTCAACGCCAGCAATGCCGGCACGGCCAGCGTCACCAGCCTCGACGACACCGACGTCGGCGGCCTGATCCAGAACGTGGAATGGGACGCCAACGGCAACACGACCGACGGTGATGCCGACGACGGGTTCGAGGCGAACACCCTGGGCGAGATCGCGGGCCTGACCAGCGACACGCAGACGATCAACTCCGTCGGCAGAGCCGAGGGCTCGACGATCCCGATCCGCGCGCGGCTGACCGACAACGGAGCCATCAACGGAACCGACCCGCGCCGCGCTGTGCGGACGTTGCCCACCCAGAACACGGTCGTCAACACCAGGCCCGTTCCCAGCGCCCAGACGGTCGCCGTCAACACGAACTCCAGCGCCAACCCGATCACCCTGACGGGGACCGACGCCGACGGCGACAGCCTCACCTTCACCACGGTCGGGGCGCCATCGCACGGGGCCCTCGGCGGCTCGGGCGCGAACCGCACCTACACCCCTGACCCGGGCTACGCGGGCACAGACTCGTTCACCTTCAGGGCGAACGACGGGATGAACGACTCGGCCTCGACGGCGACCGTCTCCATCCAGGTCCGTCCTGGCACGACCATCACGGAGCGACCCGACCTCGTGTCCACCGACCGGAACCCGGTCTTCCGCTTCAACTCCGACGCGACGCTGCCCCCGACCAACACGCTGGGCTTCCAATGCAAGCTGAACACGGAGCCTGACTTCACCGAGTGCGACTCGCCGAAGCAGTACCTGGGCCTCCCGGACGGCATCTACACGTTCCAGGTCCGAGCCGAGGCCGATCCCGGGGACGTCGTCGACGCGACGCCCGACAGCTACACCTGGACCATCGACGCCACCCCGCCGGAGACCCAGATCGATGACGCTCCGCCGCCGCTGACCAACAGCCAGTCGGCGACGTTCGAGTTCTCGTCGCCGGGTAACTCCAACGCGACCTTCGAATGCAGACTCGATTCGGAGCCCGACTTCACCACCTGCCCGTCGGGTCAGACCTACAACGACCTCTCGCCGACCACCCACACGTTCCGCGTGCGGGCGAAGGACACAGCCGGCAACGTCGACCCGACCCCCGCGACCCACATCTGGACGATCGACACGAGCCCCCCCGACACCAACATCACGGCGGGGCCGAACAACCCGACGAACCAGACCTCGGCGAGCTTCAACTACGAGGTGACGCCGGCGGCGCAGGGCAACAGCACCTTCATGTGCAAGCTCGATGACGGCGACTTCGAGCCGTGCGGCGGGCCGGCGCTGTCGTCGTCGACCAGCTACGCGGGTCCGTTGGGACAGGGGCCCCACACCTTCCATGTCTTCGCGACCGACGCCGCCGGGAACGCGGACCAAACCCCCGACACCCACACCTGGGTGGTGGACACCTCGCCGCCGGAGGTCACGATCGACGACCGGCCCGGCGATCCGACGAACGAGACCACCGCGGACTTCGAGTTCTCGGCGGACGAGGCGGGCACCTTCAAGTGTTCGCTCGACGGCGCGACACCCGGCGCCTGCGATCCGCCCAGCTCTGGGACCTCCGGGACCGCCGGTTACGCGGGCCTGGACGAGGGCCCGCACACCTTCAGCGTCACCTCCACCGACGCGGCTGGCAACACCAGCGACGCCGCCACCTACATGTGGACGGTGGACCTGACCCCGCCGTTCACCTCGATCACCCAGAAGCCGGACGACCCGAGCAACGACACGACCCCCGAGTTCCGGTTCGAGGCCGACGAGGAGGACTCCACCTTCGAATGCCGCCTCGACTCGAACGCCCCGGACGCCTTCGACCCATGCAGCTCCCCGTTTGAGGCACCGGCGCTCGATGACGGGACGCACCGCTTCGAGGTGCGCGCCACCGACCCGGCGGGCAACCCCGGCTCCGCCGCCTCCTACCAGTGGACCGTGGACACGATGCCGCCGCAGGTCAGCATCGACGACGGGCCCGACGACCCGACGAACTCCCCCAACGCGAACTTCACCTTCTCGGCCGACGAGTCCGGGGACTTCCTCTGCTCGATCGACGGGGCGGCCCCAGACGACTGCGGCAGCGGCACCGACGGCACCTATGGCGAGACCGGGCTGTCTGCGGGCCCGCACACCTTCAGCGTCACCTCCACCGACGCGGCCGGCAACACCAGCGACCCCGTGACCTACCAGTGGACGATCGACACCACGCCGCCCACGACGACGATCGGCGACAAGCCGCAGAACCCGACGAAGTCGACCAGCGCCGACTTCACCTTCACGTCCAACGAGCCCGGGTCCACCTTCGAGTGCCGCCTCGACGGCGGATCGCCGCCAACCGCGAGGGGGGTTTCGGTCGACGATGGCTTCAGGGATTGCCCGCCGGCCAGCTATTCGGGGCTCGCCGACGGCCCCCACACCTTCGAGGTGAGGGCGACCGATCCCGCCGGCAACGTCGAGACCAACCCCGCGAGCTACACCTGGACGATCGACACGGCGGCCCCGGTCGTGACCATCACCGACGCACCGGATGCGTCCACGAACCAGACGAGCGCGCACTTCGAGTTCAACGTGACCGGCGATCCCGCGACCGTCAGGTGCACGATCGACACGGAAACGCCGGTCGACTGCACCTCGCCGGAGGACTACCCGACGCTCAGCCCGGGCCCCCACACATTCACCGTCGAGGGGACCGACGCCGCGGACAACAGCGGCAGCGACTCGCATACCTGGACGATCGACACAGCCGTCCCGGACACCACGATCGATTCCTCACCGCCGGACTCGACCCCCTCGAGCACGGCTACCTTCAGCTTCTCCTCCGATGAGTCCCCGGCGACCTTCGAGTGCAGCCTCGACAACGGTGCGTTCTCGGACTGCGACTCACCGCACAGCTACTCCTCGCTGCCGCCCGGCGCCCACACGTTCCGGGTCCAAGCGACCGACTCCGCCGGCAACACCGATCCAACCCCGGCTGAGCGGGAGTGGACGGTGTTGCCGCCCCAGGGCGTGCTCGGTCAGGGCGCCGGCTCCCCGGTGATCAAGCGCCGCCTCCGGGCGCTGAATATCCCGAACGAGGCCAGCTTCCAGATCGCGACGATCACCTGCCGCGCGCGCAGCTGCACCGTGACCCGCAAGGAGGCGAAGATCAAGATCGGCGGCGAGACCTACAAGCCTCCGGTGACGGTCGAGGTCGTGGCCAAGGAGAGCGCTGAGGCACTGGACAAGGGAGAGATCGCGCAGGTCGTCGTCCACTTCTCACCGGACGTGAAGAAGTCCCTCGCCGCCAACGACTACGGGCAGCTCGTCGTCAAGCTGGCGGCGGAGAGCAACATGGGGCATGCTTCGAGCTTCCGGAAGATCAAGCTCAAGGCGAAGTTCCTGAAGAAGCTCGTCGGTCCCTGAACGAGCCACGGCGCTATTCTTGACCGACCTCGGGCCTTTCGGCCGGGGGTTTTTTCTGTAAGTAGAGGAGACATGGCCTCAGACGTGCGAATCGGCGTCACCCTCGCTTGCGAGGAGTGCAAGCGCCGCAACTATCAGACGAACAAGTCCAGGCGCAACAGCCCGGATCGGATCGAGATGCGCAAGTTCTGCCGCTGGTGTGGCCGCCACACCGCGCATAAGGAGACGCGCTGATGAGGTTCCTTTACGGCCCCCTATATATAGGGGGCACCTGATGGCCAAGTCTCGTGCCCAGCGCAAGGCCGAGAAGCGGCGCCGCGAGCAGGCCCAGCAGCGCCAGCCTGGCGGCCCGGACCAGCCGCAGAGCCCGGCCGAGGAGACGAAGCCGACCGAGTCAGGCGAGCAGGCCGAATTCGAGGCCGTGCTCGAGACCGGCGCCCGCACCGAGGACTACGGCGAGCACACCGTCCCCGACGCCGACGGTGGCGATGACCAGACGGCCGCGCGCGCGGTACCGCCGGCCGCAGCCCCCCCGGAGTCTCCGGCCCCGTCGAGGGCGGACGTCGGCGTCCCCGAGCCGGAGGTCGTCGAGGAGCCGCCGCCCCCTGACGAGACCCAGGACGAGCGCCGCGCCCGCAAGGACCGCGAGAAGGAGCAGCGCCGCAAGGCCCGCGCCAAGGAGCAGCAGCGGGGTGCCGCCGGCGTCGAGGCGCCGGAGAAGAAGCGCGGCGCGGTCACCGGTTTCATCGCGTCCTGCTGGGCCGAGCTCAAGAAGGTCCAGTGGCCCGACCGCGACACGCTGGTTCAGGCCTCAGCCGTCACCATCATCTTCGTCTTCGTCGCCGCCGCGTACCTCGGCGCGCTCGACGCCGCCTTCAACTTCCTGGTCAAGGAGATCCTGCTCTGATGTTCCGCTGGTACGTGATCAACACCTACTCAGGCCACGAGAACAAGGTCAAGCAGAACCTCGAGCACCGCGTCCACACCATGGGGCAGGAGCGCAACGTCCGCCAGGTCGTCGTCCCGACCGAGCAGATCACCGAGATCAACAAGGACGGCCAGAAGGAGCCCAAGGAGAAGCGGACCATGCCCGGCTACGTGCTGGTCAACATGGAGATGACCGACGACTCCTGGGGCCTCGTGAAGAACACCCCCGGCGTCACCGGCTTCGTCGGCTCCCGCAACAAGCCGATCCCGCTCTCCAAGGTCGAGGTGGACAGGCTGCTCCACCGCGAGACGGCCGAGCGCCCGCGCACCCGCGCCCAGTTCTCGATCGGGGAGTCCGTCAAGGTCATCTCCGGCCCGCTCGCCGACTTCTCCGGCGAGATCGCCGAGATCAACGAGGACGCCGCGAAGCTCAAGGTGCTCGTCTCCATCTTCGGCCGGGAGACTCCGGTCGAGGTCAACTACGACCAGGTGAAGAAGATCTAGCGATGGCGAAGAAGGTCCTGACACTGATCAAGCTGCAGATTCCGGCGGGCGCCGCGAACCCGGCGCCGCCGGTCGGTCCCGCGCTGGGACAGCACGGCGTCAACATCATGGAGTTCTGCAAGGCGTTCAACGCGCAGACCCAGCAGGACGCCGGCACGATCATCCCCGTCGAGATCACGGTCTACGAGGACCGCTCCTTCGACTTCATCACCAAGACGCCGCCGGCCGCCGTGCTGATCAAGGAGGCCGCCGGGATCGAGAAGGGCTCTGGCGAGCCCCACTCGGAGAAGGTCGGCTCGATCACCGTGGACCAGGCCCGCCAGATCGCCGAGCGCAAGATGCCGGACCTGAACGCCAACGACATCGACGCCGCCACCAAGATCATCGCCGGCACCGCCCGCTCGATGGGCGTGACCGTGGACGGCATGGAAGGGCTGGAGTAGATGGCCCGAGGCAAGAAGTACGACGCGGCACGTGAGAAGGTCGACCGGGCGGTCGCCTACGACCCGGCCGAGGCGATCTCGCTGGTCAAGCAGACCGCCAACAAGGACTTCGACGAGACGGTCGAGCTTCACATCCGGCTCGGGGTCAACGTCCGCCACGCCGAGGAGCAGCTCCGCGGCACGCTGGCGCTGCCCCGCGGCCTCGGCAAGTCGGTGAAGATCGCCGTCTTCGCCGACGGCGATGCCGCCCGCAAGGCCGAGGCCGCCGGCGCGGACTTCGTCGGGGCGGACGATCTCGCCAAGAAGGTCGAGGAGGGCTGGACCGACTTCGACGTCGCGATCTCGACACCGGCGCAGATGTCGAACGTCGGCAAGCTCGGCCGTGTCCTCGGCCCGCAGGGCAAGATGCCGAACCCCAAGGTCGGCACCGTCACCGACGACGTCGAGAAGGCTGTCGAGGAGGCAAAGGCCGGCAAGGTCGAGTACCGGACCGACAAGCAGGCGATCGTCCACCTCTCGATCGGCAAGTCGAGCTTCGAGGCCGAGGCCCTGCTGGAGAACTACGCGGCGGTGATCGAGGAGATCATCCGCGCGAAGCCCGCCGCGGCCAAGGGCCGCTACATCCTCTGCGCGACCCTGACCAACACCATGGGCCCGGGCATCCGCGTCGACACCGCCAAGACCCGCGCCGGCGAGATCATGGCCGACGCCGGCAAGCTTTCGAGCAACGGCGACGAGGGCGCTGACGGCGGGGGAGAGGACGCGGCCGAGGAGAGCGGCCCCGAGCAGCCCCCGGCCGCACCGGCGCCCGAGGAGACGGAGGAGCCCAGCACCGCCTAGACTGCGGCCCACAACTTCTGCCCCAGACCACCGGCGGGCGCAAGCCAGAAGTCCGGTGCAGGTGGAGCCCGAAGCACTGCGCCTTCGAGCCCGCCTGCGTGCGGGCTTTTCTTTTACGGCGAACAGGACCGATGAACAAGGAACAAAAAGCAGAGGTAGTCGAGAAGCTGACCGAGCAGCTGAAGGGGTCGGAGGCGATCTTCGCGATCGACTACCGCGGCATCAGCGTGCCGCAGGCCGCCGAGCTGCGCTCGGGCCTGCGCGAGGCCGGCGCCGAGTTCCGGATCGTCAAGAACCGGCTCACCCTGCGCGCCGCCGACGCCGCCGGCACCGAGGACATCAAGGACCACCTCGATCGGCCCGACCGCCCTGACGCTGGTCGAGGGCGACGTCGCACTTGCCGCCAAGACGATCTCCCGGCTCGGTGACGAGTGGGAGCTGCTCGAGTACAAGGGCGGGATCATGGATGGGGCGGCGCTCGACGCCGATTCCTTCAAAGCGATCGCGAAGCTGCCGGGCCGCGACCAGCTCAACGCCCAGTTCGCCGGGGTCGTCGCCAGCCCGCTGACCGGGCTTGTCCGCGGTCTCGGCTCGATGGTCCAGGGACTGGCGCTGCAGCTGCAGGCGATCGCCGACCAGGGTCTCGTCACCGGCGAGGCCCCCGCGGAGGCGCCGCCCGCCGGTCCGGCCCCGGCGGAGGCGGAGCCCGAGACGGAAACGCCGGACGAGGCGCCAGCCGAGGAGGGCGACGGCGCTGAGGACGCTCCCGCCGAGGAGCCAGAGGCCGATGCAGGCGATCCCGATCCGGAGCCCGAGGCATCGCCCGAGGAGGCGCCGTCCGAGGAGTCCGCGCCCGAGGGCGAGGACGCCGGTCAGGCGGTGCCCGAGACCGGTGAGGGCGACGCCGACCCGGGCGACGCGCAGGAACAGGCTTCAGAGGGAAACGACTCAGAGGCAGATGACTCAGACAAGGAGGACGCAAGCTAAATGGCCACCAGTACACAGAGGATTGGATCGAGGAGCTCAAGGGCATTTCGGTGCTCGAGCTCTCAGAGCGCATCAAGGCGCTCGAGGAGGAGTTCGGCGTCTCCGCGACCGCGGTCGCCGCGGCGGCCCCGGCCGCGGGCGGTCCCGCCGACGGCGCGGGCGGCGAGGAGGAGTCGGCCACGGTCGACGTCATCCTGACCGGCTCCGGCGACAAGAAGATCGGCGTGATCAAGGTCGTGCGCGCGGCCACCGGGCTGGGCCTGAAGGAGGCCAAGGCCGTGGTCGACGACGCTCCGAATCCCGTCAAGGAGGGCATCGAGCGCGACGAGGCCGAGAAGCTCAAGGCCGAGATCGAGGAGGCCGGCGGTACCGCCGAGCTGAAGTAGGGAGGAGGGACGTGCGGCGAATGCGGCACCCGATCGCTGGCCTGGCATCGCTGCTGTCCCTCGCCCTGCTGCTTGCTCCCGTGGCGGAGGCGGCCTCGCCGCCCGCCGCCAACGGCAGGATCGCCTTCAACCGCGACGTCGGCGGTGGCATCAACCACGTCTTCGTGATGGGGGCGAACGGCGTCAAACCCGGTCGACCTGACGCCCGGGGGCGCAGTCAGAGGACCCCTCGTTCGCACCGGACGGGCGCATCGCGTTCGTCCGCACCGAGGGAGACTCGGACATCTTCGTGATGTCGGGGAACGGGGCCAACCCGATCAACGTCACCGGCCCGGGCGGGGAAAGCCACCAGGAACCCGACTTCTCCCCCGACGGCAGGCGAATCGCCTTCCACCGGATCGGCGGCTCGCCGCTGTTCCAGATCGTGATCATGGATGCCGACGGCACCGACCAGGCGGTGCTCGCCACGGGCGATCCGCCGGGCGGCCTCGGCTCGCCCGAGTTCTCCCCCGACGGCAAGCGCATCCTCTTCAACCGGGGCGCTCCCGGCTCCGAGGACATCTGGTGATCAACGCCGACGGGTCGAACCCGGTCAACCTCACGCCGGAGCCCGGCATGGCCTTCAGCCCGCAGTTCTCTCCGGACGGGACGCGGATCGCCTACCGGCAGAGCCTCGCCGGCGCCCCAGGGGATCTACGTGATGAACGCCGACGGGAGCAACAAGGTTCTCGTCATGGCAACGGCTTCGCTCATGGGCGCCGACCGATCCGACGTTCTCGCCGGACCGGTGGCCTGCTCGCCCTGTCGGGGAACGACGGCGACAAGGACATCTACACCGCCGGCCTGAACGGCCTCGGGTCGGACCAACCTCACCAACGCCAACGCGAGCGACGACAGCGAACCCGATTGGGAGAGCATCTACCGCTGCGGGGGTCGTCGCGCCACGATCGTCGGCTCGGACTCCGGCGAGACGATCAAGGGGACCAAGAGGAAGGACGTGATCGACGGCAACGGCGGACCGGACAAGATCCTCGGCCGGGGCGGAGGCGACCGCATCTGCGGGGGCCGCGGTAAGGACCGGCTCTTCGGCGGCGGGGGGCGGGACCGCCTGTTCGGCGAGCAGGGGAACGACCTGCTGAAGGGCGGCAACGCCACAGACCGGCTCAGGGGCGGCAAGGGCAAGGACCGCGAAGCCCAGTAGGCTCCCCTACATATAGAGTCGTCCGGCGCCGAAAGTACGCTCTTTGCGGTTTGTCGTCGCCGGTCGTGTTAACGACCCTTGATGTTTACGCCTGCCGTGTGTTAGTCTTAGCGGTCGCGCGCCGGTGGGTCCGCTTGCCTGGAATTTTTGCGCGGTCGCACAGTTCCTTCGAATACTTGAGGAGTCGCCCAGTTGGCCCGATCCAACGCTGCCCACGTAACCCGTAGGAGCTTTTCCCGCCTAAAGAACCCTCTCGAAGTCCCACATCTGATCGATATTCAGCGCCGCTCCTTTGAGGAGCTGGTCGATCCGAAGCAGGGCTTGCTGAGGGCCACAATCGACGACATCTCCCCGACCGAGGACTACACGGGGAATCTCGCGATCGTCTTCGGCGATTTCGAATTCGACGATCCGCCGAACACGGTGGAGGAGTGCCGCGAGAAGGACATGACCTACTCGCGGCCGCTCAACGTCAAGGTCGCGTTCCAGAACCGGGAGACCGGCGAGATCCGCGAGCAGACCGTCTTCATGGGGGACTTCCCGTGGATGACGGACCGCGGCACGTTCATCATCAACGGCACCGAGCGCGTCGTCGTCACCCAGCTCGTGCGGTCCCCGGGCGCCTATGTGATGGAGCCCAAGGACCGCGAGAAGCAGGTCTTCATCGCCAACCTGATGCCGGCCCGCGGCTCCTGGCTCGAGCTGGAGATCGACAAGAAGGGCCGCGTCTACGTCCGCATCGACCGCAAGCGCAAGCTGCCGGTCACCGTGCTGCTGCGCGCGATGGGCTACGTCGAGGACAAGAAGCTGCTCGAGATGTTCGACGACTCGGTCTACATCAAGCACACGATCGCGGCCGACACCGACGCCACGAAGGAAGAGGAAGGCGCCCTGATCGAGCTGTTCAAGAAGCAGCGCCCCGGCGAGCCGCCCTCGGTGGACGCCGCCAAGGCCCTGCTGGAGCAGCTGTTCTTCGATCCCAAGCGCTACGACCTGACCCGCGTCGGCCGCTACAAGCTGAACGCGCGCCTCGACCTGGACATCGACCTCGACACCCGGGTCCTGACCCACGACGACATCATCGCGCTGGTCAAGGAGCTCGTGACGATCCCGAAGCTGCTGGGCATCCCCGAGGAGATCGACGAGGAGAACCCGATCAAGGACTACGCGGCCGAGGCCGTGACCTATCCGCGGGATCCCGTCCACGACCACCTCGATGAGTACGAGCACTTCGGCAACCGCCGCCTGCGCACCGTCGGCGAGCTGATCCAGGAGGCCTTCCGCATCGGGCTCTACCGGATGGAGCGCGTCGTCCGCGAGCGCCTCACGACCGAGGACGCCGACGCGATCACGCCGCAGACCATCATCAACATCCGCCCGGTGGTGGCGGCGCTGAAGGAGTTCTTCGGCTCCTCGCAGCTGTCCCAGTTCATGGACCAGACGAACTCGCTGTCCGGCCTCACGCATCGCCGCCGCCTTTCGGCGCTCGGCGCCGGCGGGCTGACCCGCGAGCGCGCGCCCATCGAGGTCCGCGACGTGCACTCCACCCACTACGGGCGCATGTGCCCGATCGAGACGCCTGAGGGACCGAACATCGGCCTGATCGGCTCGCTGTCCTCGTACGCCCAGATCTCGGAGCACGGGTTCGTCACCACGCCCTACCGCGTGGTCAAGGAGGGCGTGGTCACCAACCAGATCGTCCACCTGGATGCGACCCAGGAGGAGGAGCGGATCATCGCCCAGGCGAACGCGGAGATGGACCAGGAGAGCGGCAAACTCAAGGGCCCGCGCGTCCTCTGCCGCCGCCGCGAGGGCGAACTGGTGCAGGTCGCGCCGAAGGACGTCGAGCTGATGGACGTCTCTCCGACGCAGATCTGGTCGGTCGGGACCGCCCTGATCCCCTTCCTCGAGCACGACGACGCGAACCGCGCCCTGATGGGCTCCAACATGCAGCGGCAGGCCGTGCCGCTGCTGAAGCCGGAGCCGCCGCTGATCGGTACGGGCATGGAGCGCCGCGCAGCGGTCGACACCGGCGACGTCGTGATCGCGGCCGCCGACGGTGAGGTCACGACCGTCGACGCCGAGAAGATCACGGTCAACCGCACGGACTACCCCCTACATAAGTTCATGCGCTCGAACCAGGGCACGATCATCCACCAGCGACCGATCGTCTCGGTTGGCGACAAGGTCAAGGAGGGCGACGTGCTCGCCGACGGCTCCTCGACCGCCGGCGGCGAGATCGCTCTGGGCAAGAACTGCCGGGTCGCCTTCATGTCCTGGGAGGGCTACAACTTCGAGGACGCGATCATCATCTCCGAGCGTCTGGTGAAGGACGACGAGCTCACCTCGATCCACATCGAGGAGTACGAGATCGACGCCCGCACCACCAAGCTCGGCGACGAGGAGATCACCCGCGACATCCCGAACCGCTCCGAGGAGTCCCTGCGGAACCTCGACGAGCGCGGCATCGTGCGCATCGGCGCCGAGGTCGTATCGGGCGACCTGCTGGTCGGCAAGGTGACGCCGAAGGGCGAGACCGAGCTGACCGCCGAGGAGAAGCTGATCCGCGCCATCTTCAAGGAGAAGGCGCGCGAGGTCCGCGACACCTCACTCAAGGTCCCCCACGGCGAGGGCGGCGTCGTCATCGACGTCCTCACCTTCAGCCGCGACGCCGGCGACGACCTGCCGCCGGGCGTCAACGACCTCGTCCGCGTCTACGTCGCGACCAAGCGCAAGATCGCGGAGGGCGACAAGCTCGCCGGCCGCCACGGCAACAAGGGCGTGATCTCCCGGATCGTCCCCGAGGAGGACATGCCGTTCATGGCCGACGGCTGCCCGATCGACGTGATCCTGAACCCGCTGGGCGTCCCGAGCCGGATGAACATCGGCCAGATCCTCGAGACCCACCTCGGGTGGGTCGCCGCCGAGGGCTGGTACGACGACGGTTCGACCTCCTACAAGGAGTCGCAGCGCAACGGCGGCCGCGTCAACGTCGCGACCTCGGTCTTCGACGGGGCGACCCTCGAGGACGTCGACGAGGCACTGGTCCGCTGGCAGGAAGAGCACGGCAACGACCGCGGCATCGATCTCGGCGTCGACAAGAGCGAGCGCGCGGGCAACCGGGCCGAGGGCAAGGTCCAGCTCTACAGCGGCCGTACGGGTGAGCCCTACGAGGGCAAGGTCACGGTCGGCTACATGTACATCCTGAAGCTGCTGCACCTCGTGGACGACAAGATCCACGCCCGCTCCACCGGCCCCTACTCCCTGGTCACCCAGCAGCCGCTGGGCGGCAAGGCGCAGTTCGGCGGCCAGCGCTTCGGCGAGATGGAGGTCTGGGCGCTGGAGGCGTACGGCGCCGCCTACACGCTGCAGGAGATGCTGACCGTCAAGTCCGACGACACCGTCGGACGGGTCAAGGCCTACGAGTCGATCGTCAAGGGCGAGAACATCCCCGAGCCCTCGATTCCCGAGTCGTTCAAGGTCCTGCTCAAGGAGATCCAGAGCCTGGCGCTCGACGCCAACGTGGTCTCCGAGGAGGGCGAGGGCGTCGAGATGGGCGAGGAAGAGGATGACCTGCTCCGCGCCGCCGAGGAGCTCGGCATCGAGCTCTCGGGCGTCCGCGCCGACGGCGGCGACGGTGACGGCAAGGCGGATGGCAAGGAAGAGAAGAAGGCCGAGAAGGCCGGGAAGGCGGAGAAGAGCAAGTGATCGACATCAACAACTTCGACGCCATCGAGATCGGCCTCGCCTCCTCGAAGAAGATCCGGGGCTGGAGCTCCGGCGAGGTCACGAAGCCGGAGACCATCAACTACCGCACGCTGAAGCCCGAGAAGGACGGGCTCTTCTGCGAGCGCATCTTCGGTCCCACCAAGGACTGGGAGTGCTACTGCGGCAAGTACAAGCGCGTCCGCTACAAGGGCATCGTCTGCGAGCGCTGCGGCGTCGAGGTCACCCGCTCCAAGGTCCGCCGCGAGCGCATGGGCCACATCGACCTGGCCGCGCCGGTCTCGCACATCTGGTTCTTCAAGGGCGTCCCCAGCCGCATCGGCTACCTGATCGACATGGCTCCGAAGGAGCTCGAGAAGGTCCTCTACTTCGCCGCGTCGGTGATCACCTGGATCGACACCGAGGCCCGCGAGAAGGACTCGAAGAAGCTCGAGAAGGAGATCGAGAAGCAGGTCGCCGTCTACGACGCCGAGCGCGAGCAGCGCACCCAGGAGCTGAACGAGTCGCTTGAGCGGCGCCTCAAGTACCTCGATGACGGTTCGACGACCAAGTTCAACGAGGACGACGAGCTCTGGGCCGACACGATCTCCAACCCGAAGCGGATCAAGGCCGAGGACCGGGAGAAGATGCAGAAGGAGATCCGCAAGACCTTCGAGGCCGAGATCTCCGACACCGAGGCCTATCTCGAGGAGGCCGCCGAGCGCCTGCGCGAGGTCTGGAAGATCTTCATGGAGATGAAGCCGAAGGACGTCATCAACGACGAGACGACCTTCCGCGAGCTCAAGGACCGGTTCGGCTCCCCGTTCGGCTGGGGCGAGTACTTCCGCGGCGGGATGGGCGCCGAGTCAGTGCGCGAGCTGCTGGACGCCGTCGAGCTCGAGGCCGAGGCTGAGCTGCTCGAGGAGACCATCAACACCTCCAAGGGCCAGAAGCAGTCACGCGCCGTCAAGCGCCTCAAGGTCGTCGACGCCTTCCTGAAGTCGACGAACAAGCCCGACTGGATGGTCCTCGACGTCGTCCCCGTGATCCCGCCCGAGCTGCGCCCGATGGTCCAGCTCGACGGCGGCCGGTTCGCGACCTCGGACCTCAATGACCTCTACCGCCGCGTCATCAACCGGAACAACCGGCTCAAGCGCCTGCTCGACCTCGGCGCGCCCGAGATCATCGTCAACAACGAGAAGCGCATGCTCCAGGAGGCGGTCGACGCCCTCTTCGACAACGGCCGGCGCGGCCGTCCCGTCACGGGGCCCGGAAACCGGCCTCTGAAGTCGCTTTCCGACATGCTCAAGGGGAAGCAGGGGCGGTTCCGCCAGAACCTGCTCGGCAAGCGCGTCGACTACTCCGGCCGCTCGGTGATCGTGTCGGGCCCGAGCCTCCGCATCCACCAGTGCGGGCTGCCCAAGCTGATGGCCCTCGAGCTCTTCAAGCCATTCATCATGGCCCGCCTCGTCGAGCGCAAGCAGGTCCAGAACATCAAGGCCGCCAAGAAGATGGTGGACTCGATGATTCCCGAGGTCTGGGACGTGCTCGAGGAGGTCATCCACGAGCACCCGGTGCTGCTGAACCGCGCGCCGACGCTCCACAGGCTCGGCATCCAGGCCTTCGAGCCGGTGCTGGTCGAGGGCAAGGCGATCCAGATCCACCCGCTGGTCTGCCACGCGTTCAACGCGGACTTCGACGGCGACCAGATGGCGGTGCACCTGCCGCTGTCGGCCGAGGCGCAGGCGGAGGCGCGCATCCTGATGCTCTCCTCCAACAACATCCTCTCGCCGGCCCACGGCGCGCCGCTGGCGACGCCGACCCAGGACATGGTGCTCGGGCCTCTACTACCTGACCTACTCGCGCGGAGGACGTCGACGGAGCTCGACCGGGCGAAGCTCGACCGCAAGCCGCACCCGTTCCGCACCGCCCAGGAGGCCGAGCTCGCCTACGAGAACGGCATCGTCCAGCTGCACGACTACGCCGAGTACCGCCGCGCGGGCCACGAGCATTTCCTGACGACCGTCGGGCGGGTCATCTACAACGACCGCGTCGAGCGGGCGATCGCCGCCGCCCTCGGGGACGAGTACGACCCCGAGAGCTACCAGTACGTCAACCGCAACCTGAAGAAGCGCGACGTCAACCAGATCGTCAGCGAACTCGTCGAGACCTACGGCGCGCCCGCGGTCTCGCTGGTCCTCGATTCCTTCAAGGACCTGGGCTTCCACTTCGCCACCCAGGCCGGGATCACGATCTCGAAGAACGACGTCATCGCCCCTCCGGACAAGGAGGAGATCCTCGACCGCTACGAGCAGGAGAACGAGGAGGTCATGGCCCAGTACGAGGAGGGCTACACGACCGCGGAGGAGCGCAAGGAGAAGATCACCTCCATCTGGGACAAGGCCACCGAGGAGGTCGGCCAGGCGATGGAGGACAACCTCGACGAGCTCAACCCGATTTTCATGATGGCCAACTCCGGCGCCCGCGGGTCGTTCAAGCAGATCCGCCAGCTCGCCGGCATGCGCGGCCTGATGGCCAATCCGAAGGGCGAGATCATCGAGCGCCCGATCAAGGCCAACTTCATGGAGGGCCTGACGGTCCTCGAGTACTTCATCTCGACCCACGGCGCCCGCAAGGGCCTCGCCGACACCGCGCTGCGCACCGCCGACTCGGGCTACCTCGACCAGGCGCCTGGTCGACGTCGCGCAGGACGTCATCGTCCGCGACGAGGACTGCAAGACCAAGGAGTTCGTGGAGATGCCGCTGCGCCGCGAGGACGGCGAGCTCAACCCGAACCTCGTCGGGCGGATCGCCGCGAAGAAGTTCACGACCAAGCGCGGCCGCGACCTGCTGAAGCGCAACCAGGAGATCGACTGGGACGAGGTCGAGGACATCGCCGAGGGCTTCAAGGACGACGAGGGCGCCACCGTCCCGGTCCGCTCGGTCCTCAAGTGCGAGGCGAAGAGCGGGGTCTGCCGCCTCTGCTACGGCGTCATGCCCGCCACCGGCGCCCTGGTCGAGATCGGCGACGCGGTCGGGATCATCGCCGCTCAGTCGATCGGCGAGCCGGGCACCCAGCTGACCATGCGCACCTTCCACACCGGCGGTGTCGCCGGCCTGGACATCACCCAGGGCCTTCCGCGCGTCGTCGAGCTGTTCGAGGCGCGCAAGCCGAAGGGCCTCGCGCAGATCGCCGAGGTCGACGGCAAGGTCTCCGCGGAGGAGACCGAGAAGGCCGTCAAGGTCACGATCACCGACGACAAGGGCGAGGAGCACGACTACTCCTTCCCCGCCCGCACGCACCTCTACGTCAAGTCCGGCCAGAAGGTCGAGGCGGGCACGCAGCTCAACGAGGGCTCGCTCTATCCCGCCGAGCTGCTCGCGATCCGCGGCCGCACCGAGACGGAGCAGTACATCGTCGCCGAGGTGCAGAAGGTCTACCGGACCCAGGGCGTCGACATCAACGACAAGCACATCGAGCTGATCGTGCGCCAGATGCTGAAGAAGATTCGCGTCGAGTCGAAGGGCTCGACCGAGCTCCTGCCCGGCCAGCTCGAGGATCGCCTCACGTTCGAGGCCATCAACGAGAAGGTCAAGGGCAAGAAGACCAAGACCCCGGCGCGCGCCGAGCCGGTGATCCTCGGGATCACCAAGGCCTCGCTGGCGACGGAGTCCTTCCTGTCGGCCGCCTCCTTCCAGGAGACGACCAAGGTGCTCACCGACGCCGCCCTCGAGGGCAAGCGCGACCGCCTCATGGGCCTGAAGGAGAACGTGATCATCGGCAAGCTGATCCCGGCGGCCACCGGGCTCGGGCACTACCGCTCGGTTCAGATCGAGCCGGTCGAGCCCGCGCAGCCGCCCGCCGAGGAGCTGCTCTCCGAGGAGGAGCTGCAGGCCGATCTGGAGCTCGCCGGCGACGGCGACGCCGCCGCGCTGGAGGGCTTCGGCCCGTCGTTCGCCGAGGAGCTCGAGGAGCTCGCGTCGGAGATCGAGACGCCGGGCGGCGGCACCGCCACTGCCGAGGCCGACGAGTCCGGCGATTCCGGCTCGGGCGAGCCGGCGGCGACGCTGCCGGCGACGGCAACGGCGACAAGTCCTAGACGGATAGGCGGCGGGTCCTGTCGCCGCAGGTCGCCCGGGGCTCGCTGAAGGCTTCGCCCCGGTTCGACCTACGGCGCCACCCGCCGAGCAACCGTCACAACTGGTTCGACGAAGCTCGGGCCGACTCTGCCATCCGAGCTTGGATGCTCGACGTCGATGAGCTGTTGCGGTTCCAGCCGATCGACGGCGTTGAACTGCCGGCGGGTGACTACGACCTGGTGGATGTCGATACCGGGGCCGACACGCTGAATGTGGCGCCAAACGACGCTCTGGAGCGGATTCTCGGGGCTGGGCGGTCTCCGCTCACACTGGAGGAGGGGATTTCACTGGTCATTGCCCATCCCGAGGCGGTGGTGCCGGGGCATGGGTTCTCGCTGCTCGGGTCACGGGCCGGGGACAAGCGGGTGACGGCAATCTGGGTTGCCAAGGAGGGCCTGAAGCTCGGCTGGTGCTGGGCCGGGAACCCGCACACGTGGCTCGGCTCCGCGTCCTGCGCGGAGCGCGTGGCGGTCTAGCGGCGTTCGTGTGCGGCCAGGCCGGGCGCTACGCGCGGCTTGATCTGCGGCGTCCGCTTGCGCCCGCCGGGAGGGCAATCCGCCGGTAGGCGCTCAGTGCCGCCGTGCGGGCCGCCGCGGCGCGGGCCGCGGGGGTCTTCGGCTGGCGGCGCCAGCGGCGGAAGCCGTGGTCCTCGCTCGTGCCGGGGGCCTCGTCGTTCATCTCGTCGTACTCGCGCGACGCCCACCAGACGAGCCAGATGCCGAAGCCCACCGGGATCTTGAGCACGATCCCGAACAGAATGATCATCCCGACCTCCACTGCGCTCAGTCTAGGGCTACTCGGCGGCTCCGGCGGCTTTCAGCGCATCGGCTCGGCTCATGAACATCGTGATGCTGGTGATCAGCCCATCCTCCACCTCGTAGAGGGCGGCGAACTGGTTCTCGATCGGCGCTCCGCTGCCCTTCCCACGCCCGGTCTGCGTCGCGACGACACAGACCTTGTCCCCCAGCTGAAGAACCTCATCGACGGTTTCCGCGTAGTCGTCCCAGGTACCGACCCAGGTCGTGACGATCTCGCGTACCGCTTCTCGGCCCGTCTTCACGCCGCGGATATCGGCTCGGACGGTGAAGTCGGCTTCGACCTCTGGATGCAGGTACGCAAGCGCGCGCTCGACGTCACCCGCGCGATAGGCGTCGTACATCCGGCGGACGATCTCCACGTGCTCCTCAGGCATAGACGTCCCGGGGCCAGGCCTCGAGCGCGCCGACGTGGGTCTCGGTCATGCCGATGGCCGAGTCGGTGGGGACGAGGAGGGTGGGGGCCTCGCGGGCCTCGGCCCACTCGTAGCAGCTGCGGTCGAGGCTGTCGTCGACCCAGGCCAGCGCGCGGTCCCTCGCGTACTCCTCGATCGCGTCGAGCTTCCAGTGCGCGGTGCCGAACCGGGCGCGGCCGTCGAAGGTCAGGTAGCGGGAACTCGGGAAGTCCGAGGATCTGGGGCAGGTACTGGTTCGCCTTGTCCTCCCAGCCGCTCGCCCAGATCACCTCGTAGATCTCCCGCAGCCGGTTGATCTGGGGCCCCGTCTGGGTGTTGATGCAGTGCAGCATCCCGTCGACCAGGTGGTAGTCGCCGGGCGGCTTGCTGCGCGGGGTCGCCGTGCGCCTGCGGGGTGTCGGGCTGGTCGAACCCGAACAGGCTGATCACGCCGTCGATGTCGAGGGCCAGCACCGGCGCCTTGTCGCGTGTCCAACATCGCGCGCCGGAGATTACGCGGGACGTCAGCCACGGCCCGGCAGGCCGCGGCCGCTATCCTGCCGCGCCGTGCCGAATACGAACCAACTCGTCCGCAAGGGGCGCAAGCGCAAGCGCAAGAAGATGTCGACGCCCGGGCCTGAAGTCCGGCCAGGGTCGCAAGAAGCGCGTCGCCGCTCCGCAGCGGCGCGGCGTCTGCACGCGCGTGGCCACGGTGACTCCGAAGAAGCCGAACTCCGCGCTGCGCAAGATCGCGCGCGTGAGGCTGACCAACCAGATGGAGGTCACCACCTACATCCCGGGCGAGGGGCACAACCTTCAGGAGCACTCCGTGGTGCTGGTCCGCGGTGGCCGCGTCAAGGACCTGCCGGGCGTCCGCTACAAGGTCGTCCGGGGGGCGCTCGACGCCGCCGGCGTCTCGGACCGCAAGCAGGGCCGCTCTCTGTACGGCGTCAAGGCTTCATAGATGGCCCGCCGCAACCAGGCCACTATCCGCCCGCTCGAGCCCGACTCCATCTACCGGAGCCGGCTGGTGCAGCAGGTGATCAACAAGATCATGACCGGCGGCAAGAAGTCCCTGGCCGAGCGGATCACCTACGACGCGCTGTCGGTCGTCGGGGAGCGCACGGGGAACAATCCCGTCGAGGAGCTGGAGGGCGCCATCAAGCAGCTCACGCCGGTGCTCGAGGTCCGCTCCCGCCGCGTCGGCGGCGCGACCTACCAGGTGCCCGTCGAGGTGCCCGCCCGCCGTGCGAGGACGCTCGCGGTGCGCTGGATGGTCGAGTTCGCCCGCGCCCGCGGCGAGAAGTCGATGTCGGAGCGCCTCGCGAACGAGATCATGGATGCGTCCAAGCAGCAGGGCAACGCCTGGAAGCGCAAGGACGACATCTACCGCATGGCCCAGGCCAACAAGGCGTTCGCGCACTACCGCTGGTAGACGCAAGCTAGCTGCGCCTGTTGCCCGTGAGGGCCCTGGCCCGGGTCCGCGCCCGCTCGCGACGCTCCTCCTGGCTCTCGCCGCTGCGGGTGCGCAGCTGATCGGGCCCCAGCGTCGCCAGAGCGACTCCGCAGACGGCCAGGGCGATCGAGCCCACCATCTCGAGCCAGAACCCGGCCTTCGGCTCGGCCTTGGCGTCGATGAACGAGCTGCGCGCGTCGTCCAGCGTGCCGATCTTGTTGACGTCCGGAAGGTCGCCGACCAGGAACAGGATCACGGCGACCACGCCGCAGACTGCGACGCCCGAGGCCGCGATTCGCGATACCGACAGGCCCTGGTCGGTGGCGTCGGCTCGGGCAGTGGCGATGGCGACGCCCAGCAGGACAAGCGCCATCGACGCGAGCACGAGCTGGGCATAGCCGTGCTGGTCCCCGGCGCTCTTCGACTCGATGGGCTCGCCGCCGGGCGGGGTGAACTCGAACAGGGTCATGAACTCGGAGGCGGCGAGCAGCGCGGCCGAAGCCGCGCAGGCCAGCACCAGCAGCGTCTCGGTCCGGGGCAGCCCGCTCAGTCTCTCCCTCAGCCGCTCAGTCTCTCCTTCATGCGCTCACCACCGCGCGCTTCCTTCGCAGCCGCCGGCGGGCGCGGTCCCGCCGGCGCTGGCCGCGGTCTCCGCTCGCGTCACGCCTGACCTGCTCACCCAGCAGCGGGCCGAAGAACAGCAGGCCGATCGACGCGATCAGCTGGGCGTAGTACCCGTCGAGCAGCTTCGCCTCCGAGCCGGCATATGCGTCCGCGCGGATGCCCTCGTCGAGCGCCTCGGGCCGGTCGATCAGCAGGGTGACGGCGATGCCGACCGCCCCGATCAGGGCCACGATGCGGCCGAAGCGCCAGCGCCCGCGGCGAGTGACCACGATCAGCCAGATCGCGGCCGCCGCGAGGGGCAGCATCGCGTAGTAGTGCGCACTGCCGGTCTCCTCGGTGTCGACCAGGGGCACCGGGGCCACGTTCGCCTCCTCCCCCTGGTAGAGCGGCTCCCCGACCGCGATTCCCCTGTAGTCGATGAACTGCGACACGGCCAGCGCGACGGCGGAGCCGATCGCCATCGCCGCCACGACGTTGATCGGCGTCACGTGGCGCTGGACCAGCTCGCCCAGGCCCGCCAGGATCGGCCCCGCGCGGCGGCGGGCGCCCCGCAGGAGCTCCAGGGTGAAGTCGAGCATCGTCGCGATCGCCGCGACGGGCCAGCGGAGCGCGGCAAACAGGCCGCGGGACACGTAGGGGAGCGATCTTCGCGAGGCCCCGGTGGCCGACGTCCACCAGGGGTCGCAGGCGTCGTCCCGTCCAGGTCACAGCGCCGCCCACCCGCTGCTCGATGCGCTGTTGCCGGGCCGCCCGCCTGCGGACGGCCGCCCGGATCTTCGCCTCGCGCTCGCGTCGGCGCTCGCTCATCGCCTTCCCCCGAGCCTCGAGCCGGGTCCTCATCGTCGGTTCGGAGAGGCGGTTGCGGCGCTCCTCTCCACGCCTGCGCCGTGCGTCCCTGAGCTTCTGGAATGGCTTCATGCCGCTGCTATCATCGTCGGTCGGTCCGGGCGCCCTTCCTGGGAGCCGCGGGCCAGATTTATTTCCATGAAGAACGAGGCGACATAGAGGGTGGTCGGGTCATCTGGTGCGTGTTCGCCCAGGGCCCGCAAGGGCCCTTTTCTTTGCCTGAAGCCAACTCACGCAGCCTACTTCGCAAATGCCAAGAAGCTTTCCACTAGAGAAGACACGCAATATCGGCATCATGGCGCACATCGATGCCGGTAAGACGACGACCACCGAGCGCATCCTCTATTACACCGGCCGCACCCACAAAATGGGGGAGGTCCACGAGGGTGCCGCGGTCATGGACTGGATGGAGCAGGAGCAGGAGCGGGGCATCACCATCACCTCGGCTGCGACGGCGTGCGAGTGGAAGGACCACCGCATCAACATCATCGACACGCCTGGGCACGTTGACTTCACGGTCGAGGTGGAGAGAAGCCTGCGCGTGCTCGACGGCGCGATCGCGCTGTTCGACTCCGTCGCCGGCGTAGAGCCGCAGTCCGAGACCGTCTGGCGCCAGGCGGACAAGTACAAGGTCCCGCGGATCGCCTACGTCAACAAGATGGATCGCACGGGCGCCGACTTCTTCAAGGCCGTGGAGACGATGCGCGAACGTCTCGGCGCGAATCCGCTCCCGATCCAGATCCCGATCGGCAACGAGGCCGACTTCACCGGCGTCGTCGACCTGATCGAGAACAAGGCGCTGGTCTGGAAGGACGAGCTGGGCACCGAGTTCGAGTACGAGGACATCCCCGAGGACCTGAAGGAGCTCGCCCACGAGCACCGCACCCACCTGATCGAGGCCTGCGCCGACTACGACGACGAGCTGATGGAGATGTATCTGGACGAGCAGGACATCCCCCACGAGCGGATCGCCAAGTCCCTTCACCGCGCCACCCTGGACATCAAGGTCACCCCCGTCCTGCTCGGCTCCTCCTTCAAGAACAAGGGCGTGCAGCCGCTGCTCGACGCCGTGGTCGAGCTGCTGCCCTCGCCGCTCGAGGTGCCGCCGATGACGGGGCTGGAGCCCGCGAAGAAGGGAAGCGGCGACGAGCCTCACGAGGCCCTCCGCGAGCCCTCCGACGACGCGCCCTTCGCCGCGCTCGCCTTCAAGGTCGCCGTTGACCCGTTCGTCGGCAAGCTCACCTACATGCGCGTCTACTCGGGCAAGCTCAGCTCGGGCAGCCGGGTGCTCAACACCTCCAGCGGCAAGACCGAGCGGATCGGCCGGATCCTGATGATGCACGCGAACTCGCGTGAGGAGATCGAGGAGTGCTACGCAGGCGACATCGTCGGTGGGGTGGGCCTGAAGCAGACCTCGACCGGCGACACGCTGTGCGCTCCCGACGCTCCGATCGTCCTCGAGCAGATCGACTTCCCCGAGCCCGTGATCGCCGTCGCGATCGAGCCCAAGACCAAGGCCGACCAGGAGAAGCTCTCCGAGAGCCTCCAGCGCCTGTCCGAGGAGGACCCCACCTTCCAGATCGAATCCGACGACGAGACCGGCCAGACCCTGATCCACGGCATGGGCGAGCTTCACCTCGAGGTGCTGGTGGACCGCCTGCTGCGCGAGTTCTCGGTCGACGCCAACGTCGGGCGGCCGCAGGTCGCCTACCGCGAGACGATCCGCAAGCGCGTCGAGAAGATCGACGGCAGGTTCGTGCGTCAGACCGGCGGCCGGGGCCAGTACGGCCACGCGGTGATCAACGTCGAGCCGGCGCCGGGCGAGGGATTCGACTTCGTCAACTCGATCAAGGGCGGTCGCATCCCGACCGAGTACATCCCCTCGGTGGAGCAGGGCGTCGAGGAGGCGCTCCAGTCAGGCGTAAAGGCCGGCTATCCGATGGTGGACGTTCGCGTCGAGCTGGTCGACGGCTCCTTCCACGACGTCGACTCCTCGGAGATGGCCTTCAAGATCGCTGGCTCCATGGCCCTTCAGGAGGGCGCTCGCAAGGCGAGCCCCGTGCTGCTGGAGCCGGTCATGAGCGTCGAGGTCGTCACGCCCGAGGAGTTCCTCGGTGACGTGATCGGCGACCTCAGCCGCCGCCGCGGCAAGGTCCAGGGCCAGGAACAGCGAGGCAATGCCCTCGCCGTTCACGCCTTCGTCCCGCTCGGCGAGATGTTCGGCTACGCCACCGACGTGCGCTCGTCCACCCAGGGACGCGCGAGCTACACGATGCAGTTCGAGCGCTACGAGGAGGTCCCCAACAACATCGCCGAGGAGATCGTCGAGCACCGCTCCGGCGAGCCGGTGGGGGCCGGGGCCTAGGCACGAAGCGCGATTTCGCTGGCTATATTCCGATGGTTCGTCCGCGCACGAACCAAATCACTTCGCAACAAGCGCAAAAGACTTAAAGAACACGACACCCCAAAAGGAGCGAGATGTCCAAGGAGAAGTTCGATCGCGATAAGCCGCACGTGAACGTCGGCACCATCGGCCACGTCGACCATGGAAAGACGACCCTCACGGCTGCGATCACACAGACGCTCGCCGACAAGGGTGGGACCGAGGTGAAGTCGTTCGAGGAGATCGACAACGCGCCCGAGGAGAAGGAGCGCGGGATCACGATCGCCACCTCCCACGTGGAGTACGAGACCGACAACCGGCACTACGCCCACGTCGACTGTCCCGGCCACGCGGACTACGTCAAGAACATGATCACCGGCGCCGCCCAGATGGACGGCGCGATTCTCGTGGTGTCGGCCCCCGACGGCCCGATGCCGCAGACGCGCGAGCACATCCTGCTCGCCCGCCAGGTGAACGTGCCCTACGTCGTCGTCTACCTGAACAAGGTGGACATGGTCGACGACGAGGAGCTGCTCGAGCTGGTCGAGGAGGAGGTTCGCGACCTGCTGAACGAGTACGAGTTCCCGGGCGCCGACGTCCCGATCATCAAGGGCTCGGCCCTGAAGGCGCTGGAGGGCGACGAGGAGGCCAAGCAGTCGATCCTCGACCTGGCCAGCGCGCTCGACGAGTACATCCCCGAGCCGGAGCGCGACCTGGACAAGCCGTTCCTGATGCCGGTCGAGGACGTCTTCTCGATCACCGGCCGCGGGACCGTGGCCACCGGCCGCGTCGAGCAGGGAATCATCAACAGCGGCGACGAGGTCGAGATCGTCGGGATCGCCCCCGAGAGCTCCAAGACCGTCGTCACCGGCGTGGAGATGTTCCGCAAGATCCTCGACGAGGGCCGCGCCGGCGACAACATCGGCGCGCTGCTTCGAGGCACGAAGCGCGAGGAGATCCAGCGCGGGCAGGTTCTCTGCAAGCCGGGATCGATCACGCCGCACACCAAGTACAAGGCCGAGGTCTACTGCCTGAAGAAGGAAGAGGGCGGCCGGCATACGCCGTTCGTCACGGGCTACAGGCCTCAGTTCTATTTCCGCACGACCGACGTGACCGGCATCGTCGAGTTGCCGAGCGATCGGGAGTTCGTCGCCCCGGGCGAGAATGCGGAGATGACGGTCGAGCTGATCCAGCCGATCGCCATGGACCAGGGCCTTCGCTTCGCCATCCGTGAGGGCGGCCGCACCGTCGGCTCCGGTGTCGTCACCGAAGTAATCGAATAACAGCCGACGCGGGCCCCGTAACCGGGGCCCGCTTTTCGTGCGGCCCTGACCAGCAGCGCAAGGGCCGCGACAACTGCAAAGACATACGACCGGGGCGCCGGGCCCATCTAGGCCAGCGCCCCGATTGCGCGAGAAGGACAGAGTTAGGAAAACAGGCGTCAAATGGCATCACTGACATCAGGAAAGATCAGGATCCGGCTCAAGGCGTACGACCACGACGCCATAGACCGGGCTGCCCAGGAGATCGTGGGCACGGCCGAGCGCACCGGCGCCACGGTCGCGGGCCCGATCCCGCTGCCGACCGACAAGCACGTCTACTGCGTCATCCGCAGCCCGTTCAAGGACAAGGACTCCCGCGAGCACTTCGAGATCCGCACCCACAAGCGGCTGATCGACATCCACCAGCCGACGCCGAAGACCGTCGACGAGCTGCAGCGGATGGAGACCCTCCCCGCCGGCGTCGACGTGGAGATCCGCCTCTAGCCATGGCTGCCATCGTCGGCAAGAAGATCGGGATGACCCGCGTGTTCGACGAGGACGGCAGTTCGATCCCCGTGACCGTGGTCGAGGCCGCTCCCAACCGCGTCACCGCGATCCGGAACGCCGAGCGGGACGGCTACGACGCCGTGCAGCTCGCCGCGATCCCCACCCAGGACCGCAAGCTCGGCAAGGCCGAGCTCGGCCACCTGAAGAAGGCGAACGCCGGCGCGATGCGCACCCTCGTGGAGTTCAGGGGTGTGGAGGTGACGACCGGCGGGGCCGAGGCGCCGGAGGGGGAGGCTCCTGAGGGCGAGCAGGCTCCGGAGGAGAGCTCCGGCGACCTGAAGCTGGGGGATGAGGTGACGGTCTCGTCCTTTCAGCCCGGACAAGAGGTCAAGGTCTCGGCGGTCTCGATCGGCAAGGGCTTCCAGGGCACGATCAAGCGCCACAACTTCAGCCGGGGGCCGGTCAGCCACGGCTCGCACAACGTCCGCGCGCCCGGCTCGGCCGGCGCCAGCGCCGACCCCGCTCGTGTGTTTAAGGGACAAAAAATGCCCGGCCAGATGGGCTCGCGCCGCGTCACCCAGCGCGGGGCGACCGTCCAGGAGGTCGACGCCGAGAACAACCTGCTGCTCATCAAGGGCTCCGTTCCCGGTGGCCGCAACGCGACCGTCGAGGTGTCGAGCAATGGCTGAGACCCAGGCGAAGGACGCCACCAAGAAGCCGGCCGCGTCGGGCGCCGTCAAGGCGCCGAAGCTCGGGCAGCAGGCCAAGGCGGATCTGCCGAAGGCGATCTTCAGCGAGCCGTTTCACGAGGCGCTCGTGCATGAGGCGGCCCGGGCCGACCTGGCGGCGCGCCGCCGCGGCACCCACTCCAGCCTCACCCGCGGTGAGGTCTCGATGACGGGCGCCAAGGCCTGGCGCCAGAAGGGCACCGGGCGCGCTCGCGTCGGGGCCCTCGGTGTCCCGCACCGCTACGGCGGCGGAGCCGCGTTCGGCCCGAAGCCGCGCCACTACACCTTCAAGGTCAACCGCAAGGCCCGGCGCAAGGCCCTGCGCGCCGCGCTCACCGTGCACGCGGAGCGCGACAGCGTCGCCGTCTTCGACGCCGGCACCTACGCGGAGCCCTCCACGAAGACCGCCGCGCAGGCGCTCGAGAAGTGGGGCGGCGACCACCCGATCCTCGTCGTCCTGGGCCACGAGGAGGCCGACGCGGCGAAGAGCTTCCGCAACATCGAGGGCGTACGCGTCGCCCAGGCCGCGGCCGCCGGTGTCGCCGACGTCATCGGCTCGGCCTCGCTGCTGGTCTCCGAGGCAGCCCTCGAGGAGCTCGAGGGGAGGGCGGCGTAGTGGATCCCCGCCAGGTGATCATCCGGCCGGTCGTCTCCGAGAAGAGCTACGCGCTGATGGCGGACGGGAAATACACGTTCCGCGTCCACGAGCGGGCGCACAAGACCCAGATCGCGCAGGCGGTGGAGGAGATCTTCGGCGTGCACGTGCGCGAGGTGCGGACGGCCAAGATCCGCTCGAAGCCGAAGCGCCGCGGGCTGCACAGCGGCCGCAGCCGCTCCTGGAAGAAGGCGATCGTCAAGCTCGCCCCGGGCGAGCGGATCGAGCTGTTCGAGGGCGCTGCGGTGGAGGGCTAAGGAGACCTGATGGCCATCCGCAAGACACGACCGACCAGCCCGGGGCGCCGCTTCGGCACCTACCAGCTCCGCGAGGAGCTGACCGACGGCGCCCGCCCGACCAAGAAGCTGACCGAGGGGAAGAAGCGCTCCAGCGGCCGGAACGCGAAGGGACGCGTGACCGCGCGCCATCGCGGCGGCGGCGCGAAGCGGCGCTACCGGAAGATCGACTTCAAGCGCACGAAGGACGGGGTCCCCGCCCGCGTGGCGACCATCGAGTACGACCCCAACCGCAGCGCCAACATCGCGCTGCTCAACTACGCCGACGGCGAGAAGCGCTACATCCTCGCCCCGCAGGGACTGACCGTCGGCGCGGAGGTCGTCTCGGGTGAGGGCGCCGACATCACACCGGGCAACTGCCTGCCGCTGGCGCGGATCCCGATGGGGACCGTCGTCCACAACGTCGAGATGGTCCCGGGAGGGGGCGGCAGCCTCGGCCGTGCCGCCGGCACCTCGATCCAGGTCGTCGCCAAGGAGGGCCCCATGATCAGCCTGCGGCTGCCGTCCTCCGAGGTGCGGATGGTGCGCGGCGAGTGTCGCGCCACTGTCGGCTCCCTCTCGAACGCCGAGCACCAGAACGTCAAGATCGGCAAGGCGGGGCGCAGCCGCCACAAGAACCGCCGACCGCAGACCCGCGGCGTCGCCATGAACCCCGTCGACCACCCGCACGGCGGCGGCGAGGCGCACCACACCCCGGGCGGCCATCCGGTCACCCCGTGGGGCAAGCCGACGCTCGGCTACCGGACCCGCAAGAAGCGCAAGAAGTCCGACGCGATGATCGTGCGGCCGCGCAGGCGAGGGAAGAGAGGCTAGCCGTGGGACGCTCGACCAAGAAGGGCCCGTGGGCGGAGGAGCGGCTGCTGAAGCGCATCAATGCCATGAACGAGTCGGGCCAGAAGCAGATGATCAAGACCTGGTCGCGCAAGTCCACCGTCTTCCCGGAGATGGTGGGGCACACGATCGCCGTCCACGACGGGCGCAAGCACGTCCCGGTCTATGTCTCCGAGTCGATGGTCGGCCACAAGCTCGGCGAGTTCGCCCCGACCCGGACCTTCCGCGCCCACTCCGGCGCCGGCACCGCCAAGGAGCGTGAGGCCTGATGGCCGAGGCGAAGAAGCCGGCTGCGAAGAAGAAGGCCGCTGCTGCGAAGAAGCCGGCCGCGAAGAAGGAAGCCGCCAAGAAGCCGGCTGCGAAGAAGGTCGCCGCGAAGAAGCCGGCTGCGAAGAAGGTCGCCGCGAAGAAGCCGGCTGCGAAGAAGGCCGCTGCGAAGAGGACCGGCGAGACTCCCGTCGTCAAGGCCCGCGCCAGCTACGTCCGCATCGCCCCGCGCAAGGCGCGCCTGATCGCGGACCAGGTCCGCGGCATGCCGATCGAGGACGCCCGGACCCTGCTGCGGTTCTCGCCCCGGTCGGCGGCGCGCGACATCGCCAAGCTGATCGACTCCGCCGCCGCCAACGCGGAGAACAACCACGACCTTGTCGCCGACGACCTGCTGATCAAGGAGATCAGCGTCGACGAGGGCCCGACGCTGCGCCGCTACCGTCCGCGCGCGCTTGGCCGCGCAACCCGCATCAACAAGCGAACGAGCCACATCAAAGTGGCTCTCACCCCGGAGGACTGAAGAGCTAATGGGACAGAAGATCCACCCCGAGGGCTTCCGGGTCGGCTACATCCACGACTGGAAGTCGAATTGGTTCAACGAGCGCAATTTCTCCGACTTCCTGATGGAGGACATCGCCATTCGCGACCACATCGAGGGCAAGCTCTCGCATGCGGGGCTGTCGAAGATCACGATCGTCAAGGGCTCGGGCGAGATCGAGATCGACATCTCCACCGCGCGCCCGGGCATCGTCATCGGCAAGTCCGGCAGCGAGGTCGACGCGCTGCGCAAGGAGCTGCACAAGATCACCGGCAGGCCGGTCAAGGTCAACATCAAGGAGATCAAGCGGCCCGAGCTGGACGCGAAGCTGGTCGCCCAGTCGATCGCCGAGCAGCTCCAGAACCGCGTCGCCTTCCGGCGCGCGATGAAGCGCGCGCTCACCTCCGCCATGCGTTCCGGCGCCAAGGGCGTCAAGGTGCAGGTCTCCGGCCGCCTCGGCGGCGCCGAGATGGCGCGGACCGAGGGCTACTCGGACGGCCGGGTGCCGCTGCACACCCTGCGCGCCGACATCGACTACGGCTTCATCGAGGCGCGCACCACGACCGGCCGGATCGGCGTCAAGTGCTGGATCAACAAGGGCGAGGTCATGCCCGAGGGCTTCCGCTCGAACCTGACCGACGACGAGGGACCCCCGCCTCGAGGCGGAGGCGGGCCCGGCGGCAGAGGACCAGGGGGCAGAGGGGGTCGTGGCTGATGCTGATGCCGAAGCGGGTCAAGTACCGCAAGCAGATGCGAGGCCGCCGGCGCGGCTACTCGAAGGGCGGGACCAGCGTCGCCTTCGGCGAGTACGGCCTCAAGGCCCTCGACCGCGGCTGGATCACCAACCGCCAGATCGAGGCCGCCCGAGTCGCGATGACCCGCAAGATCAAGCGCGGCGGCAAGGTCTGGATCAACATCTTCCCGGACAAGCCGATCACCTCGAAGCCGGCCGAGACCCGCATGGGCTCGGGCAAGGGCAATCCCGAGGGATGGGTCGCCGTGGTGAAGCCGGGCCGGGTCATGTTCGAGCTGGCCGGCGTTCCCGAGGACCTGGCCAAGGATGCGCTGCGCCTTGCCGGGCACAAGCTGCCGATCCGCACCAAGTTCGTCCGTCGCGAGGGGGCCGAGCAGTCGTGAAGTCCTCGGAGGCGCACAACCTCAAGGACGATGAGCTCCTGCAGCGGATCAAGGAGGCGCGCGACGAGCAATTCGCGCTGCGCCTCCAGCACGCGACCGGAGAGCTCGAGAACACCTCCCGCCTCGGCGCGGCGCGCCGCGACGTCGCTCGGCTGCTGACCGTGGCCAAGGAGCGGGGAATCGACCTCGAAGCAGAGCTGAGGGCCACCTGATGGCAGACGAAGAAAAGAAAAACGAACAAGAGAACAACGGAGAGGCTGCTGAGAAGGCGCCCGAGACCCCCGAAGGGGCTCAGCAGGACGCTCCCGCTGAGGACGATCCCGCCGCTGAGTCGAGCCCCGAAGGGGGTCCGGCGGAGCAGGGGCAGGATGCCCCTGCGGAGGCGTCGGCTGATGACGGCGGTGAGTCTGAAGGTGGCGCTGAGGAGGCTGCTGCCGCCGATGCCGGTGACGCCGACGCCGCTGATGATGGCCCCGACGAGACCGAGGGCCTGGACTGGAAGGCGAAGCGCCGGCTCGAGCGCTCACGCCGTCCGGCAGAGGCCGGGCCGCAGCAGAGCCCCGAGGACCGCGCCAAGGCCCGCGCCGAGCGCCGCGGCCTCGCGGCCAAGAGCCGCAGCTCCTATCGCCGCAAGCGCCGCGAGAAGCACGAGGCCGGCCAGGGCACCCCGCCCGCCGAGGCTCGTTCCGCGGGGCGCAAGGTGCGCCAGGGCCGCGTCGTCTCGGACAAGCCCGACAAGACCATCACCGTCAAGATCGACGTCGCCCGGCGCCACCCGACCTACGAGAAGATCGTGCGCCAGTCGAACACCCTCCACGCTCACGACGAGCGCAACGAGGCGAACGAGGGCGACCTCGTCCGCGTCGTCGAGACGAGGCCCCTGTCCCGGACCAAGCGCTGGCGCCTGGTCGAGATCCTGGAGAAGGCGGAGTAGAGGCCCGATGGTCCAGCAGGAGTCAAGGCTCAGGGTGGCCGACAACTCGGGCGCCCGGGAGATTCTCGTGATCCGCGTCAAGGGCGGCTCGCACCGCCGCTACGCGCGGGTGGGGGACACGATCACCGCCACCGTCAAGCAGGCGACCCCGCACGGCGGGATCCGCAAGGGCGAGGTGGTCGAGGCCGTGATCGTCCGGACGCGCAAGCAGCTCGGGCGCGGCGACGGCACCTACATCTCCTTTGACGAGAACGCCGCCGTCCTGATCGACCCGCAGGGCGCCCCGCGCGGCACCCGAATCTTCGGCCCGGTCGCCCGCGAGCTGCGCGAACGCAACTTCATGCGAATCGTCTCCCTCGCCCCGGAGGTCCTCTGATGGGCAGGCAGATGAAGATCCGCACGGACGACAACGTGATCATCACCGCCGGCAAGGACCGCGGCAAGACGGGGAAGGTCATCCGCACCGATCCCAAGAAGGGTTTCGTCTACGTCGAGGGCCTCAACATCGTCAAGCGGCACCAGCGCCCCACCTCGGTCAAGGAGACCCAGAAGGGCGGCCAGGTGGGCGGGATCGTGGAGAAGGAGGGGCCGGTCCACATCTCCAACGTGATGCTGCTCGATCCGTCCAACAACAAGCCGACGCGCATCCGGATCGAGCGCGGAAACGACGGCAGGCGCAAGCGCGTCTCCGCCAAGACCGGGACGGCGATCGACTAGAGCAATGGAAGCCGCGACCGAGAACAAGGTGACCGAGCAACAGAAGCAGGCGGCCCCGCCGCCTCGCCTCCGCGATCAGTACGTGAACGAGCTCAAGCCCGCGCTGATCGAGCGCTTCGGGTACTCGAGCCCGATGGCCGCGCCGACCCTGGAGAAGATCGTGCTCAACATGGGCGTCGGCGAGGCCAAGCAGGACACGAAGATGCTCGAGGCAGCGATCGAGCAGCTCGCGACGATCGCCGGGCAGCGGCCCAGCATCCGGCGCGCAAAGAAGTCCGTCGCGTCGTTCAAGGTGCGAGAGGGGATGCCGGTCGGGATCTCGGTGACCCTGCGCCGCGCCCGGATGTGGGAGTTCCTGGACCGCCTGGTCACGATCGCGATCCCGCGCATCCGCGACTTCCGCGGCCTCAACCCCCGCTCGTTCGACGGACGCGGCAACTGGTCGATGGGCATCCGCGAGCAGATCATCTTCCCCGAGATCGACTACGACTCGATCGACCAGGTGCGCGGCCTGGACGTGACGATCACCACGACGGCCAAGACCGACGAGGAGGCATTCGCCCTGCTCGACGGGCTGGGGATGCCCTTCGGGGCCGAGGGCCGCCCGGGGGAGGAGGACGCTGCCGCCGAGGAGGAGGAGGAGCGGCGCAAGGAGGAGGCGCGCCAGCGCGCCGAGGCCGAGGCGGCCGCGCTCGAGCAGCTCAAGGAGGAGAACCCCGAGGCCTACGAGAAGCCCGTCCGCGAGGAGGAGGGCGAGGAGGGCGCCGAGGGCGAGGGTGCCGCCGAGGGCGAGGCCAAGCCCGGCGACGGTGGAGACTCGGACAAGGCTTCAGACAAGGCTTCAGACAAGGCTGCAGACAAGGAAGAGGGCTGATGGCAAAGACATCGCAGAAGGTGCGCCAGTCGCGCCCACCCAAGTACAAGACGCGCGGGTACAACCGCTGCCGCCGCTGCGGCCGGCCCCGCGCCTACTACCGCAAGTTCGGCCTCTGCCGGATCTGTCTGCGCGAGAACGCGCACCAGGGCTACGTGCCCGGGATGACCAAGTCCAGTTGGTGACGAGATGCTGACCGACCCGATCGCAGACTTCCTGACGCGCATCCGCAACGCCCTCCAGGCCCAGCACGAGGAGGTGGAGATCCCCTCGTCGCGCCTGAAGCGGGAGATGTCGCGGATCCTCAAGGAGCAGGGCTACATCGCGGACTATGCCGAGGCCGACGGCGACGTCGGCAGGGTCCTGCGGCTTCGCCTGCGCTACACCGAGGACCGCAGCCCCGTGATCAGCGGTATGCAGCGTGTCTCGCGCCCAGGTCGCCGGCGCTACGTCCCCACCAAGGACGTCCCCCGGGTGCTGGGCGGCATGGGCACGACGATCGTCTCCACCTCGACCGGCGTGATGACCGGACACGAGGCGCGCCAGAAGGGCGTCGGCGGCGAAGTGGTGGCACACGTCTGGTAGGTGATGAGCGGATGAGCCGAATTGGAAAACAGCCGGTGCCGATTCCCGACGGGGTCGAGGTCGACGTGCAGCCCGGCACGGTCACCGTCAAGGGGCCGAAGGGCGAGCTGAGCCAGGCGATCGACCGCGACATGACGGTCAAGGTCGACGACGGCACCGTCGTCGTCACGCGGCCGACCGACCGCGGCGATCACCGCGCTCTCCACGGGCTCACGCGGAGCCTGATCGCAAACATGGTCGAGGGCGTCACCGAGGGCTTTGAGAAGCGGCTTCAGATCCAGGGCGTCGGCTATCGCGCGCAGCTCAAGGGCAAGGCGCTCGAGATGTCGCTGGGCTACTCACACCCGGTCTCGCTGCCGGCGCCGGAGGGCATCGAGTTCGAGGTTCCCCAGCCCACCGAGGTGATCGTCCGCGGCATCGACAAGCAGCTCGTCGGCGAGATGGCCGCCCGGGTGCGCAAGAGCCGCCCGCCCGAGCCCTACAAGGGCAAGGGAGTGCGCTACGTGGACGAGTACGTCGCTCGCAAGGTCGGGAAGCGCGCCTGATGACCGTCCTGACGAAGCCCCAGCAGAGGCTGCGCCGCCGCCGCCGCGTGCGCGCCAAGATCCGCGGCAGCGCCGAGCGGCCCCGGCTGTCCGTATACCGCTCCAACCGCGGTGTCTCCGCCCAGCTCATCGACGACGACGCCGGGAAGACGCTGGCCGCCGTCAACTGGACCGAGGGCGACCTGCGGGGGCTCGACCGCATGGAGCAGGCCAAGAAGGCCGGGTCCGTACTGGCCTCCCGCGGCAAGGATGCGGGCGTCGAGACCTGCGTCTTCGACCGCGGCGGGTACCGCTACCACGGCCGCGTCAAGGCCCTCGCCGAGGGCGCCCGTGAGGGCGGGCTGAAGTTCTGACTCCGCTACCTTCATTCGACTTATGGCCGTAGAGACAGTCAGCCCCAAGGGACTCGACCTGCAGGAGCGGGTGATCGAGATCAACCGCGTCGCCAAGGTGGTCAAGGGCGGCCGGCGGTTCTCGTTCACGGCCCTGGTCGCCGTGGGCGACGAGGACTCCGTGGTCGGGATCGGCTACGGCAAGGCCCGCGAGGTCCCGCTGGCGATCCAGAAGGCCGTTGAGGACGCGCGCAAGAACCTGATCCGGATCCCCAAGTACGGGCAGACGCTGACGCACCGGGTGATCGGCCGTTTCGGCGCCGGGCATGTCGTCCTGAGGCCGGCGAGCCCCGGTACCGGGGTGATCGCCGGCGGCGGCGTCCGCGCCGTACTCGAACTGGGCGGCGTGCGCGACGTGCTGACCAAGAGCATCGGCACCCAGAACCCGATCAACCTCGTCAAGGCCACGATGGCGGGCCTCGAGAGCCTCCGCCGTCCCGAGGACGTGGCGAAGCTGCGCGGCATCTCGATCCGCGAGGTTCTGGGGATCAGCGACACCAACGGCGCGAAGAAGGTGAAGGAAGAGGCGCCCGAGCAGCCCCGGCCGGTCCAGCCGACCGCCCAGGGTGGGGCCGAGGCGCCCGAGGAGGCCAAGCCGGACGAGAAGCCCGCCGAGCCCGCCCCGGAAGAGCCGGCTCCGGAATCGCCGGCCCCCGAGGATCCGGCGCCCGAGGACGGCTCGAATGCCTGAGGTCAAGATGAAGCAGGTCCGCTCCGCGGCCGGCGCGTCCCCGCGCCAGCGCGACACCCTGCGCTCGCTGAAGCTCGGCCGCATCGGCAAGAGCTCGCAGCTCGAGGACTCCCCCCAGCTTCAGGGAATGCTGCGCGTCGTCGGCCACCTCGTGGAGGTGGAGTCAAGTGGCTGACGGCGACAAGCGGGTCGGCCTGCACAACCTGAAGCCCAATCCCGGCTCGCGCAAGCCGCGCAAGCGGCTCGGCCGAGGGCCCGGGACCGGCCACGGCAAGACCTCGGGTCGCGGTCACAAGGGTGCCGGCGCCCGCGCGGGCTCGAAGCGCAAGGCGAACTACGAGGGCGGCCAGAACCCGATCCACATGCGGATGGCAAAGCTTCGCGGCCCGCACCAGAAGATGTCGATGCCGTTCGAGAAGTTCCGGACCCGGACCCAGCCCGTCAACCTCTCCGACCTCGAGGCCCGCTTCGACGCGGGAGCCGAGGTGACGCCGGAGAGCCTGCGGGAGGCCGGCCTGGCCAAGCGCAAGCATCCGGTCAAGATCCTCGGCAACGGCGAGCTCTCAAAGAAGCTCACCGTCCGCGCCCACGGCTTCAGCGAATCGGCGCGCGAGGCGATCGAGAAGGCGGGCGGCTCCGTGGACTACATCGACGGCGAGCCCCCGAAGCCCGTGCCAGAGGCGGCGATGACGAAGCCGGAGCCCAAGGCGGATGCCGAGGAAGTGCCGGAGGAGAAGGACGAATCCCCCAAGGAGAAGGAGTCGCCTGCCGAGGACGGCTCTTCTGACGACTGATGCTCCGGACGATCCTCAACGCCTTCAGCGTCCACGACATCCGCAAGAAGCTGCTGTTCACGGCGGCGATCCTGGCGCTCTACCGCCTCGGCGCCTACATCCCCTCGCCGGGCGTCGACGCGCAGACGATCAAGGAGATCGAGGAGAACTTCTCCGGGAACAACATCCTCGGGTTCCTGAACCTCTTCTCGGGCGGGAGTCTCTCCCGGTTGTCCCTGTTTGCGCTGGGGATCATGCCCTACATCACCGCCTCGATCATCCTGCAGCTGCTGACGGTGGTGGTGCCCTCCCTCGAGCGCCTGCAGAAGGAGGGGGAGGTCGGCCAGCAGAAGATCACCCAGTACACGCGCTATCTGACCGTCGCCCTGGCGTTCGGCCAGTCCCTCGGCTACGTCTTCCTGTTCCGTAGCTTCCAGAACCAGGCCGGCGCGAGCGTCGTCGGCGAGCTGACCGCGGCCAAGGTCTTCCTGATCGTGATCACCCTGACGGCCGGCTGCACGCTGCTGATGTGGATGGGCGAGCTGATCACCCAGCGCGGGATCGGCAACGGGATCTCGCTGCTGATCTTCGCCTCGATCGTCGCGGGTCTGCCCGGCGGGATCTCGGCGTGGTGGAACAGCCCGGACCAGGTCTTCGTCGTAATGATGCCCTTCATCGCGCTGGCGGTGATCGTGGCGATCGTGTTCGTGCAGGAGGGGCAGCGGCGCATCCCGGTCCAATACGCCAAGCGGGTCGTCGGCCGCCGCATGACGGCGGGCGGATCGACCTACCTGCCGCTCCGGGTGAACATGGCGGGAGTGATCCCGGTCATCTTCGCCGCCTCGATCATGGCCTTCCCGCCGACCATGGGCCAGCTCCTAGGAGGGACAGGCGACAACTTCTGGAACGACTTCGCGGTCTTCTTCAACCCGGACGGCTGGGCGTACGTGGCCGGCGAGGTCTTCTTCATCATCATCTTCACGTACTTCTATACGGCGGTCACCTTCAATCCGGTGGACCAGGCGGACAACCTGAAGAAGTACGGCGGCTTCATCCCGGGCGTGCGCCCGGGTCGCCCCACGGCGGAATACCTCGACCGCATCCTGTCGCGACTGACCTTCCCCGGCGCCCTCTACCTGGGCGCGGTCGCGGCGCTGCCGACGATCCTGATCAGTCAGACCTCGGCGACTTTCTTCTTCGGAGGCACCTCGATCCTGATCACCGTCGGCGTGGCACTCGACACGGTCAAGCAGCTCGAGGCGCAGCTGATGATGCGGAACTACGAGGGATTCCTGAAGTGAGCGCGGCCCGGGGGGCAGTCCGTTGTCGCAGCTGAACCTGATCCTGCTCGGGCCGCCCGGGAGCGGCAAGGGGACCCAGGGCAAGGCCCTCCAGGAGGACCATCGCCTGCCCTACTACGCGACCGGCGACATCCTGCGCGCCGCGGTCGAGGAGCAGACCGAGGTCGGCAAGCAGGCGAAGGAGTACATGGACCGCGGCGATCTGGTGCCCGACGACGTCATCATCGGCGTCCTCAAGGAGCGGGTCCAGAGCGAGGAGGCGGCCGACGGCTTCATCCTCGACGGCTTCCCCCGGACCGTCGGGCAGGCCGAGGCGCTCGGCGAGCAGATGAAGGGCCTCGGCCGCGAGATCATCGCTGCGATCCTGATCGACGCGGACGACGACGAGGTCGTGCGCCGCATCAGCGGCCGGCGCTGCTGCAAGAAGAACGGCCACATCTTCCACGTCGACTTCGACCCCCCGAAGGAGGAGGGCGTCTGCGACATCTGCGGCGGTGAGCTGATCATCCGCGACGACGACGAGCCCGACGTCGTCCGCCACCGCCTGGAGCAGTACCACGAGCTGACGGAGCCTCTGGTCGACTACTACGAGGACCGAGGCATCCTCCAGCGCGTGAACGGGGACCAGCCTCCCGAGGACGTCTCCGAGGACATCCGGGGCCTCCTCGCCACGCTGCGCCGCGAAGATGAGATGGAGATGTAGCGGATGTATCGCGGAGGGATCATCCAGAAGACCGCCGAGCAGCTCGAGGCGATGGCCGCCGCCGGCGAGATTCAGGCGCGCTGCCTACAGATGCTCGAGGCCAAGGTCCGGCCCGGCGTGACGACGAAGGAGCTGGACGAGGCCGCCGAGCGGTTCATCACCTCGCAGGGCGGCGTCCCCTCGTTCAAGGGCTATCGCGGGTTCCCCGGCTCCATCTGCGCCTCGCCGAACTCGATGGTGGTCCACGGTATCCCCGGTCCGTACGAGCTCCAGCGCGGCGACATCCTCTCGATCGACGTCGGCGTCACCTACGAGGGCTGGGTCGCCGACGCGGCGATCACCGTTCCGGTCGGGAAGGTCGATTCGGAGGCGAGCAAGCTCCTGCGCACCACGCGGGCATCGCTGTTCGAGGGCATCGCGCAGGCCCGGCCGGGCAACCGCCTCAGCGACATCTCGCACGCTGTGCAGTCACGGGTGGAGATGGACGGCTTCTCGGTGATCCGGACCCTGGTCGGCCACGGCATCGGGCGAGACATGCACGAGGATCCGCAGATCCCGAACTTCGGCGAGGCGGGCAAGGGACCCCTGCTCGAGGAGGGCATGGTCCTCGCGATCGAGCCGATGGTCAATGCCGGGGCGCCCGAGGTGCGCATGGGCTCCGACGGCTGGGCGGTCTACTCCCAGGACGACTCGCCGGCCGCCCACTTCGAGTTCACCGTCGCGGTGACCGAGGACGGCCCCCGCGTCCTCACTCCCTGGCACGAGCTCTAACTACCCCGTCGGCGCCCTGCCCCGCATCTCCTCCAACGTCGCATGGGGGTTTGCCCGCACCCGCTCGCGGGCCTCGCGGAAGCGGATCGCCTCGTAGGCGATCAGGCCGACCAGCACGGCCGTAACGGCGATCAGCGAGATCAGCGCATCCACCTCGAGAGCGACGGGGATCAGGGCCAGGAGCAGGGCCGCCGCGAGGGCGCGTTGCGGGTTGAGCGTTCCCAGGTTGCGCAGTCGGGTAGCGATGTGCCCAAGCAGGTACAAAGCGGTCCCGCCGCACAGGGCGACCGCCGCGTAGTCCTTGAGCGGCTCGTCGACGTCCGCAAGGACCTTCTTCATGCCGACGGCGGTGAGCACGATCCCCGCGATCATCGGGAAGTGCAGGTAGCTGTAGGAGTCCCTGGCCAGCGGCGCCTGCTCCCCGGGGGGCGCCTCCGTCAGGCGGCGCTCCGCGATCAGGGCGATGACGTCGAAGTAGGCCCACCACAGGCACGCGGCGACCGCAATCCCCAGGACGGCGCCGATGATCTCGCCGGCGTCGAGACCGAAGCTGGCCGCGGTCCCGACCGCGACGATCGACTCTCCGAGCGCGATGATCACGATCAGGCCGTGACGCTCGGCGAAATGGCCCGGGTGGATCCGGAAATCGGCCGTGCCGGCCACGAGCGGCGTCCCGATATCGATCAGGAGCGCGACGATCCAGACGACCACCCTCGCGTCGCCGTCCAGCGCGCCGGCGACCACGAGCAGCGCGGAGCCGAAGAGCAGGCCAGGAGCGAGCTTCAGGATCGCGCCCAGGTTGGCGTCGTCCCCGTCCTGGCGCGTGTTCCTGACATAGAGGATCAGGTGCATCGCGCGGACGAAGAAGTACGAGCACCCGAACAGCAGCCCCTCGTCGCCGAACGCTTCCGGGATGCTGAGAGAGACCAGCAGCATGGCGGCCATCGAGGCGAACATGCAGAGCCGGTTGACGTTCTCGTCGGGGTCGATCGCGTTGGTGAGCCAGCCGTAGGCCGCCCACGCCCACCAGACCGCCGCCAGGATCAGCATTCCCTCGCCGACGGCCGACCACGTGCCCTCGTCCGCCATGTACAGCGTGACCTGGGTGAACGAGAGGACGAAGACGAGGTCGAAGAACAGCTCGAGCGGCGTGACCCGCTCCTCCTCCTCTGCCGCTACCTGGACAGGCTGGTCGTCCGTGGCCCATGTGCGCATTCCACCACACGGCCCGCTGTGCCGCGCATGGTCAGTGCCTGGCTCAGGCCGCTGCTAACATTTCTCGTCGGTCCACCCAGGCCGGGCCGTTCATGCTTGTGGGTCCGACTCCTGGGACCCGTGAGCTCTCTCAGTGTCCGATACGACGAAATCGAGAGTCGATGAAGGTTCGAGCATCCGTAAAGCCCATGTGCGAGAAGTGCAAGGTGATCCGCCGCGGCGGCGCCGTTCTCGTGATCTGCCCGAACCCGCGGCACAAGCAGAGGCAGGGCTAGATGGCTCGCATCGCAGGCGTCAACATCCCGCTCAACAAGCGGGTGGAGGTGGGTCTGACCTACGTCTTCGGCGTGGGCCGTTCCAGCCGCCAACAAGATCCTGAAGGCGGCGGGCGTCGATCCCAACACCCCGGTCAAGGACCTGACCGAGGACGAGGTCGTGAAGCTGCGCGAGGCGATCGAGGCGAACGAGGTCGAGGGTGACCTCCGCCGCGAGCGCTCGCAGAACGTCAAGCGCCTCCAGGAGATCGGCTCCTACCGGGGCCTGCGCCACCGCCGTGGCCTCCCGGTCCGGGGGCAGCGGACCAAGACCAACGCGCGCGGCCGCAAGGGCCCGAAGCGCATGAGCATCGCGGGGCGCAAGAAGGCCCCGACGGCGAAGTAGGGAGACCGGAGCAAATGGCACAGCCGAAAAGAGGCGCCGCAAGGCGCGCAAGAACGTCACCTACGGGCAGGCGCACATCAAGACTTCCTTCAACAACACCATCGTCACCCTGACCGACACCGAGGGCGCCGTGATCGCCTGGGAGTCCGCCGGCAGCGCGGGATTCAAGGGCTCCCGCAAGTCGACCCCGTTCGCCGCGCAGGTGACGGCCGACGCGGCCGCCAAGAAGGGGATGGAGCACGGGCTCGAGAAGGTCGAGGTCTTCGCCAAGGGCGCGGGCTCCGGCCGCGAGACCGCGATCCGCTCACTTCAGGCCGCCGGCCTCGAGGTGACCACGGTCAAGGACGTGACGCCGCAGGCCCACAACGGCTGCCGTCCCCGCAAGCGGAGGCGCGTCTGATGGCCCGCGATACCGGCCCGCAGTGCAAGCAGTGCCGCCGCGAGGGGCAGAAGCTGTTCCTGAAGGGCTCGCGCTGCTTCACCGACAAGTGCGGCGTCGAGCGCCGCTCCTACCCGCCGGGCGAGCACGGCCGCGGCCGCATGCGCCAGTCGGAGTACCGCGTCCAGCTGCGCGAGAAGCAGAAGGCCCGCCGCTACTACCAGATCCTCGAGAAGCAGTTCCGCAGCTACTACGACAAGGCCTCCGGCCAGGAGGGCGTCACCGGCGAGAACCTGCTGCGACTGCTCGAATCCCGCTTCGACAACGTCCTCGTACGACTTGGCTTCGCCGCCTCCCGCCGGCAGGCGAGGCAGTTGATCCGCCACGGCCATTGGACCATCAACGGCCGCCGCGTGGACATCCCGAGCTACCAGGTGAAATCCGACGACGTGATCGCCATCAAGAGCGAGTCACCCGCCACCGACACGGTGCGGAACGCGACGGAGCTGACCTCCGGCGTGCCGGCTTGGCTCCAGGCCGATCACGACTCGCTCACCGCCAAGGTGCTGAGGCTCCCGGAGCGGAGCGAGATCTCGGCACCGATCTCCGAGCAGCTCATCGTCGAGCTGTACTCGAAGTAAGAAGCTTTCGATCACAACCAAGAGGAAGCGATGACCACCCTGCCTGATTTCCAAGTGCCCAAGATCTCGTCCGAAGATGCTGACGACAACAAGGGCAATTTCACGATCGAGCCCCTAGACAAGGGGTTCGGCTACACATTCGGCAACAGCCTGCGGCGTGTGCTGCTGTCGTCCCTCGGCGGCGCTGCGATCACGAGCGTCCGCATCGAGGGCGTCGCCCACGAGTTCTCCACGATTCCGGGGCTGAAGGAGGACGTCACCGACCTGGTCCTGAACCTCAAGGACGTCGTGGTGCGCATGCACACCGACGCCGATGAGGTCGAGACCCCGCTGGTGGCCACCGGCCCCGGAGAGGTCAAGGCGAAGGACATCGACCTGCCCGCGGGCGTCGAGATCCTGAACCCGAACACGACGATCGCCACGCTCGAGAAGCGCACCAAGCTCGAGATGTACCTGACGATCGGCCGCGGCCGGGGCTACTCGCCCGCGGACGAGAACAAGTCCGACGACAAGCCGATCGGGGTCATCCCGATCGACGCGATCTTCTCCCCGATTCGCCGTGCGTCGTACGCGGTGGACGCTGCTCGAGTCGGCCAGCGGACGGACTTCGACAAGCTCCTACTGGAGATCGAGACCGATGGCTCGATCGAGCCCGACAGCGCGCTCCGCGAGGCCGCCGAGATCCTGATCAAGAGCCTGGCGATCTTCACCTCCGCAGATCGCGTCGACGAGCTGCGCGGCGAGGGCGTCGCGGTGCTCAGCGACGGGGGCGCTCCCGCCCCCGCGGGCGCACCGGCCGAGGCCGCGCCGGTTCCCGGTGCGGACGGGCTCGACGAGATCCTGATCGAGGAGCTCGAGCTCGGCGTCCGCTCCTACAACTGCCTCAAGCGCGCCGGCGTGCAGACCGTCGGCGAGCTGGTGCGGAAGTCGGAGTCGGAGCTGAACGCGATCCCGAACTTCGGTCGCAAGTCGATCGAGGAGGTCCAGGAGACTCTCCGGGCGCGCGGGCTCGGCCTTCGCGCGGAATAATCCGGCCATGCGGAGCGAACGAGGAAGAAGCGGAACAAGCTCAGCCGCGACGCGGCGCACCGCCGCTCGCTCGTGCGGACGATGAGCAAGCAGCTCATCGAGCACGAGCGCATTCGCACCACCCAGCCGAAGGCGAAGGCGCTGAAGCCCGAGTTCGAGAAGCTGATCACGCTGGCGAAGCGTGGCGACCTGCATGCCCGGCGCCAGGCGCTGCCAGGCTGAACCAGGACAAGTTCATCGTCCACAAGCTGTTCGAGGAGATCGCGCCGCGCTACGCGGCGCGCAACGGCGGCTACACCCGCATCGTCAAGCTCGGCCCGCGCCGCTCCGACTCGGCCGAGATGGTCTTCCTCGAGCTGGTGTAACGGTCCCAGCGGCTAGGCGGGCGGGTCCTGTCGCCGCGGGCCCCTCCATCCTGCGGGCGACGGCGTCGTCCTCGGATGGAGCCTCCCGCGGCGCCACCCGCCCGACAGGACGGCAGGTCGCCGGCCAGCTGACAGCAATCGCTCTTCGTCCGAAGCAGCTAGGACTCAGAAGCCAGGCTGATTTACCTGATCCGAACCTGAAGAAGCCGCCCTCACTGTCTCCACGACCTTCCAGCCGCCATCTGGATCCGTCATGAGCTTGACCTTGTGGCCGTTACTGAACTCGGCGATGGCTGTATTGCCCCGTATGTCGACCTTCTGCACCGTGGTTCCGGCAAACGACGACTGAAGCTCGCTGCCCCCCGTCAGGGACCCTGTGAGGTAACCGGCCTGCTCGCAGTCCGCGGGTGCGAGGTCGGGGTGAAGATAAGCGCACATCGTCTCGTCCCCGTTTGCGAATGGCTCCGCCCACGCCTCGCCCACGCGCTCGATCTGCTCCTCGTCGCTCAGGTCCGCAATCTCCTCGTAAAGCGCGGCGGCCTCCTCTCCGCCCGCGACCGCGCCCGCGGTCGTAGTGTCGCCGCCGTCATCACCGTCGTCGTCTCCGCCGCAACCAGCGGCGATCAGGCCTGCTGCGGCGAGGACCAGCAGTGCAACTCGCGCCCCGATCATTGACCTGGACCTCCTCGTCGTGGACGCTCGCGATACTAACCGGCAGGGGCCACGTCACGCAATAAATGCCGCTTCCATGTGGACTACTGCTTCTCGTCCAAAGCGCCTACTCCGACAGCCCAGCTGCTTCGCGGGCCGCCTCAGGATTCGGATAACCGACAGCGGATGCGATCCGACCGTCCCGCACGCCGATGATCGCGCCCCAGAGCTGATCGACTTCGAATCCACTGGCTCGTCCCCGGCCCGTCGCCCGCTGAGTGGTCAACACCCGCTCGTCGTCTATCTCGATGACCGCTTCCAGCTCGAACATCTTGATTTCGAACCCCATGTCCGGGTCGTTGACTTCGCGCCACCACTTGCGAACGCCGTCGTGTCCGTAGTACGGCCCAGGGACGGGTGATTCAGCCCAGTTTCGGATCTCGATTTCTGCGTCACACAACTCGGGCGCGGGGTCCCCCGCGCTCAGACGCGCAAACCAGCGACGGACAACTTCGACGTTCCTCTCCGACATTGCACCCGCAGTATCGCGCCGGCAGGCCGCTGTTCTGCTTTCCATGCAAAGCAGCCCATCTCGTCCGAGGCGGTGGGAGGCCTCGGGCTTGGCCGGGGGCGTTACTCGGGAAGTGTCTCGCCAGACCCGCCCATCTCTGCGGGGGTGTCCTTTTGCTTGGGGAGGCCGTCCTTCATCGGGAGCACGGTCGACTCGTAGTTGACGTGGACCCCGGGTTCAAACGGGAACTCGGGGATGGTCGCCGCGTAGACGTCGATCAATTCCCACTCCGGGTGCCGCGCCATCAGATGGCCGCCACAGGCCTTGCACCACTGCCGGTAGGTCCGCTCGTTTGCGTTGAACTCACCGATCTGGTCCTCTCCCTTGGTCACGTTGACCGACTCAGGCTTCCAGAGTGTGAATGCGTTGACCGGCCCGGCGGACCAGCTCCTGCACGCCTTGCAATGGCAGTAGCCGGCACCCTCTGGATCCCCCGTGACTTCGATCTCGACGGCGCCGCAGTAGCACTGCCCTTTGTAGGTCTTCTCGTTCTCGCTCATTGTGCTCCCTGGTTGTAGGTCCGTCGGGATACTCGCCGGCGAGTATCTCGCACATGACTGTCGCTTTCCATGCAAAGCAGCTGTTTCGCTCGACAACGGCCTACGTGCCACGGCGCGAGGCCCACTCGCGCCACATAAACCAGTTGGGGACTCCCAGCACGGGGCCCTCGCTGATCGTCTCGAACCCGAACCGTTCGTACAGCCGCACGTTCTCCGGCTTGTCGGTCTCCAGGTAGGCGTCCTCGCCGGCCGCGTCGAGGCGGGAGGCGTACTCAGACATCAGCTTCGATCCGATCCCACGCCCTTGGAGGTCAAGCTGGACGGCCACGGGGCCGAGGTGCGAGTGCGGCCGCTCCGGGTGGTGGTCGGCCCAGGTCCCGACCCACTCGACGACCTTCCGGGCTCGAGCGGGGCCCAGCACGATCATCGAAGGGAGCATCCGGAACTGCTGCAGCGCACCCGGCTTGCAGGTCGCCGGGGGTGCGACGCCCGCGACGCCGATGATCCGGCCCCCGCTCCGCGCGCAGAAGGGGCGCAGGGACTTCGACGTCCTGAAGAGACCCTGGAAGAGTCGGCGCAGCGAGTCGACGCGCGTCTGCGGATCGTCGCCGAAGGCGGCCACGTGGATCGGGCTGTCGCGCATCCCCAGGGCGAGCAGCTCGACGGCCTCGCCGTACTCGTGGCGCTGGAGGTCGTCGACGACGACCTCGCCCTCGTACGGTTCCCGGCTCATGGCCGGAGCAGCATAGGGCGACGCGGGAGCGTCAGGCGGTGGCCGGCTCGGGCTGCGGGCGAACGCCCTCGCGCCCGTCGCCCGGGTGGCGGTCTGCGCGCCAGCGCCGGATCCGGCGTGAGGCCGGGCTCTCGACGAAGCGCCAGCTCGCGGCTCCCGCCGCGACTGCCACGGCGACAGTCAGGGCCAGGCGCAGGCCGAGCGGCATCCCCGGTTCGAGCTCGATCAGGAGCTTCTGGGAGATGTACCCGTAGAGGAAGATCCCGTATGACCAGCGGCCGAGGGCCCTGGCGGGCCGCGAGGCGAGCACGCGCTGTGGTCCGCGCATCGTGGTCCCATGCAGCACCATCGCGGCGACCAGCAGGCCGGCGGCGAGCGTGTCAGCTGGTCCCGGGTTTCCTCCATGTGCAGCGGGACCATCGCGCTCCCGACGGTGAGCGCAAGCGCGAAGGCCGCCACGATCCCCGGATGGCGCCCGGGGCCGAGCAGCGCACCGAGCGAGAGCCGCGGTCGCGGGCCGTGACAAGCAGGCAGAGGAACATGCCCAGCGCGAACCAGTCCGCGCGGCCCAGCAGCGTGAAGGCGGGATCCTGTGCGATCGGGTCGGTCAGGGACTGGGTGCGGACGACGAGGGACATGAGCACCAGTCCCAGCAGCCACGCAGCCTCCCGGCGAACGATCTGTACCTCGCTCAGGCCGGGGGGATCGACCCGGCGGCGGCACCATGACCAGACCGGAAGCGCGAGGTAGAAGGTGAGGAACAGGGACAGCGACCAGGCGGGCGGGATTCCCTCAATGGCCCATCGGTACCGAAGGTCTGGGTAAGGGTGATCACCCCCAGGACGTCGCCTTCCCCCATGTTGTGCAGGCCGATGAGGAGGGCCGCCACCGCGAGCGCCACCCAGTAGCCCGGGTAGACGCGCCCTGCGCGCGCCCGCAGGTACTTCCCCAGCCGCGGGGACGGGCTGTTGTCGAGGCGGGCGCGGAGGAAGGGGCCCGAGATCAGAAAGCCCGTGAGGATCGCGAACACCGCGATCCCGTGGTTCTGCTGCGACCAGGCTCCAAGGCCCAGCCCGTGCCCACGGTGTGGTCGAAGACGACCAGCAGGGCGGCCAATCCACGCAGACCGTCCACGGTGCCGATCCGGGCGCCCCTGTGCATTAGGGCACCCTAACAGAAAGCCCCTTAGGGGCGCCTAACTATCCCCTCCGGTTGGGGCTGATGGCGATCATGAAGCCGATCACCGTGAGCACGATGACGCCGAGCACCAGCCACTGGGACCAGTTGTCGATCGTCGCGACCGCGACCGCACTGAGCAGGCCCCCGACGATCAGGGCGATCACGTTGTAGATCGCGGCGCCGCGCTCGGATCCCCGGCGGATGCCCTCGCCTCCGGCACGGAGGTCCTGTCGGTCGTACTGAGTGCGCTGCGTGACGTCCGGTTCGCCATGGTCTTCTCCTCTGTCCGTGTCGGTGCAGCCACCCTCCTCACGCCCCAAAGCGCCGTGAGAGCGCGCACAGTGGATAGTGCGGCCTGACGTCCCCTAGCGGCGATTCGGGCTGACGGCGATCATGAACCCGACGACGGTCGCGACGATGCCGCCGAGCACGATCCACAGCGCCCAGCTGTCTAGCGTGGCGGCCGCGAGGCAGGCGGCGGCGATCGCGAGCCCGATCGCGATCAGGTCGTAGGCGCCCAGCAGCCCCGGCCTCGGGTCCCTGCCTCCGAGCAGCTCCTCGCGCGACTCGGTCAGACCGACGTCCGCCGGCGCATCGGATGTCCGTGGGTTTCGCATGCCCCTTAGTCTCGCGTTCCATGACCAGCGTCCGCCTAAACCTCGCCTACCACGGCGGCGCCTTCGCGGGCTGGGCCGCCCAGCCCGGCGAGCGCACGGTCCAGGGGGAGCTGGAGGACGCCCTTCGAAGGTCATGGGCGAGTCCGTGCAACTGAGGGTGGCTGGCCGCACCGACGCCGGCGTCCACGCGTCGGCGCAGGTCGCGAGTTCGTGACCGAAAGGGAGGTCCCATCTCGCTGGTCAGGGCGCTCAACGGCCTGACCGGAGACGACCTCGTGGTGCACTCATGAGCTCCACGCGGACGACTCGACGCCCGCCGCGACGCCCGCTCCGCACCTATTGCTACCGCGTGCTCTCGGCCCCTGCGCCCAGCCCGTTGAGTGGGGGTTGTCCCTCTTCTGGCCGCACCACGTCCTTCCGCCCAGCTGGAGCGCTGCGGCGAGGCGCTGGCCGGCACGCACGACTTCACCGCGTTCACCCCGACCCAGACCGAGCACGTGCGGTTCGAGCGCCAGGTCCTCCGAGCCGAGTGGAAGCGGGGCCGGACCATGGGCCTGACCGGACCGACCAGGTCCTGTTCGGTTCTGGATCGAGGCGACGCGTTCATGCGCAACATGGTTCGGGTGCTGGTGGCACGATGCTCGAGGTGGGGGCGGGGAGGAGGCCGCTGGAGGAGTTCGTCGCGCTTCTGGTGCGCCGCGTGAGGCGGCCGGCGAACCGCCCGTGCCCACGGGCTCTACCTGGCCGGGGTTCGCTACTGACCCTGGGCAAGGGCCGGCGTCTTCGGTCGCTCGCCCCGTGGCGGAAAGACGGTCACGGGTCCTGAGATCCAGCACGGACGTGATCGTCGGGGTGCCAGGCGGGAAAGCCCGGCCGGCGGCAGCGCAGGCGCAACCCCGACTCCAGCTCGAGGTGGAGCAGCTGGCGATGCCCGTAGAACTCTCGACGCACCACGCGGGCCTTCTTCGCCGTGACGCGCCGGGGCCGGGCCCGGTAGTGAGGCTGATCGACTCGGCCGCACGATGACCTCGGCCGGTCCATCGAACTGGGTCCACGGGCAGCATGCCGAGCTCGCATTGGACGGTCCCCGCACGAACGGTGGGCAGCACGTCCGCGTCGCCGAGGAACTCCGCCACCCAGCGGGACGCCGGCCGCGAGAAGACCTCCTCGGGGGGCCGACCTGCTCGATCCCCTCCCGCATCACGGCGACGCGGTCGGCGATGCTGAGGGCCTCCTCCTGGTCGTGAGTCACGAAGATCGAGACCGCACCGCTCTCCAGCAGATTTCGCGTACCTCGCGCCGCATCCGGTCGCGCAGCGAGGCGTCGAGGTTCGAGAACGGCTCGTCGAGCAGGATTGCGTCCGGCCTCGCGGCGAGGGCCCGGGCAAGCGCCACACGCTGCTGCTGGCCGCCCGAGAGCTCATGCGGCGAGCGGTCGCCGATTGTCTCCGAGGCCGACGAGCTCCAGCAGCTCGTCGACCCCCGCGGGAGGCGCGTCGGCGGGGAGGGCATAGGCCACGTTCCGCGCACGTCCAGATGCGGGAACAGTGCGTAGTCCTGAAAGACCAATCCGATTCGTCGGCGCTCCGGGGGCACGAAGGTGCCGTTGCCGCTCAGGGTGCGAGCCGCGAGCTCGAGGCGCCCCGCTCCGGCCGCTCGAATCCCGAGATCAGTCGCAGGGTGGTCGTCTTGCCGCAGCCGCTGGGCCCAGCAGGGCGGTGATCTGGCCATCCTGCGCCTCGAGGTCGAGTCCGTCCACGGCCGCCACGCGACCGAAGTGCTTGGCGAGGCCTCGGACCGAGATGCCGGCGGCTGTCGATTCGGTTTCCATCTGACCCCGAATTTTGACGGGTGGGAGCTGACGTACCTCGATTCGCAGGCGCTCTCTGGTCGACCTCATTCGCGGTCCAGGAGCAGGTAGAGGGAGGGCGGCCGAGATCGCCAGCAGGACCAGCGACGGCACCGCGCCGCGCTCGAAGAACCCGATCGTCGTGGCGCTCCAGATCTCGGTGGCAAGCGTGTCGAACTCGATCGGCGCGAGGATCAGCGTCGCCGGAAGCTCCTTGACGGCGGTGAGGAAGACCAGCGCGGCGCCGGCCAGCACGCCCGCCGCCGTCAGCGGCGCGGTGATGGTCCGCAGCGACCTGCGAGCGGCGAGCGCCCGAGCGAGCCGGGCGGCCTCCTCGACGTGCGGCGACACCTGCTGCAGCGCGGCGCGGGATCGCGCCGATCGCCAGCGGGAGGAACAGGACCAGGAACGCGAAGCACGAGCATCCCGAGCGTCTGGTAGAGCGGCGGGCACGGCCCGGGTCGCGAAGAACACCAGCGCGAGCGCGACGACGATCCCGGGCAGCGCGTGCCCGGCGTAGGACGACGCGCTCGATCAGCGTCGCCGGGCGGCTCGGTGGCGAGCGGCGAGCAGCGCGAGCGGGATCGAGCAGAGCGCCGCGGCGAGCGCCGCCAGCGCCGGCGGCGAGCAGCGAGTTGCCGGCGGCGCTCGCCGATCGCTGCCCAGTCCGAGTCGCCGGCGACGCTCTTCGTGCGACCAGTAGACGAGCACCGCGAGCGGCAGGACGAGGCGCCAGGCCACGACGAGCCGAGCAGAAGCTGAGCGCCGGGCGCGCGCCAGCGGCCCGAGCGGGACGACGCGGCGCGCGGCGCGGCGTCCCGGCCCGCTGCGGTGAAGGCGCGGCGCCGCCGCGCGTGCGGCCCTCGAGCCACAGCACGACGAGCGTGAGCGCGACGAGCAGCAGCGCCAGCGCGGCGGCGCCCGTCCGGTCGAACGACGAGCGGTAGAGCGTGTAGATCACGCGGGTGAACGAGTCGAAGCGCAGGATCGACACGGCGCCGAAGTCGCTGAGCACGTAGAGCGCGACGAGCAGCGCGCCGGCGCCGATCGCGGGCACGAGCTGCGGCAGGACCACCGATGCGGAACGTCTGCCAGCGGCGAGCGGCCCATGCCGCGCGCCGCCTCCTCGAGCTGCGGGATCGAGCCCGCGCAGGCAGCGCCTGCACGGGCAGCAGGAGTAGCGGAAAGGTGAAGAGCGTCAGCACGAGCCACGCGCCCGGCGAAGCCGTTGATCGACGGCAGCCGCTCGACGCCGAGCGGTCGTCAAGCGCGCGCGGAGCAGGCCGCGTCGGGCCGAGCGCGGAGACGAAGGCGTACGCGCCGATGTAGCTCGGGATGACGAGCGGCAGCGCGCGCAGCACCGCCCACGACCCGCCGTCCGGGGAGGTCGGTCCTGACAGTCGAGCCAGGCGAGCGGGACCGAGATGGCGACCGCCGCCGCGGTCACCGCCGCGGCCAGACCGACGCTGCGCGCGAGCGAGCTCGAGCGTCCGCTCGGGTCCAGACGACGTCGAGGGCGGCCTCCGCCTCCCTGCCGACCGCGATCAGCAGGTAGGCGAGCGGCAGCAGCATCGCGGCCCCGAGCACGAGGCCCGCGACGAGCAGCCCGGCGGGCGGGCGCCGGGCCGCGGCGGGCGCCCGGACCTCGGCCTCGAGCGCGGCCTGAGAGACCGTGGCCTCTACAGCGCCCCCGTTCGCTGCAGCAGCTCAAGGGTTCCCTCGAGGTCGTCGAGATCGCCCAGGTCGACGTCCGGCTGCTGGATGTCGATCGAGCGGGGTCACCGCGGGATCGGGCGGACTCCGGCGCACGAGCGGGTACTCCTTCGTCTCGTCGGCGAAGAAGCTCCTGCGCTCGTCGCTGAGAGCAGGAACTCGACGAACTCGGCGCCTCCGCCTGCTTGTCGCCGCCCTCGAGGATCGCCGATCCCCGCGACGTTGATCGAGCGAGCCGAGGTCGCGCGTCGGCGGGTGAGAGGACGCCGACGGGGTAGTCCTCGCCCTCCTCCTCGGCGATCGCCTCGGCGACGTAGTAGTGGTTGATCAGGCCGACGTCGATCTCGCCGTTGGCGATCGCGTCGCGCACCGCGATGTTGTTCGTCGAAGGCCTTGGCGTCGTTGTCGACCATGCCCTCGCAGCCACTCGCGCGCGTCGCCTCCTCGCCCTCCGTCAGCGCGCAGCGCGGTGACGAACGTCTGGAAGGACGCGTTGGTCGGCGCCCAGCCGATCCGGCCCTTCCACTTCGGGTCGGTGAGGTCGAGGACGGACGGCGGCAGGTCGCTCGCTGTGAGACTCGCGCTTGTCGTAGGCGATGACGCGGGCGCGGCCGGACGGTGCCGACCCAGTCGCCCTCCGCCGAGCGGTAGCGCGCGTCGGACCCGGTCGAGGAGGACTGCGGGCAGCCGCGGCGAGGCGGCCCTCCTTCTCGAGCGCGCCGAGCGCGCCGGCGTCCTGGGAGAAGAAGACGTCGGCGGGGCTAGTTGTCGCCCTCCTCGATCAGCGTCGCCGCGAGGTCGGCCGAGTCGCCGTAGCGGACGTCGAGCTCCGTCGCCGGTCTCCTTCTCGAAGCGCTCGAGCAGCGGCGCCGACGAGGTCCTCGTTGCGGCCGGAGTAGACGACGAGCTTGTCCTCGTCGTCGTCTCCTCCGCAGGCCGCGAGGGCGAGCGGGGCTGACACGAGGGCCAGGACGAGCAGGGCGAACAGGCGGTTGCGCATCAAGTCTCCTTTGCCATCGGGCCGGCAGGAAGGGGCGTTAGGGTGGCCTGATCCCGACCGCAGAGGTCGGGGACGCCGCGGGGTTCCTAGAATCGTGGGGTGCGCGTCCTGATCACCAACGACGACGGCATCGGCGCGAAGGGCCTGCAGGAGCTCCGCAAGGCGCTAGGATCGACGATGCCGGACCTCGAGGTCTGCGGTCGTCGCGCCGGATTCGAACCACAGCGCCACCGCGCGGAGCATCACCACCCGCTCGCCGCTCTGGATCCAGGAGATCGAGCTCGACGACGGGAGCATCGGGTTCGGCAGCGACGAAACTCCGGTGGACTGCGTCCGCTTCGCCGAGCTCGGCCTGCTCGGCGAGCGGCCGAGCTGATCGTGTCGGGGATCGACCGCGGCGCCAACCTCGGCAATGACATCACCTACTCGGGACGTCGCGGCCGCGCTGAAGGGATCGTGCTCGGATTACCCGCGATCGCGGTCTCCCAGCAGTCCGGGGCCAAGGAAATGGGCTCCGGCTCGGCCGCGACTCGACTCAGGCCGCGGCGGCCTCGCCGCCCTGGTAGCGAAGCCGGTCTCGAAGGTGGCTGCCCGACAAAACCTTCTTGAACGTCAACTGGCCGGCGGGCGCGCCAAGCGGGTCGAGGTCACGCACCTCGGCAAGCGTCTACGACGACGAGCTCAAGCTGGTCGAGGAGGAGGGGTGGCGCCGGCGGTTCCAGATCACGGCTTGAGGCCTCATTCGAGGACGAGGAGGGTCCGACCTGTCGGCGGTCGCGAACAGCCGGGTCTGGCACCCCGGTCCATTTCGACCTCACCAACCGGCCCGGTCTGGATCGCGGCTGCGCGGCTGGGACTCCAAGGGGATGCTGCCTCCGCGAGTAACCAAGACGAGTCCCTTTCGAGCCCAGCCGCGGAACTCCTCTGCACAGCCTTGAGCCCCGCCAAGAGCCCAGCGAAGCGAGCGAAGGAGCTGCGCCGCCTGATCGCGCACCACGACCGCCTCTACTACCGCCAGGACGACCCGGAGATCTCGGACACCGAGTACGACGACCTGCTGCGCGAGCTGCGCGAGATCGAGGAGGCGAACCCGGAGCTGCTCACGCCCGACTCGCCGACGCAGCGGGTCAGCGGCGCGCCGCTCGAGAAGTTCGGCCAGGTCGAGCACGCCGAGCCGATGCTCTCCCTCGGCAACGCGCGCAACGAGGACGAGCTCCGGGCCTGGGCGAAGCGGATCGAGCGCGGCCTCGAGCGCCTGGACATCGAGGGCCGCGAGATCCGCTACGTGACAGAGCCCAAGGTCGACGGCCTCGCGATCTCGCTGACCTACGAGGACGGGGTCTTCCGCGCGGCGCGACCCGCGGCGACGGCCGCGTCGGCGAGGACGTGACGCAGAACCTGCGGACGATCAAGGCGATCCCGATGAAGATCGAGGAAGCGCCGGAGCTGGTCGAGGTGCGCGGCGAGATCTACCTGCCGATCGCCGCGCTTCGCCGAGCTGAACGAGCAGCGCGCGGAGGCGGGCGAGCCGACCTTCGCCAACCCGCGCAACTCGGCGGCCGGCTCGCTGCGCCAGCTCGACCCGCAGATCACCGCGGCGCGGCCGCTCTCGATGTGGACCTACGGGATCGGCGCCCGGGGCGGCTGGGAGCCCGAGAGCCACAGCGAGATGCTCGAGTGGCTCCGCGAGCGCGGCTTCCCGGTGAGCGACGAGGTCCAGGTGCCAGGGCATCGACGAGGTGGCCAAGCGCTGCCACTGGTGGAGGACCGGCGCGACGCAGCTCGACTTCGAGATCGACGGGGTGGTGGTCAAGGTGGACGACCGCGGCCTTCAGCGCGAGCTGGGCGTCGCCGGCCGCGAGCCGCGCTGGGCGGTCGCCTGGAATTCCCGCCGTGCACCGCGACGACGAAGCTGAACAAGGTCGACTGGAACGTCGGCCGCACCGGCCACCTGCTGCCCTGGGCGGTGCTGGAGCCGGTGCACGTCTCCGGCGTCACGGTCTCGAAGGCGACCCTCCACAACGAGGAGGACCTGGAGCGCAAGGACGTGCGCGACGGGGACGAGGTGGTCGTGCTGCGAGCCGGCGACGTGATCCCCCAGGTCGTCTCGCCGATCATCCAGCGGCGCAAGGGAAGCGCCCGCGCAAGCCGAAGCCGCCGAAGAAATGCCCGCTCTGCGGGACGCCGACGGTGAAGCCCGAGGACTCGGTCTTCACGATCTGCCCGAATCGCACCGGCTGCCCCGGCCAGCGCTTCCAGCACGTCAAGCACTTCCGCGGTGCGCTGGAGATCGAGGGCCTCGGCGAGAAGAACGCCTGCGCTTCCTCCAGGAGGGGCTGATCTCCGACGCCGCCGACATCTTCGACCTGACCGCGGAGCGGATCGCCGAGCTGGAGGGCTTCGGCGAGATCTCGGCGAAGAACCTGATCGAGGAGATCGAGGCGGCCAAGGCAGGCCGTTCTCCCGGGTGCTCTACGCGCTCGGCATCCCCGGCGTCGGCTACGTCAACGCCGAGTCGCTCGCCGAGCACTTCGGGACGATGGACGCGCTGCTCGAGGCACAGCCCGAGGAGATCGAGCAGGCCGACGGCATCGGGCCGATCCTCGCGGGCCAGATCTACGAGGAGCTGCACGAGGAGCGGACCCAGCAGCTGATCGAGCGGCTGCGCAAGGCGGGCCTGCGGATGGAGCTCGACCCGTCGGAGCGGCGGGTGGAGGGCGGGCCGCTCGAGGGCAAGACGCTGGTCCTGACCGGGACGCTGCCCGACCTGACGCGCGAGGAGGCGACCAAGCTGATCAAGCGCGCGGGCGGCAAGGTGGTCAACTCGGTCTCGAAGAAGACCGACTACGTGGTGGCCGGGGACAGCCCCGGGTCGAAGCTGGCCAAGGCCGAGGAGCTGGGCACGGAGGTCCTCGACGAGAAGGGGCTGCGCAAGCTGCTCGCGTAGCTGAGCGCGACTTTTCCGGTCAGAAACGGGTATAAGGAGATGTGATGAGCGGCTAATGCTGGCAGCTCACGCCGCGCGTCGCTTTGCGGCCCGCGCGCCACGGCCCGCCCGCGGCACCTGCAACTGATCGCCCACGATCGCTGACCCCGCACGCGACGGCCGCGACGACCCAGTCAGCGTGGACGTCGGTCGGCGGGCGAGATCAGCGCTACGACGGCGGCCTCGGCGCCGGACTGACGCGTGCGGGGCCGGGACGCCAACACCACCAACGTCGAGCGACATCGCGATCGTCGACAGACGGGCGCAACCGGTCGTCCTGCTCTCGCTCCAGGGCGGCCCGTTCGCCCCTGGGGAGCGGCCGAGAGCGACTGGAGCGGAGATCGAGATCGACGTCAACGGCGGCGGTGGCACCGATCGGCTCGAGGTCGACGGCACTGACGCCGCCGACACCTTCTCTTCGGCGAGATTGGCGGAGCTCCTCGCGCCAACCTCAACGTGCGGCGGAGACCAGCGGCGCGGACTTCGACGACCTCGACGCGACGGGCGTCGAGACCTGCTCGTGCGCGGCCGCGGCGGGGACGACGACCTCAACGCGACCGGCAGCCCCGCCTGCGGCATCGGCCCCGTCAGCACGCCCGCTCCTGACGCTGGAGGGCGGAAACCAGGACGACTTCCTCCGCGGCGGCTCCGGAGCCGACACGATCTCGGGCGGCACCCAGGACGACAACCTCGTCGGCGGGGCCGGCGACGACAACCTCGACGGCGAGCGAGACCAGGACCGGGTCGACGGCGGCGCCGCGCCGACGTGATCGAGGGCGGCACCGAGGCGGACCGCGGCTCTACGACGACCGGACCACGGCGCAGGTGCTGACGATCGGCAACGGCGCCGCCGACGACGGCGGCGCCGAGGACCAGTCCGCGGCCGGCCGCGACAACGTCGGTGCGAGCGTCGAGTACGCGACGAGGGGCATCGGGCCCTGATTCGGTCACAGGTCCTCGGTCGAGAACCGCATCAACGGCAAGGCCGGGGACGACGTGATCCTGGGCCTCGGGGGCAACGACACGCTCGACGGCGAGCTCGGGAACGACTGCCTCGACGGCGGCGACGGCGCGGACAACCTGCGGGCGCTCGAGGGCGCCGACACCGAGCTCGGCGGCACCGGCAAGGACAAGCTGCTCGGCGGCGCCGGCGCGGACAAGCTGTTCGGCGGGCCCGGCGGGGACCAGGTCACCGGAGACCTGGGCAAGGACGTCCACAAGGGCCAGGACGGGAACGACAAGCTGTTCGCCAAGGACGGCAAGAAGGACAAGAAGATCGACTGCGGCGCCGGCAAGGCGAAGAAGGAGAGCGCCAAGGTGGACCCAAGGACCCGAAGCCGCGCAGCTGCTAGCCGCCTACTCCGAGAGCCCGGCAGCTTCGAGGGCGTTGTCGAGTTCCCAGCGGAAGTGCGATTCAGCGGTCAGCCCATCGCGGACTCGACTCGCCACCGCGAAGTCGAAGTCGGCGTCAAGGCCGCTCGCTCCGCCCCGTGTATGCATGCGAAAGGTGAAGACGACCCATTCGTGCGATTTCGAATGCAACCTCGAAGTTCTCTCGAAGCGGAACTCCGACCAGTCGGCAAACAATCGCTCCCACTGGCGGACGAGTGCCTCCCTACTCACGAAAGGCCCCGGCTCCGGCCACCCGTCGGGCGGTGTCACGACCGCCTCGGGCTCGAACATGGCTGCCCATTCATCCAGATCGCCGGGCCTGAAGCGACGAAAGGTCTCCATCACGACTTCAAAGTTCTTCCCCGACATCGCCGACGCAGTATCCCGCGGCCACGCGAACCGGCCGCCGGTTCATCTCGCCTGGATCCGTTCGGGCGCCCGGCGTCAGGGGATGTAGCGCGCGATCAGCGCCGCGATGCGGTCCTGCGCGATGTGGGCGCGGCCGACGTGACGCCGCTCTGCAGGATCGAGAAGGCGATCAGGCGGCGGTCGCCGGCGTCGCAGTAGCCCGACAGCGCGCTGACGCCGGTGAGGGTCCCGGTCTTGCCGAAGCAGGGTCCTGGGCCGCGGTGCCGCGCATCCGGCTCGCGAGGGTGCCGGTGCGGCCGGCGACGGCGAGCGAGCAGGAAGGCGTCCCGGACCGGCGGCTCCTCCTCGAGCATCTCGTCGAGCAGGCGCCGACCGAGCTGGGCGAGGCGCGGTCCGCGCGGCTCAGGCCGGAGCCGTTCTCGCCGCGCAGGGCCCGCCCGCGGCGCGGCGAACGCGCGGATCGCCGCGATCCCGCCGGCGGTCGTGCCGCGCCGGTCGCCTCGGCGCCGATCGCCTTCACCAGCATCTCCGCGTAGAAGTTGACCGAGAAGATGTTGGTCGCGCGCGCGATCCGCTCAGCGGGGAGGAGGTGACGTCGGCGAGCGAGCTGGCGCCGGGCGCGCCGGGACGATTCGCCGGTTCGTCTTCTTCGATACCGACAGCCCCGCCTTGCGCAGCAGCGTCATCGCGGTCAGCGCGGCGGACCTGGCGGGGTCGCGCGGGCGGCCGCTCTCGAAGGAGAGCCCCGAGAGGCGTCCGAGCTCCGAAGGGGCCGCCCCCGATCCCCGCCGGGGGAGGCGGGCCGGCGGTCGAAGATCGAGTCGTCGTAGAGCAGCCGGCCGGTGACCCGGTCAGCCCGGCCGCGCGGGCCTCGGCGGCGAGCCTTGCGAGCCCCTGGCGCGTCAGGGTCGGGTCGCCGCCGCCGCGCAGCACGAGGTCGCCCTGGACGACGCCGCCGGCGAAGGTGCCGACGGCGACCAGCGCGGTCTCGAACTGCTCGTCGGGGCCGAGCCGGTCGAGCGCGGTCGCCGTCGTGAACATCTTCATGTTCGAGGCCAGGAGCGGGGCTGGGAGCCGCCGCTGGAGAAGAGCCTGGCCCGGTCTCGGGGTCGGCGACGAAGGCGCCGCCCCAGCCGCCGCTGCGGCGCAGCGCCGGGCGAGCCGCGGAGCGCGTCCCCCGAGACCGCTCGGGGCCTCGGGCCTTCGCCGCGACCGGCGTCCGGCCGGGCGGTCGGGGGAGGCCGGGCCGCGCGGCGAGCCGGCGCAGCGAGAACGCACAGCAGCGCGGCGAGAGCCGCCGCGAGCGCTCAGCCACGCTCGCCTGATCCCGCCTTCCATCGTGCGCGTCATCGGCCTCCCTGAAACAAGCGCGCGGCGCAGGGTAGCGCGCCCACTGGCTGACTGGCAGCCTGGGATACTTCCCCTGCTCATGGGCGAGGTCGTGCAGCTCGAAGGCCCGGACGGGAAGCCGCGGCCACTCGAGCCCGGCGCCGCCGGCGCGGCGACAAGACGGCGCTGGTCCTCGGCGGCGGCGGCTTCACCGGCGGCGTCTACGAGATCGGCGCGCTGCGCGCACTCGACCTGCTCGCCGTAAACCGGACGGTCAACGAGTTCGACGTCTACGTCGGCACCAGCGCCGGCTCCTTCGTCGCGAGCATGGTCGCCAACGGGGTCACTCCCGAGGAGATGATGCGAGTCCTAAACAAGGCGCTGCCCTCGCCGATCGAGGACCCCTCGCTGCGCACCCTGCTGCGGCCCAACTACAGGGGCTTCGCGAGCCGCCTGGCGGTGCTGCCGCTGCGGGTGGTCGGGACCCTCCGCCACCTCGCCGGCAACATCGGCGAGGTGTCGATGGTGGACGTGGCGATGGGCCTCGCCGAGGGCCTCCCCACCGGCGTCTACCACAACCGCGGCATCGAGAAGTACATAGCGGAGGTGCTCTCGGACCCCGATCGCACCAACGACTTCCGCGAGCTGGAGCGAGAGCTGCTCCTGACCGCGACCGACGTGGACACCTGCGAGCGGATCGTGCTCGGGGAGGGCGAGTGGGCGGACGTCCCGATCTCAAGGCGGTCGCCGCGTCGGGCGCCCTGCCGATCGTCTACGAGCCGAACGAGCTGCGCGGCCGCCAGCTGATGGACGGCGGCATCATCTCGACGACCAACGTCGACATCGCGGTCGAGGCCGGCGCCAAGTTCATCATCGTCGTCAATCCGCTGGTTCCCTACGTCAACGACTTCGAGAAGCGGATCCCGACCGTGTTCGGCTCGCGCGTGCGGCGGGTCTCCGACATGGGGATGACGGGGATCGGCAACCAGGCCTTCCGGCTGATGGCCCACGCCCGCCTGCAGCTCGCGATCGAGTCATGGAAGGAGCGCTTCCCCGACGTGGACATCATCCTGATCGAGCCCGAGTTCGACGACGAGCTCATGTTCGGCACCTCGATCCTCGACTACTCGGCGCGCCTGCAGATCGCCAAGCACGGCTTCGAGTCGGTCACCCACAAGCTCGCGCGCGACTACCAGCGCTACAAGGAGGTCGCCGCCCGCCACGGCATCGAGATCTCGGCCCGCCGCGTCCGCAAGGTCCTCGACACCGTCGAGGAGGAGGAGAAGAGCAACTCCGCCTGGCGCCGCGTGCTCGAGCAGACGACCGGGCGCGCTGCTGCGCCAGTCCGGGGAGGCCGAAAGCCGAGAGGCCGGCGCCGGCCGCTAGGCTCGCGGTGCACGTCTCGCGACCGCGGCCTGCGCGGTGGGCTTCATCGCCAGCGTAGTCGACGCCCACATGCGGCGGGCGGGTGACGACGTAGGCGATCGCGTCGGCGACGTCCTCGGCGCTCAAGGGCGTCAGCCCCTCGTAGACCTCCGCCGCGCGCTCGCTGTCCCCGCCGAGCGCTCCAGCGAGAACTCGGTCTCGACCATGCCCGGCGCGACCGCGGTCACCTGGATCGGCTCGCCGAGCAGCTCGAGCCGGAGAGCGCGGCGCGATGGCGTTGTCGTCGCCCCGTGCTTAGCTGCGGAGTAGCTCGACCTCGCCCTCGTAGACCTGAGACGCCCGCCACCGGGGCCGCGACCACGATGTGCCCGTTGCTGCTGCGCTCGAGCGCCGGCAGCAGCGCCTTGGTCACGCGCATCACGTCCGAGCAGGATCGCCTCGTACCTGGTGCGCCACTGCCCGTACCGCCGACGCCTCCGCCACCGGATCGAGCCCGGGCGCTCGCCCGCGCTGCGGATGAGCCATCGCCGCGTCCACGTCCGCATGCGGCAGGCGGTCACGAGAGCACCCGCGTCGCGGGCGCGAGCTCTCACGATCTGCCCGCGCTACCTCGACTCCGGGAAGGTCTCGCGGCGATCGAGCCGCCGCGCCGCCGGAGCGCCTCGACGCCGAATCCCCTCTCCGCGCGACCCCGCCCCGCCCTCCGGTAGCCGCGCCAACGCCCGCCGCGCGATCGGCTCATCGTGACGATCACCGTTCTGAGCCTGCTGGCGGAAGTCCCACGACCTCGGCGACTAGCCGGCGTAGAGCGCCTCGATCTCGCCGTCGTACTTGTCGGCGACGACGTTGCGCTTCACCTTCAGCGTCGGGGTCAGCTCGCCGCCCTCCTGGGAGAGGTCCTGGGGGAGGATCTCGAACTTCTTCACCTGCTCGACCCGGGCGAACTTCTCGTTGACCTCGTCGATGTGCTCCTGGATCACTCGCGCATCTCGTGGTTCTCGGCCAGCTCGGCGGGTCGGCGGGCCAGCCCTTCTCCTCGGCGAGCTTGGCGACCTCCTCCATGTCGAGCGTCACCAGCGCCATCAGGAAGGGCCGGCGGTCGCCGATCACCACGCACTGGGAGACGTAGGGGCTCTGCTTGATCTCGGCCTCGAGGTTGGCGGGGGTGATGTTCTTGCCGCCCGCGGTGATGATGATGTCCTTCTTGCGGCCGGTGATCTTCAGGTAGCCGTCCTCGTCGAACTCGCCGATGTCGCCGGTGTGCAGCCAGCCGTCGACGATCGTCTCCTTGGTCGCCTCCTCGTTCTTGTAGTAGCCCTGGAAGATGTTCGGGCCCTTGACCAGGATCTCGCCGTCGTCGGCGATCTTGATCTCGCAGCCCTTGAAGGGCTTGCCGACCGTCCCGAACTTGAAGTCCTCGGGGCGCGAGATCGTCGCGGCGGTCGAGGTCTCGGTCATGCCCCAGCCCTCGACCACCAGCACGCCCGCGGCGTCGAAGAAGCGCAGGATCTCGGGGTTGATCGGGGCGGCGCCGGTGACCGCCAGCTTCAGGTTGCCGCCGAACAGCGCCCGGATCTTGGACAGGACCTGCTTGTCGGCGAACTCGTACTGCTTCCGCAGCAGCCAGCCGAGCGACTTGCCGGCGCGCTCGCGCTCGCGGACCTTGTTGCCGACGCGGACCGCCCAGTTGAAGACGACCTTCTTGAGGCCGCCCTCCTTCTCGACGTTGCCGGTGGCGGCGGTGTAGATCTTCTCGAAGATGCGCGGGACCGACGGGAAGTAGGTCGGCTTCACCTCGACCAGGTTGGGGACGATCTTGAGCGGGTCGCGCTCCCAGTAGGCGAGGGTGGCGCCGAGGTCGAAGCTGCCGAGCTGGATCAGCAGCGCGAAGGAGTGGGCGAGCGGCAGGAAGAGGTAGGTGAGCTCGTCGTCGCCGAGCACGTTGGCCTCGTGGACCATGTCGAGCATCGAGCGGTAGTTGCCGTGCGAGATCACGCAGCCCTTCGGCGGGCCCGTGGTGCCCGACGTGTAGATGAAGGTGCAGATGTCGTCGGGCGTGACCGAGCTCCAGCGCTGCCTCCCACTCGGACTCCGAGCCGCCCGGAGCCGCGCGCGGCGAGGTCGTCCATGGAGATCGCGTCCGTCGGCGGTGCCCTCCATGAGGATCACGTGCTCGAGCTTCGGGCACTGGCCGCGGACCTTGGCGACCTTGGCGAGCTGCTCGTCGTCCTCGACGATCACGGCCTTGGAGTCGGAGTTCTCCAGCACGTACTGGCACTCCTCGGGCGAGTTGGTCTGGTAGATCGGGACGACCGTGGCGCCGGCGCTGAGCGCGGCGAAGTCGAAGTAGGTCCACTCCGGGCGGGTGTTGGCGAGGATCGCGACCTTGTCGCCCTTCTCGATCCCGAGGTCGATCAGGCCGAGGGACAGCGCGGACGATCTCGCCGACCTCCTGTAGGTCTTGGTGACCCACTGGCCCGAGCGTCCTTGTACATGACCGCGTGCTTGGGGCCGTGCTTCTCGGCCGCCAGCGGGAACAGGTCAGCCAGCGTCTTGCTGCCGGTGGCGGCCTCGGCCGCCTCGCCGCTCGACGTTGCTGTCTCCATCGCGGGGAGTCTATTAGGAGCTTGGCTGGGCAGCCAGGGACCGGGCCCGCTGCCGGGCAAGCTAGGCGGTGGCCTGCTGCTTTCTGCGACTGGAAGGCCCGCAGGGAGGACTCGAACAGGGTCCTGTCGATGCGGCCCTTGAGGACCGGACGTTCATCTCGATGCACTTGCAAGGACGTCGCGCCGCTTCATGTGCATCTCGTCAGCGAGCTCGGTGGGCGTCAGGTGAACGGCCATTCGTCTCCTCCTCGCTCTCTTTCGTCATCAGGAGGTATATCGCCTCGGGCTGACGTGTCAACCATTTCGCCGCAATTTGCGGGGTTTGCGTTCCGGCCGGGATTCAGACGGGGTTCGGGACGTCGATGAATCGGTGTTCGACGCCGAAGCGCTCGGCCACCAGCTCGCCCAGGCGCCGGATGCCGAAGGTCTCGGTCGCGTAGTGGCCGCCGGCGAGGAAGTGGACGCCGTCCTCGCGCGCCTCGGCCATCGCCTGCTCGGCTCGGCTCGCCGGTGACCAGCGCGTCCAACCCGAGGCGGCCGGCCTCGTGCAGGGCGAAGGCGCCGCCGCCGGTGACGATCCCGACGATTCGATGTGCTCCGGGCCGCCGTCGAAGACCAGCGGCTCCTGCCCGGTCGCGCTCGCGCAGCCGGTCGCTCCAGCTCCGTCGATCGAGACCGGCTCGGCGAGCGGCCGATCGCGCCGATCGCGCGGCCCTTCGCCTCGCCGAACGGGCCGCTCGTCCGGCCGAGGCCGAGGCGCTCGCGCAGCAGGGCGTTGTTGCCGACCTCCGGGTGGGCGTCGAGGGGCAGGTGGTAGGCGGCGAGCGAGGCGTCGGCCCCGAGCAGCGCGCGCAGGCGCCTGGCCAACGGGACGGAGAGGCGGTCGACGCTCGACCCCAGAGCAGGCCGTGATGGACGAGCACCAGCTGGGCGCCGGCCCCGACGGCCGCCTCGAGGAACTCGAGGTTGGCGGAGACGCCGCGTGGCGACGCTGGTCGACCTCGGCGGCGCCGGGGACCTGAAGGCCATTGGGGCCGTAGTCCTCGAACGAGCCGATCTCGAGCAACTGGTCGCAGAAGGAGACGATCTCGTCGCGGGTGGCCATCGGCCCAGCCTAGACTACGCATCTGCCTGATGAGCGCCGTGAGCCAGCCCGACCCAGCGGCCGCTCGTTCATCGAGTCGCTGATGGAGACCGACCTCTACTCGATGGGGGCGTTCTTCTGCGACCAGCACCCCGAGCTGGTCGAGGAGGTGGTCGCGCGCAGCGAGGCGATCGAGGAGCGCGGGCTGGAGCGCTGGGCGGGGGAGACCGAGACGCCGGTCGAGGAGGCGTTCCGCACGCTGCTGACCGGCCTCGCGGTCCGCTACTACAAGGCCGTCGCCGGATGAGCGATGGCCGAGGCGCGACGCCGGCCCCGGCTGGTCGGGGTGATCGTGCTCGTGCTGATCGCGCTGGTGGGGCTGGTCGTGATCGCGAGCCTCTCGCTCGACAAGGGCGAGACCGACCCGATCGAGATCGAGGGCGCCAGGCGAGGTCCAGCAGCTGCTGGGCGGCATCCAGCAGGACGGCGCGTCCTCGGCGACCCCGACGCCCCGGTCACGGTGGAGGTCTTCAACGACCTCCAGTGCACCGACTGCGCCGATTATCAGCTCGAGAACGATCGAGCCCCTGATCGAGGACAGGTCCGGGCCGGGGAGGTCAAGCTCGTCTTCCACCACTACTCGAGGCCCGAGCGACGGCGGCCTCGCCGCCTACGGGGCCGTCGCCGCCGGCAAGCAGGACCACCAGTGGCAGTTCATCGAGCTCTTCTTCCGAAACCAGGACGAGGCGCGGGAGCGGGGCGTCACCGAGGAGTTCCTCGACCGGATCGCGGCCGCGATCCTCGAGTTCAACGTCGAGCAGTGGCAGCGCGACATCGACGACCGGAGGTGCGGAGGACGCTCGACGCCGACGACGAGCTGGCGGCCGAGCTGCGGCTGCCGGCCGAGCCCGCGGTGGTCGTCGAGGGCCCCGGGCGCGCACGCTGGTCGAGACGCCGACGCTCGCCGAGATCCAGGCGGCGATCGAGCAGGTCGAGTGAGCGCGAGTGAAGCGGAGGAGGGATACTGCCGCGATGAGCCGCCGCAGCGGGCTGATCGTTCCGGGATCGTGACCTGGTCTCGGCGCCTTCCTGACCGCGATCGACCGCATGACCGACCCGAGGGGCCCGTCGATCGTCGACTTCGAGTTCGCCTGGGACGAGGAGGGCGCGCGGAGATCCTCGACGACTGGGGAGAGGATGGCCAGGACGCCGCGCGGCTCTCGCTCTGGGTGGACTTCCTTACCTGATCGCGTACGGCGCCTTCTTCACCCTGGCCGCGACGGCGACCCGCGAGCCGCCGCGGCGCGGCCTGAGGCGGATCGCGGCGGCGGCGCGGCGGTGCCCCGCGGCGGTGGCCGCGCCCGTCTTCGACGCGATCGAGGACGTCTGCCTGCTGATCGCCCTCGACGGCAACGGCGGCGATGCGGCGCCGCTGCCGGGGGGATCTTCGCCGCGGCCAAGTTCGTGCTCACTGGATCTGCGCGCTTATGTGGTCGCCGGGCTCGCCGTGCGCCTGACGAGCGCCGCCCGGACCTCCACGAGGACTCTGCGCCATGCGCGCGCTCTCGATCGTGCACCAGGCCGATGCCGGGCCCGGCGTTTTCGCCGAGGAGATGGCCGCCCGGGGCGTATGCACGACCGTGGGCGCCGAGCGCCCGAGGACCCTCAGCGATCCGCTCTCCTACGACGCGGTGCTGACCTTCGGCGGGGCGATGAACACCCACGAGGAGCGCGACCACCCGTGGATCGGCCGAGAGAAGCGCCTGCTGGCCGAGCTGGTCGAGAGGGGGACCGCGGTGCTCGGGGCCTGCCTGGGGACCCAGCTGCTGGCGGAGGCGCGGGGGCGGCTCGGCGCGCGCCCGAGCCCGAGATCGGCTGGGCGCATCGAGGTGACGAGGAGGACGACCCGCGCTCCAGGGCCTTGCGCCGGGCTTCGAGGTCTTCCAGTGGCACAGCTACGAGGCGCTGCCCCCGCCCGGGGCGACGCTCTGGCCGACAGCCCGGTTTGCCCGCAGGCCTACAGGGTCGGCGAGCGGGCCTGGGGGGTCCAGTTCCACGCGGAGGTCTCGGCGGCCGACGCGGAGCATGGATCGTGGACTAGCGCACGGACCCGGACGCGGTCGGATGGGGCTGGACCCGGAGGCGCTCCGTCGGCGGAACCCGCCGAGATCGAGGCGTGGAACAGATGGGCCGGCGCTCTGCGGCCGCTTCCTCGACGCCGTCGCCGTCAGGACGCCTTGAGGCCGCGCTACTCCGCGGACTTGGAGTCGACCTGATGGGAATCCGAGACCGTCTCGGCCGCGAGCGCGTCCGTGGTGAATCGGGTCAGACGAGGCGCGACGACGAGACGAATGGAGAACACCCCCGCCATCCAGAAACCGCGCAGTAGAGGGCGGTCCAGCGACTCGCCGATCGTGCGGCGGAAAGTGGCGACCCGCGCGATCTGCTCGACTTCCGCCGGCCAGCCCTTCACCTCCAGCTCCTTGAATGGGGCAAGGAAGGTTGCGGTCATCTTCTCGATCGTGATCAGCCGGCTTGCCTTGAGGAGAGCGGTGCCGAGGAGCAGCACGACGGCTGCGCTGACTCGCTCCAGCAGGTCGCGTCCGCTACGACGCGCCTGCAGCGGGGCGACGGCGAAGAGGACGTTGAAGACCGAGATCGGATCCCGTCGGAGGCGAGCGGCGGCCGCTCGCATTCCGGCGCGACCCTCGAGGGCTTCCGACGCTCGGGCGACGCTACTCCGGCGTGACGTAGGCGCCCGAGAGCCCGCCGTCGACCAGGAAGGTCGAGGCGGTGACGTAGGAGCTCTCGTCGCTGGCCAGGAAGAGGGCGCCCTTGGCGATCTCGCGGGCCTCGGCGAAGCGGCCCATCGGCAGGTGCACCAGGCGGCGCGCCGCCTTCTCGGGGTCCTTCGCGAACAGCTCCTGGAGCAGCGGCGTGTTGACCGGACCCGGGCAGAGGGCGTTGACGCGCACCCCGCGGCGGCCGAACTCGACGCCCAGCTCGCGCGAGAGCGCGAGCACGCCGCCCTTCGAGGCGGTGTAGGAGATCTGCGAGACCGCCGCGCCCATCACCGCCACGAACGAGGCGGTGTTGATCACCGACCCGCCGCCGGCGTCGAGCAGGTGCGGGATTCCGTGCTTGCAGCAGAGGAAGACCGACTTCAGGTTCACGTCCTGGACCCGCTGCCACGCCTCGAGCGAGGTCTCGAGCACCGAGCCGTCGTCGTCGGGGTTGATGCCGGCGTTGTTGAAGAGCACGTCGATCCGGCCCTTCTCCTCGCGGTCCGCTCGTACATCCCCTGGACCTGCTCCTCGTCGGTGACGTCCGCCTGCAGCGCCAGCTCGCCCTCCGCACCCTCGGTGAGGTCGACGCCCACCACGCTGGCGCCCTCCTCCCGAACAGCGTGCCGTGGCGGCGCCGATGCCGCTCGCGGCGCCGGTGATCACGCAGACCTTGCCGTCCAGCCGCCCCGCCACCAGCCCTCCTCCGTCGCGTAGATACACGTTCTTGACCTCGGTGTAGTGCATCGAGCGCGTCCGGCCCGAGCTCGCGGCCGACGCCCGACTGCTTGAAGCCGCCGAACGGGGTCGAGACCCGGACCGAGGTGTTCGAGTTGATCGAGATCACGCCGGTCTCGATCGCGCGCGCCACGCGCAGCGCCTTGGCGCCGTCGCGGTCCAGACCGAGCCGGAGAGCCCGTAGATCGTGTCGTTGGCGAGCGCGACCGCCTCGTCCTCGCCCTCGAAGGGGATCACGCAGGCCACCGGGCCGAAGATCTCCTCGCGCGCGGCGCCGGTCGTCGTTGGTGACCGGCGCCAGCACGGTCGGCGGGAACCAGAAGCCGGGGCCGTCCGGGCGCAGCCGCGGATCGCCACCGGCGCTCCCCATCCACGTACGAGGCCACCGCCTCGCGCTGGTCTGCCGAGATCAGCGGCCCCATCTGGGTTTCTCGTCGAGCGGATCGCCCACCTTCAGGCCCTTGACCTCCGGCTCGAGCGCAGCCATGAACTCGTCCATCGCGCCGCGCTCCACGAGGATGCGCGAGCGCGCGCAGCAGTCCTGCCCCGCGTTGCCGAACACGGCCATCGGCGCGGACGCCGCGGCGGCCTCGAGGTCGGCGTCGGCGAAGACCACGTTGGCCGACTTGCCGCCGAGCTCGAGCGTCACCCGCTTGATCGTGGCCGCCGCGCCCTCGGCGATCCCGCGTCCCACCTCGGTCGAGCCGGTGAAGGCGATCTTGGCCACGTCGGGGTGCTCGACCAGGCGCTGCCCGAACATGCGCCCGGGCCGGCGACCACGTTCAGGACGCCCTCGGGGATCCGGCCTCCAGCGCGATCTTCTCGAACTCGAGCGCGGTCAGCGGCGTCAGCTCGGCGGGCTTCAGCACGACGGTGTTGCCGGCCGCGAGCGCGGGGGCGACCTTCCAGGAGGCGATCACGAGCGGGAAGTTCCAGGGCACGATCAGGCCGACGACGCCGAGCGGCTCGCGGAAGGTCATGTTGACCCCGCCGGCCACCGGGATCGTCTGCCGAGCAGGCGCTCGGGGGCGCCCGCGTAGTAGCGGAAGGTGTCGACCACCATGGCCATCTCGCCGCGGGCGTCGGTGATCGGCTTGCCGGCGTTGCGGGCCTCGAGCGCGCGCAGCTCCTCCTGCTTCGCCTCGATCGCTCGGCGAGGTGCGCATCAGCGGCGGGCGCGATCGCCGGGCTCACGCGCGCGCCAGCCCGGGAAACGCCTCCTTCGCCCGCGCCACGGCCGCGTCGGTCTCCTCGACTCCGGCGGCGGGCAGCTCGGCCATCACCTCGCCCGGTGGCGGGCTCGATCACCTCGATCTGGCGGCATCTGCCATGCGCGGTCGAAGATATAGGGTCCGCCCATGGCCGCAGGCGAGGGCAAGGCCGCGCCTCCCCGGCGGCCCGGGCGGCGCCGCGGGGATGCTCTCGCTCGAGGAGCTCAAGAAGGAGGTGGACGAGGGGACGATCGACACCGTCGTCACCGCGTTCACCGACATGCAGGGCCGCCTGTTCGGCAAGCGCATCCAGGGCGAGTACTTCCTCAAGGACGTGGTCGGTCACGGGATCGAGGGCTGCAACTACCTGCTCGCGCTCGACATGGAGATGGAGCCGCTGCCCGGCTACGAGATGGCCAACTGGGAGGGCGGCTACGGCGACTTCGGGATCGTGCCCGACCTGCGACGCTGCGCCGGATTCCCTGGCTCGAGCGCACGGCGCTCGTGCTCTGCGACGTCGTCAACCACGACGGGAGCCCCGTGGCATCGCCGCGCCAGGTGCTGATCGCGCAGTACGAGCGCGCCGCACGCGCGGGCTATACGCCGTTCGGGGCCTCCGAGCTCGAGTTCTACCTCTACAAGGAGAGCTACTCCGAGGCCTGGGAGAAGGACTACAACGACCTCACCCCGACCATCCCCTACATCCTCGATTACCACGTGCTCGCCACCACGAGGGACGAGCATACCTGCGGCCCGATCCGGCTCGGCATGCAGGGCGCCGGGATCCCGGTCGAGTTCTCGAAGGGCGAGGCCTGGTACGGCCAGCACGAGGTGAACACCCGCTACGCCGACGCGGTCACGGCGGCGGACCGGCACACGATCTACAAGAACGGCGTCAAGGAGATCGCCTTCCTCAACGGGATGTCCGCGAGCTTCATGGCGAAGCCCTCCGAGAAGGACATCGGCAGCTCCTGCCACATCCACGCGAGCCTCGCTGGACAAGGACGGCAAGAGCGTCTTCGTGGACGGCAGGGCGAGGAGACCGACACCTTCCGGCACTACCTCGGCGGGATGCGCGCCCACATCCGCGAGCTGGCGCTGTTCGTCGCGCCGACCGTCAACTCCTACAAGCGCTACGCGGCCGAGAGCTGGGCGCCCACCTCGGTCTCATGGGGCCGCGACAACCGCACCTGCGGCTTCCGCGTCGTCGGCCACGGCCAGTCGCGCCGCGTCGAATGCCGGATCCCGGGCGCGGACGCGAACCCCTACCTCGCGATGGCCGCGCTGCTCGCGGCCGGCCTCGACGGGATCGAGAACGAGACCGACCCAGGGCCCGAGCTGAAGGGCAACGCCTACGAGGCCGGTGAGGCCGAGGCGTTCCCCTCATCGCTGCGCGAGGCCGTGGACCTCTGGGAGTAGCGAGTTCGCGAAGAGCGCCTTCGGCGAGGGGTGCACAAGCACTACCTCAACTACGGGCCGCTCGAGCAGGACGATTCGACCAGGTGGTCACCGACTACGAGCGCGCCGCATGTTCGAGCGCGGCTAGCCCGGAGCCCGCTCGACCAGCGCTGGGATGACCCGGTCGCCGGTCCTCCTCCGGATGCCAGAGGACGCCGAGGGCGAAGGAGCGGTCGGGGAACTCGATCGCCTCGACCGTCTCGTCGTCGCCGCCCATCCGGTGACCTCGATCCCGTCGCCGGTCCGGCCACGCCCTGGTGATGGTGGCTCTTGACCGTGAGGCGCTCCCGCCGGCCGCCGGGCGCCAGCGAGTCCGGCTCTAGCCGCACCTCGTGCTCGGCCCATTGCCCGGCACGGCGGCCGGTGCAGGTCGGTGCCGAGCCGGCTGGGCAGGTGCTGCTCGAGGGCGCCGCCGGCCGCGACGTTGAGGACCTGCATGCCGCGGCAGACGCCCAGAACCGGCATCTCCCGGTCGACGGCGGCCCGCCAGCGCGATCTCGAACCGGTCGCGGTCCGGGTTGGTGCTCATCACCTCGGGGTGCCGTTCGGCGCCGTAGCTGCCGGCGTCGATGTCGGCGCCGCCCGCGACGATGAGCGCGTCGAGGCGGTCGAGGAGCTCCCCCGGGTCCCTCGGCGACCCGGTCCGGGGGAAGCAGCATGGCGATCCCCCCCGCCCGCTGCACGGCTTCCGGATAGGTGCGCGGGACCAGCGCGGCGAGCTCGTCCCACGGCCCATAGCGGGCCTGCTCGACCGCGGCGCAGATGCCGATCACCGGCCGGGACATGCGGCGGACCTAGCGGCGAGCTCTGTAGCGAAGGCTCCGAAACCGAGGTCGCGGTGATCGGCGGCGGCGTGGTCGGGGCGGCCGTCGCGCTGCGAGCTGGCGCGGCAGCGGGGTGGGGGTGACGCTGCTCGAGGCCGAGCCGAAGCTGGCGCTGGGAGCCAGTGGCACCAACTCGGGGATCCTGCACACGGGCTTCGACTCGAGCCCGGGCGAGCTGGAGACGCAGCTGATCCTGCGGTCGGCGGAGCTGCGAGATCCGGTGCTCGACCGGCTCCGGATCCCGGTGCTGCGCTGTGGCGCGGTGATGCGGCCCCGGGGCGAGGCCGAGGCGGCCGCCGTGGCGGCGCTCGCGCGCAGCGCCGCCGAGAACGGGGTGGAGGTGCACGCTGCGGAACGACGGCGATCGCTCGAGGTTCCGGGGGAGGCGGTCACCGACCCGGTCGCCTACACCCAGGCGCTCGGGGCGGCCGCGTCGGCGGCGGGGGCCGAGATTCGTACTGGGGCGCCCGTCACCGGCGATCGACCCGCGGTGAGGGCGAGCTGGAGCTGCTCGCCGGCGACGACCGCCTCCGCTGCCGCGCCGCCGTTAACTGCGCCGGCCTCCGCGCCGACGAGGTGGCGCGGCTGGCAGGCGACGACAGCTTCGAGATCTATCCGCGCAAGGGCGAGTTCTTCGTCTTCGACCCCTCTGGCGAGGTCTTGGACAGGATCCTCCTCCCGGTCCCCGAGGAGGGGACCAAGGGGGTCCTGGTGTTCCCGACCCTCGATGGCATGATCGTGGCCGGGCCCACGGCATACGATCAGGACGACAAGGCCGACTGGTCGGTCCGGCCGGAGGCCCTGGAGGAAGTGATGCCGAAGGCGAGGAGGATGCTGCCGCAGCTCGAGGGCGCCGAACCCGTCGCGAGCTACGCCGGGCTGCGGCCGGCGGGGCGTGGCGTCAACTACCTGATCGGGCCGTCCCCGGCGACCCCGAGCCTGATCAACGTCGCCGCCATCCGCTCGACCGGGCTGACGGCATCCCTCGCGATCGCCGAGCACGTCGCAGGGCTGGTCGCCGAGGCCGGCGTCGAGCGTGCGGCGAGCCCGCCGGGCGAGCTTCCCGAACCGGCTTCGGGAGCGGCGTCCAACTCGGCAACGCCGTGGTGGCGCCGCTCCGCGCTGCACTGGGGCGCCTCGTGAGCCGGCTGATCCTGGGCGTCGACGAGGGGACCACCGGCGTCAAGGCCGCGCTCTTCGACGAGCGCCTCCGGCCCGTCGCCGAGGCCCGCCGCGAAAAGGTCAATCGGCACCCCCAGGAGGGCTGGGTGGAGCAGGACGGCAACGAGGTTCTGGAGGCGGTCACCGGCGCGATCGCGGAGCTCCTGGAAGACGCGCACGGCGACGTGGTGGCATGCGGGCTCGACCACCAGGGCGAGTCGATTCTCGCCTGGGACGCCGAGAGCGGCAAGCCGCTGTCCCCGATCGTGGTCTGGCAGGACAAGCGCTCCCAGGAGGTCCTCGACAGGCTCACCGGCAGCGAGGAGGAGGTGAAGGAACTCAGCGGCCTGCCGTTCGACCCCTACTTCTCCGCCGCGAAGATGGCCTGGTTGCTGGAGCACGACGAGGGGGTCCGGAAGGCGCGCGACTCAGGGACCCTGCGGATGGGCACAGTCGACTCCTTTCTCTGCGACCGCCTGGGTGCCGGGTTCGCCACGGACGCCGCGACCGGGTCGCGGACCCAGCTGCAGAGAATCGACAGGGCGGGCTTCGACGACCGTCTCTGCGAGGTCTTCGGCGTCCCCAAGGAGGTCCTGCCCGAAGTGCGCGACAGCGCGGGCGAGCTGGGCACGCTCGAGCACGAGAGCTGGCCGGTCGACCTGCCGCTGCGTGCCCAGGCGCCCGACCAGCAGGCCGCCCTCGCCGGCGCCGCGTGCGTCGAGCCCGGGCGCGTGAAGGCGACGTATGGAACCGGCGTCTTCGTGCTCGCGCATGTCGGCGATCAGGTGCCGGAGTCGGCCGGGGGCCTGCTGCCCACCATCGCCTGGAGCCTCGACGGCAAGCTCGAGTACGCCCTCGACGGCGGCGTCTTCGCCGCTGGTTCGATGCTCGAGTGGATGTGCAGGGAGCTGGGGATCGCTGAGGACCCGCCGGCGCTGAGCGAGCTCGCCAACGAGACGGAGGGGTCCGCCGGAGCTCGGGTCCTGCCCGGGCTGGCGGGGATCGGCGCCCCGTGGTGGCGCCCGAATGCCCGCGCGGTGCTGTCAGGCATCTACGGCGGGACGACGAGGGCAAACGTCGCCCGCGCCGCCCTGGAGGGAATCGCCTGGCGCGTGGCCGACATCGTCGCCGTCATCGCGGAGGGCAACCCGGTCGAAGTTCTGCGAGTGGACGGTGGCCTCACCAACGAGCCGCTGATGCTCCAGCTCCAGGCCGATGCGATCGGGGTGCCGGTCGAGGCCGCCGGAGCCGACGCGACCGTGCTGGGCTCTGCCGCGCTGGCCGCGCTCGGCTCGGGCGTGATCGGCTCGCTGGCGGAGCTGACGGAACTGCTCCCGGCCGACCGCCGGGTCGAGCCACAGCGTGACGACGCGTGGCGCACCGCCGAGCACGAGCGGTGGCGCGAGTTCGTCCGCGCCACCGCCGCGCTCGACCAGAGCTAGTCCCTCGTGACCTCGTCCTCCTCCAGGGTCCGGATCGGCCCCTGGAACTTGTTCTTCGCCGACACCAGGTACCAGAGCCCGAAGACCAGCGGGATCAGGATGGCCAGCGGCGTGTAGTTGACGACGCTCGTGTCGAAGTCGTCGTGCCACGGCAGGCCCGTCGGCGTGAACGGCAGGTTGAGGCTGTAGACGACGAGGATGACGAACGCGATCGCCAGGATATTGACCAGCCTTGAGCGCGCCCCGAGGGTCCACGGTCCCGGCTTGAATCGGTCGCCGGCCCTCAGTCTCAGGAACACAGGGATGATGTAGGCCAGGTACAGGCCCACGGTGCAGATCCCGGTGATCGCGTAGAACGCGAACGGCACGTCGTTCTTGCCGCCCAGCGCCGGGAGGCTGATGATCAGCGCGAAGAACGACACGGCAATCACCGCGTATAGGGGCACCCTCTCGGCGTTCACCCGGCGGAACAACGCCCAGCCCGGGATCGCGCGGTCACGCGAGAACGCGTACCAGGTGCGTGAGGCGCTGGTCAACCCGGCCGCCACGCAGAACACCTGGCCGATCACGGCGATCAGGATCACCATCTTCGCGGCCCAAGAGTCCATCGCGGTCGTGAAGATCTCGGTCGGGAACCCTGCCGCCTCGTTCACCGCCGCGACGTCGTTCGCCGCGAACAGGAACGCAAGCAGCACAAACCAGCCGATGATCGCCGAGAGGGCGACCGATCGCCAGACCCCCTGAGCGGCGGTGATCGCGGCGTTATGGGTCTCCTCCGCAGTGTGCGCGGAGGCGTCGTACCCCGTCTGGGTGTACATCGTCAGCAGGAAGCCCAGCGGCAGGACCAGGAGCCAGAAGCCCAGATTGCTCGTCGAACCGTCATGTAGGCCTGAGTTATTGATCTTCTCGGTGAAGACGAAGCTGGCGCTCTGATGATCGTCCGGGACGAAGACCAGCAGGCCGATCACCACGAGAACACCGATTACGTGCCACCCGACGGAGATGTTGTTGAGCATCGCGAGCACGCGATCCCCGAATATGTTCAGCAACGTTACGAACGCGAGGATGACCAGGAAGAGCGCGAACGTTTCGGGCAGGACGTGGAGCTCATCGGCGAAGTTCATCCCGAAGATATCCACCGCGTAGAGGCCCAGCAGCACGTTCAGGAAGAGCGCCGCGCCGTAGGCGACAGAGGCCACGATGCCGATCAGGCCGACGATGTTGAACCAACCCGTCATCCAGCTCCAGCCCTTGCCGCCGAGTTCGTTGGCCCACCAGTACGGCCCGCCTGCAGTCGGATAGGCCGAGGTCAGCTCGGCCATCGAGAGCGCGACCATGAGGACGAAGATGCACAGGATCGGCCACCCGATCGAAACAGCGATCGGTCCGCCGTTCTGCCATGCAAACGAGAACGTGGTGAACGTCCCGGCCAGGACGGAGATGATCGTGAACGAGATCGCGAAGTTCGTGAACCCGCTCCAAGCACGCGATAGCTCCTGCTTGTAGCCGAGTTCCGCCAGGCGTTGCTCGTCGGAGCCTGATCCGGTCGAGCGTTCCATCCTCACTCCCCTCTCGCCGGCGCCGGGGGACGCCCGCGATCGACGGTCGTCTAGACGGCGCGGAGCCTATGTGCGAATCGGGACGAAATCAACAGCCGGTTTTGGGTATTGAACGGATCGTCTAAACGAATGCCCGCTATTTGGGGATTTCGGCGGGTCCCGCTCGCCTGGACATGCCGCACTCGGCCACGCCGGACTCCAGGTCGTCGAGACCCGAACGCCTCGACGGGTCCGAGTGCACCCGTCCCCGGGCTTCGCCCGCCAGCACCCGCTCGGCCGCCCAGGCGAGCATGGCGCCGCTGAACTCGTAGCCATCGCCGCCTTCCAGCACCACGCTGGAGATGACCGCCCCCGCCTGGGTCGAGAGCCTCGGCGACGAAGAGCGAGCGGGTCCGCGCCCTGGCCTCCTCATCAGGCCCCCCACCGGAGCCCCGGCGCGAGACCGTGCGCCAGCGAGGAGACGGCCGGCCGGGCGCCGGGAACGCGAGCGAGAGCCGCGCCGAGGGGCGACAGCGCCCACAGCGGCCGCGCGATCCGGTCAAGCCCGAGCCAGCCGAGGTAGACGTCGACCTCCGTCAGGCCGGGATGGAGCTGGGGCAGCGAGAACGACTCGGACGTCCCCGCGGACACGCCCCGCCTGATCCTTCCCTCGACCTCGAAGGCGCCGACGCGCCGTGCCGGCCGCTCTTCGACGATGCGGCCGCCCCGCCAGGCGAAGCCGGGATCGAGCATTCCGGCGGCGTTCGACAGCCTCGAGCCGGCGCTCATCCCGCCGAAGCCCGCGTCGTCGAAGCAGCCGATCCTGACCCGGGTCGCCTCCGGGCCCGCCTCGCGCAGCGCCAGGGCGCCTGCGAGGTTGCCGGGGACCGCGTCGTAGGCCATTGCCGTCAGCAACAGCGAGCCCGCCTCTCGCGCTGGGCCGTCCCAGTCCTCGAAGACGGCGCGGACGAAGGGCGGCTCCCCGGCCAGATCGATGTAGCGGGCGCCGGCGTCGATCGCCGCGTCGACGCGCTCGCGTCCCCCCAGCGGGTGAACGGGCCGACGGTGCTGCACCAGCACGTCGCCCGGTCCACGAGCTCGCGCAACGACCCGGGGTCCTCGCTGTCCGCCGCGGCCGTCTCCAGCCCGCCGAGCTCCTCCGCCAGCCGCTCGAGGGCCTCCGGCCGGCGTCCGGCGAGCACCGGCCGCAGCCCCCGCCGGGCCATCGCCCGCGCGGTCAGCTCGCCCGTATAGCCGGTCGCACCGAACAGGATCACCCGTGTAGCCATCGTCAATCCGGCGCGATCCCCGCCCGCCTCGCGCGCCGGTGCCAGGCCCGGGTTCCGCCGCCGGAGACGAGGTGGAAGACGGTGTCGGACGCCGGGAAGCGGTAGGCGGCCGAGGTGTGGGGGGCGTAGACGACGTTCTCGCCGAGGGAGTCGGCCACGAGCCAGCCGGTGTGGAGTGCCTGGCGCTGTCCGACGACCCGCGGTGCGAACCAGTGCGCCGTCAGCCCGGCGCGGCGCCCGCCGGGTGGCACCACGCCGGCAGGCGGGCGCAGCTTGATCCCCGCATCGGTCACGTCGCCGGCCTCGACCGGGACGACGGTCGGGGTCCCGTCGCCCTCGACCCAGCCGAGCAGGACGTGGGGGAGGCGCCTGGCCCTTCGGGCCGCGCGCCCCGCGTTGATCCTGGGACCGGTGCCCTTGGCAGGCGGGCGCTGCGCAGCCGGGGGCGCAGCGGGCGCCGCGCCCTGAACCACGGGCCGTCCGCTGCATTCGAGGTCGGGCCAGACGGTCAGCCGCTCCACGTGGAGCTTGATCTCGATCCGGAGGGCATAGATGCGAAGCCACCACTTCCAGGCGCGACCCATGCCCTCCCAGTCCTGCATCCGGCTCCACTCCCGCGGGATCGTGGAGGGGTAGTCGGGAATCGGGTCCGACAGGGTCGCCCGGCCCTGCGCGAGCACGTACTCGGGACGGGTGCTCGACCCGTGTTCACGGGCGTGGAAGGCGAGGGCCACCCGGGGTTTCCGGCGGATCCGGTCGAGCTTCCTCCAGGCCGCCACCGAGCTGTTGACGCTGATCGTGCCCGCCTCGCGATCCCGCATCCCGAAGTTCGTCAGCGGCGCGATCACGACCCCCTTCGCGGGGGTCACCGAGGCAAGGGCGACCGCGATGTCCCCCGCGAGGATCTCGTCCACCTCGTCGGGCCAGCGGATTGTCTCGTGAGTAGTCATTAGATGATTGATCATACATATTGCATGACACGTCATGCAACCCCGCTAGGGTCCGAGCATGGATCCCCTCTTCGAGCTCGCGCTGATGCTCAAGGCAGGCCAGCGCGAGTTCGAGCGCCGCACGAACGAGGCCATGCGCCCCCTCGGTGTCAGCGGCGCCCAGGCCGACGCGATCACCGTCATCGGGCAGGCCGGACCGCTGTCGCTGAAGGAGCTCGGAGAGCTCCTGATCGCCGAGTCCGGGCATCCCAGCCGCCTCGTCGACCGCTTGGTGTCGGCCGGCTGGGTCGAGCGGCGCCCGGCGGAGGCTGATCGCCGCCAGGTCGAGCTGGCGCTGACCGCCAAGGGCCGCGAGCTCGACCGGAAGATCAGCGAGACCCGCCGGCAGGCCCTGGAGGCCGGCCGGCAGTTGATCGGCGACCGCGACCTGGAGCCCGCCCTCGCGCTGATGCGCGACCTGCTCCAGTTCAGCGATTTCGAGCAGCTGATCGCCCGGCGCCGCGAGCTGCTCGAGGGTGAGGAAAGGGAGTAATCGGGGCGCCCGGATTTGAACCGGGGACCTCACCGACCCGAACGGTGCGCGCTACCAGGCTGCGCCACGCCCCGAGGGGCCGAAGGATAGATAGGTTGGGGACATGGCCGACAACGCACAGGTGATCCGCGACCTCTACGAGGCGCTCGACCGCCACGACGGCGAGGCGATGGCGAAGCTGTACGACCCGGAGGGGCGGTTCATGGACCCCGCCTTCGGGGAGCTCAGCGGCGAGGAGGCCGGCGACATGTGGCGGATGCTGACCTCACGCTCCGAGGACCTCTCGGTCGAGCTGGCCGACCACGAGGCCGACGAGGAGAAGGGCACCGCCCACTGGATCGCCACCTACACCTTCTCGACCGGCCGGCCCGTCGTGAACGACATCCACGCGAAGTTCATCTTCCGCGACGGCAGGATCTGGGACCACCAGGACAGCTTCTCGTTCTGGCGCTGGGCCCGGCAGGCCCTGGGTCCCGCGGGGTGGGTCCTCGGGCTGCCCCCGTTCAGCGCGATCGTCCACGGTCGGGCGCGGCGGCAACTCGAGGAGTTCCGCGGAGAGCGCAGCGCCTAGAGGTCGCGGGTCCGCGGGATCGCGTGCCGGATCCCGAAGATCGCCGCCAGCAGGATGACCCCGCCGATCCAGAGGACCGGGTCGGCAATCGAGAATTCTTCTAGACGGCTGCCGAGGTAGATGAAGTAGGCGGTGATCGGCAGGTAGCCGACGGCCGTGGTCCAGATGAAGCGGAACAGCGGGACGCGGGCCGCCCCGGCGACGATCCCCGTGAGGCTGAAGGGAATGATCGGGACCAGCCGCGCCGCCAGCAGGATGCCGGCGCCGCCGCGCTCGATCGCCTCCTCCATGCGCGAGAACCGCTTGCGGCCGGCCAGCGTGTAGAGGATCCGGCGGGCCGCATGCCGTCCTATGTAATAGGCGAGCAGCGCCGAGGCGATCCAGCACGCCGTGCACCAGGGCGAGCGCCGGCCAGAACCCGAAGACGTAGCCGGCGGCCGCGTCGAGGATCTCGGCCGGGATACCAGACGACCGTGTGGATCAGCGCGAGCGCGACCACGATGAGTGCGCCCCGCCGGCGTTGTCCAGGTCCTCGCGGACGGATTCGGTGTCACCGCTGACGGCGTCGCCGACCGCTTCGCGCAGCGGGTCGATCGAGAGCACCACGGCTGCGGCGATCAGGATGCCCGCGAACGTGATCGCGACGCCTGTCCAGGTCCCTCCGCCGGGCGGCCCGCCGTTCACCCTCGCTAGATTAGGCAGAGGCCGCGCGGGCAGCGTTCACACAGGCGCGGCGACCGACTTCAATCCCCGAAGGGAGTGCAAATGGCGTTCGAGGTACCCGATCTTCCCTACGACTACGGCGCGCTCGAGCCGCACATCGACGAGCAGACGATGAAGGTCCATCACGACAAGCACCACCAGGCGTACGTGGACAAGGCCAACGCGGCGCTCGAGGGCACCGAGTGGGCCGACAAGGACGTCAACGAGGTGCTCCAGAACCTGGACAAGCTGCCGGACGACAAGCAGGGCCCGGTTCGCAACAACGCGGGCGGCCACTCGAACCACACGTTCTTCTGGGAGATCATGAGCCCCGACGGCGGTGGCGAGCCGGAGGGAGACCTCGCGGCCGCGATCGGCGACAAGTTCGGGTCCTTCTCGGACTTCCAGGAGGAGCTGAAGAACGCCGGCATCGGGCAGTTCGGCTCGGGCTGGGCGTGGCTCGTCCATGACGGCTCCGGGCTCGCGGTGGTTTCGACCGCCAACCAGGACACGCCGATCTCGGACGGCCAGAAGCCGATCATCGGAGTCGACGTCTGGGAGCACGCCTACTACCTCAAGTACCAGAACAAGCGCCCGGACTACCTGGACGCCTGGTGGAACGTCGTCAACTGGGAGAAGGCAGCGGAGCACTTCGCGGCCGCTCAGTAGCTCCAGCGGCTGGGGCGGTCCCGCCGGCCGGTGGGACCGCTTCCATCGCGTGCTCGGCGATGGCGGTGATCGTCAGCGAGGGATTGACGCCGGGGTTCGCGGGCATCGCGGCGCCGTCGCAGACCAGCAGGTTCTCGTAGCCGAAGACGCGGTTCTGGCTGTCGACCACGCCCCGGCCGGGGTCGGGGCCGATCACGGCGCCGCCGAGGAAGTGGGCGGTGGTCGGGATGTTCAGGACCGCCTCGGTGATCCCGCTCTGCGGCAGGCCGCCGATGCGCTCGGCCATCCAGGCGGTGGCCGCGTCGGCGGCCGGGATGAAGGTGGGGTTCGGCTTCTCCGGGTCCTGCTCGGTCTGCAGCTTGACGCCGCGGCCGAGCAGCCTGCGCTTCGGCCGCAGCCTGATCGCGTTGTCGAGGGTCTGCATCACCAGCAGGATCACCGTCCGCCGTGACCACGAGAACGGCCAGAACAGGCGCAGGAACCGGAGCGGATGGCGGATCGCCTGGCCGAGCCACTTGAAGGGGCGGGTGAACCGCGTGCCGCTGTCCGGTCAGGAGGGTGAAGAGGTAGCTCATCGAGTCGGCCCGCTTCCCGTAGGTGACGACCTCGATGTGGGTGTCGGGGTCCGGGTAGATGCTGGAGCTGATCGCGACCGACTTGGCGAAGTCGCGCTCGTCGCTGGGCGCGGTGACCGCGTTGATCGACTCGCTGTTGGTCCGGACGAGCTGTCCGAGCCGGTCCGAGATCCGCGGGAGCGCGCCGCGGTGCTTGCAGTTGGCCAGCAGCTGGTTGGTGCCGAGCGTCCCCGCGGCGACGACCACGCCGCGCGCCGTGACGGTTCTCGGCTTCCGCCGCAGCACCGGCGCCCGAGCGGTGGCTCGTGACCTCGTATCCGTCGGAGCCGTCGCCCGCTCCGAGCGGCCGGACGTCCACGACCTGCCGCTCGGGATGGATCTCCACCCCGAGCTTCTCGGCGAACCAGAGGTAGTTCTTGCGCAGCGTGTTCTTGGCGTTGTAGCGGCAGCCGACCATGCAGCTGCCGCAGCCGATGCAGCCGGAGCGGGCCGGGCCCTCGCCGCCGAAGTAGGGGTCCTCGACCTCGCGGCCCGGCTCGCCGAAGAAGACGCCGACGCGCGCGTGCTTGTAGGTGTCGCCGACGCCGATCGTGCTCGCCGTACTCCTTCAGCAGCACGTCGGCGGGCCCCTCGAGCGGGTACTCGGCGACCCCGAGCATCCGCTCGGCCTCGTCGTAGTGCGGCGCCAGCTCCCGCTCCCAGTCGCCCCCCTCGCCCCACTGCGGGTCCTCGAAGAACGCCGGCCGGGCCCGGTACAGCGTGTTGGCGTAGCCGAGGCTGCCGCCCCCGACGCCGCAGCCGGAGGCGACCAGGATGTCCTTGAACACGGTCAGGCGCAGGATCCCCCGGAGGCCGAGCTGCGGCATCCAGTAGTAGCGGCGGAGGTTCCAGGTGCTCTTGGCGTAGTCGGCGTCCTCGAAGCGGCGGCCGCACTCGAGCACGCCGACCCGGTAGCCCTTCTCGGCCAGGCGCAGGGCGCTGACGACTGACCTCCGAACCCGGACCCGATCGACGATCCAGTCGTAGTCGAACTCCCGCTCCATCCGATGTCAGCCTAGACCGCTAGCGGGCGGGCTGTCGGCTCTAGGCTTCGTAGCGGGCGGAAGTCCGAGGTGCGAGCCCCGCAGACGGGGCAGAACCAGTCCTTGGGGATGTCCTCGAACGCCGTTCCGGGCGGGATGCCGCCGTCGGGATCGCCCTCCGCGGGGTCGTAGACGAACCCGCAGGAGTCGCAGATCCAGAGCGTGGCCTCCTTGACGGGGCTCACGCCGTCACCCCGGCGCCGTTCGTCTTCGCGGCCTCGGAATCGGGAGCCATCAGCGGGACGCCGATCGCCTTCAGCCGGCGGGTGAGCGCCTTGAAGGCGAACTCGTTGACCTCCTCGGAGGTGTAGCCGAGCATCTCCCAGTCGTTGGGGTCGGCGCCCTTCGGCACCAGGACGCCGCTCGCGCGTCGGGAGCAGCTCGTGCAGGCAAGCGCGCATGCGTTGGCCGAGCGCCTCGTTCTGACCGCACTTCTCCTTCAGGAACCAGGTGCCGTAGGCGACGTGGCGGTGCTCGTCGCGGGCGACCTTCTTGAACCCCTCGACGAAGCCGGGGAGGAGGTCGTTCTTCTCGAGGTAGTCGGTCATCGTGTACTGCCCGGTCAGGGCGAGCGTTCCCTCGATCACCATGTGGTAGGTGGTGACGTAGTCGACCTTCGCCTCGATGCTGGACGGGTCGGCGATCAGGCGCTGGTTGGCCTCCACGAGGGCCTCGTCGAAGAGCTTCACGAACGCGTCGTTGAGCTCCTCGCGGACCCGCCCGAGCCGCTTCTCCCAGCTCGGGTCGTCGATCCCGATGACCTCGCGGTAGAAGCGGTCGAAGAACTGGGTGTGGCGGGCCTCGTCGACCTGCTGGGTGGTGAGGAAGGCCTCCTCGCTCTCGTCCTCGTAGGCCATCACGAGCCCGGAGAACTGGGTGGTGACCCGCTCCTCGCCGATGAAGAAGGCGGACAGGCCCCAGGTGAAGTAGTCGCTCTCCTCGTCGTTGAAGTTCGCCCAGTGCTCCTTGTCCGCGGAGAAGTCGATCTCCTGGGTGTGCCAGTGCTGGCGCTCCCAGAGCTCGTAGAGCTGCTGGGGGTCGAGCAGCTGGATCTTCGAGGCCTGCTCCTCGTCCGCGAGGGTCCCGGGGTCGCCCTGGGAGGTGAGCTCCTCGAGTGTCTCCGCCATCTTCGAACACCGCCTTTCCTGGTCGCTCCGTGCTTGAACCGGGGCGGACACTAGCATTTTTCTGACACTGTGTCAGACAACCTGTCTGACACTTCGTTAGAATGCGCCGCGATGAGCGCCGCAACCAGCACGCCTCGACCGCCGCCGCCGCCGCGACGAGACCCGCGCCCGAGGTCCTGCGCTCGGCCCTCGAGCTGGCCGAGCAGGGCCCGTTCCGGGACCTCACGGTCGACGAGATCGCGCGCGCCGCCGGCCTCTCGCGGAGCGCCTTCTACACGCACTTCCGCGACAAGCACGACCTGCTGCTGACGGCCGTGGACGAGGTCGCCGACGAGCTCTATCGGATGGCGGACCGCTGGTGGCACGGGACCGGCCCGCCGGCCGAGCGGGTGCGCCGCGCGATCGAGGGCGTGGTCTCCGTCTGGTCCGCCCAGAGCCGGCCTGCTGCGCGTCGCCACCGAGGTCTCCACCTACGACGAGGAGGTCCGGGCGATGTGGCTCGGGATCGTCGAGCGCTTCATCGATGCGACGGCCGAGCACATCCGCATCCGAGCAGGACGCGGGCCTGATCCCGAGCGCGCTCGAGGCGCGCCCGACGGCCGAGGCGCTGGTCTGGATGGTCGAGCGCTGCTGCTACATCTAGCTCGGCCGCGGGGAGGGCCGTCCGGAGGACGTCGTCGCCGCGATCGCCCCGGTCTGGACCGCGGCGCTCTATCCCGGCGTGATCCCGGCGGCGCAGCTCCGGCCCGGGACCGTCGGCGGCGACCAGCGCGAGCTGAGGTCGCGGCGCCCGGGAACCGGCGCACGCCCACGCGGCGATCTGTTTTATTTCCGCGCCGGGGCATGGGTCTGGGCCGAGACAGAGCGAGGTTCACTGGGAGGCGGGCGCTGCTCGCCGCTTCGGTCGTTGCGCTGCTCGTCGCGGCTCCGAGCGCGTTCGCCCACATCGAGCGCGCCTCCTACTGGCCGGACCCGGGGGCCGAGACGGCCGGCGGGGTCCCGACCGGCGGCTCAGTCCCGAAGGCCCGCGGGTTGTTCAAGGCGCTCGACAAGAAGCCGCCGGGCGACACCCGCGTGGTCTGCGCGGGCCGCGTCCCGAAGAAGCCCAAGGGCCTGAAGAAGGGCGACAAGGGCCCGGCTCAGAAGAAGCTCCGGAACAAGTACGCCAAGCGGCTTCGGAAGCACCCCTCCATCAAGCGCCTCTCCAAGTCGATCAAGAAGGCGACCGGATCGAAGCCGCGCAGCCCGAAGAAGGCCGCGCAAGGGCGCGAAGAAAGAAGAGGAAGGCTAAGAAGGGTACGGGCTACGTCAGCTGCGGCCCTCCGAGCCGAACGTCAAGGTCTCTCGGAAGTTCGCCTGGCGCCTGTTCAAGTTCAACACTCGCCTGCTGAAGCGCTGCAGGTTCAAGGAGATCCAGCCCGCCGTCAACGCCTCCGGCAACAACGACCGCGTCGTCGTCATGTCCGGGATCTACACCGAGCCGACGGCCCGCTCCGCCCCCACCAACGATCCGAAGTGCGACGAGTACGAGGAGGTCAACGACCGCCCGGGTGACGGCGAGGGCGGCTTCCAGACCGGGGCCAACACCTACACCTACGTCTTCAACTGCCCGAACGACCAGAACCTCATCGCCGTCCTCGGACGCCAGCCGAATCACGCCGCGCTGCCGCCGACTCCGGAAGATGACCGCCACGGGATCCCCGACAACGGGCCGTGCATCCGCTGCAACCTCCAGCTCGAGGGCTCGGGTCTGAGCCCCGACGACGTCGTCGTCGATGGCGGGGATACGAGCGTCGGCAACGGGGGTCCCGGGAAGCCGGTCAAGGACGTCGGCATCCGCGCCGACCGCGCCGACGGCTTCGTGCTCCGCAACCTGACCGGTCCGCCACGTCCGCGAGCACGGCATCTACATCCACGAGGTCGACGGCTACCGGCTCGAGCGCTTCAAGGCCTTCCACGCCGAGGAGTACGGGACGCTCAACTTCACCTCGGACCACGGGCTGATGCAGGACTGCGAGGCCGCCGGCAGCGGCGACGCCGGCCTCTACCCCGGTTCCGCCCCGGATACCGGCGAGCAGGGCGCCGCGGAGAAGGGGATCGCCCAGCGCTACAACACCGAGATCCGCCGCTGCGACATGCACCACAACACGGCGGGCTACTCGGGCACCGCGGCCAACGCCGTCTGGCTGCACCACAACGACTTCTACGACAACGCCCTCGGCTTCACGACCGACGTCTTCACCGCCGCCGGGCATCCGGGCTTCCCCCAGGACTCGGACCTGCTCGAGAACAACGAGTTCTACGCCAACAACTTCAACCCGTACCTGGACGAGTGCCCGACGTCGCAGTACAACCCCGACACCTGCTCGGACGTCGCGCCGACGATCCCGGTGCCGGTCGGCACCGGGATGTGGATCGCCGGCGGCAACAACAACGAGGTGCGCAACAACCACTTCTGGGACAACTGGCGGCGCGGGGCCATGCTGTTCTCGGTGCCGGACGCCTTCGTCTGCGGCAGCTCGCCGACCAACCCCGGCAACGAGCAGCACGGCTGCAACGAGATCGAGGTCAACACCTCGTTCCGCAACGAGTTCCACGACAACACCATGGGCCGGACGCCGCAGGGCATCATCGATCCGAACGGCCTGGACTTCTGGTGGGACGGGTTCGCCGCGCAACACCGCGAACTGCTGGTTCAAGAACGTCGGCAAGGACGGGACCAGGGGCACGCTCACCGCGAGCCCGGACAAGCCGCCCTCGGAGTCCGGGCCGAGCATTCCCGGCACCCTGCCCCACGACTGCGCCACCAGCGTCGGCACCGGCGCCAATCCCGGGGCGGAGACCGAGCTGCTCGGCTGCCTGGCCCAGTTCGACCAGGGCGTCCGAGCGGCTGCACCTGGTTCACGACGCCGCCAGAGCCGCAGCCCTAGGGCTGTACTTTGAAGGTGTGACGCCCGAGCCGCAGCGGCGGCGTCGTTCGCCATCGTCGCCCTGGCGCTCACGGCGTGCGGCGGCGACACCTCGGGGAACCAGGACTCCGATCAGGGGGTGAACGTCGGCGCCCCGATCAACCTCGCCGACTGCACCGACTGGAAGGAGGCGTCGGTGGAGGGGCGGCTCGGCACGATCGCCCAGATCGAGGAGTTCACCGGCGGCCCCATCGCCGGCACCGATGCAAGCGGGAACACGCTCGACGACCAGAGGGCCTACGACCTGTTCGAGAACGTCTGCTCGAACGACTACGCCCGCGCCTTCAAGCTCTACAAGCTCTACGGCCGCGCCGCGGCGTTCCAGTCCTACGCGGACCAGATCGAGGAGACCAAGGAAGCTGAAGAGTAAGTAGGAGGACCGCGCCTCTGCGGGCCCGTGCGTGTGCTTCACTCTCAGATGGAGAAGATGCTGCCGGGTAAGGAACGGATTCCTCCGGCGCGGGGATGGTCACTCGCTTTCCTCGCGCTACTGATCGCCGCGATCGCGGCGGTCCCGACCGCATTCGCGCACGTCGAGCGGGCTTCCTACTGGCCGAACCCGGGTGCCGAGATGGTGGACGGGAAGCCGGCGGGGGGCAAGGTGCCGAAGACCCGCGGCCTCTTCAGCGCCCTCGAGAAGAAGAAGCCTGGGCAGACGCGCGTCGTCTGCCAGGACAACTCGATGCGTCGCCTCAAGAAGTCGCTCAAGAAGGGGCTGAAGAACGGCTGGCGGTTGCGCCCCTCCGAGAAGCGGAAGCAGGTGACGAGCGAGGAGGCCGACGAGCTGATGGACTTCAACCGCCGCCTGCTCGAGCACTGCCGCTACGAGTCGATCCAGAAGGCGGTCAACCGCTCCGGCAACAACGACCGCGTAGTGATCATGCCCGGGCTCTACACCGAGCCTGAGTCCCGCGCGGCGCCCACCAACGATCCCCGCTGCGACCACCTCGAGATCGACAACGACAAGGGGTCGACCCGCGCCCTCTCCTACGCGTACCAGTTCAGCTGCCCCAACGACCAGAGCCTGATTGCCGTCATGGGCCGCGCGGTCGGTTCCGGCAGCGACCCCCAGCCGCCGCTGACCGACCGGCACGGGGTGCCGAACGCGGGCGCCTGCATCCGCTGCAACCTCCAGATGGAGGGCTCGGGGCTTCGCCCGGATGACGTTGTCGTCGACGCCGGACGGGTCGAGTCGGGCAACACGGGCCCGCTCGGATCGGTCAAGGACGTCGGCGTGTTCGCCGACCGCGCCGATGGCTTCGTGCTGCGGAACATGAGCATCAGGCACCCGCTCGAGCACGCGATCTACGTGCTGGAGGTCGACGGCTACCGCCTCGAGCGCTTCCGCACTCCCTACAACGGCGAGTACGGCGTGCTCACCTTCGTCTCCGACCACGGCCTGATGCAGAAGTGTGACGCGTACGGCAGCGGGGACGCCGCCATCTATCCCGGCTCGTCACCCGACACCCAGACTCAGGTCGCGGCGCCGGACACCCGGCGCTACAACACCGAGATTCGCTACTGCGACATGCACCACAGCGCGCTCGGCTTCTCCGGCAGCAACGCCAACGCGGTCTGGGCGCACCACAACGACTTCTACGACAACGCGACCGGCTATTCGACCGACGTCTTCAGCTCGGCCGGCCACCCGGGCTTCCCGCAGGACTCCTATCTGTTCGAGAACAACGAGGTCTACTCGAACAACTTCAATCCCTACCTCCCCGGCTCCGACGTCGACCCGACCGTGCCGGTGCCCGTCGGCACCGGCATGTGGATCGCGGGCGGCAACGACAACCAGATCCGCAACAACCGCTTCTGGAACAACTGGCGCCGCGGCGTGATGCTGTTCGCGATTCCGGACGAGTTCGTCTGCAGCGACCCCGAGGACCAGATTCCCGGGTGCACGCCGGGCCAGTACGCGACCTCGTACCGCAACCGGATCCACGACAACATCTTCGGGCGCACCCCGAAGACCAAGCAGCGCGCTTCGTTCATAGATCCCAACGGCCAGGACCTGTGGTGGGACGAGGGTGGCCTCAACCCGGAGACGAACGATTCGGGCAACTGCTGGTTCAACAACACAGGGCGCGACGGGAGCGCCGCCAGCCTGAAGACCGTCCCGTCCCAGCTCCCGGCTGATTGCGCGAACAGCCGCGCGAGGGGCCAGGGGCTGCCGCCCCAGAACGGCGAGCTGATCGTCTGCCTCTCGGACATGGACCCGAGCGGGCCGTGTCCGTGGTTCAAGACCCCGTCTGAGCCCTAGACCCCGAGCGGGCTCCCGCTTAACGCCATCTCAACCATCTGACGCCTGCCACAGGCGTCGCAAGGGCGTTCTCAGGCGTCGGTTGTCCTTTGACAGGGCCAAACCGCCAATGCGAGAATCTGGTGCGAGTACGCGCACGGGCTGGGGTGAGCCGCGCGCGCGGAACGCAGCCACGGGGTAGGTAGAGAGCCGAAAGTGCCAACTTCAAGCGTCGTCGGTCGGATCGCCGCGATACTCGCGCTCGTCGGCGCTGGGGTCGTCGTGCTGCTGCTCCTGCTCGGCGGCGGCGGTGGCGGCTACAAGGTCACGGCGAAGTTCACAACGCCAGCCAGCTCGTCAAGGGCAACACGGTCAACGTCGCCGGCGTCAAGGCGGGCAAGGTCACGGACATCAAGCTCGGCGACGACGGCCAGGCGCTGGTCGAGTTCGAGGTCGATGACGAGTACGCCCCCCTGCCCCAGGGCACCCACGCGATGGTCCGCTCGCAGTCGCTCTCCGGAATCGCCAACCGCTACGTCGACCTCGACCTTCCCGATGGCGAGACCGGCGACGAGACGATCGCGGACGGCGGGACCATCGAGCAGGTCAACACCACCTCGGAGGTCGATCTCGACACCCTCTTCAATACCTTCAACGAGGAGACCGTCGCCGACCTGAAGTCGGTGATCAAGGGCTTCGCGCGCTCCTATGACGCGGTCGGGCCCCAGGCGAACGCGGGCTTCTACTACCTCAACCCGTTCTTCTCCACGTCGCGCCGGGTCTTCGGCGAGCTCACCCGCGACGAGCGCTCGCTCGAGAACCTGATCGTCGATTCCGCCTCGCTGACCGAGGCGCTGGCGTCGCGCTCCGGGGACATCGAGCTGCTGATCGCCAACATCAACGACATGTTCGGGGCGATCGGCAACCGCGAGGCCGAGCTCGCCTCCGCGATCGGCCAGCTGCCGGACTTCATGCGGCAGTTCAACACCACCGCCGTGAACCTGCGGGCCGCCCTCGACGACGTCGACCCGCTGATCGAGGCCTCGAAGCCGGTCGCCAAGAAGCTCCAGCCGTTCGCCAAGCGGCTGCGTCGCTTCGCCCGCGACTCGGTGCCGACGATCAAGGGTCTCGACGGGATCGTCAAGCGCAAGGGCGGGGCCAACGACCTGATCGAGCTGACCGAGCTCCAGGTGCCGCTCGGCGCGATCGCCGCCGGTCCCGTCAACCGCAACGGCCAGTCCCGTCCCGGCGCGTTCCCGGCCTCCGCCCAGGCTCTCACCGACGGGCTGCCTCAGCTTCAGTGGTTCCGCCCCTACATAACGGAGGACGCGATCTCCGGCTGGTTCGACGACTTCTCCCACTCCGGATTCCCCGATGCGCTCGGCGGAGTCGGACGGATCAGCCTCACGCTCAACACGTTCACCGCCGGGGCCGGAGGGGTCCCGAACTTCCTCGACCCAATTGACCCGAACCTGATCATCGGCGGCCAGCCCTTCGAGGGCCTGCTCGACATCAAGAACCTGGAGCGTTGCCCGGGCGCGAACAACCACCTCTCGCCAGATCTCGTCTGACGCCACCCTGATGGCGCAGAGGAACTACAGCGACGACTCCAGCTTCGGTCCCGGCGGGCTGGACTGCGACCCCGACCAGATGCTGCTCCGGACCATGAGGAGGGTCGCGCTCATAGTCGGGTTGCTCGCCGTCGCGGCCGGCGTCGTCGCCGCGCCACTCGGGGCGGACGACAAGAGGACCTACCAGGCCGAGCTCTTCAACGCCTTCGGACTGGTCGAGGGGTCGGAGCTCCGCGTCGCCGGGGTGAAGGCCGGCACGGTCACGGACCTCGACATCACCTCGGAGAAGGTGGCCCTGATCACCTTCGAGGTCGGGCCCGAGTTCCCCGAGTTCAAGACCGACGCCACCTGCTCGTCCGAGCCCCAGTCCCTGATCGCCGAGTACTTCCTGGACTGCCAGCCCGGCAACGACGCCGAGCCGCTGGAGGCCCCGATCGAGGCCGCGCGGAACCAGACCACGGTCCAGAACGACCTGGTCCAGAACACGCTGCGCGAGCCCTTCAAGCGACGCTTCCAGCTGATCATCAACGAGTTCGGCACGGCCCTCGTCGGCAACTCGGAGAACCTGAACGCGGCGATCCGCTCCGGCGCCCCGGCCCTGCGCGAGCTGCGCAAGGTCCTGAAGATCCTCGGTCGCCAGAACACGATCATCGCGGAGCTCAACGCGAACTCCGACACGATCTTCGCGAAGCTCACCGACCGCCGCGAGGACATCGTCCGCTTCATCGACGAGGCCGAGGACACGGCGCGCGTCTCGGCTGACCGCCGCGACGACCTCTCCCGCGACTTCGATCTGCTCGACGACTTCCTGGCCGAGCTCGACCCGGTGATGATTCAGCTCGGCAACCTCGCCCGGGAGCAGACGCCGCTCCTGACGGATCTCGGTGCTGCGGCGCCGGGCCTCAACAAGCTCGCCACGAACCTGCCCAAGTTCAACGACGCCAGCCGCCTGTCGCTCAAGTCGCTGGGCCGCGCATCCGAGGTCGGCGAACGAGCGCTGACCAAGAGCAAGGACGAGATCGCCGAGCTCGAGCGGGCCGCCGAGAAGTCGGTGCCGGCCGCCGACATCGTCGCGGACTTCCTCGAGAACCTCGACGACCCGCGCAACGCCGTGGAGGAGACCTGCTTCGCCCGCCGCGACCTGCGCCAGCAGCCCGGTGAGGCCGACCGGCGCGTTGCCCTGCTCGAGCAGAAGCTCGGCACGGACCTCACCGGCCAGCGCACCTGCCCGCATCAGGTGGGCGGTAGCTTCTCCGAGCCCGGGACGGGCAACCCCGGCTACACGGGCCTCGAGAGCCTCCTCAACTACGGCTACATCCAGACCATCTCGCTGAACCTGTTCAGCCAGATCGGCCACGCCCTCCACGTGAACATCGTCGGGGCCGAGGACGCGGCCGAGGGCCACTGCGGCCACATGGCCGTCGGGCCGGACTGGATGCACCAGAACAACGTGGATCACACCCACGATCCGCGCGAGGCGAGCAAGTGCCTCGGGGTGGTGGGCGACTACCAGCCCGGCATCACTGCCGGAACGGTCGATCCGGCCACCGGCCTGGCGCTCGGCATGCCGCGCTACGACAAGTCGGTCTGCCCAGACGGGAGCACGCGGCTCACCATCTGCGATCCGAACCTGTCCTCGCCACGCGGCGGCCTCCGCGTCGCGAGTCCGCAGCAGCAGGCAACGCAGCCCGGGGCCGACTCACCGCTGCCGAAGCTGCCTGACCTCGAGGGCCTGACCCCGAAGGAGATCCGGGACATCCTCGGCCTCCCGCCCGGCTCCCCGATTCCCGGCCAGCCCACCGTCCCGCAGGTTCCGCCGGTCGGCGTCGGCTCGCAGGACCAGGCGGCCACCAACGACCTCCTCGACTTCCTCTTCGGATCATGAACGGACGCGCCACAGCCAGAGGACTCGCGGCATCGCCGACGATGGTCGGTGCGATCACGACGCTGATCATCATCGTCGCGGTCTTCCTGGCCTACAACGCGAACAACGGCCTCCCGTTCGTGCCCACGTACCACGTGTCGGCGGAGATGTGCAACGCGTCGCGCCTGGCCCCGAACAACGAGGTCCGGATCGGCGGTAACCGCGTCGGCGTGATCGAGTCGATCGAGCCGGTCGAGCTCGACGGGCCGACGCCGTGCCTGACCGACATCGGCGGCGGAGGCCAGAAGGAGCAGGCGACGACGGTCGCCAAGCTCAACCTGAAGCTCGACGAGGCCGCGAAGCCGCTCCCGGAGGACTCGATCGTCCGCGTTCGCTACCGGTCCTCGTTCGGCCTCAAGTACCTGGAGATCGAGCGCGGGGAGGGTGACGACCTCAAGGACGGCGCCACGCTGACGCTTCCCGAGACAGAGCAGGAGCTGGCCGAGACCCAGCAGACCGAGTTCGACGACATCGGCAATACCTTCGACACCCCGACGCGGGAGGCCAGCCGGAAGAACCTCGAGGGCTTCGGCAGCGCGTTCGCCGCGCGCGGCGCCTCGTTGAACCAGGCGATCGAGGCCCTCAACCCCCTGTTCGCGAACCTGCGGCCGGTCTCGAAGGCCCTGTCCGACCCCACCACCCAACTGGTCAGGTTCTTCCCCGAGCTGGCCGACGCGGCCCGAATCGTGGCCCCGGTGGCCGAGGACCAGGCGCAGCTGTTCACGAACGCCGCCATCGCATTCGGGGCCATCTCCTCGGACGAGGAAGCGCTCCGAGACACCATCTCCGAGGGGCCGCCCACCCTGGAGACCGGAATCGAGTCGCTGCCGCCGCAGGAGCCGTTCCTCCGCGACTTCGCCGAGTTCTCCCACCTGCTGCGCCCCGGCGTGCGGGACCTTCGGATCTCGCTCCCGATCCTGAACGACGCGATCGCGACCGGGCGCGAAGACGCTTCCGAAGACGGTGCAGATGAACGAGGACCTCGAGGACGCGATGGTCGAGCTCGAGGAGCTGGTGGATCACCCGTCGACCAAGGTCACGCTGGTCCGGCTCGGCGACTTCTTCGACGAGGTCAACAGCGCCGCTCAGTTCATCGTCCCCTACCAGAACGTCTGCAACTACTGGAACTTCTGGTTCCAGTACCTCACCGACCACTTCGCCTCCCAGGACGCCTTCGGCAGCGCCGAGCGGCTGATCGCGCCGGGCTACCCGGGGACGACCCAGCCCCAGAACTTCCCGCGGAACCCGATGAACAACCTCTCCGGCTCGCAGGCCGACGGGCGCCGCTCGTCGGTGTATTCGGTCGGCATCCCGCCCACGCCCCCGCTGTTCCCGGGCGGCGTCGCGCCTAACGCGCAGCAGTCAGGCCTGTTCGATCCACTCGAGGAGGACGATCCGGTCGCGTCCAACCCGGACGCCACGGCGAACGATGAGCGCGCCCAGTTCATCCTGCACGGGAGCCCGTACGGCCCCAGTGGTACTGAGGCCTCGCCGAACTGCCAGGCCGGCCAGGTCGGCTACCCGCTCGGTCAGGTCCTGAGCCCCGGCCAGCACAAGGACAACCCGACATTCGGGCCCCAGAACATCGCTGCCGCCACCGGCACCCAGCCGGCCGGCCGCACCGACCTGTTCCTGACCCAGACCGGCGACCGCATCTTCTGGGACTCCCCATGAGCCCGCGACCGACCGACAGCAGGCGGCTCTCGAACCTCGCGATCGGCGTGATCGCGCTGGTGCTCGTCATCGGGGGCTTCTACCTGGCCTTCGCGAAGTCGATCCCGTTCACCGGCGACGGCTACACGGTCAAGGCGGTCTTCCAGGACGCGCAGAACATCCGCAACAAGAGCCCGGTCCGGATCGCCGGCGTGGATGTCGGCAAGGTGACCAAGGTCGAGCACCTGACCGACGAGAACGGCGAGGGCCTCGACGCCGCCGTCGTGACGATGGAGATCGAGGAAGCCGGCCGGCCGCTCAAGGAGGACACGACGATGGCCCTGCGGCCGCGCCTCTTCCTCGAGGGCAACCTGTTCGTCGACGTGCGTCCGGGCAGCCCGGGCGCCGACGAGCTCGAGAGCGGCGACATGATCCCGATGGAGCAGACCTCGATCTCCGTCCAGTTCGACGAGGTCCTGACCTCGCTCCAGAAGCCGGTCCGCGACGAGCTCCAGTCCTTCCTGCACGAGTTCGGCACCGCGCTCTGCGGGGAGCAGGAGCAGCAGCCGGTCGGCGCCTGCGTGCCCGGCTCCGGCGGCGAGGGGTTCAACGAGTACTTCAAGACCGCGCCCGCGGCGAACCGCTACACCGCCGAGGTCAACGAGGCGTTCCTCGGCACGGAGCCGGGCGACCTGTCCGGGTTCATCCGCAACTTCGACTCGGTCGTGCGCGCCCTCAATCAGAACCAGGAGCAGCTCAAGGACTTCATCACCAACTTCCGGATCGTGACCGGGTCGTTCGGATCCGAATCCGAGGCCCTCGAGCAGGCGATCGCCGAGCTCCCGCGGCTGCTCGCCGTGGGCAGGCCTGCGTTGAGGAAGCTGAACGCCGATTTCCCCGCGCTGCGTGCATTTGCCAGGGAGATGCTGCCCGGGACCCGCGCCGCCAACAAGGCCCTCGACGACGCGAATCCGTTCATCGGCCAGCTGCGGCAGCTCGTCTCCAAGCCGGAGCTGCGCGGCCTCGTCAAGGATCTGCGTCCCACGATCCCGAGCCTGGCGCGGCTGGCGAAGGAGTCCCTCCCGTTCCTCGAGGAGACCAGGCTGCTCTCGTCGTGCTTCAACAACGTCGTGATCCCGTGGGGGAACACCCCGATCCCGACCTCCCACGACAGCTCCAAGGAGGTCTACAAGGAGACCGGCTACAGCCTCACGGGCGTCGGCGGCGAGACCCGCTCCGGTGACTCGCAGGGACAGTGGTTCCGCGTGCTCGGCGGTGGCGGCCCGAACACCATCTCCTTCCCCTCCACGGACGTCGGGCCCACCGCCGGCGTGACCCCATTCCCGGTCCAGGGCGTCGAGCCCGCGAAGCAGTCGTCGGCGAAGACCCCGTTCCGCCCCGACATCTCCTGCGAGACCCAGGAGCCACCGGACCTCAACGCCGGAGCGACCACCCCGACGCCCAGGACGGCCCCCGCGTCGAACGGCCGCGCCACCCCGGCCACCGATGAGCTGATGACGCTCAGCACCGAGTACGCCACGATCTACCAAGACGTCCTCAAGTCCGAGGAGATGGAGCGGACCGAGGGCCGCACGCCCGAGGTCGCGGCGGCGCGGAACGAGGCTTACCGGGAGATGGCCCTCTGGTACCAGGACCACTTCAAGGACTTCCAGCAGGCGGTCGGCGAGTTGGGAGGTAAGGACTGATGCGCAAGGCGATCCAGGACCACCTGCGCGACTTCATCGCCATCATCGCCCTGCTGACCGTGGGCGTCGCAACGACGGCCTACATCGTCCAGCAGCAGAGGCTGCGGATTCCGGTGCTGGAGGAGCGGCCGTTCCAACTCAAGGCCGAGCTGCAGACGGCCCAGTCCGTGACTCCAGGCCAGGGCCAGACGGTGCGCGTCGCGGGCGTGCGCGTCGGCGACATCTCCAAGGTCGAGGTCGACGACGGCAACGCCGTCGTGACCATGGACATCGACCGCAAGTTCCTCCCGGTCTACAAGGACGCGACGATCCTGCTGCGCCCCAAGACCGGCCTCAAGGACATGTTCCTGGAGCTCGACCCGGGGACTGAGCCTGCCGGCGAGTTCGAGGAGGACGACACGATCCCGGTCGCCAACACGGCCCCCGACGTGAACCTCGACGAGGTCCTGCAGCTGCTCGACACCGATACCCGCGGGTACCTGCGTCTGCTGTTGGTGGGCGCCGGCCAGGGGCTCGAGGGGCGCGGCCGCGACCTCGGCGAGGTGCTCGGCAGCCTCGGACCGCTCAACCGGGACCTCGCGCGGCTCAACAGCGAGATCGCGAAGCGCAAGGAGAACCTGGCGCGCGTGATCCACAACATGAACATCCTCTGGGGCCGCCTCGGCCAGGAGGACGACGAGATCGCGGCCCTGATCGACAGCTCGAACGCTTCGCTGGGCGCAATCGCCGAGCAGGACCTCGACGTGCAGAGGGCCACCGGCCTGCTTGGTCCGACCCTGAAGGACACGAGGGTCGCCCTGGAGGAGACGAACAAGCTGGCCGAGGTGCTCGGCCCCACGCTCAGCGACCTTCGTCCATTCGCGCGCAAGCTGAAGCCGGTCAACGAGTCGCTCGGCGAGCTGGCGCGCGCGACCACCGGCGACATCAAGCAGAAGATCCGGCCGTTCGTCCGGTCCGCGCGCAAGCCGGTGCGCGACCTGCGCCCGGCGGCCGAGAAGCTCGCGGATGCGACTCCGCGCCTGACCGTGGTCACCAGCAAGCTCAACAAGCTCTTCAACATGGCCGCCTACAACCCGAGCTGCGGCCCCACCGGCTGCACGCCCACGTTTGACAACAGCGGTGCCGATCCGCCCGGGACCCTGAACCGCGACGAGGGCTACCTGTACTGGCTCGGCTGGCTCGGCCACGTCGGCAACAGCACCTTCGCCAACCAGGACGCCAACGGGACCTACCGCAACCTCTATCTGACCGCCACCTGCCAGTCGGCGGTGGCCCTCCTCGGCTCGTCGCCGCTGGCGCCGCTGATCACCGAGCTGACGCCGCTCTTCGACCCGGGCGGCCCGTTCGCGGGCGCCCTGCCCCCGGGAGCGTGCCCACCCTAATGCAGAAGCAAGCACCCTCCATAGGAAAGATCATGGTCGCGGTCGGCTTCGCGCTGTCCTGCTTCGCGCTGCTGCTCTTCCTCTGGGTGACCTTCGGCGGCGCGGTCCCGTTCAAGCCCGAGAGCTACCGCTTCACCGCCGACTTCCCCGAGGCGCTCACGCTCCAGAAGGAGGCGGACGTCCGCATCGGCGGCGTCTCGGTCGGCAAGGTGAAGGACCTGACCCTGCCGCCCGAGGAGAACGCGACCCGCGCGGAGATCGAGATCGACCCCGAGTACGCCCCGATCTCCTCGGACGCCAAGGCGACCCTGCGGCAGAAGACCCTCCTCGGCGAGACCTACATCGAGCTCACCACGGGCAGCCAGGTCGACGCGGAAGGCGATTCGGGCGGTGACGAGACCGCCCAGTCGGGCGGCACCGATGTCAGCACGCTGAACGGCGACGACGCCGCCAATCCGATCGAGGAGGGCGGCCACCTCGAGGACGCCCAGGTGGAGGACCAGACCCAGATCGACGAGATCTTCAAGGCCCTCGACGAGGAGACCCGCCAGTCCTTCCAGCAGTGGATGCAGAACTCGGCGATCGCGATCGACGGGCGCGGCCTCGACCTGAACGACGCCTTCGGCAACGTCGGCCCGTTCTCTGAGGACGCGAGCAACGTGCTTGCCACGCTGCGCGAGCAGGAGACTGCGCTCCGCTCGGTGGTCCGGAACACCGGCACGGTCTTCGCGGCGCTGACCGCGCGCGAGGAGGCCCTGTCCGGCGCGGTCGTCGGCTCCAACCGGACCTTCCGCGCGCTCGCCTCCCGCGACGAGGCGCTCGCCGACACCTTCCAGATCTTCCCGACGTTCCAGAGGGAGTCGCGATTCACCCTGGAGCGTCTCGAGCAGTTCGCCGAGGACGCCGGCCCGCTGTTCGAGGACCTGAAGCCCGTCGCCAGGGACCTGAGCCCGACGCTGCGAGACCTGCGCCGGCTCTCGCCGAACGCGCGACGCCTGTTCCAGAACCTGAACCCGCTGACCAAGGCCTCGAGGACCGGCCTGCCGGCGCTGCGGGAGTTCCTGGACGAGCTGCGACCGGTGATGATCGGGCTTGACCCGTTCCTGGCGAACTTCAACCCGATCGTTCGCTACCTCGACTTCTACAAGGCCCAGGTCGGCGACTTCCTCGCGAACCCATCTGCCGGTACCGCAGGGTTCCTTCCGGCCGCCCCGGGACAGGCGAACCCGCGCCATCTCTCGCGGCAGATGTCGATCCTCACCCAGGAGTCGCTCTCGATCCATCCCAACAGGCTCGCCACGAACCGCGGAAACGGCTATCTGCTGCCGTTCGCCCTCGGCAACGAGCGGTCTGCCAGCGAGGGCGAGGTCTTCCCCAGCTTCGACTGCGCGAACACCAACTCGCCGAACCCCGACGAGGAGGTTCTGCTCAGCAGCGGTGCCACGATGCCGAGCACGCCGCAGGAGCAGACCCACTTCCCGCTCGGAGCCCCGTTCTTCCCCGCGGCCTGGCCGGCATGCACCCTCCAGCACAAGAGCATGGGCATGTTCCCGGCGGCGTTCGGCGGCAACCGCCTGCCGCAGATACTGCCCGACCCATAGGCGCCAGCGCGCCCGGGGTCTAGGATTCGCTCTCCAAGCGAGGGGAGAGGAGCCGTTGGCGTACTTCAAGGACGCCCAGGAGGTCTACGACACCATGGGCAAGCTCTTCAAGGAGCTCGCCGAGGACGAGGAGGTCGCCGCCAGCTTCCGCAAGGCGAACACGATCGTCCAGTACGACTACCGCGAGCCTGAGTCCAAGATCACGCTGCGCCTCCAGGAGGGGCAGCCGAGCGACGTCGACCTCGGCGAGACCGAGATGGAGCCCGAGGTGGTGATGAGCATGGAGGCGGACACCGCGCACCGCTTCTGGCTCGGCAAGGTCAACGTCACCGTCGCCCTCGCGCGCGGTGAGATCAAGGCCAAGGGCCCGGTCGCCAAGATCCTCAAGCTCGTTCCCCTGACGAAGCCGGTCTTCCCCCGATACAAGGCCCAGCTCGAGGCCGACGGGCGCGAGGATCTCGTCAACGTCGATTGAGCGCCAGGGACGAGGCGGAGCAGTGGCAGGCCGCGGTCACCGGCTATGCCGAGAACCGCGGGCTTCGCTACGAGCCGGTCGGCGGATTGAACCCGGTGGGCGGGCCCGTGGCTCTCTGTCCCGGCGGGACGAACCGGATCACGGGGGAGCTCGTCGATGACTTCTGGGGCGCGAGCTGCGACGCGGACGAGCGCGAGGAGGGAGGCTTCGGCCGCAAGGCCGTGCTGCCGGGGGCGGTCTTGGCCAAGGCCCACATGCCGGACCTCGCGAAGGTGGTCCCGGTCTTCAACGTCGAGTCGATCGAGCGCACCGCCGGCGACACCCTTGACCGCCGCTCACGTCGCCGGGTGGAGTTCGAGAGCATCGACTTCAACAAGCGTTTCATCGCGACCGTTCCCAGCGAACACGACCCCGTGGCGTTGCGCGAGCTGTTCAGTCCCGCCTTCATCGACTGGACGACCAGGATCCCGGCCGAGGTCGACTTCGGCATCACCGACCTCCAGCTCTTCTTCCACTGGAAGCTGCGCGCACGCACGCCCGAGGAGCTCAAGGACGCGCTGAAGCACGCCGCGGGCATCTTCGAGCGGCTTCAGCTCGAGATGGCCGAGAACAATCTGGCGACCTACAAGCCAGGGCCCTGGCATGCCGGCCTCGAGCCCTTTCCCTAGCGCTCCCTCAACCGCGCCTTGGCCCGCCGGCGCATCGGCACCGTTCGCTTGACGAACTGCCACATGCCGGCGGCCCGCCCGGGTGGAAGCTCGAAGCCGCCGACGAGCTTGTGGGGGACCAGCCGCCAGTCTCCGTCCGAGCCCTCGAGGTCCCCCCTGATCTGGAAGTTCCGCTGCCAGAGGAACTCGGGGTGGTGCGCATGCGCGGTGAGGCAGGCGCGGCCCTCCGCGAGCGGCAGGCCGGCCGGCGCGGCCTCGAGCTTGATCGCGCCGGCCGAGCGGTCGACGCGGATCGGGATACGGGCGCTGAGCGGGAAGCCGTCGGGCGCGAGCCAGCTGACGACCGCTTCGCGGTCGCGCTCGCCGAGCTCGTCCACTCGCTCGTCCCAGACCGGCTCGCCGCCGATCTGGGGCCCGTGGTCCTCGACCGGCTCCTCCACGTGTCCCGACCGGACCTCCTCGAGGTGGGCGTCGTGGATGGTGGGCTCGGCGGCGATGTCTCCTCGCGGCCAGACGAAGACCCGTTCGGGACGGACCTTGATGTAGATCCGCGCGTAGTACCAGTCGATCAGGCCGCGAATCGGCTTCGGCGGGTGCATCTTCTTCGTGGCGGGCAGCTTCTCCGCCGATTCACGAAAGTAGCGATCAGCGTTGGCGTCCAGATCCTGCTCGTCGACCTCCGCGGTGCCCTGCACCAGCACCTGCGGGCCGCCGTCGATCCCGGAGCCGGTCGGGTCCGAGAACAGCAGCGCGACGCTGGGATGGCGCCGTGCGTCGTCCGCCTTCTTGGGGTAGCCGATGCCGGTGGTGACGTCGATGGTCGCGGCGCCGGACTTGAAGTAGGGCGTGACCGGCCAGGTGATCGGCTGCTTGTTGGCGCCGACCGTGGTGAACTCGGTGGTGATGAAGCGCTCGAAGGTCTCGCAGACCTCTGGTGGCAGGCTGCCGGTCACGGTGGGCCTTCAGGGAGACTCATCAGGGAAGATCATCGGGCAGGACGATACGACGGTCGTCTCCTTCCCCGACGACCTCGGGCTCAACCGCCTTCACGTCGCGGCGCCGCGCCGCCTCGAGCGCCTCCTCCGCGTTCGCGAACGGGACCAGCGACTCCAGGTGCTTGATGGTGGGGAAGACCAGCTGCATCTCGTCCTTCGCGTGCAGGTCGAGTGCCTGCTGCGGAGCGAACCAGCCGGCATCGACGGTCTCCGACCCGTCGGGCTTCGGCGGGGAGTGGGCCGGGGCCAGTGCCAGGTAGAAGCGGGTGTCGAACCGGATCGGGACGACCTTCGGCGTGATCCAGCGCGAGTAGCCGACAAGCTCCCGGCATCGACCGCCGATGCCCGCCTCCTCCTCGAGCTCGCGGACGGCGGCGCCGCGGAAGCCTCGTCGCCCTCGCCGTCGGCCTCGTCGACCGCCCCGCCGGGGAAGACCCAGACGCCGGGCATGAAGCGGGCCTCCGGGTTGCCGCTTGACCAGGCACACCTCCAGGCCGCGGTCGGTGTGCTTGCCGCCGCGGCGCAGGAGGATGATCGTGGCGGCCGGACGCGGGGTGGCGGGTTCGCTTGTCCGGTCCTGTGGCGCAGGCACGCGATCGGAGCCTATTGGCTGGGGTATCGCTAGATTGGCCGCCGATGGAGGCAGCGACCAAGCAGCTCTGGGTCTGCACCTCATGCGGCTTCGTCTACGACCCGGCCGAGGGGGACCCCGATGGCGGGGTCCCGCCGGGAACCGCGTTCGACGACATCCCCGACGACTGGTTCTGCCCGGTCTGCGGGGCGCGCAAGAGCGACTTCGAGCCTTACGAGGAGTAGGCAAAGCTCTCGGGACCAAGCTCTCGGGCGCGGGTCCTGTCACCGGATTCCGCCCGGGTCTCGCCTGAAAGGACTTCGCCCGGTTCGGAATCCGGTGCCACCCGCGCTCGGGGGCGTCGAGGCTGGCTAGCTCTCGTCCAGAGCCCTCTCGCCTGCGGCGGCGCTGATGCGGCTGAGGCCGAGCCATCCGAGGCCCAGTAGCAGGGCGAAGGGGATGATCGCGGCGGCGCCCACCAGCAGAGCTCCTCCGATGGACTCCAGGACGGAGCCGGCGTCGTCGACCGCGTCGCCGATGGACCAGCCGTCGCCGTCTCCATCGCCGACCACCGTCAGGCTCAGGCGCGAGAACTGGGCCCGCTGCTTCAGGCTCGCCAGCTCGGCGCGGACTGTTGCCAGATCGCCCCGCGCGATCCGCAGCCGCTCGCGGATCTGAGCGATCTCGTCGGCCGAAGTGGCCTCGCCGAGCTGGACGACCAGGGCGTCGACCTCGGCCTTGGCGTCGTCGAAGCGCTCCTCGGCGCTCACGAACGGCGCGGTGATGTCGGTGACGCCGTCGCTGCGCGACTGGACGCTGGCCAGGTCGGAGAGGTCGGCCAGCGCCGCCTCGAGGTTCTGGCTGGGAATTCGCAGGTCGAAGCTCGCCCGCGCCCGGTCGCCGTTGACGTTCACCTGCGAGCTGACCACGATCCCGTCGTAGCGCTCGACCACGTCGACCACGCCGTCTGAGACCTCGCGGACCTCGTCAGCGTCGGCCGAGAGCGTCATCGCCGCCGTCTTCTCCTGGATCCGCTCCTGGCCCGGCTTGATCGGCTGGGTGGTGGGGGGCACCGGAACGGGCACGCCCGGTCCGCCCGTGAAGGGCAGGGAGCCGGTTTTCTCGGCCGCGCGGCCGGTTCCTCCGACTTCGTCGCCGGCCTGGCTTTCCACGGCGGGGGCGCTCTCCTGGCCGGAACCGCTGCTGTCGAGCGAGTCGTTGCGGATGTCGCCGTCGTCGTTGGCGGTGTAGACGCTGACAGCGACGACGAAGGCGAGCAACGATGGCGGCCGCGGCCGTCATCGCCGGCAGCAGCGGGCGGTCGATGAAGCCGCGGAACCGCTCGCGGAGGCCGGCGAGGCGGGGCGCGCGCTCGGTTCGCGCACCCCGCTTCGCCAGCTCCGCGGCGGAGGGGAAGCCCTCGGCGGCCCAGGCGTCGAGCTCGGCGGCGAAGTCCTGGTCGATCTCGGGGCGGACAGCCCGCAGCTCGCGGGCCAGCTCGGTGTCAGACAGCGTCATCGAAGGACCTCCTCAGCTTTTCGAGTGCTCGGTGCAGGCGGGTGCCGGCGTTGCTCTCGCTGATCCCGGTCACGGACGCGATCTCGGAGTTCGAGAGCCCGGCGAAGTACTTGAGCGCGACCAGCTCGCGGTCGCGGCCGTCGAGCTGATCCAGCGCTTGGCGCAGTGCGGTGCGCTCGACCGCGATTTGGGCGGGGTCCCCGCCGCTGGCGCGAGGGGCAGGGGTAGAAGCAGCAGCGGCTGGGGAAGAGGGCGTATCCGCGGGCATGCGCCCATGCGTGACCTGCGCCGCAGCTCATCCAGCGCCGCGTTGCGGGCGATGCCGAACAGCCAGGCCCGTGGCGAGCCGCGCTCCGGGTCGAGCTGCCGCTTGCGCCGCCAGGCCCGCTCGAAGGCCTGGGCTGTGACCTCCTCTGCCGCGGAGCGGTCGCGCAGCAGCCCGGCCACATATGCGAACAGGTCATCCCGGCTCTCGCGATAGAGCGACTTCGAACGCGATGCCGGGCCTCGTCAACCGGCTTCGGTTGGCGGTGGCAACAGCAGTGCTCACACGGGTACTACGGCGCCGGCGCATCTTCATCACAGGTGTCTTACAGCGGCGATGGAGGGAGCGTCAAAGCGGGCCGGAGGGCGGCGTTTAGAAACGATGTCGGGGTTGACCCCGCTATAGGGGGGTGTACCCCGACATGGTGCCTAGGCGGCGTCGAGCAATGCCGCGTCGAGTCGGCCGCGGGCGCCGGGATCGAGTTCCACGACTGGGCATTGCCGCCTTGATTGCCGCGGCTACCGTGCTCGACGAGCCGGCCGAGGTCCATCTTCGAGATCGACAGCGGCGGCATCAGGACGATCGTGTCTCCGAGCGGCCGGACGATCACGCCGCGCTCGCGGGCCGCGAGCACGACCCGGTGTCCCATGCGGAGGGCGGGGTCGTGCTCGCCCAGGTCGATTCCCGCCATGAGGCCGAGATGGCGGACCTCCGCCACCTCCGGCATCGCCGCGACCTCGTCGAGGAGCTCCTCGAGCAGCCGGATCTTCGGCTGGATCCGCACCAAGGTCCGCTCCAGCTCGAACACGTCGAGGCAGCCGAGGGCGGCCGCGCAGGCGAGCGGGTTGCCCGTGTAGGTGTGGCCGTGGAAGAACGTCCTGGACTCCTCGGGCGCGCCGAGGAAGGCCTCGTAGATCCGCTCGGTCGCAAGCGTCGCGGCCAGCGGCAGGTAGCCGCCGGTCAGCCCCTTCGCCAGGCAGAGCAGATCGGGGGAGACCCGCTCCTGCTCGCACGCGAACATCGTCCCGGTGCGGCCGAAGCCGGTGGCGACCTCGTCGCAGATCAGCAGCAGGTCGTGGCGGTCGCAGAGCTCGCGCACCGCGCGCAGGTAGCCGGGCGGATGGGTGACGATCCCGGCGGCGCCCTGAACCAGCGGCTCGACGACCACGGCGACGAGCTCCTCCTCGTGGAGCGCGATCGTCCGCGCCATCTCCTCGATGTCGCCGGGCTTGACGCGCTGGGCCTCGAACAGCAGTGGCGCGAACTTCGAGTGGAAGAGGTCCATGCCGCCGACCGAGACCGAGCCGATCGTGTCGCCGTGGTAGGCGTCCTCCAGGCAGATGAAGGAGCGCCGCCGGACGTGCTGCCCGCCGCGCTGCTGCCAGTACTGGAACGCCATCTTCAGGGCGACCTCGACCGCGGTCGAGCCGGAGTCGGAGTAGAAGACCCGGTCGAGCCCCGGTGGCGTGATCTCGACCAGGCGCGCGGCCAGCTCGGCGGCGCCCGGGTGGGAGAGCCCGAGCATCGTCGAGTGCGCAACTCGGCCGAGCTGGTCCCGCACCGCCTGATCGATCATCGGGTGGCGATGGCCGTGGACGTTGCACCAGAGCGAGGAGACGCCGTCCAGGTAGCGGCGCCCCTCCGCGTCGATCAACTCGGTCCCCTCGGCCCGGACGATCATCACCGGCTCCTCGCTGACCCAGTCCCGCTGCTGCGTGAACGGGTGCCAGAGGTGTTGGTGATCGAGCTGGGCCTCCGTTCCCATCGCCACGGCGCAATCTAGATCGCCCGTCGGCCGGAACCGGGGCTCGCCCTGGACGGTCATATGAGTCGCTTTGCCGGCACCTTGCCGGGCTCGATGTCGGGCCAGTTCTCGGGGGCGGTCAGGTCCACCTGGGGGTAGGTGAGCACCTCGACGTCGCCGAGCGCCGCGATCGTGATCCGGTTGGACTTCTCCACCGCCGACGGTTCGGCGGGCCAGGGGGTCATCACGACGCAGAGGACCTCGAGCCTCGCCTCGCGCGCTGCCGCGAGGGTCAGGAGCGTGTGGTTGATGGTCCCCAGTCCGGGGCGCGCCACCACCACCAGCGGCAGGTCGAGGTCCCGCACGAGGTCGCGAACCATGTACTCCGCGTTGAGGGGAACGAGCAGCCCGCCCACGCCCTCGCAGACGAACAGGTCGGCGCCCTCCGCGGCGGCCTTGGCGGCGGGCCGCAGTCGCTCGGGCTCGATCCTCCGCTTCGCGAGCGAGGCCGCGAGGTGTGGGGAGGTGGCGTGATGGAAGCGGTAGGGCGCGATCTCGCGGTCGGTCTGGTCCGAGCGGGCCGCGAGCCGGAGCAGCTCGTGATCCGGGAGCGTCGCCGCGTACTCCCAGCCGAGGTCCTTGCCGGTGTTCGGGTAGTCCTCGAGGCCGGTCACGACCGGCTTCATCACCCCGACCTTGCGCTGGTCGCGGACGGCCGTGTTCGCGATCGCCGCCGCGATCACGGTCTTGCCGACCTCGGTGTCCGTGCCGGTGACGAAGACCCGGTCCACGGCGCGCCTCAGGCGGCCTGCGGAAGCTGCTCGTCCCCGGGGGGCGTGGCGACCGCCGTCGCGGCGGCCGGCGAGACGGTGCCGAGCTCGCGGGAGACCCGCCCGATCACGCGGGCTGCCCGCTGCAGGTCGGCGACCAGGTGGGTCGCCATCACGCACATGCGCAGCCGCGAGGTCCCCGGCGGGACCGTCGGCGGCCGGATCGCCTGGGCGAAGACGCCCTGCTCGAGCGCCCGCTCGCACAGCGCCATCGCCTGCTCGGCCTCGCCGACGAGCAGGGGGACGATGTGGGAGCCGGACGGCTCCACGTCGAGTCCCTCGTCGCGCAGGGCCTGGCGCAGCACCCCGGCATTCGCCTGGAGCCGCTCGACCCGGCGCGGCCAGCGGCGCAGGAGCTCCAGCGCGGCGCCCGCGGCGGCCGGCGCCGCCGGCGGCAGCGCGGTCGAGAAGATCAGCGGTCGGCACGTGTTGATCAGGTAGTCGCGAAGCTCGGCCGAGCCGCAGACATAGGCGCCGTAGCTGCCGAGCGCCTTGCCGAGCGTTCCCATCACGACGTCCACTCGGTCGCTGAGCCCGGCGGCGGCAACAGCGCCACGTCCGCCGGGCCCAGCACATCCGGTGGCATGAGCCTCGTCAACCATCAGCCTGCAGCCGTTTCGCTCCGCCAGCTCGGCGAGCTCCGGGAGCGGCGCCGTGTCGCCGTCCATGGAGAAGACCCCGTCCGTGACGATCAGCGTCCCGCGGCCGCGCGCCTTCTGGAGCCCCCAGGCCAGGTGCTCGGTGTCGCCGTGGCGGTAGACGAACACGTCGGCCCTGGCGAGCCGGCAGCCGTCGATGATGCTGGCGTGGTTGAGCTCGTCCGAGAAGACGACCTCTCCCTCGCCGGCGAGGGCCGAGATCACGCCGGTGTTGGCCAGGTAGCCGGAGCCGAACAGCAGCGCCGCCTCCTTGCCCTTGAACGCCGCCAGCTCCGACTCGAGCTCGGCGTGCGCCGGCATCGTGCCGGAGATCAGCCGGGAGGCCCCGGCGCTCGCGCCCCAGCGGAGGGCGGCGTTGGCCGCCGCGCGCCGGACCCGCGGGTGATCGGCGAGACCCAGGTAGTTGTTGGAGCAGAGCAGCAGGACCGGGGCTCCGTCGAGCACCACCTTCGGGCCCTGCGGGCTCCCGACCATCCGCAGCCTGCGGCGGAGCCCTTGCGACTCCAGCTCCGCGAGGCGCTCGGCGAGCTCAGTCACCCCAACCGGCCGGCTCGGGCGCCGGCGTCGGGTACGCCGGCGGCTTCCCCTTCTTCTTCACCACCCTGAGCTGGGTCGAGGGGTCCCAGAAGTTCGCGTCCGCCTGGCTGTCGATCAGCTCGTCGATCGGGGTCTGCGGCGTGTCGCCCTCCAGCCAGCCCGAGCGGTTGTCGGGCCGGGGGTTCGCGCCGTTGTCGTCCTGCCGCGCGACGTTCAGTCCCAGCTCCTCGAACATCTCCCGGTCCTCGGCCGGCTCGACCCCGAGCGTGGTCAGGAAGTTCCCCATCATCACCCCGTTGAGGCCGGCCTTCACGGCCAGGGGCTGGAGCTCACCGAGGTTCTCGACCCGGCCGCCGCAGAGCCGGAAGAGGGCGTCGGGCAGGATCAGGCGGAAGATCGCGACCCACTTGACGACCTCCCACGGGTCCATCATCTCGCGCGTCGCCGAACTTGGTGCCGGTGCGCGGGTTCAGCAGGTTGATCGGGACCGAGTCCGGATCGATCTCGGACAGCTCGAAGGCCATCTCGACCCGCTGGCGCTCGGACTCCCCGAGGTTGAGGATGCCGCCGACGCAGCTCTCCAACCCCGCCTCCCTGACCGCGTCGATCGTGCGCAGCCGGCCCTCGTAGCGCACGGTGGTGGAGACCTCCGGGTAGTAGGAGCGCGCCGACTCGACGTTGTGGTGCACGCGCTGGATCCCCGCCTCCTTCAGCTGCTTGGCGCGGTCCACGGACATGTGCCCGATCGAGGCGCAGCGCTTCAGGTTCGTCTGCTCGGAGACCAGGCGGGCCCCCTCGAGGATCTTGGCGAAGTCCCGTCTTGGACAGCCCCTGACCCTGCGTGACCATGCAGAAGCGGTGGGCGCCCGCGGCCTCGGCCGCCTTCGCGTGCTCCAGGATCTGGTCCGGCTCCATCATCGCGTGCATCGGGGTGTCCGCCTCGGCGTAGCGCGACTGCGCGCAGAAGCCGCAGTCCTCGGCGCACCCGCCCGACTTGGCGTTCACCAGCGAGCACATGTCGGTCGAGTCGCCGAAGCGCTCGGTCCGCACCGCCCAGGCGCGCTCGACCAGATCCCCGATCTGCTCGTGATCGGTCAGCTCCCCCAGGGCGAGGGCCTCCTCGAAGCTGATCAGCGGCGGCACCGGGAGGCAGGCTAAGAACGACGCCGGACGGCGCCTTGGGCGGCGAAGCGGCGCACGTCCCAAAGCGCACATTTAGACTTCTCCCATGCTTCGAGGGAGGTTCTCGGGGAAGGCCAGGATGGCCGGCGCCTTGGCGTTGGCGCTGACCGCTGCCGTGGCGCCGGGCGCCGCGAGCGCGGCGGGTCCGCCCGACCTCGACCGCTACGAGATCGTCCACGGCTGCTACGCGCTCAAGTCCCAGTCGACGAGCCAGTGGGTGCAGGAGACCGGGAACCCGCTTCCCCTCCTGCCCGGCTACGCCGCCACCGCCGCGAGCGCCGCGCAGGGCGAGCCGTTCCGGTTCCAGGCGACGGATCTCGGCCGCTACCTCCTCTTCGGCGAGGACGCCGACTTCCTGGCGCGCACGGAGACGAATGGCGTGCGGCCCGCCGCCCAGCCGAGCGACAACTCCGACTGGACCGTCAACGAGGACGGCAACGCGTTCCGGATCGTCAACGAGTTCGTGGGCAGGGAGCTCGCGGTGGACGGCACCGGGAATCTGATCACGGTCGCCGAGGGGGCCGGCGGCGCGCCGGGCCTGTTCACGCGTCGACGAGGTCACCGGCTGTGCCGAGTATCCCGGAGGTCGAGGTCAACGTCAGCGGTCCCGACCCGTCCGACCCGGCGGGCGGGCCCCGCGGTCCGCGGGCTGGTCGAGACGCACATGCACCACATGGCGTTCGAGTTCCTCGGGACCAAGGCGCACTGCGGCCGCCCTGGCACCGCTTCGGCGCGCCCTTCGCGCTCAAGGACTGCGATGACCACGGGCCGGATGGGCAGGTCAGCTGCAGCGCTGTGCTGGAGGCCGCTCTCTCGCAGACGGCCTGCCACAACACCGGCGGCTGGCCGACCTTCGCCGGATGGCCGCGGCACAACCACTACACGCACGAGCAGTCCTACTACAAGTGGCTGGAGCGCACCTGGCGCGGCGGCCTGCGGGTCTTCGTCAACCTGATGGTCGAGAACCGGGTCCTCTGCGAGCTCTATCCGCTCACGCCCCAGCCAAGACCCAGAACTGCAACGAGATGGACACGGTCAGGCGGGAGCTCCAGCGGACTGGCGGAGCTCCAGGACTACATCGACGCCCAGAGCGGCGGCCCCGGCAAGGGCTGGTACCGGATCGTCGAGACCCCCGCCGAGGCCCGCCAGGTGATCAACGACGGCAAGCTCGCCGTCGTGCTCGGGATGGAGGTCTCGGAGCCGTTCGACTGCCGCCTGATGCAGCCCGGCGACGTGCCGACATGCAGCGAGCAGGACGTGACCAACGGGCTCGACGAGATCTAGGACCTCGGCGTCCGGCAGGTCGAGCTGGTCAACAAGTTCGACAACGCGCTCACCGGCGTGGCCGGCGACGGCGGCCCAGGTGGGGACGATCACCAACCTCGGCAACCTCTACTCGGCCGGAACCTTCTGGGACCTGGAGGAGTGCGAGGACCCGGCCAACCACGACCACTCGCCGACCGCGGCTCCCCACAACGACGACGCCGTGATCGCCGGCGGCCTGGAGCTGTTCGCGGATCAGACCGACATCACGCTGGTCCCCGCCTATGGCCCGGGCCCGCACTGCAACCAGCGCGGGCTCAGCGAGCTCGGGGAGCTCGCCATCAGGCAGATGATGGACAAGGGCATGATCTTCGACCCCGACCACATGAGCGTGATCGCCCGCAACAGCGCCCTGGACTTCGTCGAGGGGAGGAACTACGGCGGCGTGATGACCTCGCACAGCTGGAGCACCGACAACGCCCTCCCCAGGATCTCGGGGCTGGGCGGCTTCATCGGCCCGTCCGCCAAGAGTCCCGCGAAGTTCGTCGACGACTGGGTCGACATGGTCGGGCATGGCTACGACACGGCCAACCCGTACCTGTTCGGGCTCGGGTTCGGAGCGGACATGAACGGCTTCGCGTCCCAGGGCGGGCCTCCGACCGGCCCGGAGGACGTTCCGATCACGTATCCGTTCCAGTCGCCCGTCAACCCGGCCATCACGATCGACAAGCAGGAGTCCGGAAGCTTCACCTTCGATTTCAACCAGCACGGGACGGCCCATTACGGGCTCTATCCCGATTGGGCCGAGGGGGTGCGGCTGCAGGCCGAGTCGAGGACGGCGGGAGCCGGACAGGCCATCACCGAGGACATGACCAACGGCGCGGAGGCCTACATCCAGATGTGGGAGCGGTCGATCGCCGCGTCCACCGGCGGCGACCCCGGAGCGCAGCCCGGCCCCAAGGGCAAGGCGCCCAGCAAGGCTGCGAAGAAGAAAAAGAGGTGCCGGTCGCTTCGCGCCAAGCTGAAGCGGGCGAAGACGCTGGACAACGCCGAGAAGGCGAAGCGGATCAAGCGCAAGCTCGTCCGCAAGCTCCGCAAGCGCGGCTGTATCCGCAAGCGCGGCCGCTAGTCTCGGCCCCATGGCGAGGCCGGGGATCGGGTTGGTCGCTCTCGCGAGCGCGGGAGCGGTGGCGGCTGGGATCGCGCTCACGGCGGATTCCGGTTCCGACCCCGATCCCGTCATGGCTCAATCGACTCCCGTGGTCTCCCTGCAGCCTGAGACGCGCGCGGCCGCCGATCTGACCGTCCGCCAGCTCGCCGGCCAGCGCATCGTCTGCGGGTTCGACGGGCGCGCCGCGCCGGCCAGCCTCCTAGGCGCGATCTCGAACGGCGAGATCGGCGGAGTCATCTACTTCGACGACAACATCCGCAGCCGCGCACAGCTCAGCCGCATGTCCGCCGCGATCCAGGCCGCCGAGCGGCCCCCGGCCCTCCGCGACGCCCGTGGTGATCTCGGTCGACCAGGAGGGCGGCCAGGTGAAGCGCCTGCCGGGGCCGCCCAAGTTCAGCGCCGAGCAGATGGGCGCACGGGGCGCGGGGACGGCTCGCTCCCAGGGCGCGGCCACCGGGGCCAGCCTGAAGGGCGTCGGCATCAACGTCGATCTGGCTCCGGTCCTCGACGTCGCCCGGCCGAGCGGCTTCATCGCGGATCAGGACCGCGGCTTCTCCTCGAAGGCGGGCCGCGTCGCAGGCGCCGGCGTCGCCTTCGCGGAGGGGCTCGAGAGCGCCAACGTCGCCGCGACGGCGAAGCATTTCCCCGGACTCGGCTCGACCTCCGCCAACACCGATCTGCGGCCGGCGAGCATCCGCCTCTCGGCCAAGGCGCTGCGCTCCATCGACGAGCGCCCGTACCAGGCCTATGTCGCCGCGGGCGCCAGGCTGGTCATGCTCAGCTCGGCGCGCTACCCGGCGCTGGGCGGCCCCTCGCTGCCGGCCTCACAGTCGCGGAAGATCGCCACCGGGGAGCTCCGCAACCGGCTCGGGTTCCAGGGCGTCTCGATCACGGATTCGCTCGAGGCCCCCGGAGCGCGGGCGGGAAGCTCTCCCGCGAAGGTCGCCGTCAGGGCGGCCGCCGCGGGGTCGGACATCCTGCTCTACGTGCACTGCGACGCCGGCGTCCGAGCCGCGCGCGCCCTGCGACAGGCGCTCGACAGCGGCAAGCTCGACCGCGCCCGCTTCGAGGCGAGCGTGGACCGGATCCTGGCTCTGCGCGCCTCTCTGTGATCCGTTCACAGATCTGTGAATCGCCGGATCGTAGTTTGTCCTCAGCACCGATTACTTCCCGGGCCTGCGGCCGTCTAACTCAACAGCAGGATCGTCGAACAACGACTTCAAGGAGGAGGTCCCGTTGAGGAAGCTCGCAGCGCTCGTCACCGGCCGTCGCAGCAAGTGGGTCATCATCGCCCTCTGGTTCATCGCCGTCTTCGCGATGGTGCCTCTTGGATCGAAGCTCGCAGACGAGACGCGGGACGACACCGCCTCCTTCCTCCCCGAGAGCGCTGAGTCCACGGAGGTCGCCGAGCGACTGTCCGACGATTTCGACACCGGTGAGACGGCCCAGGGGCTGATCGTCTACCAGCGCGAGGGCGGGCTGACGGGCTCCGACGCGCAGAAGATCGCGGCGGACGCAAAGGCGATCGAGGACGAGGCGGCCAAGGAAGACTCCGACGTCGTGCTGACCGGGCCGCCGGAGGTGCCCTTCCAGCAGGGCTCATCGCCTGGCCTCGTCTCCGATGACCGCGAGGTCGCCTACACGGTCGATCACGGTCCCCAATGACTTCGATCAGATCCCGGACACCGGGAAAGAAGGTCCGAGACCTCGTCGCCGAGGACAAGCCCGACGGCTTGACGATCAAGGTGACGGGAGACGTCGGCACCTTCGCTGACTTCACGGAGGTATTCGGTGAGCTCGACGTGAAGCTGCTGCTCGCGACGATGCTGCTCGTGCTCGTCCTCCTCGGCGCGATCTACCGGGCGCTCCTGGTCGCGATGAGCCCGATCATCGTCGTGCTGTTTCGCCTACCTCGTCTCACAGGGCTTCATCTACCTGTACGCCGAAGTCGGGCGCGATCGTCTCCTCGAACGTCACCGGGCATCCTGATCGTGCTCATGTTCGGGGTGGGGACCGACTACTGCCTCCTGCTCGTCTCCAGCTACCGGGAGGAGCTCCGCCGCCACGAGGACAAGCACGAGGCGATGCAGCTTGCGCTGCACGGTCGGGCCCGGCGATCCTCGCCAGCGGTCTGACGGTCACGCTGGCGATGCTCGTCCTGGTCGTCGCGGACTCCCGGAACACGAACACCCTCGGGCCGGTCGCGGCGATCGGAGTCTTCACCGCGATGGTGGCCGGGCTGACGCTGCTGCCCGCGCTGCTGACGGCCTTCGGTCGCAAAGGGTTCTGGCC